>JBGUEO010000005.1:0-168823 GCA_041821315.1 Velocimicrobium sp. | reverse complement strand
AAAACGAATGGATGAGAGAACTGGTAACAGTTCTCGACAATGTGTAGTTTTGAAGATATCATTGATTATGATATTAATTTGAGATAAAAGAATTCTTTTATCTCTTTTTTAAATCTATTGAATTGTAAATATTCATTAATTTCTAACTTTTTCTCGAAAAAATGGATTTTTTGCGAATATAGTTTGTATTTCTAAAAAAAATATACTATAATACATATATACGAATGAATTTAATGATATTTGAATGTACTGGAGGTATAGATATGGAAACAGGTATCTTATTAGAGAGTGGAACGAATGAACTAGAGATCCTTGAGTTTAAAGTTGGAAATAATTATTATGGTATTAATGTAGCTAAAATAAAAGAAATATTACCTTATCAACAGCCTACTCCAATTCCCAATGCACATCCATCCATTGAGGGGATTTTTATGCCAAGAGATGAAATTATTTCTGTGGTCAATCTTGAAAAATGTTTGAACCTTACAACTGTTGGTGATAAGAAAATTGATATGTTTATTGTGACTAATTTCAATAAATTAAACACAGCATTTCATGTTCATGGGGTAATTGGTATTCATCGAGTTTCATGGGCTGATATTGCGAAGCCGGATGCAACCATTAATACGGGAGAAACTGGTGTGGCAACTGGAATTATTCGCTTAGAGAAAAAATTAATTGTTATTTTGGATTTTGAGAAAATTGTGTCTGATATTAGCCCAGAAACAGGACTTAAAACTTCCGATATTGATCATCTAGGAGTGCGCCAAAGAAATAATTTGCCAATATTAATTGCTGAAGATTCCCAATTATTAATAAGATTAATATCCGATTGTCTATCGAAAGCTGGATATAATAATTTGACATTGTGCAATAATGGATTAGAAGCCTGGAATAAATTATCGGAATATAAAGATTCTGGGAATTTTTCAGAAAAAGTAGCTTGTGTCATTACAGATATTGAAATGCCACAAATGGACGGTCATCGTTTGGCAAAACTAATTAAAACTGATGAAATCATTGGAAAAGTTCCTGTAATTATTTTCTCTTCCTTAGTAAATGAGGAAATGAGAAGAAAAGGAGAATCTTTGGGTGTTGATGCACAATTATCAAAACCAGAAATTGGTTCTTTAGTACAAGCAATTGACAAATTACTTGGAACAGATAAGTAAAATGATGAAAAACACTTCATTTAAAAAAAATTGAAGTGTTTTTTTTGTGTCATTAATGAAATTTGAATAGGAAGTAAATCAACAAATAGTTGCACTCATTTGCAAATCAATTACTTGTTAATCGGTATTGATTATGTTAGAATAGAGTGAATATATTATACAAAAGGAGAAGTGTTATTATGGAACACAAAGATGAGTCTTACTTAGATAGTTTACTTGAACATGTGTCATCTAGTTCAGATAGTTCAGATAGTTTAAATACTATGTTAAATAATGATGCTAATTCTTTTCAAATAAATGAAAAAGATCTAGAAGAAATTAATATGAGTGATATAGATGAAGATGCATTATTTGATTTGGAAGATGATTTTAGTTTTGATGAACTAGATAATATTGACGAGTTTGAAGATTTTGATGATGTATCCATGCGAATGGAGCAAGAATTTAATAGTATTAAGCTGGGAGTTACGGATCAAATGTTAAAAAATGATGCGGATTCATCCGTTATAATGCCCGTAGATACTCAAAAGGAAGAAATAGATCCAATGATAGAGACAGATGTTGAATCTTCTCTTCTAGAGTTGAAAGACACGGTAGAAGAGCCACAGGAACAGGTAGAGGAATCACAAGATTTGGTAGAAGAATCAAAAGATTTGATAAAAGAGAATCTCTTCGAAGAAAAAGAACCTATAGTCAAAGAAGAACAATCAAGTAGTCAGGATTTGTCGGAAGAAGAGACCACTGAAAATATCGAACCGTTTAATCAACAGGAAGATGCAAATGAAGAGAAGAGTTTATTTGAAGATAATTTGATGGAATCATTACTTTCTGATGAATCGAGTACAAATGAAGAAACGCTTGATGAACAAGATAAAAGTGAAGAAGAAATAGAGGAAGATAATCAAAATGACCCTATGGCAGATGTTGAAGACTTGCTTGGATTATTAGAATCAGAAGCTTCAAATCCAGATGCTCTTGATAACTTAGATATGTTTGCCGAAGATAATTCGTCAGAAAACGAACAAGAAGATATATTTTCAATGCCATTATTGGATGAAGAATTTCAAAATACTGAAAGCCAAGAAGGGTTGGAAATAGAAGAAAATTTATTGAAAGATTCCGTGGAAGAGGTTTTAGAATCAAAACCTAGAAAAATCGGTTTTTTCAAACGTTTATTTGGAAATATTCATGATGAGAAAGCACGAAAGCAAAATGAGTCCAAAGAACCGTTGGATGAAGATGGAAATCCAATCATAAAGCCTCAAAAGACAAAGGATCAAATAAAAGCGGAAAAAGCTTTAATAAAGAAAGAACAAGATGAAATAAAAAAGGAAAAAGCCAGCAAAGCGGCTGAGATAAAAGCACAAAAGTTAGCAGAAAAAAAAGAAAAAGCACAATCTAAAAAAGAAAAGAAAATAAAGGTTGTTGTAGAAGAGGAAGAAGGAAGAATCAATCGAATGGGTGCTACGATTGTATTCATGCTTTTTGGTATTATTGCAGCTTGCATTATTCTTGGTACCGATAGTTTCTCTTATGCACAGAGCATTAAGAATGCAACAAAATATTTTGGAATACAAAAATATAATAATGCGTATGACGAAGTAAGTGGTATTGAAATAAAAGAAAAAGATCATGAAATGTATGATAAAATAATGACGGTTATGTTTGTAAATAAACAGTTAAATTCTTATAATAACTATTATAATATGGAAATGTATCCTGAAGCCTTAGATTCCTTGTTAAAAGGTCTTCAAAGATATGATGAATATATAAGTATTGCAAAGGAATTAGGCATTAAGAGTGATTTGGATTTTGTTCGAACTCAAATTTTAGCAGAACTTAATTCTATATTTGAACTGACTGAAATGGATTCGTATAGTATTATTCATAGTGATAGTCAAGAAAAATATAGCCAGAAAGTGATTAAAGCCGCATCGATTAATTAGGAGGATAACATATGATAGTGATCGTCGATTATGACGCAGGGAATCTAAAAAGCGTAGAAAAAGCATTGGAATCATTAGGACAGAATGTATTAGTGACTCGTGATGCAGAAGAAATTTTAAAAGCAGACAAAGTTATATTACCAGGAGTTGGATCTTTTGGTGATTCTATGGAAAAACTACATCGATATAATTTAGTAGATACACTAAAGAAGGTGGCCGATAAAGGTACACCTTTTTTCGGTATTTGTTTGGGATTACAGTTGTTATTTGAGTCAAGTGAGGAATCTAAAGGAATAGAGGGACTTTCAATTTTAAAAGGGAAGATAACGAAGATACCATCAAAAGACGGATTAAAGATTCCACATATGGGATGGAATTCCTTGTCGATAAAACCAGGAACAAAGTTATTTCAAGGGATTGAAGAAAATTCCTATGTTTATTTTGTCCATTCGTATTATTTAACTGCAGAGGATGAAGGTGTAGTTGCGGCAACTACAAATTATTCGACCAATATTCATGCGGCAATTGAGAAAAATAATATTTTTGCATGTCAATTTCATCCAGAAAAAAGTAGTGAAGTTGGACTTAGAATTCTTGAAAATTTTGCGAATTTATAAAACAAATTATTACTTGTAAGAAAGAGAGGGACAGAGATGTTTACAAAAAGAATAATACCTTGTCTGGATGTACATAATGGACGAGTTGTAAAAGGAATAAACTTTGTGAATTTAAGAGATGCGGGTGACCCTGTTGCAGTGGGAGCGGCTTATGATAAAGCGGGTGCCGATGAATTGGTTTTTTTAGATATTACAGCATCTTCGGATGCAAGAGACATCAAACTTGATATGGTAAGACATGTGGCAGAAACTGTATTCATTCCCTTTACCGTAGGCGGAGGGATTCGTACCGTAGATGATTTTAAGCTTTTACTTCGGGAAGGAGCAGATAAAATAGCGGTCAATACGGCGGCAATTTTAAATCCCAATTTAATTCAGGAGGCTGCAGATAAGTTTGGAAGTCAATGTGTTGTTTTAGCAATTGATGCAAAACGTAGGGCGGACGGAAGTGGTTGGAATATTTATAAAAACGGTGGACGTATTGATATGGAAATTGACGCGGTGGAATGGGCAATGAAAGCGACCAATTTAGGTGCTGGTGAAATATTGGTAACGAGCATGGATTGCGATGGAACAAAGGATGGCTATGATATAGCACTTACTCGTATTATTTCAGAGAATGTTTCGGTTCCAGTAATTGCTTCTGGAGGAGCAGGGACGAAAGAACATTTTTATGAGGCATTAACGGATGGTAAAGCAGATGCGGTGTTAGCGGCTTCTCTTTTTCATTACAAAGAACTTGAAATAATGGATTTAAAACGATATTTAAAAGATAAAGGAGTTAGTGTTCGGGTCTAGAATGCTTGGGGGATAAAATGAGTGAAATTAAGAATGACTGGCTTGATGCGATAGCGGAGGAATTTAAGAAACCATATTATATGGAATTATACCAGTTTATAAAGGGTGAATATGAGACAACGGTGATATATCCGCCTGCAAATGATATTTTTAATGCGTTTCATTTCACGCCACTTAGTAAGGTAAAGGTGCTTATTTTGGGGCAAGATCCGTATCATAATGTAAATCAGGCACATGGATTGAGTTTTTCGGTATTGCCAAATCAGGCGGCAATACCTCCTTCTCTACAAAATATATATAAAGAACTAAATACAGACTTAGGTTGTTATATCCCTAATAATGGATATCTAAAAAAGTGGGCAGAACAGGGAGTTTTAATGCTAAATACGGTACTTACCGTTCGCGCTCATCAGGCGAATTCTCATCAGGGACATGGATGGGAAACATTTACGGATGCAGTTATTCATGCTGTAAATGAGCAAGATCGTCCAATAGTTTATTTACTTTGGGGAAGACCGGCACAAAATAAAATATCGATGCTTACAAATCCCAAACATCTAATATTGAAAGCTCCACATCCGAGTCCATTATCGTCCTATCGAGGATTTTTCGGTAGCAAACATTTTAGCAAAGCAAATGAATTTTTAATTGCAAATGGTGTTGAAGCGGTTGATTGGCAAATTGAGAATATATAAAAACGACTCAAAATTCATTTGAAATGGATTTTGAGTCATTTTTTTGGAGTTTATTAAAAGCTGGTTGTTAGCATAAAACCCATCAATGCGCCATATATAATAGAACTATAGCGATTTGAAGTGATTGGACAGGTTCCGCTTGGGCATCCAATTTTTTTATAATAAAGAAAACCTAGGAATCCACCAATAGCAGTTCCCAAAATTGTTTTTACTATCATTCGAACGTACCTCCTCTTTTTAAACGTATGATTTGTTATGATAAGTGTAACAAAAGAAAAAGATTTTATCTGTGATGATGTCACATGAATTAAGATTTTGATAGGACAAAAGCGATTCAAGTGATATAATAAAAATAGAAATAGGAGTTAGGAGCAATTTGTTTGATGAAAAGAGGATAATAATGGATAATCTAAAAATTTTGGTTGTTGATGATGAGCAAGGAATCCGAGATATTGTAAAAGAATATTTATCATTGGAAGACTTTGAAGTAATAGAAGCAGTAGATGGAGTGGATGGGATTAATAAATTTAGAAATAATAAGATTGCATTGGCTATATTAGATGTTATGCTTCCTAAAATGGATGGCTGGAAAGTGTTAAGAGAAATACGAAAAGAATCAAAAGTTCCAATTATTATGTTAACAGCAAGAGGAGAAGAATATGATAAGCTTTTTGGATTTGAGCTTGGAGTGGATGACTACATCGTGAAACCGTTTAGTCCCAAAGAATTACTTGCTAGAATCAAAGCAATCATTATGAGAAGTACTAGTTCTCTCAAAGAAGAAGAACCAAATCATTTGCAAATTGCAAATCTTCAAATTGATTTGGATGCAAGAAATGTTTATCTTTCCAATGAATTAGTAAGCTTGACGCCAAAAGAATACGATTTATTAAATTTTTTTGTTAATAATCAGAGGAAAGTCTTTTCAAGAGAGCAACTTTTGAATTTAGTATGGGGATATGAATTTGTTGGAGATGTGAGAACGGTTGATACCCATATAAAAATGTTGCGAGAAAGTTTGAAGGAATATCGAAAATGGATAATTACTGCATGGGGAATTGGATACAAATTTGAAGCGGAGGACGAAGCATGAAAAGCATTCGACGAAAGCTTTGGTTTGGAATGATGATATTAGTTGGTATTATTATTTTGTTGTTGTGGTTGTTCCAAATTGTTTTTTTAGAAAAATTCTATTCCGTATTGGAACTTAGGGAAGTTTTGTCACAAGCGAATCAGATAGAAAATCAGATTGAAAAAGTGGAAACATTACAGCAAGTAGTGAATACAGTTCCTATTATAGAATCAATTGATAATTTTGTATATGAAAAGCAGATATCATTACAAATTATAAATGAGAAGCATAAAATCGTCTATGAAATATATTCGATGAATAGTAAAAATATACCCAAAATGATGAAAGAATCAATTACAGAGGTAGCGCAGCAAGCACTACTTGGCAATGAATCAAAAACAGAACTTACACATCCAAAGTTTGGCTATCAATTTGTGATTATGGCAATGCCTATCTACCATAATAAAGTGGTGGAAGGTGCTATGATTGTTATGTTACCAATGGCCTCATTGCAAGACACGGCTGATATTTTAAAGAAACAGCTCATTTTAATTACAGTAATATTGTTAATTGTGGCCATAATTATTTCATTTCAGCTTGCAAAAAATTTTTCAAAGCCAATCGTGGAAATTAGTAGTGTAGCAGAATCGTTCGCACATAGCAATTTTGAAGCAAGAGTTGAAAAAATTGGATTAGATGAGATCGGACAGCTTGCCACAAGAATGAATGGAATGGGAGAGGCACTTTCTAGAAATGAATTGTTACAAAAGGAAATAATTGCAAATGTGTCACATGAGTTACGGACTCCGCTTGCACTGATTCGGGGTTATGCGGAAACATTACGGGATGTTACAGGCGCCAACTCGGAGAAAAGGGAAAAACAACTGGGTATTATTATTGAAGAAACGGAACGGCTTGGTATATTGATTGAGGATATGTTAAATCTATCACAACTTCAATCTGGAGCAATTACTTTAGAGCAGCGGTCGTTTTCTTTAAATGATTTATTGTATCGTATTTACAATCGATTTGGATTAAAGGGAGAGACAACTTCATTTGCGATTCATGGAATGGAAGAGTTGAAAGATAATTTGTACGGAGACAAAAATAGGATTGAACAGGTATTTTATAATTTGATTCAAAATGCATTTCGATATACGAAGGAAGATGGTATTGTTTTAATAGTAATACGACAAACGGAAAATCATGTAAGAATTGAAGTAAAAGATAATGGAGAAGGAATTATGCCGGAAGACTTAGGACATGTTTTTGAGCGCTACTATAAGGGCAAACGGTCGGGTAATAAGAAAGAGAAGAGTACTGGGTTAGGGCTTGCAATCGTAAAAAATATTTTAGAGTTGCATAAAGTACCTTACGGGGTTGAGAGTAAAGTAAATATAGGAACTACTTTTTGGTTTGAATTGCCTAAAGATAGGGTAGATAGCTCCTTATAGAGTATTTGACTTACCCAAAAGAAATACAACTATTTATATATGGTAATATCATACTTCTTTTTAACTTCTATCACATTTCTATCATAAGTTTCTCCTATAATGAGGTTGTAACAAAGAACGAAGGAACAATTAAAAAATTCATTTAAAAAGGAGATGTTTAGTATGAATAAACGAGTAATAAGAATAGTAGGTAGTCTTTTCACATGTGGTATTTTAGCAATGGGTTTAACAAGAGGTGAAACAGCATATGCGGATAATGTTGCAAATGGTTCTACCGCTGCACTTGCAGATTCTAGTTATACATTAGAAGAAATGTTAAACTATGCAATGGAAGATGAATATTTAGCACAAGCAGAATATCAAGCAATTATGGATGAATTTGGTGTACAAAAGCCATTTTCTAATATTATCAAAGCGGAGGGTACGCATATTCGTTTATTGACACCGCTATTAGAAACATATGGTGTGACAGTTTCCAAAAAAGATTGGAGCCTTCTTGTAACAACTCCAAAATCACTCGAGGATTCCTATGATATTGGTGTAATCGCAGAAGAAAAAAATATTGAAATGTATGAAAGCTTTTTGAAAGAAAATATTCCAAATGATGTAAAAGATGTGTTTGAGAGATTAGTAAATGCTTCTAAAAAGCATTTAGCAGCGTTTCAAAATGCACAGGACGGATTCACTAATTCTGGAAATGGGAAGCAGTTACAGAGAAATACAAACAAAATGGGACGTGGACAAGGTCAGAATCAGAATCAGAGTCAAAGAAATGGTAGTTGTATTCTAGCTTAGTTAAATAATTAAGTAAGCTCTATAAATGCGAAGGTTTTATTACTCGCATTTATAGAGCTTATTTTAATGTTAGTCATTTTTGTGCATTACTTTAATAGATTTTTATTTGCTGTTGCGAGCATTAATTTAATACGATTTAGCTGATTAACCTCACTAGCTCCTGGATCATAATCAACAGCTACAATGTTTGAGTTAGGAAATTCTCGTCGTAATTCTTTGATAACACCCTTACCAACTACATGGTTTGGCAAGCATCCAAATGGTTGTACACATACAATGTTTGGTACACCAGAATGGATTAATTCAATCATCTCACCAGTTAAGAACCAACCCTCACCCGTTTGATTTCCACAAGAAACAAGAGGAGATGCATATTGGGCAAGTGTTTCGATTGAAACATGTGGTTGAAAACGAGTGCTTTTTTCAAACGCTTGTTTCGCAGTTTTACGATAGTTATCAATGAACCAGATTGCAATAGCATTGAGCTTAGCAGATTTTTTACTCTTTCCAAGAAAATCTGCTTTAAAATTTGCATTGTAGCAAGAGTACATAAAAAAGTCAATCAAATCAGGAGAAACTGCTTCGGCACCTTCTGATTCCAAGAGCTCAACAATATGATTGTTTGCAGCGGGCAAAAACTTAACTAATATCTCACCTACAATACCGACTTTTGGTTTTATTTCATCGGTTAAAGCGATGTGATCAAAGTCGTTGATAATTCCTTGTATGTTTTTCTTAAAAGTCATTACATTTCCACTTTGCACATCCTGTGCACATTTCTTTTTCCATCGTTCGTGCAGTGCATTTACAGATCCGACTACTTTTTCATAAGGTCTTGTTTTATAGACAACTTTCATGAAAATATCTCCGTAAACAAGAGCTTGAAGCGAGCGATTTATCATTGCTGGAGTAATTTTAAAACCTGGATTGGATTCTACACCTGCACTTAACGAGATAACAGGAATTTGTTGCATTCCAGCTTTCTCGAGTGCACGTCGGATAAAGCCGATGTAGTTTGTTGCACGGCAACCACCGCCCGTTTGTGTAATGATAACTGCAGTTTTAGACAAATCATATTGACCAGAAAGCAGCGCTTCCATAATTTGCCCTACGACAATGAGAGAAGGAAAACAAGCATCATTGTTTACATATTTTAGACCAACATCAACCGATGAACGGTTATCTTCTGGTAATACGTGAAGCTTATAGCCACAGGATGATAAGGCGGGTAATAAAATGTCAAAATGAATGGGTGACATCTGCGGGCAAAGAATGGTGTATTCTTTTCGCATTTCTTTGGTAAACATGACTCTATGATGTGCAGTATCTGCCTTAGGATGCATCATAACTGATCTTGCATCACGATCTTTGATCGCTGATAGGAGAGAACGAATACGGATTCTGGCTGCACCTAAATTATTTACTTCATCAATTTTAAGAACGGTATAAATCTTACCTGATTTTGTCAAAATATCATTTACTTGGTCAGTAGTTACTGCATCAAGACCACAACCAAAGGAATTTAGTTGAATAAGCTCCAAACAGTCTTTGGTACGCACCAAAGAAGCCGCCTGATAAAGACGGGAGTGATACATCCATTGATCCATCGCAATGGTTGGACGGTCAACCATACCTAAATGACTGACACTATCTTCCGTTAACACAGCAATATCATATGAGGTAATCAGCTCTGGAATACCATGATTAATTTCAGAATCAATATGGTATGGACGTCCAGCAAGAACAATCCCCTTTTTCCCCGTTTTTTCGAGGTAAGAAATGGTTTCTTCTCCCTTTTGCTCGATTTCTTTTTTTACCTGAAGCATTTCTAACCAACCTGCATGGGCAGCAGTCTTAATTTCAATTTCTGGAATATTATTTTCTTGTTTAAAATATTGAATTAGGCGAGAAGTTGCAATCTCTTCTGTTTCAAAAGATAAAAACGGATTTTGATATGTAATTTGGTCGCTTCTTAGTTCTTCCATATTATTTTTAATATTTTCTCCATATGAAGTAACGATAGGGCAATTGTAGTGATTGTTCGCATCTTTAACTTCTAGTCGTTCATATGGAATACAAGGATAAAAAATGTAGTTTAATCCTTGACGAATCAGCCATGTTACATGACCGTGTGCAAGCTTTGCTGGGTAGCATTCGGATTCACTTGGTATGGATTCAATACCAAGTTCATAAATTTTATGATTGGACTCGGGTGATAGGATTACACGATAACCCAATTGTGTAAAAAAAGTGAACCAAAATGGATAATTTTCATACAAGTTGAGTACGCGAGGTATTCCAACAGTTCCTCGATATGATTTATCTGCTTCTAATGGTTCATATTGAAACAGTCGTTTCCGTTTATATTCAAAGAGGTTAGGAATTTCATTGTTTTTCTTTTCTTTACCAAGCCCACGTTCACAACGATTTCCAGAAATAAATTGGCGTCCTCCAGTAAAACGATTGATGGTAAGAAGACAACTGTTGGTACATCCTTTACACCGCGCCATGGATGTTTCAAATCGAAGTGCATTGATTTCTTCTATGGAGAGCATTGTTGTATTGAGTGATTCATCATAGTGCTCACGGGCGATTAAGGCAGCACCAAAAGCACCCATTATTCCAGCAATATCTGGGCGAATCGCTACACATCCTGAGATTTGTTCAAAACTACGAAGAACGGCATCATTATAAAAAGTTCCACCTTGCACAACTATTTTTTTGCCGAGATCTTTTGGATCGGTGATTTTTATTACTTTTAATAATGCATTTTTTATGACAGAATATGCAAGACCAGCAGAAATATCAGCAACACTGGCCCCTTCTTTTTGTGCTTGTTTTACTTTAGAATTCATAAAAACGGTACATCTAGAGCCTAAATCAATTGGAGATTTTGCAAATAATGCAACTTTTGCAAAATCTGCAACTTCGTAATTTAATGATTTTGCGAAGGTTTCGATAAAGGAGCCACATCCAGAAGAGCAAGCTTCATTTAGTTGAACACTATCAACCGTTTGATTCTTAATTTTGATGCATTTCATATCTTGCCCGCCAATGTCTAGGATACAATCCACTTCGGGTTCAAAAAAAGCGGCAGCATAGTAGTGTGCAACGGTTTCTACTTCCCCTTCATCCAAAAGGAGAGCAGACTTAATTAACGCTTCACCATACCCAGTTGAACAGGAGCGAACGATAGTTGCACTGTCAGGAAGTTGTGAATAGATATCCTTAATAGCCTTAATTGTCGTTTTTAAAGGACTTCCATTGTTGTTACTATAAAAGGAATATAAAAGTGCTCCATCCTGACCTACCAAGGCAGCTTTTGTTGTAGTAGAACCAGCATCAATGCCTAAAAAACAATTTCCTTCATAAGTAGAAAGCTCGTCTTTTATAACCGCATGAACAGAATGCTCGGCAAGAAAAGTATCATATTCTTCTTCATTATGAAATAAGGGCTCCATACGAGAGACTTCCATTTCAATTTGAATATTGGAAGCTAAAAGTGTCACTAATTCTTCAATGGTGGTAACGTTTTCTCCCTTTGAATTCATTGCCGAACCAATGGCTGCAAAAAGATGAGAATGAGTTGGAGCAATAATTTGATCGTTCTTTAATTTTAATGTACGAATAAAGGTTTCTTTGAGCTCGGTTAAGAAATGAAGGGGACCACCTAAAAAAGCAACATTTCCACGAATTGGCTTGCCACATGCTAATCCGCTGATGGTTTGATTTACAACTGCTTGAAAAATAGAAGCAGAAAGATCTGCCTTTGTTGCTCCTTCATTAATTAATGGTTGAATATCGGATTTTGCAAATACACCGCAACGGGCTGCAATTGGATAAATTGCTTTATAATTCTTAGCGTATTCATTTAGACCAGCGGCATCTGTTTTTAGGAGAGTTGCCATTTGATCAATAAAAGAACCGGTACCACCTGCACAGATACCATTCATTCGTTGTTCCATTCCACCGGTAAAATAGATAATTTTTGCATCTTCACCACCAAGTTCAATGGCAACATCTGTTTGGGGTGCATAATCTTCGAGAGAGGTTGCAACAGCAATTACCTCTTGAACGAAGGGAATATTAAGATACTTTGCAATCGATAAGCCACCGGATCCGGTTATCATCGGTGCAAATTCAACGTTTCCCAATTTTTGAAGGGCATCTTTTAAAATGCGACTTAGGGTTTCTTGTATATTGGCATAATGTCTTTGATAATCAGAAAAAATAACTTGATTTTCTTTATCTAATATGGCTATTTTGACAGTGGTTGAACCGATGTCAATGCCTAGTGTATTATATACTTTATTCATATTATTCAGCGAAGAGTTGTTTCTCTTTTTGCTGTACCTCCTTTTGTTTGAACATACAAAAATATTATACGCTACCCATTTGCGATAAGCAAGAAATGAATCATAAAAATTTTATAAGAAAAGAGAACTTTTTCATACAATTTGAATATACTAGTAGCAAAAAGAGTAGGATTATTTATGAATTTCGAATATTGTGAAGGAAAAGTACATGTAGTGAAGGAAGGAGATTCTCTTTATAAGATCAGCAAAATGTACGACATGTCATTGGCACTTATTATGAGAGCAAATCCATATGTTGATGTATATGATTTAAAAGTAGGTTCGGAAATTTGCATTCCTGTCATTATGGAAAAACCAGAGAAACAAAAACGGCCAATTACAATGCCAAGTTTAGTTCCAGACCTACCTACTATGCAAGAGAGCATAGTATCATATGTAATAAAAGAAGGTGATACATTGGAAGGTATCTTAGAACAATTTGATATTGATGTGAAAGATTTATTAAAATTTAATACTTCAAACAAAATATGGTTAAAACCAGGCGCAACCCTTATTATTCCAGAAGTGAGTGATGAGGAATGATATAGATTCTAATTTGACAAATGAAAGGGAAAAAGTATATAATCACATTATTCACTTTGTAAAAAACAAAGGAAAAAACGGAGGTTAGTGCATGAAAATTTTGAATAAATTGGAACGAAAATATGGAAAAATTGCCATTCAGGGGCTGATGCGATATATTGTAATTATTAATGTACTTGGAGCAATTCTTGGAATTATGACACCAGGATTTTATTATAGTTATTTGTCATTAGACTTTGGGCAGATACTTCATGGACAGATTTGGAGAATTGTTACCTTTGTATTTTATCCGGGCTTATCGAGTTCCTCTGGATTTGTCAATCCAATGAATATTTTGTTCTTTGGAGTTGAAATGTATTTATACTATATGATTGGTAATTCTCTTGAAAATGCATGGGGAGCATTTCGTTTCAATTTATATTATTTATCGGGATTATTATTAAATATTGTAGCTTCTATTATTTTATATGTGGCAATTGGAAGTAGTTTTCCAATTGGATTGAGTGCGATTAACCAAGCTATGTTTTTAGCATTTGCAGTATTGTATCCAGATGTTCAATTATTATTATTCTTTGTTATACCAATTAAAGTTAAGTGGCTTGGAATTTTGTATGGAGTTATCATAGGGTATGAGGTTATTTCATATCTAACAATAGGGCAGTACGCATATGCACTGGCAACTGTAATTGGAATTGCAAACTTTTTGATTTTCTTTTTAATGACTAGAAATTACAAAAAGGTATCTCCAAAGCAGTATCACAGGCGAAGTCAATTTAAAAAAGAAATTAAAAACAATACAGGTATTACAAGACATAAATGTTCCGTATGTGGAAGAACTGAATTTGATGATGAAAACTTAGAATTTCGTTTTTGTTCAAAATGTAATGGAAACTATGAATATTGCACGGAACATTTGTTTACACATGAACATGTGAAATAACATTCATAATGTATGTTTGGGTCGACAAATTCTCATGGAAATTGTCGACCTTGTTTTGTTTTATAGAAAAAAACGAGAAAATGGGGAGTTGTGAAAGGAGATTTGAACGTATGAGGGCGGGTCAGACGATTAAAATGAAACAAAAAAAATCGTACTATCGTGCGATTCACTATATGATACTTGGGGTTATTTTTCGAATTATTTTAGCTGGAATAAGTAAGGGACATGCATCCGATTTGTCCTGTTTTATTTCCTGGGCAGACCGTATTGTTCAAACAGGATGTCATAATTTTTATAGCAGTGATGTATTCACCGATTATCCGCCAGGATATATGTATATTTTATGGATACTTGGGAAGTTTCGGCAGATTATAACGCTTCCATGGGATTCGTTTGCAAATTTAATTCTAATGAAAATGCCGGCAATCATTTGTGATACACTCACAGCTTTATTTATATGGAAGATAGCAAAAAGAAAAAGTGAAAAAATTGGCTTATATGCAGTTTTATTGTTTACATTCAATCCGGCGATTTTTATTAATAGTGCAGTATGGGGACAAGTAGACTCAATTTTTACGCTTTGTGTCATATTGGTATGCTATTTGGTATCGGAACATAAACTTCCCTTGTCATATTTCATATTTGCAATTGGAGTTTTGATAAAACCACAGACACTTGTTTTTACGCCAGTTCTATTGTTTGGTGTGTGGAATGCAGTTTTTAAAGAAGGTAAATTTCAATTAAAAGAGTTTTCAAAACAATCGTTATGGGCATGTCTTGCACTCATAAGCTTACTGATGGGGATGCTTCCATTTGGTATAATTAATGTGATTACGCAGTATATAAAGACTATGGCATCGTATCCATATGCGTCTGTAAATGCGTATAATATATGGAATCTTTTTGGACAAAACTGGGTATCACAGGATGTAACATTTCTTGGTATCGCTTATAGTAAAATTGGAAGTATCGCAATTTTGATAACTGTTATTTTTGCAGCTTATATTTGTATGAAGGGAAAAAAAGAAACGGAACGCTATATGATTGCGGGAGCTGTAATTATTGGTGGTATGTTCTTATTTTCTGTTCGAATGCATGAAAGATATTTGTATCCAATACTTGCCATTTTACTTCTTTCCTATGTATATACACAAAAGAAGGAATGGCTCATCTCCTACCTACTTTTTTCACTTGGACATTTTATTAATGTGTTTCATGTTCTTTATTATCCTTTAAATGAAGTAGGAAAATTTAATAAAGTGGCATTTTTAGATTCTATATTCTTGATTGGCTCCTTTGGATATTTATGCTATCAGATTTTTAAAAGTTTTGGCTTAAAACAAAAAACATATCAAAATAGCAGGGAAAAGGGTAGCGCAAGAACTGAGATTTGTAATGAAAAAATCAAACAACTAAAGCGAAAAGACTATGTTATTATATTGATCCTTTCTTTGGTGTATGCATGTATTGCATTTTATGACTTAGGTCAAAACAGGGCGTGTGAATCGTACTATACATTTTCCAATGCGGACGAAAGTGTTGTGCTTGATATGGGGAAATCAACGTATATCTCCAAAATAAGTTATTATCTTGGTAATTTAGAAAATCGAGGCTTTCGATTAGAAATGGCACAAGATGTGGAAGGCCCCTATCATTTTGTTACAGAATGGCAAATGATTAGTGTATTTTGCTGGGGAAGTGTGGATATCAATGACAAAGGGCAATACCTTAGAATTACATCAACAAGCGAAAGAGCAAAGGTAGAGGAACTTGTATTTTATGATTTTGATGGAAATCAGATTACGCCCGTAGGAAGTACTCCGAATGCAGTTCAATTGTACGATGAACAATCGGTATATGATGGTCGAAGCAGCTTTCGCAATAGTACTTATTTTGATGAAATTTATCATGCAAGAACAGCTTATGAATATTTGACGGGTGAATATAGTTACGAAAATACCCACCCACCGCTTGGAAAAACATTGATTGCACTTGGTATTAAGCTATTTGGTATGAATCCATTTGGCTGGCGGTTTATGGGAACTCTATTTGGAGTTTTAATGATTCCAGTTATTTATGTATTTGCCTTTAAACTAGTATCTAGTACATTTTTAAGTACAATTATCAGCATATTATTTACTTTTGATTTTATGCATTTCGTGCAGACAAGAATTGCAACCATTGATGTCTTTGTAACCTTTTTTATTATGATTATGTATCTATTTATGTTTTTGTATATACGTGAAAACAAGAACTATTGGTTGGCACTTTCTGGTATTTGTATGGGATTTGGTGTTGCTTGTAAGTGGACAGGCGCTTATGCCGGGATTGGTCTTGCTATTATATTTTTCTTACATTTAATTCAAAATTATAAGAATGCATCGAATAAAAATAAGGGCATTCACAACGCAATTCAAACTTGTTTGCTCTGTGTGCTGTTTTTTGTAATAATACCAGTCACAATCTACACGTTATCTTATATCCCATTTCGTGATGGTACGGATCGTGGGATTATTGCACGGATGCTAAACAATCAAGTATCGATGTATCATTATCATACAACAGTAAATGCGACCCACCCATATTCTTCGTGGTGGTATCAATGGCCGACAATGTACCGTCCAATTTGGTATTATTCTGGATATATTTCAGATACGGTAAAAGAAGGGATTAGTGCATTTGGAAATCCGTTGGTTTGGTGGACAGGGATTGTAGCTTTCTTCTATTGTGCGTATCAGATGATTAAAGAGAGGGATAAAACAGCAAGATTTTTATGCATAGCGTATTTAGCTCAATATGTCCCATGGTTTTTCGTTACCCGAATTACATTTATTTATCATTACTTTCCAAGTGTAGCGTTTGTTGTTTTAATGATTGGATATGGAATGAAAAAATTGTGGGAACAAGACCAAGTACTATGGAAAAGGCGTTTTATAATCTATGCAGGACTAACCATTTTATTGTTTGCTGCGTTCTATCCAGTTCTTTCTGGAATGCCAGTGTCGGTAAGTTATGTATCGAATTTTTTACGGTGGTTTGACAGCTGGGTGTTAATATAGGTATAATAATTAAAAGAGATGTAACGAGAGGATTTTTAGATGAAAAAGGATATGAATGCATTAATAAATGCATATTACAAAGCGGCACTTATTAAAGGAACATTTGATTATTATATCATTTGCGAAAAACAGTTGGAATGTGAAGCCGTAGATGAAGAAGTAATGCAGAGCATACATTCGGCTTTTGGAGAAATTCTGTCTTCTTCAAATGAAGACAAAAAACAGGATATCTTAAAGGTGGAACACTTAAGAAATCAAATTATTCAAAAAATGCAGGTGTTAACTGCTTATACAGATCAACTTCAAGTTTACGAATATGTCCTTAATCGTTGTGAACAAAGATACCAAAAAGAGGAGCTCATAGACGAAGAAGTGTTCGCAAACAAACTGTTTCAATTTATTTTTTTAGTGAAAGATAATATGTTAATTAATGATAATATCAAAGCGTGTTTGGCACAATTACCGGTTCGTATGACGAAAATGCATTATTTTGATTTGATACGTCAAAGTATTTTACTGTATAAAGGTAGTGAACAAGAAGCAGTAAATTCGTATCTATATATATTACGATGCAGCGCTATGTTGTATGAGCCCGAGGGCATCGATGATTACTTTTTGAATCATAAAGATGAAATGGAATTATTTAAACGAGTAGATTATAATAAACTTACCAAGGAAGAATACAGTCGATATACGCTTTTGTTATCGAAGATGGCAGAAAATTTAATTATAGAAAGTGATTTTTATGTGAGTGCACAAGATTTATTAAACTGCATTGATACAATTTTAATATCACGAACTAGTATGGAACAAGTAACATGGGAGGGAGAAGAGGATTGCAGGAAAATACTATCGGATGTTTATACCACGCGTTTCGATACTCTGGATATGGAAAGCCGTCAACACTTAGAAGATACATTTTCAAAGCTAGAAGGGGAACAGGAAAAGGCTTATGATGAAATACAACGGTTAGAAGCAAAAATTACAGTTGATACGGAAAAAGATAGCCAAGAAATATTACTTAATTTGGAAAAAATGGGAAAACTTATGTCATCAAGTGTTTTTACTGAGCTTGAATTAAAAATAAATACGCAGCTTGCGGATGAGAACTATATTGAAGTACAAACAAAGCAATTTATTCAAGAACTTTCGGATTTATTTGACAAAAGTTCAAAGTTTGTGGTGCGATCAATTATGGCTGCGACATTAAGTAAAATGCCAGTTTTTTTTAACAGCAAGGATGAAGTATACCACTATATTAAGAACAGCTTAAAACAATGTAGTGATTTTGCAGAAAAGAATGTTTCTATGAAGCTTTTGAATGAATTCATGGATACAATATAAGCAGGGGCCTTTATGATTAAATGGAGCAATGAGTTATATTTTGATGATTCAATTAAAAAGAAACCGGATAAATGGAAAAAAAGAATCGAGGATGGGAGATTATCACACAGCCTTTATTGTATTTGTCTTGCTTCAAATGAAAAAAATTTGTTTGATATTATAAATTGTAATGAGTTGTTTTTTCGCTATTATAGAAGAAATAGTTTGTATATAGTAGGGATTGCAAAGACTAGAGAGGATGCGATTGATTTGTTACAGGACATGATAGAGGATATTTATAAAAAAACAGGCGACATAAAGGTAAGAGATTTTTTTACCTTTTAATGGAATCAAAATAGAATGTTTCTGTTTTGAAAAAAGGATAGGATGGTTGAGAGGTGCATATAATTTTACTTGTACTGAAAATAATAGGAAGTATTCTACTTGTTGTTTTATCGTTATTGCTTTTCCTTATAATACTATGTTTATTTGTTCCAATACGATATCAGGCAGCAGCAGAAAAGCAGGAAAAGATAAAAGCAAATGCAACTGCACGGTGGTTATTTTCAATACTGTCTGCAATAATAAACTATGAAGAGAACGTGTTAACCTATCGTGTATCTGTATTTGGAATTACAATTTATCCACGAAAAAAAAAGAAAAAGAGGCAACATAGTAAAGAGAAGCATGGAGCCGAACCGGACTTGGTAATTATGGAAGTCCCGACCGACCAATCAGAGAATAAATTACTAATAAAAAAAGATAATCAATCTATGGAATCAAATGAAGTACCAAATAAAGAACAAGTAATTGATCAAACGCTTCAAAAGAGAAAGAAATTAAAACAAAATAAGAAAACAACAACGGATAAAAAGAGTCGATGGAGTCAATTAAAAGATAAATGGGTAAGCTTTAAAGAACGCATTCATTCCATGTTTACAACCATTCGAAACTATAGAGAAAAAGGTGATTTGATACTTGAGTTTTTAAAGTTAGAAGAAAATAAAAGAGGATTACTATCTGTATGGAATTCCCTAAAAAAAATCCTTCGACATATTATACCGACCAAGATTTATGGAACCATTGAATTTGGACGTTCGGATCCATGTCAGACAGGACAAGCACTAGGAGTCATAGGAATCTTGTTTTCGGTGTATGGAAAACATATTCAAGTGATACCAAATTTTGAACAAGAATGTTTGTATGGTGAAATTTTTATAAAAGGACGAGTTCGAATGTTTACATTACTTCGTATTAGTATTACATTACTAGTCAATGAGAAGTTTAAAAAATTAAAGATAAATTTTGAAAAATTAAAGGAGGTTTTGTAATGGCAGAAAATAATTTTAACAACACAGTAGAATCTTTATTCAAAGGTATGGATGCTTTTTTAACAACAAAAACGGTAGTTGGTGATGCGGTGCGTTTTGAAGATGGTACCATTGTATTGCCCTTAGTAGATGTGAGCTTTGGAGTGGGTGCTGGTGCTTTTTCACAAGACGAAAAAAAGAAAAATAATGCCGGAGGTGGCATGGGTGGAAAAATGACACCAAGTTCTGTTTTAGTAATAAAAGATGGGAGTACACGATTAGTAAATATTAAAAATCAGGATACTGTAACAAAGGTACTTGATATGATTCCTGATCTGATTAACCGATTTACAAAGGGAGATAAGAAAACAGAAGAAAGTAAAGAAGTAAAAGATGCAGTCGATCATATTATTTTAGATGGTGAGGAATAATCAATAAAAATAAAAAAAATGAATTAATGCTTGCATTCTAATATAATATTTGGTAGAATAATGTTTGTTTGATGTATGGAATTCATACAATATGGAGTAATAAGGAGGTGCGTTTTATGGCTAAATGTGCAATTTGTGAAAAAGGTGCTCACTTCGGTATTCAAGTAAGCCATTCACATAGAAGAAATAATAAAATGTGGAAGTCTAATGTAAAATCTGTAAGAGTTAAGGTTAACGGTGGAGCTCAAAGAATGTATGTATGTACTTCTTGCTTAAGATCGGGTTTAGTAGAACGTGCTTAGGACAGTATGGTTAGACAAGAAGGTGTCAAAAACAGAGATGCGTCGATGTTTGAGACACCTTTTTTATTCTGCCTAAAAACTATATTAGCAACAAAAAAGATTGTATCCAAGGAGCAAGCATAGGATGATAATGAGGATAGCAAGGAGGCCATTGGTAAGAAAGAACATAATTGTCATTCCTACAGCAATCCAAAATAAAATAAAACCGCACATTCTTTTCATAGACGAAGGCTTCCGTATTCTTGTTTACTATCATACTATGCAAGAAAAGAAATATGTATTTCATTTTTTGAAAAAAAAGGGTATAATTATTTATATAGAAATAAACATAATACAATTTATTAATAACAGATTGGAGGGTTAATATGAAAGGACATATGGTTACAGGAATGGGTGAAATTATCATCGATACTGAGGTTTTGGGACAATATGCTGGTTCTGCAGCCGTTGAATGTTTTGGCATTGTGGGTATGGCTTCTATTAACATGAAGGATGGATTTGTAAAGCTATTAAAACGAGATAGTATTAGCCATGGAGTAAATGTAATAATCGAAGAAAATAAGATAAAGATAGATTTGCATATTATCGTAGCTTACGGTGTGAGTATTTCCGCAGTAACAGAGAATCTTATTAGTAATGTAAAGTACAAAGTCGAAGAGTTTACTGGAATGGAAGTTGAGAAAATTAATATCTTAGTAGAAGGTGTACGCATTGTAGACTAATAAGACTACAAGGAAATCGCTTTAAGGAGGAACAGAACAGTGGTTATAAACACAGTTGACGGAAAGATGCTTCAAAAAATGTTTCTGGCAGGTGCAAAAAACATTGAAGCAAAGAAGGAATATATTAATGAATTGAATGTATTTCCAGTACCAGATGGTGATACAGGAACAAATATGACATTAACAATTATGTCAGCAGCAAAAGAGGTTGGCGCAATTGATAATCCAACAATAGAAAATCTATCAAAAGCTATTTCAAGTGGTTCATTGCGTGGAGCACGTGGAAATTCGGGCGTTATTTTATCTCAGCTTTTTCGTGGCTTTACAAAAGAAGTTGCAGATAAAAAGGAGATAAATGTAGCACTGGCTGCAAAAGCATTTGAACATGCGGTTGAAACCGCATATAATGCAGTTATGAAACCAAAAGAAGGAACCATTCTTACGGTCGCAAGGGGTGGCGCAACAAAAGCACTTATTTTGGCAGAAGAGACGGATGATTTAGTATATTTTCTTGATGAAGTATTACGCTATATGGAAGAAGTTTTGAATCAGACTCCAGACATGTTACCTGTATTAAAAGAAGCAGGTGTTGTTGATTCTGGTGGAGAAGGATTGATAACGATTCTTCGTGGCGCGTATGATGCCTTATTAGGAAAAGAAATTGATTTATCAAGTATACCAGTTGCGAGCAGAAACAGTGCACCTGTAAAAATGGATAGCAATGAGCTTTCAACTGCGCATATAAAGTTTGGATATTGTACCGAATTTATTGTTATGCTTGAAAAAGAGTATACAACGAAGACTGAACTTGCATTTAAGAGCTTTTTAGAATCAATTGGAGATTCGATTGTTGTTGTTTCGGATGACGATATTGTTAAGGTTCATGTGCATACAAATGATCCGGGACTTGCAATTCAACGTGCATTGACGTATGGCTCTCTTACGAGTATGAAAATTGATAATATGCGAGAAGAACATAATGAAAAAGTAATTAAAGATGCAGAGCGTGAGGCTTTAAAAGCAAAGGAAGCAAAATCAGAAAGTCCAAGAAAAGAAGTTGGGTTTATTAGTGTTTCTATTGGTGAGGGAATCAATGGTATCTTTTCGGGACTTGGTGTTGATTACTTAATCGAAGGCGGTCAAACCATGAACCCGAGTACAGAGGATATGTTGGAAGCAATTACAAAAGTGAATGCGGATACTATTTTTATTTTACCAAATAATAAAAATATCATTCTTGCGGCAGAGCAAGCAAAGAATCTGACGGAAGATAAAAATATTATTGTAATTCCGTCAAAGACAATACCACAAGGAATAACCGCTATCATTAATTATGTGTTCGATAAAACTCCAGAGGAAAATGCGGAACACATGACAAATGAGATGAGACAAGTAAAAACAGGGCAGGTGACATATGCAGTACGTGATACGAGCATTGATGGGAAAATGATTGCCACTGGAGATATTATGGGGATAGCAGATGTTGGCATTTTATCGGTAGGAAAAGACATTTCAGTGACCACAATGCAATTAGTAGATGAGCTAGTGGATGCGGATTCCGAACTTTTGAGTCTGTATTATGGAGATGATGTGGAAGAAGTAACTGCCAATGCAATGGCGAAATCCATTATGGATAAATATCCAGATGTCGACGTTGAAACACATTTTGGTGGTCAACCAATTTACTATTATGTTTTGTCTGTTGAGTAAATTATCAAAAATAAGTGCATAAATCTAATGAGAGAGCGACTCGATGGAATCGCTCTCTTTCTTAAATAAAGGAAATGGTTAAATTATGGAATTACAATTACCAATCAGTGAAATAAAGGGAATTGGAGAAAAGACAGAACTTTTATATCATAAATTGAATATTTTTACGTTGGAAGATTTATTAGAACACTATCCTAGAAACTATGATTCATACGAAGAAATCCTTCCAATTGGTGAAGTACGCGAGGGTGAGATGGTAACAATTGAAGCTAGTTTAGTCGCTGTGCCTCAGTTAAAGAAGATACGTGGTTTGAATATCCTAAATTGTCGTGTTCGAGATTTTTCGGGTGATTTAATGCTTACTTGGTTTAATATGCCCTTTTTAAAAAAGACCTTACATCTTGGTACAAAGTATTTGTTTCGTGGCAGAGTATCTAGAAAAAATCAACAATATACAATGGCTCAACCACAAATACTTAGTAAAGCAGAATATGTTAACCGTCTCCATGAATTACAACCGATTTATTCATTAACAAAGGGGCTCAATAATAATACTATTGTTAAAGCTGTAAAAGCAATATTGAAAGAGGCGGTTTTTGAAACCGATTACCTTACTCCCACGATACGAAAAAAATATAAGTTAGTGACATATAAAGAAGCAATTCGTGAAATTCATTTTCCAAGCAACCATGAGAGCATGTTAAAAGCACGACGACGTATTGTATTTGATGAATTTTTCTTATTTACACTGGCGCTGCATCAGATGAAAAAGGAACGAAGTAAAAAAGCAAGTCGCTTTGTTTGGGAAAAGACTACCAAATGTCAGGAACTAATCAGTAAACTACCTTACGAGCTTACGAATGCACAAAAAAAAGTTTGGGACGAAATGGAAACCGACATGGCGTCGAATCATGTCATGAATCGACTAATTCAAGGAGATGTAGGATCTGGTAAGACAGTACTTGCGGCACTTGCCTTGTTAAAGGCAGCAAAAAATCAAGTGCAGGGAGCTTTGATGGTACCGACAGAGGTGCTGGCACAACAGCATTATGAAACACTGCGGGAATTGTTAGAACCATTTGGGGTCAAACTATGTTTGTTGGTGGGTTCGATGTCAGCAAAAGAAAAAAGGCAATGCTATCAATTGATTCAAATGCATGAAGTGGATGTAATTATTGGTACGCATGCGTTGATACAAGAAAAAGCGGAATATAATAATTTGGGACTTGTAATTACAGATGAGCAACATCGTTTCGGAGTAAAACAAAGAGAAGCACTTTCGAATAAAGGATTAGAGCCACATATTATAGTTATGAGTGCGACTCCGATACCAAGAACACTGGCAATTATATTATATGGTGATTTGGATTTATCCATAATTGATGAACTGCCAGCAAAACGATTACCCATTAAAAACTGTGTTGTGAATACGAATTACCGCGCAACAGCATATCATTTTATGGAAAAAGAAATTGCAAAAGGCAGACAAATTTATATCATTTGTCCAATGGTAGAAGAAAGTGAAGAATTAGAGGTAGAAAACGTAATTGATTATACGGAGAAGGTAAAATCAAGTGTAGCACCTTCGATTGTTGTTGAATATCTACATGGAAAAATGAAAGCAAGCGAGAAAAATGACATTATGGGACGTTTTGCAAGTGGAGACATTCAAATTATGATTTCAACAACAGTAGTTGAAGTTGGAGTTAATGTTCCAAATGCATCGGTTATGATGGTAGAAAATGCAGAACGTTTTGGATTGGCTCAGTTGCATCAGTTGAGAGGTCGGGTAGGAAGAGGAGAACATCAATCGTTTTGCATTCTTGTACATGGAAGCGAAAGTAAGCAAACGATGGAGCGGCTTGAAATATTAAACCAATCAAATGATGGATTTTTTATTGCACGAGAGGATTTGCGTCTTCGTGGACCAGGTGATTTTTTTGGAATCAGACAGAGCGGACTGTTAGAATTTAAGATGGCAGATGTATTTAATGATGCAAACATATTGATGGAAGCAAATGAAGCGGCTATGGAATGGAAAGCAAACGAAGTCAAGCAAATGCTTAAAAAACATGAAAATTTGCGAAGAAAAATCATTCGTTATGGAGGAACAATTTTTTTATAATAGGGAATGTTGTTCGATATCCGTGGAAAGCATTGACTGAAATTTTTATGAATGTTATAATGCGATTAATGTAATAACCGATAAAATGTGCAATTTTTGGAAATGAGGGAAAGACATTGATGCAGCTAAATTATACAAATGAGCATCTTTTTAAACTTGCAAAAAAAAATTATAATCAATTAGAGCGGGTGTGCAAAATTTTAGATAGCGAAGGCTATTGGGATAAAGCAAAAGATGTATTAAAGCACTCCATAGATGAATTTTTAGATTTGTATATCCAGGCAGTATTAATCAATCTAGCGATATATTGTGGGCGTCTACATAAGGAAGAACGATTGTTTATAATTGAGTTGCCAAACCAAAATATGATTGCGTGTTCTTGCGAAGAAGAATTGGATGAAACTGTATTATTGACCGTAAAAACCATGATGAAATCACCTCCTATTTTATTGCAATTATGTCAAGTCCGTGATGTAGAAAAAGAATCGGATTTTACAGAACAGTTTTTTGATTCGTTTCTAAATATTTTACTGACGATGTCACATATGAATTGTACAATGGATAATTTTGTAAATGGATTTATCCAAGAATACTATGATAAGAATCGAGTATTTATCAATCAGGCGGATGCGGGTGAACATTTATCTCCCCGATACCTTTTTAAAAAATTAAGTGATGATAAAATTGGAGAAGCCTTTTCTTTTGAATCAATACAAGAAAAAAATCAAATGATGAAAGTAGAATCTATTGTAGAGGAAAAACAAAAGGTAGTAGAGAAAACGGGATATGTCAGTGAACAGATGGAAATAATGAAAGAAGAGCAGTTAGAAGAGGCGTTAGAACAATCAAAAGCGAAAACAAAATTAGATGAATACTTGGAAGAACTAAAAGATTTAGTCGGTCTTAGGAACGTAAAAGAAGAAATTGAATCTTTGATTAATTTAATTAAGGTACGTAAGCTTCGTGAAAATTTTCATATGCCAGTTATGGATATGACGTATCATATGGTGTTTACTGGTAATCCTGGAACTGGAAAAACTACGGTAGCAAGGCTAGTTGCAAAAATTTATCAGGAACTTGGGATTTTGTCTACTGGAAACTTAGTTGAGACAGATCGTTCTGGTCTTGTAGCAGGATATGTTGGACAGACAGCATTAAAGGTAAAGGAAGTTGTTGAAAAATCGTTAGGCGGAGTTCTTTTTATTGATGAGGCGTATTCACTAAGTAATAATGGTTCGAATGATTTTGGCGCAGAAGCAATTGACACATTAGTTAAGATGATGGAAGATCATAGAGATAATCTGATTGTAATTGTAGCTGGATATAAAGAAGAAATGAAAATTTTTTTGGATTCGAACACAGGACTTGTTTCTCGGTTTAATAAGTTTATTACATTTGACGATTATTCGATAGAGGAGCTAACTGAAATTTTAGGGTCTATGTCAAATAAAGTTGGCATTGAACTTACAATGGAAGCAACTGACTATATAAAATCGAGACTTTCTGAATTTACAGCGGACGAATTTCGTGTGTTTGGAAATGCAAGAGGCATTCGGAATGCCTTTGAAAAAATCATGATAAAGCAAGCGAATCGATTGGTCAAAGTTGAGAATCCAACGAAAGAAAATCTTTGTGAAATTCTCGTAGAAGATGTCAGGAATATACTATAGATAACAAGGCAGAAGGATATGGTAACACTACATAGATTTACTAGTTTATTTTTTGTAACATAACATATACTAAGGATGTAACAAACAACAACAAATCATTATCAACTGTTTCAATGAATCGTTGATAGAGAAATGGAGGGGTTTATTATGTCAAGTAGCAGAAATCGAATGGAAGTTCCACAAGCAAGAGCTGCGATGAATCAGTTTAAATATGAGGTCGCAAACGAAATTGGAGTTCCTTTAAAAGAAGGATACAATGGAGACTTAACGTCTCGTCAAAATGGTAGTGTTGGTGGCTATATGGTTAAGAAAATGATTCAGGAACAAGAGAAGAAAATGTCAGGTATGCAGTAAACAGCTAGAACTATGTGGGGAATGGGAGTATCATTAGGATGCTCCCATTTATCTATGTTTTATAAGAATAACGAATTAAGTATTGAAATATAAGATTGTTTGAGATAAACTAATGCTAAAGTATTTATACTTATGATAAATGATAGATAAAATACAGTGTAAGAGAATCGTGTGAATGACATAAGGATAGTTTGAGCAAAAATACACGAGGATAGGAGTTATGGATGAGAGTGATTTCGGGAAGTGCAAGAAGAATTCAATTGACAACGCCGGAAGGATTAAATACCAGACCTACAACGGATCGTATCAAAGAAACTTTGTTTAATATGATACAAAATTATTTAGCAGATGCAAGGTTTCTTGATTTGTTTAGTGGAAGTGGGGCAATCGGAATTGAAGCAATCAGCAGAGGTGCAAACGAAGCAGTTTTCGTTGAAAACAATAGAGAAGCATTGCATGCAATTGAAAAAAACTTAGAAAAAACAGGATTTAAGGAACAAGCAAATATTCTATCAATGGACTATTTGGGTGCTTTAAAGGTATTAGATGGACGTAGGGATGCATTTGATGTTATTTTCATGGATCCGCCCTACAATCTAGATTTTGAAAAAAAAGTATTGGAATATTTAGTGGCATCGACAATCCTACGCAAAGATACATTAATAATATTCGAGGCATCCTTACAAACAGAGATTTCGTTTGTAGAAGCATTGGGATATGAAATATATAAAATCAAAGAATATAAAACGAACCAACATATATTCTTAAAATGGAAAGGCACGTTATGAGAATCGGAATTTATCCAGGGAGCTTTGACCCAGTAACGTTAGGACATATAGACATCATTATGCGCTCCTCAAAGCTTTTTGACAAGCTATATATAGGTGTACTTAACAACAGTAAAAAACACGCATTATTTTCAGCAAAAGATAGAGTAGAAATGTTAAAAGAAGTAACGAAAGACATTGAAAACGTAGAAGTGGAAGAATTTAAAGGCCTTTTGGTTGATTATGCTATCATAAAAAATGCAACAGCGATTGTCCGTGGACTTCGGGCAGTTACGGATTTTGAATATGAGCTACAGCTTGCACAGACAAATCATAAATTACAGCCAAAAGTAGATACCGTTTTTTTGACAACAAGTGTAGAGTATTCTTATTTGAGTTCAAGTATTGTCAAAGAAATCGCTACATATGATGGAGACGTTAGTAAGTTTTTAACGGAAACAGTGAAAGATGCATTATGTAAAAAATTAAAGGAAAACAATGGTACAAGATAGGAGAGTACATATGGGAACAAGCAGAATCGAACAATCAATTGAGGACATTTATGAATTTATTGAAAACTGTAAAACGCAACCGTTGTTTTCAACAAAGGTAATCGTTCCAAAAGATGAACTTTATGATTTGTTGGATGAATTAAGAATGCGTGCGCCAGATGAAATCAAGCGATATAAAAAGGTAATTGCAAATCGAGAGGCAATTCTTGACGATGCTCAAAAAAAAGCAGATGAAATGATGGAAGAAGCACGTCAGAAGACAGAAAATTTAATCAATGAATCTGAAATTGTGCAACAAGCATATTTTCAAGCAAATCAGATTGTGAGTCAAGCGACAGAGGAGGCAAATAAAATTATGGCAAAGGCGGTGCAAGAATCGGATCAAATCCGTATCAATGCATTAGCCTATACCAACGATTTACTAGCAGATGCTGAGCAAGCACTTACTTCGGCATATGAGGGTGCTTCTGAACATTATGAAGGACTTACAAGTACGTTGAAGTATGGACTAGATACAATTATCAACAATCGCGCAGAATTGGGACTTGATAAACAAAAGGGAGCAAATGAAACGGATTTAGAAACTGCTGAAGCTATTGAATATGCAAAGGGAGAGTCGGAACACGAGGACGATCGTTTGGATGATGACTTTAATTTTGATGAAAATACCTTCTTAGATGATATTAAATAACAGGAGAAGGTACGTGATGCAAACGCAGATTCCACTTCCGACTAATTTTAAGTTGATATACGTGCGAATGGACAGGCTGGAGTCTTTGATTACAGCCTGTGTTTGGAAAAGTGCGGAAATTCCTCCAAAGGAAGCAATAAACATTGTGATTAGGAGCTTAATGGAAGGACTTAGAACACTTTTGTAAATCAAATTAACGCCCGTTGTGATTTCAAGGGTTCCGCAAACGATTATTTTTATAAAACCTGGTAGTGGAAGATGCATCCTAATAATGTTAGCAATCAAGGAAAAAAGGATGATGTACCCGCCGATTTTTGTAATTATTTCAAAGCTTGCCATGATAACCGTATCAAAGGACAATGTTTTATTTGTGAATTTTTTTTGGTCGATTACTGGTGTGGAATCAATGGATTGCAATCGAAGGGGCTTGTTTTTAGGATAGATAAAAAGTGCACTTAGAATAGCAGAAAGATAGAGAATTCCAAGTAACAAAAAGCGTTTGTTTGATACATTTAGGCAATGTATAAATACATAATTTAATAAAAATGCAGGACTTGCATTATTACAGAAGGATAGATAAAACTGTCCTTCTTTTTTTGAAAGTTTTCCTTCTTTCACAACAAAATTACAAGACTTAGCACCAATTGGATAACCAGAAAGAAAGCCGGTAAATAGCGTATAGAGCTTTCCTGAACTGATTGGAAGCAGACGTTCCATCATATTTGTAATGACAAGAAATGGGAATAGGGTAGGAAGTATAACTTGAAACCATAAAAGCAACCCTGATTTTGCACCATCAAAAGCAGTATTTGGGAATACGATAAGAAGGCCAAAAGCAACTACTAATAAAAATAGAGTCATAGGAATCCTGAAAAAATGTCTTTTCATAATCATATGCTTATAAAAATCGGATATTCATTTTATTGAATGATTAACGGATGTGTAAAATCACTTGCAATGCAATATTGAAATTTTTTTGCAACTACACGGTTATATAGGTCAGTACAAAAGATGTCATGCTCCAAAAGCTTTTTTGAATCGGCTGATTTTGTTATAATAGGGATCGAAGCTCGTTTTTTATTAATAATAGAAGTGGAAGCTTTCTTGAAGCCAAGTAGGTGTGCATAGGGCGAAGGTGCCATTCCAATTCTCACATTCAATAAAATATGGAGCAGAACCCGTTGAATGCGAGTAAGTGTAAATTGACGGGTTTTAATTTTGTTTGCAAATTCCGAAATGTTGGTAAAATCCCTACGAAGTTTTAAAATTCGCATGGCCAAGTCGGGAGAAATATCAACATAGGTAATAAGATCTTCGTACGTAATATAGGAAAGCTTATAATATAGGTATTCTGAAAAATCATCCAGTTCTAAGGGAAATGATTTGTTTTTTGCATCGTTTAATAAATCAAATGCGGATTTTGGTACAAATGGAGCATATGGTTTTAATGAGGCATTTAAGCAATAAGATTTTCTTAATGCAGTTGCTGAAGGAAATGTGGATGGACTAGGAAGCCCTTCTTCGTTGTATATAGATCCCTGCCGTTTAACAATAAGTGGAGTTATATTACTTTGTAATAAGGCTAAGGCTTTGAGGTATTCAATTCCCAAAATATTATTGGAAGATTCTAAAAAATGTTCGATATATAATGAATTTTTTCCGGATAGAAGAGGAATCAAAGCATTTTTTCTAGCGACCGGGAAAGGGATTCCGTTAGAAAGTTCTCTTTTAATATGTGAGGTGTAGGAGGAAGGTTCTTGGTTTAACAGTTTAGCAATTTCTTGCATAAGACTAAGGTCGTTATCCTCTGCACCAAAACATAAATAATCAATCACTCCGAGTCCGTTCAAAATCGACACTGCCCCGTAAGCAAAGCTTTCTGCACTTGATGTGGCATAAAAGGCTGGTAGTTCATAAACGATGTCTGCACCATTTTGCAGAGCCATTGCTGTTCGTGTATATTTGTCTGTGATTGCTGGAATCCCACGTTGCACGAAATTGCCACTCATAATGGCAACAACATAGTCAGCACCACTTAGTGTTTTCGCCTGTTCCAGATGATATTTGTGCCCATTGTGAAACGGATTATATTCTACAATAACTCCAACAATACTCATAACTTAATTTCCTTTCTTTTCTTTCTCTTATTATAATGTTTTTGAGAAAAAAACTCAATTAAGAATTCCATTGGTATTACTCACTTATTGAAATTAGCAATAAACCGAGCATAACTAGTTGAAAATATCAATGAATGGAACGCCTAAAACTAATTGAAAGCTTATCTTTTATGTGCTATGGTTTTTATAGATAAAGGAGGTATTTATTTATGTCAGATTATAGAGAAATGTGGAATGATTTGGGAATGGATTTGGACACGCATGATCAATTATGCGAAGTATTACCACAGGCATTTGGGGATGTTTTTTTAACACAGGAAAATAGACCAGAAGCAATGGATTATTATAACTTTGTAATTTCGGAAATACATGGTGTTCGTCCAAAAGAATTGATTGAACATCAAAAAAAAGGTGGAAAGGTATTCGGAACCTTTTGCGTATATGTGCCAGATGAAATCGTATTTGCAGCAGACGCAATTTCAACTGGTTTATGTGGGGGGTCACAGTTTTGGGTACCAGGGGGAGAAAAGGTATTGCCAACGAATACCTGTCCATTGATTAAAGCATCGTTGGGTGCTCGTTTTGATAAAACCTGTCCATTCTTTCGGATTGCAGATATGTATGTAGGAGAAACTACTTGTGATGGAAAGAAAAAAGCATGGGAAATTCTTGGTGAAGATGTACCAATGCATGTGATGAACCTTCCGCAAATGAAGCGCAAAAAAGATGTAAAAGCATGGGCAGCTGAAATTGAAGAATTCAAGCAGATAGTGGAAGATTTTACTGGTAATAAAATTACAAGAGAGTCCTTACAAGAGAGTATTCATCTTATAAATGAAAAAAGGAAAGCATTAGCAAGGCTCTATGATTTTAGAAAAAATAAAAATCTTCCAATTAGTGGGCGAGATGCACTTGTAATTTCGCAAATTGCATTTTATGATGATCCAGCCCGCTTTACAGAGATGACAAATAAACTATGTGATGAATTAGAAGAAAGAGTTAAAAATCAGGTATCGGTTGTTCCGAGTGGAACGAAACGAATTTTGCTTTCGGGAACACCGCTTGCTGTTCCAAATTGGAAACTACATAATATCATTGAAACTAGTGGTGCTGCTGTCGTTTGTGAAGAAATGTGTACAGGAACTAGATACTTTGAAAATCTAGTCGATGAAACGAAGAAAACAGTGGACGAGCAAATTGATGCGTTAGCCGAACGCTATATGAAAATTAATTGTGCATGCTTTACGCCAAATACTGGAAGAGTGGAAGATATCATTGAATTAGCGAAAGAATATCAGGTTGATGGTGTGATTGATGTCAACTTAAAATTCTGTAATCTATATGATACAGAAGGGTTTGTTGTAGAAAAAGCACTCAAAGAAGCTGGAATTCCTGTTCTTGGGATTGAAACGGACTATACGGATTCCGACGCTCAGCAACTTCGAACAAGAATTGGTGCATTTATTGAAATGTTGAACCATTAAACAGGTAGGAAAATGGAAGAATACTATGTACTGTTTCATAATCACCATAGCGGAATGGAGTTGTATCAAGCATTAAAGCGGCGAAATATTCAAACAACAATTGTGCCGACACCAAGAAGAGTGAGTGCATGTTGTGGAATATCACTTATGATACAAAAAGAAGATATGGAAAAAATAGTGGAGTGTATTGAATTCGATAAAATCGAAATACAAAAGATAGTTGCATTAGAAAACGCAAACGATGCGAAACGAGATCGGTATTGTTAAGGACTATTTGGTATCTTTTAGGGATGTTACAAACGATAGCGAGTAACATCCCTTTTTTTAGTTATATCAATCAGGTAAACGGAATGGAGAATAGAATGAATGCAATTGGAATTGATATTGGATCAACTGCATCGAAGGTTTTAATACGAGGAGAGGTCGAGGATTATTTTGTTATGCCATCTGGTTGGAACAGCAAGGAGACGGCAGCTCTAATTTTAAATCGTTTAGTAGAAAAATCAATCGATGTTAATTCTGAAAATACATATGTTGTTGCAACTGGATATGGAAGAGGGACGGTTAATTATGCGAATAAAGTAGTCACTGAAATCACATGCCATGGAATGGGAGGTCGCTATTTGGCAGGTGGAGATACGACCATTATTGATATTGGAGGACAAGATACAAAAATCATTTTAGTAGAAGATGGTGTAGTTGTTGATTTTTTAATGAATGATAAATGTTCTGCTGGAACTGGAAAATTCTTGGAAATCATGGCAAATCGCTTGAATATAACAATTAATGAATTGTTTTCACTCGCACAAATCGGAACACCAATTGCAATTAGCTCTCTTTGTACTGTTTTTGCGGAATCGGAGATAATTAATTTTATGCAAGAAGGAAAAAGCAAAGAGGATATTGCAGCAGGTATCATTGATTCTGTCGTAAATAAAGTAGTATCTTTAGCTGCAAAGAAGACGATAGGAACGAAAGTAATGCTGACAGGAGGATTGAGTCATAGTGCATATTTTGCAGCAGAGCTATCTGCAAAGTTAAAAGTAAAGGTATCTAATCATACTTTGGGGCGTTTTGCAGGAGCCTTGGGTGCAGCGTTATTTGCAGAAAGAGAAATAATAAAAGGCATTTGACGAACCTTTTAAAAAGTCTTATAATACGAGGGATTAGAAAATTATGCAAGAACTTTGGGAGGGCTCATATGCAATTTGAAATAATTACAGATTCTTCTGCAAATTTACCAGAAGACATGATCGAAACATATCACTTAACCATCTTATCGCTTTCCTTTTTTGTCGATAAAGTCGAGTATTATGGATATGAAAAAGGAAAATTAACGGATTTAGCACAGTTTTATGCAATGATGAGGAAAAAGAAAGAAATAACAACTTCATTAGTAAATACAAGTGCAGCGATGGAACAATGTGAAGCATTATTGAAGATTGGGAAAGATATTCTTTATATTGGATTTTCATCTGGTCTAAGCGGAAGTTATCAATCAGTTTGTGTTGCATTAGAGGAGTTAAGGGAACGCTATCCAGAACGAAAAATCTATTGTGTTGATACATTGGCAGCAGCGTTGGGTGAAGGCCTATTGGTTCGTTATGCAATCGATCTGAGAGAAGATGGTGGAAAAATTGAAGAAGTATACCAATGGATTTTAGACAATCGCTTGCGCTTATGTCATTGGTTTACCGTAGATGATTTGTTCTTTCTAAAACGTGGAGGTAGGATTTCTGTTACAACGGCAGTACTAGGAACGGCATTAAATATTAAGCCAGTGCTTCATGTGGATGATGAAGGTCATCTTATTATGATGGAAAAAGCCAGAGGAAGGAAAAAAGCGTTGGATGCGTTAGTTCTACATTTACAACGAACGATTGAACATCCAGAAGGTCAATATATCTATATTAGCCATGGAGATTGTTTGGAAGATGCAGAATATGTTGCCAAAAGGGTAAAAGAACTTTACCCAATAAAAGAGGTTTTTGTAAGAGTGTTAGACCCGGTGATTGGAGCACATTCTGGTCCTGGAACGGTTGCACTATTTTTCCTTGGTAGTAAAAGATAAAAATTACTTGTAGGTGTAGAATATTTGAGCTATAATAGAAATTAAGGGTTTAAATTAAAAAAAATAAATTTACTTACGAAGGAGTGTTTTTACGTGTCATTTATTGAGCAAATTAAGGCAAGAGCAAAACAAAACAGAAAAACAATTGTATTACCAGAGGCAGAAGATATTCGTACCATACAAGCTGCTGCCCAAATACAAAAAGAGGATATTGCAGATCTTGTTTTGGTAGGAAAAGAAGTGGAAGTTAAGAAGTTAGCTGGTGAGTTAGATATTTCGAAAGTTAAAATTATAGATCCTACAACCGATTCAAACTTTAACAAATATGTGGATATCTTAGTGGAATGCCGAAAAAGCAAAGGGATGACGAAAGAAGAAGCAGAAAAGATTTTACTAACGAGCAATACGTATTATGGAGTTGTTATGGTAAAAGCGGGAGATGTTGATGGAATGGTGTCAGGAGCTTGCCATTCAACTGCTGATACATTAAGACCATCTTTACAAATTTTGAAAACTGCGCCAGGAACAAAATTGGTTTCCTCTTTCTTTATTATGGTTGTACCAAATTGTGAATTAGGTGCAAATGGAACCTTTGTATTTTCTGATTGTGGATTAAATCAAAATCCAAATCCAGAGGAATTAGCTGCAATTGCTGGATCTTCTGCAGAAAGCTTTCAAGGATTAGTAGGGGAAGAGCCACTTATAGCTATGTTGTCTCATTCTACAAAAGGAAGTGCAAAACATGCGGATGTTGATAAAGTAGTAGAAGCAACTAAACTTGCAAAAGAACAATACCCACAATATAAAATTGATGGAGAGTGTCAGTTAGATGCTGCAATCGTTCCAAGCGTTGGGGCTTCAAAAGCACCAAATAGTGAAGTAGCTGGAAAAGCCAACGTACTTGTATTTCCAGATTTAGATGCTGGAAATATTGGTTATAAATTGGTACAACGTTTGGCTAAGGCAGATGCGTATGGACCGATGACACAGGGTATTGCAAAACCAGTGAACGATCTCTCTCGAGGTTGCTCGGCGGAAGATATTGTAGGCGTTGTCGCAATTACAGCAGTACAGGCAGGCATACAGTAACGATAAAAAATACGGAAAGAATAGGTAAAGCGAGGAAGAACAAAAATGAACGTATTAGTAATTAACTGTGGAAGTTCATCATTAAAATATCAATTAATCAACATGAAAAATAAAGATGTTTTGGCAAAAGGAATTTGTGAAAGAATCGGAATTGAAGGTTCAAAATTAACCCATTCACCAACGGGTAAAGATAAATATGTTGTGGAAAATTTAATGCCAGATCATACGGTAGCAGTAAAAATGGTTTTGGATGCATTGGTTGATAAAACAGTAGGTGTAATTGCAAGTATTCGCGAAATCAAAGCAGTAGGTCATCGTGTGCTTCATGGTGGAAAATACTATTGTGATTCAATTGTTGTAAATGATGATGTTAAGAAAGTAATCAAAGATTGTTTCGATTTAGGACCACTTCACAATCCTGCAAACTTAATTGGAATCAATGCATGTGAGGCAGCAATGCCTGGAGTTCCACAAGTTGCAGTTTTTGATACAGCATTTCATCAGACAATGCCGGCAAAAGCATATCTATATGCAATTCCAAAGGAATATTATGATAAATATAGTATTCGAAGATATGGGTTCCATGGTACAAGCCATAGTTTTGTATCCAAACGATTTATAGAATATACCAATCTCCCAACAAATGATTCCAAAGTAATCGTTTGCCATCTTGGAAACGGAGCAAGCGTATCTGCTGTATTAAATGGTAAATGTATTGATACCAGCATGGGACTTACACCACTCGAAGGTTTGATTATGGGAACAAGAAGCGGAGACTTGGATCCTGCTATTGTTGAATTTATTGCAAACAAAGAAGGTTTATCCGTTTCTGAAATGATAAATATTTTAAATAAAAAATCAGGAGTTCTTGGGATGTCAGGCGTTTCCAGTGACTTTAGAGATTTAGAGAAAGCTGCAAACGAGGGAAATATTGATGCGAAAAATGCGCAAGAAGCGTTTTCTTATCGTGTAGCAAAGTACATCGGTGGTTATGTAGCAGCAATGAATGGGATTGATGGAATCGCATTTACGGCAGGAGTCGGCGAAAACGATAGCGCAATTCGTAAAATGATTTGTGAATATTTAGGTTATTTGGGAGTAGAACTGGATGATGAAGCGAATAAGGTTCGCGGAGAAGAAAAAATGATTTCTACCGCAAACTCAAAAGTTAAAGTTTGTGTCATTCCAACAAATGAAGAACTTGCAATTGCAGAAGAAACGGTGGCTTTAGTAAAATAATTCTTGACAAAATAGTAATATGTGGATATAATACAAAGAGTGTGTTTGTGTCCTGTATCGATAGGAGGATGATATATGATAGTATCATTATCGGAAATCATGTCTGTGAAAAATAAGGCAGAACACATAGAGGCTCCATTGGAGCTGAGATGTTTTAAACTGGATGGAATGGAATATGCGTTTAGCGAAAAGAATAACGTGGTGCTCGATTTTGATTCAAATGGTGGCCACAAAGTTTCTTTTACTGCAAAGACAACACTTTCCCTAGTAATTCCGTGTTCCAGGTGTCTTGAGGATGTTATTATTTCTTTTGATGTACAGGTGTCAAAAGATTTGGATTTTAACGATACAGATAATGACAGAATCAAGGATTTAGATGAATTAAATTATATTGATGGATATAATCTGGATGTAGACGTACTTGTTTTTGATGAGATTTTATTGCGCTTTCCGTTACAGGTATTATGCAAACCTGATTGCAAAGGAATTTGCAAGGTATGTGGTAAGAATCTTAATAAACAATCCTGTGATTGCAATCAGTTGGTAAGTGACCCTAGAATGTCAGTAATCCAAGATATCTTCAAGAATTATAAGGAGGTGTGACCATGTCAATCTGTCCAAAGAATAAATCTTCAAAAGGTAGAAGAGATCAAAGAAGAGCAAACTGGAAAATGACTGCTCCAAATTTAGTTAAATGCAGTAAATGTGGAGAGTTAATGATGCCACATAGAGTTTGTAAAGCTTGTGGAAGTTATAATAAAAAAGAAATTATTACAGCTGAATAATGATAATAAATAAAGGTCTGCCGAATTTTCGGCAGACCTTTATTTATTGAACAAACCAATAAGGTAAGCTTTCAAAAGGGCAGGATCGTTGCAAAATGAGTCAGTAAGTTCAAAATAAAGCGGCTTTGATTTATAATTGGTTTGAAATACTGGAGAGAAACTTTCCTTGAACTGAGGAAGAAACATTCCCGCCTTTAAGGTGTAGCAATTGTGGGCTTTCGCTTTTTGCCGATACGAATTATCGACATAAGCAGCTACACTTTTGTGAATTGCAGTATCTTCTTGGGGAAGATAGTAATAATCTTTATAGTTTTTGTAAAAGTGCTTTAATGCAGCTTTTGTGATTGGAATATCTATGTAGGTTATGTTGTTTGTAAATGATATAGAATAGTATGTTTGTTCCAAATGAAACGAATGTGCTAATACATAGTCAGGAGTCAAGCCCAGATGAAAGGTATCACCAATAATCGCTGCGTTTGATACCGTAAAAGAACCTTTAAAAAAATTTTTATAATGCATGAGCAAAGATGAGGACAATAGACCTAATAAGTCTTCTTCATTATGAAGGAGCAAGGTGTCTAGTTCCTCTTTTACTGGCTTGGATAAAATTTTGTGTTGCATATAGCTAGAATAAACAGAAATTAATTCACCACCATCATAAGGATCTGTTCTGTTAACTCCTAAAAAATTTTCAATGGTCTTTTGCTTTAAATTTGGAAGACCTAGAAGAGATTTTAAATAGGAAAATTCTTTATAAAGATCCATGCTTTTGATGATGGAAAAATCATAAGAAAGCTTGTATTTTCTGCATTTATTCAAAAGATAAGGAATGTCAAAGCCACTTCCATTATAATGTACAATTATATGGAAAGAGGATAAAAACTCAAAAAAATGAATTAGTAAATCTTTTTCACTTTGATAATCATCTGCAAACCATTGGACAAGGTTCCAACAATTGTTATTCCTATAGAGACAGCCGATTAGATAGAGGCTTGATATATCAGGAGAGAATCCGGTTGTTTCAATGTCGAATAATACAACATCCTCGGATAAAAAATCAGAAAAAATAGTGTTTTTATTAATATGAAATGTATGTTTGATTGTTAACATAAAGCTCCTTTCATATGGAATAGCCTTTGTATTAATGATTCTTTAGCCATTATAAAGGATGTAGAGTATAAGGTCAAATCAAACAATTATTTGATTTTTATGTCAAATTAGTATATTTTTAGAAATAGATGTGTTAGAATGAGAAAATAATATATAGTAAGGTGGAACACATATGTGGAATTCAGAAATAATGGGATTTGATTTTTATTTCCTTTTTTATAATTTTTTTCTTTATTGTTTTTTTGGATGGATATACGAGAGTTGTTTGGTATCCTTTCGGAAAAAAACGTTGGTAAATCGTGGATTTTTAAATGGTCCAATCCTTCCAATTTATGGTGCTGGCGCAACAATCGTTTACATACTGATATATCCGATACAGCAGAACGCATTTTTAGTATTTATCTGTGGTGCAGTGCTGGCAACTATTTTAGAATATGTGACTTCCTATCTTATGGAAAAAGTATTTCATGCAAAATGGTGGGATTATACCCATTACAAATACAATATAAAAGGAAGAATTTGTTTACTTGCCTCTCTTGTATGGGGTATTTTATCAATATTTATGACAGAAGTTTTACAGCCGGTTATGGATTCTTTAATTAATCAAATTCCTAGAAACGTTGGGGAACTTGCGGGTGTTCCTATTTTTGTTTTATTTTCTGCAGACGTTACGGTTACTGTTATTTATGCATTAAAGCTCGATCAAAAGTTTGTGGATCTTGCCAAAACGAGAGACGAAATTTTGGAATATTTGGAGTCTACAAAATTATTTGGGGCAACGGGAGAAATCAAAGGACGTTTAGAGGAACTCTCCATTGCCAGTTTGTCAGAAAGCTTCAAAGGGCAAATTGATGCAAAACGTAGCCAGCTTCCCAATAAAGATGAGTTGGAACAAAAGTTAAAAACATTACTTTCAAAATATCAAAAAAGTGCAGAACTAAAAAATATAGTTCAAAAACGTATTTTGCGAGCGTTCCCAACTATGAAATCAATGCGATCCGAAAAAATATTAGAGGACTTAAGAAAGAAGAGAAAATGAGTCATGAGTATTGAGAAACATGAAATGAACGATTTAAAAGAAGAACTTACCGGAAGAATAAAAAATTATTTAAGCGGTTTTTTGAGAGTGCTTTTGGTGGGGCTATTAGTAGTGATTCAATTTGTATTTATTGCATTCTCTCCATTTTTTCTTCGAAATTTCACGGTATACTTTTACGTAGTTTTAGAATTACTTAGTTTTATTGTTATTTTGAATCTGGTAAATGATAATCGAAGTTCCTCCTATAAAGTGGCTTGGATTACAATTGTACTAATGCTTCCGGTGAGTGGACATGTTATGTATGTATTATGGGGCAAAGCGGATTCTAAAAAAAAGATTGAAAAGCAAATATTAATTAAGATGCGGCATGGTGAAACCTATTTAGAAAATAATGAAACAATTGAGCGAGAATTTGCAATGCTTCATCCGGTAAAATCAAGAATTTCCAAATATATGGTCAATGAGGGTTTCCCAATTTATAAAAATAATAAAGTGGATTATTTTCCGATGGGAGAAGACGCGTTTCAAAGCATTTTTAATGAACTTGAAACTGCTGAAAAATTTATTCTAATTGATTTTTTTATCGTTGCAGAAGGTGCGATTTGGGATAAAATGCATGAAATTTTAGTCCGTAAAATTTGCCAAGGAGTAGAAGTTAAATTTTTATATGATGATTTTGGCGCAATGCTTCGGACGGAAAAGAATTTTAGAAAGAAACTAGAAGCTGAAGGATTTGAAATTCGGGTGATCAATCCAATTCACAAATATACAGATAAGTTATATATGAATTATCGAAGTCACCAAAAAATTATGGTGATAGATGGGAATGTAGGATATACCGGAGGATTTAACCTTGCGGATGAATATGCAAATATTATTGAGCGCTTTGGAGTTTGGAAGGATAATGGGATTCGCTTGGAAGGAGATGCGGTATGGGGACTTACCGTGACCTTTTTACAGATGTGGGAGGTGAGTTCCGAGAATGAATATTTAGAGTTTGATTTGTACCGACCCACAAAAAGATTTGATAGATCACAGGTCTATTGTCATGTTATATCGGATGGTCCTTGTAATAACCCAAGGAATCCAATTGAAAGTATTTACAATCAAATGATTTCATCGGCAAGAGAATATCTTTATATTACAACACCATATTTAATTATTGAAGATGAAATGAGAAACCATTTGATTGAGGCAGTTAAAAGTGGTGTAGATGTACGTATTATTACTCCGTTCATTCCAGATAAAAAAAATGTAAAGCTATTAACGAATTATAACTATGGAAGTCTTTTGGAAGCTGGGGTTCGTATTTTTGAATATACGCCTGGGTTCATCCATGCAAAGACGATTATAAATGAAGGATGCGGTATTGTAGGAACAATAAATCTGGATTATCGAAGTTTTTATTTGCATTATGAAAATGGGGTTTGGATGTCAAATCTAAGCATAATCAATACGATTCGAGAGGATTTAATGGATACGATAGGCGTATCTCATGAAGTTACATATGAAGAATGGATGAACCGACCATTATCTTGGAAAATCAGACAACCATTTTTGAATTTATTCAGTACATTAATGTAGAGAAAGTGAGGAATGGTTTATGTACACATGCGTTTGCAAACATTGTAAAAGAATATTTAAGGCGCCAATGCGTACGGCTTGTTGTAACGAATGCAGACAATTTGAAAAAGAACCATTTGATGATATAAAAAACTACTTAGAAGAATTCCCAAACAGTAATGCGATGCAAATTGCAATGGCGCTTGAGATACCGGTTTCTATTATTCTTCAATATATTGATGAGGGGTATTTATGGCCAGTAAAGGGAAGCTTTGAAAAATTACCGGAAAAGTAGAGGAGAGAAAAGAAAAGTGTTAGCATATATAAAGGGTGAATTGGTTTTAGTAACAGAGGATGGAATCGTAGTGGAAAATAATGGACTGGGATATACAATAAATGTTCCATTATCGGTTATGAATGAATTACCAATCTTAGGGGGAGAAATAAAAATCTACACGTATCTTTATGTAAGAGAAGATGCACTTAAACTATATGGTTTTTTAACAAAAGATGATTTGAATGTATTTAAGTTATTAATTACCGTCAATGGGATTGGGCCTAAAGGGGCGCTCGGTGTTTTGTCAGCAATCACACCAGATGATTTACGCTTTGCGGTGTTAGCCGATGATGTAAAAGCAATTTCGAAGGCTCCTGGAATTGGAACAAAGACCGCAAGTAAATTAATCCTTGAATTGAAAGATAAGTTAAAATTAGAGGATGCATTTGATCAGCGAATGCAGCATCAAGAAGAACGAGCAACAGGTGCTATTTCGAAGGATGTTATGAGTGAGGCAGTACAAGCCTTGGTTTCTTTGGGATATTCCAATACGGATGCACTCAAGGCGGTTCGTAAAGTAGAAATAAAAGAGGATACAAGCGTAGAAGAATTATTGAAACTTAGTTTAAAATATATTTCACTATAATAAGGTAGGATAGATAAATGGGTAACCGAGTAATTTCGACGGAAATCATGGAAGAAGACTATAAAATTGAAAATAGTTTAAGACCAAAGCTTTTGTGCAACTATATTGGGCAAGAAAAAGCGAAGTCTAATTTAAAAATATATATTGAAGCAGCCAAACAGCGAAATGAATCTTTGGATCATGTACTCCTTTATGGTCCTCCAGGATTGGGAAAAACTACACTTGCAGGGATAATTGCAAATGAAATGGACGTAAATTTGAAAATCACATCAGGACCTGCAATTGAAAAACCGGGAGAGATGGCGGCAATCTTAAATAATTTGCAGGATGGAGATATATTGTTTGTCGATGAGATACATCGCTTGAATCGTCAGGTTGAAGAGGTTTTATACCCTGCAATGGAAGATTATGCAATTGATATTGTGATTGGAAAAGGAGCTTCTGCTCGTTCGATTCGTTTGGATCTTCCAAAGTTTACTTTAGTAGGTGCCACGACGAGAGCGGGTATGTTGACAGCGCCGCTTAGGGATCGCTTTGGTGTTGTTCATCGCCTTGAGTTTTATACAATTGACGAATTAACAGAAATTATTATGCGTTCTGCACATGTTTTCAATGTTGAAATTGATATAGAGGGAGCACATGAGATGGCAAGACGATCTAGGGGAACCCCTAGACTTGCAAATCGTCTGTTAAAGCGAGTGAGAGATTTTGCACAGATAAAATATGATGGAAAAATTACGAAGACGGTTGCAGATTTTGCGTTGGATTTATTAGAAGTTGATAAATTGGGACTCGATAATATTGATCGTGAATTATTGAATATAATGATTGGCAAATTTAGTGGAGGCCCAGTTGGACTTGATACATTGGCCGCTGCAATCGGAGAAGATTCTGGTACGATTGAGGATGTTTATGAACCATATTTAATTCAAAATGGGCTTATTATGCGTACACCACGCGGAAGAATGGCAACGGAAGCAGCCTACAAACATTTATCCTTGCCGAAATAAATAGAGTATGGTATGATGAGAAAAATTCGGAATGTTTATAAGAAATAAATAGGTATGGGGGGATAAATCAATGAGGACAAAGAATGATATTGAAGTCATTATTAATAATAGAAAATATACATTGAGCGGATATGAGAGTGATGGTTATCTTCAATCGGTAGCGACCTATATAAACGGAAAATATGAAGAATTTAAAATGATGAACGCATTTAATAAACTAGAACTTGATATGCGGAATGTATTGATTCAGCTAAATATTGCGGATGACTATTTTAAGGCAAGGTCTAAGGCAGAGGAACTGGATAAAAAAATTGAAAAAAAGAAAGAAGAAATGTTTGAAATGAAGCATGAACTGATTTCTATGCAATCGAGACTTGACGCGGTACAAAAGGAATTACAAACACTAAAATTTGAAAATATAGAAGAACAGAAAAAAGTTGTGAAACTGGAAACGGAACTAGATGAGAGAAGAAAAAAGAAATAAGCGTGGGGCTGTTGCAAAATAGAAAGGTTTATTCTTCCATTTTTGTAATGGCTCTTTTTATGAAATGAAAATAGTAGGGTATAACGATATGAATAGGAGTTTAGCATGAGAAAAATTGAAATATTGGCGCCAGCAGGCTCATACGAAGGTATGAAAGCTGCAATAAATGCTTCTTGTGATGCAATTTATATTGGTGGAAATAAGTTTGGTGCAAGAGCATTTGCAAATAATTTAGATGAAGAGGATATGAAAAGGGCGATTGATTATTCACATCTTCATGGGAAAAAAATATATCTGACAGTCAACACATTGTTGAAAGAAAATGAAATTAAAGATATGCTTTATGACTATGTAAAGCCTTATTATGAAGTGGGACTGGATGCTATCATTGTTCAAGACGTTGGGGTAGCAAAATTTGTTCAAGAAAATTTTCCTAACATGGATATTCATGCAAGTACGCAGATGACCTTGACGATGGCAGAAGGAGCCAATCAATTAAAGGAATATGGAATTACACGATTTGTTCCAGCAAGAGAACTCACATTGCAAGAAATAAGTGAAGTAAGGGGGCGCACCGATTTAGAAATGGAGTGTTTTGTACATGGAGCACTTTGTTATTGTTATTCGGGGCAATGCCTTCTAAGCAGTATGATAGGAGGTCGTAGTGGTAACCGTGGAAGATGTGCGCAGCCTTGTCGGATGCTGTATGAGATGGGCTCTACGGGTAGATCTGGGTACTTCTTAAGCCCAAAGGATATTTGTACGCTTGATTTAATTCCAGATATGATAGAGGCAGGAATTGATTCGTTTAAAATCGAGGGAAGAATGAAACGGCCAGAGTATGCTGCACTTTGCTCCTTCCTTTATGGGAAATATACGGATATTTTCTTGGAGCAGGGGCGAGAGGGATTCCAACGTTTTTTAAAAGACCATATAACAGAATTTAAAAAAGATAAGATGGCACTCGCTGATTTGTATAATCGGGGAGGCTTTTCTGCGGGATATTATAACACTTATCATGGGAAAACAATGATGTCAATGAAGCGACCAAATCACAATGGAGTGCTTGTCGGAAGTGTACAACTGGTAACGGAAGGCGTAGCGACCATAAAGTTATCAGAGGATATTAATAGCCAGGATGTTTTGGAATTTCGTGATAAAAGAGAACAGGCGATGTATGATTATACCGTTGGAGCGTCTTCTTACTCTAAGGATATCATTACTGCAAATTTTAAATATAATTCAAAAATTGAGAAGGAAAATTTGGTATATCGTACAAAAAATCAGAAATTACTTGATTTTTTGAATCATGAATTTCTTGCAAAAGATAAAAAAATCGGAATCGAAGGTAGGTTTGCTTGCGAAACGGGAAAACCATTTCGCATTATGCTTTCCTTTGCTCAAAAAAGTATTAAAGTAGAAGGTGATTTGATTCAAGCGGCGCAAAATCACCCAGTTACAGAAGAAAAAATTAAGGAAGCAATTGGAAAAATAAGTGACACAAATTATTATTTTAAAAGCTTGACAGGTAATGTGTCTTTGGATGCCTTTATGCCAATGGGGGCAATTAAAAATTTGAGGAGATTAGCGCTGGATACTTTGGAAAAAGCAATTTTGGAAGATTATAGACGACCTCTTTTGTATACAGATCAAATCATGGAGAATGAAAAAAAACACTTGTTAAAAAAAGAGTGTTTAGAAAAAAAAGATATACCGGAGGTTCATGTGCTTGTACATTCAAACGAGCAGTTTGATGTTGCAATAAACACTAGCGAAGTAAAACGAATTTATGCCGTACCAGAACATATGTCAAAAGAGGAATGGATGGAATGTATACGGAAAGCAAGGAGATATAAAAAAGAAATTTTTGCTTCACTACCGTATGTTTTTCGGAGTAAATCGTTTGACACATATGCATCGTATAATATGGTCGATGTTGATGGGTATTTAATTCATACGTTTGAAGAAATTGCTTTTTTAAACCAATATGAAACATCGAAAGAATGGGTACTTGATAGCAATATGTATACCTTTAATTCCTATGCCAAACAATTTTGGATGGACAAGGGGATTCATTCATTTACAATACCGATTGAATGGAATGAGCGTGAAATAAAGCAAAGAGAACGAGCTAAGGATACCTTGATTGTTTATGGACATATTCCTCTTATGATTTCAGCACAGTGTTTGCAAGAAAACTGCCTTTCTTGTAAGCAAACTCCTGGCTTTTCTAAGTTGATGGATCGAAAAGAGAAACAATATTATGTATATAATTTTTGCAAATATTGTTATAATATCATGTATGATGGAGAGGCAATTTCCCTAATCGACGAAATACGTTCCATTAATAAATTAGGACCAGATAGCATACGACTTGATTTTACAATGGAATCAAAAATGGAAACACAAGTGATATTGAAGCATTTTATTGATGCCGTTTGTTATAATAAGAGCAGTAAAGCAATTTCTAATACGTCAAAAGGGCATTATAGACGTGGAATTGAATGAGGAATAACACGATATTAGGTGTTAGGAATGATAGGAGATAAGGTGGAAAATTTAATCATACAAGTTTCACGCTATATTTTAATAATTTTGTTGACAATTTATACGATATATTGTTTTACGGTATTTCGATACAACAATAAGGATAAGCAAAAACGAATGTATTGGAATCAGCGGTTATTGATTTACATGATACATTTTGTTGCACACGGATTATTATATTTGAATACAAAAAACATGCAATTTGTTTTCCTGTATTTTGCTGAGCTTGTATTCGTAATTTTAGTATCAAGGATTTATCGATTGGTATACAAAAATCTTTCCAATCTCATACTAAATAATATGTTAATGTTAATTATAATAAGTTTTACGATGCTTGGCAGATTGAATACAGCGTATGCGAAGCGGCAGCTTATAATGGCTTCCCTTGGTTTTGTTGTCTGTTTAATTGTTCCGTTTGTGATAGAAAAATTTAAATATCTTGCATATTTAGGGTGGGTATATGCAGGACTTGGTATCGTACTATTATTACTTGTTTTTATACCTGGAATTGGCGTTGAAAAATACGGTTCACTTAACTGGATACAGATTGGTGCTTTTGTATTACAACCTTCAGAATTTGCAAAAATAATTTTTGTCTTTTTTATAGCAGCACTTTTATCAAATAATACAGCCTTTAAACGAATTGTACTCATATCGATTGTTGCAGCATCCTATGTCTTAGTTTTGGTTGCAGAAAAAGACTTAGGAGGAGCTTTGCTGTTCGTTATTACATATCTATCGATGCTCTATGTGGCAACACAACAACCGCTTTATTTGGTATCGGGTGTTGTGGGAATTACCGCTGCTGGGACCCTTGCCTACAAATTATTTAGTCATGTCCGCATTCGATTCCAAGCGTGGATGGATCCGTTTCAAGATATTAATGATGGAGGTTATCAAATCTGCAGTTCCCTGTTTGCAATTGGCACGGGAGGATGGTTTGGGTTAGGGCTTGGGAAGGGACTGCCGACAAGTATTCCTGTGGAGGAAAGTGATTTTATTTTTTCAGCAATATCAGAAGAATTTGGTGGCATATTTGCCCTTTGTATGGTTATGATTTATATTAGCTGCTTTATTATGTTTGTAAATATTGCAATGAAGATGAAAAATCAATTTTACAAACTAACTGCATTTGGATTAAGTGTTATCTTTATATTTCAAGTATTTTTAAATATTGGTGGTGTAATCAAGTTTATTCCCTCAACAGGGATAACATTACCGTTAGTAAGTTATGGTGGAAGCTCAATACTTAGTATAATAACTATATTTAGTATTATTCAGGGAATGTATGTACTCAATCAGGAAGGAAGACACAAAAAGGATGAAGCAGATGAGCGAGAAGAAGCATAACGACTCAAAAAAGAAAAAGCAAATCAATTCCAATCGAGAAATCATAGTACTTACGTATCTTTTTGTAGGAGTTTTTGTTTGTCTTTTGGTTTACTTTGGATATTTTATACAAATCGATAGTCCTAACGTGATAAACAATCCATATAATAAACGGCAAGACCTTTTAGCAGAACGAGTCATACGTGGAAAAATTCTTGGGAATAACGGTGAAATTTTAGCAGAAACAAAGACGGATGAATCGGGAAAGGAATACCGGTATTATCCATTTGATCGTGTATTTTGTCATATTGTAGGCCGATTTGATAAGGGAAAAACGGGAATTGAATTATCCCAATCGATTCATCTGCTTACATCCAATGAAAATCCTTTTATTGCAATGATGAAGGAAATAAAAGGGGAGAAAAACATTGGTGATAATGTTGTAACTACGTTGGATGTAAACTTGCAAACGATAGCATATGAAGCACTTGGCAATCGAAAAGGGGCAGTAGTGGTGTTGGAACCTTCGACAGGAAAGATTCTTGCTATGGTTTCAAAAAGTGATTATAATCCCAATACGGTATCTTCAAGTTGGGATACATTAGTAGCCGACAGTGCGGGGGAATCCACATTACTAAATCGAGCGACACAAGGACTTTATCCTCCAGGATCTACATTTAAAATCTTAACGGCGCTCGAATATATCCGTGAGAATAAAAATTATAAAGAGTATACGTATGATTGTGCTGGAAGCGATACGTATGATGGAGTAACGATCAATTGTTATAATAATAAGGTGCATGGGACGGAAGATTTGATTCAATCATTTGCAAAATCTTGCAACAGTTCTTTTGCAAATATTGGAATGACACTTAACCTTAAGTCCTATCATATATTATGTGAGAGCTTTCTTTTTAATCATGAGCTGCCAATTGATCTTCCCTATTCGAAAAGCAGTTTCGTATTGGATCAAAACTCTAATAAAAATCAAGTTCCACAAACGGCAATTGGTCAGGGGGATACGCAAATTACACCATTGCATAATGCACTTATCACTGCTACCATTGCAAATAATGGAATTATGATGAAGCCATATGTAGTGGATCATTTGGAGTGTTATGACGGAACGACTATCAAACAGTATAAACCAGAAGAATATGCGACCTTAATGGATAAGACGCAAGTGAAAGCACTCAAAAAGATGATGAAAGCAGTGGTGGAAGATGGAACAGCAACTGCATTGAAGGGACAGTCCTATACAGCAGCTGGGAAAACGGGATCAGCAGAGTTTGATTCAAGCAAATCATCACATGCATGGTTTGTAGGGTATGCACCAACAAAGAAACCTAAAATAGTAGTGAGTATCATTGTAGAGGGTGCTGGAACTGGAAGTGCATATGCGGTGCCAATTGCAAAGAAAATTATGGATGCATATTTAGATTAGCAAGTCGAATACAGAAACTATGTATTGAAATATCTTCCGAAAAAGTGTATACTAATCGTAGGGTTTCATGACACACCAATCCTTTTTTTTTGGAGTTTAAATAAAAAAGGAACAGGACTAGGAGGAATTTTGATGATTGAAGCAACTAGCTGTGGCGGTGTGGTTATATTCAGAGGTAAGATTTTACTACTATATAAGAACTATAAGAACAAGTATGAGGGCTGGGTTTTGCCAAAAGGGACAGTGGAAGCTGGAGAAGAATACAAAGAAACGGCACTTCGTGAAGTAAAAGAAGAGACCGGAGTATCAGCTTCTATTATCAAATATATTGGAAAAAGTCAGTACAATTTTAATACACCGCAGGATTCTGTTACCAAGGATGTTCATTGGTATCTGATGATGGCAGATAGTTATTATAGTAAACCACAACGTGAAGAGTTTTTTATGGATTCCGGTTACTATAAGTTTCATGAAGCGTTTCATTTATTAAAATTCTCGAACGAAAAGCAGATATTAGAGAGAGCATATAATGAATATGTTGATTTGAAAAAAAGTAATCTATGGGGTAACCGAAAATATTTTTAATAAAAAAGTCTTAGAAAACCCAATGTTTTAGGCATTTTGTTAAAATTAGGGACAAAGAATATGAAAGATTTACACCAGATTTATACCATTTTTAATGAACTTATGTGAAATGAATTATAAAAGAGAATGAGAATAAACTCGTTCTCTTTTTCTATTCAATTATAAAAATGCAATAAGAAAAACGGCTCTGACTTATGTCAGAGCCAACTATATTAATTTTGAAAAACATATACAATTGATGCAAATAGGTTAGTTATCTGGATTTAGCATTTTTCTGGTTCAAGATATTCTTCGCCAAATAATTCAGCACTTACTTTTTTCATAACTTGTGGACTCGTTGGACGATCGGAATAATCGGTGTTAGTATCCGCTATTTGATTTACGACATCCATCCCTTCGATTACTTTACCAAATGCAGCATAGGATCCGTCTAAGTGTGGAGAATCTTTGTGCATAATAAAAAATTGTGAGCCAGCGGAATTTGGCATTTGAGAGCGTGCCATGGAAATTACACCAGCGGTATGAATTAAGGTGTTTTCAAAGTGGTTTGTAGAAAATTCGCCTTTGATTTGATAGCCAGGGCCGCCCATTCCTGTTCCATCGGGACAACCGCCTTGAATCATAAATCCGTTGATGACGCGATGGAAGATTAAACCATCGTAGTACCCTTTTGTTACTAAAGAAATAAAGTTGTTAACCGTATTTGGGGCAACATCTTTATATAATTCAACTTTAATTTGCTTTCCATTTTCCATTTCAATGGTTATAATTGGATTTGCCATAATATATCCTTCCTTTTCTTAAATAAAATTCAAAATTTCTACCGTATACTATGATAAATTATTTTGGCCAATTTGTAAAATCTTTTTTATGGAATTTGTAAGGTTATAGAAAAAAGTTGCAAGTTAGTAGTTACAACTATATACTTAAATCAAAGAAGAAAGGATGATATTGATTTGGAAAAACAAGAATTTTTTGATCAAACGCTTCCCTTTTGGAATAAACTTTCAAAAGAACAGCAACAACAATTTTTAGATAAATCATTATTAAAAACATTTCAAACAGGAGAAACAATGCATGCAGAACATAAAAATTGTTCTGGATTATTTTTAATAAAGACAGGCCAAGTGCGTGCCTTCATTGTATCTGAAACAGGAAAAGAAATTACACTTTATCGTCTATTAGAAGGTGACTTATGTATTTTTTCTGCATCTTGTATGCTAAAAAATATTAATTTTGATGTATTTGTGGAAGCAGAAAAGGAAACGTCAAGTTATTTAATTCCCACAAAAGAGTTTGAAAAGATTTCAAAAGAATGTATGCCTGTACTCGAATATACAAATGAATTATTGGCTTCTCGTTTTTCTGATGTTATGTGGATTATGGATCAGGTTGTATTTCAAAGTTTTGACAAACGACTTGCTAATTTTATATTGGATCAGGCCAGTATGGAAGGGACAGAAACTTTTTCTATCACGCAAGAGAAAATAGCAAGGCATCTGGGAAGTGCGAGAGAGGTGGTTTCGAGGATGATGAAATATTTTGTAGAAGAAGGAATGATTTCTTTAACACGTGGTAAGATAACGATTGTTAATTATGATAAATTAATTCAAATAGTCGGGTTAAAATAAATTTCGATACAACGAATGGAAGCCGCTAGAAATTTTGATCTTTTTATGATATACTGTAAAAATGTAAAAGAAAATTTATGATATGAGGTATGTTATGAAAAAGATAGCAATCGTTACGGATAGTAACAGTGGTATTACACAAATGGATGCCAAAAAGTTAGGAATTTATGTAATACCAATGCCGTTTTTTATCAATGGAATAGAATATTTGGAAGATATTACGTTAACGCAGGAAGCGTTTTACGAAAAACTGAAAAAAGGGGCTGATATTGGGACATCACAGCCGACCATTGGTAGTATTCTTGATTTATGGGATGAATTATTAAAGGAATATGATGAAATTGTGCATATACCAATGTCAAGTGGTTTGAGTGGGTCTTATCAAACAGCATCCGGTTTAGCGCTTGATTACACCGATACAGTTTTTGTGGTAAATAATCAAAGGATCTCTGTTACCCAAAGACAATCTGCAATTGATGCAAAAAACCTTGCTTTGGCGGGAAAATCGGGGCAAGAGATTAAAAAAATATTGGAACAGAGTAAATTTGATTCCACTATATATATTACGGTTGATGATTTGAATTATTTAAAAAAAGGTGGACGTATCACAGCTACTGCAGCGGCGTTAGGTTTGGTTCTAAATATAAAACCAATTTTAACGATTCAGGGAGAAAAGTTAGATGCTTATTCAAAGTGCAGAGGGATGAAACAGGCAAAGAAAAATATGATCGAGGCACTTCGGAATGATTTAGAAGTGCGTTTTCCAAACTGTTATGCTGAAAAAAAGATCCATTTGCAAATTGCACATACCAATAATGCGGAGTTAGCAGAATCTTTTAAGATAGAAATTCAAAAGGAATTTCCTGGTTTCGAAATACATATCGATCCGCTATCATTAAGTATCTCATGTCATATTGGACCTGGGGCACTTGCATTTGCCTGTTGTACATACGTTGAGAGCGAAACAGAAACAGAATAAAGCAATTTTTAAAAAATATATTAAATTATACTTGCAATTCAAAAAACTATGTGGTAAACTATCTTAGCTGATGTTGATAACAACGCAATGCGGATGTGGCGGAATGGCAGACGCATCAGACTCAAAATCTGACGGTGGTAACATCGTGTGGGTTCAAGTCCCACCATCCGCATCGAGAGTCTCAAATTCTTACCTTATAATGAATTTGGGACTCTTTTTGCTATACACGTGCATGTATCGTAATAATGCTTTGTCATTTTTATAAGAGCAGCGATATTGACATAATAGAAAAATACGATATAATAATAATAGGAATCATTATTAGAAATTATTACAATGTGATTGATGGAGGTTTATTTTTATGGATAATAATGCAATGTATCAACTATCCTATGGTTTATATGTTTTAACGGCAAAAGATGGTGACAAAGATAATGGATGTATTATAAATACTGCGATGCAAGTAACATCGGATCCTAATCAAATCCTTATTGTTGTGAATAAGCAAAATTATACACATGATATAATAAAGAAAACAGGACTATTTAATGTTTGTGTACTATCACAGGAAGCTCCGTTTGAAACATTTAAAAATTGGGGATATCAAAGTGGAAGAGAGCATGATAAAGTAGTAGGAATCACATATAAACGAGCGGAAAATGGTGTTATTTATTTAACAAATAATACCACTGCTTACATTTCTGGAACCGTAATATCATCAATGGATGTTGGAACCCATACGATGTTTTTAGCGCTTGTTACGGATGCATCTACATTGTCGGAAGAAGAAGCTATAACCTATACGTTTTATCAAAACAATGTAAAACCTGCACCAGTGAAGCAAGAGGGGAAAAAAGGGTATATTTGCACAATTTGCGGGTATGTATATGAGAACGATGTATTGCCGGATGATTTTATTTGTCCAATTTGTAAACATGGGGTAGCCGATTTTAAAAAGCTTTGATAAAATAAAGTAACCAGATAACATAGATTCAAAAGGAAATGAGGTAAAATGATGTCAGACATGAATATATCAAATGATATTTTTTATATTGGAGTAAATGATAGAACGCTTGATTTATTTGAGAGTCAGTATAAGGTTCCAAATGGTGTTTCATATAATTCATATGTCATACTAGATGAAAAAGTTACAATTATGGATACGGTAGACAAGCGTGCCACGAGCGAATGGTTAGTAAATCTAGAACAAGCATTAAATGGTAGAAGTGTAGATTATCTGGTGGTTTCGCATATGGAACCAGATCATGCAGCAAATATTCAGGTTTTAGCGGAAAAATATCCCAATATGAAAGTAATTGGGAATGTAAAGACATTTACTATGATATCACAATTTTTTGATATCGATTTAAGTAATCGCTCCGTTATAGTAAAAGAAGGTGACACAATTTCGCTAGGGCGACATCAATTACAGTTTTTTATGGCACCAATGGTACATTGGCCAGAGGTAATGGTGACGTATGAGAGTACCAGCAAGATTTTATTTTCAGCAGACGGATTCGGCAAATTTGGGACACTTGACATGGAGGATAAGTGGGAAGAGGAAGCACGCCGTTATTATATGAATATTTTGGGTAAATATGGATCGGCAGTACAAACACTCTTAAAGAAATTGGATGCAATTGATATTTCAATGATTTGTCCACTTCATGGCCCGATTTTAAAAGATGATTTAGCCTTTTATCTAGGAAAATATAAAATATGGAGCAGCTATCAACCCGAAGAAGAAGGTACATTAATCGCCTATGCTTCAATCCATGGCAATACTGGAATTGCAGCTAGAAAATTGGCAGATATCTTAATTCAAATGGGTAAAAAAAATATTTTAGTAAGAGATTTATCACGTTCTGACTCTTCAGAAGTAGTTACAAAAGCATTTCAATATTCCAATCTTGTAGTCGCAGCAGCAAGTTATGATGCAGGAGTTTTCCCTTGTATGGAGGAGTTCCTTTTGCATTTAAAAGCGAAAAATTTTCAAAAACGAAAAGTTGGAATCATTGAAAATGGTTCTTGGGTTCCAAAAGCAGGTGTTTGTATGAAAGAAATTTTACAACAAATGAAGGAAATTGAAATGCCGGATGAAATTATAACGATTAAATCAACGCTTAAGGCTGAAAATATGGACAAGTTCAATGAACTTGCGAATTGGTTATAAAATCATGTTATAACGATAGGTTGTATTAATAAGGACAAATTTAAAGACTTTCTTTTACCAATTCTTTCAAGAAATTGGATTGAGAAAGTCTTTTGTATATGATATGATTATGAGTGGATTGAAGATAGGGGGGATGAAAATGACTTGCATGGAAACACAAAGGAATATGAAATTGTTTATTGACGATAAACTAGATATAGAACAACTAGAAGAATTTTTATTACATATTCGTTCCTGTGAATCATGCAGGGAAGACTTAGATGTATATTATACCATACTTTCAAGTATAAAGTTTTTAGATGAGGACAAAAATAGTAGCGAGCAGATGGATGTAGAGCGATTTATTAAGCATGCAGAAGAAAAAATTCGTCGAAAACATCTTCGAATCATATACAAAAAGATTGTAATTGTGGTATTAAGTATTGTAATAGCCTTATTTATAGAAAGGTAAAGGAGTCATATGAGCGAAAAAATTGTTATTATTGATGGCCACAGTATTTTGAATCGCGCCTTTTATGGTGTACCAGATCTTACGAATTCAGAAGGAATCCATACAAATGCAGTATATGGGTTTTTAAATATAATGTTTAAAATATTAGAGGAAGAGCAGCCTGCGTATTTGACGGTAGCATTTGATGTAAAGGCACCTACGTTTCGTCATAAAATGTTTGATGCATACAAAGGTACGAGAAAACCAATGCCAGAAGAACTACGGCAACAGGTTCCAATTATAAAAGAACTTTTAGTTGCAATGCAGATATCCGTGATAGAAAAATCGGGTTATGAGGCGGATGATCTTCTTGGAACGATTGCGAAACGAGCAGAAGAGAATGGAATACAGGTTTCTTTGATTTCTGGTGATCGTGACTTGCTTCAGCTTGCTTCCGGGCAAATTAAAATACGTATTCCAAAAACAAAGCAAGGCGGCACAGAAATTGAAGATTATAATACAGAACAAGTGATTGAAAAATATGGGGTAACCCCAATTCAGATTATTGATTTAAAAGGATTAATGGGAGATAGTGCAGATAACATTCCTGGCGTACCTGGTATCGGTGAAAAACGAGCATCTCAAATAATTGCTAGTTTTGGTAGCGTAGAGGGCGCAATGGAACATATTGATGAAGTGACGCCCAAAAAGGCAAGAGAGAATTTGGCAGAGTACTATGATCTTGCAGTTTTAAGCAAAAAATTAGCAACCATTGATACGGATGTATCCATTGACTACTCATTTAACGATGCTAAAATTCATGATTTTTATACCAAAGAAGCGTTTCATATAGTAAAACGTATGGAATTTAAAAATTTAATTCAACGATTTTCAAACGAGTATAGTCACAATGAATCCATTGAAACAAAATTTCTACTTATTAAAACAAAGAAAAATTGGAAGGATCTTTTCGTGAAATTGCTTGCTCCTTCCGTCGATGCAGTGGGAATTTATGTGATTCAAGCAAGAAAAGAAAATTGTGAAAGATATACAAAAGAACAAGATGGACAATATTCATTGCTTGCACTTGATTCCAAGGATACGGGATTGATTGGAATTGCTGTTTCCTTTCAATTTGGAGAGGAAGAAATAAGTGCATGTGCTTTTGTAGAGAATGAAATTACGGAGTTTGATATTACGGAGTCTTTGCAAAAACTGAAGAATAGCAAAAAAAAGATTGCTATCTTTGATTTAAAAAGTCAATTAAATCGATTGCCGTTTACGCAAATGGATGAGGTATATGATTTAGCAATTGCAGCATATTTGTTAAATCCTTTGCAAGATACGTATCATTATGATGATATTGCAAGAGATTATCTTGGTATTCATATTCCGAGTCAACTTGAATTACTTGGAAAAATTTCTTTGAAGGATGCAAGAAGTAAAGCATCCGAGCAATTAGTAAATTTAGTATGCTATCATAGTTTAATTGCATATACCGCATTGCCTAAAATGATCGAACAACTGAAAAAGGAAGAGTCCTTTGAACTTTTTTGTCAGATTGAAATGCCTTTGGTATATACCTTATATGATATGGAAGTAAGAGGAATTTTGGTAAATAGAGAAGCACTAAAACAATATGGGAATCAGCTAGTCGGTAGAATTGGAGAATTGGAATCACAAATTTTTGAATTAGCTGGTGAAACGTTTAATATTAATTCACCCAAACAATTGGGTGTGATATTATTTGAAAAATTGAACCTTCCATTTGCGAAAAAAACAAAGACAGGCTATTCTACATCCGCTGATATTTTGGAAAAATTGAAATGTGAAGATCCGATTGTTGGACTTATTCTAGAATATAGACAGTTAACGAAGCTTAAATCCACCTATGCGGATGGGCTTGCAAACTATATCTGTTATGAGGATGAACGTATTCATGGCAAGTTTAATCAAACAATTGCTGCAACGGGGCGCATTAGTAGCACCGAACCAAATCTTCAAAATATCCCAATTCGAATGGAACTTGGGCGTAAAATTCGAAAAGTATTTATACCAAAACCTGGATTTGTATTTTTAGATGCCGATTATTCGCAGATAGAACTTCGGGTACTTGCACACATGTCAGGGGATCAAAAGTTAATTACGGCTTATAAGGAAGCACAAGACATACATGCAATTACGGCCTCAGAAGTCTTCCATACGCCATTAGCTGAAGTTACTTCGCTCCAAAGAAGTAATGCGAAAGCTGTTAATTTTGGGATTGTATATGGAATTAGTTCGTTTGGGTTAGGGCAAGATCTTAATATTTCAAGGAAAGAGGCAGAAGGTTATATTAAGAAATATTTTGATACTTATCCAAACGTAAAAGAATTTTTAGAAAAATTAGTGGAAGATGGAAAAATGAATGGCTATGTAGACACACTTTTTCATCGAAGACGCCCCGTACCAGAGTTGTCGTCTAGTAATTTTATGCAACGTTCATTTGGAGAGCGGATCGCTATGAATTCACCAATACAAGGAACAGCAGCAGATATTATCAAAATAGCAATGATTCGTGTAAACGAACGATTAAAAAGGGAAAACAGAAGGTCTTCTTTGATTTTACAAGTACATGATGAACTATTAATTGAAACGGCCAAGGATGAAATTGATCTTGTGAAAACGATTTTAAAAGAAGAAATGCATCATGCCGCTAAGTTGGCAGTTGTGCTGGAAATCGATATTAATCAAGGGGACAATTGGTATGAGGCAAAATAATGAATACATGTAAAGTAATTGGACTTACAGGCGGGATTGGTGCAGGCAAAACATTTGTAGCAGCCTATGCACATGAAAAATTTGGTATACCAATTCTTCTTGCGGATGAAGTAGGGCATATTGCTTTGGAGCCAGGGTGCGAAACCTATGAAAAGATTGTGGATACATTTGGTTCAAAGATCTTGGCATCAAATGGAATCATTGATAGAAAACAACTTAGTAATCTTGTGTTTTCCAATCAATTACAATTAGAAAAACTTAATGCGATTGTGCATCCCTTCATTGAAACCTACATCAGAGAAAAAATAACATACTTAAAAAAGGAAACGCAGGCGACTCATATATTGTTGGAAGCAGCCATTTTACTTGAATCCAATTTAGTTTCTCTTTGTGATGAAATATGGCTTGTAATGGCACAAAAGGAGCTTCGAGAGGAACGATTAAAAAATACGAGAGGATATACCGATAAGAAAATCGAGGAGATAATGAAAGTGCAGCTTACAGAGAAGGCGTTTATGGAGCGCGTGGACAAGATAATTATCAATAACGGTAATCTTAAAGATATTGACAGGCAATTAGAAGTTTTACTAGTTAAATAAGGGGTTTTATGATAAAATATAGCGGATAGTGATATTTTACATGACAAATGGAGGGAAACGGATGGATGGAATTAAGTATCCGGAACATTTGGTGTTTGGACTTGATATAGGAACCAGGAGCATTGTTGGTACGGTTGGATATAAGGAACATACAAATAATTTCAAAGTAGTGGCACAGGTTGTCAAAGAACATGATACCCGAGCGATGATGGATGGTCAAATTCATGATATAAACAAAGTGTCGGAAACCATAGGCTTTGTAAAACGTGAACTTGAGAACAGCATCGGGATACGTCTTTCGGAAGTTTGCATTGCTGCTGCAGGACGTGTGCTAAAGACAATTGTTGCTAGGGCAGACTATGCGTTTCAAGAGGAAACAAAAATAACCGAGGAACACATTTATTCCTTAGATTTGCTTGGTGTGGAAAAAGCATATGATGTAATACGTGAAGAGACAAAACAAGACGATATTCATTTTTATTGCGTTGGATATAGTGTCATCAAATATTATCTCAATGATTATCCGATTTCAAATCTTGAGGGGCATAAAGCGAGTAAAATATCAACCGAATTGATTGCAACGTTTCTACCACAAGAAGTCATTGATGGCTTGTATCAGGCAGTGGAGCGGGCTGGACTATATGTGGCAAATCTAACACTTGAGCCGATTGCGGCCATTAATGTAGCAATTCCCGAACGATTTCGGTTGCTTAACATTGCTTTGGTGGATGTAGGCGCAGGTACTTCTGATATTTGTATTACAAAAGATGGAAGTATCGCTGCATATGGAATGATTCCTTATGCAGGCGATGAATTAACGGAACAAATTGCAAAAAAATATCTTACGGACTTTGCAACTGCAGAAAAAATAAAAACGTCTTGTGGAAAAAAGAAAACAGTTCGATTTAAAGATATTATGGGACTTTCTAATAAAGTGGATACATCGGCAGTACTAAAAGAGCTTGAAAATACCATTCAAATGATTACAAAGAATATTGCAGATCGAATAATCGAGTTAAATGGTAAAAAACCAGTCAGTGCAGTTTTTATTGTAGGTGGTGGTGGTAAAATACCATCCTTTACGAAACGGTTAGCAGAATTTTTGACAATTCCAGCAGAACGAGTCGCTCTTCGTGGTGCGGAAGTATTAAATGAAGTTGAATTTTTGCAAGAAAACATAAAAAAAGATTCTCTTTTGGTGACACCGATTGGAATTTGTCTTAATTATTACGAACAAAAAAATAATTTTATATTTGTAACGGTAAATGGAGAACGTGTAAAGCTTTATGATAATAGCAAGCTTACGATTGTTGATGCAGCAATGCAACTTGGAATTCAAAATGAATTTTTATTTCCAAGACGTGGGAAAACATTAACATTTACGGTTGATGATAAAAAACGAATGATTCGGGGAGAACTTGGTGAAGCAGCAATTGTAAAGTTAAATGGAAAGACAGTTGGGATTAATAATCCCTTGGAATCCAATGATAAAATTGAAATTGAATATTCAACCATAGGAAACGACGCGGTGTATGAAGTACAGCAGTTACCAGAATATGATGGCGTAATTACATATAAGTTTGATGGCAAGCAAGTAACTTGCCCTAAGTTTGTTATGGTAAATAAAACGCTTGTTTCTGGATTTTATGAAATAAAAGAAAATGATAAGATTCAAATTTTGAATTACTATACATTAAAGCAAGTATTGGAATTTATGGATCTCTCGGATGCGGGTATTTTTTATGTCAATCATATGATAGCCGATTTAGAAGAACGTATTTATGATAACTTTACGATTGCAAGTGAATCGCTTGTAGGAGAAGAAGAGGAAGAGTCCTTGGATGAAATACAAAAAGAGGTTGCAATTAGTTCTGAATTAGGAGATACAACGGAAGATGTATTAAAGTCACAAACAGTATCAATTAGCATTAATGGTAAGGCAACAACACTTTCTGGTAAACCCAACTATATTTTTGTGGATGTTTTAGATGTTTATCCCTTTGATCTGCAAGAAGGACTTGGTAGAGGGTTAGTACAGATGATTAATGGTGTCAAAGCTGAGTTTACGAGTCAAATACAACAAGGTGATGACATTTCAATTTATTGGGAATAATAAGGTAGGAGATAATATGAATCTTTGTAGTATAGCAAGCGGAAGTAGTGGAAATTGTATTTATATTGGAAATACCAATACCGGCATTTTAGTGGATACCGGCATTAGTAAAAAAAGAATTGTTGATGGATTAACATCAATCGATGTTAATCCGGAAAAACTAAGTGGCATCGTCATTACACATGAGCATTCGGATCACATATGTGGACTCGGTGTATTTACAAGAAAGTATAAAGTTCCAATTTATGCTACAAAAGAAACCATTAGCTGTATCTTGCGAGCCAATAATCTTGGAGTGTTAGACACTACTTTATTTCATGAAATAAAAGCAGATCATCCATTTTTTCTTCAGGATATCAAAGTAAATCCCTTTGCAATCTCACATGATGCAGCAAATCCAGTTAGTTATACGTTTTGTGATGCAACTGGAAAAATCGGAGTGGCAACGGATCTTGGAACTTATGATGAGTATATTATATCAAATTTGGAAGGCTGTGGTGCATTATTATTAGAGGCCAATCATGACATTAATATGCTGCAGGTTGGAGCATACCCATATTCTTTAAAGAGACGTATTTTGAGTGATATTGGACATTTATCGAATGATAATTCAGGGAGACTTTTGTCAAGACTATTTTCAAAACAGTTAAACTATATTTTTTTAGGGCATTTAAGTAAAGAAAATAATTATCCAGAACTTGCATATGAAACGGTTCGTTGCGAACTATTAACAAGTGGACTTGTAAATGAGATGGAATATTGTATGCAAGTTGCTAATCGTGATATGCCATCGGAATTTGTGACAATATAAAAGATAGAAGGAAGAGAGATTATTATGAAAAAAACAATTATTACGGTAGTCGGAAAAGATAGTGTTGGTATTATTGCAAAGGTTTGTACCTATCTTGCAAACAATGGGGTTAATATCATGGATATTTCTCAGACAATTGTAGATGGATATTTTAATATGATGATGATTGTCGATGTAAATACCTCTCACAAGGCATTTGATCAATTAGCAGAAGAATTAGAAGGAATTGGTGAAGAAATCGGTTGCGTTGTAAAGGTACAGCATGAAGATATTTTTAATAAAATGCACCGGATTTAGGAGTGTCATTAGGAGGATGGAATACCATGATTAACATGTTTGAAGTATTTGAGACAAATAAGATGATTGAACAAGAAAATCTCGATGTAAGAACCATTACGTTAGGAATTAGTCTTTTAGACTGTGCAGATGGTAATTTGGATGTCGTAAATGATAAAATTTACAAAAAAATTACCGAAATAGCGAAAGACTTATTAAAGGTTGGAAAAGAGATTGAACGAGAATATGGAATTCCGATTGTAAATAAACGAATTTCAGTTACTCCAATAGCACTAGTAGGAGCATCGGCTTGTAAGTCTTCGAAGGACTTTGTGTCCATTGCAAAGACACTAGACCGTGCTGCAAAGGAGGTAGGAGTAAATTTCATTGGAGGATATTCTGCCTTGGTTTCAAAGGGAATGACAAAGGCGGAGGAATATCTCATTCAATCAATACCAGAGGCATTGGCTACTACCGATCGAGTTTGTAGCTCTGTAAACTTAGGTTCTACAAAGACAGGTATTAATATGGATGCAGTAAAACAAATGGGTGAAATTATTTTACAAACAGCCGAATATACCAAAGAAATTGATTCTCTTGGTTGTGCGAAACTCGTTGTTTTTTGCAATGCACCAGATGATAATCCATTTATGGCAGGTGCATTCCATGGTGTGACAGAACGTGATGCAATCATTAATGTTGGGGTAAGCGGACCTGGAGTTGTAAAAACAGCCCTTGAATCTGTAAAAGATGCCGATTTTGGTATGCTTTGTGAAACGATAAAGAAAACTGCATTTAAAATAACTCGTGTTGGTCAGTTGGTTGCGCAAGAAGCTTCCAAACGATTGGGAATTCCATTTGGAATCATTGACTTATCCTTGGCTCCAACCCCTGCAATTGGTGACAGTATTGCTGAAATTTTTGAAGTGATGGGTCTAGAGCGAGCCGGTGCACCAGGAACCACAGCTGCATTAGCACTACTAAATGATCAGGTGAAAAAAGGTGGTGTTATGGCATCTTCTTATGTTGGCGGTTTAAGTGGTGCATTTATTCCAGTAAGTGAAGATCAGGCAATGATTGACGCTGTACAAGCAGGAGCGCTGACTTTGGAAAAATTAGAAGCAATGACCTGTGTTTGCTCAGTTGGACTTGATATGATAGCAATTCCTGGAAATACAAAAGCTACCACGATATCTGGTATTATTGCAGATGAGATGGCGATTGGTATGATTAATCAAAAAACAACCGCTGTCCGTATCATACCGGTCATTGGAAAAGATGTGGGTGATATGGCTCAGTTTGGCGGTTTGTTGGGATACGCACCAATTATGGCGGTCAATCCATTTAGTTGTGATGCATTTATTAATCGTGGCGGAAGAATTCCCGCTCCGATTCATAGTTTTAAAAATTAAATTTAGGTTGGAGGTTTTGATATGGAGCATGTAGTATTTAAATATTTTGAAGAGATAAGTGCGATACCGAGAGGTTCAAAAAATTGTCAAGCAATAAGTGACTATCTGGTAAACTTTGCAAAGAACCATGGATTATCCTATATTCAAGATGATTCGCTTAATGTAATAATAAAGAAACCGGCTAGTGTAGGATATGAGAAGAGCCCAACTGTAATTTTACAAGGACATATGGATATGGTATGTGAAAAGACAGAAGATAGTAGTCATAATTTTTTAACAGACGGGCTGGAACTTATGACAGAGGATGATTATTTGTATGCAAATAAAACTACGCTTGGTGGAGATGATGGAATCGCGATTGCGTATGCACTTGCAATCTTAGCAGATGATGCATTGCTGCATCCATCCCTTGAAGTAATCATAACAACCGATGAAGAAATCGGATTATTAGGTGCAACGGCACTTAATACATCTGCCTTAGAGGGGACATATATGATCAATATAGACTCAGAGGAAGAAGATGTATTATTGGTTAGTTGTGCCGGAGGACTTCGTTCGGATTGTCGTCTACCAATAACATATGAAAAAGCAGAGGGTAAGAAGCTTACGATTTCAGTAAAAGGTCTTCAAGGAGGACATTCCGGTGGCGAAATTGATAAAAACCGTATAAATGCTACTTTATTATTGGCACGTCTTTTATCAGAACTTAAAAAGTTTTCATTTCAAGTAAGTTCTATGAAGGGTGGATTGATGGATAATGCGATTCCTAGAGAAGCGGTTGCTCAGATTGTCATTTGCGAGAATGAAGCATATAAAATTATCAACGAAATTAAATTTTTAAGTGAAAAATATAAAAATGAATGTAGAACCAATGAACCGGATTTAAGTATTATAGTGAATCAAGGCGAAAATAAAACGTATTCTGTTATGACAAAAGAAAGTTATGAAAAGGTATTATTCTTTTTATCAACAACACCAAATGGTATTCAAACCATGAGTTCTAATATTCCTGGCTTGGTAGAAAGTTCACTGAATTTGGGAATTTTTGTAACAAATGATTCGATAGCACAAATGTCCTACTCTGTAAGAAGTTCCTTGAGCTCGTACAAGACATACATTAGCGATAAACTGGAACTTTTAACGAAACATCTAGGTGGTGAATATTGTACCACTGGAGATTACCCAGGGTGGGAATACAAAAAGGATTCAAAACTTAGGACAATGTATGCAACTGTATATGAAAATATAGTAGGAAAAGAAATTAAGATTGAGGCAATTCATGCTGGACTTGAATGTGGAATTTTGGCTGAGAAACTAGGGGATATTGATATTATTGCAATTGGTCCAAATATGGAAGATATTCATACCACGGAAGAGCGATTAAGTATATCTTCCACTATACGAGTGTATGATGTTATTTTAGCGACGTTAAAGGATTTTTGCAATATGACCAAATGAGTGGAACGATAGGAGTAAGGCTCATATGAGGGAACACAAAAAAATTACTCGTTTGAGTAAAATTTTAATTGGATTTGTTGCTGTGATAGTTGCAATTTTACTTGCAGTTTTATTATATGTTAATTTTTTATATGGAAAGATGAATGTTGAATCGCCAGATATGGTTATCGAGCAAGAAGAGACATTTGAACAAGAAGAGAATGCGAAAAGCTTAACGGAAACCAAGGTGGAAGACATTACATGGAATGATAGTAAAACAGCAAAAAAGTCAGCAGAGGTTGTTAATATTTTGCTTGCTGGCGAGGAAGCAATGCATGATGATCCAGGAAGAGGACGAACCGATAGTATCATGATTGTTTCACTCAATAAAGAGGATAGTGTTCTTCGGTTGACATCAATTATGCGTGATACTTACGTCAAGATTCCGGGACATAGTGATAATAAGATTAATGCAGCATATGGAATCGGAGGAATGCCACTTTTATTGGAAACAATTGAGACAAATCTAGATATCAAACTGGATGGTTATATTTTAATTGGATTTGATGGATTTGAGCAATTAGTTGACTATCTTGGTGGTATTGATATTACATTGTCTTCGAAAGAAGCACAGTATTTAAATACAACGGATTATATTGATAATTATTATAACAAGCGTTTAACCGCAGGTACGATTACTCTGAATGGAGACCAGGCACTTGGATATGCAAGGGTTCGTTATGTGAGTCATGGAGCGTTGGTTGGTGACTTTGGTAGAACAAAACGACATAGAGATATTATGCAGGCAATTTTTGATAAATTTCGAGAGGAAAGCCTTACACATCTTTTGACAGTTATGCCAGATTTAATGACCTTTGTAACAACCAATTTAACACGAACAACCTGTGTTTCGTTTTTAACAGATTTTGTTTCTGTAGCACCAAATGAGATTGAAACATTTCGTGTTCCAATTGATGGTGCTTACAAAATGACGCGAGTCAATGGGATGTCCGTTCTTCTTCCAGATGATTTAAAAACAAATATTATGGCATTGCATCAGTTTGTTTTTGGTAAAACAACATTGGCTAAAGGGAAAAATAATCCAAACATGATGGTTCAATAGATGGGAGCGAAAACGATGGATAAGATACAGCGGTTGGAGAGAAAATTGATACATAAGGGTGTGATTGTTGACTTTTATGAAGATTCGATGAAAATACCAAATGGAAATGTAGTAAAGTGGGATTTTATTAAGCATAAGGGTGCAGCCGCAATCGTAGCAGTTGATGAAGATGGGAAACTTCTCATGGTAAGGCAGTATCGAGGTGCAATCGAAAAAAATACCTTGGAAATACCAGCAGGAGGGTTGAACGTAGGCGAAGACTATAAAACATGTGCGATTCGTGAACTAGAGGAAGAAACTGGATATAAAACCATAGATGCACTTCCTTTAATTGAATTGTTTACAACCGTTGCTTTTTGCAATGAGAAAATTGGTATTTACTATACGGAACATCTAATTCCTTCCAAACAAAACTTGGATGAGGATGAATTTGTTACAATTGAACGATATTCGCTCAATGAATTGATCGATATGATACTAAATGGAACGATTGAAGATGCGAAAACAATATCGGCGATATTAACTTATAAAGCAATAAAAGAGAAACAATAAAATCAAATATAGACAAGTGGTTATTTTCTTTTCCTATGTTTCATAAAATGAATAAACACAGGAAAGGAGTACCATTTATGATAGAAAAAAATGGATATGTAAAGAAACTGGCTATCCTTTTTTTTGTTGGAGTTTTTATTGGAATAATTGTTTCATTTGTAATGCAAAATTATTATAAAGATAGTTATTATACTTATTTTGGAGGGGCAGCAAAGCAGCTGATTTCAGGGAAAATTCATTATGGATTTTTATTTTTCAAAACAATCAAGCGAGTATTGATTCCTTATTTGTTTATCCTTGTGCTTTCAATGTCTCCCGCCTATTTACCCTATTGTTTTGTTTATATGATTTATATAGGAACACGTGTTGGTTATTTTATGGGGAGTTTATTTATGACCTATCAAATACGTGGTTTTTTATATGGAATACTCTATGGAATGCCTCAGATTTTAATATACACGCCAGCTATGCTCATGCTTATGTATTTAGGATATCAAGAAAATGAGAATCTTCAAAAGAAAAAATCGTTACCAGAGAAGCTTGTTCCACTTTTCATGATTTTAGTCCTTGTACTCGTGGGAGCTTCTCTTGAAACTTTTGTGAATTCGTTTATTATGCGAAAAACTATATTTTTGGTGTCTTAATTTTTATAAATTGTCCGCTATTTTATATATCAATGTTTCTGTTTCATCCCAACCGATACAGGCATCTGTGATGGATTTTCCATAAGTGTGTTCATGAATACTTTGACTGCCAGATACCAAGTAACTTTCGACCATGACACCTTTCACAAACTTACGAATATCCGCGGATAGTTTTCGGCTATGTAGGATCTCTGATACGATACGTGGCTGTTCATAAGAACATTTATTAGAATTTGCATGATTTGCATCAATTATTGTGGATGAATTTACAAGATCTAGCTTGTTATAAGCTTCTAATAAGCGCTTGATATCTTCATAGTGGTAATTTGGATATGCAACTCCGTATTTATCTACAGCACCTCGTAGAATGGTATGAGCGAGTGGATTTCCGTCACTTTTTACTTCCCAACCCCTGTATAAAAAGGTATGTTTTGTTTGTGCAGCAATGCAGGAATTTAACATGACGGAATAATCTCCGCTGGTAGGATTTTTCATTCCACAAGGAATGTCAATACCACTTACCGTCAAACGGTGCTGTTGATTCTCAACCGATCTGGCTCCAATTGCAACATAGGATAAGATATCTTCTAGATAAGACCAGTTATCAGGATAGAGCATTTCATCCGCAGAAAAAAGGTGAGACTCTTTAATTGCCCGAAGATGCATTTTTCGCATAGCAATCAATCCTTCACATAAATCAGGTTTTTTTTCTGGATCTGGTTGATGAACCATTCCTTTATATCCACTTCCTGTTGTTCTAGGTTTGTTTGTATAGATTCTAGGTATAATTATAATCTGCTCTTTTACTTTTTCTTGAATCTGTGCAAGGTGTGTAATATAATCACAGACGGCATCTTCATTATCAGCAGAACAAGGACCTATAATGAGTAAAAATTTATCAGATGCACCTGTAAAAACATCACTGATTTCTTTATCTCTTATTTTTTTGATTGCTGCATGTTCTTTTGGCAGTGGAAATTCTTTTAATAAATCTTCTGGTGTGATTGCTTCTTTCATATAGTTTAATGCCATGTGTATTCTCCCTTTCAAGCAATGAGGTTTATATTTTTTCAATTTTAAACGTTAATACGGGAACTGTCAATGTTTAATTCGACAAGAAAAAATAAGATTTATTTTTTTATCTGATGATTGACGGATAAGATAATAAATGGTAAAGTAATAAAGATGTTGAAATCATAGAAAAGAGGATAAAAAAGTGAGTCAGTTTTACGATGACGATAATGCAGATAGCATACTAAAAGAGATTACAGAAAACTTAAGTAAACAAGTATCCGAAGAATTGGATTATAATGATAAAGCAAAGTCTGAAAAAATGAATAATAATAAGCAAACTGGTAAAAAAAAGCCTAAAAAATATAAAAAAATCTTACTTGCAATTGCATCGGTATTAGCCGTATTAGTTGTTGTTATATTCTTTGTTGGAAAGGGTGTACTCGATCAAATTAATAGGGAAAATTCGGAGGATGTTGTAATTAAAGAAGATGATACCTTAGATACTAGTACCATTGTAGACACCACGGATATTGTGCCACCAGATACCAGTGTTATTAATGTACTTTTAATTGGGGAAGAAAAAATGCATGACACAACACGTGGTCGATCCGATTCAATGATGATAGCAACGATTAACCAGACGCAAAAAACAGTGAAATTGACTTCCGTTATGCGAGATTGCTATGTTGATATTCCTGATCATGGAAAAGGAAAACTAAATTCTGCATATAATATCGGTGGCGGTCCATTGTTGGTTCAGACAATAGAACAAAATTTTAAAATTGCAATTGATGGCTATGTACGTGTTGACTTTGATGCATTTGAGGAAATCGTGAATGAACTTGGTGGTGTTGAAATCGAATTGACGGCGAATGAAGCAAGTTATTTAAATCGTAAGGACTATATATCGAAACCAGAATTTCGTAATGTGACAGAGGGATTACATCTGTTAAACGGAAATCAGGCGCTCGGTTATGCAAGAGTTCGTTATATTACAGGTATTGATGGAGAACATGATGATTTTGGACGTACCAATCGACAAAGAACGGTGTTAAATGCTATTTTTGAAAAATATAAAACGAAAAATTTAATAGAATTGGTATCCATTGCAAATAGTTTATTGAAACATATTACCACTGATTTATCCAATACCAAGATACTAAGTTATGTTGCAGCCTATGTTGGTACTGGTACAACGGAACTTGAGACGTTTCGTATCCCAATGAATAATGGATATAGTACCACGAAAAATCAAGCAGGAAGTGTGCTTTTAGTAAATTTTGAAAAAAATAATGCCGCGTTACAAGAATTTATTTATGGTGTTTCCACTGATAATGGAACAACAACGGATTCAACTAACACAAATACGGCACTTACACAATAATAAAGGGAGTATGAAAATATGCCAATCGTATGGATTGTAATTCCTTGCTATAATGAAGAGGCTGTTTTGCCAGAGACAAGTAAACAACTAACTCTTATCATGAATCAATTAATGGAACAGGGGAAAATAGATACGAAGAGTAAGGTTGTTTATGTCAATGACGGATCAAAAGATAACAGCTGGGAATTAATTGAGCAAATGCATAATCAAAACCCACTGTTTTCCGGAATTTGTTTGTCTAGAAATTTTGGACATCAAAATGCTCTTCTAGCAGGGCTTATGACTGCAAAAGAGTATGCGGATATTTGTATTAGTATGGATGCTGATTTGCAAGACGATATTGGTGTAATTGAAAAGTTTGTGGATGCTTTTAAGCAAGGATATGATGTTGTATATGGGGTAAGGTCGAATCGTGAATCGGATACCTTTTTAAAAAAGCATACTGCTCAAAAATTTTATAAATTCATGTCGTTTTTAGGAGTTGAATTGGTCTACAATCATGCAGACTGTCGTCTGTTAAGTAAACGTGCATTAGAAGCGCTGAGTCAGTATAGTGAAGTGAATTTATTTTTGCGAGGTATGGTACCGCAGCTCGGGTATAAATCTACTACTGTAGAATATGTTAGAAATAAAAGATTTGCAGGAAAATCAAAGTATTCCATTGGAAAGATGCTTCGGTTTGCGTTTGAGGGAATCACTTCTTTTAGTATAAAACCAATACGGCTCATTACCATGGCGGGAACCTTTATTTTTGGAATATGCATTGCTTTGATTGTTTATTTTTTGGTGCGTTACTTTACTGGTAATACGGTAAGTGGATGGACGAGTACCGTTATTTCAATCTGGACACTTGGAAGTATTCAATTAATATCGATTGGAACAATTGGAGAATACATTGGAAAAACATATTTAGAAACAAAACATAGACCCAAATTTATCATTGAGGAAATAATAAATAAATAAAACATAGATGAACGGTTCACTTATTTAAGTCGAACCGTTCGTTTATTATAGTAGCGCGCCAGATGCTGATTTTTCCAAAAACTCGGGTCTTTTGAAATATCGGAATGAAATAATACATAGGGGTGATTCATAATTGGTGATAACACAATATCTTTGCTCGGACTTATTTCTAAAATTCTAGCTCGTGTATTTTCTTCTGCGTCAAAGCTTTGTGCCTCATTTATAACGAGGGAATAAAAGGCACTTGCTGAAAAAGTCAGGTTGGAGAGTTCTATGTTACCAGATGAATTTTCAGTGACTTCGATTCTGCCAAGGCAAAAGATGACAATTGCAAAAATTAGTCCAATATAGTAAAAGCGAAGAGGAAATGGTTTGGTTAAACTTGGAAATCCTTTGCTTTGTTTTAGATAACCTAAGAAATAAAATAAATTGAATGCAACAAATATGTAATAGTGGAACCCAACAATATTTCGTATGCGGTATGGAATTCGTATCCCTTGCGCATAAATGACTGGTGTTATCTGTGCAGAATAAATACAAAAACTGAAAAGGAACACATAGAGCGGGTGATGAAAGGTATGGGAAATCTGATCGGACATCTTCCAAAAAATTGGAATTAATAAAAACCAAAATAAAAAAACAGGAACAGTTGTAGCATTTATTATAGAATAACCGCTGTATACAAAAGATAGCAAGATAGCAGTAATTGGGTTATGTGGAGTTCCTATTGTAGTTTGGCGAAGCGTATTTCCAGGTCCTGATATGCTGATTAGTAATGCGAATAGACCAAAAACAAACGAAGGCAGATAAAATAAAACATGTCGGGATTTCTTATAAATAAAATAGACTACGGTAAAAAATAAGAGAATTGCGTTCAAAAGGGATGTAGCATAATTGCTTCCTCCAATCAAAAAGGATAAAATGGAAGATACTACTACAAGTAGGATTTTGGAGTAAAGATGCTCTTGGTAATGGAGCTGAATTAAAATTCCATAAAGTAACAGGGAAAGCGAATAAAAATAGGTATAATAAATGGCGCCATTATACCAGTAAAAGGAATCAGAAGGCACATGAGTAAATTGTAGGGCAAAAAAAGTTATAATAAGAGAGGAGAGCAAGGAGAGAACAGGTGTATTCTTTAAAATTTTTCGAAATATAGTGTAATAAAAAAATAGAGAAAAAAGTAAAAAAGTACTGAGCAAGAGAAAAGGAGCCAGAAAATAATAGGATTCTCCAAAAATGCCAGGTTGTAGATGCATTAAAAAGATAGCTGAAAAATTTCCCTGCCAATGATAATATTTATCAGCAGTACCTTCAAATGCTGATTCTAACACTTGTGAAAAGGAATGTGTTGTTTCCCAAACATGTTTGGTATGAATACCATAACTATAATCATCTGCATTGGGGTGTGCATAGATTCCAATATAAAAAAGAGGCAGCACGGATAGAATAAAAATAAGGGAAACTATAATTGTGATACCTCGTATGGAGCAATGTTTTTCTTCTTCCATTTTTTCAATCCTTTCTTAAGTTGTTCTTCTATACCATTTATTATATGGGAAGATAATAAAGAGAGCAATAGGAGCCATATAAAAATTAATATGGAAATATGTGGGAGCAAAACAATATTTGTTAAATAGTAATAGCAAAAGAAAGTATGTGTAAGCCATATATTTAAGGAATGTTTTCCAAAGTATGCAATTAATTTTTGTAGATGTAACTGTTTTGTCATGCGTACACTAAAGAACAAAAAAAGGGGAGCAAGAATCGGATCTTTTAATTTACTTGCGATTAAGGGTTCTTGCCGCACTACAATGCAAAAGGAAAGAATAATGAATGAAAACCAAAGATGGTTAAGGTTTAATTTACATACAAATTGAAATAAATGGTGAAAGAACTGATGGCAGGCAATTTGAAACCCGAGATAGAAAAAAAGTTGCCATAGTAAAAAGGTAGAGAGTTCTTTGATAAAAGGATTCACGTAAAAGCAACTCTCATGCAAAAAATAACCAATCAGACTCATGATAAGGGTAGTAGAGAGCGAAAGGATGGTTGATTGTCTTATATATTTTATAATCCAAGGAGAAAAAAGTAATAGCTCTAAATACACTCGAATATACCACCATTCCATATTATAGGAATCAGAGAGTAAAAAAAAGTTGAGAAAAAACTCATTCCAATGGAAGGAACGATGAAAGATTAGGAAACCCACTGGAATAAATAGTAAAAAGATAAGCCAATAATGAAATAAAAAGCGAAGAAAATGCTGTATCCTCCATTTTTTGAAAGGTAACGCTTGGCTGACGTAAAAAAATCCAATACCTGTCAATAGCATAAATATAGAAATACAAATAGTCCCAAATTTACTTAGTACCGATATAAGGTCTAAGGGTACGGTTGGAAGTAGGGGAATATAAGTTTTTGGTATTCGATTGTAGGCAAAAAGATGATGATATACCATAAGAAGAATCGCAACTCCTTTTGCAATTTGGGTATCTTTTTTAGAAAAATGAAAATCATTCATGCTTTATATGCTCCATTTTCGGATTCGGCTATACCCTTAATTATATGAGATGTTTTTTGGAATCGCAAGGTTAAATTCTTAGAATTAAGCATATGATAGTAACAAGTAGATCATGGAGATTAAAATGAGAAAACTAAAAACAATAATATTTTTGACAATACTGCTGCTAAATTGTGTATTACCTAAAATAAGTTATGCAAAGGAATCAGAAGATAGTATAGAAACAACCGGAAAATCGGTTGTATTAATGGAAGCAACGACAGGAAATGTGATTTATGAGAAAAATAAAGATGAACCATTAGTAATGGCAAGTATTACAAAGATTATGACATTGATTCTTATTTTTGAAGCACTTGAAGAGGGAAAAATCAAATTGGAAGATTTAGTATCCGTAAGTGAATATGCTGCAAGTATGGGAGGATCGCAAGTTTATTTAGAACCTTATGAAACACAGACTGTCAATGATATGATTAAATGCATTTCAATTGCTAGCGCAAATGACGCTTGTGTTGCTATGAGTGAGTATATTGCAGGTTCAGAAACAGAATTTGTGAGTCGAATGAATGAGATGGCAAAAAAACTTGGGATGGAACACACGCATTTCCTAAATTGTTGTGGCTTAGATAATGATATTGACAGTGGCCACTATTCCAGTGCATATGATGTCGCTTTAATGTCAAGAGAGTTGATTACGAAATATCCTCAAATTAGTGATTATTCTACCGTTTGGATGGATTCCATTATACATACAACCAAAAAAGGTGAAAGTGAATTTGGACTTACAAATACCAATAAATTAGTTCGTTCTTATGAAGGAATTACTGGTTTAAAGACAGGAAGTACTTCTAAGGCAAAATATTGTTTATCTGCTACAGCAAGGCGAAATGGAATGGATATGATTGCCGTTGTTATGGCAGCAGAAAGTCCAAAAGATCGCTTCCACGATGCGGCAAAGCTTTTAGATTACGGGTTTGCAAATTGTGAGCTTTATAAAGATGAACCAAAAGATAACTCTTTGGAGCCGCTTCTTGTAAAGGGAGGAAAAACAAAGACGGTTACAATTCAGACAAAAGAGCCATTTTCTTATGTTTTAGTTCAAAATGAAGGAAAAGATTCGATAGAAAAGCAGGTACAGTATGTAGAGGATACGGTGGCTCCAATAAAAAAAGGTGACAAATTGGGCGAAATACAGTATTATTTATCAGGAAAGCAAATAGGAAGTATCGATATTGTTTCACTGGAAGATATTGATAAGGCTTACTATTTAGATTATCTCAATGGATTAATAAATCGTTATTTTGTAAAATAAGTACAGGAGTTAGGAAAGATGAAGAAAAAAATAGATGTTACTACTTATCGTTTAGAATATCAAAACCTTCCGGTGTCCTTTGATGGATGCCGGATTGGGTTTTTAAGTGACCTGCACAATAATGAAATCGGCAGGAATAATACATATTTATTGCAGACGATCAAGAAACGGCAGTTTGATTATTTTTTTTGTGTTGGAGATATGATTATTGGTACCGATTATGGAAGTTTTCAATATGAAAAGACACTTGAATTTATACAAAAATTAAGTGAGATTGCTCCCGTATATTATGCACTCGGAAATCATGAAGAGAGAATGCGTCAAAAGGATTTGGCAGATGGAACAAAAATTCTATATCAATATAAAAAAGAGCTCTTACATCGAAATGTTATCGTTTTAGATGGAACGTCAATTGAGCTTTTTAAGAAAGGACAAGCAATTACGCTTAAAGGACTTTCTCTTGGTATGGAATTTTACAAAAAATGGTGGAAGCGTACGCCATTATCAAAATCTAACATAGAACAGCAAATTAGGCAAAAGAATGGATTTACTATTATGCTTGCCCACAATCCAGTCTATTTCAAGACCTACGATGCGTATGGAGCGGAATTGGTGTTATCTGGACATGTACACGGAGGTATTATGATTCTACCAAAATTAGGAGGTATCATATCTCCAGAACTCATGCCGTTTCCCAAATATGATTTTGGATATTTTGAAGGAAGTAATTCTAAAATGATTCTCTCGCGTGGTCTTGGCACTCATACTATACCAATACGTATACATAATCGTCCGGAATTCATTGACATCACATTAAATAGGACTTGCGAATTGGACAGACAATTAGTAAAATAGAAAGGTAAGCATGAAAGGAAGATTAAATGGAATTAAAACTATTAAGTATAGGGGCAGTATTGTTAGCGAGCTGCATTGTTATGATATTACATGAAATACCAAAGACAGCGGTATTCTTTTCTTTAGAAAGACGAAATCATTTAGGAAAACAATTATTAAAATCGCATCAATTTATTGACCCAGTGGGACTTATTTTTTCGCTAACAGGATTTTGTGGCTTTTCAAAATCCTATATGTTGCGTTCGAAAAGGACAAAAGATAATATCATACTTGGAGTTGTAGGATATGTAACTCTCATTCTAGTAAGTATTGTAGCTTTATTGATTTGTAAGTTTGGATTTGGGTCAGTTGATAACATATCAAACGGAAAACTGTTTTTATTCATGGTTGTCCAATATAGTTCTATTATAAGCTTTGGAATGCTAATTACAAATTTATTTCCGCTAATGACAATGGATATGGGGCTTATTATTGCTGGTATCTCTAGGGAAAAATATTTTTCTATTATACGAAATGATTATTTCATTAAAATGATTTTCATTCTATGTGCTTTGCTCGGAATTATTCGTACGTTTTGCGTGAATGAATTTTTATTTCTATATCAACTTTAAGGAGAAGCAATATGGGTATTCCCGTGAAATTGGAAGTATTTGAAGGTCCTCTTGATCTTTTGCTTCATTTGATTGATAAAAATAAAATCAATATCTATGATATTCCAATTGTGTTAATTACTGAGCAGTATTTGGAATATATTGAGACAATGGAATCCAAGGATATGGATGTAATGAGCGAGTTTTTAGTAATGGCGGCAACACTTGTTTATATCAAATCCAAAATGCTGCTTCCAAGGGATGAGATTTGTGAAGAGGAAGAAGAAGATCCAAGAAGGGAATTAGTCGAGCGATTACTTCAATATAAAATGTTTAAGTATATGTCCTTTGAATTAAAAGACAGGGAAGTGGACGCAGCAAAAGTACTCTATAATAAACCGAATATTCCACTAGAGATTCGAAATTTCCGAGAGGAAGTGGATGTAGAGAGTCTTTTGTCAGATTTAACGTTACATAAGCTCCATGCTGTATTCCAATCGGTTATCAAAAAGCAGATTGATAAAATTGATCCAATTCGAAGTAAATTTGGAAAAATTGAAAAGGAAGATGTCAATCAAGAGGAAAAAATGCTTTTTGTAGAAGCGTATGCTAGAGAGCATGGAATATTTCATTTTGGCAAACTTCTTTTGATACAAACAAGCAAGATGGATATTATCGTTACGTTTCTCTCTATATTAGAGCTTATTAAAATGGGTAAACTTTGTATAGAACAAGAAAATTTATTTGATGATATCCTTATTACATATAAGATGCGAGAAAATGGGGGAGATTTTAGTGGAGCAACGGATTAAAAAGGTAGAAGCAATCATTGAAGCTATCTTATTTACCATGGGTGATGCCGTAGAGCTTGCGTCTATTGCAGTGGCAATTGAACATGACGAAGATACGACGCGACGAATTGTTCGAAGTATGATGGATCGATATGAAGAAGAAGACAGAGGTATCCAGATTATTGAGCTTGATGGAGCATTTCAACTTTGTACCAAGGCATCTATGTATGATGCAATCATAAAAGTGACCCATGTTCCTAAAAAACATATTCTTACCGATGTATTATTGGAAACACTTTCCATCATTGCGTATAAACAACCCATTACAAAGCTAGAAATTGAAGCAATACGTGGTGTTAAGACAGATCATGCTGTAAATAAGTTAGTGGAATATAATCTGGTTTATGAGGTTGGAAGGCTTGATGCGCCAGGCAGACCTATCATGTTTGGTACAACGGAAGAATTTTTGCGGTATTTTGGAATTGCAACACTTGATAATTTACCGGTAATGAATCCAGAACGAATGGAAGATTTTAAACTAGAAGCAGAAGAAGAAATTCAATTAAAGCTTGATATTTAAAAAAAGAGAACTTAAATTTGTGAAAATTGCACAAATTTAGGCTCTCTTTTTTTATCTTAAAATGATTGAAAATGATTTACAATGACTGAAAATGGTGATATGATATTGATATAATCATTTTCAGTCAAAAATAATCAATTTAAGTCAATTTAAATACAAGGGGCAAAAATATGTTAATAGAAACGAGATTAGAAGAAATACTAAAGATAGTGAATGATAAAAATAGCATAACTGTCCAAGAATTAACGGATCTATTAAAAATATCCGAATCCACAATACGAAGAGATCTTACTGCATTGCACAATGAGGGAAAACTTAAGAAAGTACATGGAGGAGCAACTTCGCTAACGATGTATCGTACAAAAGATCAAGATATCGAACTGCGAAAAAATATGAACAAAGAGGAGAAGATTCAAATTGTAAGGTATGCTGCTGCTTTGATAGAAACCGATGATTTTGTGTATTTAGATGCAGGTACAACAACCGATCTTTTGATTGATTTTATTACAGAAAAAAATGCCGTTTATGTAACAAATGCCATTGGGCATGCAAAAAAGCTTTCTCAAAAGGGATGTGAAGCACACTTACTTGGTGGCCGTTATAAATTAATGACAGAGGCTTTGGTTGGCAATTTAACATTAGATGAACTAGAACGTTTTAATTTTACTAAGGGCTTTTTTGGAACCAACGGAGTAACCGTGAAAGAAGGATTTACCACACCAGATATTGATGAAGCATTAGTGAAAAAGAGAGCAATGCAAAAATGCATGGAAAGTTATATTCTTTGTGATTCTGCTAAATTTAATCGCATTTCACCAATTACATTTGCTGAATTTCAAAACGCAACTATTATAACAACCAAAATAAAGAGAAAGGAGTATCTGCAATATAAAAATATTGTGGAGGTAAAAGATGAATGATCTATACTGTTACGTTAAACCCATCTCTTGATTACATTGTAAATGTGGAAGATTTTAAATTAGGAAGAGTAAACCGTACAACAAAGGAATTGATTTATCCGGGTGGAAAGGGAATCAATGTGTCTCTTGTTTTAAAAAATTTATCCATTGAAAGTACTGCACTTGGATTTGTTGCCGGATTTACTGGAAAAGAAATTGAACGACTTCTTCAAACATGGGGATGCCTTTCAGAATTTATCACAATAGATAAAGGTTTATCCCGTATTAATTTAAAATTGCGCTCGAATGAAGAAAGTGAAATAAATGGGCAAGGACCAGAGATTGATGAAACCGCAATGAAACATTTGTATGAACAGCTACAGGTATTAAAAGCGGGGGATTTGCTCGTGTTAGCTGGGAGTATACCCAATACCATGTCTTCTTTTGTATATGAAGAGATTATGAAGCAATTACAAGGCAGGGGAATTAAAATTATTGTAGATGCTACGGGCGATCTTTTAGTAAATGTATTACAATATGAACCATTTTTAATTAAACCGAACAATCATGAATTGGAAGAAATCTTCCATGTGACATTAAGCGATATAGAAGAAATCATTATGTATGGGAAAAAATTAAAAGAGAAGGGGGCTAGGAATGTACTTATTTCAATGGCAGGCGATGGGGCCATATTAATTGCAGAAGATGGAACAACCTATCGAAGTCATGCACCTAAAGGAAGAGTAATAAATTCAGTTGGTGCAGGGGATTCTATGGTAGCAGGATTTTTAGCAGGTTTCTTAGAACATGAGAGCTATGAAGAAGCTTTTAAAATGGGAATAGCAACCGGAAGTGCAAGTGCATTTTCTGAACGACTTGCAACACGACAAGAAGTAAACGAGTTAATGAAAACAATGAAATAGGGAGGTAATAAATGTATGAAGATTACAGATTTGCTTCAAACGAATGGTATTGAATTAAATGGTCAGGTGAATACGAAAGCGGAAGCTATTGATAAAATGGTGGAATTGATGTATGCTACTGGTAAAATCCGTGATAAAGCAGCGTATAAGGAAAAAGTTTTACAACGAGAAGAAGAAGGAACTACAGGGATAGGAGAAGGAATTGCTATTCCTCATGGAAAAGGAGATGCTGTTAATGCTCCTGGACTTGCTGCAATGGTTGTCAAAAATGGAGTGGATTTTGATTCATTGGATGGGAGACCAGCAGAATTAATTTTTCTGATTGCAGCACCGGATACGAAAGATAATGTTCATCTCGATGTATTAAGTCGCTTATCGATGTTATTAATGGATGAAGAATTTACTAAAAAATTAAAACAAGCATCCACAAAAGAAGAATTTTTACACATTGTAGAAAATGCAGAGACCAAACGACTGGCAGAAGAATCGAAAAAAGAAGTAAAAGCTGGTAAACTCTTAGCGGTAACGGCATGTCCGACTGGAATTGCACATACCTATATGGCGGCAGAGTCATTGGAAAAACAAGCAAAAAAACGAGGACTTTCTATTAAAGTCGAAACAAGAGGATCTGGTGGAACAAAAAATAATTTAACGGCAGATGAGATAAGAGAAGCGGATTGTATTATTATTTGTGCGGACACAAATGTTCCAATGGAGCGTTTTGATGGGAAAAAAGTAATCATTCGTCAAGTGTCAGATGGCATCAATAAGGCTTCTGATTTAATTGAACTTGCAACAAGCGGTGCAGTAGAGATTTATCATGCAAATCAAAAGATAGGAGAACGTAACACAATCGCTGAAGCAAATAACAAAGGTGGAACAGAAAGCGTAGGACATACAATCTATAAGCATTTAATGAATGGAGTATCTCATATGTTGCCATTTGTTGTAGGTGGTGGTATATTGATAGCAATTGCTTTCTTAATTGATGGTATGTCAATTGATTTAAATTCGCTGGCACCAGCTGAACGAGGAAATTTTGGTACTATTACCCCACTCGCAGCAATGTTTAAGGGAATTGGTGGTATTGCATTTGGATTTATGCTTCCTATTTTGGCAGGGTTCATTGCAATGAGCATTGCTGATAGACCAGGACTCGCCCTGGGATTTGTTGGTGGTTCAATTGCAGCAACGGGAACAAGTGGATTTTTAGGTGCATTAGTTGCTGGATTTTTAGCTGGTTATACGGTAGTATTACTTCGTAAGGTATTTGAGAAATTGCCAGAGAGCTTAGAAGGTATCAAACCAATATTACTATATCCACTGCTTGGTATTTTTATTGTAGGTATCATTATGCGTTATGTCGTTGAACCACCAATTGGCGCTCTCAATACGCTGATGAATAATGGACTATCTGGATTAAATGGTTCAAGTAGTATTTTATTAAGTATTTTATTAGGGCTAATTCTTGGAGGAATGATGAGCGTTGACCTTGGTGGACCTGTAAATAAAGCAGCTTATGTATTTGGCGTTGCAGCAATTGCAGCGGGAAACTATAATATTATGGCAGCAGTTATGGTAGGTGGTATGGTTCCTCCTTGTGCAATCGCACTTGCTACCATATTATTTAAAAACAAATTTACACAAGAAGAGAGAAAGTCAGGTCCTGTGAATTTTATTATGGGATTATCATTCATTACAGAAGGTGCGATACCATTTGCAGCAGCAGATCCACTTCGCGTGTTACCTTCATTGATTGTAGGATCAGCAATAGCGGGTGGCTTATCAATGGCATTTAATTGTACACTAATGGCTCCACACGGTGGAATATTTGTTTTTCCAGTAGTTGGGAATGCAGTGATGTATTTAGTGGCTTTAGTAATTGGAACGCTCGTTGCCTCTTTACTTCTAGGTGTTATTAAAAAAACAGTCAAAGAATAAAAGTGATTATCTGTAAAGGAGAAAAGAAAGATGAAAGAATTTAAGTTTACCATAACTGATCCCCAAGGAATCCATGCAAGACCTGCCGGAGTGTTGGTGAAAGCAGCTACAAAAATTGAAAGTAAGGTTATGATTGAAAAAGCTGGAAGAGAAGTAGATGCAAAGCGAATTATTGGAATCATGGGGCTTGGAGCAAAAACAGGCGAAGAAATAACTGTAAAAATAGAAGGCGTCGATGAAGAAGAAGGTTATGTGCAATTAAAACAATTCTTCGAAGATAATCTATAAATGAAAGAAATGGTATGCATACATGTATACGGACAGGAGCAATATGGAAACATTTAAAGGAAATAGTGTTTATGGTGGTATTGCCATTGGAACATTAAAAATCTTTAAAAAGAGTGAAATGAAGATTGAACGGATTCATATTGGGAATGCAAATTCAGAAATCAAACGGTTTGAGGCTGCAAAAGAGAAGGCGCTAAATCAGTTAAAAGATTTGTATAAAAAGGCACTTCACGATGTAGGAGAAGCGAACGCTATGATTTTTGAAGTGCATCAAATGATGCTAGAAGATCAAGATTATACAGAATCCATTCAGTTTATGATTAACGAACAGCAGGTAAATGCGGAATATGCAGTTGCTGCCACTTGTGACAATTTTTCTGCCATGTTTTCTGCTATGGAAGATACTTACATGCAAGCGCGTGCAGCAGATATTAAAGATATATCAGAGCGATTGATTCAAATATTGAACAATAAAAGTCAAGATATGGAACGCTTTGATGAACCAGTCATTCTTTTGGCACAGGACTTGGCTCCAAGTGAGACGGTATCCTTTGATAAGGAAAAATTACTTGCTTTTATTACAAGAGAAGGTTCGGCAAATTCCCATACTGCAATTCTGGCTCGTACCATGGATATTCCTGCGATTATTCAGGTAGATATACCACTTCGCGAAGAGTATAATGGTAAACTTGTAATTGTAGATGGATTTACAGGTGAAATCTTTATTGATCCAGATGATGAAACAATTCATAAGAAAAAAGAAAGACAGGCTCAGGCTATTGAAGAAAAAGAACTGTTGCTGCAATTAAAGGGAAAAGAAGATATTACTTTGGATGGTAAACTGGTAAAGTTATATGCTAATATAGGACGTGTGCAAGATGTGGTAAATGTTCTTCAAAATGATGCGAGAGGAATCGGTTTGTTTCGAAGTGAGTTTTTATATTTAGAGAGCAACGATTTCCCAAGTGAGGAAGATCAGTTTAAGGCATACAAAACCGTCGCTGAAAATATGGCTGGAAAAAAGGTGATTATTCGAACCTTGGATATTGGAGCCGATAAGCAAGCAGACTACTTTGGACTTGATAAAGAAGAAAATCCAGCACTTGGATACCGGGCAATTCGAATTTGTCTTACCCAAATAGATCTCTTCAAAACGCAGTTAAGGGCTCTATATCGTGCTTCGTTTTATGGAAATATTTCGATTATGTTTCCTATGATTATATCATTAGAAGAAGTTTATCAAATCAAACAGATTGTAACAGAAGTAAAGACGGAATTAAATCAGATGGAAATTCCATTTAAAGAGGTGGAATTAGGAATTATGATTGAGACTCCAGCAGCAGCACTTATCAGTGATGAATTGGCAAAAGAAGTGGATTTTTTTAGCATTGGGACAAATGATTTGACACAATATACGCTTGCAATCGATCGTCAGAATGCAAAACTTGATCCATTTTATCAATCACATCATAAAGCAGTATTACGTTTGATTCAAATGGTAATTGAGAATGGTCACAACAATGGTATCTGGGTAGGAATCTGTGGGGAATTAGGTGGTGACTTAACACTTACGGAAACGTTCTTATCAATGGGAGTGGATGAACTATCGGTATCTCCCTCACTTGTCCTAAAGCTTCGAAAACGGATTCGTGAGAGCCATTCAAATCTTGTAAAACAATATAAGATATAAAAACGAAAAAGCGAAACAGAAGGTTAGAATACCTTTCGTTTCGCTTTTTTCTAGCAGTAATACTTTACTTTCACATTTTGATTTGATACTATAGTTGAAAATGATCAATAAGGAAATGGGAGAGCTAACTATATGAAATCTGGAGCATGGAAAAATTTAAAAATCGCTTTACTTTTTATACTAATAGGCAGTGTTGCTGCTTTTTTGGGTTCCCATAATTTTTATGAAAAGGAAGAAACTACTGCTCTTGAATCGATAAACGAAACAGAACCTGTTATTGCCCGTAATGCAGGGGAAGAAAAGAAAAAAGATGCTTTGCCAAAACAGCAAAAACCTATAAAAGGCCAAAAAGTATTTGAAGTTTTAGATATATCGAATTCTATTTTTTTACGAATAAAGGATAAATCTTATAAGGAAAACTGTGACATTCCTCTAGAGGAATTAAAATACCTTAAGGTGTCCTATTACGGGTTTGACGGAAAGCCACATGTTGGTGAAATAATTGTAAATAAAGCAATTGCAGAGGATACCATTCACATATTTCAAGATCTTTATGATGTAAAATATCCGATTGAGAAAATAAAGCTAGTCGATGAATATGATGCGGATGACAATGCATCTATGGAAGATAATAACACGTCTGCATTTAATTTTCGCTATATTGAAGGAACAAATACAGAGTCAAATCATGCAAGGGGATTTGCGATTGATATAAATCCACTTTATAATCCATATGTGCGTGTAGTGAACGGAACGGAAACGGTTCTTCCGGTCACTGCAAAGGTATATGCCGATCGTACCAGGGAGTGTGCTTATTTTATAAAAAAAGATGATATATGCGAACAAATATTTGAAAAGTATGGATTCACATGGGGGGGTGAGTGGACTACAAAAAAAGATTACCAACATTTTGAAAAACAAGTGAAAGACGAGAGGAATTGAATATATCAAACCATTTCTTCATATAAATGTAATAATCTGCATAAAGGATGCTAAAAATTTGAAGGCTAAAATGATTAAATGGTGGAAATGGGTGCTGATGGCTATTGTTTTGTTCCTTGCTAGCACCACGAAAGCAATTGCTTCAAAAGAAGATACACCCGAAGAATTAAAAAAACTATATGCAACGGCAGCCTGCTTAATGGATGCTGAAAGTGGGCGGATTTTATTTGAAAAAAATGGAGAAAAGCAGTTGCCTATGGCAAGCACCACAAAGATAATGACATGTATTGTTACACTTGAGAATGCGGATACATCAAAACTGGTTACAATCTCAAAGAATGCAGCACGACAACCTGATGTTCAGTTGAATGTAAATACTGGGGAAGAATACATACTCAAAGACCTACTTTATTCGCTTATGTTAGAATCACATAATGATGCAGCAGTTGCTATTGCAGAATCAGTAGGTGGCAGCGTCGAAGGCTTTGCAGCGCTAATGAATAAGAAGGCAAAGGAACTCTCATGTAATCAAACGTATTTTATCACACCAAATGGACTGGATGCGACCAATGAAGTCGGAACTCATGCAACATCAGCAACAGATTTGGCAAAAATCATGTCCTACTGTATCGAAAAATCACCAAAGGCAACGGAATTTTTAGAAATTACAGGAACACAAACTTATAATTTTACAAATAAAGTAACAAAAGAGGGCGGTACAATAGTAAATGGTAACCGTTCTTTTTCTTGTCGCAATCATAATGCATTTCTTACGATGATGGAAGGAGCTATTTCAGGAAAGACAGGGTTTACTGGAAATGCAGGATATTGTTATGTGGGAGCGCTTAAACAGGATGGTAAAACATTTGTAGTTTCGCTACTTGCTTGTGGCTGGCCAAATAATAAATCATATAAATGGTCCGATACAAAAAAACTCATGAACTATGGGATTGAACATTATGAATATCAATCATTTGATCGTATTGCTGTCGATGAAAGTAAATGTAAGCCGATTGAAGTAGTAAACGGACAGACCGATCATATTGGAGAAACAAAGATGGTAGACCTATCGGTGATTCCAGATAAAGAAAATGAGATAAATGGACTTCTTTTAAAAAAGGAGGAGCAAATACAAATTCGTTATAACATAAAGAAAAATTTATGTGCCCCCGTTACGGTGGGAGAGCAGGTTGGCAGCATTCAATATTTACTAAACCAAAAGGTTTGGAGGGAAGATATCGTGATTACAAAAAGCAGTATTGATAAAATTAATCTATTTTGGTGCTTGGAAAAAGTAGTTGGATTGTTTTTGATTTAAAAGAAAATAAAAGTATGGAGTAGAATAAAAAAGACAAAAATTATTATATATGATACTATTAATAAAAATACAAAAGAAAGAAGAGACTACGATGCGATTAATTTCTGTAGATATGATAACACCAGATATGACGCTTGCATTTCCAGTTTATTGTAAGGATGTTTTAGTCATTAATGCTGGAAAAAGTAATATTGCAAGATTTACACCTAATTTCATAAATATGGGAATCCGATATGTTTATGTCGAAGATGAGTTGAGCGAAGGAATTGAAATTCCAGATGCTATATCATCAAGGACTCGTAGGGAGTGTAACCATGTACTACAAAATACCCTTAAGGATTACATGGAAACTTCCGATGTGAAATTATATAACTTATCCAATTCTATCGAAATTATAATCGAAGAAATTTTAGCAAATAAAGATGTGCAAGTAAGCTTGAATGCAATCGGTACTGTCGATGAGCAGACTTATTTACACTCGGTAAATGTATGTGTATACTCTCTGTTAATAGGGCGAGGACTCAATTTTCCAAAGAAGAAATTAGAAGAATTAGCAATGGGGGCAATTCTCCATGATATTGGAAAGACTTTAATCGAACCGAGCATTCAGTTTAAGCAAGGACGACTTACAACAGAGGAATTTGAGCGGATTAAAAAACATACAGAAATCGGATACTATATTTTATCGAAATCTCAAAATCTTCCAGAGGCATCCAAACAAATTGCATTAAACCATCATGAACGTTTGGATGGATGCGGTTATCCTATGGGAAAAAGTAAAGAAAATCTTCATACATATGATTGTATTGTAGCGATTGCAGATGTGTATGATGCATTGATTAGTGATCGTTGCTACAAAAAGAAATGGTGTGCAGCAGATGCGGTTAATTTTCTTATTAAAAGTTCAGGAACAATGCTTTCACCTGAATTGGTACAAATATTTATCAAACAGATTGCAATTTATCCCAATGGTTCCATGGTTTCTTTATCAGATGGAACCACTGGAATCATTAAAGCACAAAATCAATATGCGCCACTTCGTCCAATTGTTCGGGTGATTCGAGATGCAAATGCAAATAAAATTCCATTATATGAAGTAGATTTGATGAAAATCCTTTCCTTAACAATTACAAATTCTCAATTAGAAATTGAAAATCAATCGCAAGAGGAGGATGGTGAGTTAGAATTTTCATAGATATACATCATAATTGAGGTATACTTTGGTCGGATGAGAGTATACCTTTTTTTGTGTATAAAGAAACAGTGATAGGTATTATTTTGTATGGAACGGTTACAATGAGTGTATACAAAATATTAAATTAAATATTAAATGCAAAATATTTTTTAGGTTAACAACATATTTTTTAGCTTAAAATGGTGTTGCACTTTTGTCGTAAAAGAGCTAAAATTAAAATTGCGGGAATTTGTTTTTTATTTAACATATATTAAATTGGAGGGCTGATAATGAGTAAGACTTCTCAACTGTCTGCAATGGAAAGAATTGAGTCCTTGCTAGACGAAAACAGTTTTGTTGAAATTGGTGCACAAGTTACAAAAAGAAACACAGATTTTAACATGCAAGAAAAATCCATCCCAGCAGATGGTGTTGTTACAGGGTATGGTATGATTGATTGTAAAATGGTATATGTGTACAGTCAAGATGCCAATGCATTAGGTGGTTCTATTGGAGAAATGCATGCTAAGAAAATTGCGCGTATTTATGATTTAGCACTAAAGGTTGGTGTGCCAGTGATTGGTTTGATTGATTGTGCTGGTTTAAGACTACAAGAAGCAACGGATGCACTTGCAGGGTTTGGTGATTTATACTTTAAGCAAACATTAGCTTCTGGTATTATTCCACAGATTTCTGCTGTGTTTGGTACATGCGGTGGTGGAGTTGCTGTATCAACTGCATTGACTGATTTCACTTTTATGGAAGAAAAAGATGGAAAACTATTTGTAAATTCTCCCAATGCGTTGGATGGAAATTACATAGGAAAATGTGATACAAGTGCAGCAAAGTTTCAGGCTGAATCAGGAAGCGTAGATTTTGTAGGAGAAGATGAATCGAATGTTTTAGCTCAAATTCGTGAGTTGGTTGCAATATTACCAAATAGTTTTGAAGATGATGCATCATTCGAAGAATGCGAAGATGATTTGAATCGTTTGGTACCTTCTTTTGTAAACGAAATCGAAGATACAACACAAGCGCTCATTGATATTTCAGATGACAATTTCTTTATGGAAGTGAAAAAATCATATGCAAAAGAAATGGTTACTGGATTTATTCGCCTAAATGGTATGACAATTGGAGCAGTTGCAAATCGATCCAAAGTACTCGATCAAGAAGGAAAGGAAAAAGAAACATTTGATGGTTCATTAACAACAAATGGTGCGTTAAAAGCCGCAGAATTTGTAACCCTTTGTGATTCTTTTAACATCCCAATTGTATCGCTTACCAATGTAAATGGATTTGCAGCGACAATGAACGAAGAAAAGACAATTGCAAAGGCATCCGCTAAATTAGCATATGCATTTGCAAATGCAACAGTACCTAAAGTGAATGTGATTATTGGAAAAGCTTACGGTAGTGCCTATATTGCAATGAATTCAAAGCATTTAGGAGCAGATTTAGTATTTGCACTTCCAAATACAGAAGTTGGCATGATGGATTCAAAAAATGCCGTTGAAATTATGTATGCGGATGACATTGCAAAGAAAACGGATAAAGTAGCAGCAATAAATCAATATGCAAGTGAGTATCGTACGTTGCAAGCTAGTAGCGAGTCTGCTGCAAAGCGTGGATATATTGATAACATTATAAATCCAGAAGAAACAAGAAAACATTTAGCATATGCTTTTGATATGTTATTTACAAAAACAGAAAGTCGTCCAGCAAAAAAGCATGGCACGATATAAAGAGGTGGGACTATGAAGAAATTCTTAAGTAAGCTAGTAATGATTGCCCTAATCTTTACATTGTCGATTGGAATTTCATCGGTGGCTTATGCTTATGATGATGCAGACATTATCGCAGTAAATGAACAGTATCTCAATTCATGGAATTCAACCGATTTCAATCAATACTTGGAAGATGAAACGATTGATGCGAACTCCGTAGATCAATTTACGAAATGGCAGGCTGTAAAAGATCAATTAGGTGCTTTTACTTCCATTGATGCTACGCAAGTGAATGAAGCGGATGGTGTAATTACTGCAGTAACAACTGCAACATATGAAAATAGCAAATTAACCTTCACAATAACTTATGATTCACAAACCGTTGAAACCAGTGGAGCAATGTATGGAATAGCTTCCATTGATGCAACCGTAGATTCAACTTCAAAATCACCTAACATGGCAAAAGCGGGTATGAATACATTGATGGGAATGGGAACGGTATTCGTTGTATTGATTCTGATTTCACTTGTTATTTCAGCTTTAAAATATGTTCCAGGGTTATTTGAGAAAAAGAAATCGGTAAATAATACAAGCGAACAAGTAAGTCATACGGTCGATCATGTGGTATCTACCATTGAAAAAAAAGAAGAAAACCTTATGGGTGATTCGGAATTAGTTGCAGTTATTACCGCGGCAATTATGGCTTCGGAAGTTGGAAACGTAGCACCAGGTGGACTTGTTGTTCGTTCCATTCGTAGAAAAAGATAGTAAAGTTTAATTTCGCTTAGGAGGATTATAAAATGAAGAATTATACAATAACAGTTAATGGAAATGCTTACGATGTTACCGTTGAAGAAAACGGTGCTTCATCAACACAACGTGCGAAAGTGGCAACACCTGTTGCATCACCAAAGGCAGCACCTGCAAAAGCTGCACAAACTGGAACGCAAGGAGCCGTTAAAGTAAACGCACCAATGCCTGGAAAAATTCTTTCTGTTAAGGCAAATGAAGGTCAAGCTGTAAAAAAAGGAGAAGTAATGTTGCTTCTTGAAGCTATGAAGATGGAAAATGAAGTTGTAGCTCCTCAGGATGGTACAATTGCTAGTATTAATGTTGCAGCAGGTGATATGGTAGAAGCAGGAGCCATTTTAGTTACATTAAACTAATAAACAAACCTGGGAGGTACAAACTAAATGGATTATATAATGACTACGTTAGGAAATCTACTAAGTCAAACTGCATTCGTTTCTCTTACTTGGGGAAACTATTTAATGATAGTAGTTGCTTGTGGTTTTCTATATTTAGCAATAAAGAAGGAATATGAACCTTTACTATTAGTGCCAATTGCATTTGGTATGTTATTGGTCAATATGTATCCTCCAATTATGGAGGATGGCGGTTTGCTTCATTACTTCTATTTATTAGATGAATGGAGTATTTTACCACCTTTGATTTTTATGGGCGTTGGAGCAATGACAGACTTTGGACCCCTCATTGCTAACCCAAAAAGCTTTTGGTTAGGTGCAGCAGCCCAATTTGGTATTTTTGCTGCTTATATCATGGCAATTTTAATGGGATTTGAAGATAAAGCAGCAGCAGCAATTTCAATTATTGGTGGAGCTGATGGACCTACTTCTATTTTCCTTGCTGGTAAATTAGGACAAACTCAGTATATGGGGCCAATTGCGGTAGCGGCATATTCGTATATGTCATTGGTTCCAATTATTCAACCACCGATTATGAAGCTCTTTACAACGGAAAAAGAACGAAAGATTAAAATGGAACAATTACGACCAGTAACAAAATTAGAGAAAATTTTATTCCCTGTTATTGTTACAATTGTTGTAGTTATGATTCTTCCATCAACCGCACCATTGATTGGTATGTTGATGCTTGGAAACTTGTTCCGTGAATCAGGAGTTGTAAAGCAGTTAACAGAAACTTCATCCAATGCACTTATGTATATTGTAGTTATTTTCCTAGGTACAAGTGTTGGTGCAACGACAAGTGCAGAAGCATTTCTTAAACTGACTACGTTAAAAATTGTTGCACTTGGATTGATTGCCTTTTGTATTGGTACGGCATCTGGTGTATTATTTGGTAAATTAATGTGTAAGCTTTCTCATGGTAAAATCAATCCATTGATTGGTTCTGCAGGTGTATCTGCTGTACCTATGGCAGCCAGAGTTTCACAAAAGGTTGGTTCGGAAGCAGATCCTACAAACTTCTTACTTATGCATGCAATGGGACCTAATGTTGCCGGAGTTATTGGAACAGCAGTTGCAGCAGGTGTATTCATGGCAATCTTTGGAGTTTAATATTGTAAATAATCAGGAGGTAACAAAATGGCAGAAATACAAAAAAAACCAGTTAAAATTACAGAAACCATTTTACGAGATGCACATCAATCTTTGATTGCCACTCGAATGACAACTGAGCAGATGCTTCCTATCGTTGGTAAAATGGATAAAGTTGGATATCATGCAGTAGAGTGTTGGGGTGGTGCAACGTTTGACGCATCCTTACGTTTCTTAAAAGAAGATCCATGGGAACGTTTAAGAAAATTAAGAGCAGGATTTAAAAACACAAAATTGCAGATGTTATTTCGTGGACAAAATATTTTAGGGTATAATCATTATGCAGACGATGTTGTTGAATATTTTGTTCAAAAATCGATTGCAAATGGAATTGATATTATTCGTATTTTCGATTGCTTAAATGATATTCGAAATTTGCAAACAGCAGTAAATGCTGCAAACAAAGAAAAAGGGCATGCTCAGGTAGCACTTTGCTATACATTAGGAGATGCCTATACGCTAGATTATTGGACAGATATCGCTAAAAAAATCGAAGATATGGGAGCAAATTCCTTATGTATTAAGGATATGGCTGGATTATTAACACCATATAAAGCAGAAGAGTTAGTAAAAGCATTAAAGTCAACCATTGATATTCCAATTGATTTACATACTCACTATACATCAGGAGTAGCATCAATGACTTATATGCGTGCAATTGAAGCTGGATGTGACATTATTGATACTGCAATGTCACCATTTGCTTTAGGAACGAGTCAGCCGGCTACCGAAGTTATGGTTGAAACTTTCCGAGGCACCCCATATGATACTGGATATGATCAGAATTTATTAGCGGAAATTGCAGACTATTTCCGACCAATTCAAGAAGCTGCATTAAAGAGCGGCCTATTAAATCCAAAAGTAATGGGAGTTAATATTAAAACGCTTATGTATCAAGTACCAGGTGGTATGTTATCAAACTTAGTGTCACAGCTAAAAGAAATGGGACAGGAAGATAAATATTATCAAGTATTAGAAGAGGTGCCTAGAGTTCGTAAAGACTTTGGTGAACCACCACTTGTTACACCTTCCTCACAAATTGTTGGTACACAGGCTGTATTAAATGTTGTATCTGGGGAACGATATAAAATGGTAACCAAAGAATCCAAGAAGATTCTTTCTGGTGAATTTGGTCAGACTGTAAAACCATTTAATCCGGAGGTTTTAAAGAAATGTATCGGAGATGCAAAAGTAATTACTTGTCGTCCAGCCGATCTAATAAAACCACAGTTAGCCAATCTTGAAAAGGAAATGATACAATATAAGCAACAAGATGAAGATGTTTTATCCTATGCATTATTCCCACAAGTAGCAACTGACTTCTTTAAATATCGTTTGGCACAACAGACAAAGGTAGATTCCACTGTTGCAGATACTACGAATAAGGCATATCCTGTCTAAGAAGATATAAAGGTGAACAAAATGATACCCTGTAAGTTCAACACAGTAGATGATACTGGCGTGGCTTACAGGGTATTTTTTTCCTTATTTTTGTTCTTCCAGGTAAGTAGTAATTTTGTCACTTATGATAGAAACGGTGTGATCTAAGGAAAAGGTTCCGTTAAAGTAGTCTTTTGATTCTTCTAAAAGAATCGAAAGAATCGTTGCATCCGCATCTGTTTTTTTAGTTACAGACTGAAACTGGGTTGAAAGTTCCTTACGGAAATCTTCTGGAGGATATGAAATTTGAAGCGATATGCCATTTACTCCATAGAAAGCATAATACTTCTTGCTTTCTGGAACCTCCAGATTTTTTGCAAGTGCAGCTTTTGAAACGGGCATTCCAGTCCTAAAATTATAGGATAAGACGCTTTCCGATAGTGTGAAGTCTAAAAAGGAAAGAGCCAGCTCTATATTGTCACTTTGTGAACTAATACTTAAAAGTGTCTTTGGAATAAAAATGTTTTGATTCAAAAGAGGAGCAAGGTTACCATTGGTACGCTCTAGAAGAGCGGTATATGGAGCGTAAGTGGCTTCAAAGAAATTAACATTTCCGATACTAATACCGGTTTCCTTCTTCATCCAAGGGAGTGCGTCGAAATCAAATGAGGGATCAACACTTTTTTGTGGATTAAGATCACAAATTTCTTTGATATCCATAAGAAATGTTTTGATATCTGATTCGGATAATCCGCCTTCTTTTGTATAAAAAGTGGATGCACATACTGGATATAATAGTTTAATCAAAGCTTCATAATTTTGTGTATTTAACGAATATTCATAGTTTTCCTGATTTTCTTTCGCCCATTTTGTCAAGTCCGACAGGTTTTTAATATCATCCATAGCATCCTTGTCTCCAAGCATCATAGGAACTTCAAAACGTGCAGGAACCGCATAAACGCTTTTGTCTTCCTTTTGATAAGCCAATGAAACCGAAGGTATCAGCTTGTCATTTTTTAATTGAGAATCTATAAAATCGGATAGATTAAGTAGAAGTGATTTCTTTTCATAAGAGGCAAGCGGCAGTGAGTCCAAAATTAAGATATCGGGACCGTCTCCAGCAATGAGAGAAGACGCCAGTCGCTTTAATTCATCATTACGATTGGCTCCCTCCTCATCTAACCCTACCTCGTAGGAAATATATACGGAAGGATTACTTCTGCAAAACATTCCAATCGCTTGACGTACTGTGAGATCATCCTCTAGGGAATAGACCGTAAGTTCTTCGGAAGGGAGCGTGGGAACCGTTGGGTCGTATTTATATAAAAATAAAGAGTAAGATTCATTACTATAGCTTAAAACCAAATATGAATTATCTGCAATCAAAAGCTTTTGCTTATTAATAGATGGAATACTAAGAGATGTAAGGGTTCCTTCTATCAATTTTTCAAACATAGAATTATTATTAACGCAATGATACATACCGTCTTCATTTATAATATAAAGAGAACCGGAACTATCATATTTTAATAAAATGGAATATTTATAGTCATTGGAGTAGCTTATTTGAGAACTCTCTTCGCTGGTTTTTATTTCAGGAGAGAAACTTTGAATTAATTCCTCGGTGTCTAGATTGTAGATAAATACTTTCGTTTTGCCAGATAAGGCTAAGGTGTTGTTAAAAACATCATAATCACCTATTTCACCGTCGTTATCAGGTGCTAAAAGGGTATATTCATGAATGAGGTCACCGGTTTCTCCATTAATTTGAAGGATGCTAAAATAACAGTTTAATAAAAAATCGCCGTTTTTTGTAATCAAAAAGCTGACAGGTCCGGCACCGCTTTGACTTGAGGGGATAGAAAATGGAAGTTCTTTTAATGAGTTTGCTTCATCAACATAAGCCAAACATTGTGTCTCATCCATTTTATCATAACAAAAATAGATTGTGTCATTTTCATCCCATGCAATGGCTATAATACTAATCACATCGGAATTTTTAAGCTCATCTATAAAGGGATACTGTTTCTGTGTCCAGGTTTTTCCATTGTCTTTAGAAGTTAAATATTGTAAAGAATAATCCACTGTAACACCCAAAAGCTCCAATACGCCGTCATTATTTTTATGAAATCCGCATACGGTGGTTAATGGTTCTGGAAAATTTTGTTCCGTTTCGACATACCGGCCCAATGCATTTTTTTGATTTTCAGACGTGTTATTTTCTTTTTTGCATCCGATAAGAGATATGACAATTAATAGAATAATGATAAATAATCGTAAGTTATTTTTTTTTGGCTTCATTGTATAATCCTCCTAATTCTTTTACTAGTAAAGCACATAAATCTCAAAGATCTTCTCAAAAAAATAAATAATTTATATTTAGAGATAATTTTGAGATTCCAATGCTATTCTGTTACAATACAAGATGGGAGGATAAAAATGATGAGAATTCTTATGATAGAAGATGATAAGAAGTTAAGTGCAATTATAGAATATCAATTACAAAAAGAAGGGTATATACTTGATGTTTGTTCTGACGGAAAGGAAGGATTACGCTGGGGAAAAGAGCAGATTCATGACTTGATTATATTAGATAGAATGCTTCCTTCTTTGGATGGAATAGAGGTATTGAAAAGACTGCGTGAAAGCAGAATAACCATTCCCGTACTTATGCTTACGGCTCTTGGAAGTTTACATCAAAAAATAGAGGGACTTGATTTTGGAGCGGATGATTACATGGTAAAACCTTTTGAAATGGAGGAGCTTATGGCACGAATTCGAGCCATGATTCGAAGACCTACAAAATGGGATAATAATGAGGAAACGCATTATGGTGATTTTACACTGCAAGTGATAGAAAAAAGGATTCGTGGGGAAATTGGATCTTGTTCTTTATCAAAAAAAGAGAGTGAACTTTTGGAATTTTTTATAAAAAATGAAGGGCAAATTCTACCGCGTGGTATGCTGCTTTCAAGAGTTTGGGGACCAGATGCAGGTGTGGAAGATGGAAGTCTTGATACCTATATTTATTTCCTTCGCAATCGATTAAAATCAATTGGGAGTAAGGTACAGATTCTGGTAGTACGTGGTGTAGGATATCGAATAGAAAAGGGAAAATAAATGTATCATAGAATTAGAAAACGGCTGACTCTTTTATGTAGCTTAGTAATCGCCATTATAGTATTTGGTATGACATTATTTTGTCTGAAAACAGTGAATAAGCAGATAAAAGAAAAAGGGTATGCTTCGTTTGCGAGAGATGTAAATGGTATTTGTTATTATATGAGAAGTCAAACGGTCATTGATCATACTTGGCTTTCACAAACAGAATCGGAATATAATATAATTTTATCAATACAAATAAATGAAACCCCATTACTCTACTCATCCATACGTGATAATCAGAAAAGACTTCAGCTCATTCATAAAGTAAGAACTATTGCGGGGAAAAAATATGGTCTTAATATTTCGAATCCTCCCAATAATAAGCTTAATAATGAGGATGCTCAGTTTACATTTAAAGACGATAATAACGAATTATACTACGGAGCGGCTGCTTTAATACCAATTGATGAGGGCTGGATTGGACTATTGATCGTTAAGGATAAGAAAGCTGAGTTAGCGCAATTATTCGCACTGAGTCGTAGCTTTATTGGTGTAGCGGTAATTACTTTATTTGTATTTGGTATCCTTACATGGATTTTTATAGGGTATATTTTGAAACCATTAGAAGAAAATAAACAAAAGCAAAACGAGTTTGTTCATGCTGCATCGCATGAGCTTCGATCACCATTATCCATAATAAAGACGAGTCTTTCTGTAATACCACAAGCATCTAAAGAAGAAAGCATTCATTTTTGCCAACTTGCAGATGAAGAATGCAGCCGAATGTCTCGATTAATAGATGATATGTTGATTTTGGCAGGGAGTGATTCAAAAAGCTACCCAATTTATAAAGAAGAGACGGAGATTGAAACTATACTTTTGATTACATATGAACGATTCTTGCAGCAAGCACATAGAAAGGAAATAAAGATTAAGTTAATTGCTGCGAATGATCCCATGCCAAAATGTAATTGTGATAAAGAACGAATACTACAAGTTTTAGCAATTCTTTTTGATAATGCCATTTGCTATACGCAAGCGGGTGGTACGATTATTTTCTTTGGAAAGAAAATAGGAAAAGAAATTCAAATCACTGTAATGGATAATGGTGCTGGAATAGAAAAAAAATACAGAAAAGCGGTATTTGAACGCTTTTATCGTAAAGAAGTTTCAAGGAGTGACAGGGAACATTTTGGGTTGGGATTGTCGATTGCTAGAGAAATTATTTTATTACATCGAGGAAAAATAATTTTGGAAGAAGCACCTGGTGGAGGAAGTTTATTTCGGATTCTTATTCCAATTACATGAATTAATTAGAATATCATTAAAAATATAATACAAAATCATAAAATCCTGTAGTAAATAATAGAATGGTTACGTTTATAATTATATAAGACAAAACCTTAGAATATGCGCATAGGATAGGGGGAGAAAAATATGCTTATATTTCTATCAATGATAGAAACCGAGGAAGAAAAGGATAAATTTGTGCAAATTTATGAAAAGTACAGCCATTTTATGTGGTATGTAGCAAATGAGGTGCTTTGGGATAATTATTTGGCAGAAGATGCTGTACAAGAAGCGTTTTTGGCATTAACCAGACACCTTCATAAAATTGATTGTGTGGATAGTCCAAAAACAAAGAAGTTTCTTATGACAATTGCAAAAAGTAAAGCCATTGATATCATAAGAAAGAAAAAGGGCGATTTGCTAGAAGATATGGATATTGCATCCATACAAGAAAATAATACGGAGGATTTATTAAACGAATACATAGCAAAAGAGTCGCATGAATCTTTATTGATATCTATCACTAAATTAGAAGATATTTATCGTTTGGTATTTGAATATAAATATCTTCATCAACTATCCGATAAAGAAATTGCGGATATTTTGGGAGTAACACAAAAAACGGTAAATGTTCGAATTTTCCGAGCAAGAAAGAAGCTACAGGAAATCCTTGCAAAGGGGGAACGATAAATGGAAGAAGACAAACGATTAAAACAAGCACTAGATAAACAAATTTCAAGGGAAATTGAACGTATTCCATCGGAAGAAGAGATAAAAAAGAGCCATACTTATAGCGATGCGTTTCTTATATATATGCAACAACTAATTTGTAAGGAGAAACGAAAAAACGAAAAGCGAAAGCATACAAGGCCAGGTCATTTTCTAAAAATAGCTGCTTGTTTCATTTGTTTTATTGGAATTGGAACCCTTATGTTTACCATACCCCAATTGGGACGAATGGGGTCTTCAGATAAGAATGCACAAGTAGAGATGAATACAGGTACAGGCGAAACTACAGAAGACGCGATCGATGACTATGGTATACATTCATTTACAGCGGATCAATCCAGTGCAAGAACAAAGAGTGAAGAATCAGAAGAAGGCATGGGAATGGAAAACAACTTTTTTGTACTTGTAAGTACGAGCTTTGATGGAGAATACCATATTGAAGTCCGTGTGAAAAACACAACAGATACGGACATGACCTATACGCCAATTTACGATTGGAAATATACTCTTGATGGAAAAACATCGCAGTTTAGTTTGGATATGGATATAAAAAAGAGCCAAACGGTATTAAAAGCGGGTGAATCAATTATAGAGACTTATGATTTGGATTCTTATGGTGTAAAAAAAGCGGGTGGTGAACTAGAACTTACTCGTATGATTAATAAAGAAGAAAGTACATTAGATGTTATGATTGAAGAATAAAAGAACAAGAAACCAATGCAATTAAAAGGAGCGTATGTATGAAAAAGAAAAAATTAATTGGACTTATACTAGGGAGTTGTCTCTTATTTACTGCTTGTGGAAGTACAGCAAAGGATAGTTCAGAGGGAGCGTCCGTAACTAGAAATGCACAAACGACAACAGAAAGTTTTGATTCTTCAATGGAGGATTCAAAGGATAATGCAGGTGGAACGCAGGAGAATCAAACTGCACTTACTAGTACGAATGATAGTGGAACGAGCGGCGTTGAAATTACCAATCAGAAGTTGATTAAAACAATCTATATGAATGTTGAAACGAAAGAATTTGATAATTTGATTGGTATTTTGTCTCAAAAGACAGATGAACTAAATGGATATATTGAGAGCTCTGATGTGAGTGGAAATAGTTATGAATATGAAAATATGCGATATGCAACGCTTACAATTCGAATTCCTTTTGATGTACTTGATCGTTTTGTATCTGTTGTAGAAAAGGATGCAAATGTAACAAATAAATCAGAAAGCACGCAAGATGTAACCTTACAGTACGTTGATATGAGCAGCCATGTAGAAGCACTTCGTGCGGAACAAAAAAGTCTTATGACAATTTTGAAAGAAGCAAAAAAGGTCGAGGATATCATAAAAATTCAGTCACAGCTTACCGATGTTCGTTACGAAATTGAATCTTATGAATCTCAACTTCGCACCTATGATAATCTAGTAAATTATAGTACGGTAACAATTTCTATTAATGAAGTGAAACGAGAAACAACAACGGAAACGGAGACTATGAGTGAAAAAATCACAGCACGTTTATCTACCAATCTATATAATATTGGCCAAGGATTTCAAAATTTTATTATTTGGGTGGTAAGTTCCCTACCATATATTTTGATTTGTGGTGTGATTCTTTTATTCGGAATCTATGTACTTCGTAAAGTGAACCTGAGAGAAACCCGAAGAAAAAAACATAGAAAAAATATAGAAAAAGAATCCAATCAAACAAAAGAAGATGACAGTAAAAAAGAATAAGTATAAAAGATGCGGATAATGTAAGAGAGATTATCCGCATCTTTTATACTTAAGAGGAAGTTAACAGCTTTTTATATAACTTATCCACACAAATTGCTCCAAAAGGCGCAGTTATTAAAATGGACATAACTGCTACTGTTAAAACAGACTGACCACAGGCTAATCCCATAGAAAGTGGAAGTGCACCTATGGCTGCTTGAACAGTAGCTTTTGGAGTATAGGCTACCATACAAAAGATTCGTTCTTTTTTATTTAATCTACTTTTAATCATACAAACAAATACACCAAACATGCGGAATACAAGACCAGCCAAAACAACTAAAACAGCAATCAATCCTTGTGCTTTAATATGTGTTAGGTCTACCTTAGCTCCAACGAGTACAAATAAAAGTACTTCGGCAGCAACCCAAAGTCGGTTATATTTTGCTGAAAGACGTTCTGCTAATTGGGTATGCTTTTCATAAATTGAAATTCCAATGCTCATGATTGCTAAAAGTGCAGAAAATGGAACTATATTTTCTATGCGCTTTTGTAATGCAAGAAGCAAAAATGAAACACTTAGTATAATTAGAATCTTTACAGAATCTCGCATATGAAATTTTTGAAAGAAAAAAGTGAGACAAAGTCCAATTGCAATTCCAACTACAATACCTAGAAGGATGGAGAATGGTATTTGTAAAATATGAATGGGAGACATTTTGCCACCTTTCTCCAAGGATGTAAAAGCAGTAAATAAGACGATGACAAAGACATCGTCAACGGAAGAACCAGCAAGTATTAATTGAGGTACACCATGTTCTATTCCATATCCTTCCTCTATAATATGAATCATACGTGGTACGATGACTGCAGGCGAAACAGCTGCAATAACACTACCCATAATCAATGATTCTACCAATGATAGTCCAAAGAGAGAGGGGGCTACAAGCACGACACCGATGATTTCAAAACAGGCGGGGACAAAACACATAAGAACGGCAGGACGACCAACTTTTTTTAAATCCTTTAAATTAAGGGAGAGCCCCGCCCTTGTCAATATAATAACGAGTGCAAGCTCTCGCAGGTCTGCAGATATCGTTATGATAGAGGGGTCTAAAAGATTAAAGGCATATGGACTTAAAATCATTCCAGTAAGTATCATTCCTAAAAGACTGGGAAGCTTTAATCGATTAAAAATACTTCCTAATAAAAGACCGAGTAAAAAAATAAGAGCTAAACTTGTAAGCATATGATTCCTCCTGAGTAAAATGTAATATGAATAAAAAAAAGCTGACAATTTCTGCGATAAAATCACAGAAGTCATCAGCTAAATAGCGGTTTTGGTTATTTCCAAGGGAGAACTTCATTCCCAACAGATTTTATTCTAGCACAGGACTTTATAAAAAGCAAACATTATTACAATTTTTTTTGAAAGACTCTTGACAAGGATGCTTACTTCAAGTATACTTCACCTGTAAAGAAAAAAACTTGACAGGTGGTGTTTCTTATGATAGACTTGTCTAGGTCAGAAAAAGACCAAGAGACATTGGATCGTATCGTAGAGCTTTCATTATTATATGATTTTTATGGAGCACTTTTAAAAGAGCAAAAACGTCAGGTTTTTGAAGATTATGTTTTGAATGATTTATCACTGAGTGAAATTGCGCAAGAGAAAGGCATTAGCCGTCAGGCAGTGCATGACACTGTAAAGAGATGCAGCAAAGAGTTAATAGAATATGAGGAAAAATTATCTCTTCTACATAAGTTTCAAGTGATAAAAGGTAAAGTAAATGAGATTCATCAAACCGTTCTAACGTTAAAAGAAGAGACGGAACAAGATGAAATTAATCAGATAGAAAATCTTTCCAATGAAATATTAGATGTGCTTTAATGCAAGGAAGGAATGAATTCATGGCATTTGACAGTTTAAGTGAAAAACTACAAAGTGTATTTAAAAGCCTTAGAAGTAAGGGGAAGTTAAGTGAAGAAGATGTAAAACTTGCCTTGAAGGAAGTTAAGATGGCACTACTTGAAGCGGATGTTAATTTTAAAGTAGTTAAGAACTTTGTAAAAACGGTACAAGAGAGAGCAATCGGACAGGAAGTACTTACAAGTCTGACACCTGGTCAGATGGTAATCAAAATTGTGAATGAAGAACTAGTAAAGCTTATGGGTGATGAGACTACAGAGATTGCCTTAAAGCCTTCCAATGAGATTACAGTCATTATGATGTGTGGACTTCAAGGTGCTGGTAAAACGACAACAACTGCGAAACTAGCTGGTAAGTTCAAGCAAAAGGGAAAAAAACCATTGTTAGTTGCTTGTGATATTTATCGTCCAGCGGCAATTGAACAGTTGCAGATTAATGGTGAAAAGCAAGGCATTCCTGTTTTTTCTATGGGATCAGGGCATAAGCCGCTTAACATTGCGAAAGCATCACTGGAACATGCTATAAAAAATGGTATGAATTTAGTGATTTTAGATACTGCAGGTCGTCTTCATATTGATGAAGATATGATGAATGAGTTGATTGAACTCAAAGAAAATATCGAAGTTAACCAGACTATTTTGGTGGTTGATGCTATGACAGGACAGGATGCAGTAAATGTGTCAGAAATGTTCAATCAAAAAATAGGCATCGATGGTGTTGTACTAACCAAACTAGATGGTGATACACGTGGTGGAGCAGCACTTTCCATTCGTGCGGTAACAGGAAAACCCATTTTATATGTTGGTATGGGTGAAAAGCTTTCGGATTTAGAACAGTTTTATCCAGAACGTATGGCTTCTCGTATCTTAGGTATGGGCGATGTGCTGACGTTAATTGAAAAAGCAGAAGCGAGTATTGATAGTGAAAAAGCAGAAGCATTGGGTAAAAAAATCAAAAAAGCAGAGTTTGATTTTAATGATTTTCTTGATTCGTTGGATCAAATGAAAAAGATGGGCGGACTTACTAGTATATTAGGTATGATGCCTGGAATGAATCTCCCGAAGGATGTAGATGTTGATGATAACGCTTTTAGAAGTGTAGAAGCAGTTATTCATTCTATGACTTTAGAAGAAAGAGCAAATCCGGCTCTTTTAAACCCTTCTAGAAAAAATCGTATTGCGAAGGGTGCAGGTGTTAACATCAGTGAAGTGAACCGTTTGGTAAAACAGATGGAGCAAATGAAAAAGATGATGAAACAAATGCCTGGAATGATGAAAAGTCACGGGAAAAAAAGTAAGTTTAGAATGCCATTTGGTTTCTAATGATATATGTTTTGATAGAATAGTAAGGAGGTGAAAAAAATGGCAGTAAAGATTAGATTAAAAAGACTTGGACAGAAAAAGAATCCTATCTATAGAATCGTTGTTGCTGACGGAAGAGCACCTAGAGATGGTAAATTTATCGAAGAAATCGGTACTTATGATCCAAATCAGGAACCAAGAGCTTTTAGCGTAGATGAAGAAGTCGCTAAGAAATGGTTAGCAAATGGAGCTCAGCCAACGGATATCGTTGGTAAGTTATTCAAGGATGCAGGAATTACAAAATAAGAGGTGAAGTGCAATGAAAGAATTAGTCGAAGTAATCGCTAAATCACTCGTTGATCATCCTGAAGAAGTAGTTGTAACTGAAAGCGAAAGCGAGAAAGGTACCGTTATCGTTCTTAAAGTTGCTGCAGATGATATGGGTAAAGTTATTGGCAAACAAGGCCGGGTTGCGAAGAGTATTCGCACAGTTGTGAAAGCAGCTGCATCAAGAGAAGACAAAAAAGTTATTGTAGAAATAGCTTAATGGTAATTACCATTTGAAATCTCTGGCACAAAAAAACGCACTTGTGCGTTTTTTTGTGTTGTTATGGTTTTATCAAAACAATGAAAATAATTATTCGATTATCTTTTATAGGAGAATCATATGGAAAATTTATTGCGAGTTGGAGTGATTTCCAGCACACATGGTATTCGTGGTGAAGTGAAAGTATTTCCCACCACTGACGATAGTACACGTTTTAAACAATTAAAAGAAATTATTCTTGATACTGGAAACGAACACCTTATATTAGAAATTGAGTCGGTTCGTTTTTTTAAGCAAATGGCAATTCTTAAGTTTAAAGGATTCGATTCGATAAATGACATTGAAAAATATAAGGGAAAAGATTTGTTGATCACCCGTGAGAATGCGGTTCCATTGGCAGAAAATGAGTACTTTATCTACGATATAATTGGTGCAAACGTGATGTTAGAAGATGGAACACTTCTTGGAAGTTTAGAAGAAGTTCTTGTGACTGGAGCAAATGATGTTTATGTTGTAAAAGATTTACAAGGGAGGGAAATTTTATTACCTGTGATTGATGATTGTGTAAAAAAAGTCGATATTGAAACAAAAGAAGTAATAGTTAAATTGATACCAGGATTATTAGATTTGTAAGATAGGAGCAACTATGAAATATCATGTATTAACTCTGTTTCCAGAAATGATTGAACAGGGAATGAACACTAGTATTATGGGAAGGGCAATCGAAAACAATTGTATTTCATTGGATACCATTAATATTCGCGATTTTTCTAAAAATAAGCATCACAAGGTGGATGATTATCCTTACGGAGGTGGTGCTGGCATGGTTATGCAGGCAGATCCAATTTATTATGCATATGAATCGCTAAGCATAAAATCAGATGTGAAACCTCGTGTTATCTATCTTACACCACAAGGAAAGGTATTTGAACAATCAATGGCAGAATCATTTTCTAAAGAAGATGAACTTGTTTTTCTTTGCGGACATTATGAAGGGGTTGATGAACGTGTATTAGAGACGATTGTTACTGATTATATTTCCATTGGAGATTATGTGTTAACAGGTGGTGAACTTGCTGCAATGGTAGTAATGGATGCAATCGCAAGACTAGTTCCTGGTGTTTTAAATAATGATAGTTCCGCTCAAACCGAGTCATTTCATGATAATTTACTGGAATATCCACAGTACTCACGTCCCGAAGTATGGATGGATAAAAACGTACCTCCTGTTTTGTTGTCTGGACATCATAAGAAGATTGAAGCATGGCGAAGAGAACAATCGGTGAAGCGAACGATGGAGAGACGTCCCGATTTATTAGAACATGCCACGTTATCCAAAAGGGAGCAACAATGCCTGATACAAGTGTTTGAAGGTTCGAAAAACTAGAAAAAGTTCTTGCAATATATACATGCATATGGTATAGTTTGAATGTTGTGAGATGAGATGTTCCTCTGTTATGATATGTCGATGACATGATAAGTATTAAGAACATCAAAATAAAAAGGAGGTTCACACAAATGAATGATATTATTAAGAATATTGAAGCCGCACAGTTAAAAGCAGAAGTTGCTGAATTTAGTGTTGGTGATACGGTACGAGTTTCCGTTAAAGTAGTTGAGGGAACAAGAACAAGAACTCAGATCTTTGAAGGAACTGTATTGAAAAGACAAAATGGTGGAGCAAGAGAGACATTTACCGTTCGTAAGTTCTCAAATGGAATTGGCGTAGAAAAGACTTGGCCAGTACATTCTCCAATTGTCCAAAATATTGAAGTTATTCGACATGGTAAAGTAAGAAGAGCAAAACTTTTCTACTTAAGAGACCGAGTTGGTAAAGCTGCTAAAGTAAAAGAATTAGTAAAATAATAAGAAAGCAAAGGGACAAGTCGTTTGGGATTGTCTCTTTTTTTCACAATTATATGATAAATTGTTATCATGATTGGAGGTAGCCGTAATATGAGAAGAACGTATCGATATTTGGATGATGATACAAAATTAAAAAGGAAAAAAATACGTAGTATTGTTTTGTTTATTGTTGAAATTATTCTAGTGATTTTATTAGCATATGTTATTATAGCATTTGGAGTAGAAAAAATTACAATGGTTGGTGATTCTATGAATCAAACTCTTTTTGATGGAGATAAAATAATTGTAAATAAAATGCTCTATCGCTTTACGGAGCCGAAACGGTTTGATATAATTGTTTGTAAGCAAACGGGGAAAGAACATGGTTACTATACGATTAAGCGAATTATTGGGCTGCCGTGTGAAACCATTCAAATTATCAATGGACTCGTTTATGTGAATGGAGAAGAGTTAAAAGAAAAAGTACAGGTTGACCTTTGTGCAAATGGGGGAATGGCAGAAGAACAAATTACGCTTGATGAAAATGAATATTTTGTATTAGGAGATAATCGAAACAATAGCGAGGATAGTCGATTTGCTAATATAGGGAATGTGATTAAAGATGATATCATTGGGAAAGCATGGATACGCATACACCCATTTGATTTTGTGAATTTAATCAATACAAAATCTGAAACAGACACATTAAAGGATCAAGCAAAGCAGACAAAGGATAGGAGTAATAAATAAATGCATTTTCAATGGTACCCAGGTCATATGACCAAAGCGAAACGCGCAATGCAAGAAGATATAAAACTAATTGATGTAGTAATTGAATTAGTTGATGCAAGAATACCACGAAGTAGTAAAAATCCAGATATGGATGAGATTGCTAAGAATAAGTCCAGAATTATTCTTTTAAATAAATATGATTTGGCAAACAAAGAGAAAACCTTGGAGTGGAAAAAATGGTATGAAAACAATGGATTTCATGTTGCATTGGTCAATTCCAAATCAGGAGCTGGTGTAAGAGCAGTGAATGAGGTTGTTCAAATGGCTTGTAAGGACAAAATAGAACGAGATAGAAAAAGAGGCATATTAAATCGACCAGTAAGGGCTATGATTGTTGGTATCCCCAATGTCGGAAAATCTACGTTTATCAATAGTTTTGCAGGAAAAGCATGTACAAAAACAGGAAATCGACCGGGTGTGACGAAGGGGAAACAATGGATTCGTTTGAATAAGAATGTTGAATTATTAGATACTCCAGGGATTTTATGGCCAAAATTTGAAGATCAAACGGTTGGTCTTCGCTTGGCATTAATAGGATCCATTAAAGACGAAATACTCAATAGTTTAGAATTAGTGCTTGAATTAATTTCTTTCTTGGATACAAATTACGAAGGCTCGATTGAAAGCTTTTATCAGATTGAGAAGGGGAATGATACAAGCGAAACAATAAAAAATATTGCAATTAAGAGAGGCTGCTTACAAAAAGGTAATGCACTTGATTTTGATAAGGCTGCAGCGATTGTATTGGATGATTTTAAGGCTGGAAAAATCGGTAAATTTACGTTGGAGTTTCCAGAAGACTAGATGATGCTTGAAAAATACAAAAAAACTATATTAATGATTATTGCAATTACTATCTTAATCGGAACATTTGTTTATGATTACTCCTTTGAAGGAAAAAAAATCGAGGGAGATTCCATGGAAAATTGTTTGAATGATAGTGATTATATTATAATAAATAAATTATCATATCGATTAAATGATCCAAACCGATACGATGTAATCGTGTTTCCTTATAATAAGGATAAAACGATTTATTATGTGAAACGAATTATTGGACTTCCAGGTGAAACAGTACAAATTATTAATAGCTCAATCTATATTGATGGAAAATTATTGAATGAGTTTTTTGGAAAAGAATCGATGGATGAATATACCGAAGGTATTGCAAAAGACAAAATTGTACTAGGAGATAATGAATATTTTGTCTTGGGAGATAATCGAAATAATAGTACAGACAGCCGCGATGCGGAAGTTGGACTTATTAAGAAACGTAATATTTTAGGAAAGGCTGTTTTTCGCATATATCCATTTCCTTCATTTGGCAGGATAAGGAGTTGATTTGATGCTAAACCAGCAAAAAGAGAGAGTCAAAGGTCCATATATAGTAAAATTTCTAAAAAAGATTGCTTCATTATTTCTATATTTTATGATGGCCTATGGAACAGCTCGTTTTCTTACAGACTATTTTTTACAACCAATTCGTGTAGAAGGCGTCTCTATGGAGCATACATTGTATCACAATGACATACTTATTGTTGATAAGTTATGCTATCGGTTTCAAAAACCAAAGCGGTTTGATATTGTGATTTTTCCTTTTTCAATGAAAGAACATTATGTCAAACGAATCATAGCGATACCAGGAGAAACAATACAAGTAAAAGATGGTGGGATTTACATTAATAAGATACGACTGCTTGAAGAATATGGAATGGAAGATATAGAAGATGCAGGTATTGCAAAAAAAGAAATCACCTTGGGAGACGATGAATATTTTTTAATGGGAGATAATCGAAATCTTAGCACGGATAGCCGTAATCAGTTGATTGGTCCTGTGAAACTAGACAAGTTGGAAGGAAAAGTAATTGCCCGTATTTATCCGTTTGATCGCATGAAATTATTTTTATAGACAGCTCCTAATGTAGATGTAAGTGAGGATACAAAAGTGAAAACGATTGCTGATATTGAAAAAGAGATTGAATCAGTTGATATACATAATCGAGATACTATAATAAACGAATATAGTATGGATGAACGAATAGGCGTTCAGAAATTGTTACACAAATATAGCAAAGAAAAGTTAAAATTAGAAAAAGAAATTATACGTGTGGAGAACATGCAACACTATGAAAAAGAATATAATTCGTATGCATTGATTTGCGGTATTGATGAAGTAGGACGTGGACCGCTTGCAGGCCCTGTCGTTGCAGGTGCTGTTATCTTACCAAAAGAAACACAAATCCTCTATATCAATGATTCAAAGCAGTTGAGTCAGAAAATGAGAGAACTTCTTTATGATGAAATTATGAGTAATGCCATTGCAACTGGAATTGGGATTGTCTCACCTGCTGTTATTGATGAAATAAATATATTGCAGGCAACCTATGAAGCAATGCGAATTGCGATTGGGAAACTAAAGGTTTTACCTAATCTTTTATTAAATGATGCAGTTACGATTCCGAGGATTACGATAAAACAGATTCCGATTATCAAAGGAGACGAAAAAAGTATATCCATTGCAGCAGCCAGCATTATCGCAAAAGTAACAAGAGACAAAATGATGGAGGAGTATCATAAGCTCTATCCAGAATATGGATTTGATTCGAACAAAGGATATGGTTCTAAAACACATATCGAAGTTTTGAGAGAAATAGGACCTTGTCCGATTCATCGAAGTTCTTTTATTAAAAATTTTGTATCGTAACAATTTATGCAAGAAAAGAGGTGCTTATGAGCGAAAAAAAAGAGGCCATTTCAAAAAAAACAGCGATTGCTCTTTCTTATGATCCAGAAGAAGCTGCGCCTAAAATTGTAGCGAGTGGACAAGGATATCTTGCAGACAAAATTTTAAAAACAGCGGACGAAGCAAAGGTGCCAATTCATAAAGATGAGCGATTGGCTAACACATTATTAAAGCTTGACATTGGAGATTTGATTCCGCAAGAGCTTTATGGAGTGGTTGCAGAAATTTTAATTTATGTCGATAAAATGGAAACCATAAAGGGAAGGTTAAAATAGGAAAATGTAAGAAGAATGAATAAACGCTTGGTGGGATATGAAAAGGAAGAACTAGCAGCTGCATATTTGGAAACATGCGAATACCAGCTTATAGAGAAAAACTTTTATAGCCGATATGGTGAAATCGATTTGATTTGCCGTAAAGATGGGTATCTTATTTTTGTTGAGGTAAAATATAGAAAAGATAATGAGTTTGGATTTCCGGAAGATGCAATCACGGTAAAAAAAATGCAGTCGCTATGGAAAACAGCGAATTATTATTTATATAAAAATAAGTTGCCAGAGGATACGCCGTGTCGTTTTGATGTGGTATCTATTTTAGGAGAGAAAATATCAGTAATTGAACATTGTATGGAAGGATAGAACACGATGATTAATTTTTTATTCCATTCAGAGTATGACGGAGAGAGTGTTTGTGAAATTTTAGAAAAAAATGGAGTTTATTATATTCAATTTAAGCCATATCAGAAATTACCTTTTCTCGTTCATGGCTTTTCAACACGTCTTGGTGGAGTAAGTAAACATGAATTTTCCAGTATGAATTTAAGCTATCAGAGAGGTGACAAAAAAGAATATGTAAATCAAAATTATGAAATAATTTGTAAAACTCTAGATATTTCAAAAAAACAATTAGTGTTTACCAACCAAGTGCATGACACGAGGATTCAATATGCAGATGGAAGTAAATCACAATATCAAGACACCGATGCATTGGTTACGGATAAAGAAGGTATTGTAATTGTAACCTCCTATGCGGACTGTGTTCCACTTTATTTTGTAGACAAAAAAATGAAAATAATTGGTTTTGCACACTCTGGTTGGAGAGGAACCGTTGGAAAAATTGGTTTAAAAACAATCGCATTTATGATAGAATCCTTTGGTTGTAAGAGCGAAGATATCATAGCAGTGATTGGTCCATCCATTTGTAAGGATTGTTATGAGATTAGTGAAGAGGTAGCAATTCAATTTGAAGCAGGATTTTCTAAAGAACAGCAGAAAGAAATTCTGTTCGAAAAAGGTAATGGAAAATATCAACTCGATTTATGGAAAGCCAATCAATGGATTCTTTTGGAAGCTGGATTAAAAAAAGAAAATATACATATTGCAGGGCTATGTACTTGCTGCAATCACGAACTCTTTTTTTCCCATCGAGCCACCGGTGGAAAGCGTGGAAATCTAAATGGTTTTCTGGGTATTCGCTAAAAAGTACTTTCATTTTGGGCAATATTGTGTTATAAAGGTATAGATGATTAGATAGGAGAAAATAAGAATGAGAAAAAAATTAGTAGTAGCAACATTGATTATGAGTATGGTCGCAGCACTGGTTGGTTGTGGCAAAAAGGAAGAAAAATCAAGCACCTTAACAGATGCTACCAAAGCAGTTACACTTGGGGATTATAAAGGACTTAGCTTGGAAGTAGAAGAGGTTACGCCAGAAGCTGTCGTAGAATATATCAATACGAACTTACTTTCTCCAAATGCCGCCTATGAACAAATTAAAGAAGGAACGATTAAAGATGGCGACATGGTAAACATTAATTATGCAGGAAAAATTGATGGAACAGCATTTGAAGGTGGTACCGATGATTCTGAGGCAGGATCCAATCTTCAAATTGGTTCGAATACCTTTATTGATGGGTTTGAAAAGGGGTTAATTGGAGTTAAGGTTGGTGATACACTCGACTTAAATCTTACATTTCCAAAAGATTACGGAAAAGATGAATTGAATGGAAAAGATGTCGTATTTACGGTTACTGTGAATTATATCTGTGGAGATCAAATTACACCGGAACTTACCGATGATTTTGTAGCAAGCAATACAGACTATAAATCAGTGGATGATTATAAAGCATATGTAAAAGATACATTGACTAAAACCAATCAGACGGATGCTGAAACCAATTTATGGAAAAAGGCAGTGGGTAATGCTACAATTTCAGAATATCCACAAGAGGATGTTGATGCCGCATTATCAAGTATGCTCAACTATTACACAAGTATGTCGTCTTATTATGGAATGGATCTTGATACTATTTTATCCTATTATGGGACAACACAAGATACGTTCAATGATGACATGTTAGATACTGCAAAAAATATTGTAGCAGAAAAGATGGTTGCGCTTGCTATCGCAAATACAGAGAATGTTAAAATAACGGATGATTTATATAATGCGAAATTAGATGAATATGTAAGCAGCTATGGATATGATGACGTTGATGCATTAAAAGCAGCGGTATCTGAAGATGAAATTAATCAGCAGATTTATATTGAATTAGGAAAACAGGTTGTAATTGACAATGCAGTAACGAAATAATTAGTTACGTAAGATTTTAAAAGTCGTCGTTTTCTACGGCGGCTTTTCTTGCTAGAAGGAATTTTTATGAAGAATAAGGGTCACAAAATTGCAAGTGTTCTTCCTGGAAGTATAGCAGAAGAACTAGAAATTGAACCTGGAGATTACTTAATTAGCGTCAATGATACAAAGATGGAAGATGTCTTTGACTATCATTATGCAGTTAATGATGACTATCTTGAAGTGTTAATTGAAAAATCAAATGGTGAACAGTGGGAATTAGAAATTGAGAAAGACTATGAAGAAGATTTAGGTCTTTCATTTGAACAAGGACTAATGGATGAATATCGTTCGTGTACCAATCAGTGTATGTTTTGTTTCATTGATCAGATGCCTCCCAATATGAGAGAAACACTATATTTTAAGGATGATGATGCGAGACTTTCTTTTTTACAGGGGAATTATATTACACTCACAAACATGAAGGACCATGATTTGAATCGTATTATTCACTACAAATTATCTCCAATCAATGTTTCAGTTCAAACGATGAATCCAAAACTTCGTTGTCAGATGCTTCATAATCGATTTGCAGGAAAATCACTTGAAAAATTAAAACGGTTATATGAAGCAGAAATTGAAATGAATAGTCAGATTGTATTATGTAAAGGCTATAATGATGGAGTAGAGCTTGATCGAAGTATCAAGGAATTGGGGGATATGTATCCACCAATGAGAAGTTTATCCGTGGTTCCAGTAGGCCTTACTAAGTATCGGGAGAATCTTGTGCCGCTTGAAAAATTTACCAAAGAAGAAGCCAGGCATGTATTAAAGCAAATACACTCTTGGCAGCAAATTTTTCTAAAACAATATGGAACACGGTTTGTTTTTGCAAGTGATGAGTGGTATTTAACAGCAAAAGAGCCGATTCCAGATGAGAATTACTATGAAGGATATGGTCAAATTGAAAATGGAGTAGGAATGGTTCGATCGCTTCATGATGAAGTTGATGACTACCTTAAACAAATCAAAAAAGGTGAGAAAAAGAAACCGTTAAAATCTTTTTCGATGGCTACCGGAGTGCTTGCGGCTCCCCTAATCAAAGAAATTTTAGAAAAAATGAAAGAAGTATTTCCAAATTTAGATGGAAGCGTTTATACTATATATAATGATTTCTTTGGACCTGATATTACGGTTGCGGGTCTTTTGACCGGACAAGATATTATAAATCAATTAAAAGGGAAAAACCTAGGTGAGTTTTTGATTTTACCAAGCGTACTTCTTCGAAGTGGTGAAGAGGTTCTTTTAGATGATATTACAATAAAAGATATCGAAAGTGCTTTGAATATTCGAATTAGTATCGCGGATGCGGATGGAAAATCACTAGTTGACACAATTATAGATAAGGAGTATTTATTATGAGCAAACCGATGGTAGCAATAGTAGGAAGACCAAATGTGGGGAAATCTACATTGTTTAATGCCTTAGCAGGCGAAAGAATATCGATTGTGCAGGATGTCCCTGGTGTAACAAGAGATCGAATTTATGCAGATGTTACATGGTTAAATTACCAATTCACCATGATTGACACCGGTGGTATTGAAATGGAAACAAAAGACGTTATACTATCACATATGAGGGAGCAGGCAGAAATTGCAATTGCAACAGCAGATGTAATTCTTTTTATTGTAGATGTAAGACAAGGTCTTGTGGATGCGGATTCAAAAGTAGCTGATATGCTTCGTAAATCTCATAAACCTGTTGTACTTGCAGTAAATAAAGTTGACAGTTTTGAAAAATATATGGCGGATGTATATGAATTTTACAATCTTGGTATTGGGGAACCGATTCCTGTATCTGCGGCTTCTAGACTTGGTATTGGAGACTTACTAGATGAAGTGGTGAAACACTTTAACACAGATGCTCAAGAAGTAGAAGAAGATGAAAAAACAAAAATTGCAATTGTTGGAAAACCAAATGCTGGAAAGTCTTCGATTATCAATAAATTATTGGGCGAAAATCGTGTCATTGTATCGGAAATTGCGGGTACAACAAGAGATGCGATTGATACTGAAGTAAAATATAATGGAAAAGAATATATATTTATTGATACTGCTGGTATTCGAAGAAAAAATAAAATAAAGGAGGAATTAGAACGGTATAGCATTATACGCGCAATTGCAGCGGTAGAGCGAGCAGATATTGTTATGCTTGTTATTGATGCAGAGGATGGTATTAGTGAGCAAGATGCAAAAATTGCAGGGATTGCACACGAACGTGGAAAGGGAATCATTATTTGTGTAAATAAATGGGATCTGGTTGAAAAAGATGACAAAACAATTTACACATATACAAACAAAGTCAGAGATATTCTAGCGTTTATGCCTTATGCTCAAATTATTTTTATCTCAGCCTTGACCGGTCAACGTATTCATCGAATTTTTGAACAAATTGAAACAGTTATCCAGTTTCAGAATTTACGTGTTCAGACGGGAGTACTCAATGAGATTGTTACAGAAGCTACCGCAATGCAACAGCCACCATCCGATAAGGGTCGTCGCTTGAAGATTTTTTATACAACACAGGTTGCAGTTAAGCCACCAACATTTGTTATCTTTGTAAATGATAAAGAACTAATGCATTTTTCTTATACACGTTATCTGGAAAATCGTATTCGTGATGCATTTGGTTTTACTGGAACTTCATTAAAATTTATTATTAGAGAGAGGAAGGATAAATAACATGATAGGGAAGATTTTATTCTGTCTGCTTATCGGTTACCTTTGTGGAAGCATCTCTTCGGGTTATCTCGTTGGAAGAGCTTACCATTTGGACATTAGAAAACAAGGGAGTGGAAATGCGGGTGCGACGAATGCACTTCGCACCCTTGGGATTAAAGGAGGTCTTCTTACCTTTTTTGGAGATGCCTTTAAGGTTATTATTCCTGTTATGATTATACGTTTCTGTTATTCATCACTTGAGCCAAGTTGGGAAATATATGCGCTGTACCTAGGGTTAGGTGCAGTGCTAGGTCATAACTTTCCTGTTTGGTTAAAATTTAAAGGCGGCAAGGGAATTGCTGTTACCTCTGGTGTTATCTTAGCCATTGCAGATTGGAGAATTACCCTAATTGGATTAATTGTTTTTATCTGTGTCGTTGGATATACGAGATATGTATCAGTAGGTTCCTTAATCGTTGCCTGGCTACTTCCAATAAACACAGTTTTATTTTATCGAAATGAAGACGATTTTACTTATATGCTAGTTCTTTGTTTGATTTTTACTGCTTTGGCATATTGGCGTCACAAAGAGAACATAAAGAGATTGTGTTCGGGAACAGAAAGGAAAATAGGTACATCACATGAGTAAAATAGGTATTTTAGGTGCTGGTAGTTGGGGAACAGCGTTAGCTGTTGTATTAGAAAAAAACGGTCACGAAGTAGCACTTTGGTCCGCTGTAAAAACTGAAGTTGAAATGTTGATTGAACACAGAGAACATAAAGATCGTTTGCCTGGTGTTATGTTACCGGAATCCATTCAAATAGAATCTATAGTTGAAAACGTTTGTGATAAAAAAGATTTACTTGTATTTGCAGTTGCATCGCCTTTTGTGCGAAGTACTGCGCAGCTTGCAGCACCATATATTACCAAGGGGCAGATTATCGTAAATGTGGCAAAAGGGATTGAGGATGCCACACTTATGACCTTGTCTGAAATATTAGAAGAAGAATTAAAAACTGCAAATGTTGCCGTACTTTCAGGACCTAGTCATGCAGAAGAAGTAAGTAAAAATATACCAACTACAGTTGTCGTTGGAGCTAAAACAAAAAAGATAGCAATGTTTATTCAAGAAATTTTTATGAATGACGTGTTCCGTGTTTATACCAGTCCAGATATCATTGGGATTGAATTAGGTGGATCCATTAAGAATGTAATTGCTCTTGCAGCAGGAGTCATTGATGGGTTAGGACTTGGCGATAATACAAAGGCCGCACTCATGACAAGAGGAATTGCGGAAATGAGCCGACTTGGAACTGCAATGGGAGGAAAACTAGAAACTTTCTCAGGACTTTCTGGAATTGGGGATTTGATTGTAACATGTACTAGTAAACATAGTAGAAATCGCAATGCTGGATATCTAATGGGAAAAGGATATACAGCAAAAGAAGCCATGGATGAAGTAAAACAAGTGGTAGAAGGTGTTTATTCGGCAAAAGCTGCACTACGGCTTGCACAAAAGTACAATGTAAAAATGCCAATTGTTGAAGAGGTAAATCAAGTCTTATTTGAGGGTAAATCAGCGGAAGATGCGTTAAATGATTTGTTCGCTCGCAATAAAAGAAGAGAGTATTCGGATTTGTCTTGGTAGTTAACATATGATGGGGGGATACTTATGTTAAAAAATGCAAATGAAAAAAAAGAAGTGGATGCAAGCAATCGACTTGCTACTCAATTTGTTTTATCAATCGCAGTAATTTATATATTGATAGGAGCATTATTATTATTTGTTCCACAAATTCAAATTACAACGCTTTGTTATTTGTTATGTTCTGTTTTGATTATCGCTGGTATTGTATTAATTGTTCGATATTTTATGGTCAATTCTTATCAAAATATTAATGAATATGGATTTTCAGTTGGTGTATTTACGGTAATTCTTGGTATGTGTGCCTTGGTTCGAGTGGAAGAGGTTTCAAAAAGCTTTATTCTGTGCATCGGGATTGCTATGTTGATGACTTCCGTAATAAAATTGCAAAACGCATTGGATTTAAAAAATTTAAGGGAAAAGACCTGGATCATTATGTTATCCATTGCTCTTGTATTTGTTGTATGCGCAATTATTATTATTATACATCCATTCGCACAAGAAACCACTTTATATGGGTTCACCTTTCGAATTATGATTATTGATGGAATTTTAAGTTTATTAAGTAATCTTTACTTGAATTTTATAATACGTAAAACCAACAAAAAAGAGATAGAATATACGGAAAATCAAACAGAACCTATCGAGGTGGTGACGGAGACAAAGGAGGCTCTACCAGATGAAGCGAATGATTGATGCATTAAAACAAGTCAATATGAGAATACGAATTGCGCTAATGAGTGCACTGGCGTTTTCTTTTCTTATTATTTTATTTTTCGTTAGTGTAGTTACAGATACACTGATAGCTCCTTTCATTGTATTTGCATTTGCAGGGATTTTGGGATATTTGGTCACAGTTGTAATATCACGTTCGATTCTTGAACAGATTGCAGATACCAAACAAATTATGGAGCAAGTGGCGGACGGAAATTTATCAGTTATAATCGATGATACGATGAAAACAAAAGATGAATTTGGTGATTTAGCATACTCAATTGAACGAACCGTATCGCAACTCAATCGATATGATTCTTATATAAATGATATTTCAATCAATTTGCAGTTAATAGCGAATGGAAAAATGAAATTGGATCTTTCCCGCTCTTATAAAGGACAATTTACAAAAGTAAAAGACGGATTACAGCAAATTTCTACTTCGCTCAATGATGTATTAACAAAAATTGATATTTCTTCCGAAACAGTGGCATCAAAATCGAATAATATGTACGAGTCTGCGCGTCACTTATCCGATGGGACACAAGATCAGTCAAGTGCAATCGAAGAACTGACGGCTTCGATTGAAGAGATTACAGATCAAGTAACAAATAATGCTTCAAGTGCATGGAATGCAAAAGATAAAGTTATGGATATGGAAAAAACAGTAATTCAAAATAACGATAAAATGAAAGAGTTATTGCTGGCTATGGATGATATTAAAAATACGTCCAATGAAATTGTCAATATCATAAATACAATCGAAAATATTGCAGGTCAAACTAATTTATTATCATTAAATGCATCGATTGAAGCTGCAAGGGCTGGAGAAATGGGAAAAGGTTTTGCTGTAGTTGCAAATGAAATTGGTAATCTGGCAAATCAAAGTGTAGAAGCAGTAAAGGTAACCGCACGTTTAATTGATAATACGATTCAGGCGGTGGAACGAGGTGCTGCGTTGGCTGATGACACAGCAAAGGTTTCCAATTCGCTTGCAGCGGTTACAAATGAAATTACAAAGATTATGGACTATATCAGTGATGGATCCCAGTCACAGAGTGAATTATTGAAACAGTTCTCATCTGCAGTCGAACAAATAGCTATGGTTGTCGATACGAATTCAACTACAGCAGCGCAAAGTGCCGATGTTTCTAATTTATTAAAACAAGAAGCTGACCATCTTAAAGAATTAGTCTCACATTTTGAACTAAATGAATAATACGAATCCCCTTTTCATATACTTTACTAGCTTGTAATTTATAAGAAAGGGGTATTTTTATGGATAATTTGAATACATCATCTACTTTTCATGTATACAATGACATTAAAACTAGGACGAATGGTGAAATCTATATTGGAGTGGTAGGACCGGTTCGAACGGGCAAATCTACTTTTATAAAAAACTTTATGGAGATTTTAGTGATTCCTGGAATGGAAGATGTACATAGTAAAGAGAGAACGATTGATGAACTTCCGCAATCATCACAAGGAAAAACAATTATGACAACAGAACCTAAGTTTATACCAAAAGAGGCTGCATTGATTTCATTCGGTGATGAGAGTAAGGCAAAAGTCCGCCTGATTGATTGCGTTGGCTTTATGGTTGAAGGGGCAAGCGGTCATATTGAAAACGAGCAGGAGCGATTGGTGAAAACGCCATGGTTCGAGGAAGAAATTCCGTTTACACAAGCAGCAGAGATTGGAACAAAAAAAGTAATTACAGATCATTCCACGGTAGGAATTGTAATCACTACGGATGGAAGCTTTGGTGAACTAGAGCGGCAAAATTACATAGAACCTGAACTTCGAACCATTGAAGAATTGAAGAAATTTCGAAAACCATTTATTGTCGTTTTAAATAGTAATCATCCGTTTTCGGAAGAGACGGTTGAACTAGCATCCAAACTTTCTCATGAATATGGCGTTAAGGTAATACCAATAAACTGCAAGCAATTAAAACAAAGTGATATTCATGCAATTATCAAGGAACTTTTGGATTCATTTCCTGTTACAAGAATTAATTTTCAATTACCGAAGTGGGCAGAGATGTTAGACAACAATCACTGGCTGAAAAAAGATTGCATTCATACAATCCGATCCATTTTGAGCAACGTATCTATTATTAGTCAAGTAACACAAGATAATTTTAAAACATCAAGTGATTTTATTAATCAGATAAAACTAAACTCCATTCATTTAGAAAATGGCGAAGTGGAAGCGGAAGTTGAATTTGACAACCAGTATTACTATGATATATTAAGTGATCTTGTTGGAATGCAAATTGGAGATGAGGAAGAATTAATTTGTTTACTAAAAGAACTTTCTGAAAAACGGAGTCAATATGACTTGTTATCCGAAGCAAGTAATCAAGTGCAATATAAAGGGTATGGAATTGTAATTCCTTCTCATGAAGATATTTCATTGGAGGCACCTGAAATCGTAAAGCATGGAAATAAGTTTGGAGTAAAAATAAAAGCGAATGCACCTTCGATTCATATGATTAAAGCAAATATTGAAACGGAAATAGCACCAATCGTAGGAAGTGAGGAACAAGCACAGGATTTGATTCGCTATATTGCTCAAAATGCAACGGAAAATTCAGATGGAATTTGGGATACCAATATTTTCGGAAAAACAATCAAACAGTTGGTGGATGACGGTATTAAAACAAAAGTCAATCGTTTAACTGACGAAAGTCAGGTAAAACTCCAAGAAACCATTCAAAAAGTAATCAATGATAGCAATGGAGGATTGGTTTGCATTATAATATAATGAAATAGGGACTTAGGAATGAGCATTTTTGTGCTCATTCTTAAGTCCTTTTTTTATACATTTCGTCAATTAATTTGATAGATTTAATCAATTAATTAGTTCTAGTTGACAAACAAAGCTCACCTTGCTATAATAAGCGTGTAATATATTTAACACTTTTGTAACATATGATAAAAAGTAGTTAACGAATAAAACATAAATCGTTTATATAATTGGAGGAGCCTATGATTCCATTCGTAAGACGTACCGTAATTCTGGGAATTGCCGGTATAACCTTATTTTCAAGTCGTTCTATAATGACAAATGCAGATATTACTTTAAATGAAGTAGATATGGCAGGTATCACATTGGATCTGAATTTATATGCTTCGGATGCAATTGCAAATGCAAATTCAGCAGCTGATGATACAACAGATGTAGAAAAAGATTTTAAATTAAATCTAATCTATGACCGTTTGGGGATTGCAAAGGTAGATAATTATTTAAATATCCGTAGTGGCCCTGGCGAAGACCGAAAGGTAATCGGTAAACTTCCGAAGAATGCAGGATGTAATATTTATAAAATAAACAAGGATGGTTGGGCTAAGATTGTATCTGGAAAAGTAACAGGATGGGTCAAGGCAGAGTATCTTATTACAGACGAAGAGGCAGAGGCATATGCAAAAGAAGTAGCAACTAAAGTAGCTACCGTAAATACAACAACATTAAAAGTTCGTTTCCTTCCATCGTTGGATTCAAAAGTATATGATTTGATTCCGATTGATGAAGAATTAGATGTAACAAAAGAATATTTGAATGAAGATTATGTAAACCGTTTTCTTGAGAAACATGCCGACGATGAGTTTGATATAACCGAAGGCGTAGATTTAGAACAGATGATGACTGGTATGGATGACTGGGTATGTGTTAAAATCGATGATGAAAAAGCATTTGTAGCAAAAGAATATGTGGATATTTCGTTCAAATTAGAGCGTGCTGTGGCAGTTGAAGATTTAAAAACAGATGGGTCAAGTGGAGTATCTTCTTCCCGCGCATCCATGGTTGAGTATGCAAAACAATTTTTAGGAAATTCATATGTTTGGGGTGGTACAAGTTTAACGAATGGTACGGATTGTTCTGGTTTTACAATGCGAATTTACGAACATTTTGGTTACTCCATTCCTCGAACATCATCCGCGCAGTCTTCTTATTTTACTGGAATAAATTCGTCCGATGCGCAACCAGGTGATTTGTTCTTCTATGGTAGTAATGGTAGAGTAAGTCATGTGGCAATGTATATTGGCGGAGGACAAGTTATTCATGCAAGCACGGAACGTACTGGAATTAAAATATCAAATGCGTTTTATCGTACACCACTTAAGGTAGGAAGAGTCATTTCGAATTAAAAATGAATGCTATATAAGTATAAAAAGGGAGTGTTGAAAAACATTCCCTTTTTATGTATAATAAATTAGAACTTTTAAGGAGAATATGAAAATGATATATGTTGAAATTGCAGTAGGAATAATACTCTTAGTTTTTATAAAAATAAGAGTCGATAAACGAAAATTGGAAGCAAAATTAAATCAGCAATTGGAAGAGACCTGGGGGCAAGTTCCAATACAAGAGTACACCTACGAAAAACTTGCATCGATTCCGAAGTATTATGAAACAAAAAAAAATTCTTCGCTGGATGTGGATGATATTACTTGGAATGATTTAGATATGGATCGCATTTATATGCTTCTTAATCATACGGAAAGTTCCATTGGAGAAGAATATTTATATAGTATGTTGCGAAAGATTCAGTATTCTTTGGAAACTTTGGACGAGAGAAATCGATTAATTACATTTTTTTCAAAGCATGCGAATGAACGAAAGAATCTGCAAAAAAAGTTGCGTATGATGGGAAAATTAAAGGACGTCTCATTTTATGAATATATCAATCGAGTGGATGCGCTTGAATCACATAAGCCATATTTACACTTTTTTTGTATGTTATCTTTTCCTGCATCGATAGCATCTACTCTAATTTCTGGAGTTGGTGCATATGCATTCGGCTTGATTTTTGCTTCTGTTGCGTTCAATATTATTGTGTATTACAAACGAAAAGCAAAAATAGAAATCTTTTTTAATGTTTTTTCTTATATTTTACGTTCGCTTGCTTTTATGCAAGAAATATCAGAAACAAAGATACCCGAACTACATTCCTATTTTGAAGAATTATCCATAGAAGTATCTAATTTTAAAAGATTCAGAAGAGGATCATCCCTTGTGATTTCAAAAAATGCAGCAGGTTCGGTCGAAGATATCTTGTTAGATTACCTTCGCATGCTGTTTCATTTTGATTTGATTAAATTTGATTTTATGCTAAAAGAGCTACGAGACAAAAAAGAAAATTTGAATCACCTATTTGAGATTATTGGAATATTGGATAGCTGCATTGCAGTTTCTTCGTTTCGACAGTTAATGAATGACGAATATTGTATTCCTGTTTTTTTGAAGGAAACTTGTTCTTTACAAGTAGAAGAAGTCTATCATCCATTGATTATTCATCCAATTAAAAATACAATTCTAACCAATCGGTCGGTTATATTGACTGGTTCAAATGCATCGGGAAAATCTACTTTTATTAAGACCATTGCGATTAATGCAATTCTTGCGCAAACAATCAATACAAGTCTTAGTAAGAGCTACACAAGTGGTTTTTTCAAAATATACTCATCGATGGCATTGCGTGATGACATTATGTCACAAGAAAGTTATTATATTGTTGAAATAAAATCTCTAAAACGTATTTACGATGAATCAGGGATGCAAATACCAATTTTATGTTTTATAGATGAAGTACTGAGAGGAACAAACACTGCAGAACGAATTGCTGCATCTGGTCAGATATTAAAAAGTTTAAGTTTTCGAAATGCACTTGTATTTGCAGCAACACATGATGTAGAGCTAACGTATATTTTGGATGCATATTATCAAAACTTCCATTTTGAGGAACGAATCGAGGGTAACAACGTTTTGTTCGATTACCAGTTAAGAGATGGAAGAGCATCTTCAAGAAATGCAATTAAACTTCTCGGTATGATGGGATACACGAGCGAAATCATTGATATGGCGACCAATGAAGTAAATCATTTTTTAAAAACAAATACTTGGAATACATTATGATGGAGGATATACAATGTTAGTTCGAATTTATACAGATGGTGCGGCAAGAGGGAATCCCGATGGACCGGGTGGATATGGAACGATTTTGAGCTATGTCGATGGAAATGGGCAAGAACATATTCGAGAGTTTTCTCAGGGTTATAAAAAAACAACCAATAACCGAATGGAGCTTATGGCTGCAATTGCTGGACTTGAGGCCTTAACCAAACCCTGTGAGGTTTGTCTTTATTCCGATTCACAATATGTAATAAAGGCATTTAATGATCATTGGATCGATGGATGGATAAAAAAGGGATGGAAACGTGGAAAAGGCGAGCCCGTAAAAAATGTGGATTTATGGAAACGATTGTTAGCAGCAACTAAACTACATGATATCACCTTCATTTGGGTAAAAGGTCATGATGGTCATGCACAAAATGAGCGTTGTGATTATTTAGCCACAAGCGCTGCAGATGGTGATAATCTTATAGAGGATAAAGAGGGTATTTAAAAATGGCACAACTTACACCAATGATGGAACAATACATGAAAATAAAAAATCAATACAAGGATTGCATTATATTTTATCGCTTGGGTGATTTTTATGAAATGTTTTTTGAAGATGCAATTACTTGCTCCAAAGAGCTCGAAATAACATTAACTGGAAAAAATTGCGGGCAGGAAGAGAGAGCCCCAATGTGTGGAATACCATATCATGCAGTTGACGCTTATCTTAACAAATTAATTAGTAGAGGATATAAAGTTGCAATTTGCGAACAAGTAGAAGATCCTAAAAATGCAAAGGGGATTGTGAAACGAGATGTAATACGTATTGTGACACCAGGTACCAATTTAAATACACAAGCATTGGATGAGACAAAAAACAATTATCTTTTAAGTGTTATTTATACGACCAATGCATATGGAATTGCAACAGTTGATATTACTACCGGAGATTTTTATGTAACGGAGGTTGATTCCGATCGTAAGCTTTTAGACGAAATCAATAAGTTTTGTCCGACTGAAATAATTTGTAATGATTCCTTTTATGTATCTGGGATTGATATCGAGGATTTGAAAAATCGATTAGGAATTTCGGTTGCTTCCTTAGAACCATGGTATTTTGATGATGATTTGTGTATCCGTTGCCTGAAAGAACATTTTAAAGTTGGAAGTTTGAGTGGTCTTGGACTAGGCGATTACACCATCGGTATCATAGCAGCAGGCTCTATTATGCAATACCTCTATGAAACTCAGAAAAACTCATTGATGCATTTAACCAAATTAACACCCTATGTAACAAGTAAATTTATGCTCCTAGATAGTTCGACTAGAAGAAATTTAGAACTTGTAGAAACCTTGCGTGAAAAGCAAAAAAGAGGTTCCCTTCTTTGGGTACTTGATAAAACAAAGACGGCAATGGGAGCACGATTGCTTCGCAGCTTTATTGAGCAACCATTAATTGATGAACAAGCAATTAATTCTCGTTTGGATGCAATTGAAGAACTAAATGAAAATATGATTACACGAGAAGAGCTTCGAGAATATTTACATCCAATTTATGACCTGGAACGTCTCATTAGTAAAATAAGCTATAAAAGTGCAAATCCTAGAGATTTGATTGCATTTAAGGCTTCTTTGTCAATGCTTCCGCATATCAAATTTTTATTAAAGAGTTGCCAAACAAAAGGACTAGCTGCTATGTATGACAGCTTAGATTCGTTGGACGATGTGTTTGAACAAATTGATCGTTCTATTATGGAAGAGCCTCCGCTCACCGTACGTGAAGGAGGATTAATTAAAGATGGATATCGGGAAGAAATTGATACACTACGCCGTGCAAAGACAGAAGGAAAAGACTGGCTTGCAAGCTTAGAGACAAAAGAGAAAGAAGCAACAGGGATTAAGAATTTAAAAGTGAAATTTAACAAAGTATTTGGATATTATCTTGAAGTTACCAATTCTTATAAAAATTTGGTGCCAGAGCATTGGATAAGGAAGCAAACGTTAGCCAATGCAGAGCGATATACAACGGATGAATTGAAGAAATTAGAAGATGTCATACTTGGTGCAGAAGATAAACTGTTTAATCAAGAATACAATTTATTTTGTGAAATCAGAGATAAGATTGCACAACAAATTCCTCGTATTCAGATTACGGCGAAAGCAATCGCAGGTATTGATGTATATGCGTCGCTTGCGCTTGTAGCAGAACGAAATCATTTTGTTCGACCAAACATTAATACAGAGGGTATCATTGATATCAAAGAGGGACGGCATCCAGTTGTAGAAAAAATGATTACCAATGATTTATTTGTTGCAAATGATACCTATCTTGATAATCGAAAGAAACGTGTTTCTATCATTACAGGTCCTAACATGGCAGGAAAATCTACCTATATGAGACAATCTGCATTGATCGTATTAATGGCTCAGATTGGAAGTTTTGTGCCTGCTAAGATGGCCAATATTGGAATTGTTGACCGTATTTTCACTCGTGTTGGAGCTTCCGATGATTTGGCAAGTGGGCAAAGTACCTTTATGGTGGAAATGACAGAGGTTGCAAATATCCTTCGGAATGCAACAAAAGACAGCTTATTAATATTGGATGAAATTGGTCGGGGAACAAGTACGTTTGATGGTCTTAGTATTGCTTGGGCAGTTGTAGAACATATTAGCAACCCGAAACTCTTAGGTGCAAAAACTTTATTTGCGACTCATTATCATGAATTAACGGAACTAGAAGGTACCTTAGATAGTGTGAATAATTATTGCATTGCGGTAAAGGAACAGGGAGAAGATATCGTATTTTTAAGAAAAATTGTGTCTGGAGGAGCTGATAAAAGCTATGGTATTCAAGTAGCTAAACTAGCTGGCGTTCCTGAGAGTGTACTTAAGCGGGCACTGGAACTTTCAAAGCAACTAAGTGATAATGATATTATCATTCATGCAAATGATAGCTTACTATCAAATAAAAATGAAGAAGTTCGAGAAGATGCATTTCAACTATCGATTTTTGATACCGTTGAAAGCAAGCATCCATCAGAAGACATTATTTCGCAACTGCGAGAAATGAATTTATCAAGTATAACTCCAATTGATGCATTAAATAAATTATATCAGATACAAACAAAAATAAAAGAACGTTGGTAGGTGTACACTATGATTACGTTATTGGATCAAAATACAATCAATAAAATAGCAGCTGGTGAGGTAATTGAGCGGCCAAGTGCGGTGGTAAAAGAATTGGTGGAAAATGCAATTGACGCAGGTTCGAATGGAATAACCATCGAGATAAAAGAAGGAGGCATCAGTTTTATTCGCATTACGGACAATGGGAGTGGAATGGAGCAATCAGAAGTTCCACTTGCTTTTAAACGTCATTCTACGAGTAAGATTAAGTCCGTTGAAGACCTAATGACTGTTAAAAGTCTTGGATTTCGTGGGGAAGCACTTGCTAGCATTGCTTCTGTATCACAGGTAGAGCTTGTGACAAAAACAGCTGGCTCACTTACGGGAGTGATTTATCGACTAGAAGGTGGAGAAGAGATAGGCATGGAGGAAATTGGTTGCCCCGAAGGTACAACATTTATTGTGAGAAACCTTTTCTTTAATACACCTGCCAGAAGAAAATTTTTAAAATCGGCGATGACAGAAGCGTCTTATGTAGGGGATTTAATTGAAAAAATCGCGATTTCACATCCAAACATTACATTTAAATTTATTAGTAATAATAAAGTGAAGTTACAGACCGCTGGGAATCACAATATAAAAGATATTATTTACCATGTATACGGAAGAGATATTACTACTCAACTTGTTGCGATTGAAAAAGAAAATCCGTTTCTTAAGGTAACTGGATTTATTGGAAAACCAATTGTTTCCCGTGGTAATCGTAATTATATGAATTATTTTATCAATGGTCGTTATATCAAGAGTAGTATTATTAATCGTGCCATCGAAGAAGCGTATAAGCCATATACAATGACTCATCGATATCCATTTACTGTTTTATCCTTCGACATCGATTCCTCTCTTATTGATGTAAATGTGCATCCTACAAAAATGGAAGTTCGGTTTTCCAATCAGGAAGAAGTATTTCGTATCACATATGATGCAATATCAGAGGGGTTACGAGAAAAAGAGTTAATTCCTGAAGTTACATTTGCTGAAGATAAGAATTGTTTGCCGGAACAAAATACGAGTAAAAAAACATCTGTTATGTTACCAATTCCCAAAGAATCAATAAAAGAGGATCAACTGATCGTACAAAAAAGGAGACAAATTGAACACGGACCTGAGCCGTTTGAATCACAAAGAATCCTTGAAAAGAAAAAGGAAGAGTTGTATCCTCAATCGGTTGAAGCGGTTCGTGAAGTAAAAGAAGAAAGTCTTTATCACACAGGCAACCAACTTGATTTGTTTGATTCCACTATGGATAACAAGCAAGATACCTTTCTTATAAAAGAAAGTAGAAAGGAACATCGAATCATTGGACAGTTATTTTCAACATATTGGTTAATTGAATTCAAAGAAAATCTTTTTTTGATTGACCAGCATGCTGCACATGAGAAAGTATTATATGAACGTACAATGAAGGCAATGAAAGAAAAAGAATTTGCTTCGCAACTATTAAATCCACCAATTATACTTACTTTAAGTATGCGGGAGGAAGAAGTACTTACTAAAAATATGGCGGTGTTTACTCAACTTGGATTTGAAGTTGAACCGTTTGGGGGAAAAGAATATTCTGTACGTGCAGTTCCCTTGAGCCTTTATAGTATTGCACAAAAAGAACTACTCATTGAAATGATCGATGATTTAGTAGCCGAGGATGGGAAACAACATGCGGATCTATTATTAGATAAAATTGCATCGCTATCTTGTAAGGCAGCGGTAAAGGGAAATACACGATTGTCAGAAACGGAAGCACATGAGTTAATTGATGAACTTATGACGTTGGAAAATCCTTATCATTGCCCGCATGGGCGACCAACCATTGTTACTATGAGTAAATATGAAATTGAAAAAAAATTCAAACGAATTATATAAGGACGGATTAATTTTGAAAAAACCATTGATTATTTTAACGGGACCCACCGCAGTAGGAAAGACCTCTTTGTCCATACAATTAGCGAAAGCAGTCGGTGGAGAAATCATTTCAGCTGACTCTATGCAAGTATACAAAGGGATGGATATTGGAACTGCAAAAATCGAGCAAAAAGAAATGCAGGGAATAAAACATCATCTAATTGATATTCTATCACCCGAAGAAGAATTTAATATCGTTCAATTTCAATTACTTGCAAAACGGGCAATGGAAGAGATATACTTAAATGCTCATATTCCAATCATTGTCGGTGGAACAGGATTTTACATCCAATCCTTGGTTTATGACATTGATTTCAAAGAAAATGATGTGGATAAATCAATGCGAAAAGCACTAGAATTAGAAGCTGCTCAAATTGGTGTCTACGCGATGCATGAAAAGCTGCGAGTGGTGGATGAGAAATCTGCGGATGAAATTCATCCCAATAATATAAAGAAAGTAATTCGAGCGTTGGAATTTTATTATCAAACGGGAGAGATGATTTCAAAACATAATGAAGAAGAGCGAAAAAAGGAATCTCCCTATAATTTCTCCTACTTTGTTCTAAATCAGGCACGTGATGTTTTATATGAGCGAATTAATCAAAGAATTGATACAATGATAGAAAAAGGACTGATTGCAGAAGTTGAAATTTTAAGAGAAAAAGGATATGATAAGAGTCTCACTTCTATGCAAGGTCTAGGTTATAAGGAAATACTTGATTATTTGGATGGAATTATGACGCGGGAAGAAGCAATTTTTGTTTTGAAACGGGATACCAGACATTTTGCTAAAAGGCAACTTACTTGGTTTAAACGGGAAAAAGAAGTTTGTTGGATTTCCAAAGATGATTATCGAAATGAGCTTGAAATTTTAAATAAAATAAGTTTGATATTAAAAGAAAAATCAATAATAGAGGAATAAATAATGGAAAATAATGTAAATGAAATGTATGAAGCACTCCACATAAGTCCAGAGGTATTAGCGTATTGTGATGATATTTTAAGTAACTTGGAATCCAGATTTTGTGCGATTGATAAAATTGCAGAATATAATCAAATGAAGGTAATTAAAGCAATGCAGGAAAAGAGAGTAAGCGATATTCATTTTGCTGCAACCACGGGCTATGGATATAATGATATTGGACGAGATACATTAGAAGACGTATACGCTGCTGTGTTCCATGCCGAGGCAGCCTTGGTTCGCCCTCAGCTCACCTGTGGAACACATGCACTTACCGTTGCCTTATCTGCCAATTTGCGTCCGGGCGATGAATTGCTCTCACCAGTAGGAAAACCATATGATACCTTAGAGGGTGTAATTGGCATAAGACCATCTAGGGGATCACTTGCAGAATTTGGTATTACATATGCACAAGTTGATTTACTTTCAAATGGTGATTTTGATTATGATAGCATTCGAAATAAAATTAATGAACGAACAAAAATGGTGACCATTCAACGATCCAAAGGATATGCGACTAGACCTACGCTATCGGTAAAACGAATTGGTGAGTTAATTGCTTTTATTAAAGGAATCAAACCTGAAATTATTTGCATGGTAGATAACTGTTATGGTGAATTTGTAGAAATGATGGAGCCTACTGATGTTGGCGCTGATCTTTGTGTGGGATCATTGATTAAAAATCCTGGTGGAGGATTAGCTCCAATTGGTGGCTATATCGTTGGAAAGGAAGAATATATTGAAAATGCGGCATATCGCTTAACGGCTCCTGGACTTGGAAAAGAAATTGGTGCATCCCTTGGAATCAATGGACAGCTATATCAAGGATTCTTCATGGCACCACAAGTTGTTTCAGGTGCTTTAAAAGGAGCTGTTTTTGCAGCCAATGTTTATGAAACACTCGGGTTTTCTGTTATACCAAATGGAAGTGAACCTAGATATGATATTATTCAGGCTGTTACACTTGGATCGCCGGAAGCAATTATTGCCTTTTGTGAGGGAATACAGGCAGCAGCGCCGGTTGATAGTTTTGTAGTGCCAGAGCCATGGGCTATGCCAGGGTATCATTCCGATGTTATAATGGCAGCAGGTGCATTTATACAAGGCTCGTCCATTGAATTAAGCGCGGATGCACCAATAGAAGCACCTTATGCAGTATACTTTCAAGGTGGTTTAACTTGGTATCATGCAAAGCTTGGAATTCTAATGTCAATGCAACGACTTTATGAAAAAAAGTTAATACAACTGTAGTGTGAAATTAAAATTTGTAGTTTTTTAAGGACTAATTTGTCGGAAATTTCTGGTATACAAAGAAGTCCTTTTATGCTAAAATGTAATGTGGAGTTTAACGGATAGTCGGTGTATTAAGGTAAACCAAAGGAGTACACCGTGAGAGAAAAGCATATCAAAACAAAAGATTTACCAGTATTAGAAAGACCTTATGAAAAACTCATAAAATACGGGGCACAGAATATGTCAGATGCAGAACTTTTGGCAATTATCATTCGGACAGGTTCTTCTAGGGAACGTGCCGTTGAAGTTGCATGGAACATACTGACACTTCATCCTGAGTCAAACGGTCTTTATGAATTATTTCGCCTTTCACTTCCTGAGCTTATGAAGATTGACGGAATCGGAACGGTAAAGGCGCTCCAAATTTTAGCGCTTGCGGAACTTGCCAAACGCATGGCAAAAGCATCCTCTAACAATTCCTTATATTTTCAAACTCCTGAGGCAGTTGCTGATTATTATATGCAGGATATGCGAAATCTAGAAATAGAAAAAGTAATGCTTGTTTTACTAAATTCGAAAAGCAAGCTTATCAAAGAAATGGATATTTCTCATGGGACAGTTAATACATCCTTGATATCTCCCCGTGAAATTTTTATCGAGGCACTCCGGTATAAGGCGGTGCATATTATTCTTGTTCATAATCATCCAAGTGGAGATCCAAATCCAAGTAATGCAGATATTCTGATTACAAAAAGAATGGAAGAAGCAGGTACTTTACTTGGAATAAAGCTTATGGATCATGTAATAATTGGTGATAATAAATATATCAGTTTAAAAAAGAAAGGATATTTGTAATGTCAAAGAGAATGTTTGGTATAGATTTAGGTACAAGTAAAATTAAGATATATAAAAGAGGCGAGGGCATTGTATTAGACCAAAGCAATGCAATTGCAATTGCAAATAAGAAAAATTTGATTGCAGTTGGTGATGAAGCAAACGAAATGTATGAAAAAGTACCAATCAGCATTAGTGTTTCATATCCCGTAAAATGTGGTGTAATTGCTGAAATAGCCCATATGCAAATGCTTCTTAACTATTTTTTTGATGGGTTGATTGGGAAAAAAACCAGCATAGGTTCAACGGTTGAATTTTTAGTGGCAGTACCTACCGATATTACAGAAGTAGAGAAAAAATCATTTTATGATTTGATTGCTAATTCAAATGTAAAAAGCAAAAACATTGGTATGGTAGAAAAACCGATTGCTACGGCACTTGGCATGGGACTTGATATTTATCATGCACATGGTATTTTAACGGTTGATTTTGGTGCGGAAACAACTGAAATTTCAATTCTTTCCTTAGGTGGTATTGTATTAAGTAAGTTAATTCCAATTGGTGGAAGAAAAATTGATGAGTCGATTAAAGTATTTATTAAAAAACGATATAATCTAGTAATTGGAGATAAAACATCGGAATATATCAAAATGAATTTGGTTTCTGCTTTTCCGCAGGAAAAAGAATCTATTTTTGTATGTGGACGGAATGTTGTAACCGGACTTCCTTGTGAAATGGAAATTTTTTCGGAAGAAGTAAATGAAGTGGTTAGTGAACATTTAATTACAGTGATTGAAGCAGTACGTGTTATTCTAGAAAGAACACCTCCTGAAATTTCAGCTGATATTTACCGCTCTGGTATTTATCTTACCGGTGGTTCTGCAAAGCTACGTAATCTTGATCAGTTATTTACACGTGAAACGGCACTAAAGGTAAATGTTGTAGATGATCCAGAAAATACAGTTGCAAATGGCCTTGGGGAACTGGTTGAAAATGTTGGATCGAGTAAATTGTCTGCAAATGTAATTAAAACCTTTGGTAAAAAAAGTAAATAGCAAATTTGTTTGGAGGTTTGGGTTACATGAGACGAAGAACGAAAATGACCATAGAGCCGAAATATATTTTGGCAGTGTGTTCTCTGTTGTGTTTATTAATGATTATTATTTCATTTCGATATCCAGAGAAGTTTTCTCCAATCAATGAAACAGTGGGGAAGATAGTAACACCAATGCAAAAAGGAATCAACTCGTTTGGAACATGGATTTATGAAAAAAAAGAAGTATTTCATTCCGTTCAAAAACTGACAGCCGAAAATAAAGATTTAAAGTCGCAGCTTGATGAAATGACATATGAAAATAAAATATTACAACAAGAAAAGTATGAATTACAAAGTCTTCGTAAACTGTTTGAGTTGGATGAAAAATATGCAAGTTATCCCAAAGTAGCATCCAGAGTGATTAGCCGTGATAGTAACAATTGGTATAATCAATTTACAATAGATAAAGGAACAAACGATGGTATTTCTGTCAATATGAATGTTATTGCAGATGGTGGACTTGTTGGTATCGTTACGAAAACTGGAGATTCATGGGCAATTGTTCGTGCCATTATTGACGATAAAAGTAATGTTACAGGCATGTCTTTAAAAACTTCCGATGTGTGTAATGTGAAAGGTAATTTGGAGCTGATTGATTCTGGGAAGATTGAGATTGAGTTAGTGGATAAAGATGCGAATATAAATGAGGGCGATGAAATTGTTACTTCAAGTACAAGTGATCGTTATTTACAAGGAATTTTAATTGGCTATGTAAATAACTTAGAAATTGACTCTTCAAATATGACAAAATCTGGATATCTAACACCAGCGGTATCCTTTGATTCATTGGATACAGTATTGGTAATAACTGAATTAAAAAAAGAACTTCCAGCACAAGCAGTTACTTATTAACGATAGAAAGGTATTTTAATGAAACGCTTTGTTAGTACAGTATTTGTAATATTAATTTGTTTTGTTTTACAAACAACCATAGCTCGATCCTTAGCTTTAGCGGATGTGGTACCCAATCTACTTTTAATTGTTACCGTAGCATATGGGTATATGGGTGGAGAAAAAGAAGGAATTTGGGTTGGGCTATTGTGTGGGTTATTGATGGATTTGTTTTTTGGCTCTGTAATTGGCTTATATGCATTAATTCTAATGTTGATTGGATTCTTAAATGGGCTTTTAAACAAACTTTATTATACAGATGATTTGATTATTCCACTTATAATTATCAGTATCAGTGATTTGCTTTACAATTTCTTTTATTATATTGTAGAGTTTTTACTAAGAGGAAGACTGGACTTTTTCTTTTATCTACGAAGAATTATATTGCCAGAGGTTGTATATACCGTATTAGTATCTGTCCTTTTATACAGAGGATTACATACATTAAACAGATATTTATGCTTAACAGATAAAGGGGAGGCTTAAGAATGCTTGATACGATATGGAATGAAATAAGGGGCATATTTCGATCCCGTTTATTCCCAATGTCCATTATTTTTTTCATATTATTTTTTCTTTTAGTTCATCGTATTTTTACCATGCAAATTATACATGGCGAAGAATATGTGAAAAAAGCTTCTGTAACGAGCGAAAGAGATCGTGATTTAAAAAGTACACGTGGCAATATTTACGATAGAAATGGTGTATTATTAGCTTATGATGAATTATCCTATTCTGTGAATATTGAAGATGTAGGAGCACTTTCAACCAATGATGAAAAAAATGCGATGATTGATTACCTAATTTCAATGATTGAAGAAAATGGAGGCAGTATTGTAACGGATTTTCCAATTGTAATGAATGAAGACGGAAAATTTGAGTTTACAGTGGATGGAAATTCATTGATGCGTTTTAAAAAGGATATCTATTCCCTTGCTTCCTCCGAAAAACTAAGTGATGAACAGATTTCCGTTACTGCAAAAGAGATGTTTGAGTATATTCGTTATTCGACGGATATCAAAAGCCCTCGATTTATAATTTCGGAAGAGTATAGTGACGGAGAAGCATTAAAAATAATGTCGATTCGATATGAGCTTTTCTTGAATCGCTGGCAAAAATATGTACAAAGTACGATTGCTATCAATATCAATAAAAAAACAGTTGCTGCTTTAAATGAGGCAAGTGCAGAACTTCCGGGTGTAGAAGTAATTCAAGAGACACACCGTGTGTATAATGACAGTAAATATTTCGCCCATATTTTAGGATATACTGGTAGTATTACAACTGAGGAATATCAAGAATTAAACAAAACGGATCAGGAGAAATATACCAAAACAGATCAAATTGGAAAAACGGGATTGGAAAAAGAATATGAGAATTACCTACATGGTGAAAAGGGAAGCGAAAAATTAGTAATTAATGAGAATTATCGGGTCGTTGATATTAAAAACCGAGTGGAACCAGTTGCAGGAAATGATTTATATTTAACAATTAATGCAACACTTCAAGAAAAGTATTATAATATTCTTGAAAAGAAATTGGCTGGAATTTTATTATCAAAAATTACAAACAGCTTAGATTATGGCTCCAAAGGGATATCAAGTGATGATATTTTAATACCAATTTACGAAGTATATAATACATTACTTGCAAATAGTGTGATTGATATAACAAAGTTTGATGATGACGATGCAACCGATACAGAAAAAAAAGTATATCAAAAATATACTGCAAAACAAAAAGATATTTTTAAAAGTCTGGATCGCATCATGGATGCAGATAGTACCACCTCAAATAAAGCGGCTGGTGATTCTATGGAAGATTATTTGGATTATGTATACTCTTTATTAATCAGTCAAGGGGTTCTTATTTCGGATTCGATTGATAAGAATTCTGAACTATATAAAAACTACATGAATAATAAGGTGAGTTTGAGTGAGTTTTTACAGTATGCCTTATCCAATAGTTGGATAGACTTAAGTAAACTGGATATAGGGGATGATTTTTTTAGTACAAAAGAACTATACAAAGAATTGCTTTCTTATATAAAAGATTCCCTTTCAACAGATAAAACGTTTAACAAAATGATATACAAAACACTCATATTTAATCATACTTTGTCTGGAAAAGAAATTTGTCTTTTATTATTTGACCAAGGTGTGTTAGAATATGATGAAAGCAATATCGAAAAATTGGAAAGTGGGAGCATATCAGCATATGATTTTATTTGCGAAAAAATTCGTAAATTAGAAATTACACCAGCAGAACTGGCATTAGAACCTTGTTCTGGATCTATTGTGGTGACCGATGTACGTACAGGTGATGTTTTGGCACTTGTATCTTATCCAAGTTATGATAATAATAAGTTGGCAAACCAGATTGAACCAATATACTATTCCTATTTGCAGCAAAGCCAAGCATCACCACTGATGAATCGTCCATTGCAGCAAAAGACAGCACCGGGTTCAACCTTTAAAATGGTCACATCCGTAGCTTCCCTGGAAGAAGGTGTAGTGGCTCCGGGAGAAACCATTTTAGATAAAGTAGTGTTTGAAAAAATACCACAAGGACCTAGATGTTGGAGTTCAACTTCACATGGGAAAATCGACATTACAGATGCAATACAAGTTTCTTGTAATTACTTTTTCTATGAAATGGGATGGCGACTTAGTAAATCAGGAGATAATTATGATAGTAACTTAGGCTTAAAAAAATTAAAGAAGTACGCTACTATGTTTGGACTAAATGAAAAATCAGGAATTGAGCTTTTTGAATATGAGCCACATATATCGGATAAGGATTCGATTCGTTCCTCAATTGGTCAGGGAACGAACAGCTTTACGCCATCACAAATAAGCAGATATGTAACAACAGTTGCCAATAAAGGAACCTGTTATAATCTGACTGTAATCGATAAAGTCAAGAATTTAGACGGAACGGTATTATTAGATAACAAGGCAACGGTATATAACAAAGTGAAAATTAGTGATTCCACGTGGTCTTTAGTACAAGAGGGAATGTATAAGGTGTTGAATGGACCTAGAAGTTCACTTGTTTCTATATTTAAAAATTTGGGAGCAACCATTGCTGGAAAGACTGGTACTGCACAGGAGAGTAAGTCGCATCCAAATCATGCATTATTTGTCTCCTTTGCACCATATGAGAATCCAGAGATTTCAGTGGTAGTTGTGATACCAAACGGATATACATCTGGAAACTCAGCGGAGGTTGCAAAAAATATTTATAAAGATTATTTTAAATCAGCGAATGGAACGATAGACAGTGATAATGAAGCAGAAGAACCTGAATTAGATTTACATTCAGTAACCGATTAAGGAGGTATTATGGATAATTCAGTAATGATTAAGGGTACAAAATCGGGAATTATTGTAGTACTGGATAATTCAATGGATTTTAATTCACTAAAAGATGCAATAGCCGAGAAATTCCAGACTTCATCTGACTTTCTTGGAAATGCTACAATGGCGATTAGTTTTGAGGGACGCACCTTAAGCAATGAAGAGCAGCGCGATATTTTGGATATTATCAATGAAAATACCAAATTAAATATTGTTTGTATTGTAGAGACCAATCCAAAAACAGAGGAAATTTTTCAGAAAACCTTACAGGATAAACTATTTGAAATCAGTTCTAATTCTGGTCAGTTTTATAAGGGAAATTTACGCTCTGGACAAGTTTTAGAAGCGGAAACAAGTATTATAGTGATTGGTGATGTAAAACCAGGTGCAAAAGTGCTTTCAAAAGGAAATATTATTGTACTAGGTTCGCTAAAAGGAAATGCCTTTGCCGGTGCATCCGGTAACGAAAATGCTTTTGTCTTAGCACTGGATATGTCTCCTGTGCAGATACGAATTGCAGATATTATTGCAAGGTCACCCGATGACCCACAAAAAAATAAGCAAAAAGAGACAAAAGTAGCATATATAGAAGATGGTAATATTTATATTGAGCCATTTACAAAAGATGTCATGGATGACATTCGCTTCTTTTAAAAGCTGAATAGAAAGAATGGAGGAAATTTAAAAATATGGGAGAAGTAATCGTAATCACATCCGGTAAGGGTGGCGTTGGTAAAACGACTACAACAGCCAACGTAGGAACGGGTCTAGCAAAACTTGATAAAAAGGTAGTTCTAATTGATACAGATATAGGACTTCGAAATCTTGATGTTGTGTTAGGCTTAGAAAATCGAATTGTTTACAATTTGGTAGATGTAGTAGAGGGGAATTGTCGAATTAAACAAGCTTTAATTAAGGATAAACGTTATCCAAACCTTTATTTGTTACCATCCGCACAAACAAGGGATAAAAGTAGTGTAACTCCAGAACAGATGAAAAAGCTTGCAGATGAACTCCGTGAGGAATTCGATTACATATTAATGGATTGTCCAGCAGGAATTGAACAAGGATTTAAAAATGCGATTGCTGGCGCAGATAGTGCATTAGTAGTTACAACACCAGAGGTTTCCGCGGTACGTGATGCAGATCGCATCATAGGATTATTGGAAGCAAATGAAATGAAAAAAACAAGCCTGATTGTAAACAGATTAAGACCCGATATGGTAAAGCGTGGCGATATGATGTCGGCTGATGATGTTGTTGAAATTTTAGCAGTTGATTTAATTGGTATTGTGCCAGATGATGAAAATATAGTAGTTTCTACCAATCAAGGAGAGCCCTTAGTTGGTGGAGATACGTTGGCGGGACAAGCTTATATGAATATCTGTCATCGTTTAATTGGGGAAGAGACGCCATACCTAGATTTGAGTAATCGTGGTGGATTTATGTCTAAACTAAGCAATTTATTCAAGAAAAACTAAAGGAGGGGGAGCGTAATGTCTTTAGCTGATTTCTTTAAGAGAAAATCCTCTGGCAATGTGGCAAAGGATAGACTAAAGTTAGTATTAGTTTCTGATCGGGCAAATTGTTCGCCAGAAATTATGGAACAAATTAAAAATGATATTATCAATGTGATTTCAAAATATGTTGAGATAGATGCTGAGGGACTTGATATTAAAATTACTCAGACAGAGTCGGAAGGCAACAATGGTAGCGTTCCTGCACTCTATGCGAATATCCCAATTAAGGACTTAAGAAATCCAAAAGAATAAGGTAAAGTTAAATGTTTAATTTTAAACAATATAATTTCAAGCATTATAATATTTTCCTGTTAATCGTTGTGATAATAACGGGAGTATTAGGCGCTAATTTTGTAAAGCTGGCAAGTGGAGAAGAGCTCGGTCCTTTCGCTTTAAAAAAACAGCTGATTGGTTTTTTCTGTGGATTAATTTTTGCAATAATTCTATCATTCATTGATTATCACTTTATTTGCAAATTTGTTATTTTTTATTATGTTTTAGGTGTTTTAATGGCGGCGGCAACAAAATTTTCTCCAATCGGAACAGACTTAAATACAGGCTCGTTTCGTTGGATTAAGTTGCCGGGTCTAAACCTGCAACCTTCCGAGCTATGTAAGATAATACTTATTTTGACGTTAGCCGTTTTTTTTACAAAATATGAAGAATATATGAATAAATTTCGAATTTTCTTGATTGGCGGAATTCTAATGTTTTTACCGACTATTTTCATTTTAGTACAGTCGGATTTATCGTCTAGTATCGTTATGATATTTATTTTTGGTATGATGATTTTTGCAGCTGGATTAAGTTATAAAATTATTGGGTCTCTGTTAGCAGTTGGTGTTCCAGCATTTATTGCATTATTTTGGTATGTACAGCAACCATATCAAAAATTACTTGATTTTTATCAGCAAGGTAGAATTCTCGGATTTATGGATCCTGAAAAATATAGTGATATAATGTATCAACAAAACTATTCCTATCAAGCAATTGCATCCGGTACTTTAATCGGAAAATTATTTAATAATACAGCATCGGCTGCTCGTGTATATCGTCATGCAGATGTTACGGAAAGTGATTTTATTTTTGCAGTTATTGGAGAAGAAGTTGGATTTTTGGGTAGTTGTGCTATAATAGTATTATTAGGGATTATCATTGCTATTTGCTTAATAACAGCCAAGAAGGCAAGTGATCGTCTGGGAATGTTAATTGCAATCGGAATTGGTTCTATGCTTATGTTTCAAACATTTGCAAACATTGGTGTTGCAACTAGAATGCTCCCAAACACAGGTCTTCCACTCCCGTTTGTAAGTGCAGGGTTGAGTTCATTGATGAGTTGTATGATAGGAGTAGGTCTGTTACTAAATATACGACTGCAATCTTCAAGAGGTCATTCGGGTGGTTTTTCTATGATTTAACCTTAGCAAGTAGCACAGATGGATGATAACATCCACTTATGTGAACTATAAAAAAGATTTCTAATTTAAACATTAAAAGGAGGCAATACAATATGAAGATAGGTTTAATTGCACATGATGCAAAAAAGAAATTAATGCAAAATTTCTGTATTGCATATCGTGGCATTTTAGTAAAAAATGATTTGTGTGCAACAGGTACAACAGGTCGTTTAATTGAGGAAGTTACAAATTTAAATGTACACAAATATTTAGCAGGTCATTTGGGCGGGGAACAACAGTTAGGTGCACAAATTGAACATAATGAAATTGATTTGGTTATCTTCCTTCGGGATCCACTAAGTCCAAAATCACATGAGCCTGATGTTAATAATGTTGTTCAATTATGTGATACACATAATATTCCATTTGCTACCAATCTCGCCACAGCAGAACTTTTGATTAAGGCGCTAGATCGCGGAGACTTGGATTGGCGTGAGGTTGTAAAAGGATGATGTACCTAAAAAAAATTGTTTATACTTTTTTTTTAGTGGGAGTGTGCCTATGCTTTTCTAGCTGTGGCACATTAGAAAAAACGGATTTTACCTATGAAAATACCAAAACAAATTATGGATATACGGCATTATTTGATCCTACAATGAGCAGCGATTTATGTGTTGTTCCTTTGGATCAAAAAGACGATACCGATTCTACAATGACTGCTGAATCATCTTTAATTTTTGATACAACCGACCAAACTATTTTATATCAAAACAATGTGTATGAGCAATTATATCCAGCAAGTATAACCAAACTAATGACTGCGTATGTTACATTTAAATATGCTAACTTGGATGATATCGTTACCTTTAGTTATAATGCGTCTCATATTACAGAAAGCGGTGCAAAACTCTGCGGTTTTCAAGAAGGAGACCAGGTCAAGCTTAGTAATCTATTATGTGCATTACTTGTATACTCTGGAAATGATGCAGGAGTTGCAATTGCTGAGCATGTTTCAGGTAGTGTAGAAGCGTTTGCTGACTTAATGAATAAAGAGGCACGTACTCTTGGTGCAACTGGATCTCATTTTGTAAATCCACATGGACTTCATGATAAAAATCATTATACAACCACATATGATATTTATCTTATATTGAATGAACTGATTAAAAATGATGATTTTGTACAAATGATTCATTCCTCACAAGTACTTGTTCCATATCAAGATAAAAATGGAAATCAATTTTCCGATACTTTTTCTACTACCAATCAATATTTATTAGGAACAACTAAGTCTCCCAACGATGTAACGGTCATTGGTGGAAAAACAGGAACAACAAGTAAAGCTGGCTCTTGTTTAGCAATCTATAGCCAGGGAGAAAATGGTCACTTTTACATTTCGATTATATTTAAAGCAGAAAACAAGCAATCTTTATATAATCAAATGACTCAATTACTGCATTTGATTACAAAAGAAAACATGGAATAATTGCGATTGATTTATACAATTCTTTCATGTTTTTTACAGATTTTTTTGTTGTAATATCATATAAATCGTACTATAATTAAACTATATATAAAAAGTTTTACATATAGTTAATTATCTTTGAACTCAATCTGTTAGGTCATGATTGCCATTCAATACCATATGAAGGAGGAGATTACAATGATACAGATTATTGCAGGTGAAAAAGGGAAGGGTAAGACTAAAATATTACTGGAAAAAGTAGCAACCGAGGTGAAAACAACAAGTGGGAATGTTGTTTATCTCGACAAAAACACAAAACATATGTATGAGCTGACGAATAAAGTTCGATTGATTAACGTAAGAGACTATTTGGTTGAAAATTTCCATGAGTTTTTAGGATTTATATGTGGTATCCTATCACAAGATCACGATTTGGAAAAGGTATATTTAGACAGTTTTTTAAAAATTGCCTGTGTAGAAGCGGCTGAGTTACAACACCTTCTGGATAAGTTGAATAAGATTTCTCAAGCATTTGGTGTAGATTTTATATTAAGTATATCCACAAGTAAAGAGCAAATACCGGAAGACTATAAAAAGGACATCATAGTAGCTTTGTAATAGAAAAAATAGAGCTTCCTTAGAAGCTCTATTTTTTTAGTTGTTATTGGAAATTCTTCCAAAATAACTAATGGCATATAATCCGCAAATTCCGACAATTGCATAAACTGTTCGAGAAAGAAAGCTCATATCGCCAAAAATAACTCGAACTAAATCTAATTGGAAAATACCGATAAGTCCCCAATTGATTGCCCCGATTATTACAATTATTAACGCAATATAATCTATGGTTTTCATGTCATAACCTCCTTAGTGGTTATTCTTTCCAAAACTTTATTTTTTATACATTTTATTTAAGGTCTTTTAAAATGAAAAATTAGTAGGTATAATAGGATAGTTAGGAGGTAATATAATTGGCAAGACAAAATAGAAAAGTGGTTCGCTATCATAAGCCATTTCATATAAATATTGGTGTTATTGTATTTTTTATTATTTTTATCTATATGGTTGTAATATCCATTCATTACTTTACACAAACTTCGATTAGTATCTATGAAGTGGTTGAAAAAAGTATTTCAGATGACAATACCTACAAAGGAATTATACTACGAAATGAAACCATTTATAGTACAAACAAAGCTGGCTATGTAAACTATTATATTGGGGATGGTGAAAAGGTAGCAAAGGGTTCTACCGTATATACAATTGATGAGACGGGTGAGATCTATAAAGTATTATCCAATGCAGACACAAATAATACTTTATCAAAAGAAGATTCTGCAAAAGTCAGAAATGCAATCTCTTCCTTTCACAAAGAATACAACGGAAGTAATTATTATACGGTTTCTGATTTTAAATATGATGTAGAAAACACTATTTTAGAACAAAGTAGTGCAAGTTTATTATCCAATTTGAAAGACTTGGTATCTGCCTCTGATCGAGGGAGTTTTGACTTAATTTCTTCGAAAAAAAGTGGGATAGTTTCCTATACAATGGATGGATATGAAGATTTGAAAGTGGGAGATATTACTACTGATAATTTTAAAAATATGGATGAAGACCGTGAACAGCTTCGGACAAGTAAAGCAGTTGCTGCAGACAGTCCAATTTACAAAATGATAAATAGCGAAGATTGGAACATAATAATTCCCTTATCCAATTCACAATATAAAAAGATGAAAGATTTGGATAAAGTAAAAATTACATTAAAAAAAGAACATGTTTCTGTCATTGCAGGTATCAGTACGTATGAAAATGGAGATAGTTTTTTTGCAAATTTAAGCCTTAACAAATATATGATACGTTATATAAATGAACGATATTTGGATTTAGAAGTTCAGATTAATGCTGCAGAAGGATTAAAAATACCAATTACATCCATTCTAAAGAAAAAATTTTTAATAGTACCAAATGAATATATTCAAGTTGGAGGCAAAACAAATACAACTGGTGTGACAAAAGAGGTCTTTAATGAAACGAGTGGAGCATCAGAATATGAATTTCTTCCTGTAACCGTAATATCTTCGAATGATACGGATTCTTATATTGAAGGTGATTCCATTTCGGCCAATGATTATATCATAAGTACCAATGGGAATAAACAATACCAACTTGGTAAAACACGAACATTAGAAGGTGTTTATAATGTAAACAAAGGATATGCCGTTTTCCGTGTCATTGATAAAATATATGAAAACAAAGAATATGCAATTGTAAGTAAAGACACTTCTTATGGACTTTCAACATACGATCATATTGTTGTAAATGCCAAAAACATTGAAGAATCAGATCTTATAAAATAAAAGGGTAAGGAATCGATTATGGTAAAAGAAAATTTAGAACAAGTAGAAAAGAATATAGATATTGCTTGCAAGCGTGCAAATCGAAGCCGTAAGGAAGTAACATTAATTGCAGTAAGCAAAACCAAACCAGTATCTATGATTTATGAAGCAATGCGAGAAAATATAATTGAGTTTGGTGAAAACAAAGTACAAGAGATTTGTGACAAAATCGAAGAAATTAAAGAACCGCTAAATTGGCATATGATTGGACATTTACAGCGAAATAAGGTAAAGTATATAGTAGATAAGGTATGTATGATTCATTCGGTCGATTCCTATCGTTTAGCGGAACAAATAAATATTGAGGCAGAAAAGAAACATCTTATCTGTCCCATTCTCATCGAAGTAAATGTTGCAGAAGAAGATAGTAAGTTCGGGGTTTCCATTGATAAAGTACTTCCTTTGATATGCGAGATATCGAAATTTGAGCATATCGCAATTAAAGGGCTTATGACGGTAGCACCATATGTTGAAGATCCTGAAGAAAACCGATTTATTTTCAAAAAAATGAAAAAATTATATATTGACATCAAATCGAAAAACATTGATAATGTTTCTATGGACGAGTTATCAATGGGGATGACCGGTGATTATCAGGTTGCAATAGAAGAAGGAGCTACCCTTATTCGAGTTGGTACTGGAATATTTGGTGACCGAAATTATAATAGTTAAAAATTGCAAATAGAATTGATAGGAGTTATTATGGCGAATTTAGTAAAGAGTTTTTTAGGCTACTTGCGTTTAAATGAGGACGATGATTTGGAAGATTATATTGAAGATTTTGAAGAGGAAAAAGAACGCTCCAATAAATTTTCAAGACCAGCCATGCGTCAGATCGAACAAAACAGGACAAATGATAAATTAGGAGTAAGACAGGAGAAACCTTCTAGACGGGAAGATGAATCATTGCGTGAACGCTCGACTCGTATGGAACGTACTACGAATAACAAAATTGTTCCAATTCGTACCACACCAAAAGGACTAGAAGTCTGTATTATGAAACCAACTTGTTTTGAAGATTCTCAGGATATTTGTGATATGCTATTAACTGGAAGAGCAGCGGTAGTAAATTTAGAGGGATTTGATCCAGATGATGCACAACGCGTTATGGATTTTATTTCGGGATGTGTTTATGCCGTAAATGGAAAACTACATCAAATCTCAAGATACATTTTTATTTTTTCACCAGATACTGTTGATATATCTGGCGATTATCTTGATATTATACCGGATATTGGATTTGATGTACCCACTTTAAATAAGGAGTTTTAACATGACGTATATTGTGTTTCATGCATTCTATATATTTTTTGTAATATTAGAAAGCATTTTGTTTTTGTATATAATTTCATCTTGGTTTCCTAATTCAGCAAAATTTAGAAGTCTACTATTAGCATTATTGGAACCAATTTTTTCACCGATACGCCTTTGTTTAAAACATTCGGTCATGAATAATACTTCCGTGGATTTGACACCGATGATTACATTAATCATTTTGTCGTATCTGCAATCGTTATTTTATGGATTAAGTATGTAAAAGGAGATTTTATGAATCAAGAAAAAGAAGAGGAGATTTTTTGTAAACGCCTAAAAGAGTTGGCACATCAAGCGTATTCTCAAGGGATTTGTAGTTATACCTCCTTTTTGAATTTGAATGAGCTTCATTTGTTTTATAAAGTCGTATCTACAATACCCCATATATCCTACCAGATTTTTGGAGGATACAAGGAAGCAGAGCGAAGAGTCATCTGTTTTTATGACGATGACTCTTTTACTAATGTAAGCGTTCCAATTGTTTGTTTGTCCATTTTGCCAAATAGTTTAAAGTATAGTGAATCATTGAGTCATAGAGATTATTTGGGGGCAATTTTGAATTTGGGGATTGATCGATCTAAAGTTGGTGATATTTTAGTACAGGGAAAAAAAGCCTATCTATTTTGCAGGAAGGAGATTGCTCCTTTTATTTGTGAGTCTTTGGAACGAATAAAGCATACAAATGTAACAGCACAGCTCATAGACTTTCAAGAGTTTGAATTTGAACCAGAGACGGAAACCATAAGTGGAACAGTAACTAGTGTGCGATTAGACCGATTACTTTCTTTAGCGTTTCAGTCATCTAGAAGCAGTCTTACCAGTCTAATATCTGCCGGAAAGGTCTTCGTAAACGGAAAGATGATTCTCTCAAATAGCTTTGTTCCAAATGAAGACGACATTATCTCTGTTCGTGGTATGGGACGTTTTGTTTTCAAAAAAATAGAATCACAGACAAAAAAGGATCGTTATCGAATTATTATTGAAAAATATAAATAAGGAGGATACCTATGTTAACACCAGTGGAGATGCAGGGAAAAGAACTTAGACAAGGCAGAGGATATCAAAAAAAGGATGCTGATGAGTTTTTATCTGAAATTTTTCGCGATTATGAATCTTTATATCGTGAAAATATGGAATTAAAAGATAAAGTAAATACACTAAGCGAGGGTCTTAATTATTACAAAGATTTAGAAAAAACCTTGCAAAAAACACTTATTGTAGCAGAAAAAACAGCAGAAGAGACAACAAACATATCAAAAAAGAAAGCATCTCTTATTATATCTGATGCTCAATTGAGAGCCAATCAAATTTTATTAGAGGCAAATTCATACTTTGAAAAGGCACAAAGCAACATAAAGATATTAATGCAGCAATACGAAAATTATCGCATTCAATGTAAACAATTAGCCGATGCAAACTTAGAACTCCTTAATTCTGATTCATATAAAGTAGATTTTGAGATGATTGCTTTTAATATGCCAAAGTTTACCATGCCAACGTTTGAAACCGTCCCACAGGATGAGCCCACAAGCGAACAGGATGCGGATAAAGTGATTCACGAACATAGCAAAGTAAACCTTATACAAAAGGAACAGGAAAAATTAAATTTTAAAAAAGAGCGCGCGATGCAACTTGATACCGAACTTTTTGAGTTCTTTAATTTAAATGATGATAAATAGGTGATGAAGATATGAGCAAAGAAATTTTAGTACATGGACCGATGCAAGCATCGAATCAAGTGTTCCCAGATAAAAGAGTGCCAATTTATAAGATTTATATAGAACGTAATTTTCATAAATTAGCTGACCCATTGGAGTCGTTAAATCTAACTGAACGTAAGGTTATGATTGTTACCGATAGTAATGTTGAAATGTATCATCTTAGCAATGTTGTTTCAACGGTTAAAAAATATGCGCAACACGTATTTTCTTTTATAATGAAAGCAGGAGAAAGTCAAAAACATTTAGACACAGTAGCGGATATCTATGAAACAATGATACAAAATAATTTTGAGCGAAATGACTTATTAGTTGCACTCGGCGGTGGAGTTGTTGGCGATATTACTGGGTTTGTTGCCGCAACCTATTTGCGGGGGATTCGCTTTTTACAAATACCTACTTCATTGCTCGCTATGGTGGATAGTAGCATAGGTGGTAAAACAGGTGTTGATTTTCGTTCCTTTAAAAATATGGTAGGTGCATTTCATCAGCCACAAGCAGTATATATTAATTTATCAGTTCTTACTACACTACCAGATCGTGAATTTTATTCAGGCTTTGGAGAAATTATAAAGCATGGGCTTATACGAAATAATTCGTATATTCATTTTTTACAAAACAATGCAATATCTGCCATAAATAGAGATATGGATGTTTTAGAAGAAATAATCTACCAAAGCTGCCTTGTGAAACAGGCTGTCGTCGAAAATGATCCTACAGAGAAAAATGAGCGTGCTCTTTTAAATTTTGGACATACAATTGGACATGCGATTGAAAAGTATATGAATTTTTCACTACTCCATGGGGAATGCGTTGCAATTGGAATGGCTGCCGCTTTGTATCTCAATTATACAAAAGGTATCCTTGATGAGACAGCTTTTCATGAAAGTTTAGCACTTATTGAGCATTATCAACTGCCTATTTGTGTTGATAAAAAAACAGTAACCTTAAATGCAAACACATCATCTGAGCTATTATCAATTATCAAGCATGATAAAAAGATGCAGGCTGGACAAATCCGCTTTATTTTATTAAAAGAACCTGGATGTGCATACATTGATCAAACGGTTACAGAAGAGGAAATGATCAATGCAATTTCTTTTGTGATGGAGGGAAGTAATTAAATGAAACGATTTATTAAATTTATTGGTCTAAGTACTATATTAGTACTCTTTGATCAAATAACAAAATATATGGCAAAGACCACACTTATGGGAAATGATGGAATTTCATTAATTCCTGGTGTTTTTAAATTACAATATCTTGAGAATCAAGGAGCCGCATTTGGTATACTAAAAAATCAACTCGCTTTTTTGATACCATTTACGTTGCTTATTTTTATTGGAATAATATATATATATGCTAAAATTCCAGAGGAAAAGAGATTTTTACCAATTCAGTACATCTGTATTTTTATAAGTGCGGGCGCAATCGGAAATCTGATTGACCGCATTACAAATAACTATGTCATTGACTTTTTGTACTTTGAATGGATAAATTTTGCAATCTTTAATGTTGCAGATTGCTATGTAACAATCTCTGCAATTACTCTACTTATCTTAGGATTGTTTTATTACAAAGAAGAAGACTTTGATTTTTTGAAAAAGAAAAAGGGAGAAATTAATGAATAAAGATAGTAAGTCATTGGATGATGAAGAAGTCATCACGGACGAACATGTAACAAGCTTTCTTGTAGAGCCCAAATATCAAGGTATACGGTTAGATAAGTACTTGGCAGAACAAGATGGCTCTATGACGCGAAGCTATATTCAAAAGCTAATAAAGGAGGAGCAGGTCAAGGTAAATCATGTGATAGTAAAGTCAAACTTTAAGCTTTCAACTGGAGATGAAATTCAATTTAGCATTCCGAAACCAGTTTCTCTTAACATATTACCAGAAGACATACCATTATCCATTTTGTATGAAGATGAGGATGTTATTGTACTCAACAAACAAAAAAATATGGTGGTACATCCAGCACCGGGACATCCTAGTGGAACTATAGTAAACGCTTTATTATATCACTGTCAGGATAATCTTTCTGGAATAAATGGTATATTACGACCTGGAATTGTACACCGCATTGATAAAAACACTACGGGGGCAATTGTTATTTGTAAAAATGATCATGCACATAATTCGCTTGCTGCACAACTCAAAGAACATAGTATTACAAGAAAATATGAAGCTATTGTATATAATCATTTTTCAGAGGAAAATGGAACTGTAAATCTTCCAATTGGACGACATCCAAATGATCGTAAAAAAATGGCCGTTAACTATAAGAATGGAAGAGAGGCGGTTACTCATTTCCATGTAATTCGTGATTTAGGTCAAAATTATACCCATATTGAATGCCAGCTTGAAACAGGAAGAACTCATCAAATTCGCGTTCATATGGCAAGTATCAACCATCCATTGCTTGGAGATGATGTATATGGACCAACTAAGTCAAGATTTAATTTAGAAGGGCAAACTCTTCATGCAAGAATTTTAGGCTTTGAGCATCCGTCAACTGGACAATATATGGAATTTGAAGCACCTCTGCCAGATTATTTCATAAATCTTTTGAAAATTTTATAGGATATATTGAATCTTTCCGTGCGAATATGAAGTGAAATTATAACTTCATGTTCGCATTTTTTTTGAAAATAATTTCTATAAAGTACATCAGTAAAAACAAATATTTCATGATTTTTTTAAATCTACATCGATAAATTGTTACAAATTTGTGCATTTTCTCTTAATTATATTGGATAACATCGTTGACAAAAGCTATCTAGTGCGGTAGAATAAGTTTGCTCGCATCTTCTACTTGAGTAGATTTTTATTTTTTTCTAAAATAAAAACTTATATCCTTACGGATTTTAAATATAGATTCAACACAAATGAAATGGTAGTTATTTTGTATATACGACACGAGTAGTACTTAGGAAATAGAGCATATTATGAAATTACAAAATAGCAGGTTTTCCATGGAAATATTTTATTCTACAATACTAGATATTTGTAATGGGAGGTTACATCTGTGAAAGAAATAAGGTTGCACGAAGGTGAGTTGAATATTATGGAGCTTCTTTGGTCAAATAAGGTACTAGCGGCTAAAGATATTTCTAAAATAATCAAAGAATATATTGGTTGGGAAAAAAACACGACCTATACTGTAATTAAACGTCTTATTGATAAAGGTGCCATTGAGCGTGAAGACCCAGGATTTTTGTGTAGAGCAATCATATCCAAAAAGACTGTTCAAAACATTGAGACTAAGGCTCTCATAAATAAGTTATATAACGGTTCATTAAATACTTTTTTTATTGATTTTTTAAAGAATCAAAATATGACTAATTTAGAGATTTTAGAGTTACAACGAATTGTTGGTGAAAAAGCAAAAATGTAATAGAAATCTAAAATAAGTAAAATAACGCCACGCCTATATTTTTTAATAAGCATGGCGTTATTTTACTTGTATCAAGAATAGGAGAGAAGAGAAATGATCCGACTACAAGATATTGCAGATATGGTAGGTGTAAGTAGAACAACCGTATCCAATGTAATTCATGGAAACACAAAACGAGTTTCCAAACAAACCATTGATAAAATATCAGCGATATTAGATGAACAAGGATATATCCCGAATATGGGTTCTATGATTCTAACAAGCAACGTGTCTAGAATTATTGGATTTGTACTAAGCTATGAGGAGATTCATGGAATTAATGCAATGCAAGATCCATTTGTTGGAGCATTTGTTGGTTCCTTACAAAAGGCTGCAGATGCGATAGGATATTATATTATGCTAATTGATGGTAAAGAAATTGACAAAGTTGTTGATATATCCTCTCGATGGAACGTGGATGGATTAGTTGCCTTAGGTTTTAATGAGAATGATTACTATTCACTGAAAAAGAAATTAAATAAACCGATTGTATTAATTGATGCTTATTCAGACCATGAGCCAGAATATATAAATATTGGAATTGATGATTTCTCAGGTGGATATCAGATTGGAACGTATTTATTACAAAAAGGGTTTGATAAAGCCCTTTACTTATCCGAATCTGATGTAAATAGCGATTATTATCGTTGGCTTGGGTTTAAAAAGGCAATGGAGAGCGACGGTAGATTTTGTAGTAAATCGCGTAGAATTTTGATAAATACGCTTGTAGATATTAGATTATATCAATATGAACAAATGCTGGAACATTTTTTAGAGGCAGGAGCGTTAGCATTTGCGTCAGACTATAATGCAATGGAAGCGATAAACTTTTTTTTTGATAAGAAGATTCGTATTCCAGAACAATTGTCTATTACAGGGTTTGATGATAATATGTATGCAACTTTAATTCATCCAAGATTAACAACGATTCATCAAGATGTAAGTAAAAAAGCCTCCATTGCAATCGATAAGTTATTGCATTTAATTCATAATAATCCTATTGAAAAAAATAATATAAAAATTCCTGTTCAATTAGTAATACGTGATTCGGTTATCAGTAATAGGTAAAAAGAAACATTCACACAGTTCAAAACCTCCACTCAGAAATATGTGCAATATGTATAATAACAATAATATATTTTTGTATAAATATTAAGTTTCGTACGAAACCATTTGAAAAATATCTATGTTTCATGTTAGGATTCATATGTCGGTAGAAGAAATAGAAGGGGACCGATCAACAACAAACAAAATTCATAGATTATGGAGGAAAATCAATGAAACGTAAAGCATTTTTATCATTAGGACTTATTTTATTAACAGGTGCACTCATGACAGGTTGTGGAAAAAGTAATGAAATTGAGTTATTTTCATCAAAGGCAGAGAACAAAGAGGTACTTCAGGAGTTAGTTGATAAATTTAACACAGAGCACCCAGACACAAAAATTGTAATTTCAGCTCCGCCAGATGCAGGAACCGTATTAAAAACTAGATTAGCAAAAAATGATATACCCGATATTATTGCACTCGGTGGTGATAATAACTATAAAGAAGTGCAAAGTGCAGGTGTACTAGCAGATCTAAGTGGGGAAGCGTTCGTTGGAAACGTACAAGAGTCTTATTTGCAGATGGTATACGATGTAAATGCAAATAAAGAACAAGTGGCTTATGGTATTCCATATGCTACAAATGCATCAGGTATATTATATAACGTAGATAAATTTAATGAATTAGGGTTATCAATTCCAACTACCTGGGATGAGTTTCAAGATGTAATCGCTAAGATTGAACAAGCAGGCGAGCAGCCATTTGAACTTACTTATAAAGACAATTGGACTGGATTATGTTCATGGAACAGTATGGCTCCAGATTTACAACCAGATGGATTTACCGATGCAAGGCTTGCTGATACAACAACGTTTGCGAAGACACATCAAGAAATTGCTGAAAAGTATTTAGATATTTTGTCTCATGCACAAGAGGATTTTATGGGTACAACCTATGACGATGGAAACAAAGCATTTGCAAATGGGGATGCAGTTATGATGATTAATGGTAATTGGGCAATTAGCCAATTTATAACGTCTAATCCTGATTTCAATGTTGATATGTTTGCATTTCCAGCTTCTAATGATAGTAGTAAAAATTATGTAACATCAGGTGTGGATGTACTTTTTTGTATTGGAAAAGATTCTAAACATATTGATGTGGCAAAAGAATTTATTGCATTTATGCTAGAAGAAGAGAATGCAAAAGCATATATTGATGACCAATTTGCATTCTCAGCAGTAAAAGGTGTAGAGCAAGAAAATAAAACAGTTGCAGGTGTTAAAGAAGATATTGCTGAAGGAAAAGTAGCGAATTTTCCAGATCATTATTATCCATCCGGATTTGATCTTGCCTCCTTATTGTCTGAATTTTCATTAAATTATGTAAATGGAATGGGTAATGCAGAGAATATTACTTCCTTTTTAGCAAGCTGTGACGAAAAATATAATATTGCTAATGTGGAATAACCGTTAATATCTATAATAAAAATTTATGAATCCATGCTTCGAGTCAAAATAAGATAACTTGACTCGAAGCATTACAAAGAACACAAAAATAGATTAAGTCGTGAGGAGCATACATATGCAGACAAAGAAAACAAAGGGAAAAGTAAATTCTGTTTATTATATAGCAGTAGGAATTATGGCAATCTTATTTTTTACGTTTCACACGCTTTCTTTTTTAAAAGGTATTTTCTATAGCTTTACAGACTGGAAAGGTTATGGGAATTGGAATTTTGTAGGATTACGGAATTATTTACACATATTTAAGGATGTCGATACTGGAAATGCATATGCTTTTACATTTCGTTTTGCAATCATTACAACCGTACTTGTAAATAGTATTAGTTTATTTTTAGCATGTGCATTGAATAGTAAAATTAAATTTAAGAATACAATAAAAGCATTTTACTTTTTACCGTATATGTTAGGTAGTTTAATTGTAGGCTTTATTTTTAATTATATTTTTGCAAACTTAATTCCAGCTGTAGGGAAAGCATTCAAAATTCAAGTCCTAAGTACGAATATTCTGGGTACAAATCACGCGATATGGGGAATTATTCTTGTTACCGTATGGAGTGCCTGTGCATTTAATACATTAATTTATATTGCAGGGTTACAATCAATCGACACAGACGTTTATGAAGCAGCTGATCTAGATGGTGCAAGTGGATGGAAACGATTTAAAAGTATTACATTCCCATTATTAGCTCCTTCTTTTACAATTAATATGGTATTGTCTGCAAAAGGATTTTTAATGGTATATGATCAGATTATGGCAATGACAGATGGAGGACCTGGTACTTCTACTACATCGATTGCAGTATTGATTTATAAAAAGGGATTTGGAGGCGGACAATTTGCCTATCAATCGGCGAATGCGGTTTTACTCTTTATTATAGTTGTATTGATAGCTGTCTTCCAATTACGTATTTTGGAAAAAAGGGAGGATGGTATCCAATGAGTAAGATGAAGAATATTCGAAAAGAAAAATTTAATATACCATTAACTATACTTTTATTAATAGGAATTTTAGTAACAATTTTATTACCCTTATACATGGCAGTAATGATTGCCATTAAAGCACCAAGTGATATGAATAATGTATTGGCCTTTCCAAAACAAATTAGACTTATGAATTTCGTAGATGCATGGAAAATGACAGATTATCCAAGAAAATTTTTTAACACAGCATTTATAACAACAATTAATATCACATTCACTTTAGTAACCAATTCATTTGTAGCATATGCAATTACTAGAAATCGTAAAAAAAGCAAATTTTTTGGAATTATGTACTATTACTTTTTAAGCGCGATGTTTATTCCATTTAGTGTCATTATGCTTCCACTGGTTGTGCAGGCAAACGCATTTCATTTAGACAATGTTTTCGGAATTACATTCCTATACATTATATTTGGTTTGCCAATGAATACATTTTTGTATTGTGGAGCAATTAAGAGCATACCAGAAGCATTGGACGAGGCAGCTATGATTGATGGGGCAAAGCCATTTCAGACTTTTTGGTATGTAATCTTTCCCGTTCTTAAACCAATGACAGCAACGGTTGCAATTCTTTCATTTATGTGGACATGGAATGATTTTACAATGCCGTTAGTATTGCTAAGTGATTCCAACCAACAGACATTGCAATTGGCACAATATGTGTTTAAAAAGCAATTTTCAATTGACTATAATTTAGCGTTTGCATCTTATCTATTAGTGCTGTTACCGGTATTAATTGTATATATATTCTGTCAAAAATGGATTATGAACGGTGTTGTATCCGGTGCAGTAAAACAATAAAACATTGATATAACAGGAAGAAAGTAGGAGAATTTTATGAATAAAGTATGGTGGAAAGAAAGTATTGTATATCAGATTTATCCAAAAAGTTTTAATGATAGTAACGGCGATGGAATCGGTGATATTCAAGGGATTATACAAAAATTGGATTATTTAAAAGGACTCGGTGTTAACGTCTTATGGATCTCGCCAATGTATGAATCACCAATGGATGACAACGGATATGATATCTCCAATTATCGAGCGATTTTTAAAGACTATGGTACAATGGAGGATTTTGATGAACTTTTATCAAAGGCACATGAAAAAGATATTAAAGTCCTAATGGATTTGGTTGTAAATCATACATCCGACGAACATAAATGGTTTATTGAAAGCAAAAAATCGAAAGATAACCCATATCGTGACTATTATATCTGGAAAAATGCAAATAATGGATGTGAGCCAAACAACTGGGGTGCTTGTTTTGGTGGTTCCGCTTGGGAATATGATGAAGCTACACACATGTATTATTTACATTTGTTTTCAAAAAAACAACCTGATTTGAATTGGGAGAATCCGACCGTTCGAAATGAAGTTTTTGATATGATGAATTGGTGGTGTGAAAAAGGAATTGATGGATTCCGTATGGATGTCATCAGTATGATATCAAAAAATCAAACCTATCCAGATGGAGAAATAAAAGATGGGTTGTATGGCAATGGTGCACCTTATTATATGAATGGTCCACGTGTTCATGAATATCTTCAGGAAATGAATCAAAAAGTATTATCGAACTATAATATTATGAGCGTTGGTGAAGCAGCTGGCGTTACCATTGAAGAAGCAAAAAAATATGCAAATGAAGAAGAAACGGAATTAAATATGGTTTTTCAATTTGAACATGTATCCATTGGTGATGGTAAATTTGGTAAATGGACAACGGACCGATTTGATTTGGTGGAATTTAAAAAGATACTGTCAAAATGGCAAATTGAATTAAACGGACAAGCCTGGAATAGTCTATTTCTAGGAAACCATGACCAACCACGCAGTGTATCTAGATTTGGTGATGACAGACCCCAATATCGGGAATTATCCGCAAAGATGCTAGCGACCTGTATTCATATGATGCAGGGAACTCCTTATATTTATCAAGGGGAAGAACTTGGTATGACGAATGTATATTTCGATGATATTAAGGAGTATCGGGATATTGAATCCTTACAAATCTATCAAGAATTAACAGAAGCAAACTTAATCTCAAAGAAAGAAATGATGGAATGCATAAAAGCACGTGGAAGAGACAATGCCAGATCACCCATGCAATGGAACAGCAAAAAACATGCTGGATTTACAAATGGAACGCCTTGGATTGCAGTAAATCCAAATTTTACGCAAATTAATGCCCTAGAACAGATGGCAAGGGAAGATTCCGTATATCATTACTATCAAAAACTAATTCAATTAAGAAAAGAAAATCCAATTATTGTCTATGGTGATTATACCGTATATGACCCAGAAGATAAAAACGTATTTATATATTCTAGAGCATATCAAAATAAAAAATTATTGGTTTTATTAAATTTTACAGACCAAAATCAAACAATTGATATTCCAAAAGAATTTAGACAAAACAAGGTGAAATGTCTTCTCACAAATTATACAAATGCTTTGCAAGGAGAAGGTATGTTAAGGCCTTATGAAGCGGTGGTTTTATATACTGAAATTTAAGAATAATACAATAGGAAAAATAGAGCAGCTGAGGTGTGATAAAATGCAAAAAAAATGGTGGAATGATAAGGTAGTATATCAAATATATCCAAAAAGTTTTTATGATACAAACGGTGATGGTGTCGGAGATTTACGCGGGATAATAGAAAAATTAGATTATTTAAACGAACTTGGAATTGATATTATTTGGTTGTCTCCCGTTTACGCATCTCCATTTGCAGATCAAGGCTATGATATTTCAGATTACTATGAAATAGATCCTCGATTTGGAAAAATGGAAGATATGGAAGAACTTATTGCAAAAGCAAACGAGAGAAAGATTAAGATAATAATGGATTTAGTTGTTAATCATTGCTCCGATGAGCATATCTGGTTTCAAAAAGCATTGGAAAATCCAGATGGTGAATATGGAAAGTATTTTTATATTGAAGAAGGTATTAATGGTAATCCCCCATGTAATTGGCGTTCCTACTTTGGTGGAAGCGTATGGGAGCCTATTCAAGGAACGAACAAATATTATTTACATTTGTTTGATAAAAAGCAGCCCGATCTAAATTGGGAAAATTGTAAGGTGCGTGAAGAAGTATATCAAATGGTAAACTGGTGGTTAGAAAAGGGAATCGCCGGATTCCGTATTGATGCAATTATTAATATTAAAAAGGCACTGCCCTTTAAAGACTATCCCAGCGATAGAGCAGATGGATTATCCTCGGTAAGCCATATGTTGCAGGAAGCAAAAGGCATCGGAGCTTTTCTTGGTGAATTGAATGAGAGAACCTTTCAAAAATATGATGCGTTTACGGTTGGAGAAGTATTCAATGAAAAAGCAAGTGAATTGCCAGAATTTATAGGAGAACATGGATACTTTTCTAGTATGTTTGATTTTAGACAGACAATATTAGGAAAAAGTGATCTGGGTTGGTATGATTGCACCCCTGTAACAGCAGAAATGTATAAAAATAGTACATTTGAGAGTCAGGAAAGAGCAAATAATATTGGATTTATGAGTAATATCATTGAAAATCACGATGAACCACGTGGGGTAAGTTATTATATTCCAGAAGGAGAGTGTAATCTCCAAAGCAAAAAAATGTTAGCAGCAATTTATTTTTTGAAAAAGGGAATACCATTTATTTACCAAGGGCAAGAGATAGGAATGGAAAATGTAAAATTTCCTTCTTTGGATGATATAGATGACCTATCAACTTTAGACGAATATCAGGTATCGTTAGAGGCAGGAATAGAACCTACCGAGGCATTTAAAAGAGTTTCTTTTTTAAGCAGAGATAATAGTAGAACACCAATGCAGTGGTCAAATGTAAAAAATGCTGGATTTTCAGAAAGTAAACCATGGCTAATGGTAAACCCAAATTATCAAGAGATTAATGTAGAAAAAGAAGTAAATGATAAAAATTCCTTGTATTATTTCTATAAAGATTTAATTGCACTTCGTAAAGATAACGAATATAAGGATACACTTGTATGGGGCACGTTTGAACCGATATTATCCAATGTAGAAAATATTCTCGCCTACATCAGAAAAGGAGAAAAAAATAGTATCCTTGTTTTAGCAAATTATCAAAATTCAAAACAAACAGTCTTTTTACCAATTGAAATAAAAAAAGTATTATTATGTAATGATGAAAGAATAGAATGTAAGAAACAAGAAATAAGGTTAAATGGATACCAAGTAATTATTGCCAAAGTTTAGCGGTATCTAGGAATACAAAATGACAACTAGATATAATTCTTTTGTTGTTATTTTGTATTCCTATACAAATTAAAAATGTCTCGTAAAAATCTCGCTATCCTCTAACAAGCTCTCTATCGTATCTAAACCAAGTCGATGCAATAATTCAATCACATACGGATTATCAATTGGTGTTTTACAGAGGGCTAAATCTCCATAATCATTTACATGCTCACGACCTTGTGAACGATCAATCAATGCTTTTGGACCACCAACGCAACCACCAACACAACCCATTCCTTCAAAAAAGTTTGCCTTAGTATTGCCAGCAAGTAATTCATTAATCATTGCTTTACAAGCTGCAACGCCATCTGCTTGTTGTGTGCGAATAGAAATAGTATGATTCGGATCAATGCGTTTTACCGTTTCTTGAACCGCCTCACTCACGCCACCGGCACGTGCGTAGATACGACCCGCACGAGAAGAATGATCTTTATCGCTTTCGTCCATTAAAGCAGGATCAATATCCATTGTTTCAAAGATACTTTGTATTTCCTGAAACGTTAATACATAATCAATGGCGCCAACCAAATCCACTTCTTTTGCTTCTGCCTTCTTTGCAATACATGGTCCAATAAATATGGTTTTTGCATCTGGATGCAACTGTTTGATTGTTCGACCAGCTGCAACCATTGGTGAAACAGCTCCTGGCACATGAGGCAACAGCTCGTGATATATTTTTCGAATCATAGCAATCCATATTGGGCAACAACAACTTGCTAATTGAAAATCAGTTTCCCCGGTTATATTATGATTAAATTCCAAGGCTTCTTTTAATGTAAGAATATCTGCAAATAAAGACACCTCAATCATACCATCAAACCCCATTTTTTTTAGGGCATTCCGTAACTTTCCGGGTGTTACATCATTGTTAAATTGACCTAAAAATGCGGGAGCTACAAGAGCATAGGATAACCCTGTATTATTTTGAATTGCTTTGAGTGCAGGAATAATATCACGGCTAGCCGTTAATTTTTCCAAAGTGCAATGATGAATGCAGGCAGAGCAGCCAACGCATTTGCTTTTATTTATTTCTATATTTCCAGAAGGCTGTGCTTGCATTGCATCAAAAGGGCAAACATTTGCACAAGAATTTTGATCCTCTGGTGAGCAAGTACACTCACCCAAACGCCAAACATAAGCATGTTTTTCTGGATGTAGCAGACAATCTAGCTGATTGCTATCATAGTGATCTCTATATTTTTTTTCTTGTTCCTCGGTACTGATTTTTTCAATGGTATCGATGATAAGTTTTCTATATAATTCATTAAATGTTGTCATTCTTCCTACTCCTTTTATAACCATTCATTGATAATAACGACAAGCGTATGTATATTATAAGAGTATATCCCAAACTCTGTCAATAAAATCGTTTGTTCGTATTCTAGTAGATATGGCATTTCCATGGAAATTGTATCGAAACATGACAATATAACTTTTATTGGACTTTTTTAAGGATACTTTAGGGGATCGCATGTATAATGATTCCTTGGATGATGCAAAAAAATTTCTTCAAAAATACATTGAGGAAATGGAAACCGATTATTATGCTTTATATAGAGAAATTCGCTAAAAAAGAACGGTAAGTCTCTTGTAATTATATGTAATTGGGAATATACTATAAAAAACAGAAAGGCAGATAATATGAACGATTTTAATAGTAAAAGAGCAGTAAGCAATATTATTGTTGCAGTTATCCTTGTCATTGGCGTAATTGCATCCTCCATTATCTTAATTAATGGTTTGGTAACCGTCAAATCATCTACGACCAACATTACGGTAACCGGATCTGCAAAGCAACAGATTACTTCTGATTTAATTGTATGGACTGGTAGTTTTAACGCCCAATCATCTCAATTATCGGATGCATATTCAAAGCTTGAGAGTAGCAGAAATAAAGTTTTAGATTATCTTGTAAAACAAGGAATTATAAAAGATGATCTCGTATTTTCTTCCATTGATACTTCAATCAACTATGTATTGAATGACTACGGAAATTATACGAATGAGGTTGATTCTTATGTTTTAAGGCAAACCGTAACAATCAGCTCAAGTGAGATTGATAAAATTACAGAAATTTCAAGAAATGCGACAGAGTTACTCAACCAAGACGTTGCATTTCAATCAGATCCGCCACAATATTTCTATACAAAGCTTGCTGATTTAAAGGTAACCATGTTAGCTCAAGCAACAAAAGATGCAAAAAAACGTGCGGAAATGATTGCTGAAAATGCTGGAAATAACCTTGGTGACTTAAAATATGCGGATATGGGTGTTATGCAAATCACGCCACTTTATTCCAATGAAATTGATGATTATGGTATCAATGATACATCTTCATTAAAAAAAGAAATTACGGCTGTTGTTCATTGTCAATTTGAAATTAAAAAATAAAAGCAACGAAATCTCCAAGTGGATATCATTTGAATGAATCCGATTGGAGATTTCTTTTATTCTACATATTGACAAATATCGATATGTAGAATATACTGTTTTCAGATTGATAAATATCGATATTTAAGTATGCTCTTTGCAGCGATCGCGAGAGATACCATTATAGTACAACAGATTGTAATCACAATTAAAACTTAATGAAAGGGTTAAAAAAATTATGAACAATAAAAACAGAATGATTTTATTATTAGGCCTAATGGCTTTTTTGGCAAATGGAGATAATTATGCGGCTGCACCATTGATCATTACGATATCAAACGATTTAAATGTGTCAATTAGTACAGCGGCAATCTCAGTAACAGCATATATGCTAGCATTTGGAGTATTTACGTTGATTTTTGGTCCACTTTCCGATCGATATGGAAAAGTTAAAATAATAAACATAGCAGCAATTGGAACCGCAGTTTTTAGTATGTTAGGTGCATTTGCATTTAATTTGCCTTCTTTAATATTTTTTAGAGCCATGAATGGTGCATTTGCTTCGGGCATATTTCCTGTAACGATGGCGCTGGTTGGACAGAGCTTTGATGATAAAAATCGTCATAAAGCACTTGGAAAAGTTATGGGACTTATGTTCCTTGGAGGAGCTACTGCTACCGCTATTGGAGGTGTATTATCTTATTTGGGCTCTTGGAGATTTGTTTACTTAATTTATGGAGTCGGAGAATTGATTCTTGCAGTCATTATGGTAAAGGTTTTGGAGCGGGATAAGCCAGTTATCAAAGAATTAAATTTTGTAAAAGCATATAGAGAGCCACTTAGGAATTCAGGATTTATGAAAATAGCTTTCCTCGTGTTTTTCCTTGGACTTAGTGTATTTGGAAGTTTTACTTACTCAGGCACATTACTACAAGAAGTTACCGGATATAATATTTTAATTGTTGGACTTATTCTATCTTTGTTTGGAATTGGAACGGTTATTGGAGGAAGAATTGCCCCAATGATGAAAATGAAACTTAAAAATGGATTTTTAGTATTCGCTGGAATCATAGGTACTCTGTCATTATTCTCTCTTTCGTCTGTTTCAAATATAGGTATTTTAGGAGTCTCACTCTTTGGTTTCGGAATGTCTTTTATCTTCCTCCAATCAACGCTAATCTCAACGGCGCAAGAAAGACTTCCTAAAACAAGGGGAACTGCAATGTCTCTCACCTCATTTAATATGTTTGTCGGAGGAGCCGTTGGAACTAGCTTAAATGGGATGATTATGAAATCATATGGAACGTCAAGCATTTTCTTTCATACAGCATTTGTGATTCTTTTTGTAGGCATTTTAGCAGCAATTTTGCTTGCTGCATTTGATAGGAAAAAAGAGCAGATGTAATCTATTATTACCTGATGCGTGAGATTGAATGCTGGCCGTTTAAGACAGTGTTATTGTAGCATAAAATGTTGTTACAGCGGCTTAAAGTTTAGAAATTGGTTCTTGTTATATTGGTAATATTTTGGAGCATTGTATAGATAAGCCCTTTGAACCGGGGGCTTATTTTTGTGTATTTATTTGGAATAGAAACGGTATTTTTTGGAAAGAATAAAACGCAGCCTAGAAAATCTAGTAATCATGATTACTCCGTGCTAAAAGTTTGTCATAATTCATAAAAAAAGCGATAAAATAAAATATAAAAAATAGCAATATGATAAAAATGTATTGACAAAATGATAAGATAAATGTAATATGTAACAAAGAGATAACAACTAAATGCAAAAACATAACCATAATGTACAAGAAAAGAAAGTAGAAATGAGTAACGTGTCAAAAACAGTGTTAATGATTTTATAAGGAGGATGAAGTAGTGAAGAAAGTAAGAATGACAACGGGTCAAGCGTTAATAAAATTCTTAAATAATCAATATGTAAGTGTGGATGGAGAAGAGATTAAGTTTGTAACAGGAATGTTTACAATATTTGGACACGGTATTGTACTTGGTATCGGACAGGCACTTGATGAAGATCCAGGAAGCTTGAAAGTATATCAAGGAAGAAACGAGCAAGGTATGGCACATGCGGCAACTGCATATGCAAAACAGAACAATCGAACAAGAATAATCGCATGTGCTTCTTCGATTGGACCGGGGGCAGCTAATATGGTAACAGCAGCCGCGCTCGCAACGGTAAATAATATTCCTTTATTATTATTCCCTGGAGATACATTTGCTACTAGACAGCCCGATCCGGTATTACAACAATTAGAGCAAAGCGGTAATTTAACCATTACTACAAATGATGCATTTAAGCCAGTATGCAAATACTGGGATAGAGTTGTCAGACCGGAACAATTGATGACCGCTCTAATTAATGCGATGAGAGTATTAACAGACCCAGAACAGGCTGGAGCAGTTTGTGTAGCAATGCCTCAGGATGTTCAAGGTGAAAGCTATGATTTTCCAGAAGACTTCTTCCAAAAACGTGTGCATAGAATCACTAGACCAGTCCCTGTGGCAGAAGAAATCGACGATGTATGCAAATTGATTTCAGCGAGTAAATATCCAATGATAATCTGTGGTGGTGGTGTAAAGTACTCCAATGCTGGAGAGGCACTTACAAATTTTTGTGAAGAGTTCAATATACCATTTGCAGAAACACAGGCAGGAAAAAGTGCATGTAAATCAAGTTCAATTTATAATTTAGGCGGAGTTGGTGTTACTGGTAACCTAGCTGCCAATACGATAGCAGAAAAAGCAGATTTGATTTTAGCAATTGGTTCCAGACTGTCAGATTTTACAACAGGATCAAAGTCACAGTTTAAGAATCAAAATGCAAACTTTGTAACATTAAATGTATCTAAGTTTCATGCGAATAAGTTAGATAGTGTAAAAGCAATTGGCGATGCAAAGGCTGGATTAGAAGCATTGAAGTTGGTACTAAAGGAAATGAGTTATCATTCTTCCTATACGACTGAGATTGCAGATGCAAAGAACGCATGGACGAAAGAAATGGATTTCTTCAAAAATTATTCTTACAACGATGAATTTGAGCCGTTGATAAAGTTTAGCAACCCAGGGTCAATCGAAGAATTCAGTAAGTTGACAGGCAGTAAGCTGACGCAAGTAGCTGCCATTTGTATGGTTCGGGAAACTATTGCAAACGATGCAATTATTACAGGTGCATCCGGAAGTCTTCCAGGCGATTTGCAAAGAATGTGGACCACAGACACAAAAGATAGTTACCACATGGAATATGGATATTCTTGTATGGGATATGAAATTGCGGCAGCTCTTGGAGCAAAGCTGGCACAGCCGGATAAAGAAGTTTACGCGATGGTTGGTGACGGTAGTTATCAGATGTTACACAGTGAAGTTATGACTGCAATGCAGGAACGTAAGAAGATAAATATTCTTTTATTTGATAATAGTGGTTTTGGATGTATCAATAATCTACAGATGTCAAATGGAATTGGTAATTTAGCTACCGAGTTTCGATATCGAGACAATGATGGAAGCTTCTCACATGATGGGGACATAATTACCGTTGATTATGCGATGTCGGCAGCAGGATATGGACTTAAAACATATACTGCAAGAACGATTAATGAATTAAAGGAAGCCCTAGAGGATGCAAAGAAACAATCCATATCCGTATTAATTGATATTAAAGTGCTTCCTAAGACGATGACAGAAGGTTATAAATCATGGTGGAATATAGGTATTGCTAGCACATCTTCAAATGAGATGGTGCAAGATGCATATATAAGAAAAGAAGAAAATCTTAAATCTGCTAGAGCATATTAAGAATAAGAAGAAAAGGAGGAAACGATTTATGTTTGAAATGTTTGGATATCCAGAATATTCGACGATAGGTGAGAAGATTCTCACAACACGAGAAGGTAATTATAAGGATATGCTGATGGATATCAGAGTTTACAAAATGCAAAAAGGGCAAGAAACGATGTTTTGTATGGAGAAGGATGAAGCTGCATTTCTTCTAGTAAGTGGTAGCATAGAGTATTCTTGGAACAATCAAAAAGCAGCTGCCCATCGAACAAATTGCTTTGATGAAAGTGCTTATTGCCTGCATGTAAGCAGAGGTACTCGGGTTGTTTTAAAAGCTTTGGCAGAAACAGAATTATTAGTACAGTCGACAGAAAACGAAATGGAATTTGAAGGAAGATTTTATCAACCTTCCGATTGTACAGAAATGACATCAGGACTTGGATTATGCAATAATACAGCGGTTCGTTTAGTTCGAACAGTGTTTGATTATTCAAATGCACCCTATTCTAATATGGTACTTGGAGAAGTGGTAACAAACCAGGGTGCATGGTCTAGCTATACTCCGCATCAACATCCACAACCCGAAGTATATTACTATCATTTTGACCGACCACAAGGCTTTGGTGGATGCTTTATTGGAGATAATGTCTTTAAAGTAAAAGATGGAAGTTTTTGCGCTATTCCAGGTGGACTTACTCATCCACAGGTTACAGCACCAGGTTATCGCATGTATACTTGTTGGATGATCCGCCATTTCGAAGGCAATCCATGGAAAGACAGAATCGATGATCCAGAACATCTTTGGATGCTAAATGAATCTTTTTCTTAAAACACTATAGATAATAAGTATATAAAATCTTATTAAGAAAAAGATCAAAGATAGCAGTTTCAGTAAACAAAGGGAACCGTTAAACCTATATAATTAAAAAGGAGAATTTTTATGAGAAAATTATTAGCTTTAGCAATGGTATTAACATTAACAGTAAGTTTAACAGCATGTGGAACAAAAAAAGATACAATCGATAACACAACAGCAGATAGCAACACATCAACAGATAGTGGAACAACGGGTGACAAGGCGGCCTCTGATATCAAAGTTGGTGTAATTTTAAAAACTTTATCAAGTGAGTATTGGGGTTATGTTGCAGCTGGTGTAAAACAAGCTGGTAAAGATTTAGGAGTATCGGTTGATTTACAAGGTCCAGCATCTGAAACCGCTTATGATGAGCAAAATAACATGATTGAAACGATGCTTTCATCGGATCTAGATGCTCTCGTAATCTCTCCTCTACAGCCAGATTCTGTAGTTTCTGTATTGGGCGATACATCGGTACCAATTTTGTTTGTAGATACAGATGCGGATTATGATAAGAAAATAACCTATATTGGCACTGGTAACAAAGAAGCTGCTTATCTTGGCGGTGAATTTGCTGCTAAAAAAGCTGGTAAGGGAGCAAAAGCGGTTATTATTGGTGGTGTCCAAGGTAATACTACAAGTGATGCCCGTGAAGCTGGATTCAAAGAAGCGCTGGAAGCAAACGGAGTAACCATTGAAGCAACGCAATATGGAGAAGGACTTGCAGATAAATCATCTAGTATTATGGAAAATCTTTTAACAAGTTTAAATAATGATATTGACATCGTAGTTTGCCATAATGATGAAACTGCCGCTGGTGCAGCTAGAGCTGTACAACAAGCTGGGTTAACAGATATTCTTATTGTTGGATTTGATGGAATTCAAGCAGGTGTTCAAAACGTTATAGATGGTGATTTCGCAGCTACAGTAGCACAATCACCATACAACATGGGCTATATGGCAGTAGAAAAAGCAGTTGCAGTAGCTAAAGGTGAAACTATAGATAAGAGCATCGATACTGGAGCAACTGTAGTTACTTCTGAAAATGCACAAGACTATTTGGATGAATTAAAATCAGTTTTAGGAAAGTAAATAAAAATAATAACATTTACTCCTACAACAGTGGGAGTAAATGTTAATAAAAGAATTTGCGAACATAATATTTTTACTTATTATTCGTAGACCGGATTCCAATACGATAATAATGAAGTAAGTCAAACGGAAAGAAAAGGTGATATGAAAATGGCTGATTATGTAGTGGAGTTGAAAAATGTTACAAAACGTTTTCCGGGCGTAATTGCACTGAACGATATGTCTTTACAGATTAAACCTGGAGAAATTCATGGTCTAATTGGTGAAAATGGTGCTGGAAAGTCTACATTAATTAAAGTACTTACAGGTGTTCATACAGCGGATGAAGGTGAACTTTATGTCAATGGGGTAAAGCAAAATTTTAAATCTCCAAATGATGCAAAAAATGCAGGGATCGCTTGTGTATATCAGGAATTAAATATTATTAAACTGCTTTCAATCACGGATAATATTTTTATCAATAAGACGATTCGTAAAAAAAACAGCAGATTTTTAGATTATAACGAAATGCACAAAAGAGCGCACGAAGTAATGATTTCGCTTGGACAGGATGTAAATGAGAAAAAACCTTGCGGCAACTTTGGTATGGGAATAATGCAGATGGTTGAAATAGCAAAAGCAGTTTTGATTGATGCAAAATTAATTATTATGGATGAACCAACCTCCAGTCTTGGTGAAAGAGAAGTTGAACAGTTAATGGCTACGGTTCGCATGTTAAAACAAAAGGGTGTTGCAATCTTATTTGTTTCTCATAAATTAGAAGAATTATTTGAGCTGTGTGATCGTGTAACTGTAATGCGTGATGGTGAACATATTATAACGGAAGATATTGAAAATATGGATAACGACAAGCTTATTACAGCAATGGTTGGGCGTACTCTAGATAATCAATATCCAAAAATTGACGTAAAAAAAGGAAAAGTTGCTTTAAAAGTAGAAAATTTGAATTCATCAGGAGTTCTTCATGATATTAGTTTTGAAGCTTACCACGGTGAAATATTGGGAATTGCAGGTTTGGTAGGAGCAGGACGAACAGAAACATGTCAAGCAATCTTTGGAGCTTTTCCGATTGATGGAGGCAATATCTATATCGACGACAAAAAAGTTTCAATTAAGTCTCCAAAAGATGCAGTTAGACATAAGATTGCTTTACTGACAGAGGACAGAAAAGGACAAGGTCTTGTTTTGTCGCTTGGAATAGATACCAATCTAATGTTAGGTAACTTGAAATTTTTCACAAAAGGTCCTTGGTTGAATAAAAACAAAATCAAAGAAGTAGGCACGGGAAATATTAGTGATTTTAAAATTAAAGCTCCTGATTTAAAAACGGTTGTTGGCCAATTATCTGGTGGCAATCAACAAAAAGTAGTAATTGGAAAATGGATAAATACAGATGCAGATATTTATATTTTTGATGAGCCAACAAGAGGAATCGATGTTGGTGCAAAGGTAGAAGTATATAATATTATGAACAAATTAGTAGCTCAGGGAAAATGTGTTATTATGGTATCTTCAGAATTACCAGAGGTACTAGGTATGAGTGATCGAGTAATTGTAATGCGTGAAGGAAAAATAATGGGTGAAATTGATCGAAGTGCAGAACAATTTTCTCAGGAGATCATAATGAAAGCAGCATGGGGAGGAAAATTATAATGGAAAATACAACGAATATTAAGAAAATTCTCGCAAAGTTAGGTCCGTTGCTTGCATTGGTAGTGCTATCGGCTATTTTATCAGTAGCGAGTCCTAATTTCTTATCCATCAATAATATAATGAATATTTTGAGACAAACTGCAGTAAATGGATTAATTTCTTCTGGCATGCTTGTGGTTTTAATCACAGCTGGTATTGATTTATCCGTTGGAGCGAATGCTGTGCTATGTGCGTGTGTCATGGGTATGTTTTTAGATAAATTTGGAACAACAAATCCGATTATATTACTAGGTGCTGGTATACTTACGGGAATTGCAATTGGATGTATCAATGGTCTTTTACTTACAAAGCTTCATTTACCTCACCCTTTTGTTTCTACATTAGGAATGAAGAATGTACTTGCTGGTTTGGCATTGTTTGTGGTTTCTACCAAAACAATTAGCGGATTTCCTAAATCAATTACATGGCTTGGCTCTGCAAATATTTTTAAAAGTGCTCACTTTTCAGGTATTCCAATTGCATTTATCGCAATGCTAGTACTATTTGTTGGATTCCACCTATTACTAAATTATACTGCTCTTGGCAGAACTATTTATTGCGTAGGAGGTAATCCGGAAGCAACACGACTTTCTGGTATCAATACAGACAATGTTTTGATTTTTGTATATGCACTTTCTGGTTTTGTATGTGCAATTGCAGGTATTGTTATCGTAGGTAGATCTGGTGTAGCAAATCCATCTTCTGCAATATCGCCATATGATACAGATGCAATTGCAGCATGTATTATCGGTGGAGCATCCTTTATGGGTGGTAAGGGAACCATATGGGGAACTTTAATCGGAGCCTTGATTATATCAATCATCCGTAATGGTCTGACCCTATTAAATGCAGCAAGTGATATGCAATATATGGTTATTGGTTTTGTTATTATAGCAGCAGTATTCATTGATGTTACGCGTAACAGAATGGAAGCAAAAGCAAGAAGATTAGCTGGTAAGTAGGGTGAACAAACCCTAAATATAGGATTTTATTGATAAAATTGAAAGGAAGGATTTTAATATGATTAAAATTGGTATTATTGGTGCAGGAAGAATTGGTAGAGTACATGGAGAAGGAGTAACTTATGGAGTGAAAAATGCAGTGGTGACTGCAATTGCAGATCCATACATGAATGATGAAATTAAACAATGGGCCGATGGATTAGGAATTGCTTCCTGTTATACAGACTATCGTCAAATTTTAGAAGATGCTGAAATTGATGCAGTTATGATTTGTTCATCTACTGATACGCATGCAGATATTTCAATCGAAGCAATTCGCGCCGGAAAACATGTATTTTGTGAAAAACCAATTTCTCAGGATTTAAATAAAATCAAAGAAGTTATGGAAGCGTTAAAGGATACGAAATTGAAATACCAGGTTGGATTTAATCGTAGATTTGATCATAACTTTAGAGCGGTAAAAAATGCAGTTGAGAGTGGAAAAGTTGGCGATGTTCATTTGATTCGCGTAACTGCACGTGACCCACAAGCTCCTCCAATCGAATATGTTAAAGTATCTGGTGGAATGTTCCTCGATATGACCATTCATGATTTTGATATGGTATGTTTCCTTTCCGGCTGTAAAGTAAAAGAAGTTTATGCAGCAGGCGCAGCACTTGTTAATCCGGATATTGCAAAAGAAGGTGATATTGATACAGCAGTTATCACGATGAAGATGGAAAATGGTGCAATTGCAGTTATTGACAATTCACGTCAAGCTGCTTATGGATATGATCAAAGAGCCGAAGTGTTTGGTTCAAAAGGTCAGGTTGCGGTAGTAAATGATACATCTTCTACAGCGGTACTTAGTACAGCAGATGGTGTTGCAGGTGAAAAGCCTCTGTATTTCTTCTTAGAACGTTATATGGAATCATTTAAAAGAGAAGTGTCTGAATTTACAGATGCAATCGAAAATGATACCGATGTTCCTGTTGATATTGAAGCTGGCTTACAACCAATTATAATCGCAATTGCAGCAAAAAGATCGCTCGATGAAAATCGCCCAGTAAGTATTTCTGAAGTACAATTCTAAAAGAATAAGGAGAATGGACATGTTCGATAAAAATAAAGTAAAATTAGGAATTGCTCCGATTGCGTGGACAAATGATGATATGCCAGATCTTGGTAAAGAGAATACATTTGAGCAATGCGTAAGCGAGATGGCATTGGCTGGATTTACGGGTTCTGAAATCGGAAACAAGTATCCAAAAGATATAGATACATTAAAGAAAGCATTGGAGCTTCGAGGCATGCAGATTTGTAACTGTTGGTTTTCATCCTTTTTAACGACAAAACCTTATGAAGAGACAGAAGCAGAATTCATCAAACAGGTTGACTTCCTAAAAGCAATGGGAGCCAAAGTAATTGGTGTTGCAGAACAAGGACATAGCATCCAGGGGCTTGATAATTCAGTATTTGATGACAAATATATTATGAATGATGAAGAATGGAATTTACTTTCTACTGGACTTAACAAGCTTGGAAAAATAGCAAAGGACAAAGGAATATCTTTAACTTATCATCATCATATGGGTACGGTTGTACAAACAGAAGAGGAAGTGGATCGTTTTATGGATAGCACAGATCCTGAATATGTAAGTTTGCTGTTTGATACAGGACATTTTGCATATAGCGGAGTGGATCCATTGAACATCGTACAAAAATATGTAAAACGTATTAAGCATGTACATTTAAAAGATATCAGACAAGAAGTAGTGGATAAAGTAAAAGCAGAGCATTTAAGCTTTTTACAAGGGGTCCGTCTTGGTACTTTTACGATTCCAGGGGATGGCTGCATTGATTTTAGTCCTATCTTTCAGGTATTAGAAGAATCAGGATACGAGGGATATATGCTTGTGGAGGCAGAGCAAGATCCTGCCATAGCAAATCCATTTGAGTATGCCCTTAGAGCTAGACAGTATATTGCTAAAAAGACAGGATTATAATATTAGGTTACCTTTTTAATATGTAATTGAACAATAAATAGGAGGCATTGCAAATTAAGATATCATCTTTGATTTTGCAGTACCTCCTTATTTAGATTATGAGGTGGTAAAGCGAATGAAGAGTATAAAGTTAAAATTAATTATCAATTTTTCGATTATTATTATATCAATGTCATTTAGATAAGCTTTTTTCAGAAGAAAACGGTATATTGCATTCTAC
>JBGUEO010000004.1:0-182125 GCA_041821315.1 Velocimicrobium sp. | reverse complement strand
AACTCAATTCAAGAAATACTCTTTTTTTTGGACACAGAAAAAATTACGCCCTCGAAAAGAATTATAGTAATCCTAATTGCTCAAACGCATGGTAAATTCCATTCTCATCCACGCGTTTTGTCACCAGATTAGCTGCCTTTTTGATTACTTGCTGCGCATTACCCATAGCAACGCCAACCTTAGCATATTGAATCATTTCCAAGTCATTTGGTCCATCTCCAATCGCAATTGTATCTTCCTGTCCAACCCCCACGTGATTCAAATAAATCTGCATACCCGTTGCTTTATTGATATTTGCAGGTCCTATTTCACCAGAAAAGGCATCTGGTTCTTCTAAACTAGATGCCACTGCTTCAAAATAAGGTGCAATGTCTTTTTTCACCATTTCCAGAGGAAATGGTGATTTGTAATAGATAATCTTTTCTTCTCTTGGTTGATTCCAAACATCTTCACGCACTTCCATGTTTCCAACCAACCGTCTTAGACGCTTTTCATCCATCCCATATGCTTTATATATACCTAACATTATATGTTTACAACGCTCATTGATTACCATTCCGCTATCTGCTTGCATACTATAAACAAATTGATTGCTCTCTAAATATGCGGTAATCCATTTTCGTTTCTCTTCTTCCATATAATGATGATAGATTTCCTCACCTTCGCACTCTACAAACGCTCCCGCCGCACCAACAATTCCTTGAAAACCTAGTGCCAAAAGACTCGGATACATTTGAAATCTACTTCTTCCAGAACAAAGCACCATATGATGACCATTTTTTCTTGCTCTTCTAATAGCTGCTCTTGTTGAATCTGGCAAAGTTCCATCAAATCCAATTAACGTTCCATCAATATCTAAAAAAACTACTTTTTTATTCATGCCACCATCCCCTTTCTGATACATCTCCTATAGTAGCATAAAGATTATTTTTTTGTCCACTCCTTCCCTTTCCTTCTTTTATAAATTCTCATTAAAGAATGTTTTCATGGCTGCAGCCGCTTGTGCCTCATCGGAACCCTCTATTTCAATTATTACTTCATCGCCACGTCTTACTCCAAGAGACATAATTGCCATAAGTCTTGTTAAATCTGCTCGTTTCTCTTTACAAATAAGAGTCATCGTTGAATTAAATTGTTTTGCTTCTTTTACTATAAGACCCGCAGGTCTTGCATGAATTCCGATTTCATCTGTGATTGTATAAGTAAATTTCTTCATTTTATTTCTCCTATAATGTTTCGCCATTTGTTGCAATAACTTTTTTATACCAATCAAATGACTTTTTCTTTTTACGTCCGAAGCTACCTGTTCCATCATCGTATTTATCAACAAAGATAAAACCATAGCGTTTTGCCATTTCACCGGTTGATGCACTTACCAAGTCAATACATCCCCATGGTGTATATCCCATCAAATCAACGCCATCTTTTACTGCTTCCTTCATCTGTACAATGTGCTCTCTTAAATAATCAATACGGTAAGAATCTTGTATTGTTCCATCTGCTTCTATCTTATCATGTGCTCCAAGTCCATTCTCAACCACCATAAGTGGTATTTCATAACGGGCATAGATTTCATTTAACGTATAGCGTAACCCTTTTGGATCAATTTGCCATCCCCAGTCACTCGCTGATAAATAAGGATTTTTCAACCCCCCTGCAATGTTTCCAGTGGTTATCGCCTTATCGGTCTCTTTCGCAACACAATTACTCATATAATAGCTAAATGTATAAAAATCCACACACCCTTGCTTTAATACTTCACAATCGCCTTCTTCCATTGCTATCTGAATATTTTTTTCTTTAAAATAGCGATCCGCATAGTATGGATAAACTCCGCGTACCTGGATATCCGAACAAAACCAATTTAGCATCTGCATATTTTTTTGTGCTTCTAAAATATCATCTGGTTTACAGGTGTACGGATACATCGTGATAAAACAGATCATATTTCCCATCTTAAAATTCGGATATTTTTCATGTGCCAACTTTACCGCTTTTGCACTAGCAACTAACTGATGATGAAGTCCCTGAAAACGAGCCTGTGGATTATCTGGCACTTTTGTAATCGGTCCACTATATCCTTTGACCGTACCCAATGATAATACATTTCCTAGTGGCATCGTACCTGCATTTATTTCATTGAACGTAAGCCAATATTTTACCTTATCCTGATAGCGCTCAAAAATAACGTTACAGTAATTCATAAAATATTCGATGCATTCTCTACCTTCCCAACCATTGTATTTTTCTACTAGCGCATATGGCATTTCATAATGAGACATTGTCACAAGTGGCTCAATTCCATATTTTAGGCATTCATCAAACACGTTATCATAAAATTGAAGTCCTGCTTCATTTGGTTCACACTCCATCCCAGTTGGGAAAATTCTTGTCCATGCAATGGATAAGCGAAAGACCTTAAATCCCATTTCAGCAAACAGCGCTATATCTTCTTTATAATGATGATAAAAATCCGTTGCTTCACGACTTGGATATAACTCTCCTTCCTCTAACTCTCGTGTAACCCTCTTTGGCTGCGTATGTGACCCATTTGTACACATATCCGATACCGATGGTCCTTTCCCATCCACATCCCATGCACCTTCATACTGATTGGCTGCGGTCGCACCGCCCCATAAAAAATCTTCGCGAAATGTTTTCATCCTAAATTCCTCCTCCTTCATTCCATTGATGATTTGAAATTTTCAAATCAGTTGAAAATTTTGCTAAAATCTGAGATCTTCATCAGACCTCAGATCCTTGCATTATTTATTAGAAGATTATAAAACTGTAATAATTTCATCCCCCGGTTTTACATTTTTTGCAGCCATTGGAACTATATCTGCATATTCATGTATATTGGTGATAACAACTGGAGTTACTAATGAATAGCCTGCTTTTGTAATTGCTTGAATATCAAACTCCAATAATAAATCACCTTTTTTGACAATATCACCCTGTGCAACTTTCGGACGAAATCCTTTTCCTTCTAATTTTACCGTATCCATTCCAACATGTATTAGTACTTCTGCACCAAACTTTGACATCAATCCAATTGCATGCCCTGTTGGGAAGAAGGTTGTAACTTCGCCATCAACTGGTGCATATAATTTTCCTTCACTTGGAACAATGGCAATTCCTTGCCCAAGTGCCCCACTTGAAAAAGCTTCATCTTCTACTTCTGCCAATTCCTTAACACTTCCTAGTAGCGGAGACACAATCACCTCATAATTTGTTGTTGTCTTTGCTTTTTCCGATATTTTTTTAGGTGCATCATCTTTATAGGTTACAAACGTTGCAACAAAACCAATCGTCATTGCTACTAATGTTCCAATTGCCACCCATACCATACTATAAATACTATTGGTTGTATTATCAATATAAGATGGAAGTCCAAATACACCAAGTCCACCCATCATGTAAGATCTACAACCCATCAATCCAATAATAGCACCTCCAACGGATGCTGCCACACAAGATATTACAAATGGTTTTTTCTTTGGCAATGTTACGCCATAAATACAAGGTTCGGTTACTCCAAATATACCTGAAATAAATGCTGGTAATGCAATGCTACGTAATTTTTTATCTTTTGTTTTAATAAGAATTGCAAGTACAACCATAGACTGTGCAAAGGAAGCTGCAAAATAAGGAGATAAAATAAAATCATAACCATAGGTTGCAAAATTAATCATTGCAAGTGGTATTAAGCCCCAATGCAACCCAAAGATTACAAGTACTTGCCAGAACGCCCCGACAAGAGCACCCGCTACCAATCCTCCAACTACAGGAATCCCATAAACTCCAGAGAATACAACTCCGATTATATTACATAGGAAAGTTGCAATAGGTCCAATGATTAAATAAATCGCTGGTACCATAATTCCTAATACACAAACTGGTACAATAAAGACTTTTACTACATCTGGAATTATTTTCTTTAATTTCTTTTCTAACCATGCTGCACATGCAACACCAATTACAATTGGAACAACCGTTGATGTATACCCACTCATTGGCATAATAACCGGTAATCCAAAAAATGTAGTATGGTAATCCATTTGGAACGCGGTTCCTGCAAAAACTGATCCAATCACATCCATGGATGAAAGACCTACCATCTTCGGATAGCAAAGGGCAATTCCAAGTGCTAAACCAATGAATTCATTGCATTTAAATTTCTTAGCAGAGGTATAGCCTAATACGATTGGCAAGAAATAGAAAAATCCATCTGCTACCGAATACCATATTATATACGCTCCGCTCCCAGTCACATCAATCCCTTTCAAGGATGCAAAATAAGACCAGACTGCCAATAATCCTTTAATAATACCTGCTGCCGATAAAACACCTAACGATGGAGCAAAAATGCCGGATATCAAATCGATTGCTCTTGCGCCCAGACTCATTTTTTCATCCGTATCGCTTTCTTCATTTTCTGGTGCACTTCCAGTAATATGTGCATGTTCACATACTACCTCATACACATCCGGAACATGATTTCCAATTACTACCTGGTACTGTCCTGCTGATTGCATTACGGTTACAATACCATCGGTTGCCTTTAATACCTCTGTGTTTGCCTTTGACTCATCCTTCAATTTGAAACGTAGTCTTGTAATGCAGTGTGAAAGATTAATTATGTTACCCTTTCCTCCTACATTTTGGATGATAATTCTTGCTAATCCATCATATTTACTTGCCATGCTCTTTCCCTCCACTTTTCTTTGGATATTTATATATCTAAAACACCTAAGTGTTTTACTTCTAGAAAATAAAAAACCCCGAATGAAATAGCAACATATAAATGTTTTCTATCTCATTCGGGTTTTGCCGTCCTAACGTAACAATCCCTTACCCTATATGTATATGTTTGTTATCCTCTACGTATAATTCTAGAAATATGAATGGTCAAGTATGTAATTTCTTCATCGGCAATACAATATTTCATCTTTTTATTCATATATCCCTTAATCTTTAATGCACACTGATAAGCATCCGAAAACCGTAACTGAATGTCTTTGTTAAATCCAAAATCATCGCTTTCATAACATTCATTTCTTACCGCTCGTTGCAAAAAAAATTTTAAATGCGTTACAAATCTTTCGTAAGAAAGCGTTGTCTCGTCTATCTCAATTGAAAATGTATAACGAACGATGTTCAGAATATCTTTAATAATAACTGGCATAAAAGTTACCTTCTTCATATCTCCATCTATTTCTGCATTCACAAAATGGAGTGCAATAAATCCAGCCTCATCTTCAGAAAGTTCAATTCCAATTCTTTCCTTCACCATTTCTATCGCTTTTAACCCTAATCGATACTCTTCATTATAGTACTTACGAATTTCCCAAAGTAAGGCATTTTGAAACGAAATTGCTTGCTTTTTTCTTTCTACGGCAAAATTCAAGTGATCCGTCAATGTAATATAAATATTTTTACTCAGTCGCCTGTTTAAGCTTTTTTTAGCATAGCAGATAATATCTTCTGCCAAATCAATCATTTCATACGAAATATCTTTTACTAACATCTCAAACTGGTTTGCACTTTCTTCTGGCAAACTAAATATTTTTTCAATTTTCTCGGCATCAATTTCATCGTCGATTTTTTTTTGAAAACCAATCCCCTTACCCATTACAACGACTTCATTTTTTTTTTCGTTTATCGAACTGACAACATTGTTATTAATCACTTTCAAAATTTTCATGTTCAAACATCCTTTTTATGTTTACATACAAAACATTTCTTAAAATAATGAAAAAAACTGGAATTATACTCCTACACAAATTGATTTTTAAAAAATCAATTTTCATAAGTACAACCCAGTCTTGCCTTCGAAAAGTAACAATCTGATTATTTAATTCCATTTCTTATATGTACCATATTACTATACCATTAAATATCCGTCAAGAAAAATTTGGAACTCTGTTGGTATATTACAATTATTTATATTCTTTTTTGTTTAATTTTCACATTTTTTGATAAAAAAATAGTTGCAAGACATCTCGTTTGTTCTTGCAACCATTTCTACATTTTCTATTTTCCAGTTACCTTTTTTTTCATCTTCTTAAAGAATCCCACTTTTACAGGTCTCTCTTCTAGTCCACCACGAGCACTCTTAACATCCATGATGTAAATCCCATTCATTACCACTTTAACTTCTTTCTTAACTGGTATGATTGGAAATACTTTTTCATCACACATCAACGTTGTAATTTTAGGTCCAATTTTTGCTTTTATAACTGGAACTTTCGATCCACGAAGATATCTTGGTGTTTGATCAATTACAATCTGTGGAAACCCGGCCTCTTTTAATTTCATCCTTTTTTTGTCTATAACTAACATTGAGATAGTCTGAGCACCTACTTGCATCTGCTTTTGTGCCGACTCTTGCTTCTTTTGCAACTTGTTTCCGTAAATGTATAAAAATACGATTAAAGCAATCAACACTACTAAAACAACCAATAATGCAATCGAAAGTGTGCTTATTGCCAATATCGGCAAACTACTTAAACTCATCATGGTATGTACCTCCATCTTCTCATAATTATGGGTCAAAACCCGTACTTTACTATTTTAACATTATTTTTCGAAAAATCAAACTAATTTTTCAATCTCTTCAAGCATATTTTTGATAATCCCCTGTGTATAAATACCAATCCGTTTTTTTTCATCTAGCGTAAGGTCTTTCATGTAAATTGGCTCCCCATATTTCATTGCAACACTTGTTCGGCGAATAAACGGTGCTTGTACCTCATATATTTTGTCTGTATGAGTAATCGCAACTGGAATAATTGCACACCCAGACTTTTCTGCCAACTTAAAGCTTCCTTCATGAAATGGTAACATTTCCATTTCACGATTCCTTGTTCCTTCTGGCATAATAAAAACGGAATATCCTTCTTTCATTTGTTCAATTCCCTGAAGGATCGTCTTAAGTCCTTCTCGCACATTATCCCGGTCAAGAAATAAACATCTCATATATCGCATCCACGTTCGAATGCAAGGTATTTTTTTAATTTCTTTCTTTGCCACGAAGCTCGTTGGCGTGGGAAGTGTACTATATGCAAGTACAACATCAAAATAACTTCTATGATTTGCAACATATAAGACTGCTTCCTCTTTTGGCAGATGTTCAAGACCCAACACAGTTCTCTTCGTCCCTGACAAAAACAATATGATTTTGAACGTAGTTTTTGTTACGAACTGTCCAATTCTAAATTGCATATCAGGATTCCTTTTCCCCACAATAAACTGTATCAAATACATTGGTATGCTAAAAATAGCAAACACTATTAAAAATAGAACAACAAGCAGTAATCCAATCATTTTTATTCTCCATTTACTATTATTATAATTACCTAGATTAGTATAGCAAACTTTATGTTTTCTTGCAATTACAATAGGTGCTGTGTATAATACTTGATATACCATAATAAAAGATGGGAGCAGTCTATGAAACGAGTTCATTTAAAGGCATATGCCAAAATAAATTTAGGTTTGGATGTTATACGTAAACGAGAAGACAATTATCATGAAGTACGCATGATTATGCAAACCATTGATCTATACGATAAATTGACCTTAAAAGTAATGGATGAAGATACCATTGTTATTAAAACAAACCTTTCTTTTCTTCCCACCAATGAAAACAATTTAGTATATAAAGCCGTTAAATTGTTGAAAGACGAGTTCAAGATAAAGAGAGGAATCTTTATTAACTTAGAAAAACACATTCCTGTTGCTGCTGGAATGGCAGGTGGTAGCAGTGATTGTGCTGCAGCTCTAAAAGGCATGAATAAGCTCTTTTGCTTAAACCTAACAACGGCACAACTTATGAAGCGTGGTGTAGCGCTTGGCGCAGATGTCCCATATTGTATTCTAGGAGGCACCGCTCTCTCCGAAGGAATTGGTGAGCAATTAACACCTCTCTCCCCGATGCCTCCTTGTCACGTACTCATAGTAAAACCTTCTATGCATGTTTCTACAAAATTTGTTTACGAAAATCTGGACATCCCTTCTCTCACCCACCATCCGGATATTGATGGCATGATTCATGCAATTGATGAAAAGGACATTAATGGCGTTTCTTCACGCCTAGAGAACGTATTAGAAACAGTTACAGCAAAGGAATATTTAGTAATTGAAGAACTCAAACATCTCATAAAAGATTCCGGCGCACTCGGAGCAATCATGAGTGGCAGTGGTCCTACCATATTTGGTCTCTTTGATAACCTTGCACTGGCCGAACGTGCAAAAAAAATATGCAGGCAACATGATTCCAGTCATCGTGTTTATGTTGTAGGCATAAAAAACGAGGCTTAACGCCTCATTTTTTATTTACAAATAATTAATTTTTGTCCCTCGCTTAATCGCTCCGAATCCAGTTCATTCAATTCTTCAATTTCTTCTTTGGTAGTATAGAATGCTTTTGCGATATCCCATAAGGTGTCTCCACTTTTTACAATATATCCGACAATACTTGGAAATGTTTTTCGAACTTCTTCCAAGGAACCAGTTTCATCAACTGAAAGAATCATATCTTGCTTCAGCTCATTAAATACAATCGCTTCTAGACAAACGGTAGCTTTTACCTCAATTTCAGTTTCATCAACCAATACCAAGCTAAGCTGGTCAATACATGACTTGATTTCATAACTGCTATCCTTATTTATATCCTTAATTTCAATGGTATGGGTAAACGGAATATCTCCCCTTACCGCACCAACTGGTCTTGCATCCTCTTCTGTAATATAGAGAACTTGAACACTCACAATTCCGTCCACTAAAATGCCATTTTCGACGATGTGCTCTTCATCAATTTTAACACTTGCGCTTCCATTGCATATTTGCAAAATTGGTTTTTGTCCATCCTCTAGTTTTAAGGTATCCACTACACGTAACTTACTATTGTTCTTCATCAAAAGATTTTTATACTCTGCATTCTTCCTTTGTATATCCAGTTGACTTTTTGTTGAATAAATATCCTTTAGTATTTCTAACTCGTCTTCCTGATATAGTTTTATTGTCAAATTAATTACAGCTTCAATATCAAGTATTCTCTCTTCCCCATCTTCATCTGGCTTCATCTGAATGTCCTTATTGTTTAAACTCATATCAACATCCAAAACCATGCTGTCATTTGCCCCAATACATTCCACATTTCCATTAATTGGTACGTCCGTCTCGTAAAACTCAATCCCGCGATTTTCATTTTCCCCAATATAAAGAACAAAAACTCGAAGAACTCCTCGAACCGCAATTCGATCTTCCATTACTTTTGTTTCTCCTTCTAACAGTTCCATATTGGAATATAGAAGCTCTGATACATTATCTTTCCCCATAGGAAGCGATACTTCATCCTTAATTCGAAAGGTATCTTTTTTCGAAATTACCGTCTGTGTTAGATTAAATTTATCTTTTATATAGTGTAAATCATCCTCTTCGACACCAGTAACAACTGACTCCTGCTCTGTATTTTCTGCGCAAAAATCAAATCGAATAATTGCCCGCACATTTATTTTTCGAGAGTTAATCAAAGCTATACTCATATCCTCAAGTTCCCAATTACATAGAATGACCTCTTCACCCGTAATGCCCTCCATATTGACGCTTTCTTCAAATGGAATCTCTCCGCTCATATTATGTACCGGTCGTTTGCTTTCTTGACTGATATACAAAAGATTAAATAAAAGAGCACCCTTTATCATAAATCTGTCATTCATCGGAGTAATCTCTTGTATTATAATAGTCCCCTGCTCCTTTACAACTTTATCAATATCGGGCTTACTATCTGTCACATTAAAGTCATCATCCAATGTAATTTGCATATCGCTTCTGTTCTTTTTTTGACTCATGTTAATTTTTTGCATGAACAATTCCATGATACCCCTCCTTGTCTTTTACACTATATGCGAAAGAAGGTTAAAATATTCAAAGGGATTCATGCCATTTTACGATTCGCATGAATCCCTTTGTCTTCTGTCTATTCTATTAAATGTCAACGCTCTTATACAAGTGTCATTTGCACATCATTTGTTAATACATCCGTGTAACTAAAGGACATTGTTTGCAACGTATCCTCAATCCCATTTTTTACTTGAATCAAGAAAATACTAGGATAGGTTTCCATGATAACACCCTCGGTAACATCTACTTTATGTCTACCCTTATTGGAACGAATGCTAACTTTACTACCTATATGGTGGCTAACTGCTTTTCTTACGCGGACTAAATCTGACTGTTTCATTTCATTTCCTCCATTCTGTAAAAATGGCTGTCCCACATTTTATCTCAGCTCTAGTAGCATTATACCACAACCACAACATATTGTCAAAAATCCCATTTCTTTCCACAAGAACTTGTATTTAAACAAATTGTACAATTATTATTCATTATCATTTTTATTTTTGTGCATTATCACATTGTATATAGTCCTTCTTTCCCATAATCCAAGAGCAATAATGCACAATCATTTTATCACTTTATCCTGTAAAAGTAACAGAGTATGTATATTTATTCAGCAAAATTATTTTCTACTCCTAAATATTCTACTGGCAAATCTAGATACTCTGTCTTTACAACCATGTACGGATAAGTTTTAACTTCTTCCACGTCCTCATCTTTACTTGGTCCTAATAGATTTGTTGATATCATTATTGCATTGTCCGTTGCATATAACTCTTCTAATACAATACTATATCCTCCTGTATTTTGTTCACCATATCCAATTACAATGTATAAATCATCATCTGCCGTATACGATAATTGAAACGCCTGTGCCTTCTTTTCTTCTATTATAGCTTTTAACTCTTCTGGCACATCCTCTTCTGGAACAATCGTATACGACAAATCTCTTACTTTATCTTTTGAAACCAAGTCAAAGGAACATCCTTGCATGATGGTTACAAAAAGTAATACCAAAACGATCAAACTCACTCTTTTTTTCATAATTACCTGCAGAACTTTTTTACTATTCTATTAGCAGGCTTTTAAAAACATTCCTCTTCTATCTTTACTCGTATAGAATTTCCCCAAATTCTATTTGTCATCATGGAATCTAAAGTTAGCATATGCACTCATTCCATGCTCATGCATATCAAGTCCATCAATTTCTTCTTTTTCACTTACACGAAGTCCAATTGTTTTATCAATAACTTTAAAGATAATAATCGCTGCAATTGCTACATATGCCACAACGGATAATACTCCAATCAATTGAATTCCAATAAAATGAATACGAGATATACCATAATCTGCAAGAACAGAATTCTTTGCAAATACTGCTGTCAAAATAGTACCCGTAAATCCGCAGCAACCATGTACCGCTACCGCACCAACTGGATCATCAACTCGTATCACTTTATCGATAACCTCAACTGCTAAAACAACCAATGCTCCAGCAATTACACCAATTGCCAATGCTCCATAGTTGCCAACAATGTCACAACCTGCTGTGATTGCTACAAGACCTGCTAATGATCCATTTAAAGTCATAGAAACATCTGGTTTTCCATAGCGAACCCATGTAATAATAAGTGTTGTTAAAGTTGCTGCAACTGCTGCAAGGTTCGTTGTTACTGCAATATCACCAAGTGATGTTGTTGCTCCTGTTGTAGAACCTGCATTAAATCCAAACCAGCAGAACCAAAGAATAAATACTCCCAATGCACCTAACGTAATATTATGACCTGGAATTGCTTTTGGCTTTCCTTTGCTATCATATTTTCCAATTCTGGCACCTAAAATCTTCGCTCCAACAAATGCACAGACACCACCTACCATATGAACAGCTGTTGATCCAGCAAAATCATGGAATCCAATGGAGGATAACCATCCACCTCCCCAAATCCAATGTCCCGTAATCGGATAAACAAATACCGATATACATGCGCTATACACAAGATATGACTGGAATTTTGTTCTCTCTGCCATGGCTCCTGAAACAATTGTTGCTGCTGTTGCACAAAATACAGTGTGGAAAATTAAAAATACATGAACCGGAAGCCCATTAAACATTCCTGCACCATCTGCGATCGAAGATGGATCAAAAAATCCGCTAAGACCAATAATTCCTGCTTTGTCAGCACCAAACATCAATGCAAATCCAAATAAGAAAAAGAAGATACTGCCAAGTACAAAATCCATCAGGTTTTTCATTATAATGTTTCCTGCATTCTTTGCTCTGGTAAACCCTGTTTCAACTGCTGCAAACCCTGCTTGCATAAAAAACACAAGTATTGCGCCAAGCATCGTCCAAACAATATTAAGCAACAACTCTGTCGCACTTGGCAAATCCATTCCGGATGCTAATAAATCTGATAAATACATAACTATGTCCTCCCTTAAGAAAAGAGGATAATTATTAAGAATTCATCCTTAATAATTATCCCCTTTGATAATTTTTTTCCATATTCTATTATTCCTCATTTGCTTTTAAAGTGCCGTCACTCCACGCTCACCAGTACGAATACGAACCGCATCGTCTACATCGTAAATAAAGATTTTACCATCACCATAGTTACCAGTCGTAATCTGCTCCGTAACCTTATCAATTATTTTTTCTGCTGTTTCAGAAAGAACTATTGTTTCTACCTTCATCTTTGGCAAAAGATTAACACTATATTCTGTTCCCCGATAAATTTGCTTATAACCCTTTTGATTTCCATAACCCATAATATTGGTTATCATAATTCCGTTGGCTCCACAGCTATCCAAAATCAGCTTTAAATCCTCTAGCTTTTCTGGTCTAACCACGATTTCTAACTTTTTCATGCATTTTCCTCCCTTAACATTCATTTATAAAAATAAGGGCGCTTCTTTTTTGTAAGAAACGCCCTCGTTTTAATAATCTAAATTATACAGAAAATCCAGCCTATGTCAAACCTTTTTTTGCATTTTGTTTTATTTGATCATATTTAAGTATCAATTGATACTTCTAGCATCTGTTATTGCATTAGTATCATATCTGGAAAATTAAAAACTGTATTTTCACCATCATCTAAAACCTCTACCGAATAACTCTTCGTAATATATCCTGATTGGCTTAATACAATGATATGATTTCCAATCTCTTTTGTGAATGAAATTGGAATTATTCCCATTTGTTTTCCATTCAAATAAAGAGTAGCTCCTGCCGGTGATTCAATTGTAATGATATGATCGTTATCAATTAATACCTTTTCTTCATCTTCCCCTTTGTTATCATCCTTCTCTTCATCATCCTGAACCTGTTCTAATGTTGTATCATTGCTCTTGTGCGCCTCACCGGTCTCATCATCTCCTGTTTGAACCGTATATGTCCCTTCCGCTAAACGAATCGTAATCGTTGGTGTAGATTCACCTATTGTTAGTGTACCGTAAAAATCATCATATCCATTCATTGATACCCAAATACGGTGCTTCCCATAATTTAATTTAATTGGATCCGAATAATCGACAATTGCGCCATTAATCGAAAGATCGGCGCCATATGGCTCAATATCAAAACGAACATAACCAATTCGACTCTCAGGCATTTTATACTCTGATAGATCAAGCGTAATCTCCTCGTTTCGCTTTAATTTTATATTTTTTTCAGCAAGAAGTTCACCATTTTCTAAGTTAACCTTATAGTCACCCTCCCTTGCCACGATTAGCATATCCTTTACGATTGGAATAATAATGCCATATCCAACCTCTATGGTACCTCCTACAAAATCACTATAATTTTTAAGGCGAATATATCCATGCCCCGTGGTTACAATAATGGAACAGATCTGGCTTCCTACTCCTTTTACCGTCAGTTCATCCTTTTCATGAACATCAATCAATTCAATCGGCTCTTCTTCACTAAACAAAAGCAGTCCATCATTATACCAATAATTGTGTCCTGATATCTTCATCCTTCGACTTGTTTTATCCGTCACCAGATTTCCCACTTTTTTGTAAGTCCATGCTTCCTTACTGATACTAAGAGCAGTTAGTTTTTGACTGGCCTCATAATAACAAACATCAACAATCTCGCCTATCGTAATTTGAGGCATTGTAATAATTTCATCGTATGCATTTTTTATATCGGTACTACTATTGTAGTCAAATGTATAGCTCATATTTCCATTTATGTCAAACACACTGACCGTTTTCAGTTTATCGTCATAGCTCTTTATTACCCCAGTAAACATTGTATCATAATTTACATCTGCTTCTTGTACCATTGGATGCAACGTCACCTTCTCATTTGTATTCGTTGAATTCTTATCCCTTTGACAAGCACTTAGCAATCCAATTATCACAAATATAATCAATCCGAGGGGTATCCATTTCCTTCTTTTCTTTTGCTTCATAGGCCTCAACTTCCTCTTTGTTGTTCGTGCCTATTATACTATATCTTATCCTAAAAAGAAAGTGCGAACAACTGTTGTAAAAAAATTACTTTTTGCCATTCTTGTTCGCAAACAACGGCTAATTTGTCCATATCCTTATCCGCAATCCATGCTTTTTTATTGTTATAATAGTGATTCAATATTTTCCAATATTTCTCAGGATAATACAGTAAAACTCCAAGCATTCCAAGCATCTGTTTATCTAAATTATGGTAACGCATATATTCACGAATTAATTTATCTCCAAGTGGCACCCGCCAATTATTTTTCTCCATCACTTTTCGAAAAAAATAGTAAAAATCTAACAGTTGAAATCCATATGCCGCTCGATCAAAATTAACTGTTGCAACCCCGTCATTTCTTATAATTACATTATGATATGTATAATTTCCATGGCTAATACAGTGCTCCGTTTTAGCTTTTTCTTCTAGCTCATCAAGTTTCGAACTTTTAATTAGCAAAAGTCCTTGTTCTGCTCTTCTATAAAATTCATCAAATGATTTCAGAATGCATCGTTCAAATTCATTCTTTTGTTTTTTATTATGAATATACGTGGAAACTCGTTTCATTTCCCGATTGTGACGTTCCAAACTCATAATAAGGCTCTCTTCCTCTTGTGCCCCTACTATCTCATCAAATGTTTCACAACCTTTGAGAATGTTATGCAGTTTGGCCAAGTTTTTCATGGCACACAACAAATCTTCTTTTTCTTTTACACGACATTCATCTCCCAAAAACCAATGCTTTACAATAAAATTTTCGCCTTGAGCATTCGTAGTTACCAACATTCCCTCCTGATTTGGAATGATATAATCCACATTTTGATACCCATTGTTCAGAAGGAATTTCGTTACTCTATCTTCAAATTCAATTCTTCGTTTTGATGCATCTCCCGTTTTTAAAATTCGCGTTCCTTTATCCGTATCTAGACATAAGGCTCCACGCACTCGTGTAACTTGATGCACCTTAAAATCATATTTTGACAACACTTCATCTAATCGCTCATCCAAAATAAACCCTCCTAAACATAATATTCACCTTTAATCTTATGAAGACTTTAGGTAATTCATGTCTTGAAGGGTTATTATTTTTATTGTTTCTTCATTCGTTTTAATAGGCTCTCTCGATTATTTTCCTCTGGATTTTCTAAAACATAATTTAGCAGTTCATTTAAAGACGCTCCAACGCTAGGGCCTCTTTGAATCCCCATGATTTCCATTAGATCCCCTCCATTTACTGCTAGCTGCTTTAATGTAAGGCATTCTTTCCTATCTTTGATCTGCTGATAAAGGCTAATCACCTCATCTAATTTGGCAATCTTTTCTTCTTGATACACCGGATTTTTTGCATATATATCCATTCGCTGTACAAAAAACAAGGATTCCATAATATCTGGTCCAATTTTACTTGCAGCCTTTCGAACGTTACTTGCAGAGGGAAAAAAAGAATAGTTATGCCACTTAATAAGTCTTACTGCTAAATCAATCGTACTATTATCAAATTTTAACCGCCCCAGTATCGTTTTGGCCAATTGCGCACTTTTGTCTGCATGTCCATAAAAATGATCCATTCCATCATTTCCTCTGCTATATGTGCAAGGCTTCCCTACATCATGTAAAAGTAGCGTCCAACATAAAATAGAATGAAGTTTTTTATCCACTAGAGGAAAATCCTTTGCAATACAGTCACCATTTTTTTCCAAAAAATTATTGCATTCTTCAACTGCTTTTAATACATGCATTCCTACGGAATAAATATGATACGGATTTTTTTGTTCCTGCATCATCATGAAATCAAATTCAGGCAATACCACTTTTGTCATCTTCATTTGGAATGCCTCTACTAAAAGAAGCGGGTCTTTTGCCAAAAGAAGCTTATCAAGTTCAACGCGAACTCTTTCCTGGCTGACCTTCTCTAATGTCGGTGCCATTAATGCAATCGAATCTTTCGTAGAATCATCAATTATAAATCCTAACTGAGCCGCAAATCGTACCGCTCGAAGCATGCGAAGTGCATCTTCATGAAAGCGTTCCTTTGGATTTCCTACACAACGAATCCGCTTTTGTTTAATATCCAAATTTCCATCAAATGCATCCACCAGGCCGATTTTAGAGTTATATGCCATTGCATTGATGGTAAAATCACGCCGTTTTAAATCTTCAAAAAGATTGGAAGTAAATGCAACACTCTTGGGATGGCGATTATCCTCATATTCTCCATCGATGCGATAAGTTGTTACTTCAAACCCTTCTTTATCAATCATGATAGTAACAGTTCCATGTTGTATTCCCGTATCTAGCGTACGAGGAAATAGACTTTTCACCTCTTGTGGCTTTGCTGAAGTTGTAATATCCCAATCTCCTGGAGTCCTGCCTAAAATAGTATCACGAACACATCCTCCTACCGCATAGGCTTCATATCCATGCTCCATTAACGTATCAAGAATATATTCCACCTTTTCAGGCAACGTAATACAAATCATATTCTCTCCTCTCGTGATTAGTATGCTTTCCCCCAATAAACCATAGCTTTGGCTGGCTTTTTACAACATACACAAACATCTGAAATTGCTTCTTGCAAAAATGGAATACATCGAGATGTTGCTGCTGTTTCTTCTTTTATTTTATCTTCACAAGCAACATCCCCGCACCACATTGCTTTTACAAAACCTGGTTTATTGGCAATTGTGTCTTTCAATTCCTCATAATTTACTGCTTTATACGTATGTGCATCACGATGTGCTCTCGCTCGCTCAAGCATTTCTTTTTGCATTGCATCTAAAACTTCCTTTATTTTTTCCTCCACTTCCCCCAACGAAACAATCATTTTTTCTCTCGTATCCCGACGAACAAGCACACACTGATTTTGTTCGATATCTTTTGGACCAAGTTCAATTCGAACTGGAATACCACGCATTTCTTGTTCACTAAACTTCCAACCAGGACTCTTCTCCGAACTATCTGTTTTCACGCGAAAGTCCTTTACTAATCGTTTTCTTAGTTCCTCTGCTTTTTCAAGAACGCCTTCTTTTTTTTGCATAATTGGAACAATCATTACCTGTGTAGGAGCAACTTTTGGAGGAAGTACAAGTCCTGAATCATCACCATGAACCATTATAATAGCTCCAATCAATCGAGTTGTCATTCCCCAAGAAGTCTGATGAACATACTGCTGCTTATTTTCTTTATCGGTATATTGTATTTCAAATGCTTTTGCAAATCCATCCCCAAAATTATGGCTGGTTCCAGACTGAAGTGCTTTCCCATCGTGCATCAAAGCTTCAATGGTGTAAGTTGCTTCTGCTCCTGCAAATTTTTCTTTATCTGTCTTTCGTCCGCGTACAACAGGCATTGCCAATACTTCCTCACAAAAATCTGCGTAAATGTTAAGCATAAGTTCTGTTCTCTCCTGTGCCTCTTCTTCGGTCGCATGTGCAGTATGACCTTCCTGCCATAAAAATTCTCTGGATCGAAGAAATGGTCTAGTTTCTTTTTCCCAACGAACAACAGAACACCATTGATTATATAATTTAGGGAGATCTCGATATGACTGGATTTCATTGGCATAAAAATCACAGAACAAAGTTTCTGATGTAGGTCTGACACATAGTCTCTCTTGCAATGGATTTAGACCCCCGTGTGTTACCCATGCCACCTCTGGTGCAAATCCTTCTACATGATTTTTTTCTTTTTCCAATAAACTTTCAGGAATAAACATAGGCATGTAAACATTCTCAACACCAGTTTCTTTAAACCGTCTATCTAACTCCTTCTGAATATTTTCCCAAATAGCATATCCAGTTGGTTTAATCACCATACATCCCTTTACACTGGAGTAGTCTATTAACTCCGCTTTCTTCACAACATCCGTATACCATTGTGCGAAATCCTCCTCCATGGAAGTAATCGCTTCTACTAATTTTTTGTCCTTTGCCATAATTATTCTCCTTTTCTTGGCTACTTTGTGAAGGGAGATTTTGCATGATGATGCAATCGTCTTGTATTCGATTGCATTCGATTGCTTCGTCTTGCATTCGATTGCATTCGATTGCTTCGATTACATTCGATTGCTTCGTCTTGCATTCGATTGCTTCGATTACATTCGATTGCTTCGCACTCTCATCGCGGGCTTTCGCCCACTAAATTTAAAAAAATTTATAAAATTTTCTGCAAGCAGAATTTTATAATTTCTTTTAAATTTGATCGTCTCAATGCTTTCACGCAAAAAAAGCCCTTCTGATCCCCAAGGGACCGAATGACTTCGGCGGTACCACCCTTATTAATCGTATTATACGATTCTCTTATTCATCTGTTAACGCCAGATTTACGCCGAGATTTCTCTCGAAGCTCCAAGGCAGGTTCCATCTTCTTTCTATAGAAATCTCGCACCCTTGATTTCCTCTCTGCAATAGAATAAAAAGATATACTATCCCTTTTCAACACTTCTATAATATATTGATAATATGTCAGAACTGCTTATTTTGTCAAGCAAAAAAAAATTGGCGAAAGGCTTCTATGACATCCTTTCACCAATTTTTATCTTGATTACAACTTAAATCTTGCTACTAAATCCATAAGATTTTTCGAATATTGATTGGATTCATCCGCTTGGACTAGCAATTTACTCGTACGCTCCGTTACCAAATCAACACTATGTGCAATATCACTCGCTCCTTCTGCTCCCTCATATGTAGCCGAGGCAATTTCCGTCATTGCTTTTGTCATATCTTCCATCGCAACTTGAAGTGCTTGCGCCGTGCTATTAAAATCCAAAATAGTATGTTCTAAATATTTCGCATCTTTACTATATCCATCCGATGCCGAAAGCATGGTATTATAATCATTTTTTACATTTGAACTGATAAAATCAATTAACGCATTTGCATTTTCAGTCAACGCATCCACCGAAGTAGTAATTGACTTTATAACATCTTGAATCTTATTTACTGTGTTTTTTGAATCATCTGCAAGATGTCTGATTTCTTCTGCAACTACCGCAAACCCTTTTCCAGCTTCACCTGCCCTTGCTGCCTCAATTGCAGCATTTAGAGCCAATAAATTTGTTTGTTCCGTAATCTGTACAATAACATCTGCCAATTCGCTTACTTTACCTACTGCCTTAGCATCCTCCATTGCTTGATTTAATTTTTTTTGTACAGTTCTTATCATTGAGTTTCCGTTTTCCACAGTAATTGCAAAATCCGATTTTAACAAATCTGCTCTTTTACTTATTTCCTCTACTGATACAGAAGCAATTTGTGCCTTTGTTGACATTTCCTGAGAAGATTCCAATATCTTTGATGATCGTTCACTCATATTTTGTGAAATCGCTGTAGTCTCTTGCATACCTGCCGCAATTTCTTCTGTAGTAGCAGATATTTCTTCAATTCTATCATTTAAAATTGATAAATCATTTCTTACCAAATCGGCAGATCCGGTTACATTTTCAGATTGATTCACAACACCACCAATAAATTCTCGAATCTGTGTTGACATTACATTTAGCGTACTTGCCAACAATCCTATTTCATTTTTTGATTGAATTTTATTTTGCTGTATTGTAATCTGCCCATTCTCATCTTTTTCAAACGCTTTTACAAGCTGAATAATTGGCTTTGATAACTGTTTACTAAGAATAATACCTACTATCGTAATTCCCACTAAGGACAAAAAAATGATAGAAATTATGCTAATGCTATTTTTTTTGAATTCTTGATTCATTTCTAGACTTTTCTGAGCTACGGTTGCATCCATATCATCTACATAATTCCCCGTACTAACGATCCAGTTCCATGGTTTAAAAAGCTCAGAAAATGCCCGTTTAGGGCTTGAATTTCCTGTATCAACATCTTGTGGTTTCTCCCACTCAAAATCTGTATATCCAGAATTCTTATTTTCTTTTGCCGCACTAATTATTTCCTTTATTAACTCAATTCCATTTGGATCTTTAAGGTCAATACGATTGGTTCCCTCAACTTCTGGCTGAATTGGGTGCGCAATCAAAATCCCATCGGTATCATCAATCCAAAAATATCCATCGTCACCATAGCGTAAGGCTTTTACTTCCTCTTTGGCTTGCGCCTTCGCTTCCACCTCGCTGAGTGTCCCATCTTGATATTTAGAATAATAGTAATTTAAAATTTGACAAGCTGTATTGACTTCATTGCAAATCATTTTATCATACTCATCATATAATATAGTTTTTATTGTGTTGCTTTCTTGTACATCTATTTTTTGAATACTAAACAAAGAATAAATTCCCATTAAAAGAATGAAGAAAGAAGATGTGGCAAGAAATGTTATCAGTATCTTATATTTTATTTTTTTCATATCTATTTGCCTCCAAGCATGTTTTTTGTCTCTTGTAACCATAATCCTTGCTTGCTGGCCGGTTGCACAATAAACTCCAAATCCCCCTATGTGCCCAGTTTACAGAGATTCTTCCACGTTTCCAACATATACCATCTGATTTTCAGACAAATCACATTATACTATACGGCTCTTTTGAATTCAACTAAAATAAATTCTGATTTAGGAGAGCAACAGACGTGAAGAAATCTTGAAAAAGAACGCAATAAAAGATGTATTGTATATTATGTATTTGAATCAATAGAGGAACGGCTGCTAGAAAATCAAGCGCATAAACATTGCGTAAAACCTCAGATATATCTAAAATCGACTCTTAGGGGAGTCAATTTTAGATTGAGTTTTTACTACATATGCTCAAATGATTTTCTAGAAGTCGTTCCTCTATTGATTCAACCGTAAGGTAGTGGAGCATCTTTTTTGCTGAGTTTCTAAGACGTTTTGCGGTTTGATTTAACCATAAATACAGAATTTATCGGGGGAGTAAGTCGTTTTTTAAGGACATAAGATAACTACAAATTCTGTACTTGACGATTGAAACAGACAGCGAAAATTTTTCAAACGTTAGCAAAAACAGTTCAATTATGTACAACTCTGACAGAAAAATAGGAAGTCGGGAACAGTCATTTGAGCATACGAAGCAGAAACTCTAACGACAATTTACTCCCACACGAGTGAATTGTCGTTGCCTTGAGGTTCTTCGTAGTGTTCATGCGCTTGATTGTTCTCGGCTTCCTATTTTTCTGTCAGAGAGCAACAATATCTACCCCTGTTTTTGTGTCCGTTGACCAGTTAAGCCAGAATTTATAGTTTGAGCAACTGTTCTCCGTCTTTCATATTGATTGTTCAAATTCAAATATCGGCTTCCCCTTTTCATCCCATTGCAGATGCATACAATACGTATGACGATTGGGATCATATAAGGGATTGCCTTGTATTTCATCATAATTCCTTGCATGATATATCATGATATCATCTTCTTCATCTTCTGATTTTGTAAAACTATTATGACCTGGTCCTATTAATCCCTTTTCCCAATCCGTCTTTACTACCGGTTGTCTTTCTTTTTTCCAGACCTTTGGGTCAAGCAAATCAGTATCCTTGTTGGCACTCAGCATGCCTATACAATAGCAGGTACCCGTTTCACTTGCTGAATACGTTAAATAGATCTTATCTCCATGTTCCAAAAATGCAGGACCTTCATTTACCCAAAATCCAACCCGCTCCCAATCATAGTCAGGAGATGATAAAAGGACTTGTTGACTTTCCAATTGGTTGGGTGCTTTCATTTTTGCTATATAAAGATTTGATATTTTCTTTCCAACACTTACCTTTTCTGCCCAGACACAATACCATTCTTTTTTATGTGAAAATACGGTCATATCCAATGAAAAATCCTGAAATGTATACGCATCCGCACCCTTTATTGGTCCTAGTTCTTTCCAGTTCCCTTTCATAGGATCTGCATCTTTGCATTCTAAAACATATGGGCGAATTGCCCATATATCATCTTTACTTCCTGCCGCATAATAAATATACCATGCATCCTTAATAAAGTGTATTTCTGGTGCCCAAATGTGTATGCTCATAATACCATCTTTATGTCTATTCCATATCGTAATTTCTTCTGCTTTTGCAAGTCCTCTAAGCGTAGTAGCCTTACGCAATACTATTTTGTCATACTCTGGTACGGATGCAGTAAAATAGTATATTCCATTGGTATGTTTATAAACATACGGATCGGCTCGTTGTGCAATAAAAGGTTCATTGTAACTTGTTTTTTTATAATTCAACCCATTCATTTTATCCATCCTTTAAGAGATTGGGGAAAGTTTTCACTTCTCTCCAATCATTCATACTATCTAGTCTATCGTGTTCCTTCTTTTATCCGTGTCCACTCTTTTCATATTATTTTTCTTTTACTAAGACAATATAATCAAATGGTTTCTCCCTTTATTAGCTCAGACTTTATAATTCGATTCGTCTCTGTTTTACTTTGATTCATCAGATCTAGCAGCATACTAACAGCCTCTTTCGCAACCTCTTGCGCACAATTGTCTATCGTAGACAATCTTGGTGATAAATAACGCAAAAAATCAATGTTATCATACCCCATAATTCCATAATCCTCTACAATGAATTTATCATGATCCTTAAGATATTCAATCAGATCCAACGCTATCATATCACCCGAGCAGAAAAAAGCTGTCTTCTTGTTTGAACGTTCTAATACTTCAAGTGCCTGCTGCTTATAATTCCAATTATCAAATACAATAGATTCTATTTCTTTGTGTTTTTCTACCGTACTTAAAAATCCTTTTGTACGTTTTTTATGTACATAAATATTTTCTGCTTCTTTATTTTGAAGCGGTGGACAAACAAATATAATTCTTTCATATTCTTTCTCTAGAATTACGTCGGTTGCCATTTCAGTAATTTTTTCATTATCAATTCCAACAAATGGTATCCCCTGCGCGATTCTATTATCAATTGTTACAATTGGTATATTAAGGCTTTTTAAAAAATTGACATATGCATCTCCTTCATTAACCGATGATAATATAATCCCATCCACACGGTATGAGGCCAAACGTGAAATTTGCTCTTTTTCAATCTCTTTATTGTTGCAATGAAGGTTAATATTAACGGAGTATGCTTTTTTATTTGCTTCATACAAGATACTATCTAAAACTTGTGAAAAATATCGATTATCAACACCTAATACTACAACCCCAATGTTGTAAGTCTTTCCTTTAACAAGTCCTCTTGCCAGTAAATCCGGTTGATAGTCATATTCCTTTGCCATATGTAAAATCATTTCTTTGGTTTCCGGATTGATTCTTCCTGTATCATGCAACGCCCTATGAATTGTTGTTCTGGACACATCGCATAGTTGTGCTAATTGTTTTGTTGTAATGCCCATTTGTACTACCTCCTTTTTAGAGTTCTGCAATGATACAGTACCATCATTAAGACACCTTCACACGAATCATATTCCAAGAATATGCTGCTATTGGAAAGCTGACGTTTTGTTTGTTTATCTCTACATCATTTACAGTTTTTGGCTTTATTCTATCATGCTCTTTTAAATTAGTCTCTTTTATATTATCACAAGATAGAACAACATGTTCAATCACTTGTAATACATTGAAGTTTTCCAAGTCTAGCGAAATACTTATCGTTTCTTCTGTACGATTTACCTGGAATATCACAACTTCATTTTCATCCTGATTATATACCATAACAGAGTCAACACATGGTACTTGTGAAAATTCTTCACAGGTATAAGTAGGAATTTCCATACTTTGGCTTAGAGCCACACCTCTCCCGTATTTTGAAGTATATGCAAATGGAAAGTAAATCGGTTGCAGCCATACCTCTCCACCTTTTTCTGTCATAATAGCCGCACTAATGTTGGTCAATAATGACTGACAGGCAATCTTAATTCTATCCGCATATTTTAGAAAGTTCATAAGCATACTTGCAAACAGCAACGTATCTTCCATCGAATAAATCTGTTCACTTAATTCTGGTGCAATACGCCATGGTGTTTTGTCCACTTGTGCTGCAACTTCTGTATCAGACATTGCCCACACGCCCCATTCATCAAAACTGATAAATAAATCTTTGGAAGAATGTTTTTTTGCTTTCACATATTCACACGTCCCAAGAACCGTCTTTATATACTGCTCCATATCCAACGACTGCGCCAAAAAGTCAGAAGTTCCTTTTTCTTGTCCACCATAATATTGATGAAGTGAAATATAATCAACATAATCATAGGTACATTCAAGGGTCGTAGCTTCCCACTCAGGAAATGACTCCATCGTTGACTTTGAGCTACCGCAAGACACCAGTTGAATTTCACTATCCACCTGCCTTATTGCCTTTGCAGTTTCCTGTGCCAGCCTACCGTACTCTTTCGCTGTCTTATGTCCAATCTGCCAGTCTCCATCCATTTCATTTCCCAAGCACCATGTTTTAATTGCATGTGGATTTTCACTCCCATGCTTTTTTCTCAAATCGCTATATAGCGTACCACCTTCTATATTACAATATTCAACAAAAGAAATCGCATTATCTATTCCTTTTGTCCCAAGGTTTAATGCAAAGATTGGTTCAACATCTGCCTTTTTCGCCCATTTCATAAATTCATTGGTTCCAAACTCATTTGTCTCAATTGCTCTCCATGCAATTTCCAAGCGTCTTGGCCTTTCTTCAATCGGTCCAACCGTGTCTTTCCAATCATATGCCGAAATATAGTTTCCTCCCGGATAGCGCACACAAGTAACACCCATGTTCTTTACTATATCCAACACATCTTGGCGAAATCCATCTTCATCTGCCTTGGGATGATCCGGCTCATATATTCCTGAGTATACAACTCTGCCCATATGCTCCACAAAAGACCCATAAATTCTTTTATCAATCTGGCCTTTTTTAAATTTTTTGTTAATACTAATTTTAGCTTGTTTCATTTAATTTCCGTCTCCCTTATTCTTTTGTTCCACCCGTTGCAATTCCTTCTACAAAATATTTCTGGAAAAAAATATACAGTAATAATAGCGGTACCAATGATATGACAGTCGCTGCAAGAGTAGGTCCATACTTTATAACTTTATTTCCCACCAATATTGCTAACCCTGCTGATAATGTCCTTTTATTAATAGAACTTGTCAGCATCAACGGATACAATAAATCATTCCAGTTATTCATAAAATGAAATATTGCTAAACTTAACAGGGCTGGTTTGCACAATGGAAGCATAAGCGACCAGTAAATTCGGAACTCTCCCATCCCATCCATTCGCCCTGATTCTTCTAACGATTTGGGTAATCCCACAAAAAAAGAACTCATCATATAAATGCCAAAGGCACTTGTTGCTCGTGGAAGAATCAAACCTGCATATGTATCCAGCAACTTAAACTTGTACAGTTCCATGTACAAGGGAGTCATAATTATCTGAAATGGAACCATCATCGTTAATAATATAATAGAAAACAATAATTTACGACCTTTAAAATTCATTCTGGCAAACGCATAACCAGCCATTGCATCAAAAAAAACACTTAACACAGTTACTCCACCTGCAAAAATAAGCGTGTTTAATAACATTGTGAACACAGGAATACTTTGTTCAACATATTTAAATTGCTTCAATGTCCATTCGATTGGGAAAAAGGTAGGAGGATATGCTATTACTCCTGCATCCGTCTTAAACGCCGAAACAGTCAGCCACAAAATAGGCGTTAAAACAGAAATCGCAAGAAGTAACGTAATAACAATTCCTATGGCTGTGCTAATAGAAATTCTCTTTTTAAGCATTCTCCTGTTCACCTCTTTTCAGTACAAAACTTCTTAAAATAAATGTAATTATTGCAACAATAATAAATAAATAAACGGAAATAGCCGATGCATAACCTAGATCATATGGAGCTGTTTGAAACCCTCTATCATAGATGTATTGAACTAATGTTTCTGTCTTATTAAGTGGTCCCCCCTGCGTCATAACATACGTTTGGTCAAAAACCTGCAAAGAGGCGATGGTCGTTGTAACAATGCAAAAATTAATAGTTGGCATAATACTTGGTATTGTTATTTTAGTAAATTGTTTCCACGCACCTGCTCCATCCATTTTTGCGGCTTCATACAAGGATTCAGGTATATTTAAAACTGCAGCTACCATAAGCGTCAACGTATAACCAAATCCTTTCCATGCCGTTACCGCAATTACTGTCGGCATTGCCAAATTTGGATCTTTTAAAAACGAAATTGTTTCAAATCCCACTTTTTTTAATACATAAGGTACCATTCCAAGATTAGGATCTAACATCATTGACCATACAATTCCTATCGCAGTCATAGAACAAATAAACGGTAAATAATAAATTGCTCTTAATGCTTTTGTATACTTATTATTCTTAGATACAAACATTGTTAAAAGCAATGCAAGCGCAATCTGCAAAGGCACTTCAAACAACGTAAAATACAAAGTATTTAATGTCGCATTGCTCACTCTCTTGTCGCCCAACATTTTTCCGAAATTTGTTAAGCCTGCAAAAGAAATATCGTTCATAAAAATGTTTATATTTAATACGCTAATTACAAAGGATGCAATTAACGGAATGAAAACAAAAACCGTCAAGATAATAAGTGAAGGTAATATAAACAAGTATGCACTTTTCTGCGTCGCTGGATGATACTTTTTATTCATGTTAAAAACTCCTTTTGTTAAAGAATCTTGATAAAACTACCAAGATTCTTTAACCCTTATTTAATTGCTAGTTAAGACTTTATCCATCGCTAATGATGCTTCTAAAAGAGCATCTTCAGGCGTTGATGCACCCGTAATAACCTTTTCAAACATTGGTATCATTACATCATTATCAATCTGACTTGCCAATGGATAACCGAGATTATAGGAACGTCCAATCGAAGTTGCTTCCGAAATAGAGTTTAGTACCTCATCGCTTTTGATATCTGCATCTTCTAGCAACGTTTTAGACCAAACCGGAAACCCATTCTTCTGTGACCATTCTTTCAAAATATTATCAGACAACCAATACTTCATAAACTTATATACCGCTTCTTTTTTCTTATCTTCGATTCCTTTTGGTATTACATAACTACATCCACCAGCAGGAGAATAGGCTCCATCGCTACCAGATACACAAGATGCAATGCCAAAATTAATACCAGCTTCTCTCAGTCCATTTATCTGCCACGGTCCACTCATATACATAGCAATTTGTCCCGCCTGAAGCATAGTGTCAGCATCCGATCCAGTAAGGTTCATCGGGCTTACCTTTTTATTCACTGTAAGATCTTGCATCCATTCCAATGTTTTTTTATTATTTTCAGAATCAAGTAAATTTTTATTGGATACCGTATCATCCGCATCACCACCATTTGCCCATAAAAACTGCATATATGTTGCACTTGTTGGAAGCGCAAGACCATATTGATTCTTGGATTCATCCGTAAGTTTTACTGCATAATCCGCTAACTCATCCATCGTAGTTGGTGCTGTATCTGGATCCAATCCTGCTGCTTCAAATAAATCTTTATTCCAATACAAATATTGAACATTATACTGCATTGGTGATCCATAGCACTTCCCATCTATGTAAGATAAATCAACAACATTCTCAAGAAAATTTGTTTTATCAACTCCCTCTGTATCCCAAAAATCACTGATATCTTCTAGCGAATCATTATCTACATACGAAGCAATGTTTTCTACTCCAAATAGTACAAAATCAGGTGCTGTATCTGTAGCAATTGCTGCCGGAAGTTTCTGCTGAAGAGTATCATTTGGCATAACATCCATGTTAATTGTTATATTATCCGTATTTGTTTTATTATAGTTATCTACAATTTCCCGTAAAATATCGCCATCAGAACCGGTAAACACATTCCAAAAATCAAGTGTTATTGCTTCATCTGTACTATCACTTGCTGTTGTTGGCGTCTTAGTTGTTTTAGAGTTTCCACACCCTGCTAGTAAAGAACCCGTCATAGCGATTACTAAAATACTACTTAATAACTTCCTTTTTTTCATATTAACTCCTTTTTTCTAAGCAAATTCAACGCGTTCCAAAAGTAATCTTTACATTTCACGATAAATAATTTACAATATTCTTATTGCATATCTTGATGATTCTCGAAATCTCTTGCCGGAGAGAGAATCGTTGAGATATTCTTTTTTACCTCCTTTATCATTTTTATTATCTATCTAAAAATGAAAGAACATTTTAAATAGAGTGTCGCATTGTTTGTTTTTACTTGCGTACACGTGTCCCTATTTGTTTTTATTATATACATTGTACACATTTATGTCAATTAGAATTTTTAGTCTCTGTAGTTTGTAGGGTATCTCGCTTTCTCTGTTACTACATTTTTAAGCAAATAATTCACCACAATAACCACTAAGCCTTTAACTGGGTACTCAAATAATTCAGGATTAAAGTTTACAAAATAAATGTTCTTATAACCATCCAGATAGTACATCTTCTAATATTAATAACATAGATACTGAAAAACCTGAAACAGTTATAGCAAATATATTTTAACGACATAAAAATACCGCCAGTCATTAGCAACTGGCGGTAGAAAAACTTTTTAATTATTCAGTGTTCCACTTGACAGCAGCACACCCATGGAGTAGTTTTAACACTCATGTAGTTTTTATAAAAATTTGTAAAAACTGGTACAACGTTTCTAAATAACTGGTAATTACCTACACCTGGAATTTCATCCCTCCATTTTATAAGTCATCAATACACTAACGATTCTTGGAGTACTTCGTCCATATGCTTATATTATGAGTCATTTAAAATATATTATTCTAGTATTTAATCTTTATCTTATTAGAAGTAGCACTGTATACCCGACCTGATGGAGAATTAACATAGCTTACGACTTTAAAGGTGTATTTTTTCCCTTTCTTAAGCCCCTTCCTTGTGTACTTCAGCGTTTTCGCACTCTTAATTTTCTTAACCTGCACATATTTTCCAGTTCCAGTCTTAATAAAGATTGCATAGCCATCTGCACCTCTTACTTTAGTCCATGTGATTTTCGCCTTAGTGCCAGACTTCTTCACCTTCATCTTTGTATTCTTTGCAGCAGTTGTTGTCTTAATAATGGTACTTGCACCCTTTATTTCCTCCTCCCCTTCTTTATATGCTGTAATACGGAAGGTGTAATCCGTAGCTGTTTTTAAATCAGTTACAACATAAGATGCCACATTAGAGGTTATCTTTGCTACCTGTGTCCACTGATTCTTCGCTGTGTTAAGTTTTTCAATATAATAGCCCGTTATGTCACTTACCTTGCTCCACTTTAATTTTATCGTAGATGTGGTCTGATTCTTTGCTTTTACTTTGCTTGTTTTTTTAGGTGCTGGCACAGGTGTAGCCGTTGGTTTTGGTGTCGTAACTGGTCCATAAAAATCTGTGGATCCCGTATCCGATTTTTTTACTAATGCTTTTACTGCATTCTGAATAGAAGATATTGATTTTGCTACATCTACAGATGACGCACTCTTATCTGCCACGAAGCCATTTGCAACTGTCATTGCAGATTCTAACATCTGATAACTGCCTGCTGTATAATCTCCTTCTTTTAGTTCTTTTGCAGATGCCAATGTATCATTCAATGCCCGTTTATCTGCTTCAATATAATTAATAGAACGATATGCAGTCTTTAAAGTATCCTGATTATACGTTTTAATTAATGTGTTATACTCTTTTAATGTAATTGGAATCATGGTACCGTGACATCCAAGATCCATAGAGTATTCTCCGTCAGCAACAGGCAGAATACTATCTGGCTTTGACAAGTCTTTCGTTATAAATGGTATATAACGTCTCATCTTTCCGCCGTATTCATCTACCATGATACAGTATTCATCGCGGTCAAAATATTTGAATAAAGTTGCACCTTCATAGTACCCTTTATAGCTAGCTAATGTTGTATTGGATATTGGTGTGAAATGACTTCCTGTAGCCTGATTTGCAGGTTTATCGCCAACCTCTTTCGCTAGTGGGTTAGAAGAAGAGTAATCTATGTTAGGATCTAATAATGTATCGGATACTTCAACATTGATATGGTTATCTCTTTCATCTTTAATCAGACGATAGTATTTTATGCTTTCTCCCTCTTTTACTGAAAGTTGAGAAGCATCAATACAAGTGTAATCTTCATCCACATAAAGTTTTGTAGGTCCAAAAGTCTTAAAATCTTTTGTTTCATTACAGTAAATACGGTTTTCATAAAAATTATCTGACTTAACACGAGCTGACCAATATACGAGATAATTATCCTTTTCTGGATTATAAATTGCCTCTGGTGCCCATACCGCACCCGCTTTGATTTCAGTTCCTACGTCAATCCATCTTCTTTCCCAATTAACCCAGTCCGTTGTCTCCCAAACAAACATATTCTTGCTTCCAGAATTTGCCATAGCACCCCAATTACCCACTGTACTAGTAGCAAGATTTCCGCCGTATTTCTCCTGCATTGTATTTAAGTCCGTTGCCAATAACCAAACTTTATCGCTATTTTCTCCAACACCACGGATTAAGTATGGATCCCTGATACCTTGGTCAGTTCCTTCTACTGGATACAATGATTGGTTAATTTCATAGAGAGGATCATTACCGTTTAATGCTTTCCAATGTAAACCATCTTCACTGAGTTGCATATGTACCTGCTGCACATCTTTTCCATTATCCATTGAGAAATTTGCATATACATAACCTGCAAGATCATCATCGGACAGCCCTGCACGAACGGTAACATCAAACTTTTTCGTTGCCGTTGCAGTAGAACCTATAGTAGCAAAAGTTGCTGTCATAGTAACTTTTGCATCCTCATTTCCAGCATATGGTCGTTCAACATTTCCATCCTTTGTCATATGTGCCGGATCATTAGATGTCCAGGATACCGTTACATTTTTTTTGGATGTGGTCGTTGGCAATGTCACATCGTTAATAACCAGACGTTCCAACGCATCCACTGTAAATGTCTCTTTTGCAATCTTAATATCCTCTTCCGCATTACTCTCTAGTACTGTTACATCAAAGGTCTTCGTAACTGATTGCCCAAGTAAAGAAACCATAGCGGTTAATGTAACCATTTTATTTCCGTTCCCCGTATCAGGACGATTAACCTGTCCGTCTACCGCAATCGTAGCTGGATCACTGGATGAGTAGCTGATTGTAGTATTGTTAATTCCTGTCGTTGGTAAAGTCATATCATCCTGAATACTGCTAATTTCGCCTAAAGTAAGTGCATCTGCTGCTTCTTCAATGCTTGTTTGAAGTACAGATGAATCTTTTCCGTCATAGTAGTATGCGGTAACTTCATCATAAGACAGTGCTTTATTATACACTTTGAATTCTTTGATATCTCCCTGGAAATATGGATCAGGCCAGAAGGATTTTCCAATATATCCATCAAACCCATCCCCTGCCGTAAATAATTCACCAAATGTAGTTATATTGGTTGTTGCTATTTTACTCACTAACTTACCATTTTTATATAAGGCTAAAGTTCCATCCTCTGCAAAGGTTGCTGTAATAGAAGACCATACATTCTGCTCTAGAGCTGTGGTATCGGAAGCACTAACTTCATCTGAATTCTTGATGCCAGCTAGCAATACATTGCCGTGAGGAGATTTAGGTGCAACATAGAAGTTCTTATTAGAATCACTTCCAAGTCCCCAAGCCCATGTAATTGCATTTTCAGCTGTCAGCCTTATATCGATAGTTGCGGATACATTTTTCAAGGTTGTTGGAAAAGTTCCATCCGGTATCACTGCATAACCTGCACTTGCACTGTCACTTAATCCACCTGATAAGGACAGGATTGCATCTGTGCCATCTGTTGCTTTTGTATAGGTTCCTTTCAACACGGCATCTTTTCCGTTACCAGATATGTCTTTTAAGACTTCTTCACTGCTGGCATTCGTTCCAACAGTCATATCATAATTAAGAATTAAATTTGTACTTTCATTCATCCGTGCGATCGATTGGTTTGATTTCTGTGTTAAATCTGTAACTTGTTCCTCTGTCATTGCACCATCATAGATAATAAAGTCTGAAATGTCTCCCTGATAATATGGATCATTCCAAAAGGATTTTCCAATATATCCATCTATACTGTCCGTGCTGCTAAATAACTTGGCAAAATTACATTCATCGAATGCGGTTTGTCCAATCTTAACCCCATCACAATAAAGGGTAAGGGTTCCTGCTCCACCGACTATTTCCTGATAAGTTACCGTTACTACGGACCATACATTGGGCGTAAGTTCAGACGTATCTACTATGATAGACGTATCCCCATCAGAATTATTTCCAGTGATTCCTGCTCTTAAGTATTCCTCTTGATAAGAACGAGGTGTTACATAGATATAGTTGCATTTACCAGTTCCGGCATTATCCTGACCCAACGCCCATAACCATCCTGCTTTCACACCCATTTTGCTTTTCGTAATCATAGATACGGTGATGGATGTTGCATCGGATGCAATGGTTCCATTTGGAATCGTAATATAACCAGCTGTCGCAACTTCGATAGCAGAACCGCCCGATAAGGTTACATAATCATCGCCTCCCAAGGTGCCGTATGAAACGCCCGAAGCATTTGGAATCGTTCCGTTATGATCATTACCTGATATATCCTTTATGGTACCATCGGTATCTCTTGACATATCATAATGCAAAATTACAGATGGACCAGTAGCCGCTTTTGCTACATTGTTTACAAAGGTATTCGCAAGTGCGCTAGTCATAGCCAGTAAAATAGCCAGACCTAGTGCTATTCCTTTTTTCAAGTTACACTTCATACTAAACTCTTTTTTCTTTTTTCCTGTTATCCCCATTTTTCCCTCCTATAAAATAATAATAACTCTCGGAATCTTCAGCACCCATTTTATAAGGCTTTCTGACTTCATATTTAAAAAATCACCCACTTTTTCACAAAAAATTGAGTACACCTTTATTATACACTGATGTCCAGACAAAAAAATTAATTAATTTATGGGATTTGTGTGTTTTTTTACTAAACTATTTTTATTATTTTTATGCTTGAAAAATAAGTTTATTTTTTTTGCGAAATTAGTTTGTTTTTTCCTTATAGGTATAATTATTTATTCAAACAAAGGCAGAACCGATGAAACTGGCTCTGCCTAAAAACTTATTTATTATCTTATATCAGTTTTTTTATTTACATAAACTTGAAACATTTTTGCACACATTTCTATTAGATTCAGATCTTTGGTTTCATCAATTTCATAATATGTTTGTTCCGTAGCTTATTTTGCTTTTTCCCAGTGGAGAAAGCGCTATAGATAGTTACGTTGCCGATTTTTTTATAACCCCGAACTCGGAAGTAATATCTCTTTCTGTTGTCCAGGTACTCTTTGTTGTATCGTATCTCTGAACAAGATATCCGTTTACATCACTTACTTTATTCCAGTATAAAATGATGTTGGATGTTGTACTCTTCTTTGCTTTCGCACCACTTACCTTTACGGGAGCCGTCACTGAAGGTGTTGCTGAAGGACGATTTACTGTAATTGGTGCTGAAGGATTTGTAGTAGGTATAGGCGTTGAAGTTGGCGTTGGGCTTGGCGTTGGTTCTGGCGTATATATTGGAGGGTTTACCACTTCCTCTGCAGTCAGTGCTTTATTATATATCGCAAATGAACTGATAGTACCCTTATAGAGTGGATCTCCACTTCAACAGGATTTACCAATCCAGCCAAGAACATCGTTTGTAGTACCGTTATTTATAATTTCAGTCATATTATAACCGCTTGATTTAGAATTAATCAGCGTTCCATCAAGGTACAAGGCTACAACACCACCAGTGGATACTACCAGTGTTACGGTATATTCCTGAATAGCAGTCAGGACAAAAGAAAAGGTAATTTGCACCTGAACTAGAAGCAATGGAGCCAATGTTAAACAGCCAGCTTACACCGACATCGGAAGCTTTGGTAAATTTAGACCTAATTGTAAAATTTTCTGTGTCGGTAAGTGTCTGAGAAATGGCAAGTGGAAGCTCAACATAGCCATCTCCGCCTAAAACTAGGGCATTGTCGCTAAAACTGTAAGTTCCATTAAGCTTTGCATCATTTCCGTTACCAGAGATATCTTTTAATTTAGTTTCATCATAAGACATATCATATTCTGCAGCAATTACATTATTAACAATCGATTTCTTAACCGTAATTACAATATCAAACGTTCTTGTAGTACCCTCTTGTGTATAGGTGATTGTCAACGTCTTCGAGCCGGCAATCGACATATCAATTAACGACATATTTGTGGTATATGTAGTAATTTCTTTGGTTGTACCGTTGAAATAGGTTGCAATTACTTTCAAGTCACTTAAGTCAATGGATTCCCCAATCAAATAGTTTGTATTGGCAGTGCTTTCTGAAATAGAATAAGGGGATGCATCTGTAGGATCAATACCCAGTGAGAAAGTACATTTATCAGAATCTGCCTGATCAGTATTGTTGTCAAAACTAACTTTAATATCATTGTATGGATACGCAGAATCTACTCCAAAGTTTATAAAGTTCGCATGGCTAAGTATCAGCTTTTCATTGCTCAGAATCTGTGTAGTAGTTCCACTGATACCGGATGCAGTTTCTGGAATTGAATCAATACTGCCATCTGCGTTGAAGGTAAATTCTTCGGCACAGATAACGATGTTCCTCACCATTTGTATCATCTTCCACCCAAACAGTAGGATCAACATCATTCCAGGTACTTGATTCATCCGAAGTGAAAGAACCCTTTACGATCAGAGTTCCTTTATCAACAAACGGTCCAGTAGGACCGTCAGAAACGGCTACACCAATGGACTGTTTTCCAGAATCTGTTTTATCCCATGTACAGTAATAGAAATAGTACTGATTTTTTCTAGCGGTGCTGTTATAGTGTTATGCAACCTATCCTGCCCATGCAGCGGTTATATCCCTTGCCCAGCTGATATTGGAAGCTTTCAGGATAACTCCTTCATAAGTCCAGTTCATCATATCTTTGGAAGAATAGCATTGCCATTCAGGTATGACATAGCTTTCACTGGTTGCAGTATCGTGACCGGTATAGAAATACACCGTATCTCCATCCACAAAGGCTGCCGGGTCCCCGCTGTAAGTACGATCCCCAGTTGCATTAAAACCTACCAACGGATTCCCAGTGGTACTTTTGGAACTCTCAATTGGTGTTGTTACTACTTTTAACTCGGTTTGACCTTCTGTTTCTACAACAGTGGCATTGGCTAGCAGCGGGGCAAAACTGGATGCTACCATAATTCCGGCTAAAAGACTTGCTAATAAACGTTATTTTAACATAGTTTCTCGCTCTCCTTTTTACTTGCTTTACAGTTACTGGCTTAAAATTGCCTGTGACGTAATTATACCTTTAGTAAAGTGTAAATAATATGGATTAATTTTCAATATTGGTTTATTATTACTCTGTTTATACACTATTCCTTCCAAACTGTTCTACTTAAGTAATCAGACAGTGAAAAATTTCAATCACCAACAAAAACAGTTCGATTACCTACATCTTGAATAGAAACATACAGAGCCGTGAAACAGTCATTTTAGCATACGAAGCTGAAACTCTAACGAAAATTTACTCCCACACGAGTGAATTTTCGTTGCCTTGAGGTTCTGCGTAGTGTTCATGCGATTGATGTTTCTAGACTCTGCATGTTTCTATTCAAGAACAGGAATACCTATCCCTGTTTTTGTGTCCTTCTTTCATATCTTCCCACGATTAGATCAGCCATAAATGCAATATTCATCAGTAGGTACGTCGTTTTCAAGAACCAAGACAACTACAAATTCTGTATTTGACGATTGAAACCGACCGCAAAAAATTTCAATCACCAACAAAAACAGTTCGATTACCTACATCTTGAATAGAAACATACAGAGCCGTGAAACAGTCATTTTAGCATACGAAGCTGAAACTCTAACGAAAATTTACTCCCACACGAGTGAATTTTCGTTGCCTTGAGGTTCTGCGTAGTGTTCATGCGATTGATGTTTCTAGACTCTGCATGTTTCTATTCAAGAACAGGAATACCTATCCCTGTTTTTGTGTCCTTCTTTCATATCTTCCCACGATTAGATCAGCCATAAATGCAATATTCATCAGTAGGTACGTCGTTTTCAAGAACCAAGACAACTACAAATTCTGTATTTGACGATTGAAACCGACCGCAAAAAATTTCAATCACCAACAAAAACAGTTCGATTACCTACATCTTGAATAGAAACATACAGAGCCGTGAAACAGTCATTTTAGCATACGAAGCTGAAACTCTAACGAAAATTTACTCCCACACGAGTGAATTTTCGTTGCCTTGAGGTTCTGCGTAGTGTTCATGCGATTGATGTTTCTAGACTCTGCATGTTTCTATTCAAGAACAGGAATACCTATCCCTGTTTTTGTGTCCTTCTTTCATATCTTCCCGCGTCCGTTGATCCCCTAAAATAGAATTCATTACAAGCGTCACCTAAAGATAAATCCACTTAATGACATTTGTAACTACCAAATGACAATTGTTTTGAGTATGATAATCACATAGAACATTTGATTATTTTAAGGAGGAATTTTATGAAACCAAGAATCTCAAATCTCATTTGGGGATTACTATTTGTTATACTAGGTATCGGATTTGCCGGTAATGCCTTTGGCTATTGGAACTTTACCCTATTCTTTGCTGGTTGGTGGACTTTATTTATTATTGTCCCATGTCTCGTATCCATTATCCAGGATGGTCCAAACACAGGCACTATCATCGGATTACTAATTGGATTAATGCTTCTATTAACCAGACAGAATATTGTCGATGGCGAATTAATTGGTAAACTCATCGTACCTATCATTTTTGTCATTATCGGTTTTGCGATTATGTTTGCAAATTCATTTCGAGGACACCGTCCCACGCAAAGCGAATACACAAAGATGAAAGATGGAAACAGACATTACAACGCAACTTTTTCAGGTCAAAACATCCACTGCGATAACGAAATATTTGAAGGAGCTTCTATCGATGCCGTTTTTGGTTCGGTTGCTTTACGACTTGATCAAGCGATTATCAACGAAGATGTTATTATTAATTGTAATGCTACATTTGGAGGAGTAGAAATCTATCTCCCATCTGACGTTAATGTTAAGATATCTTCGACTCCAATTTTCGGTGGCGTAAGCAACAAACGAAGAAATTTTGCAAATCCAACTGCTCCAACTGTTTATATTAGCGCAACTTGTATGTTTGGAGGTGTCGACATCAAATGAGTCCATTACAAAGAATTATAAAAATTATTGCCACTATTTTTGCAATTTTCTTAGCCATTTCTATCATTGGAGCAATCATAGGTGGAATCTTCTTTGCCATGAACATAAACACCAAACCGAATACCTCGATTACATCCAACTCAGGTCTTGATATCGGTGATGATGAATTTCATTATAATGATGATAAACACGGAATCCACATTAACGTGGGCGATGAAGAAGATGAAAGTGATGGGAATAATACAATGAGTAATTACGAAACTTATGATTTTACACAAAGTTATACAAATGTAGAAAGCCTTGATATTGAAGCAACGATCAATCGTGTCATTCTATCCGAAGGAGACGAATTTCGTGTGAACATGAAAAATGTTAGTACAAATTGTAAGGTTTCTGAAAAAAGTGGTGTACTAAGCATTAAAGATAGCAGTCATTATGGTGATTCTTTTCTTTCTTGGATTGGAGATCTTCTTGATGGAAAGGGACTGAGCAGTCTAAAAGGCGGAACTATTACTATTACCTACCCAAAAGGATTTATCGCCAATAAATGTGATATTGAGGCAGGTACTGGTTCTGTTCAAATAAGCAACTTACAAACTACAACTTTGAATATTGAGGCGGGTACTGGTTCCATATCCGGAAATGACATTGTAGCCGGATATATGGACTTAGAATGTGGTACCGGTTCAGTGAATCTCGATACCTCATCCTTCAGCGGAAGCGAAATTGAAGCGGGTACTGGTTCCATTACAATTAATGGGAAAATGACTGGACAAAATACGATTGAATGTGGAGTCGGATCCGTTTACTTAGGACTTGAAGATTCACAAGATTCTTACAAATTAGAAGTTGAAAAGGGACTGGGACATATTACAATTGACGGCTCCTCCTATTCCTCCGTCTCAACCATTTCTCCAAATGCTGCAAATAGCCTTTCCATTGAAGGCGGCATCGGCAGTGTTACCATTGATTTTGCAAAACAGTTTTAACAATCATTAAGGCAATTGGCCCTAGAATAAAACCAAATATACCAAAAAGCTTTACACCAGCATACATTGACATAATGGTAAATATTGGTTTTATTCCGATCTGATTGCCTATTAATTTCGCTTCCACCCACTCTCGTACCACTTGACAAACTACATACAACGTAGCTAGAACTGCTGCCGCAAACCAATTTCCACGAAGCACTTCAAAGATGGCCCAGGGAATTAATACTAGACCACTCCCCAAAACAGGAAATGCATCAAATATACTGACAAATAATGCAAGAAGTACCGCATATGAGTTATCAATCAAAAAAAATCCTATACTGCATACTAAAAACACAACCATCATAATAATAAGCTCTGCTTTTCCATAAGCCATACCAATTTCACCAAGCCCCTTAAACACATTGCTCCCATGACGATATACCCATGACTCTTCATAAATTATCTTTAATTCATCCATATCTTTTACAATCAAAATCATTCCCCATATGACAACTAAAATGCACCAAAAAATACCAAATACCTTTGCAACACTAGAAATTGTTTCCCATGAAATATTTGTGCTAACCTGATTTTTCCCCTGCACAAGCATGTCATTCCATTTATTTTGAATGAATCGAAAGGCCGTTCCATGCTCCAGTGCAAACGTTTTATCACAGCAGGTACAAATTCGATCCATACGATTCATAATTCTTATTTCATAAACCGGAAGCATGGTAACTAATTTCTGAATTTGTGAAACCATCGTTTTACACAAATAAAAAAGGCCAATCCCAATTACAGATAGAACCATTGTCGTAAGTAATCCAATCGTGATTGTACCCGATATCTTCCACTTTTTTTTCAAACTTGCCGCCAATGGATATAATAGCCTTGCAAAAAAGTAAGAAAACAAAAAAGGAACTACGAGTGGCAAAAGATACCGAATTGCTCCATATACCGCCACCGTAGTCCCAATCATATACCACAGTTCTTTTACATCTTGTTTCATCGCCATGCACCTCACATAAAGATAAGTATCTGTAAGGTTTGTTTCTTTTATACTCAATTAATCTCTTTTAAATGAAAAAAATCAAATGGCTCTCCAGATGGATATGAAGTAAAGCACATCTTTTTTTTCTTTACTGGATGTGTAAAGGAAAGTTCATACGCATATAATCCCATTCGATAAAATCCTTTTTTTTCTTTGAACAAAGAATTATATTTTGTGTCTCCCCAAACTCCTCCCAAATTTTCAGCCATCTGCACTCGTATTTGGTGATGTCTGCCTGTCAGCAACTCAATCTCAGCCAGTGAAAGCCCATTTCTCACCTCTCGTATTTGATAAAACAGCTCTGCTTTTTTTGCATTTTTATCCTTTGCATTGGTAATGTGAGAGCAATTCATTCTTGCGTCCTTTATAAGATAATCACACAATCGCTTGGGCTCTTTTGCACATTCATTCCCTGCATCAAAATTTAGCACTGCCAGATATCGTTTTATCATATCTTTGCTTCGAATACTTTCACTTAATCGTCTTGCTGCAAGTGGTGTCTTTGCAAAAACCATAACACCGCCTACTGGACGATCCAATCGATGAACCAGTCCAATATACGGTTCTCCGTTCTTTGGTTCTTTTTCAAACAAATAATTTTTTAGCTTGTTGACCATATCATAGTCTCCAGTTTTATCACTTTGAGAAGGAACACCAGCCGGTTTTTCACAAACAAGAATATCTGCATCTTCAAATAATAGTTTCATATCTTCTATTTTCATAATTTATAAATATTTCTTAAGTATTTCAATTTTGTCCAATGCTTCCCATGGCAGTGAAAGATCATCTCTTCCAAAATGGCCATAAGCGGCTGTCTGCTTGTAGATTGGTTTTCTTAAATCTAACATCTTAATAATCCCAGCTGGACGAAGATCAAAATTATCACGAATAATCAAAACGAGTTTATCATCATTAAGTTTACCCGTTCCAAAGGTATCTACCATAACAGAGGTAGGTTGCGCAACTCCGATTGCATACGACAATTGAATCTCGCACTTATCCGCCAATCCAGCAGCTACAATATTTTTTGCTACATAACGAGCAGCATATGCTGCCGATCGGTCTACTTTTGTACAATCTTTACCAGAAAAAGCTCCACCACCATGGCGAGCGAATCCACCATAGGTGTCAACAATAATCTTACGTCCCGTTAATCCACTATCTCCATTGGGTCCTCCGATAACAAATCGTCCCGTCGGATTAATAAAATACTTCGTAGTCTCATCGACCATATCTTGTGGTATTACTGTATCAATTACATATTTACGAATGTCCTTATGAATTTGTTCTTGCGTAATCTCATTCGCATGCTGAGAAGAAATAACAACTGCATTTATATGAACAGGCTTTCCATTTTCATCATATTCCACGGTAACTTGAGACTTTCCATCCGGACGAAGATAAGCTAATGTCCCATTTTTACGAACTTGGGTTAACTTTTTGGTCAACTTATGTGCAAGTGCTATTGGATATGGTAGATATTCTTGTGTTTCATTACTCGCATAACCAAACATCATTCCTTGATCACCTGCACCAATTGCTTCAATATCAGAATCTGACATGGTCTGTTCCTTAGCTTCTAATGATTTATCAACTCCCATTGCAATATCTTTTGACTGTTCATCCAATGCAACAATAACACCACAAGTATTTGCATCAAATCCTTTTTCAGAAGCATCATATCCAATTTCACGGATTGTATCGCGAACTATTTTTTGAATATCAACATAACCTTTTGTTGTAACCTCACCCATAACTAAAACAAGTCCTGTTGTAATTGCTGTTTCACACGCAACTCGGCTCATTGGGTCTTTCTCCATAAGTGCATCTAATACCGCATCTGAAATCTGATCACAAATCTTATCTGGATGTCCTTCTGTTACAGACTCTGAAGTAAATAATAATTTTTCCATAAGAAATCCTCCTTTGATTTTGCTATTATTATTTCTCAATTTTATAACGCATAAACGTATAGAAGTGCTTCTAAAACAGCGTATTTTGTGTTGAATTAAACCTAGCTTTTTGTCCAACAAAAAAAGTCCATCATAAGACGGACCTGATTATTCAATCAAACCCTCTTATTGTTCGACCCGCTAATGCAGGATTTACTCGCTTAGATTGGCACCTTCCTCTGACGGGGTTGCCGTGGTTTCGTAGAGCCTTAACTCTCCACCACTCTGAATAAGAGAAATAATAACGTATTCTATTGTATGCATATAAGTTTACTCTGATTTTTTAAGTTCGTCAAGTATTTATTATACGTAAAATTGTGTTCTATAATTAAGCAGTTAATAAAAAGTTTAGAAATGTCCCACTTAGTTTATGTGTAATTCAACTTATTATATGGTATAATATTCAAAACGGACAGAGTAAACTTTAGTCTCATTTGAGTTTTCTTCTGTCTCTTACTGTTATATAGAAATGAGGATAGAATGTATGAAAATACGAGAACGATTAGTCATCGCATTTTTAATTATCATCACCATCCCAATTATATTAATCGCTGCCGTAGGTGGTGCCATCATTACTCATCAGATGAATGCCATTCAACAATCTTATGACGTAGAATCCAATACGATACAAATACTGATCAACCCGATTCAAGTCTTTAGCAGACTTACTGATCCTGTTTTTAATTCTTTGTTGACACAAAGCAAAAAAAATCCCGATCGTTTTCTCACTCAGAATTATTTAGATACACTAAACAACGAGTTAGTGCTCAAATACTCTTACCTTGTAATTAAAAAAAATGATTCTTTTTATTACATTGGGAACGAGGATAAATTTACAGCAATTAAAGAGTATATACCAAAATTTGGTGCAGATAGTACCATGATTGACGGTGGTTATTACATCAGTGGAAACCATGCTTCCTTAATAAAACAACAGGATTTTTACTTTTCGGATGGTTCCAATGGTTCTGCTTATGTTGTTACTTCGATTGATACCATTTTACCCCAGCTACAAGCTTCTGCCATTCAGTTTATCAGCTCCTTTATCTTAATCATCTGTTTTACTGCGGTCATCTTAGTTTTGTGGATATATCAAGGTATTATTCGCCCACTTAACATGCTTCGAATTGCTACCGTTCAGATAAGGGAAGGCAACTTAAATTATGAGGTAAGAGCCGAAGCACATGATGAGATTGGTGAACTGTGCAAAGATTTCGATAAGATGAGAATACGATTAAAGGAACTTATTGAAAGCCGCATAAAGTATGAAGAAGCTTCCAGAGAAATAATCAGCAATATTTCTCATGATTTAAAAACACCACTTACTGCAATCAAAGGATATGCAGAAGGAATTATGGATGGTGTCGCAGATACTCCTGAAAAAATGGATCGTTATTTAAAAACCATTTATACCAAAGCAAATGCGATGACTGCATTGGTAGATGAACTTTCCTTTTATTCCAAAATAGACATGAATTCCATGCCTTATAACTTTATGGCAATTAACCTAAATGACTATTTCAATGACTGTATCAATGAGCTAACCCTAGATTTAGAAGTAAAACATATTGACCTTGGATATTTTAATTTTGTAGATAATACGCAAGAGGTATGGGCCGATGCCGAACAGTTAAAACGAGTAATCAATAATATTATTGGAAACTCCTCAAAATACATTGACAAGCCACGTGGTATTATTAATATACGAATTCAGGATGCCGATGCCTTTGTGCAGATTTCCATCGAAGATAACGGAAAAGGGATTGATCTCGATGAAGAGTCTCAAATTTTCGAACGTTTTTATCGTACAGACGCTTCTAGAAATTCCTCCCAAGGAGGGACTGGTCTTGGTCTCGCGATTTCAAAAAAAATTATTGAAGAACATGGTGGAAAAATTTGGGCGACTGGTAAACCAAACGTGGGAACAACCATATACTTTACCTTGGTCAAGCGAAATGACGATGTCATTGAACCCGAAAAGGTTTCTCCCAAAAAAAGCAACAAATCGAAAGGAATAAATAAAGAATGAATAAACTATTAATTATTGAAGATGAATTGGCCATTGCAGAACTTGAAAAAGATTATTTGGAACTAAGTGATTTTGAAGTATCCATTGAAACGAAGGGAGATACTGGCTTACAACGCGCATTAAAAGAAGATTTTAATCTCGTTATCTTAGATTTAATGCTTCCTAATGTAGATGGCTTTGAAATCTGTAAACAGATTCGTAGCAAAAAGAACACTCCTATTATCATGGTATCTGCAAAAAAAGATGATATAGACAAAATTCGTGGTCTCGGTCTTGGTGCTGATGACTATATGACAAAACCCTTTAGTCCTAGTGAGTTGGTGGCAAGGGTAAAAGCTCACCTCGCACGTTATGAACGTCTCATTGGCTTTGGTACCAAAGAGCAAAATGAAATCATAGAAATACGTGGAATAAAAATTGATAAAACAGCACGTCGTGTGTATATCAATACCGAAGAAAAAGTTTTTACAACCAAAGAATTTGATTTATTAACTTTTTTAGCTGCTAATCCAAATCATGTGTATACCAAAGAAGAATTATTTCAAGAAATATGGGATATGGAATCCATTGGAGATATTGCAACCGTAACCGTGCACATAAAGAAAATTCGAGAAAAAATTGAAGTAAATACTTCCAAACCCCAATACATTGAAACAATCTGGGGAGTTGGCTATCGATTTAAAATTTAAAGATCATCGTTAAAAATAATATCATTAAGTTAAATCTGATGATTACGAAGACGTTTCGGGAAAAGTGGATGTTGCATATCTAACGAATTAGGTGATATGCAACATCCACTTTCCTCTAATCATGCTCTATTATCCCTTGGTTAAAGAAACCAGAAAATCCATAGTCTCATCCGAACTCTCATAAAAGTCAGTCAAGTATTCAGAAGGAACCGTGAAATTTTTTACAGTGTCAGGTGATACCTCTTCTTTTATTATATTCGAGTCTTTGTAAACTGTAATCTCCGATATTTTTTCCAAAGTTCCGTCGTTATTCATAGCCACAGGCTTTTTGTAAGACATGAAAATGTATAGAGGTTCACGTTCCTCCAACTTTTTTTGAATTTCCTCTTGCTGATCCATATAATCATCATCCCACTGTTCTTCACATTCGGTTTTTTGATTAAACTCTAATAAGCTTTCTTCGTCTTCAATGGTATTAACTAATGTATTATCCACAACAGAATATACCTCTATCCGCGCAAGCTGCTGCCCTGCTTTCGTACTTTCAGACGCGCACCCACCTAAAACGGTAATTAGTGATAATAATGCGATAACTATACTTAATTTTCTATTCATTTGAACCTCTATCTTCCAAAAGTAATTTACACATGGTAACCAATAAAATACAGAACAACATACTGCTTTCTGTTTTTCTCATGTTCTGTTCTAAACGCTTTGATTGTTTTATCATCAAACAAACACCTATTGTTATTCCCACTTACATACAAATTCTTGGAGACCTTGACATTATGACTATACGTTCTTTAAGCTCTGTTCAATGTCTGCAATAATGTCTGCAACATTTTCTAGTCCAACCGAAAACCGTATCATTCCTGGATTGACTCCTGCTGCCACAAGTTGCTCATCTGTTAATTGTCTGTGTGTTGCACTTGCAGGATGAAGTACACAAGTGCGAATATCCGCAACATGGACTTCGTTCGAAGCTAATTTCAGACCATCCATAAATTTAACTGCCGCTTCTTTACCACCTTTTATTACAATTGAGATAACACCACATGCACCCTTTGGTAAATATTTTTTAGCACGTTCATAATATTTATCACCCTCAAGTCCTGCATATTTTACTTCTTCAATTTTATTGGAAGCTTTGAAGTAGTTTGCAACCTTACGTCCATTTTCACAATAACGTTCCATTCGAATCGGAAGTGTTTCCAATCCAAGATTTAAAAGAAATGCAGAGTGTGCCGCCGGGTAACAACCGAAATCTCTCATCAATTGCATTCTTGCCTTAATAATATAAGCCATCTTGCCAAAGTCTTTGGTGTATACAACTCCATGATAGGATTGATCTGGCTCTGTAAATTCTGGGAATTTACCATTTGTCCAGTCAAAGTTACCACTATCCACAATTACACCACCAATTTGCAACGCATGCCCATCCATATATTTAGAGGTTGAATGTATTACAATATCGGCACCAAATTCCATTGGTTTACAAAGGATTGGCGTAGCAAAGGTATTATCTACTATAAATGGAACTTTATTGGCATGTGCAATTTTGGCAAACTTTTCAATGTCTAAAACTGCCAAAGAAGGATTTGCTAATGTTTCACCAAACACTACTTTTGTATTTGGCTTAAAAAACTTTTGAATTTCTTCTTCGCTACTTTCTGCATCCACAAAGATACATTCGATACCAAACCGTTTTAATGTAACTGCGAATAAATTTATGGTACCTCCATAAATGGTAGATGTACTAATAAAGCTGTCTCCAGCATTGCAAATATTTAAAATTGACAAAAGAGATGCCGCCTGTCCGGAGGAAGTACACAACGCCCCTACCCCTCCTTCTAAATCCGCAATTTTCTTTTCTACACAATCTACCGTAGGGTTCGAAAATCTAGAATACATATGAGATGTCGGCATATCAAATAATTCCCCAATATGCTCGGTAGAGTCAAAGGTATAAGTCGTGCTTTGTACAATAGGCATTACTCTTGGTCCACCATTTTCTGGTGTATATCCTGAATGTAAACATTTTGTTTCGTCTTTCACGTTTGCTTCCTCCTAAATCATCAATAATTATGATTAAGTCTACTGAATTCAAGTATTTTTGTCAATATAGTTCTTCTAGGAATTCACTAGAAAGAACGATATCACCAATCGATGCCACCGGCCCTGTCATATATACATTTTCGTTCTCATCGATTTCAATATCAAGCGTTCCGCCTGGCATATGGACGGTCATCTTACAATCTGCAAGTCCCAGACGATATGCAACACTCGCTGCTGCACAACTACTGCTTCCAGAAGCCAGTGTATACCCAGCTCCACGCTCATAGATTTCGATTCGTATATTGTTCCGATCCATTACTTCTAACAGCTGTACGTTAATCCGGTTGGGAAATTGCTCTGCATTTTCTATGAGGGGACCTAATTGACATACTAGCTCCTTCGAAATATGCTCGAGCGGAATGACGCAATGAGGATTCCCAATCGAAGCACATGTGACCGAATATACCTCCCCTGCAAATTCCATTGGTTCGTTTATTACTTCTCGATTTCCTCCAGCAACAGGAATATTCTCACTAAAGAAATTTACATTGCCCATAAATGCACGAAGCTTTGTTCCCCTTTCATTTAAATATGTGATGTGCACATCTCCTCCAACGGTTGAAAGGGTAAATTCTTTTTTTTGAATATAACCAGCATCTTTTAAATATTTTGCAAAAATACGTACTCCATTTCCACTTTTTTCTGCTTCACTTCCATCTGGATTCATAATGCGAACAGAAAGTTTATTCATCTTCCAAATGGGTCCAATTAGTATTCCATCCGATCCAACGCCAAAATTTCTATTACAAATCTTTCGAATCTGGGATTCTGTAAGTTTTCCTTCATTTCGATTTGGATCAAATACCAGATAATCATTTCCCAATCCATGATACTTTTGTAGTTTTATCTTCATAAAATCAGCTCCTTTTCTTACTATATTTCTTTTCTTCCTTATCTTTTCTTTAGTATAGCAAGCACTATTTTCATTTTACAGTGTATAAAATGCTTTCTTTCTTGCAAAAAATGCTATATACTTTAATGAGAAAAAGAGGTGATCTTAGTATGCAAAAGAAAGACTATGAAAAACGAGGGTTTTTGCAAGAAGATTTCAAACTATTTCACATCAAAGATTCTGCCCTCGAAACCTTTGACTATCATTATCATGACTTTAATAAAATATATATTCTTATTTCTGGAAATGTTGTTTATAATATTGAAGGTAAAACCTATCCTCTTTTACCAAACGATATTGTATTAATTAATCGAAATGAGCTGCATAAACCAGAAATTAATTTTTCTGTTCCTTACGAACGGATTATTGTATACACCAATTTTTTAGAACATTCATCTCTTTCCTATTGTTTCCAATACGCAAAAGATTACACGCAACCCGTCATACGCCTAAGGGACTTACCCTACACCCAACTTTTTAACACATTAACTAAACTTGAAGCGACCATACAATGTAATGACTTCGCAAATGAAATTTATCAATCGGCCTTATTTACAGAATTCTTAGTTTTATTAAATCGAAACATGATACACAAAGAATATTCCACTGTTTCCTATCACTCTTCAAATAACAAAGTACACCAAATAATCGCTTATATTAATGAACATATAAAAGAAGATTTGACTGTTGATTTTTTATCTTCTCACTTTTACGTCAGTAAATATCATCTAATGCGGACATTCAAAGCAGAAACTGGGTATTCTCTCCACCATTATATTACAAATAAGCGCTTACTTCTTGCGTGTGATCTTCTCTCGCATGATTTTTCAATTGGAGAAGTTTGCTTCCAATGCGGATTTAAAGATTACTCTACTTTTTTTCGTGCATTTAAGAAAAAATATAACTGTACACCTAGTCAACTTGATCTTTGAATACTAACTTCCTAATATTTGGTAACTACTTTCCATTATAGGTAATACTGTAACAATATAAGAAAGTAATTAGAAGGTGTCTCTATGGAAAAAAAATTTGGAACTGCTCTAAACTGTATTGATGGAAGAACACAAATTCCCATTATCCATTGGATGAGGAATAATTTTTGCATTGACTATGTAGATTTAATTACCCAACCTGGTATGGATAAAGTACTCTCAAATGGTTCTTGCGATGTAATCGAACAATTAAAACAAAACGTTATGATTTCAATAACAGCTCATGATTCCAAAGTCATTGTTGTCGTTGGACATTATGACTGTGCTGCTAATCCGGTTAGTACCTGCCAACACTACCAGGATATAATAGCCTCAACAAATGTAGTAAAGTCTTGGGGACTTCCTGTTCGAGTGATAGGTGTCTGGATAAATGAACGCGGCTGCGTAAAACCTGTAACCTACTAGCTAGTCTCCGGCTACCTTTTGACTTTCTGCATGAAAAAAAGCTTGTCGCAAATTAAAATACCCATACTATTTGCGACAAGCCTTTTATATTTATTTTTTTACTGTGCAAGGAATGCATTAATGTTTGTAACAAGTTCATCTACGTTGATTCCATGTACCATACATGCTTCTTCTAAACTTTCTCCCTGAGAAGATGGACAGCCTAAGCAGTGCATTCCAACACCCATTAATACAGGTGGAATTCTATCATCAATTTGAATCAATTCGCCTATTAACATTTCTTTATTAATCTGTGCCACTTTGATTACCTCCTATTTTTTCTATAAAATATCAGCCTTTGACCTATGTTTTTGCTCGATACTTTCTTCATTATATTCTATATTTATGTTATCGTCAAGATGTCCTCTTTTGTTCATTTTTTCATTTTTATAATTTTTCTATTCTACGCATAGTTTCTACACAACTACCAATTTTGATCTTCTTGCAACCGCTCAGAATTTACGAATACACACGATTCTTGAAACCCTTTTTACTTCTCACTATTAATTTTTCACTTCTCTCTTGTAAAAAGAAAGATTTTATATTAAAATAAGCGTATCAATTAATAAGGAGGATATGATATTATGGCACATACAATTACAGATGAATGTATCAGCTGCGGAGCATGCTCAGCTGAATGTCCAGTAGATGCGATTTCTGAAGGAGCTTCTCATTATGAAATCGACGCAGATACTTGCATTGACTGCGGTGCTTGCGAAGGTGCTTGCCCAACAGGTGCAATCCAAGCGTAATTATTTTAACAATTATTATATGAAAAAAGGACTATTCTATACATAGATAGTTCTTTTTTTTATTTATTGACAAGTGTTTTTATCTGCGTTAAAATAACTTATAACATATGTGACAAGTATCTATTCTTTATTTAAAAAGGAGCTCTTATGATTAATCCACACTATACCATCCACCCAGACGATACCGAACTTTTTGCAATACCAAATAGACAAAATGACAAAGCACTTTATCTGAAAGCATATCGAAAACTCCGTGATCTTATTGTTACTAGCTACTATAAAAACGGTGACAAACTACCATCAGAAGCCTCACTTGCAAATCGAATGGGCATTGGTCGTACTTCCCTTCGTACGGCTCTCGTTCTTCTTTCTGAGGATGGCTACATCAAAACCTTTCAAGGAAAAGGTACTTATGTTGTATATAAGGTAGAAGCTACACCAAATGAATATCCCGAAACATATATGCTTCCATTGGAACGTCTTTGTGCTACATCAAGTGGCAGAGAAATATCACATATCAATGTAAATCAATTTACAAGCGATTATGATTCCTTTTTAGATGAAACCTTAAAAGCAAATGCTCTTCCCATCAATCTATTTATTCGTAACTATACACTGGATGGTAATGTTGCAATATTAACAAATGTATATTATTGCTCACACTTACTTCCCGACGTTGATTTTAATGACTTTGATCGGACAGAAACACTTTTGAAACAAATTTTTGAAACAAAAGTACACTATGTAAACAGTACCATTACTCCGGCTCTGGATTCTTCTAGTCGAAAGCTCAATCATTTTGATGATGATAACCGCAATTTTATACTCATATCTTCTATTTGGTATGATGTGAATGATAACCCTATTGTTTTTACAAAGGATCACTATAACGGAAACTATATAAGTTATAAAGCACGCTATCTTAAGTAGTTAAGATTATAAAAGACAAGGAGATATTCATGGAAAAGTATTTACTAAAAAATTGCGACATCGCAAACTTTGATACCCTTTGTTGCAATCGCAATGATATTTACATCGCAGATGGAAAAATCATAAAAATAGCCCCTTCTATCAATCGCCCAGAATCAAATATACCTATTATCGATCTCAAAGGTAAGATGGTTCTTCCGGCTTTTATTGATAGTCACACCCATTTATTACAGACTTTCTTAAAAGGCTATTTGGATGATTATCCAATTACCGACTGGCTGGTTCGTATGTTTCATGCAGAGAGTCTCTTTACCGAAGAAGACTGTTACTATTCCGTATTAGTTGGTGCTCTAGAAGCCCTCCGTTTTGGGACTACCACAATTAATGACATGGGTATGAATACCTACTTTGATGCTGGTGTACAAGCAATCAAGGATAGCGGCATCCGTGCAATAATTGGCATGGGTCTCACTGATATTTCAGAAAGCACGAACACACCGGTTCGTTCTACGGATGAAAATCTTGTTCTTGCAAAAAAAGTATATGATACCTATCAAGGCTATAATCATGGTAGAATCACCACTTGTGTCGCTCCGCTTGGTCTCCCTTCTTGCTCTGCGGAATTAATGAAGCAATTAAAATCATTTGCTACGGAGCGGAACCTAATTTTTCATACACATCTTGCAGAAGGAAAAAAAGAAACTCTTGATGTCTTAAAGCGCACTGGCTATATGGAGGCAGAAGCACTCTATCACCTTGGAATTTTGGATGAGCACACCGTGTTAGCACATAGTATCTGGCTAGATGAGCATGAACTTGATCTCATCAAAAAGACCAACGCAAATCCAGTGCATTGCCCAAGTACCAATATGAAACTAAGTGACGGTATCCCAAAGATTCAATCAATGTTAGAGCGTGGAATTAATGTATGTATGGGATGTGATGGCGAAGCAAGCAGTTCAAATCGAGATCTTATTAGAGAAGCACGAGCAGGTTCCTATCTTCAAAAAGGATCAACCTTAAACCCGAAAGCAATGGATGTTGGAACTACCTATCGTATGATGACCCAAAATGGTGCAAAAGCACTTGGATTCTCAAATCTTGGTTGCGTAAAAGAAGGCTATCTTGCCGATTTAATTGTTGTTGATATGGAACATGACCTTTCACTCACCAATCGACAAACTCGCATTAGTAACCTTCTCTATGCCGGTTCCGGTCAAGTAATTGATAGCGTTTTCATAAATGGTACCCTTATTATAAAAGAAAAGAAAAACTGCTTTATAAATGAGCAAAAAATACTAGAAAAAAGCGAAGAACTCCTGTACAAATTTGATAAAAAACTAAATTCCATCTAGATGTTTTTCCCTGCTTTAGAAAAAATATAAGGGGTTATTGCAAACTTAAAACATTTTGCAATAACCCCTTACGTTTTTCATAAGAGCTACTCTTACAATCTCTTTAATAACTCTTCTCTTTCTTTTTCATAGCCCGGCTTACCTAAGAGAGCAAACATATTTCTCTTATAGCTTTCAACACCTGGTTGATTAAATGGATTAACCCCTAGCATATATCCGCTAACACCACATGCAAACTCAAAGAAATAAAATAATTCTCCTAAGTAAAACTCATTTTGCTCTGGCAATTTAACCAATAAATTCGGTACATTACCATCCGTGTGTGCAAGCAAGGTACCTTTCATAGCACTCTTATTTACAAAATCCATGGATTTTCCTGCTAAATAGTTAAGTCCATCCAAATCAACGTCTTCTGCTTCAAGCAAAATTTCACACGTTGATTTTTCGATTTCCAAAACCGTTTCAAACATAACTCGAGAGCCATCTTGAATAAACTGTCCCATCGAGTGAAGATCTGTTGTCAAATCAACAGCAGCCGGAAAAATACCCTTTTGGTCTTTTCCTTCGCTCTCACCAAACAACTGTTTCCACCACTCTCCAACATAATGTGCACTCGGCTCATAATTTGCCAATACTTCAACCGATTTTCCCTTGTTGTATAAGATATTACGAATAGTAGCATAACGAATGGCATCATTTTCCTCATATGCGTTATTTAAACACTTTTCTCGCATAGAAGCAGCACCTTCCATCAATTTTCCAATATCCGCACCGCTTGCTGCAATTGGAAGTAATCCAACACCAGTAAGTACAGAAAAACGACCGCCTACATCATCTGGCACTACAAACGTTTCATATCCCTCTTCGGTTGCCAAGTTTTTTAAGGCTCCCTTTTCTTTATCCGTTGTTGCGTAAATCCTCTTTGCAGCCTCTGCTTTTCCATATTTTTTCTCTAATTTCTTTTTTAATACGCGAAATGCAATTGCAGGTTCCGTTGTTGTTCCCGATTTACTTATAATGTTAACCGAGAAATCCCGATCACCAATTACATCTAATAAATGTGCAAGATATGTACTACTAATACTATTTCCTGCATAATAAATCTCTGGTGCTTTACGAATTTCGTTGGATACACGATTATAAAAACTGTGTTTCAAAAAGTTAATTGCTGCTCTTGCTCCTAAGTAAGAGCCTCCAATTCCAATTACAATAAGAACTTCCGAATCACTTTGAATTTTTTTGGCTGCATTTTGAATCCGCACAAATTCCGCTTTGTCATAATCAATTGGTAAATCAATCCAACCTAAAAAATCATTTCCTGCTCCAGTTTTTTCTACAAGTGTTTTTTTTGCAGTTTCAGCATTTGCTTTCATCATCTGCATTTCTTCCTGCGAAACAAAGCACTTTACTAATGAATCATCAAAAATAAGATTTTGTCCCATTTGTCTGTACTCCTTTTCATTGTTATAACCTAACCAACTTTATTCTAACAGACCAATATAGCAAGTGCAATATGAAATATCTTTGATTCCCTTATAAAATCATACTATTTATTTCAAATTATACCAAATATTCTTTTAAAATTTCCTCTATAATCTTATCCTCTTCCTCTTTTCGTTTCGCTTTTGCATCCACCTTAATCCCTAACTTAGGTCGTTTCTCATCTTTTAATTTTATCTCCTTTGTTTTTATTTCTTTTGGTTCTTCCTTTTCCTTTTCAAAAAAGCTATGTCGATATGCTTCCATCTCTTTTGGTAAAAAATATTCATTCTCAAGTTTTGCTTTCAAGTTATTTTCCAGATAATCTTTCATATGAATCCGAAGAATCTTTTGCTTTGACGAAAGACTAAATAACATATCAAGTGCTATCAACAGCAAAACAGCACATGCCCCTACCGTAAGTGTGGATAAAATGACATCTTGTCCACATTTTAATGAAAAAGCCAAAATACTCCCAAATAAAGTAACAAGCAAACATATCATTGTAATTTGTCCACTCATATTTTCGAGTGTGTATAATGATATCCCACAAAATTTATAGCTATATACATACTTATCCACAAAACTATCCACATTATGCACACCCAGCTTAACTTTGTAACAGGTATCAAAACGCAGTCGTATCAATTTCATCAACCGATTTTCTGATATTCCCATCTCCATCGAAGCCTTTATTAATTGCCCGTATGCGATGGCCTGAATGATTTTTACCAAAAATCCTACCCCAAATAACGCAATGATTGCATAAATTATTATCTTGTGTTCATACATATAAACTAACATGATATTTCCCCTTTCAATATCCAATTTTGTTGATACTATAGCACAGACAAGTCAAGTTGAACAGTGTTTGGCATAAGAATCGTACGACAAAAATTGACGTTTCGACATCTTGCAAAATAAGATAAGCTAGTATAAAATGAGTAGCATATCAAACGAAATAGAAAGGATATTGCTATGATTTATAAAACAAAAGGTGTATGCTCAAAAGAAATTCATATTGAAGTAGAAGAAAATATTATAAAATCAGTCAATTTTATAGGTGGATGTGAAGGAAATACTACTGGTATTTCCCAGTTAGTCACCGGTATGAGCATAGATGATGTAATAAGAAAATTAGAAGGTGTTACCTGCGGATTCAAATCAACTTCCTGTCCCGATCAGTTAGCACAAGCCTTAAAATCAATGGAGGCATGAAAATATGAAACGAATTGTATTAACAGGGGGTGGAACAGCCGGTCATGTCACCCCTAACATCGCACTTCTTCCCCGTTTAAAAGAAGAGGGGTTTGAAGTTCATTATATTGGTTCTTACCATGGAATCGAACGCACACTCATCGAAGAATTCGATGTGCCATATTATGGGATTTCTTCCGGAAAATTGCGACGATATTTTGATCCAAAAAACTTTTCTGACCCCTTCAAAGTTATCAAAGGTTACACGCAAGCTTCCTCTTTACTAAAAAAAATCAAGCCCGATGTCGTATTTTCAAAAGGTGGATTTGTATCCGTACCTGTTGTTCTAGCAGCAAAACGCAGACATATTCCAACTATTATTCACGAGTCAGATATGACCCCAGGTCTTGCAAATAAGCTCTGTATCCCCTGTGCAACAAAAATATGTGCCAACTTTCCAGAAACAGTCAAACTACTATCTCCTGATAAAACCGTATTATCCGGTTCCCCAATTCGCCAAGAACTCTTGCAAGGGAATAAAAAGGCTGGTCTTGATTTTTGTGGTTTTACCCCGAATAAGCCCGTTCTTTTAATTATTGGTGGAAGCTTAGGTTCTACTGTTGTAAATGAATCGGTTCGTGCGATTCTTCCAAAGCTTTTGGAAACCTTTCAAATTATCCATCTATGTGGTTCTGGAAAACTAGATGAAACGCTAAGTAGCACAAAAGGTTATGTACAATTCGAATATATCAAAAAAGAGTTAACTGACCTTTTCGCGGCGGCCGACCTTGTAATTTCCAGGGCAGGCGCCAACGCCATTTGTGAATTACTTACATTAAAAAAGCCAAATATTTTAATTCCACTCTCTGCTGCTGCCAGTCGCGGCGACCAGATTCTTAACGCAGCTTCTTTTGAGAAGCAAGGATATAGTTATGTATTACAAGAGGAGTCTTTAACTAAGGATTCTCTGCTAAATGCAGTCAATCAGGTCTATAAAGTCAAAAATACTTACATTCACAACATGCAGAAAAGTACAATGAATCATGCGATTGATACCATTATTAGTCTCATTAAAGATTGCTCTTAAGAATCTCGTCCCATCTTACAGTCCACACTACAGTTTTTGTTATGTGGACTGTTTTTTTTTACTCATTGCATTGCGTCAATTATTTCGTTTAATTTTTCCAAATTTGCCTCGCCTGGTTTCCAAGTAATCGTAACTGAATCATCCTTATATCGTGGTATTACATGAACATGCAAATGAAATACCGTCTGTCCCGCAATTTCTCCATTATTTTGTAAGATATTAATCCCATCACAATGCAACGCTTTCTCTAGTCCTACTGCAATCTTCTTTGCCAGAATAAATATCTTTGAAGCGTCTTCCTCCGATAGTTCATAGATATTTTTGGCATGATTTTTTGGTAAAATGATGGCATGTCCAAATGATGCTGGTGCAATATCAAATATCACGCGAAAACTTTCATCCTCATACAACGTAGTTGAAGGTATTTCACCATTTGCAATTTTACAGAAAATACAATTTGTATCCTTCATATAGTCTCCAATCTCATTTTGTTATTTTTTCTTAGTCTACCACATTACAGGTTCCTCTTCAAATCAAAACGTTTTGATTTGTCATGCAAAATTAGTCGGATTATGTAAATCAATTTCGATTGAGAAAAATGTAAATATTTGCTAGAATTAGTCTATGAACATAAGAAAAAGCACAAAATATAGTACCCAGTTAAATACAAACACACATAAGGAGGATCTAATGTTTTCGTATTCAGAATTAATGGAACTAGATGAGTTATGCAAAGAAGATTCCCGCTTCGAAAAATATGTCGAACGATTACGTGAAGAAAATAATCAACTTCTTTCAAAAGTAACTCATGAAATTGGAAACCCGTTAACCATTATTTATAGCACCATTCAGCTCATGGAATCTAAAAATGCATGCTTAGTCGATGAACCCTATTGGCTTCAACTTACTAAGGATGTAAAAGATTTATCTTTACTTCTTCATAATTATTCAGATTACAACTCTTGTGCTACTCTTAACCTGAAAAAAGAAAATTTGCTGGAAGTATTACAGACTGTCTCTGAAAGTTTTGAACCTGTATTCATACATAATAATCTTGACTGGTCTTTCCATGTTTCACGTAGTATGATCCCTTTGATGAGCTCCTATCTTTGTGATATCGTAAAAATCCGGCAAGTCTTTGTAAATATATTAAAAAATGGAGTAGAGGCGTTGGAATCTAAACAAAGTTTATGGATACAGATTCCAGACTTAGGGGAGCAAATTGAAGATATGACGCAAGGACATAATTTTATCATTTTGCATTTTGGGAATAATGGTCTCCCGATTGAAACAAATAAAATAGCTGGTATGTTCCTACCACGGGCTTCGAACAAAGTCGGCGGCTCTGGTATTGGTCTTTGGATTTCAAATCGAATTGTTGAAGCACATGGTGGTAAAATATTTGTAAATTCTGACAAAGATAAAACCATCTTTACGGTATGTCTTCCACTGTAACCTGGAAAAGACGGATAGAAAATGTTGAGCGTTTTTCACATTTTCTATCCGTCTTTTCTTATAATTTTTTGAATTAAACATCCAGTTTCATATCTCCAAATTTAATCCAATTTTTATGTCGCATCCACTCAGATATAACATATGCTAATGCGGCTGGCATTATAATTTGCATGATAAGTATTAAAAATATCGTTGCAATGCTACCTCTTACTGGTGCCATGGTCTGATATGTCATAATCTGGCCAATTAATCCACATGTTCCCATTCCTGCACCCGTTGCATTGTTCGTAAGACCAACTACACAAGTGGAAATCGGACCTAATACTGCACTTGTAAGGATTGCAGGCACCCATATTCTAGGATTTCGCACGATATTTGGAACCTGCAGCATACTTGTCCCAAGCCCCTGTGCCAAAAGCCCCCCTGCCTTATTTTCACGATAACTTGCTACTGCAAATCCTACCATGTTTGCACAACATCCAACGGTCGCTGCTCCTGCAGCAATACCTGAAAGATTAAGTATTATGCATATTGCGGCTGAACTGATTGGAAGTGTAAGAAACATACCCACTAACACTGCAACTACAATACCCATAACAAATTTGTGCTGATCCGTAGCCCAATTTATAATTGCACCAAGATCTGTCATAAATTTTGATATTGGTGGTCCAACCACGAGCCCCATCGTGCTTCCACACAAAATAGAAAGCAATGGAGTAATCAAAATATCAATTTTTGTTTTTCCAGAAATCAAACGTCCTACTTCAATCCCAACAAAAGCGGCTACAAAAGCACCGAGTGGTTCGCCAGGACCAGCAAAATGGATCACTCCATCTGCAAATACAGAACCTACAAGTATCTTACTAGCAAATGCACCTACCATACCTGTCGTAGCCGCTGATAATACGACAAGTGGATTTTCTTTTAATTTGTAGGCCACTCCGCACCCAATTCCTGCACCTGTTACAGAAGCCGCTACCTTTCCAACTATAAATAAATAATTTCCAATTTCTCCACCTAATGCAATACCAATTTGCTGGATTATTGTTCCCACAATTAAGGTTGAAAACAGCCCCAATGCCATTCCACTCAGCCCGTCAATAAATAACCGATTACAAAATTTCTTCATTTGATTCATTCTTCCCATCCCTTCTGATTGACTGTGTTTACATCTGTCTTGTCATAAACACAATTATCATATCAGTCTCTTAGAAAAAAGGCAAGTAATTTTTTCCTCATTGTAGAATATACATTTACATGATATACTACTCCATGATTTTATATTCAACCAAGAAATTTCAGGAGGATTTAATATACATGTTTCGTTTATGGTGTAAAATATGGGATAATACTCATTTAATCAAAGATATTGTCATCGAAAATGACGAGCCTGGTTTAACTCGTACCCAAAAAATCTATAAGGCCTTGGACGAGGCTTGCTATACATTTGACCTTTCAAAACCAATTTGGTTAGACGCTACCATTCAAGATTTTAAGCGTCATGATAAAACACGTTTTACAAAAGATAATTTTATTGATTCTATTGATTTTGATTACCTAGAAATCCATGTGATTGAGGAAGACTAAACGATATCGTTTGGTTCTTTCTATTTTTTCTTTCTAAAAATACCTTCTTTTTTCTTTTTTGTAACTTCCAATTGTGCAGCAGCAACTTCTTGCCTAGCTTTTTGCATCCCACGAATCGATTCATCTAACCTCCGAAAACGATCTTCTTCTCTCTCTTCCTTCTCTCGTATCATATAATCCATTTCCTTTAATACATTATCCGATATATTATCACTTACCGCATCGGACAACTCTTCATTATTTTCTTTTAATGCCTCCATAATCAAATCTTTCATAATCATTTTGAACTGCTGCATTTTAGGTGCATTATCTACAAATACCTTTGGTTCTTCCGTTTTTAAAACCGTAAGACAATTTGTTTTTTCTTCTACTTTCTGATTGAGTTCCTCTCGTATTCGATACAAACTCACTTCATCTAACTCACATATTTGCTCAATCTTTGGTATCGCTAATTTAATTGCTTTTAGTTGAAATCCCTTTTCTTTTAAGTCTTTAATTTGCTTTAACAACTGCATACTCTCTTGTGTGTACTGTCGATGCCCCATTTCATTTCTAGGTATATCAAGATGCAATTCTTCTTCCCAATACCGTAGCACATGAGGCTCTACTTTTAATTTTCTGGCTGCATCGGATATTATGTAACGTCCCTCATTCATTTATTTTTCCCTCCTGTTATTTAACATCGTTTCTTACATTATTAGGTTATAAAAAACCATCGCATCTTGCAACCAAAACTCATTGACCTAATTTTACAAAAAAACCGCTTAGCTTTTATAAAAACACGAGGTTCGATTTATACCTTTCAAATTCACCAAATAAATGATATACTTTCTTTGGAAAGGGGTTAAATTTATGCCAGAAAATACAGGAAAAGAACCAAAAGATATCGGAGATTACTACTCTCTTATCAATACCATTATTATACTGATCAATATTATTGTTTTTGTCTTGGTAGATTTAAGCCATTCTTCTACAAATTCGGAATGGATGTTACGCTGTGGAGCTATGTATTGGCCTTATTTCTTTGAAAATGGGGAATATTATCGTCTCATTACTTCTATGTTTTTACACTTTGGAATCACTCATATTTTTAACAATATGCTTGTTCTTTGGTTTATCGGTGGCACACTCGAGAAATTAGTAGGTCATATCAAATATATTTTTATTTATTTTCTATCGGGAATTCTTGCAGGGTGTTTCTCAATCGGTTATAATATTTTGATTGGACAAGCTCCAATTGCTGCTGGTGCCTCTGGCGCAATCTTTGGCACCTCTGGTGCATTGCTATATATTATATTAATTAACAAGGGCAAAGCAGAAGGACTGACCAGACGGCAAATACTTATATTCCTATTTTTAAGCCTCTATAGCGGATTTGCTAGTCAAGGTGTTGACAACGCCGCTCATATTGGTGGTTTTATAAGTGGCTTTTTACTTGCAGTTTTACTATATCGAAAGCCAACACCTATCAATTATACCAGTGATTGGAGGGACTCTTCCTATGATGAAAATTAATATATACTATGGTGGCCGTGGTCTTATTGAAGACCCTACTATCTATGTCATGAATAAAATTACCGAAGTCCTAAAGGATTTACGTGTAGAAGTTACGCGCTATAATCTGTACGAAGATAAGCAGGGAATCTCAACCTTAAGCAGAACGATAAAAGAATGTGACGGGGTAATCCTAGCCGTTAATCTAGAATGGATGGGAATTGGTGGACTGATGCAAAGCTTTCTTGATGCCTGTTGGCTCTATGCTGATAAGGCAAAGATAAGTTCTTTATATATGCTTCCTATTGTCATGTCATCTACCTACGGTGAGCGTGATGCACAATTTACATTAATAAAAGCTTGGGAAATACTTGGAGGCATTCCGCTCGATGGTTTGTGTGCCTATGTAGATAACCATGCCCAATTTGAGACTAATCCAGAATATTCTTTTTTAATTGAAAAGAAAGCAGAGCAATTATATCGGACGATTAATCAAAAATCCATGTCATTTCCTAGCAGTACAAATGCCGTAAAGCAAACTATAATGAATCATAACATTGATTTAACTCCACAAGAAAGCGAGCAGCTTTCGGTATATGTTTCCGATGACACGTATGTAAAGAAACAAAAAGAGGACATTGAAGAATTAACACAAATTTTCAAAGAAATGCTTGGTACTTCGGATGATACAAGCGGACAGGAATTTATAGAAGAATTTAGCAATCACTTTCACCCATTGGATGATTTTTGCGCTTCTTACACAATTCAGCTTGCAGATGCAAACAAAACACTTGTGATTGAAGTTAACAATTCTGATTTAAAATGCAAGTATGGACAAAAAGAGGATGCCGATGTAGCCGCCAAGACCTCACATGAAACTCTATCTAATATTATTAATGGTCATATGACATTTCAGCGAGCATTTATGTCTGGTTCCCTTACCGCTAAAGGAAATTTCAAAACACTTCGAACGTTTGATACCTTATTCCAATTTACCAATTAATCTAGGTTACCATATGTAATACCAAAAAGGATGATGTGAAAGTTTATTGTTTCTTTCACATCATCCCTTTATTACTGCTGTGCGTTATACATCCCATGACTTTCCATGTAGTTATAAATCTGTTCTCCATGTTGCTGCTCTTCTTTTTGATTATGATTCAATGCATCTCTTACTGCCGAGTCCTTAAATTCAAAAATCATGGTGTTATAAGAAGATGAAACAAATTTTTCAGATGCAAGGGTATCCTCACAAAGGAACTTATCATTTTCAAAAGAACTCGTTGCATCCTCCTTACTATTGGAAGCATTTTTTCCTAGTGTTGTTCCGGTAGCCCAACTTTGTCCGCTGCTATTCATACTTGTACTCGGAATACTTCCTCCCATAATTTGAGTCACCGTATCAAGATGTTTTTGTTCTGTTTTTCCAATCCGGGAAAACAAAGTTTTTAGTTCTCCATCACAAGCACTTGCGGAATATTTATTGTATTTATCCACGCAAAGTTTCTCTTGTGCTTTCAAATCTTGTAAAAGAGTTGTCTCTTTTTGTGTTAACGTCATAATAATCACCTCGAAAATTAGTATGACCACTCTTTTATTTTACTATGCAATGCTGTTAAAATTATATGCATTGATTTCTTACTTTTCTTTTTCGTTCCGTCGTTCTGTGATATACTTACTCCAAACAAATCTTTTTTGTAAGAAAGGACGATTTTATGAATTATATGGGAAAATCGAAAAAAAAGAATATTCGATATCTATTTTTGCTTATTGCTAGCATAATTTTGTCTACAGGATTTTCTACTCCTCCTTATGCAAATGCTTCGAATGCAGTCACAGCAAATACAACGAACGCTTATCTATCAATGAAGGTTTTAGACACTGCTACCTTAACCCTATCCGGCATTACCTCCGGTATTACCTGGAAATCCAGCAACAAAAAAATTTTAAGTGTTACTGCAAATGGCACAATTACTGCTAAGAAAAAAGGGACTACCACAGTAATTGCAACCTATAACGGTAGAATGTATAAATGGACAATTATCATTAAAAATTCTCTTGCTAGTGCATGCAAAAGCGGAGATATTTCTGATCTTTCAAAAACAGATAAACAAATTGTAAATAAAGTGTATACTATTATTTCAGAAACAATTACCTCTACAATGTCCGATTACTCCAAAGTAAAAACAATCCATGACTACATTGTATTAAACTGTATGTACGACATACGAGAGGTTCAATCTATACCGAATACCTCGTATCATCCAGCAGGCTGCCTTCTATATAAAACCTGTGTCTGTCAAGGATATGCCGAAACTTTCCAGTTATTTATGAATGCCCTAGGGATAAAAAACAAGCAAATAAGAGGGTATGCAACAAACGAAAATGGGCAGACCCAATCGCATGCTTGGAACAGTATTAAACTAGGAAAAAAATGGTATCATATTGACCTTACCTGGGATGATCCTACGCCCGATACCAAAAACTATGTTCGATACAATTACTTTTTAAGAAACGATACTTTCTTTTTACAAGACCATATTTGGAATCAGGAAGATTATCCAGCTTGCAGTGGAACTGCATATACAATGAAACCATATAAAGATCTTCTTGTTTCCAATGAATCAGAGGCAGAAGCCTCATTTCTCTCACAACAAAAAAAGGGAACCCTCTACTATACCTTTGTATACAAAACAGGAACGGAGATTAATTTTTCCTTTCTATACAACTATACTACCCACGTTAAATATTTTTCTCCTGTGAATCGAGAATCCTATAGCATTTATGTGGTCTTTTTTCAATAAAATGAAGTTTGTCTCTAAAAGAGCTAAAAGATAAGCGATAGCGATATCCTCTTGACAAATAAAGTTGTCATTGTTATACTCTTACTGACAACTTTATTTGTCACAATGACGGTTTAAGTTGTCATACTATAAAAATAGAAAGGAAGTGATTCTATGGGACTAAATAATTGTCTCAGAGAATATCGGGCGAAAATCAATGTCAATCAACAAGAATTCGGCAAAATAGTTGGTGTTTCAAGGCAAACTATAAGTTTAATTGAGCGCGGTGATTATTCTCCATCTGTCACACTTGCACTAAAAATTGCAGCCGTATTTGACAGTAGTGTAGAAGATATCTTTACTTATCAGGAGGATGAAAAAAATGAATGAAACAGTAAAAAACAATATTAATCGAGAAGATAACAAGGCTAAGAAAAAATTTTCTATTATCATTATTTTTTCCTTGGTTTTTGGCTTTATTATTGGCATAATTCTTAGCCTAGTAAGCAAAAATTTCATAGGAACTACACCGATTCATAAAGAACGATTAAACGAAACCTTTCTTCAACTTGGCCACACCATTCAACTTATGATGCCTTATATTTTTCTATTATTCTCCTCTATTTGGGCCATACTTATGATTTATATCTATCGAAGTGCCCGAAAGGAATTTGATTGTTTAGAGCTAGAAGATGAAATAATCCTAAAAACCATCGAAAAAAAAATTAGTATTGCTCTTATGCTTACCACCATTTACTATATTATTTCATATGCTTTGTTAGGCGTTATATTTACTGGTATTTATAATAATTTCAAAATAGGATTACATGGGTATTTATTGTCTCTTTTGGTATTTATTGCTAACATTATAATTTATGTTCAAATGCAAAGAAAATTGATTAATTTAACAAAAGAAATGAATCCGGAGAAACGTGGTAGTGTATATGATATGAAATTTAGAAAAGAATGGCTAAGCAGTTGCGATGAAGCAGAACAAACCATTATTTACAAAAGTGCTTATAAATCGTTTGTTGTTATGTCTCATTTATTTCTACTTCTTATGGTTCTCTTTTTCCTTATATCGATGCTTTTTAGTGTTGGTCTTTTCCCATTAATTTTAAGTGCAAGTTTATGGATTATTATGACACTGATTTATCATCTCGAATGTATGAATTTATCAAAATAGCAAAAAGAAGTGGAGCAAATTTTGTTCTACTTCTTTTTGCATAACATTTTCTTTGTTTGCATACTAATATTATATTACTATGAGCAATTCGAGGAGGTAACTTCATTGCGTTTACAATTTAAAAAAATACTTTACTATTTTAGTGCCTTATTTCTTGTCCTCAATCTATACGGGTGCAACCAGCAAACAAATTCTACTACAACACAACAAAACTTTGATACCTTTGTAAACAATGTATTCATTGAAGAAGTTCAAAGCGACAGCATTACATTAAATTATACACTGGAGCATCCAGAAAATTATAATATAAAAAATTATACGCCCACACTCGGAGAATATTCCATTCCTTATCAAAAAGAATATCTTGCCATCATCGAGAATTATAAAAAAACATTGCAGGGATTTTCTTATAAAAACCTTACTGTTGAACAGCAAAAGACTTACGATATCTTGATGGAATATTTGGATACTGCTCTGATTGACGAAGATTACCTTTTGTATAATGAAATTCTTGGCCCTACTACGGGTATTCAGGCTCAACTTCCTGTTTTATTATCGGAATATCATATTTATAACATCGATGACCTTGAAAACTACCTCGCTCTTTTATCTTGTATCGATGATTATTTTAATGATATTATTGCTTTTGAACAAGAAAAATCAGACAATGGTCTATTCATGAGTGATGATACCGCAGATAGCATCATAAACCAATGTAGCCTCTTTGTTTCGTCAACCAATGACAATGCTATGATTGAAGTATTTAACGATCGAATTGATGATATCGATTGGCTTAACAAAAAAGAAAAAAAATTGTACAAAAAGGAAAATAAAGAAAGGGTATTGCAGGAAGTAATACCTGCTTATAAATCTCTCATTACTGGATTAACCTCATTAAAGGGAAGCGGTATCAATGAAGAGGGGCTCTCACATTTTAAATTTGGGAAAAACTACTATGAGTATCTCATCCGCTACTACACAGGTTCTTCCAAATCCATCAAAGAACTGCGAACCGCTCTCGAACAACTAATCGATGAAAACATTCTAAAAATACAAAGCGTAGTTTCTAACAATCCATCCGTGCTCGATGATGTCTCTAATGTGGTCTTTCCCCAAACGGATCCTAGCGAGATTCTAAGTACACTAAAAGAAGACATAAAGACGGATTATCCAACGCTAAATGAAGTAAATTATCAAGTAAAATACGTGCACAAATCGTTAGAAGAATATTTAAGTCCCGCCTTTTATCTAAGCCCCCAAATTGATAATTACAACGATAATTGTATTTATCTCAATGCCTATGACAGCTATGATTTATCTGATATTTTTACAACCCTAGCACACGAAGGATATCCAGGACACCTATATCAAAACGTATATTTTAATGAACAAAATCCTTATCCACTCCGAACACTACTAAATTTCTCTGGCTACTCTGAAGGATGGGCTTCCTATGCTGAGTTCAATAGCTATGATTATGCAGGATTAGACAGTGATGTTGCCGCCATATTAAAAGCAAATCAAATTGCTATGATTTGTATGTATGCAGATATTGATTTAGGTATCAATTATTACGGTTGGTCTTATAATGATACGAAAAAATACTTAAAAAAATTTGCAATCACCAATGACTCTTCGATTCGTAGAGTCTATGCCGCTATGATTGAAGAGCCCGGAAATTATTTAAAATATGCAGGCGGTTATTACGAAATTCTGGAACTCGAACAAACGGCCAAAAAAATAAAAGGCAATGATTTTGATATCAAGAAATTTCACGAATACTTATTAACCTTTGGTCCCGCACCATTTGATGTGATTGAAAAGTATATGAAAAAAGAATTTTAACCAATATCTTTTCTCGTTTTTGATTGACATTTGACAAAATCGTGATTATACTTAGAGTGGAAAACGTTTTAAAATTCTTAGTTCTAGTTATGTTTTTAACAATGTATTTGACAATGTTGGTAACTTTTGCTTTGCTATTTATTTAAAACCGCAGAGCAAATTTAATATAATTAATCATAGGAGGAATATTATGTCAACAAAAGCGTATTATCCAATTTCAGAAATTGGAGCAGGAAAACCAGGTTTCTCTAAAACTCGTTCTATTGTAGAAGCGGCTTTTTACGGAAACAATGTAATTAAGGTTAACACCTTAAAGGAAGCTTACGAATTAGCAAAGAACTCACCTGGAACAATTGTTACAGATATGCCAGTATACAAAGGAGAAGAATTTGGATTAGAACCAGATGCAAAGGTTCTTTTATTCAATGATGGTGCCATTACAGGACGTTACGCTACTGCTAGAAGAATTGCAGGCGAACCAGGTGTAAATTGTGAGGCTCTTGATAAAGTTGTTATGGATGCTGTGTATGAAACTCGTTGGAAAACAATGTATCATGCAGAAGCATATATTGGTTTGGATACTGAATTTATAGTTAAAGCTCATCTTCTTATTCCAGAAGGCGAAGAAAACGTTATGTACAACTGGTTGTTAAACTTCCAGTATATCTCTGAAGAATATGTGAGAATGTACAAGTCTTCTAAACCAGTAGGTGATGGAAAAGAAGCAGATATCTATATCTTCTCCGATCCACAATGGAATGGTTCTGATCGTCCAGGTGTCGACCTATCTTGTTTAAGCGATCCAAAAACCTTATGCTACTTTAATACAGAGCAAAACTGCGCTGCTATCTTAGGTATGAGATACTTTGGCGAACACAAAAAAGGAACTCTTACTATGGCTTGGGCTATTGCTAACCGTAATGGGTATGCTTCCTGCCATGGTGGTCAAAAGGAATATAACTTAGCAGATGGTTCTAAATATGTTGCCTCTGTATTTGGTTTATCCGGTTCTGGTAAATCTACGATTACACATGCAAAACATGGTGGAAAATATGATGTTACTGTACTTCACGATGATGCTTTCATCATCAATACAGATACTTGCTCTTCTGTTGCATTAGAGCCTTCCTATTTTGATAAAACACAGGATTACCCAACTGGATGTGCAGATAACAAATATCTTCTTACCGTTCAAAACTGTTCTGCAACGATTGACGAAGAAGGAAAAATTCAATTAGTAACTCAGGATGTCCGTAATGGTAATGGACGTGCTATCAAATCGAAATTATGGTCTCCAAACCGTGTGGATAAGATTGGTGAACCAGTAGATGCGATTTTCTGGATTATGAAAGATCCTACTATTCCTCCAATTGTTAAATTAAAAGGTTCTTCTCTCGCTTCTGTTATGGGTGCTACTCTTGCTACTAAGAGATCATCTGCTGAGAGACTTGCACCTGGTGCTGATCCAAATGCATTGGTTGTTGTACCTTATGCTAACCCATTTAGAACTTACCCATTGGCAGGCGACTATGAAAAATTCAAAAAATTAGTTGGTGATAAGAACGTAGATTGCTATATTATTAACACTGGCGATTTCATGGGTAAAAAAGTTCAGCCTAAAGATACTCTTGGTATTCTTGAAACCATCGTAGATGGAAAAGCTGAGTTCAAACAGTGGGGACCTTTCTCTGATATTGAAATCATGGATTGGGAAGGATTTGTTCCAGATATGAATGATGCTTCCTATGTAAATGAGTTAAAATCTCGTATGAATGATAGATTAAACTTTGTAAAATCAATGGATGAACTAAAGGGTGGTTATGATAAACTTCCAGAAGACGCTTTAGCTGCTATCCAAAAAGTTGTAAATGAATTAAAATAATTGAACTATAAAACAATTTCTCGCAAAAAAAAGGATTCCATATTTGGAATCCTTTTTTATTTTTCAGCAATTTTTCTTATCATTGTAACTCTATATTCTCATTTACACATTGCATTATGCATTCCAAATTTCTTCTCGATACTGTCGAATCGTTCGATCACTCGAGAATTTTCCTGCATTTACAGTATTCATGAAACACTTTTTCCGAAACGTTATGATATCTTTAAAGTCTTTGTTTGTTTGCAATTTTGCGTCACAATAAGAAACAAAATCCAAAAGCAAATAATAGTGATCTGGCTGATGCCAGCTTGCCCCTTCTAATATCGCAGTGTAGAGTTCTTCAAACATTCCAGTTCCACCATCATCAAGCGTTCCATCCATTAATGTATCTAGCACTCGCTTAATTCTAGGATTGCTCTGATACAATTTCTTGGGATCATAGATTTTCTTGATTTTTTCGATTTCCTCTACTCTCGCTCCAAAAATGTAATTATTTTCTTCCCCCGCCTGTTCTACAATTTCCACATTTGCACCATCATAAGTTCCAAGCGTTACGGTACCATTTAACATAAACTTCATATTACCGGTTCCAGAAGCTTCTGTCCCAGCCGTAGATATTTGTTCTGATACATCGGCTGCCGGAGTGATTTTTTCTGCATAGGATACATTATAATTTGAGATAAATACCACCTGTAATTTATCACTTACCACCGGATCATTTGCTATCATTTTTGCAATTTCATTGATATATTTAATAATACCTTTTGCACGAAAATAACCTGGCGCTGCTTTTGCGCCAAAGATAAAGCAAGTTGGTGTAAAATCTTTGATTGTTCCATCTTTTAATCCAAAATAGATATCTAAAATGGAAAAAGCATTCAAAAGTTGACGTTTATATTCATGAAGACGCTTTACTTGAATATCAAAAATAAATTCCGGATTAATGGTAATTCCCTCTTTTTTCATAACATATTCGGCAAGCTGTTGTTTTTTTAATTTTTTTATACTGTCAAATTCCTTTATTACCGCCGTGTCATTCGCATATTTTTCTAATTCCTTCAATTTGTCCAAATCAGTGATCCATGCATTTCCAATTTTATCTGAAATGAATCCGGACAATTCCATATTAGAAAGAGCAAGCCATCTTCGCTGTGTAATTCCATTTGTTTTATTTTGAAAGCGCTCTGGATACAATTCATACCATTCTTTTAAAACATCATTTTTCAGAATATCAGTATGAATCTGCGCAACTCCATTCGTTGAATGACTTCCAAATACTGCAAGACGTGCCATATGGATAAGTCCATTGTCTATAATAAAATAACTCTTTTGATTTTCCTCTTTCACGGAAAAACTCCCTAGTTCTTTTAATAATGCTTTTTGTATCATCGAAACATATTTATATACATTTGGAATTACTGCCTTAAAGAGCTTAACACTCCACTTTTCGAGTGCTTCTATCATAACCGTATGATTGGTATAAGCAAAGGTTTCCCTTGCTATTTTAAACGCTTTTGCAAATTTCAGTCCTTCTTGTTCCATAAGCAAGCGTACTAATTCCGGAATTGCGACAACCGGATGGGTGTCATTTAACTGAATTGCATATTCCTTGGAAAAGCCAGAAAAATCATCTCCATATATGCTCTTGTAATGCGAAATCATATCCTGCAAGGAAGCACTCGAAAAGAAATATTGCTGTTTAAGCCGAAGCCGTTTACCTTCATCTGTACTATCATTTGGATACAATACACTCACAATTGCCTCTGCATCATTCTTTGCTTTTACTGCTTTATCATATTTTTGATTATTAAACAATTTAAAATTAAAGCTTTCTAACGGTTCTGCCTGCCATAATCGCAAGGTATTAATTGTTTGTGCTCCATATCCGATGACTGGCGTATCATACGGTATTGCATAAACTGCCTGATTCTTAAATTCAATTTTTATTTTTTCTTCTTCTTTTCTTACTGACCAAGGATCACCACACCGCATCCAATCATCCGCTTCTTCCATCTGAAATCCATCTACAAAGTACTGTTTAAATAGCCCGTATTTATAACGAATTCCATATCCGTTTAACCGAACCCCAATCGTTGCTCCAGAATCAAGAAAACAAGCTGCTAATCGCCCCAATCCTCCATTTCCAAGGGCAGCATCCTCTATATCCTCAAATACGCGAAGATCTTTTCCGTTTTCCGTCATAAGCTCTGAAAACTGATTGAGAAGACCTAAATTGAGCAAGTTACTATACACCAAACGACCAATCAAAAACTCAGCCGATAAATAGCACACTTTTTTCTCTTTTGCATCAATCCCCCAGTCTTTTGAAACTACCTGCATAGCAGCCTTGGAAACACTATTATATAATTCAAGAGTGGATGCCTCCTTTATCGTCTTTTTGTAATCCAGATTCAGAATTTGCTCTACATCATTTTTAAAATTATTCATACTAATTCACTCCTTTTTTATCTTCCATAAATTCTGGTTAATTCCTTCAACTCTTCCTGATATTCCTTACTAAACTGTCCCTTTAAAAGTCGCCACTCCCAGTTTCCTCCCAACGTTCCAGGAAAATTTATTCTCGCATAATTATCAAGCTTTAAAATATCTTGAATCTGAAAAATCACAGTGTCCGCAATACTTCCATATGCCAGACGGATAATGGCACTTGGTATATCTGATTTTTTTGCTGTCTTCAAATATTCTTTCACATAAGTTATTTCTTTCTTTTTTTGCTTTCCAAAAAATCCAACCATCGTTTCGTTGTCGTGGGTTCCTCCATATACAACGCAATTACTAGTTTTGTAATTATGTGGAAGATTTTCATTCTCCGAGTCACTGTCAAATGCAAATTCTAGTATTTTCATTCCTGGCCAACCCGTTTTCTTTATCAGTTTTTGTACCTTGGGCACCACCACACCCAGATCCTCTGCTATAATCTCACTATTACCAATTGCTTCTTTAATAACTTCGGTCAGTTTGATTCCTGGCCCTAGTTTATATTCTCCCTCTTCCGCTGTCTCAGAAGAATTTAAAATACAAAAATATCGTACAATTCCAATAAAATGGTCAATTCGAATTACATCATACAATCCAGCATTGGCAGACATACGCTCGCTCCACCATTTAAAATTTTCTTCTTCCATTACGTCCCATCGATACAATGGATTCCCCCACCGCTGCCCGGTTGCAGAGAAGTTATCTGGAGGTACTCCAGCAATATGAATCGGATTTCTTCGTTCATCTAAATCAAATAATCGTCCATTTACCCATACATCCGCACTATCCATTGCTACATAAAGCGGAATATCTCCAATAATCTTAATTTTTTTATCATTGGCATATGCTTTTACCTTCTTCCACTGCTCGTTAAACTTATACTGGCAGAATTTCCAAAACCGCACATCATCTTCTAATAATTGTTCATATTTTTCAACGGCACTTGCTTCTCTATTTCTAATCTCATCGTCCCACAACAACCACTCTACATCATGAAAATAATTTTTAATTGACATGTATAAGCAATAATCATGAAGCCAAACTTTATTATTTTCACAGAAAGTCCTATAGCTTTCCTTGTTTTCATGCCTACTCTTTTTGAATGCACTACGAAGTACTTTGAATCGATTCTCATATATAATTGCATAATCTATCATGTCCTCTTGTGTATTCCATTTAAGTGAGGTTACTTCTTTTTTTGACAAAAGCCCTTCCTCTATTAATACATCAAGATCAATAAAGTATGGATTACCAGCAAATGCTGAAAAAGATTGATAGGGACTATCCCCATAGCTTGTCGGTCCAATTGGAAGAACCTGCCAATAGCTTTGCTTTGCCCTCGCTAATTGATCGATAAAACAAAATGCCTCCCTACCAAATGTTCCGATTCCATAGTTTGATGGCAAACTAGAAATTGGCAATAAAATTCCTGCTCCACGTTTTTTTATTGTTTTATTCATTTCACACCCCATTTAATATTTTCGTAAATTTTCGTAAAAGATACATATATTTTATCATTTCAAGTATTTATTGTCAATCCTTGTATCCCTTATTCCCTCATTCTTCTATTTTTGTTTTTAAAAATATTTTTGTTTTTTTCCTCTTATAATGCTACAATAATAGAGACTATTTTTCTATGAAAGAATCTGGGAGATGATATTATATGGAAAAACGATACTTAACACTCTTATCAAAAGATTATCCGAACATTGAAGCATGCGTCTGTGAAATTATTAATTTGAATGCAATACAATGCCTGCCAAAAGGGACGGAATATTTTTTTAGCGATTTGCATGGCGAGTATGGAGGATTTTCACATCTGCTTCGCAGTGCATCTGGTGTAATTAAAACAAAAATCGAAGATCTATTTGGTGAAATCATATTGCCAGATGAACGCAATCAATTGGCGGAATTGATTTACTATCCTGAAAAAGTACTGCTCGAGCTCGACTTATCAAATAATGTACTTGATAACTGGCGAAAAATTACTATTTATCGCCTAATCAATGTTTGTAAAAAATGTTCTTCCAAGTATACACGTTCTAAAGTAAGGAAAAAGATGCCTACAGAATACGCTTATATTTTAGATGAATTACTGCATGCAGATAAAGATGTGAACAAAGAAGTGTATTATCAATCCATCATCCAATCCATTGCTGACCTTGGTAATGCAGATAATTTTATAATTGCAATCTGCAATCTGATTCAAGAGCTTTGTATTGATCGTCTCCATATTATTGGTGATATTTATGACAGAGGTCCACGTCCTGATCTTATTATGAGTGAATTGTCTACCTTTCATGGCGTTGATATTCAATGGGGTAATCATGATATTTCATGGATGGGTGCAGCTTGTGGAAATCGTGCGTTGATTGCTAATGTAATACGAATGGCTATTCACTATAATACCATTGACTTAATAGAGGATGGATATGGAATCAGTCTTCGTTCTTTAGCAACCTTTGCCGATGAAATATATGGTGATGATGCTTGTCAACTTTTCACACCTAACGTATGGGATGAAAATGAATATGTTCTTGTTAGCCTAGAGCAGGCAGCCAAGATGCATAAGGCAATTGCTATCATTCAATTCAAACTGGAAGGACAACTAATAGAACAACATCCAGAATACAAAATGGATTCTCGTTGTCTAATAAAACATATTAATTTTAAAGAAGGCACTGTAACCATCGATGGAATGAATTATCCCTTACTGGATTCTAATTTTCCAACAATTAATCCAAATAATCCACTTGAATTAACCGTGGAAGAGGAGGCTTTAATCAAAATATTAGAACGTTCCTTTGAACACAGCAAAGTCCTTCATAAACATATTCTTTATCTATATTCACACGGTAGTATCTATAAATGTTTTAATAATAATCTTTTATATCACGGATGTATTCCCATGACAGCTGGTGGAGAATTTGCAAATGTAGAAGTAAACGGAAATTATTATCATGGAAAGGAATTAATGGATTGTTTGAATGAACTGGCAAATACTGCTTACTTTTCTCCACAAAAGACAAAAGAAAAAATAAATTGCATCGACTTTATGTGGTATTTATGGTGTGGTAACAATTCTCCTCTATTTGGGAAGAGCAAACTTTCTACTTTTGAACAATATTTTATAGCGGATTCTTCTGCCAAGATTGAGACATTCAATCCTTATTTTGATTTATGCAAAACGGAAGTGATTTGCAATAAAATCCTCAACGAGTTTGGATTAAACAGCTCTAGTGCACATATTGTAAACGGCCATGTTCCCGTGAAAATGAAAGAAGGAGAATCCCCTATTAAGGCAAACGGAAAGCTATTTATCATTGATGGTGGGATTTCAAAACCATACCAACCTAAAACCGGGATTGCCGGATATACACTCATTTATAATTCAAGAACACTCAATCTTGCTGAGCATCATGCCTATGATACGAATAATGAGGCATCCCTTTACAAGCGGACCCCAACCGTCTCTATTATTGAAGTCATGAAATCACGTATTACGGTAGGCAATACCGATACGGGAACAGAATTAACGCAGCAAGTAAAAGATTTAAAAGAATTAATCTTTGCCTACCGCGCGGGTATATTAAAAGAGACATTTGATCACAATTCAAACTAACACAAGAATATGAGGTACACTATGATAACATTATTAGAAAAAATTTTTATCAAAGACAAAGACACTCCGAGTTCTACTAAAACACGGGAAGCATACGGTGTTCTTTGCGGCAGCATTGGAATCTGTTTGAATATACTTTTATTTATCGGAAAATTTATTGCTGGAAGCATTACCCATTCCATTGCAATAACCGCTGACGCCTTTAATAACCTTTCCGATGCCGGTTCTTCTGCTGTAACCCTTTTGGGCTTCAAACTTGCTGGAAAAAAACCAGATCCCCATCATCCGTTTGGACATGGACGGATTGAATATATTTCAGGATTGATTATCAGTGCAGCAATACTCATTATGGCTTACGAGCTTATAAAATCATCCATCATCAAAATTATTCATCCATCTGCGGTTACTTTCAGCCTCTTGTCTTGTCTCATCTTAGGAGGGGCAATCTTAGTTAAGCTTTATATGGCCTTCTACAATAAAAAAATTGCTAAAAAGATTCATTCAACTACACTGGATGCTACGGCTATCGATAGTCTAAGTGATAGTCTTGCAACCAGTGTGGTCTTAATTGCTACAATCGTTGGAAAACTGACCCATCTCCATATCGACGGCTATTGTGGATTTATTGTGGGTTTATTTATTTTTTACTCCGGTTTTAATGCCGCAAAAGAAACGATATCTCCTCTTTTAGGTCAACCGCCTGCAGAAGAGTTTGTTCAGAAAATAAATGAAATTGTTCTCGCTTACGAAGGAGTGATTGGTATTCACGATCTGATTGTTCATAATTATGGTCCAGGACGTGTCATGTTGTCTTTACATGCAGAGGTACCTGCTTCCGGTGACATTCTTACACTTCACGATATGATTGACAATATTGAAGCAAATCTCCGTGAACAATTAGATGCAGATGCCGTCATTCACATGGATCCAATTATTATTGATAATGCTGAAATCAATCAATTGAAGAAAATAACCAATCATATATTAAAATCGCTCGACCCTTCGTTAACTTTTCATGATTTTCGAATGGTAAAAGGTCCAACACATACGAATCTAATTTTCGACATCGCAGTTCCCTTTCAGTTCTTTCTTTCCGATGAAGAATTGAAAACAAAAGTAAGTGATGAGCTCAAAAAAATAAATACTTCTTATTTTTCTATTATTCAAATTGATCGATCGTTTACAAATTAAAAGAGACTCTATGGGAATTTAAATTACTCTTCCCGTAGAGTCTCTTTCTATGAATTTTGCCCGTAACAGTATTTTACCAATTGATACATTACTCATTAATCCATCTAGCAATAAAACTGCACTTTTTCCTAAATCCGAACGTTCCTGCCTTATCGTACTAAGTGCTGGCTTTTGCCTTGCGGCAATCGGCAAATCATCAAACCCAATTACACTAATATCCTCAGGTACCTTCCGTCCATATCGATTAATTTCCGTAACAACGCCTGTTGCAATCAAATCACTGGCACACATAATGGCAGTCGCTCCATGCTCTAAAAAAGTAGGCACGTGATATCTGGCACAATCAGGAACATAATATCCATACTCCATTAAATTTTCATCTTCTTCCAATGAAAACTCTTCCAAACTTTGCACAAAAGCCAAATGACGTTGCTGTGAAACCATTGAGTTTTTTGATCCATTTAAAAAAGCAATTCTTCGATGCCCTAATCCTACCAGATGTTTTATAGCTTCATGCATGCCTTCATAACTATCCGTTCCAACATAACCTACATGGTTGTTGTTACTAATATAGTTATCAAATAAAACGGTTGGCACACTCGTTTCGTGCAGTTGTTTAATCCAATCCTCATGTAGAGTAAATCCAATCAAAAAGCCTCCGACAAACCCATTCTTTAACATATACGTATCATATTTTTCTGCCGTCTGAAGATTTAAATTAGTCGGAATAACCGTAACATCCCACTTACGTTTCAGTGCCTCTTTTTTAAATCCTGTAATAATATCATAACCAAATTGATCGATACTCTCATAATCCATATTTTCAATAAACACACAAACCTTTTTATTTTCCGGCTTACGCATTTTTTTTGTCACATATCCCATCTCAACTGCCGCATCTAAAACCATTTGTCTGGTTTCTTCACTAATGTCACTTGCACCATTTAATCCTTTTGATACCGTACTCACAGCGATTCCCAAATGCTCTGCAATCTGTTTAATTGTTGCCATTACGCCTCCATCTTACGCTCGAAAGCCTCGATTTGCTTCGTTTACATTCACACATACTTCATTCAATGAATATTTACCATAGGTAAGTCCCGCATAGATTGTTTGTGTGTTTTTCATAACCGGCTCACTATTATCTTCTTTTGCTACCTGTACAAAAGCTTCCTTTAATCGGTTTATTACGCTTTCTATGGCACTAAATTCCTCGCAACTTTTATGACACATTGCTTTTACAATACACTTACCACAAAATTGATACAATGCCATTAATTCCAAAGAAATCTGAACTTGAAAATTAAGAGCTCCCATCAATTCGTTTATCAATTTTTGCACTCGCTTTACGTCTTTTTCAAACGATAGCCAGTCCTTTATTTCCCAGTCCTCTCTTGCAAAAAGCAAACTGTCTAGGATGATTTCATATGTAATCACAACTAGTTGACTTTTGTTTGCCTGTGTAATTCGAGCACTATATGCATTCAATTTTTCCTGCTTCATTCTATATGCACCTTAACCCTTACTGCAACAAAGATAAAATGGTTTGAGGTCGTTCATTTGCCTGTGAGAGCATAGAAACACCCGCCTGTGATAGCACCTTTTTCTGTGTATAATTTGCCATTTCCTCTGCCATATCTACATCCTCGATTCGGGATAATGCATCGGTTAAGTTTAAAGAAGTCGTATCCAAACTTCCAATCGAATGATCCAACCGATTTTGATAAGCCCCCAGTTTTGCACGAACACTTGATACCTGACCAATTGCATCATCGAGCAATGAAATTCCCTCTGACGCTTGACTTTCTGTTAATACGCTTAATTTTTCAAGGCCAAGTGTTTTGGTAGAAACTTCCGGAATACTAATTGACATGGTCTGGGATTCATTCGCTCCAATTTGAAGCACCATTGGACCTGCATCCAAAACTGTAATTTTCGCGTTGGATGGAACGCCTGCCAACGTATTCGATATCTCGATTTTCATTTCAAACCCCTCTTTGTCCGATATCGTTGCAATATTCCCATCCATAATTACTGTCGCAGTATCTGAAAATGTATCACTACCCACAGTTGGATCAAGCGTTACTTTTGCATCCGCTCCATTTACCGTACTAGAAGCAGGAAGCCCTAGCGCCGTAGCTAGACTTGCGTTATTACAAACAAATTCTAATTCTTGTGTCGAACCGCTTTGTTTTGTTGATATCGAATAAATTGGATCCGGTTTTGTCGTGTCAATGGAGAGTGTTGCTCCAACCGTATCACAAAGATCACGAATTTTTGCTGTTACTTGTGTTGGGGTATCTCCTTCTTTAATTTCTACTACTTCCCCATTCATGGTGATTTTACCTGCCTGTGCAGATGTAACTGCACTTGTTAGCGTATCTGCAGTCCCTGTAATCGTAGCCGGTGTCCCCAATGCGGTCACTTCCAGATTATACTCTTTCGAATCCACCTGATCGGATAAAGAAATCAAAGAAATCTTTGTATTATTCGAGTAAGATTTTCGATCTACATCCCCATTAATCAACGACTTAGTATTAAATTCTGTGTCGGCTGAAATCCGATTAATTTCATCGGAAAGCTGTGTTATTTCTTCTTGTATTGCATCTCTATCATCTGCTGTATTGGTTCCATTAGATGCCTGAACCGACAATTCGCGAGCTCTTTGAAGCATACTTTCTACTTCACTTAGTGCCCCTTCTGCAGTCTGGATTACCGAAATACCATCCGAAGCATTTCTAGACGCCTGATTAAGGCCTGCAATCTGTGTTTTCATTTTTTGGGAAATTGCCATACCCGCAGCATCATCAGCGGCCTTATTAATACGATAACCCGACGATAGTTTCTCTAAGCTAGAGTCTAATGCATTGTTTGTATTTTGCAAATGTCCGTTTGCTACTAGTGCTGCCATGTTGTGGTTAATCTTCATGATTTATCACCTGTGTCCTCTCTATTTTCATACTTAAGCGTGCCTGCTATTGCTTTCACTGCAACCTTTGCAACCTGATATAAAAGGTTGGTCGATGTCTCTTCTTTCTGTGTTCCCTGACTTTTGGCAGCTTCTACTGCTTTTTTATCATATCCAAATGTCAGTTGTTTCACTTCAAGCCCCAAATTTTCGAACCCTTTATTCATTTGAGTTTTCGCAGTTTGCATAGTCTCTAATCCGTCCCTGGAATCACATAAGATAAATCCTTTTATCATTGTTCCCCTTACACTAAATTCTCCTTCTAGCTTGCCGTATTCTTCACTATCCATACTTAACGTAATTTTCCCACTATCTAATGTCCCTTTTAATAAAACCAAATTCATAGTCGTTACAAGTTCACCTGTGGTAATCGGAATTTGATAGCTTTCTTGTCGACTCAGCCTCTTAGCAAGTTCAATTCCAGTCGAAAATATACGAAGTGCGTCAACTCTCGAGCTGGATTCATCCTCCACTTGATTTTTATATTCCTCTTCGATAATATTTTTAACCTTTGCTTCTACCTGATCATACTTATCCTGAACGGTTTTTGCATCCTCTAACGCATCCGGAAAATCAGCAATCATATCTGTATATTCATTATCGGCATTTTTATTAAAATCCTTAAAGAAACTCTTACCTTTTGTATAAAAAGTATTCGTAGCTATTATATTTTTAATGGTTGGTTCAATTCCATGATTTTCCAAAATACGAACTGCTTCATCACTTGTCTTTGCAATCTCTTGAAGCTTTTGGGTTATATATGCAGCATATTCTTTATTTACTTGATTGTCTTCAATGGCTTGCTCGAATGTATCCGCTATTTTTTCCAGTGTCATATCCATCAGACCGTTAACACCTTCTTTTAAAATCGCATTTAACTTTTCTGGTGAAACTTCATCTATAATTCTTGCTATCACCTCTTGATAATAATCGACTTGTGTTTGCTCTATCCCCTCATTTTGCTTTGTGCCCGCTTCATTTTTCGGCACATTCGTCTGCTTCGATGCGTTGGAATCAGAAAAAGATGTCTCAATTTGATCTGAGATTCTTTGCTTTGAAAAACTAAGATCAGAAAGCGTACCAAAAGAATCATCCACCGCCACATCGAGTCCAGAAACTTTTTTGCTTCGAACCGCAGACAGCAAATTCTTAAGTGTTAGATCCATTCCATTATTAATTACTGCTCCGATTGCTGCCCCATCCGATTTCTCAATATTATTGAACAGTCTATAAATTCCGATATAACTACTTTTTTCCTCCTCTGAAATTGCATTATTTTTCTCTAATTTCCATAAATATTCGCTGTATTTTTCTTCATCTGAAACACCAATTTCATTTCGAATGGAAGAAACCTCCTTTGTCAATTCCTCTACACTTACGTTCAAAGGATTTATATCTTTCTTAATTAATTCAACCGTAACTGCTGGCTTTAACTCATTTAATAAGTTGTTTATTTTTGAGTCATACGCTTTTACTTCCGTAATAGACGCTTCGCTTATATCCATTTGATTATAGGAAAGAATTCGAACGGCTCTTTTATTTGCAGTACTATCTTCCATTCCTAACTCACGCAATATGTCTGGCACATTTTGAAACGCTTTTTGTAGCGAATCACCCATGTCCATTCGCGGTGTTGTTTTTAGTGTATCATATGTCTCTTTTGCCTTATCCAGTTGTATTTTCATGCTTTTTGAAGCATCTTGCAGTGTTTCAAGCGTTTGAACTTTTTGTTGATTTAAGGTTGTCCCAAGAATATAACTTGGCGCCATCTTTAGCTCATTGACCGTTTGCGTCGTATTTTGTAATAAAGAAATCTCTTCATTCGTTGCAGATTCCGATGTTTCCATAAACAACCCTTTGTAATAATCCTTCTCCATTTCTTTTAATCCATCCACAATACTCTGAAGGTCGGTTGTATCAAGAGTAATTCCCTTTGAAAGAAGTTTTAGCCCTGCCTCTGTTGTAAGCTTTAGTCTAATTTCTTCTAGCTGTCGTTTCGCCGTAATAGAATCAATCTCTGTATTTTCATCCAGATTTTCCGCAAGGCTTGCAAATTTTTTGATTGCTTGGTTTACTTTCTTTTCAGCCGATTCATCTAAATTTGCTTCCTCTGGTTTTAACCCTTTTCCCATTGCTCGAACCATTTTATCTAATATTACATCTTCACTCGCATTTTCCTGTACATCATTAAGCGACCAAAGTGCATTTAAGCTTTCTTTGGTAATTGGAAGGTTGTTCTCAAACAACCATTTCGCCTGGTCCATAGAAGCCTTTGTTACATTAATCCCGACTCCTTTTATAATTCCTTCTACCTGATTTTCTATCGCCTCGAAGCCATTTTCCTCCAAACTCTCGTTTGCATTATTTGCAAGGATTTCTACACTTCCTGAATACTGACTATGATATATGTTTTGAATGGTCGGATCTAATGCATTATCAATTAAATACGCTTTTGCTCCTTCTGTTAGATTCGTAATTGCTCCCGTCATACCCATCGCATTCACAAGACTTTGAATATTGTCTTGTGTTACCGGCATATTCATATCTACCAATTTTTGTGCAAATTTTTTGACTATTGGATCACTTGTCTTATTTCCAATGGCTATCTTTTTTATGGTATCTTCCATTTCTTCCTTATTCACAACGCACTCTTCCACATTTTCCTGCCGAACTTCTTTATTTTCTTTTATTCGTACAAGCGCACGTGAAAGTTGACCTGCTTCATAGGATTCAAATGAAATTCCTTCTTCTTTTAAATCCTCATAATCCTCTTTCGTCATAGTATTGGAGGCATCTTCTAATGATGCATCTTCTTTCTCTTGCTTCGCTTCCTTTGTCGTTTCCTCCGCTTTATCTAAAAGTTCCTTATATCCATCTAATTTTGTATCTTTTTCGCCTGAAGACACAATAACTGCATCCACTTGTGATGTGTTAGCGCTCATTCGTGATTTACATGTTGTATTATCGTCCGAGATTTTTGATGCTGCAAGCAGACTTCCTTGTTTGTCTGTTCCTTGAAGATTAGAAATATTCATACGTTTCACTCATTTCTATGATTGTTTTATATTACTATTTATTTCGGACAAAATGTTAAAAATCTATAGCATCTTTCTTTTTTTTAATATAAAAAATGCCATAATACATACAACCACCATCAAAATACATATTATAAGAAATCCATAAGGCGTATTGGATAACGGCATCCATCGTTCACTTACATTCATACCGTATATTCCGGATATAATAGTTGGTATCGCCATAACCAGCGTTATGGAGGTCAAAAATTTCATAACATTGTTTAATCGGTTATTTATAATTGTAGAAACAAGATCTCTAGTCCCATGAATGATATCTCGATAAATATTTGTCATTTCAATTGCCTGCCGATTCTCGACCATGACATCATCAAGCAACTCCTTATCCTCTGGATATTGTTTGATTCTCTCGTAACGATTTAATCGTTCCAATACTAGTTTATTCGCACTAAGAGATGTTGCAAAATATACCAGGTTGGTTTCTAGTTCATGCAAGTTTATTAAGTCTTGGTCTTCCGTTGTCTCGCTGCTAACTCGTTTCTCTATCTCGCTACGTTTCTTATCAATAACACGAAGATATGCCTGGTATAAATTTGTTGTACGCAAAAGAATTTGATAGACAAATCGCATTCGTTTTTTCGTACTAAAACCCTTCACACGATTATTATAAAAATTCGATAAAATTAATGTTTCATTCGAGCATACCGTAATAATTGCATCTTTTACCAAAAGAATACCAAGTGGGATAGTGGTATAGGCTCGCTGCTCATTTCTTATTTCTTCGAACGGAATATCTTCTAATATCAATGTATATCCATCCTCTAGCTGCACACGAGAACTTTCTTCATCATCCAATGCTGCCCTCAAATCATTCATATCAATATTAAAATATTCCGCAATTTCTATCAATTCATCCATTGTAGGAGAACTTAGATCAATCCAAACATCCTGCGTGAATTCTTTTCGTTCCGTAAGAATTCCATTATCTGTTTTATAAATTTTTTTCATATGATTGACCTCCTTTGCAATTTAATTTTTTAATACCACAGCGTCATCTAATACAATTGTAAATGGACCATCATTAATCAAGGATACTTGCATGTTGGCACCAAATTTTCCACTCTCTACCCGTCCCAAACGCTCTCTGCATTTTTGAACAAATTTTTCATATAACTGCTCTGCCTCAAATGAAGATGCAGCCTCGGTAAAACTTGGCCTATTTCCCTTTCGGCAATTGGCATAGAGGGTAAATTGAGAAACCACCAAAAGTTCTCCCCCAATATCCATTAGTGAACGATTTGTCTTTCCATTTTCATCTTCAAAAATTCGAAGCTTTATTATTTTATCAATATATTTATCTAAAATCGCCTCTGTGTCATCTTTTCCAATCCCTAAAAGCAATAATAATCCTGTTTCGATTGCTCCAACCTTCATTCCATCAATGCATACGTTTGCTGTTTTTACTCTTTGAATCACTACTTTCATAAATGGAGTCTCTCCTTCTAATTCATCTGTTCTATCGTATCATGTTTTTGTTAGAAGGACAAGAATTCCTATTCTTTTCTACAAAATATATTTTACTATTTCCACAAAGACTTGCTTAAGATTCTCTTTACAAAATTGAACACAGATAGTACGATTAAATAAAACGATAGGGGGGTTTTGAACAATGAATTATTCCAAAGAAGTACATACCTTTAAAAGCAGCAATGGACATAATCTAGTTACTTATTTTATTTACAAACCACTAACTTCACCCAGAGCCATTTTACAAATTTCGCACGGAATGTGTGAATATGTGGAGCGATATGAGCATTTTATTGATTTTATGACAATTCAGGGAATACTCGTCTGCGGCAATGATCATATTGGACATAAAAACAGTGTAGCAAACAAAGAAGATCTTGGATACTTTGCTTCAAGGAATGGCTGGACCTATCTTACCAAGGACTTAGCAACCCTAACACGTAGTATCAAAAAAGAATATCCTAATTTGCCAATTTTTCTTTTTGGTCATAGTATGGGATCTTTTATTGCAAGAGCCTATCTTGTTGAATACCCTGATCTACTGAACGGAGCCATCATCTGTGGAACCGCAGGTACAAATCCAATTCTAGGTCTTGGCAAATTTTTTATTTCTATGGTAAAAACTTTAAAAGGAGACCGTTATCGCAGCAAATTTTTGGATAATCTCATGTTTGGCTCCTATAACAAAAAATATGCAACCGTCCGTACTGCCAAAGACTGGCTTAGCACGGATGAAACTATTGTTGATACCTATTTAAAAGATGAATATTGTATGTTTATTTTTACAACTTCTGCTTTCCATGACTTATCGATGCTCCTTGGCTCTGTTTCATCCAATGAATGGTATCGCTTCGTTCCAAAGAATCTTCCTATTTATTTAATTAGTGGATCAATGGATCCAGTTGGCAACTATAGCAAGGGTATTCTTGAAGTCGCAGAGCGTTTGAATGCGCAGCAATTATCGGATTTTTCTTATAAGCTATATCCCAACTATCGTCACGAATTATTAAATGAAATAGGTAAAGAAGAAGTTTATCAAGACGTTCTTAATTTTGTTAACACACATATTTCCTAATCATTTAACGATATTTTTTTATTCAAAGAAAAAGAAATAGGATCAAATGAAGGTGTACTCTCCAATACACGTCAAATGATCCTATTTCTTTTTAAGTTACCCTCTCACGTTCCCCAACGTTAAAAATACAGCTTCTCCTCTTACCTCTAACGATCTTCTATATCATATCATCTTTTGTTTGATTTGTCAATAGCAAGGTTTTTTTGATTTAATTTTTATGCATTTTTACAACATCCGCTCTCTTCCTAGTGCATCTTCCTTTTATAATCAGAAAATCTTTTAAAAAAGAAGAATATTTATTGACAAATCAAAAAAAAGAAGTATTATAGTATTATATGAACAGTTGTTCATATAATACTATTTAATGGAGGAAATTCTATGGATCAAAAACATGTAGAACTATGCGATTGTACTACCATTCATCATGAAACCGTTGATTTTGTATTAGATAAAATGCCTGATGAAGAAATACTCTTCGATTTAGCTGAACTATTTAAAGTTTTTGGAGATACTACTAGAGTAAAAATTTTATGTGCTTTATTTGAAAGCGAAATGTGTGTGTGTGATATTGCTTCGCTTCTCAATATGACACAATCTGCCATTTCACATCAATTAAGAGTTTTAAAATCTGCAAAACTCATTCGTAACAGAAAGGCCGGAAAAGTCGTATACTACGCTTTAGCAGATGATCATGTAAAGCATATTTTTGACCAAGGCTTATCACATGTGACCGAATAGAAAGGAAATATCTATGGAACATAACTATTATTTAACGAACCTCGGATGTGCAAATTGTGCTGCAAAAATAGAAACAAAGCTAAAGAAACAAGCAATCATAGCAGATGCAGGAATCGATTTTGTAAATAAAAAATTAAATATAAATACCACTAAAGATTTGGCGCAAGACGATTTGCTCGCTATTATTACTCCAATTGTTACTGGCATCGAAAAAGACGTTTCCCTTATATCCTGGAATACTTATAAAAACGCTGCAAATGAATCAGACCTTCCTACACATACTACAAATGCGCACGAAAATGAAAGTTGTTGTACTCATTCAGGTAATGCAAACGATTGTTGCACTGTTCATGGACATGAAGATTCTCATCATCATACAAATACACGAATCAAGCGCTCTTTCAGAATGCATTTAAATCTTCCAAAATTACTTCCTCTTGTGATAGGATCTATTATTGGTTACGGCTCACTCCTTTTTTTACCAAAAGGCTTGCCTTTGTTTGCTGGTGTAATGATTGGCTATCTTGTACTTTCCTATGAAGTTCTATTTACAGCTCTTCGCAATATTATTCATGGTGAACTCTTTGATGAAAACTTTTTAATGACTATCGCAACCATTGGCGCTCTTCTAATTGGTGAATATCCAGAAGCACTTGCCGTTATGATTTTTTATCAAATTGGAGAATACCTTCAAGATATGGCAGTTGACAAATCACGGAAACATCTAAAAGATGCGATGAATATCAAGGCGGAATATGCAAATGTAATGATAGGAAATAACATAAAAAACGTAGTTCCTGAAGAAGTATCCATTGGTGATATTATTTTAGTAAAGCCGAATGAAAGAATCCCTCTTGATGGAATTGTAAGGGAAGGCTCTTCTTTTATTGATACCTCATCACTTACAGGAGAATCAGTACCACAAAAAATATCAGAACAGGAAGAAATTTTGAGCGGCTGCATCAATGGATCAGGAACCCTATATATTGAAGTAACAAAAGAATATAAAGACTCAACCGTTGCCCGCATTTTAGACCTCGTTGAGAATGCAACTGCAAGAAAATCTTCTACGGAAAATTTTATTACAAAATTTGCACGTATTTATACCCCAATTGTTGTCATTACGGCCTTGTTACTTGCCTTACTTCCCCCTATCATAACGGGCAGCTTTGACTTTTCTCCCTGGATTTATAAGGCCTGTGGATTTCTTGTTGTATCGTGTCCTTGTGCTTTGGTCATCTCTGTTCCACTTGGATTTTTTGGCGGCATCGGATGTGCTTCCAGAAATGGCATTATTGTAAAAGGCAGTAACTATTTGGATGCACTAACTGAAGTGACTTGTGCTGTATTTGATAAAACTGGAACTCTAACCAAAGGAAATTTCCGTGTCACAGATGTTGTTCCTTTCCATAACTTTCATAAAGAAGATTTACTCTTATATGCCGCAGCGGTTGAACATTTTTCCACTCACCCAATTGCAGGGTCGATTGTAAGTGCTTATCACGGAAATTTTAATGCCTCTGAACTAAAAGATTATGAAGAAATTGCCGGTTATGGGATTCGTGCCAAATACCAAGGCAGAGATATTCTTTTGGGAAATCAATCACTACTTAAAGCTTCAAACATTACCTGTCAAATTCCTGATCATGTAAATGGAACTTTTACGCTCCTATCAATTGATGGTATTTATGCTGGATACATTCTCATTGCAGATGAGATAAAAGAAGACAGTAAAGCCGCGATTCTTGCTCTAAAAAAATTGGGCATTAAAACAATTATGCTAACGGGTGATACCGAAGATACTGCTTCCTATGTTGCGAATGAACTTAATTTAGACAACTACTATTCAAAACTTCTTCCCGCTGATAAGGTAGATAAGATAGAGTCTCTCCTTGCAAATACAAACAAAAACCAAAAAGTATTATTTGTTGGTGACGGCGTGAATGATGCTCCAGTTCTTGCCCGTGCAGACATTGGTGTTGCAATGGGAGGCATAGGTTCCGATGCAGCAATCCAGGCAGCTGACATCGTATTGATGACAGATGAACCATCTCAATTGGAACGTGCTGTTACGATTGCCCGCTTTACTAGAAAAATCGTATCTGAAAATATTGTCTTTTCTCTTGGTGTCAAACTACTCATTATGATATTACTTGTATTTGGCATCGCAAATATGTGGCTCGCTATTTTTGCTGATGTTGGTGTTGCAATGATTGCGATTGTAAACTCCATCCGTACCTTACGTGCATAATGCATGCCTTCATTTTTTAAGGGTAGTTGCAACTCACAGAAATTGTGGGTTGCAACTACCCTTTTTATGAATGCCTTGTTTATAAAAAACAATAAATACTAATTATCAAATTTAAATCCTTTTAAAAGTGATCCAAGCCCGGTTGTTGCTTCTTCTCCTGCGCTATATTCAACTGGAGCCCTTTGTGCATCATCTACAACTGCTTCTCGATCCTCCACCGCTTTAATACTCAAACTTATTTTTCCATCTTTTATGTCAAGAATTTTAACCTTAACTTCTTCTCCCTCTTTGACAATCTCACCTGGGTGCTTAATATGCCTGCCGCAAATCTGCGAAATGTGAACTAAGCCACTAAGATGATCTCCAATGTTTACAAAACAACCATATGGGGTAATTTTTTCAATTACACCTGTGGTAACAATACCCTTTTGAAGTTTTGAAAGTTTACTGATTTTTTCTTGTTCTTCCTTTTTCTTAGCTACTTCTTTCCCAGATAATACTAATTTATAATTACTTTCCTCAACTGTAATAATTTCAACTTCCAGCGTTTTTCCTACCCACTCGGTCAAATCTTCTACATAACTTAATGCCAACTGTGATGCAGGAATAAATGCACGAATACCTTCTAAATATGTAACTACTCCTGCTTTTACTGCTTCTGCAATTTTCACCGTAAATACACGATGTTCTTCATATGCTTCTTTTAACTTTTCCCAAGCCAAAACATCGGTTGCCTGCTTCAGTGACAAAGAAATATTTCCCTCTCCATCGTCTTCCGCTAATACCATAGCTTTTATACTATCTCCTACCAAAATATCTTGTTTGATTGAAAATTTAGGGTCATTGCTTAATTCTTCCAGTTGTATAATTCCTTCTGCATAATAGCCCAAATCCACATTTACTTTGGTATCTGATACCCCAATTACTGTACCCTTGATAATATCCCCTTCTTTCAATTTCTTAAAAGAACGATTAATTTCATCATCAAACGCTTCCATCGATAACATAGTTTCTTCACTCATAAATTTCCCTCTTCTCCTTTACTTATTTTTCATATTCCGCTTGATACCTGGCTTTCCAGTTAAAAGCGAATAATATCCATTAAATATAACATAATAAATACAACTCCACCGATGCTTACTACGTTTAGTATCAAAGAAAAAAGCATCATTTTTGATTTCTTTTTTGTATATTCCATCACTTGATCAAACTTATCAATTATTTCTATGCGGTTCGAAGAATAATTTTCCATAATCGGCTCAATAATTACTTTATCAATCTGAGCAAATTTTTCTTCTATCTGTTTTTGTAACAAAGAAATTTCTTTCATCATTTGATGTAGCGAATCCATCTCCACTGCCAATTGATCTTGCTTAGGTTTTATCTCATCTAACTCTTCTTTGAGATAGGTTAAATCAAGGGCAACCTGAACCGCTGCCATCTTATCCTCTTCACTCACACCAAATGTTTCTATTTTTTTCTGGTATTTATCTAAGGTTTTCTTATACTCGTCCAACAGCAAAAAATAATTCTTCATCTGCTTTGAACCACTTACACTTTCAAATAAATTCACCACAATATCCTCCCATTTTTTTCCAATGACAAAGCAATCCTAGACTTTTCTAAGTCTCATTCTTATACTATATTATACCAGTTTAAGGAATTGTGGCAACCCTTATTTAATCCTCTGTTATCGTACCATATGCTTCTTTAGAAACTCTTCTGACCGGATCCACTGTAATTACTTCAAGTTCTTCGAGCTCTTCTGTTAGGTATCGCTTAATTTCTTCATTTAATCCCAACATTTTGTCATCAAGATAAGAGGCAATCATCGCACACTCTTTTAATTCATTTCGGATACTTTTTGGTGCATTCCCTTCAAATTTATAATAAATTTTATGTTCCAAACTTGCCCAAAAATCCATCGCAATGGTCCGAATCTGAATTTCAACTTTCGTTTTTATAACTTCATTCGAAAGAAAAATTGGAATCGCAATAATCATATGATAACTAGTATATCCATTTTCTTTCGGTTGCGTAATATAATCCTTAACCTTTAGAACATCTACATCATTTTGTTTCGTGATGGCATTTGCTATACGATAAATATCCGATGTAAACGAACAAATAATTCGAATTCCTGCAACATCATTAATATATCGAACAACATTTTCAATCGTAAGTTCTCGTTTACAATGCCTAATTTTCTTCGCAATACTTTCCGGTGACTTTATTCTAGATTTCACATGTTCTATTGGATTGTAACGATGTGCTTGCATAAATTCGCTGTTTAATATTTCAATTTTAGTATTAACTTCTTTTAATGCTGCTTCATACAAAAGAATGGCATGTCTCCATTCTTCTTTTTCATCATAAAATATCGGTAATTCCATACTTTCTCCTATCTGTATGCATTCATATTCTAATTACATATTATTTTATCATATAAATGTGAATAAGTATTGAAGCATTCATAAAGAATTGTTAAACTTTATTAAAAATAAAAAACATTTGTGCAAAAGCAATTTCATCTCCATTCTCAATTTTAAGCTTTTTATTTGATTCTAACCGATTCCCATTGACATATGTCCCATTTGTAGAATTCATATCGGTAAGAAAAAATAATTTTTCTTCTCTTTCGATTTTTGCATGAAAACGGCTAATCGATTCATGATTTATTTCATAATCTACATTCGGTTTTTGTTTTCCAATTAGAAAAGGAAATTCAGAAATTACTATTTTTTGATTGTTATCTTGATTACAAGGAGACAAACAGTAGGTACTATCCTGCAAGATTGGTGACTCATTTAATAATAAAATAGTATTTTCTTCTTCGGAATCAAACGTTTCTACCCTATCATATTGATAAACGAGATCTTTCGAGAGAAGATGCTCCTCTCTTTTGCTCACTTTCTTTGGCTTCTCTTGCTTTATCTTTGTAATTTTATTTTTATCACTCAAAAAAAATCGAAACAGTCCATATTCAGCAATTGCAAGAATCACTAAAAAAAGGGCAAATTTCGTTATTTCAAATTGTCCGCTCATTGCATTTAAAAATATACCTGCACGAAAAAGTAACACGCTTACTCCTAATCCAAACAAAGCAGCTCCTCCACATAATACAATCGAAGAAATTCGATACGATACTACTTCCTCTTCTTCCTTTATAGGAAACGATTCCTCCTTTATTTGTTCTTCAAGCGGTTTCTCAATTGGCACTTCTTTTTCTTCTTTACGAAAACACGGTTCTTCCTTTAACGACTTTTTTAATTCCGAAAGTGTACTGGTCTTATCTTTATTTTTCTTATATAAGCCATAAGCCAAAAAAACTGCCTGTTCCTTTTGGTAATCTACCCGATCCAAAATAAATTCTAGCAACACACTAAATTGAGATACAATTTCTTTGGCATACCCAGGTACATAGCATAGACTAACCTTATAGTTGCTTGGATTGATATAAAGATAACTCGGTTCTAACACAAAATTATCTTCTTTTAATAAAAATTCTTTTCCCTTTTCTATTGCAACTATAATGCCCTCCATTAATTGAATAATTTCCTCTTTTGAAAGTTTTGCTTTTTGATATATTTCAGAGCATGGATGCAAGGAACTAATATCATAGTAATAAAAATTATTTGCATCAATTCTTTTTTGTTGCACAGGAAGTAATCCGACGATCCGATTATTTTGGATCATTTTTGATTCATATCCATTTTGTTCTTTTTCCTCTTGTCGAACAACAAGATAGTTTCGATACAGATCTCTTTTATACTCCACTATCATCTTTTTTTAACCCTCCTAAACTCCGAACTGCTTTCATTGGATTATAGATTATAATATTTTTTTCCCGTGAATGAACCGCATTCCCTAAAAATACTTGTATTCCTGGTAAATTTAAATATCGATGTTCACAATACTCAATATGAATTGTAACTAATTGAACCTCTACTTTCATAGTTTCGAGTTTTGTTATGCAAAGTTTCTTTGCCGTTTCTTCTTTTATATCTTTTAGCAAACGTTTTTCAATTGCATCTTCTCCCAATATCCGAATCTCATCTTGTGCCTTCACTCCACATTTATCTATAATAGCCTGTATACAAATACAGTCATGTAAGTATAGCCCTAACGAAATAAATCCAAAAATAATGCAAATAATAAGAGGAAGAATCAGCGCCGCTTCAACACTAAAGCTACCTTTCATTTTTTTAGTTAACATAATATCACACTCATATATCCCAAAAGTAAAAAGGGAAGAAATGGAAGCTCCGTTTTCCACTCTGCCTTTTTTAAAAGCAGCATACCAAATGACAAGAATGCCGTAAAAAAAAGTGCAAGAATAAATACAAGAAACGTCGTTGTAAATCCCTCTGCAAAACCAAGCAACACAATACAAATCCCATCAGCTCGTCCAATCTTTTCATGTGTGACATATGATAACAACACAACTGCTAATCCAAACAAAACTCCTGCTATTATTTGAATTGCACTTAGCTTACCTCCTAGTACTATTTGAGCAATTCCGATTGGAATAAACAAACTCAGCTTAAAAAGTGTCACTTTTCTATTCTGTATGTCTTCTACACTAATCCATAATAGCAATAAAACAAGCGCTATATGAAGTACCCTTTCTATCCACATCTCTTACATGCCCTCCACGTCTTCACACTTTCATATGGTACCTTTTTAATTGTTCGTTTCAGTCCAGAACATTCTTTTGAACAATGATACCGATCCCCATCGGCAGTAATATAAAATGTTGTAAACACCTGCCCTTTTTTCTTTTTTAGACATAATTCACACGGATAATATTTTCCCCCTGCTTCATTCCTTTTCTTTGATAACGCATCTTTTTCTACCGTTTCTATCACTCTCCTTAAATGAGAACAATTTTCAGACTCATGATATACTTTTCCTGTATCCGTAATAAAAACATATCTTATGTCTTTATCTTCATTTGAATTTTCATTTTCTTTCCTTTTATCTCTTCCCACAAATAATCTCGTTCTGGCAATCTGCGTAATATGAAAGGGAAGCGTATTCCAAATAGGAGCAGGAATTTTAATTTTATAGTTCGCTACCAGTGTGAGATCATTCCCCTCGTAGTATGATTCTCCAAGTGAAACAATCCCTCCCGAAATACAATTTTTACCCAAATATTCTTTTTCTAAATTTAGGTTAAAAGCCATTTGAATGACCAGATTACTTTTCTTATCTGCATCAAAATACCCCCCTAATGACATTTGATTGGCTGTATTGGAAAGCGCTGTCTGTATGCTATATTGAAGCGATATGATGCAAATCAGATACGAAATTCCTAAGAAAAAAAACATAAAGATAGGTAGTCCCATTGCCGCCTCTACGGTAATTGATCCTTTTTTCATTTTTTGCTCCCATAGGAATGGATGCATTCGAGTATCCTCTCTTGGTTTTGGAGTTTGATAGTCTTTCGCTTTAAGGTATATTATGAAATTTATAGTTTCTTTTCTTAAAGATTCAAGAGGGGACACACGAATACATCCATTCACTTAATAAGCATACTTTAGAGTTACTTCAACTGTCCTATTATTAAAATACTGATAGGTTCCTTCTACAAAAATACCTGTTATTCCATTTAACAGGGAAAACTCTTCCCGATAAAGATACTTCATATTTTTTTGGATAAGAGCTAGCGATCGATTGATTCTATTTTCGCGATTTTCTAAAAGCAGCAATGTTTTGAGACAATCGGAATAGGTATACGAAGCTGCATTTACCTTGTTCCATTCTTTTGCCTTTTTCATCACAGTGGTTTTTCCAAAGGAAAACAGCTCACTATACTCTAACAAAAAACTTTGCTTTGATTTCATAATTGGTAGTTTCTTGCCTTGAATCAGTATTGCAAGATCAATCACCGCCTCGGCCATTGCCCAACAAAGTAAAATGGATACCCTAACAATTTGAACCAACGCTTCCATACCACTATATCCAATGATGGCAATCGCAGTAAGATGCGCTTTTTCACTCTTTTCTTTATCTGTCAATAAATACATAAAATTTAGCATCCCACGCTGTAATAAGATTCTATTCCATACATTCGAAAGTACTTCTTTTTCCGTTTTTCCCCCACCAATAATAAACTCTTGTTCATATTGAATTGGCTCTTTTTCATCGCTCAAATAATTCGTAAAATGTGCTTGATAATAAGCAACTTCTAGTGCTGTTTCCACTGCCTTCTCTCCAAATGTATCTTGTCCAAATAGGGAAAAGCTTTTTTTCACACTTTCTGTATCCTTACAATTTAGCTCAGACAACATATCACTAGAAAATTTTCTATAATCTTTCTTTGTTTGAGCAACTAAGAATGAATCTGGTAATTTCTCATTTAAAACATCCTCTTCCTTTTCCATTACCAAGGATAATAAATCGGATTGAAAGCTTTTCTTAATGCTTTCAACTGGATTTTTAACTTTCTTCAAATTTAAGTTTCCATACTCAAAGCACAGTGTTCTAATTTGATACGATTTTAATATGTCTGTTGCATTTTCTTCTTTACTGTTTTGAAGATACTCTTCTAAAACCGTGCGATTGGAAGATAACGTGTCTTTCATACAAATTACTTGACGAAACATACAATTCATGCTTATATCGCCTGTATCTTTTCTCTCCATTCGCTCTATTTCTAGCAACGCCTGATTAATCATATTTATTATTTTTCGACATTTTGAAGTACTTACTTTCTCATAAGGAATGTATTCTGATTGCAATGACTTCCATATAATTTCATTGTTTACGCCCACTTCATAGGCATTTATTTCTTCTTTACAAATTTGCTTGATAAATGTAGGTTCCGTTTTGACAACTCCATCCACAATAACAGCTCCTTCAATCAACTTTATTACGTTTAACAATGATTTATAATTCTTTACTTTTTCCTCACCTTCTTCTAACTTCCGCACTTGTTCCTTTGCTTTTAACTTTACCGTCCCATTTTCTTCGATCTCACTGCTATTCTTTGAAAAAAAATCATCGGCAATATGATATTTCATGTATTTTGTTATTTGCTCTATATAATGTTCACCCCCTTCCTCTAAAAAAGCTTCCATCGAAGAAATTAAAAACGATTGATCCTGCCGTTCATAAAAAGCTCCTGTTATTTCGCTTTGATAGTTTTCAATCTCCAACACCAATTGATGTTCTTCTTCACCTTCTCTCATAAAAAGATGATACTGATCCCAAAGTGGTCTGCAATACTTACTAAAAACCCCTTGCAAGGCAAGTTTTAAATTGCGTTCACTAAAACCAGTTAACGCACTCATCCTTGCAGACATAATTGCAGCTGAAAAAAATGATAATAAGATAAGCAGAATTAGCGTCAAAAAAATAGTGATTTCTCCACAATCTGTCCTGTTTTTTAAACTTTTATCCACATTAATTCCCCATAACCTTATCGCTATTGCTTGTAATTGAACTAAAAATATCCTTTACCAGCTCTGTGATCTTTTCTTTGAAAATAAGAACTAATCCAATTAAAACGACCAAAATCAAAATAATTTCTACTACCCCAATTCCATCTTCTTCTAGTAAAAACGCATTCCATTCTTTCATAAATTTTCTCCTTTCAAAATGATAAAAATGCAGGCATAATAATAATTCCCATAACCAACATTAACATTAAAATCATTGGAACAAGTAGTCTTGTCCCCGCTTCTTCTCCCTTTTTTTTCGCATATTCTTTTCGCATTTCAAATGCTTCAATAGCCTCAATTTCTAAAAGCTCCAGCATTCGATTACTTCCCTTTCTTAAGTTCTGCGATAATAATGTACTAAATTTAAGATATTCTAGACGCTTAATTCGCTTTCCAAATTGCTCATATGCTCTTACTTCCGAAACTCCATTCAAAATTTCTTTTTGTGTAATTAACATTTCTTCGTATACATATTTTACTTTCATTCCCTTCTTTTGTTTTTCTTTATTATATTCTCCCGTTATCTTTTCAAATGCTCCTCCAATTGTCATTCCTGCTCCTAGAAGAAGAACAAACTTATTAACAAGACAAGGATAGTCTAGTAACAAATCTTCTTCCCGTTTTTTTTCATCATTCTTAAGTTTTTGCTCCATTTGCTCCATTGCCAAGATAGAAGCTATTATAGCGAGCAACAAATATTGAAAACTTTTTGTAGGTTTGGATTCCTCATAGAAAAGGCTCTCTCCATCCACTTCTTTGGGCAAGGATAAATATGGCTCCATTCGTGTGTTTTTCTGTAAGATCAATACTTCTGCTTTCCACTTTTCCCAAAATTGTTCATTCTGTGTTTTAATAGCCGGTAAAATTTTTAAGGAATACACACATTCTTCCTTCCATTCCTGATAGGTTAATATTGCCTGAATTTTAACCTCTATTGCCTCCTCCCTCTTTCCTTCGTTGATACTTCCATCTTCAAGAAAGATGCCTTCTTCATCCAAAACCCAATCAATTGTTATGGATGACTTTGGAACTTTTTGGGGTAAAAAAAGTGCTGTTGTAATCGCTTCTTTGCTTTCATTATCACGCAAATAAACGGATTTAATGTACTCCTTTGCTGCTGCAAAGGCAACTTCCCGTTCGGCATCACTATACGTTTTCTCTTCGATATCTAGGCTGATTTTCTCCGTTCCAATCTGGTTATTGCTAACCTCTAGCATAACTGTATTTGCGCCTTCTCCATAGTTGGGCCTTGTTAAAAAAGATTTATCAACTAGACTCGTATCTTGTACTAGCATTGAAAGTTCACGAAGCACTCCTAAAATTAAAACAATTCCAAAAACAACTGCCATTCTATGAATTTTTTGGTACCATAATTCCAAGCTTTTTTCTTTCCAATTTTCAGATGGATATAATTTTCTTATTCGAATATCCTGTTTGTCTCTTTTTAGCCATTTTTCAAGGTGCAAGCATTTTATTACTAGTTTCTCACGCCCATAATTTTCTTTATGTCCTCTTAGCGCAAAGAGAACCACAATATAAATCAGTATAATTCCTGTGCAAACTCCCATTTTGATTCACACCTCAATATCTACAATTTTTTCTGCTAAATAAACACCCAATCCATATAATAACAGTGCAACGGTCATTATACAGATTCCAAGTACATTATGGTATAACACATTCATAAATCCAGGAGAGAAGATTCGCATATATGCAATGATACCAATCGGAATTAATGTCATAATTTTTGCCTCCAATTGCTTTCCTGCAATTAGTGTCTGTATTTCACGTTTGATTTCAATTTTATCGCTAATATTACGAACCGTTTGATTTAATATTGCTAGCAAATTTCCTCCCGAACGTTTTGCCATAACAAAGACCTCCGTAAAGTTATGAATATCTTCCAAATGGCTTCGATTTGCAAAATCAAGCAGCAAATCTTCCACTCGTTGATTGCATCGTATCTGATTGTTTATATGCATTAATTCCTGCATAATATCCACATTTTCCTGATAGATAAGGGAAAGATCTTTTTGCGCCTCCCTAAAACTATTTTCAATCGAATATCCTGCTGTTAGCGCCGCTATTACGCCTCCTAGTGCCTCTTTGAACGCAAGATTTAATTCCCACAACCTTTCTCGACGATACTGCTCCTTGCTTTTTCTCATCAAAAGCACACCAAGTGGACTAAGGAAAATACATCCCCACAAACTATCATAAAATAAATAAGCGACTGCTACGACTAGGGTTGTACTTTTTATAAAAGCTACTACCTTTTGCTTATTTTCTAATTTAATTTGTTCATAATCGTTTATTCAAATAACCCCGCCTTCTCCAATTTTTCTCTCTTTTTTAACGTATTTCCGGTTGATACCAGTTGTCCAATAATTTTATTCTGCTTACTTACACCCATTTCTTTAAACTGATACAAGGGATTTATTTGTATCTCTTCCCCTTTTATATCAAGCACTTCAATAATTTCTAGTACCCGTCTTGACTTGTCGCGTAATCTCCCTAGATGTATGATAATATCAATTGCAGATGCGATTTGCTTTCTTGCCGATAAAAGGGGCATATTCATTCCGATTAAAGCAAGTGCTTCGAGTCGATTCAACATATCCTTTGGACTGTTCGCATGTCCGGTTGACATACTGGCGGCCCCCGTATTCATTGCCTGCAGCATATTGACTACCGCTTCTCCATCCCGCACTTCTCCAACGATTACGCGACTTGGCCGCATGCGGAGGGATGCTTTTATTAAATGCTCCATTGTAATTTTTTTACTTCCTTCCATAATGCTCTCTTTCGTTTCTAGACGAACGAGATTAGGCACATGAAGAATCTGAAGTTCTGCGGAATCTTCAATTGTAATCACTCGCTCATCTTCTGGAATGTAGTTTGATAACACATTAAGCAAGGTTGTTTTTCCAGAACCAGTGCCGCCACTTACAAAAATGTTATATTGTGAGACAACTAGTTTTCTTAAAAATTCTGCCACTTCCTTCGATATTGCTTCCCATGTAATTAGCTGCTCCATTGTAATGTTTTCGAGTGGAAATTTCCTTATGGTAACTGCTGGTCCATCTATTGATATAGGAGATAGAACTACATGAATCCTTGATCCATCATATAACCTTGCATCCACAATAGGGTTCGCTTCATTTACCATTCGATTAGAACGAGATACCATCTGCTGAATGACATCTTCTAGCTTTTCCTTCGTCTCGAAATGCTTGTCCCATTTTTGGATTATCCCATGTGTTTCAATAAAAATATCCCTCCACCCATTTATCATAATTTCAGATATTTCATCATTATCAATCAATTCTTGTAATACATCATATTTCCGTATCCCATTAAAGAGCTCACGCTTTAATGTCTGTTTTTTGCTTACTTCTAAGAAGTCACTCCGGCTATACTCAAGGATACAATCATCAATAATCGTTTGAATTTCTTCATCATCAACATCACCTAAATAGTCTAGTTTATTCATAATCATTTGCTTTAATTTCAGCTTTTCATCCACCTGCTTACTGCAATAATTCATCAATAAATTTCCCCAACTTTCCTTCTAGCAATTGCTCAATCGGATAAGTGCCATCTGCAATCTTTGCATCGATTGGTAAGCTTAATGGAATGACTCGTTTCAAAAGAATTTCTTTTTCCTTCAATAAAAATATATGTTTAAGTGCCTGTTCTTTACTCCATTTAAACAGTTCTCTAAGCTGTGTCTCATAAACTATTTGACAATGTTCTAAGATATAAAAAGCCATATCATTTATCATTCCAAAATCAAATATTACATTTTGATAGACCAGCGTTTTCGTCAACTCTTCAAATAAGTAATCCATATCTCCTTCTTCAATTGCTAACAAATCCCCATAGTGCGTCACCGGGAAAATGCAATCTACACCATTCACTATCGTTGCCATTGACTGAATTTTCATAAGGATTCCTTTTTGCCTTTGCTTCAAAAAATAAATTACATCAGACATACTTCCGTTTTGTTCTTCACCCAAAAAACTACTTTTTAGCAGTTCAAAACTTATATAAAGTGTGCGTTTCTCTCTTGCTAATGCCTCAGCCAAAGCAAGTGAAAAAGTTGTCTTCCCGCTTCCTCCATTGGAAGAAATAATGCCATAAAAATTTACCGCATTCTCCTTATCCATTCCAAAATTTAAGGGTTGAACTCCTCGATCAAGGAATGCTATAATACTTGAAAAAATACGCTCTGCCGATTGAAATTTAAAAATAGATGGATACACGCCTTCTAAATTATCTCTCACCTCTGATAAAAGAAATAAATTAGGAATGGAAGCCAATTCTGATATTTTTTCCAATGCACACTCACTAATCAGTAACACTTCCATTCTATTTTCTAGCAAAAACGCATTCAACGGCTCTATACTTGTAAATAAATATAATTCATAGTAAAAATTATCTTTTTGATTAAGATAATCCATTAAGTTATTGGCATAATCTATCTCATAATCAAAAATACCACATACTCCCTGCTTCAAACTCCCTCCTACTCTACCCTGTTTGGAGAAGGAAGAAAATGTGTGCTAAAAGTATTGCAATTGAAAAATGAATTACCGATTTTCTTCCTTCCCGATCTACATTATAATATTTAATTATTTTCTTTGTTGTTACATACTTGGAAATATAGCAGTAAAAATACTGCAAACGAACATTAAGATTACCAGAATGAATCAATTGAAGAATTGATAGGATTGCACCAAACACGAATGCTGAAGGGATAAATACAGGAATTGTATCATAACCATAAAAAATTCCCAAGACAGCGAGCAATTTAATGTCGCCTGCTCCCAACGCTCGAATATAAAATAATGGCCATAAAATAATAATGGGAATTATAAACCCAATAAGTGCCTTTTTATAATTACCTTCCCGAAACATATAGTACAAACCAATTGCTAGTCCACAGAAAATAATTTCATTTCTAATTTTCCATGTCTGTAAATCACATAATACTGCGCTTACCAAAATAACATTTACAATTTGTTGTTTTACGGTTTTATCTCCTTTCTTTGTTCCTATTTAAATATTATCACAATTTTTATTTGTTGTCAAGCTCCATTTACACAAAATGCAACTGCATATAACATAACAAATCCGGGCACTCCCAGTAGCCCAACGGTAAGCAATGTTTCTGCGTTCATTCCGACCATCGTACTTTTAGAAACCGCTTGCAAAATAGCATTTATTGCAAATATTCCGATTGCTCCAAATACCATGCGAAGTAAAACGTTTCCCAGCCACTTAAAAAACTCAATCATATTTCCTCCAAACTACGGGTATTATTCCCCCATTTTTTACTCTTTGGTATATTTTTTCAAATTTTGATTATACTGTTATTATCACCATATTATAGAAGGTAAAAAATTATGCTAAGAAAACGAAAATCTCTTTTACAATTGCAAGAAGAAGTCATTCAAGATGAACTTGAAAAGACAAAGGTTGCATTGGACTGTGCCTATTCTAACTTTGAAAATGCTACCGATCCCGATTTAATTGACTGTTCTATTTACGAACTAAAAGCTGCACAACAACGTTACAAAGTTCTTTTAAAACAAGCAAAATTTCTGTATAATTCAAAAAGCAAAATGGCAACAGAAGTTTAACACGAACCATATACAAAAAAATCTCTGTCCGGATAGATTCCTTCATCCGTACAGAGATTTTTTGTAGACTATTCTATTCTTCTACCGCGCTAAACCCAAGATCATCCAATTCCTCAATGGCTGTCTTTACACAATGATCACACCCATCAATACTTACTGTTTTATTTTCCAGTGAAACACTAAATTTGAGCTCTGCTGCCGTTAATGCCTTTGTGATTCGATCCACACATGCATTACAATGCATCTCTTCTACCTTTAATACTCGCATATTGCCACCTCCTTTCAACCAATCGAGCAAGTCTTATTTCATTAATCGAACGAATGTCTTTACTAATTCATCCACAACTTCATCGTTCCCATCCCGAATATCCTTCACAACACAAGTTCGAATATGATTTCCTAACAGCACTTTATTAAATCCATTTAAGGCTGACTGTATTGCCGATACCTGTGTTAAAATATCAACACAATAGGCCTCATTTTCCACCATTCCTTTGATGCCTCGCACCTGTCCTTCAATTCGATTAAGACGTGTGATTAAATCTTTATATTCTGCCTGCTCCCGATGCTTATGCCTGACACATTCACACTTTTCTTCCATATCGAGTCCTCCTTATAACTTTTTCATCTTTAGACGTAACGCATTGCCTACAACACATACCGAACTTAAAGACATTGCAAAACCACCTATCATTGGGCTTAAAAGCGTACCATTAACTAGGTAGAGTGCCCCTGCTGCCACTGGAATTCCAATGCTATTATAAAAAAACGCCCAAAACAAATTTTGTTTTACATTACGTATGGTTAAGTGACTTAATCGAATTGCCTTTGCAACATCTCGAAGGTCTGATTTCATAAGTACAACATCCCCTGATTCAATTGCAATATCACTTCCAGTTCCGATTGCCACTCCAATATCCGCCTGTGCTAAAGCGGGCGCATCGTTAATCCCATCTCCGACCATCATAACCTTTTTTCCTTCTTTTTGCAATTTAGCAACAATACCAGCCTTCTCTTCTGGCAATACTTCTGCAATTACTCGATCAACATTTGCTTGTTTTCCAATATAATCAGCGGTCAATTGATTGTCACCTGTAAGCATATATACACTCGTTCCCATTTTTTTCATTACCCGAATAGCTTCTTCACTGGTTTCTCTGACAACATCAGCTACACTAATAATGCCAATTAACACACCATCTTTTATTACGTACATTGGCGTTTGTCCCTTTGCTGCTAATGCATCCCCACGCTCTTTTAATGTTGCATAATTATTTGTATGTTCCTGTAATAACTTTTTGTTTCCGATTTGAATTTTTTCTCCTGTTGATAATACTGCAGATACACCCATTCCTGCTAGATTTACAAAGTCTGCTGCCTGGTAGCGCAATGCCCCTTGATTCTTTGCTTTTTCAACAATTGCAAGAGACAGTGGATGACTTGACAAGCGTTCAACAGCAGCCGCAAGCTGTAATACTTCTTCCTCACCAACGCTTGTATTGCTTATAATCTCTGTTACAACTGGTTTTCCCTTTGTAATCGTTCCTGTTTTGTCTAAAACAATCGTATCAATGTGTTTCATTTGCTCCAATGCTTCTCCAGAACGTATTAATATACCATTATTTGCACCAAGACCTGTTCCTACCATAATTGCAGTCGGTGTTGCAAGTCCCAGCGCACATGGACATGCAATTACCAAAACAGATACAAAAATGGTTAGTACAAAGGAAATGTCCTTTCCTGCAATAAACCAACCAAGTGCTGATAGAAAAGCAATTGCCATGACAGTTGGAACAAAGTATCCCGCCACTTTATCTGCAATTTTTGATATGGGTGCTTTTTTCCCCTGTGCATCCTCTATCAACTTTATAATCTTTGACAAAGTTGTATCCTCACCAACTTTTGTTATTTTGATTTCAAAAGAGCCATTAAAATTAATGCTTCCACCAATGATTAAATCATTTGGATTTTTATCCACCGGAACACTCTCACCTGTCAACATAGACTCATCAATACTTCCGCTTCCGTTTATAATCGTTCCATCCATTGGTATCCTATCTCCTGGCTTAACAATTACAATATCCCCAACTTGCAGGTCTTCAATTGCAACCTCACGTTCTTCCTTCCCATTTTTCACGAGTGCCACAGGAGGTGTCAACTCCAACAATTTTTGTATTGCTCCCTTCGTTTTTTTCTTACTATTTTTCTCCAGATACTTTCCAACCATAACCAGAGTAACGACAACTGCTGCGGATTCAAAATAGAGCTGATGTACCGAAGCCTCGTTAAAGGGAATTGCAAATGCCTGAATTAAACTATAAACAAATGCACTTGTTGTACCAATTGCAACCAAGGAATCCATATTCGGATTTCCATGGAATAAAGTCTTAAATCCCACAAAATAAAAATTACGACCAAAGTATAAAACTGGTATGGTAAGTAATAATTGCAGCATTGCAAAGTTTGTTGGATATAGCATCATCTGAAACACCTTTGGATAAGGCAGTTCAAATGGAAGCATATGCCCCATCGAAATATATAATAGCGGAATGCTAAAGATAATGGCACCAAGCAGACGCTTCTTTGAATCTTTTAGCTGTTGCTCTTCTTCCGATAATTCATCCTTTCCTTGATTTAACACTTTTTTATTATTTGTTCCCATACGTTTATTCTCATGTATTCCAAAACCCGCTTTTTCTACTTTTTGCTTAATCTGTTGTGGCTCTACCTTTGTCTCATCGTATGATATCGTCATACGATTTGTGGTAAGATTTACATCACTTCTCTCCACTCCATCCAGTTTTCTTGTAACTCTCTCCACTGCCGAACTACAGGCAGCACAAGTCATACCTTCTATAATATATACTTCTTCTTTCATAAGTACCTCCTATCCGCTAATATATGGCTCATCCTTTATCGAACACAGCTATGTTTTATACCCCCATGGGGTATATTAATCATATATATAATAATTCGTTTTGTCAAGCATTCTCTCACCAAAACGTATAGTTGCACTTATTTTACCCATTTACTATATTTTTAGACAAGTAAAAAGGGGCTGTGTACACATATGCACATAACCCCTTATCATCAACCTACTTTTAACTTAAATTTCTGAATCGCTTTTTCATCCTCAACATCAACCTTTTCCATATCGGCACCCAGATTCTTCATTTTTCGTTCAAACGTTTCATAGCCTCTCTCAATATACTCAATCTGATCCACAAACGTAAATCCTTTCGCAACTAATCCTGCAATTACAAGTGCTGCTCCGGCACGAAGATCTGGTGCACATACAATTGCTCCAGTTAATTCTACCGTTCCTGTAATAATTGCAGAATTCCCTTCCACCGTGATAGAAGTTCCCATTCGGTTTAATTCATCCACATATTTAAATCGATTTTCAAATATACTTTCTGTAACAATACTTGTGCCTTCCGACAGCGCCAATAGCATAGCAATTTGCGGCTGCATATCAGTCGGAAATCCCGGATAAGGCAATGTCTTAACATGCGTGCTTCCAAGTCTTGTATTCACAGATACACGTACTGCATCATCAAATTCTTCTACCCTTGCACCAATTTCCACTAATTTAGCCGATATTGCTTCCAAGTGCTTTGGTATTACATTTTTAATCAAAACATTGCCCTGCGTTGCTGCTGCAGCAATCATAAACGTCCCTGCTTCAATTTGATCGGGTACAATGGAATATTCACTCGCATGAAGTTTTTGCGTTCCCTTAATACGAATAACATCGGTTCCAGCTCCTTTGATACTAGCACCCATGCTATTTAAAAAGTTAGCCACATCAACAATATGTGGTTCCTTTGCTGCATTTTCAATGACTGTCTTCCCTTCTGCCATACAAGAAGCCAACATTATATTTATAGTAGCTCCAACACTAACCACATCCAAATAGATATGGCTTCCCCTCAAATAATCTGCCTTTGCATCAATCATTCCTTGTTCAATCTTTACCGTTGCCCCAAGTGCTCGGAATCCTTTAATATGCTGATCAATTGGACGACTTCCAATATTACAGCCTCCCGGTAATGCAACCTGCGCCTTTTTATATTTCCCAAGTAATGCTCCTAATAAATAGTAAGAAGCACGAATTTTTCGTATAAACTCATAGTCTATATTGACCGAACCAATATTACTGCCATTAATTTTTACCGTGTGTGAATCTACACGCTCTATAATTGCGCCAATTCCTTCCATTGCCTGTAATAAAACATTCGTATCTCTAACATCTGGAAGATTATCAATCGTTACTGTCTCATCTGTCATAATAGCTGCTGCCAAAATTCCGAGAGCTGCATTTTTTGCTCCGCCTATCGTGACATCACCAACTAATGGTTTGCCACCCTTTATAATATATTGCTCCATTTAACACCTCTATTAAAAATATCGATATACTACGAAACAGAACCTTCTTCGATTCCTCTCATTATCTATCGTAATCTCAAATTTTTTATTCTTATTTACAATTCAACTGCCCTAAACATAACGATTATAGCACATAATTGTTATTTGTAAAACTAATTTCTTAAAAGAGTCTACTGTAATAGAATTATAGCGAAATCGACATACTTATTTTTTGCATTAACTCACCTACCTCAAGACCTCTCGCATCTACAGTAACATGCGCATATTTTTCATAAAGAGGAACTCTCTCCTCATACAATGAATAGAATGTTTGGTCATATCCTAAAACAATTCCCCTGTTTTGTATATTCCCCACACGCTGTTTTAATGTTTCGCAATCAAGCTTTAAGTAGACTACAATTGCCGATTGAAAAAAGTGCTCCATCGCCTCTCTTCCATAGACAACGCTTCCTCCCGTTGCTATCACCGAATCCGTTTCTTCTATTGCTCGATTGACCTCGTTTTCAATTTCTAAAAATCGTTCATTCCCCTCTATTTCAATGATTTGCCGGATTAGTTTTTTCTCTCTTGTTTGAATAAGTAAATCGGAATCAATAAACTGATATCCCAGTGCTTTTGCTAAAATGACCCCTACTGTGCTTTTTCCAACCCCTGGCATTCCGATTAAAACAATATTTTTCATGTGTACTCCAATCTTTCCTATCTTTGTCGAAGACTTTTCTTTATTTTTTTCGGTTTTCGAAATAAACAAACGAATCAATCGAATCCAAAATATCTTTAAAGTTATCCCTTGGCGCCACCTCAATGTATTTTTTTAAAATTTCAGTTTCAGCATCATTATGATATCGTCCATAAAAAATATTATAAAGATTATGACCTCTAACATAAGTTTTAATCATCTCCATATTATCTTTCAAATCCTGCTTTGAATTAATACGTACACCCATGGTTTTAATCATACGTCTTGTACTTCCTAACTTATATAGATAGTCTTTGAATTTTCCGTAAAGAATATTATAAAATTGCTCTTCATTTTTTATAACACCAATCTTTTCCATAATAACAGGATCTAAAAAATAATTTTCAAATGAATAATATTTTAAAATTAATACATTTCTAGCTGTAACTCTTGGCAGATTTCCAACATCCTCTTTCGCTCGCTGATCATAATAACTACACAATTGTTTTTTTAAATGATTTGGATTTTTCCCATCACTATCCCTTATCATCAAAAATTGATCTTTTAGATACAATTGGTTGATATATTTTAAGTTTGCATATGTCTTAATATTCGTACAACTGTTGGTTGCAATAATCGAAATCCGAAGTGGTTTTCCCTTTTCATCATAAACTTCTGAATAATACTTCTCAAGTATTAATGGCAGTCTGCTTTTATCTTGTTTGCCTTCTACAATAAAAACAAAGTTTACATTCATTAAATCATTTGCTGTATACCCTAAATCGTCTAATATTTCATCCACGTCGGTATCTTCGTTCACCATTGTATAATACTCTTGATCCAAAGTAATTTGCTTAATCTGCTTGGAAGAAAAATTAAAAATAAGATTTGGTGAATGAGTTGAAAATATTACCTGATTTTTTTTAGAGAGCCGGAACAAAATCTCACTGGCAACCTTTTGAAGCTGAGGATGCAAATAATTTTCCGGATCTTCCATAAGAATAATACATGGAAGTGTACCTTCCTCATCGACATACGCCTCAAGAAGTGAGAGCGCATATATACTCTTTAGCCCTTCACTTAATGTTTGCATTGTCCCCTCAGTTTCTCGATCTCTATAATAAACCTTCGTTTCTACATTTAGGATGTCGCCTGGATCAAATTTTATTTCATATTTGATATCCCTCATCGGACTTCCATTTTCATGGAAATATCGATTTAATTTCTCTGAAAATGCATTGATATTGCTATGCAATAGTTTATATTCCAGCAGCCTAGTGGCTTCATATGCTGTAAGTTCTTCCGGCTTTTTTTGATTGATAAATCCGATGCAGTTAAAGCACCGATTACATTTTTTAGAAGGGTCAAACATACAACTATTGTTTTTCAAATCGTAAAAAATTGACTTATCATAAAACTGAAATACATCCTTTTGAATCGAATCTAGGTTTCGATCCTTATCAATATGATATATCTTTGGCAACACACTTTTAATATATAAATTATTCTTTTTAACTCCATCATTATATTTCAAAACACCTTCTGGAGTTACAATACATTTAAACGTAATTTTTCCATCTTGAAAGGATGGTAATTTATTACAAAAATCCTTTACCCACAAATCATATTTTTTATATTTGCTCACAACTCCCTGATTATATAATACAAATAAATCTTCCTCTTCAAAATCTACCGTCATTTCTATTACTATACTTTTATTTTCATTTGCATAATTTAATTTTTTTACAATAAAATCACCACAAACTAAACGTATTGCATCAATAACAACCGTTTTACCTGTATTATTTTTCCCAACAAGGATAAGTGCACTCTCCATATCTTTAATTTCCAAGTCACGAATCGATTTAAAATTTGTGATATGTAAGTAACTGATTTTCATATTCTGCTACCTCCTCTTTTCCCTTTTTGGCATTTTCTTTTTTACAGAATAACCAAAGGTTCCAATCTTTTCACCCAAATCAAAATATTCCCCATGTGAATATACAATCAAATCTGCATTATTTAATTGAAAGCGTCCCTTATCATCTAAATAGCTAGCATCAATATGAACCCCTTCCACCGTTGCTAAAAACATATGATGAGAACCAAGCTCAATAATTTCCTTTACCTTACATTCTATGTTAACAGGACACTCTTCGATATAAGGAACCTTTATTTTTTCGCTTGGAGTAGGGGTTAAATGCAAAAATTCAAACTTATCCACATCCCTTCCAGAACGCACCCCACAAAAATCGACAGCCTTTGCTAATTTTTTGGTTGTAAGATTAATAACAAACTCCCCACTTTTTTTAATTATCTCATAAGAATACCGTTCCGGTCGAACCGAAATATATACCATTGCTGGATTTGTACAAACTGTTCCCGTCCAAGCTACCGTTATAATATTAGGCGCTTTTCCTTTTTCTTGACAGCTTATCATAACCGCAGGCAACGGATAGAGCATATTTCCAGGTTTCCAAAATTCTTTTTTCATTTTTTTCTCTCAACTCCTATTCATTGATTTCATTGCGTTTTTTGCAATTGCATATTATAATGACTATAATAAATGTGAGGTGATGCTTATGCCAAAATATCTTGATATCGAAAATGTGTCAGAAGGCATGGAAGACAAGGTAAAACAAACTTTAAAATTTAAAACAGGCAAATTTATGTGGAAAGTAAAGTTTAATACTCCACTTGATCCAAGAACGGTAAATAATGTAAATCTTTATGTGACCGATACAAAAAATCAGCCCTTAATAACTTCTATAAACTATGATACCTTAAGTAACATAATTGAAATTGAACCTTTAGAAGCCTATGCACAACATGAATCCTATACCCTAAATATCACCACTGCAGTTAAATCAAAAGGGGGTAATAATCTAAAGACTCCGGTTCGTATCCAATTTAAAATCGACTAACTATTCTCTTGCCGCAAAGCAAGCATTAAGGCTGGAATCAGTTGTTTCTTCCTAGAAACGACTCCTTCGAGCTTTATTCCTTTTTGGGGGTCATTTTTACCAAATGTATTTTGAATTAGGTCTTCCGACCCGGTTCCATAATACAAAAGCTGCGTGGATTCTTCTAATATATTGGTTAACATAAAAAACAACATTGATACTTTATGCTGATTTAGTGTCTCTACCATATACGTATAAATTCTTTCTCTCATTTCTTCTAGCTCGTCCCCATTCATGGCATTAATCTGACCAACCGCAAAAGAAGTGTCGGCATAGGTAAACACTTTATAATCTTGATGAAAAATCTCTTCTGCTTCTTTATTTTTCAAATTACTACCAGCTCCAAACATTTCTTTTGCATATATATTTACATCAATATCTGCAATTATAGATAATGTTTCAGCTGCTATTTTATCCGCTTTTGTACAAGTTGGAGATCGATACACTAGGGTATCTGAAATAATTGCAGAACACAACAAACCAGCAATATGTTTCGGAATTTCAATTGCATTTTCACGATACATCTGATAGATAATGGTCGCCGTACAACCAAGTGGTTGATTCCGAAAAAATATCGGGCTCATCGTTTGGATTCCACCTAACCGATGATGATCAATAATTTCCAGCAAATCGGCCTCTTCAATTCCTTCCACCGATTGAGAACGTTCATTATGATCCACTAAAATAATTTGCTTTCTTTTTGCATCTAACAGATTACGTCTGGAAATCATTCCAACAAATTTACCATTATCATCTAAAATCGGAAAATCCCGAAATCGCATCTTTGCCATGATTTCTCTTATCTCTTCAATCCGATCATCTTCATTAAACGATACTAAATCTTTATTTTTCATAAAAAAACGAATCGGCATACTTTGATTCATCAAGCGTGCCGCTGTAAATGTATCATATGGTGTTTTAATTATCGTACAGCCTTTGCTCTCTGCAAGTTTTGTAATTGTATATGAAACCATTGCCCCATCACACACAATAATACTGCTTGCAGCCATTTCAATTGCGCAAAGCTGCGATTCATAACGATTTCCAAGGATAACAATATCACCCTTTTCAATATAACTTTCCATTAAATCGGGATTTGCTGCCGCAATCAAAACTTTCCCTTCTGTAATTAATCCTGCCGCATCTCCAACAATCATTTCACCTTCTAGCGTCTCTATAATATTATGATATGGCGTTTGTGCCGTAGCAATAATTTTATTGTCATAAACATCCATATAAGATTTCGCAATATCACTAATAGTAATAAGGCCCTCTAATCTGCGATGTACATTCACAACTGGCAAGGTATTTGCCTTACTTGCACGCATTAGTTCCCATGCTTTTTTCAAAGAAATATTACTTGGTGTCCCCTCAATATGTCGAAATTCCACATCCTTTACCTGTGTATGAACATCCGTAATTAACTCTGGCTCCGTTACATTAAAATATTGCAAAACAAAAGCAGTCTCTTGATTCACTTCCCCTGCCCGCATGGGCGCATAATTATCACCGCTAAGCCGTTCCTTTAGATTTGCATATGCAATTGACGAACAAATGGAGTCTGTATCTGGATTTTTATGACCCACTACATACACGGTATTCTTTCTCTCTGTTTTCATTCACAATCTCCTCGTAAAAGTATTAAACATATAATTCATACTTAATTAGTGTTTTTAACTTACGGTTCCGGTTTAATAATTGCTTCATCCCATTTTCATCATCTACAAAGCCTACTACAACATGCGTTCTTCCTCGCTTCATCAATTGACAAAGTGTTTGGAGAGAATCCAAAGAAAGCTCATTTGCCTCTTCAATTAAAAGACAGGAGTCTTCCAACTGCTCACTTTTATCTTCCATATTTATCATATTAACTTTCTTTGCCAAAATTCTGGCAATTCGTGGAGTTTCTATGATTTTTTTGTCACATAATTCACGTATCATCGATTTTGTAACTTCCATAATTTTATCTTCATTCGTTCCAATTATTAAAAAATGAGGCATTTCTTTGGTCTGTAGGGTTTCCGCTACAATACTTTCTATTATTTGTTGCTTTTTACTTTTTTCAACGGTATCCACCGTTACTTTTTCCCTTTGGTTGTCCGTCTCTTCTGTACTCTGTTCTATACCCTCTTCTATTATTTCTTCTATCTCCTCCTCTTCTTCCTCATTTTTGGCTACACGATCTCGATCCTGTCTCTCTTGATCTTGTCGATCTACAATATCTGCCGCTATTCTTAAGTCAGCCGCAATATTTCTGGTTTCTTCAATTGCCTTTGGAGAAGATATGTCCACACCATCTACATAGTAAAGTTTTAGAAGCATCGCCTTTTCCACAATAATCCCCTCTCCAAACCAAAGAATTATTTTACTGCATTCTTCAACACAAGCTTCTCCCATCTCTTCTTTATGATATAATTTTGCTAACTCATATGCCCATTCCTCTAAATAATCATATGTTAAAATTTTCTTAATATAAGAAATTAAATCCAAACGACTTGTACCTTTCGCTTTTTGTAAATAGAACCTCAAAATATGGACATCTACACTATCCGAATCCAATTTTTTATAAGTTTCAAAAAAAGTTTCCGCTTCCTTTATTAAGCCACATTGAATTGATAAATAAATCAAATGATACAGCACGCTTCTAGACTGCACTTTATTATAAATTACTACATACACTTCTCTTGCGTCCAAGAAACGCTTGGATTCGATATAAACTTGTCCAATCGTTTTCAGATCCATAATCGATTTTATTTTTTCTATGTCAATCTTCTCTATTATTTGAACAGCCTTTTGATACTGCTTTTCCTCAAGTAGGTTTCGCGCCTGTGCGCACTTTATCATACTATCAAGCTTGCCCATGATTTATCCCCCTGTATTTCTTAAATTCCGTTACTACTATAGTAGTCAATATTTGCAGTATTTTCAATCTTTTTATGCATCTTTATAATATTCTAGGGTTTTAAGAATCTCTTCTGGCACATTATTCCCACTTTTTTCTATCGCACGTATACTAAATTCTAAATTTTTATTCTTTATTGCTTTTTCCTTATAATAACGATTCATTGCTTCTACGAACATTGGTTGGTTCTTTAACTTTTCTCTAATATCCTTTTCAAGGGGGCAATACGTTGCCAAAATTTCTCTCGTTACTCGATTTAATCGAATAGCTCCCTGCGATTCATTTCGAATCCATGCTTCATAATCGATTACAAATACTTCTCTTGAATTGTTTCGACTCTTTTGTATTTGAGCTTTTAATTTTTCTTTTCGTTCTTCCGATAACTCACGGTTCTTTCGATAAAATTGAATATAATCCATATATTCACTTGTCAACGATTTATATTTTATATTATTCCAAGCAGAGCCCTGCATGGTTCTGCAAAGTTCCCAATGATAACGACCGAATACTTTTATAAAAAGGTCTTCAAGCTTTTTGACCGTAAAACTTGGTAATAAAAACCGCCCTTTCGAATCTCTCTTCCTCCCGCTAAGATCTTGCCACATAATAGCATTTTCCCCGCTGATTGGAAATAAAATTATATCCGGAAACACCTCTTTTACGATATATTCCTTCCTAACATTCTGTTCTGGATTATCATATAATTCTTCCCTATAAAACACACTATAATCAATTTTATTGAGATTCTCAATTGCTTCATTTACACGACTACTCGTCACCAACGCTTTTTTCATTCCAGTAATAAAAGAACTCTCTTGTAAAAAAGGAACAAAGGTAAGTATTTGTCCATTTATCAAACGATTATTATATTGAAACATATTATGAATTTCGTAATCAAGCCGCGCCATCGGATCATTGAGACATTTAATTGCCTCTTCATCAGTCAGTATATTTCCTTTTCGTTGGGACCGGATAAACTCTTCAAAATCTAAATCGAACTCACTTTTTGAGGGAAGTTTTTTCCCTATATAAATAAGCGTTAACCACTGTTTCAAATTATAGACCGCACATCTCCCCCTAGACTGCTCCTCATCTAATTCCACTAATTCTTCTAGCTGATCCTCTCTCATAAGCGTTTCATCTAAAAAGCCATACTTTAAGAATAAATCAACACTCAACGGACATTCTTTTTTGTTGTAACTGTTTAAAAATACAGCCTTATAAATTGTATAATAAAGACTCGTCAATTCTTTTCGTAGCGTTCTGCTTGCATCATCTGTTGCTGTCTTATCCGACATCTTTTTATAACGCTCCAATAACGCTATAAAGTCTTCTTTTACTGCTCCTTCAATCATTCCAATTGAAAAAATGATATCCATTGAATTTTGAAGCGATGCAACTTTTTGTTTTACATTAAAAGCAATCTCTGCTGGTACTTCTCCAGAAATAATAATATAATACAAATTTTCAAGTTCATCACGATCAATTCCAAGATTCTTTCCAGCCTTTTTCTCAAACAACAAATCAATCGTATTTATTTTTTCTACCATACGATCGATTAAATCAAGCAATTCTCTGCTTGGATTTATATTTTTTGCATTTAACTCAATAATTAGTCTTGCAATTTGCTTAAAAAGACAAGTCTCTCCCACATCATACAACTTTTTAAAATTAACATATAAATAATCTGTTATTTCGGAAGCTTCTAAAATAAGCTGTCTTGCAAGTTCTGTTTGCTCTTCTATGTGATAAAGGCAAATCATTTCTGTTTGATAAAACGCTTTTTGAACATCAACTGCAATACTGGCACACTCACTGTAATACTCTGCTTTATGTAGGTCAAGTACCTCACTTTTTTCGTACACAGCTAACGATTCTAATTCATTAAATGGATTAACGTTAAACGATACTGCTTTGGCCTGTTCTTTGTATCTTTCATAATAATCTCTTAAAAACGCATATAATTCATCCGTTTCATTCAAAAGTGCTGTTACAATCCCATTTAACTCACGAATATAGCGACTTAAGGACGCAACCATAAGCCCACCATATTCTTTATTTGACTGAATGATGTTTCTCACATCTTCCGGCTCTTTCACCGGAAAAGGATATACCACTGCATTATCAACGGCTGTATAGGAAACACTATTTTTTCCACTATATAAGTCACAAATCCCCAAAAAGTTTCCAGTTCCCAAAATTGTTTGCATTCCATCACGGTGAACCAATATTCTCCCTTTTAGTACAAGACACACACTTTCAACAGGCTCCATCTCTTCATAAATGGAAACCCCTTTTACCACTTGATTCATTACATTCATGTTAAGGCTCAATCCCATATCTTTATGTCCTCCCACTCTATGATGCATAGACACTCTTTATTATAAATCAAATCGCGGAATTCTTAAAGTCAAAATTCCTATAAAAAAAAGACGCTTTTGCGTCTCATTTCAAAATCCTATTTATTTAAAATCCGCACGCTCTGCTTTGAATATACTCCATATACGTTACCAATGCAGTTAACTCGATCCAGGCACCCTTACGGCACACAAGAGGTTTCACTTAGTGCTGCTTCATTCCTGACCTGACACGATTCATGAATTCCTGTTGCGTAAGACCCAAACGTCACCATCACTTACAAAGGGCAGCTATACGAAATACCACCCGAGACAGAACAACACCCCTGCTATAGCGGATTGCAGGTACAGGGCACCGCTAACTCCCCGGCTGTGCGGAAATTTTATGACATTATTAGCACTAAATAAGTGCACTCATCAGTATAACGGTTTTATAAACGTCTGTCAAGTATTTGATCCTTGCTTTTTTTGTTGACGAAGCTCTCTAAAAAAGCTCGATAGTAAAAAACTACACTCTTCCTCCAAAACGCCTCTCGTCACCTCAACTTGATGATTAAATTGTGGCATTTCCAAAAGGTTTATAATGGAGCCTGCACATCCGGCTTTTGCATTCATACTGCCTATTACAACACGCTTCACTCTGGATTGTACAAGGGCACCGGCACACATCTGACAAGGTTCTAACGTAATGTACATTGTACATTCTTCCAACCGCCAATCGCCAATTACTCTGCTGGCTTTTTTAATAGCAAGTAATTCTGCATGTGCCAAAGGATCTTTGCTTGTATTTCTTTTATTATAGCCTCTTGCAATAATTTTTCCCTCGTACACAATCACACAACCAATTGGTACTTCTCGTATCTGATACGCCTTTTTTGCTTGTTTGATTGCCTCTTTCATATATTGTTCATCCATTGCAAAAAACTCCTTACTCTTTTTTCATATTTTTGATATACTTTGTATAAGATTATCATAACATGAACTAGAAAAGGTGACAATATGGACTTAAACTATGAAACAAAACGACTTATATTACGCGTACTTGACGCTTCCGATGCTGAGAAAGTATGTTTATTTTATCAAAAAAACAAATATACGTTTGAACCCGTAGAACCTCCGCGCGTTCCTAATTTTTATACCCTAAATTTTCATAAATCCAACCTAAGCGTCGAATATAATGAATTTATACACGGAAGATACCTTCGTTTGTTTTTATTTGAAAAAAACCATCCAGAAACCATTATTGGATCCTTGTGTTTTAACAATTTTCGTAATGGCTGTTTTAAAAGTTGTGTTGTAGGCTATAAAATGGATCATAATCACTGCAATTTAGGTTATATGAGTGAAGGATTAAATTTTGCAATTCAACATATTCTTGCAAAAGAATATGCCATCCATCGGATTGAAGCAATGGTTTTGCCAAACAATAATGCATCTATACATCTTTTAGAAAAACTGGGGTTTGTAAACGAAGGCATAACCCGTGATTACGCCAATTTAAATGGCATTTGGCGCAATCATTTTAGATATTCAATGTTGGTATACCAATAGCCAAAATCACCATAGTTCAAAACGCCTCCATTTTTTGGATAAAAATTATTGAACCCCTTGCGATTTGCTATTACTTCCTCCCGCTTGCAAAAAATTCCAGGCACACCTAACACACACTTATCCTTTTTTTTCATAACCCCTAAATGGCCAAACCGATGATATCCATGTAACATAAAATCTTCGGTTACTGCATAGTGATACTGTTCCAATATTTCCAATAACGTATAAGGTTCAAAGACTGCCGCTACTTCAAATAATTCGATGCTTTTATCTTCGTTTGCATTCTGGTCGTCTAATGCCACTTCCGTTGTTCTAAGTTTTAACTCTTCTTCCTCTCTTTGCTCTTCCATTATGTGAAATTCTTTGAAAATCAGTGGTTTGTCATCCCACTCTGTCCCAAAATACTTATCATCTGATAAATATAATATAAGTCCTCCGATTTTATCAAAACTAACATCAAAATCTCCCAAGTTCTGAACGCTTGTAAGAATCTTTCCATCTCCACTTCCATTTTTAAACATAATATCTCCTAATGGTATTGCAATAAAATCCACTTCTTTGCGAGAAAATCCATATAAGCGAATGCTAGCATTTGAGATTGTCTTAACTTGCATATGTATGCTTATTTTGCATTGATTATCTTTTATTTCTACACGCGCGAATCCTACGTTGTTTTTCTTTATTTTCATTTCATAATTATAGATATAAGAAACAAACCGTTTATAATCATTCATACTTTCCCTCCAAAACAAAAAATCCTTTTTTCAATAGTATATTCATTGAAAAAAGGATTTATGAAATGATTACCGCCTTTGTTGTTTCCTTATTTTTTATTTTGCTTATTTTTTTGTATTGCTTATCTTAGTTTTGTACGTATGTGTTTCTTTTCCAATGGTCACGCTCACTTTTATCGTTACATTTCCATTTTTAACTACTCGGATATTTCCCCGTTTGCTTACCTTTGCAATTGATTTATCCGTGGATTTATAAGAAATACTAGTCTCCCCTTGTGCATCAATTGGCAATACCACTGCTATCCTTTGGTTCTCACCTACCGCTAACGTCGTCCTTTTAGAAATTTCAACGCGATCAAATAGAGTAGTTACCACGCGATCATTCGCTTGGTTTGGAAGAATAACATACTTTGCTCCATACTTTGCTTTAAACTTGATCCTTCCATTTTTGTCTACAACCACTTCTGTTTTTGCAAGACTTTGTAGTTTCTTATCAAATGCATATACATAAGCTTTCTTCCCTTGTTTCATTCCGGTAATATTGCTTACATCAACGGTTACGGATGCGGTAGATGGAAACAGGCCCTCTTGTGCAAAATAAAGAACTCTTCCTTCTTCTTTCTCTGTTTCTGATAAATATCTTCCAATTTCATCCATAACTTGTGTATCTTGTTCTATTTTCTTCCTTGCCAAAGATACATTCAACGCACTGAATTTTATTTTAGATTTTTTCAACTCTTTTCCATTAAAACGCAATACATAATTTTGTTTTCCATTATCATCATATACCGCAACACTTAAGTTCTTTTGATTTTCTTTGCTTCCTTCCACTATTTCTTTGGGAATTTCAAGTGTTTGCAATAAAATATTTTCTGCCTGTTGAATGGATACTGGAATCTCTAGATTTAGTACAATTGTCTTAATTTCTTTCTGTTCCATCTGTTTCATAACTTCTTGTAGTGGAAGCAAAACGGTTAGCAGAAGCGGCTTTTCTTTTGTCGCTTTTTTTGCTTTTTCTAGTACTTCTTTTTCAGACAATTTACACCCAATTACCGCCTTTGTTTTCTTAACGGTTAGTTGTGGTTTACTAACCTCAACTGTAGTTGCTATTTCATCTGATATTGATCCAACTGGTGCATAATTAGGTGTTTCCTCTTCTGGATCTTTCTCACCCGAACTTTCCTTCTCCTCTAAAAATACAACGGTAAAATTCTTTAGATTTGCCCCATCTTTTGCAAGCGTCAACCGCAACGTACATCTTCCCTTTTCTAAATAAATTTTCATATTTTCCGTGTCTTTATAAGTGGACCAAGAAGTAGTTGCTGGCATACTAAGGCTTCCTAATTTTGTTTCTTTTCCAGAAACCACCTTGCTTACTTTACATTCCACACCACTTGCACTCTCAATTGCATAATTTGCACTTATTTCATATTCTCCGCTCTTTGCAACGTTAATTCCATAATCAAAAGACGTTCCATCTACGGTATATTCGATATTGTCACCTAACATTACATAATTATTTTGTGCATCGTTAAATGACTGGAACGAAGCTATCTTACGATCCATTATTTTCATATTAGTTGTATCCAGGATTATAAGTGGTGCAATCTCTATCGATGATATGTTATAACCACCCATTTTTGCTTTTAACTCAAGCGTTTGTTTTCCTTTTGACAACTCTATGGTCTGTCTCATTTTTACACTTGCTTTTGTCCAAAGTCCTGGAATACTTACTTGCTTATAACTATTCGTACTATAATATTCAGAAGCCACTCCACGATTTAATTCCCATGCATTGACATATGAAGTTCCGTCCGCTGTCTCTGTATTAAAGCTATACGTAATGATATATGTTCCACTTTCCAACACATCTAGAAAATAATCGGTATAATTTCCCGCACTTACATGTTCATTCATGGAACCCTTATTGTCATATGCCATACTCTCATCTATGGTCACCGGACTTTCATTCGTAACCACAATACAATCCTCTGGTATTCCTTCTTCTGGCATGCAGTAAATGGAAGCAGTAAGTGCTTCTCCTCCATTTGCATCCGCATATGCTGCCTTGGGCAGTGTTACCTCAAGTACAGATGTCTTATACAACTTTTTATTATAACTACAAATCAACTTAATTTGTGTTGCATTTATATACTGAACTTCTTTTAGGGAGTAATAAGAAGCCGCATCACCAGACAACGAAAGTTGAGCCACTTTATCTTCTATAAAAGTTCCTCCCGATAATTGAATCAGAAATGTTTTATCCTCTCCAAGCGGCACCACCTGTAAATTCTGTGATGGAACCGTCAGTACTTGGGCATCTTTTATTGCCTGAATGGTAAACTCATTGGTCGAATATAGTACATTTCCAGATGGCTGTTTTACAAGCAATTTTACCAAAACCTTCTGATTACTATCAAAATCTTTTGTTCGATTTCCGAGTAATGTGATTTTATAATTTGTACCATCTATCTGCTCTGTTTTATATGTGACGCCTTCTGGAAGTCCACTTACAATACAAATTGCATTTCCGCTTGCTACTGTATTGTCGGCAATTACGCCACCGGTTACTAAAAGCCCAATCTGGGTATTATCTTCTGCCCCTTCTATTACACTCACAGCACTCATATCAGCATAAGCTCCAATGGAAATCCAATTGACATTCATACTGGAAGGTCCACCTGTAAAGCCAAGAATATAATCACCTGCCGGAAGATTTACTTCGCCGCTTGTGGTAACATAATCTGTCCAGCTTCCGCTCACTCCAAACGCATGCTCATTTTCTAAGTAAGAAAAATTATCTCCGTTTCCTTTCGCTAGGATATCTCCACCAATTTGCTGATAATTCGTATCATACAACTTCAGCCAAAATCCTACATTATCGGTATTTTCTGTTGCTGCTGACATCGTAAAGTTATAAGAATCTGCCTCTGGCACATGAATCCGATAGTAAACCGTGTTATATGCGCTCATATTACCCAGCTCACTTCCATTTTCAATACTAGCAGAACCATCCATTTTGATGTATTCACTGGCTGCAATCTTACTTGGAACTTCATATATACTCTTTGTATTCACAAGTGCGATCTGAAAAAGCTTAAGCCCTGGTGTCATTTTAATGCGAATAGACTGTACCCCTGCCCTTTCAAAATAAATCTGTCCTTGTACCAAGACCTTTGCACTATCCCAAGTCTTCGTTGCTCGAATTGTTGTTGCAAGCGTATCCCCTTGATAAACTTCTATCGTTTGATTATCTTCCGATGGTTGTTCTTGAAGTTTAATATCAAACGCTCCTGCTGTCGCTACATTCACAATATACTCTGCATAATCGGAAGAATCTTTCATTGTAATATAAGGTGATTCTTCTCCAATATCACTGCAAATAACTCCATCCGTTGCCTTTGAATAATCGGTGGTCAAAAATCCACTTTCCATATCTTCCTGGATATTTTGTGGCATATCCCACACATAAGTTCCAACATTTTCTGCTGGAAGTGCTCCAATTATCTGGGTTCCATTGCAAACAATTTTGAAGTTTTGTTTCTCTTTTGTAGCATTTACGATAACTGCCTTTAACGTTTTTGTTTCTGGATTCATAAACACAACATTGGTTACCGTATTGTTTGATCCCATATTAGAATCTACTCTCACATCACCTGGTCGTATAAATCTCGAAAACTGCCCGGTAATATAAAATTCTGGCATTGCCCAATAATCGTTATCACTTCCTGCTGCTCTGGCAAACATAGTAGGATCTGGCGTTCCTACCCAATGATGTACCCCAATATTACTATCTAGCATAGTTACCCATGAGTTGTAACTAATTGCACCATTTCTCAAATAAGTAATGATGGAGTTTGCTCCCGTTGTTCCCCATACCGAACGCTCAGTAAGACTAACAGTCTGCGAATCTACCCCATTTTTATTAAGCAATTCATCCAATACTTTTTGCATGTTGGTAAGACTTCCACTATAATCATGGAATGCAATTCCATCCAGCGCCTCATTTGCCCCCTCCACCGAGAGGATTTTTGATACATAGCTATACGCATCGGATGGATTATGGTCAAAGGCCCAAAGTTTTACCTCTTTTTGCTCCTTTGTTAATATGCTGCTCCTCGCAACCTCTGACTTAATAGCAACTGCTAATTTTCCTTCCTGTATTCCACTCATTGCACAACTTGGATAATCAATTTCAAGCATCGGCTCATTTTGTAACGTAATCGCATAAAGTGGAATTCCTTGTTTTGCATATTCTTCCAAATACCTTGTATAATATATGGCCAAATCATCAATAGCCGAATCCTTTAGAGCACCTCCCTTGATTAGTAAATCATTATCTGCATAACTCTTACTGCTCGTTGTTTCTTCTTTCATAAATCCGGGTGGGGTCCAAGAAGATGCAAAAAATTTAACCTCATCTTCTACTCCGAATTTTTTAGCCGCATCTTGTACCATTTTAACAGTTTTTATAATATTATAATCCATATCTTTTTGAATACTAAACCCATTTCCTGTTGTATTATACCAATCTGGTTTGTATTGTTTTGTCTCTTCTTTATAAATCGCATTTGTGGCATCTAATTCCTTGGCATCATAATAGGTATAAAAATCTTTGGATGTAAAATCTGACGTTCCGATTGTAATTCGAAACAACGTCATTCCACCCTTTTGTGGATTTACAAGATCTTCAATAAAAGACTGCTTAATACTATTCTTCAACTGTGAGATGTTATTCACACTCGACTCTTCTAATGAGGTTCCCATTCCTAAAAGTTCTTGATACGTTTTATCTGTATCTACTGTAACTGTAGTAATCTCTTGATTATCAACTGCTGTAATATCTACACTTTCTTTTTGTTTCAATTGGTTTACCATATCCGTTGGGTATTTATACCACGACATATCTCCTGCATTTTCAGTCGATGTCATATAAACCGAAACTGCGTCACTTGCTATAACTGCTCCGTTTGACTCCATTGGTGTTTCATCTGTTGGGTCTCCTAACGCAACATCCATACTTGTATCTTTTTCCCCAATTGGATTGGTGCAGGTAAATTGCATATAATCAAGTTTTACCTTTCCCGTTGCCGTCTCGGCTCCATCCATAATCTTAATTCCGTATAATCCACTGCTTGGAATTTCTATTCCGTGAAGTGTCACATCTTCATACAAACCATTTGTTACATAAGTTGGTATGTATTCGGTTGTGGAACCATCTCCCGTTACATCCGTACTCACACCAAACTTAAATTCTGTTGTTGCCGCCTCGGATACGTTCATTCGTAATGTCACATCATAGGTTCCTGCCTGTCTAAAATATGCCAACCATTTTCCATTTCCCCAGCTTTGGGCTGACCACTCAAGGTAATCTAGGCGACTTCCGCCCACGATTTCATTTCCAGTTGTGACATGATACGAACTAAATGTTCCCGTTACAGGGTTTGCATCTTCCGCTTCCACTTTCCCATTATAATAATCAATATCAATCCCACTATCTCGTGTCACAATTTTCTCACTTGGCTCAGTCTCCGGTGCTTCGGGCCGATTATTTGGAATCTGTGTCTGTCCTCCTGCAAGAAGTGAACTACCATCCTTTTTAAGCCCTGTTCCGTATGGAAACAGTACCTTCGTGCTATCCGTATATTTTATATTTATATAAGAAGGATCCCATACCCATGTCACTGGAAGAGTCCCGCTAAATTCTGTATCTCCAACAAGTACATCTGCAACACCCTCTCCTTGTGTCCCTGGCAACCACGCTTCCACAATTGCATCCACGTCATCAACATAATTTGCAATTGCAAGCGGTCTTCCTGTTGTCAAAACAAGTATAATCGGTGTTTTTGTTGTTTTGGCGGATGAAATAGCGGTCTTTATTACATTTACATCCTCTGTCGGAAGTGTCAATCCTTCCGCCGTTCTATCTCCATCGCTTTCTGCATAAGGTTTCTCTCCTACTACTACAACTGCAACATCATAACCCTCTCCAATCTTTCCTCTCGCATTATAACTAATCTCTTTTTCTTTTCCTGCAATTTCTTTGATTCCCTCATAAATGGTTGTTCCCGTTGTAACCTTCTTTCCTCCACTTCCATTATCCGAATCTAGACCACCCTGCCAGCTAACTGTCCAACCGCCGCACTGTGCTCCAATATCATTTCCTTTATATCCAGCAACTAAGATACTCTTTGCATCCGAGAGAAGTTCCATTGCTGTTTTTCCAGTTTGACCAACTACCTCATTTTTCAGAAGTACCATTGATTTACGTACTGCTTCTCTTGCCACTTCTCGATGCTCACTACTTCCAATTTTTTTGACCAAGTCTTGTTCTGCCTGACTAAAAACTTCTTCTTCAAATAGCCCCATTTCAAACTTAACCCGAAGAATACGTGATACGGCATCATCTACACGATCGATGCTAACACTTCCATCTCCAACATTTTCAACCAATGCATCGATAAAATTTTGCCAGTCATACGGTTCCATAAACATATCAATGCCCGCATTTACACTATCTGCTACTTTTTCTTTATAGCTACCAGACAACTGGTCAATACCATTATAATCACTTACCACAAATCCAGTAAATAAAAGACCCAATGGATTATCTTTTGTTTTTTCTCCCTTTAGTATGTCCATAATCAAATGCTTATTTCCATGACATTTTAAACCATTCACGCTGTTATAAGAAATCATGACAGTTCTTGCCCCAGCTTTCAATGCTTCTTCATATGGCTTTAGGATTCCATCACTTACAAGCAATTGGTCAAAGGCTTCTTCCGAAAGATCCACATTTCCCTGATTGGTTCCATTGGTCGTCTGCCCTTCTCCAATGTAGTGTTTTGCTGTTGCCGCTACTTTGTTTGTTCCAAATAAAGTAGCTCCACTTCCTTGAAATCCTTTCACGTATGCAGCTCCCATTTTTGCTACCAAATCTGAATTTTCACCGAAACTTTCATAAAATCTACCCCAACGTTCACTGTAGACGACACCAAGTGTTGGTGCAAATGTCCACTGAATGCCCGTTGCTCGAATTTCTTCTGCAGCAGCCGCCCCTACTTGGGAGGTCAATGCCTCATCATTTGCTGCTCCAAGTCCAATGTTATGAGGAAAAACAACCGTATCAGACACATTGTTATTTCCATGAACGGCATCCACCCCATAAATTAGAGGTATCCCTAAACGGCTCTCTTTTGCAGCCTGTTTGAATTCATTGACGCGCGACTCCCAGTCTTTTGTTGAATTTCCACTTGCCGGAGCCGATCCGCCTCCACTCAAAATAGAACCAATTCCTTTTTGTTTTACCACTTCTGGTGTAGCATCTCCATTTTGTTCTGGCTGTACCATCTGTGCCGCTTTTTCTTCCAGCGTCATTTGCGATAACAATGCTGAGATTCTAGTTTCAATACTATTACTTGAATCCATATAAATCGCTTTTGCCTCATCAAGTGTTAATGCTTCATACGAAACGCTTTTCGCACTGGCTATTTGCGTTTTATAACTAGGAATTCCAGTTATAATCATCGCAATGATTAACAGCAATGCTAAACTCCTTCTTTTCATACCAATTATCCTCCTTTTTGAAACCCCATTTTTTTATAGTATAATTACTATAATTTCATTGTATCGGGTTTCAAAAAATGTATAAGGGTATAATCTTTCAATATGTTGGAATATTTTTGAAACATGGTTTTCAACCAGAAATGATCTTTTACTACACTTCCACAAAATGAATCTGTAGCGCCTGATATTCATCCCGAATAACTGGAACTGGTATTCCACCATACATTAGTGCACTACCACTGTATACCGTACCTTTTTCATAGTATGCATCTTCATTTTCAATATAATAATTTTTATATTCGTCTAGGCCTTTGCACTTCACATAATTAACAGGGCTATTACAGTGCGTATCTAGAGAAACTAAATTCAATAGTCCTTCCTTTTTATCTTTTGTGGCAAACATCCATGCTGCCACCTCCGTATCTTCTTGTGGTGTATGAAGACGATAATAATTGCCATTATGAATTAAATTCCAATATTTTTTATAATCCTTGATTTGATTTCTTACTTCTTCTTTTTCTTCCTTTGTAATCATATTGAGATCCAATTCATATCCAAAACTGCCTGCCATTGCCACCACCGCTCGGGTATGAATATTTGTTTTTCTTCCTGTCTGCTCGTTCGGCGAAGCCGATACATGCGAACCAACCGAGGAGACTGGATATCCAAAGGAGGTGCCATGCTGAATACGAATTCGTTCAATTGCATCCGTATTATCACTGCACCATATTTGCGGTGTATAATACAGCATACCTGCATCATAACGTCCACCACCACCACTGCAGCCTTCAATCAGTAAGTCTGGGTATCGCTGTATGAATCGTTCTAAGAAATCATACACACCTAACACATATTGATACATAATGGTTCCAGCATTCTGATATCCTTCCGTTGCACTATAAATATCCATAATATTGCGGTTCATATCCATTTTGATATATGCAAGATTTAACTGATCCACTACCGCTGAAATCTGTTCAAATATATTATCTACGACTTCTTTTCTTGAGAAATCAAGTACGAGCTGATTTCTTCCTCGAATTGGTTTTCTTCCCGGAATCTGAAACGCCCAGTCTGGGTGTGCCCGATACAGATTACTGTCTTCATTTACCATTTCAGGCTCAATCCAAAGTCCAAACTTCATGCCTAGCTGGTTTACCTGTGTCACAATATCAGAAAGGGAGCTACCCATCTTTTTCTCATTGACTACCCAATCTCCTAGTCCGCTATTATCAGAATCTCTTTTCCCAAACCATCCATCATCCAAAACAAACATTTCAACTCCAAGTTCTGCTGCCTGCTTTGCAATCTGATATAATTTATCCCCATTGAAATCAAAATAAGTTGCTTCCCAATTATTAATCAGAATCGGTCTGCGCTTTGTTTGATAACTACCACGACATACATGATAGCGAAGTAAATCGTGATAGTTTTGAGAAAGTGCAGTCAGTCCCGTATCAGAATAGGACATGGCAACTTCTGGTGAATAAAAAATTTCTCCTTTTGCAAGCGGGTACTCTAACATTTCATCCTGAATACCCATAGCAAATCTTGTTTGATGGCATTGATCTTTTTCTACTTCACATTTAAAATTACCGCTATACAAAAGAGACATTCCATAACAAGATCCATCTTCTTCTGTTGTATTGTGATCTGCTAAAATAAGAAAAGGATTATGATGATGGCTTGAGGTTCCTCGAATGCTGCCATACGATTGACGTCCTGTTAACACTGGTGTTCTTTCTAATATTCGTTCCATACCGTGACGTCCATGAAAATGTAATACATCATACTCCCCTTCCATAAAGTCAAGCGTACTACTATATGCTTTCGTGATTTTCAATTCCTCTGCTCCACTGTTTTTCACAGCAACTGCACGAGTAATTACATCTAACTGTTCCATAACACCATAATATAATGTGACCTCAACCCCAGTCACTGTATCCTCTAACAAAATCTCTAATGTTTGAGCCTCTTCTGTGTTTGCATATACCGCTGGAAGCTTTGGAAGACTATATTTTCCCAATGTTACCTTATGGGATTTATAACGAAGATCACATCCGTATACTCCTTGACTATTTCGCAGGTTAAATGCTGCTGTTCTAAAATCTCCCGTTCCATAGCAAGGATATTCTTGTGGAAGAACATCTAAGGAAAATGTTCTGTCATTTAAAGCATCCGAAGGATTTCCTGAAAACCCTCTATCAAAATAGGTCAGAAGGTAACTTAAATCACCCGAAATTTTCTTTCCATAGTATAAATGAATTAAAAAATTATATTCACTAATTACCATTTGGTAACTCGTATTTTTAGTATGTATTGTTATGGTATGCTGATCGGTAATAATTGCCATTGTTCTTCTCGCTTTCTTTTCTTAAACTTAGCCATACAGTAGGTATTTTATAAATCTTCTCTTAATTTAAGAGGATTTCCTCTTGCTTGTTTTCTATGCATCATAACTGTATTAATTCTAGCAGATTTTTTTCATTAGTACAATAATTAGGAACCACCATCCTTATATAAAACAAAAGAAGAGGCTGTTGCAAAATGACTAAAAGTAAGTCATCTTGCAACAGCCTCTTGCTCTATTATTTTTCCTATTATTTACCAAACGTTAAAGAATCCATCATGTAAGCGGCAACTTCATACACATCCGGTGTTGTTGCTACTCCATTATCCGTAACGGTAAATTCGGTCGTGTATCCATTCGCAAATACGTCATAAATCTTTTGTGATAATAAGAATTTACCATCTAATTTTACCGTATACGACATAACAGAAACCTTTCCAAGTGCAATTTTTTCTTCAGTAATTGCAAAGTCTTCAACAGTAACAGTTCCCGTAAATTGTGCAGAAAGTAAGGTTTTAAAGGTATCTGCATTATAGGTTTGTTTCAAATAATCAAAATACAAATCAAAATCCTTGTTGTCTGCCTCACTTGCAGCACTTGTTACTGAAACACTTCCACTTCCACCTTCCACATCACCTGGTTTAAAAGTATATACTTTCATTCCATTTGACGCTTGTACCGTTTACTTCCAATCCTTTGGCATAACGACGGTATTATCACCAACCGTTGCAACAGCAGCCTCAAATGGCGCGTTTGTTACAAATTTATTTTCTTTTTCCTTAACTGTTACCTTACATGCATATTTCTTTCCATCAACCTTTACGGTAATTGTTGCCTTTCCCGCGGATTTTCCCTTTACCTTTCCACTTTTTGTTACACTGGCTACTGCTTTTTTATTCGTGCGAAACGTCACTTTTTTACTTGTACCTTTCACTTTCAAAGTAAAGCTTTTTCCTACCATAATTGTCTTTTTACTTACATTTAATTTTATCTTTGCTGCAGCCTCTGCATGTGTTGCAATCGAAACTGGTGCTACTGTCTGAGCCGTCATTGATAATGCCAAAGATAATATAATCACCTTCGCAAATTTTTTCATTTTCATTCTACGTTTACTCCCTTATCTTCCTATTTTTGTTCTGTCGCATAATGATTATACACCTTTTCTCTTACGAAGTCCTTACAAGTTTATTACAATTATGTTTTTTCTCCATTTTGTGGTAGAATATACTTAAAATTATTTAATGAAAGAAGGAACCTCATGTTAAAAAAAATTTTAAAATCTAGCTTAATCTTATTTATGACATGCAGCTTAATCTTAACCCCGCAATCTCAGATATTTGCTGCTTCACTCTCCACAAATAATCAGTCCGTTGCCACCCTTTCTGTTTCTGACAGTCTTTCGGCAGCTGCACAAAAACGTGCGGATATTTTAACCAAACTATATGGTGTAACCAGCGTACAGTATGCACTTATTCAGGATGGCAAAATCATTCTTTCTGGAACTTCTGGATACACAGACAAAAAATCCAAGCAAGCACCAACACAAACTACGATGTATGGAATTGGCTCTGTCAGCAAAATTTTCACCACTCTCGCTGTCTTAAAACTATGCGAAGAAGGAAAAGTTGACTTAGATACTCCAGTTACAACTTATATTCCAACCTTTACTATGGCCGATTCTCGCTATAAGAATATCACCGTTCGTATGCTCCTTAACCATTCGTCTGGACTAATGGGCAGTACCTTAGAAAATTGTATCTTACTTGGAGATACGGATACTTCAACTCATGACAAGTTTTTAAAGCTGCTAAAAACGCAGAGACTAAAAGCCGATCCTGGTGCTTTTTCTGTATACTGTAACGATGGCTTTACACTTGCAGAAATTCTGATTGAAACGGTAAGTGGTAAAAGTTTCAGCCAATTTATTGCCAAAAATTTTACCGAACCGCTTGCTATGACAAATACGAAAACACCTTCCGATGTATTTAAGACTTCAAAACTTGCCGGAATTTATATGCAAACTAAAACAAAGCTTCCTTATGAAACTTTATGTGCCTATGGTGCTGGCGGCATTTATTCCACCGCTGCTGATTTATGCAAATTATCAACGCTTCTAACCAATCAAACGGATCTTCTATCCCCAGAATTGGTAGATTCCATGAAAAATAAAGAATATGAAAATGGTCAATGGTATCCAGAAGGAGACTCTGCGCTCTCTTATGGCTTAGGTTGGGACAGTGTAAATACATATCCTTTCACTAACTACGATCTCTCAGCATTAGTAAAAGGTGGCGATTCTCTTTATTATCATTGTGGTCTAACGGTATTACCCGATGAAAATATGGCAGTTGCAGTCCTCTCTTCCGGCGGTTCTAGCAGTATCAATGAACTTTTCGGACAATCTGTTTTATTGGATGCATTAAAGGAAAAAGGAAGCATTACCTCCATTCTTCCAGACAAAACATTCCAAGCTCCAGATAAACGAATCGTTCCAGAAGACTATCTCTCTTATGCTGGTTACTATGGATCCTCTTCCCTTCCTTTAAAGGTTGAGATTGAGCCAAGTGGAACTTTATCCTTAATTACATCCTCTTCTTCCTCTTCTTCAAAACAAGAATTTATCTATACTGGAAACAAACGCTTTTATTCTCTTGACGGAAGCACTTATCTTACCTTTGTTGAGAGCAACGGCAATGTTTATCTATATACAAGTGGATATTCATCCTTACCATCAATTGGACAGACTGCACTCTCTCTCTATTGTGGTGAAAAATTAAAAGAAAATAATATTTCCGAAAAAGCACAACAAGCTTGGGCCAAATATTTAAATAAAAACTATTACCTTGTATCAGAAAAATACAGTTCGGCTCTCTATACCCAAGGTCTTTTAAAGACTTATTTGGAGACTACGGATGGTCTAGAAAACTATATCTTTTCCAACCCGATTACAAGTGCAACCTCGGCAGATGCTATCATAAAAATACCAGGTGTTTATAGCCGTGACTTAGGTGATTATAAGCTGATAGCAAAAGATGGCATTCAATATTTAAAAAGCGGTCAAAACCTGTTAATTTCTGGAGATACCGTTACCGATCTAACAACTAAAAAAAGCAGTTCCATTACCATTCCAAAAACAGGATATGCCCAGTATTACAAAATTGGTAAACAATCTGCCAACAAGAAAATAAAAGTAACCGTACCCAAGAAGGCTTCTTTTATGGTATATGACAAAAAAGAAACTATGGTTTTCAGTTCTTATATTTCCAATAAAAATACCGTTAAATTACCAAAAGGAGGAACTATTGTCTTTGTCGGTTCTAAAAAAGCTTCATTTACTGTTAATTACGTTTCAAAATAAATAAAAAATAACACGATTCATTAAGAAATGCACAAGTCTGTGATTATCTCAATGGATCGTGTTTTCTTTTCTTACTTTATTATCTCTACACTAACGATTGATTCTGGTTCCAGCGACAACCTAACACAATGGTGATCCAGACGTAAATTTAGAGGTATCCTCTCTTTCTTTGTATTAAGTAAAATTACAACAATTGATTCATCCAAGTTTTTAAAGGCTACCGCTTCAATTGCTTGTGTATATCGACTCAGTCCAATTCGGACCGCATCCTTTTTTATAAAATGACTAAAATGCCATAAATAAATTGCTGTATTTTTCTCCTCCAGTGTATGCTCAATGGTATCATATAAAAAAGGGGCTTCACAATAATTTCCAACATGATTTGGACCTCCCGTCTCATCTAGAACAAGATTCCAATCATAGAAAGAAGACATTCCATTATTTAAATTTCCCATCAAATCATGTGCATATTTTTGTGCGTTCTTCAGCCCGTCATTTTTTGAAAATTTACTATATTCAATGCATGCTTCGGATAAAATCAACTTTTTATCTGGAAATTTTTCATGCACCATACGAAGTGCCTCAAAATGATCTCCGCTATACCAATGAAATGCAACCCCTTTTATCATACCGTCTGTTTTCTCATCTATAATCTCACAGGCCCGCTCAAACACCCGTTCCTTATTATGATCCCATATAAAGATTTCAATATCACTTAATCCATGTTCTTTCATGGATGGATATAAAAAATCCCTCAAAAACTCCTTTTCTTCTGATCCGTTAAAAACACAAGAATCCCAGGTCTGAACGGCATTTGGTTCGTTTTGAATACTCAGACGCCCTACCAGATAGCCCCTCTCTTGAAACGCCTCCACATAGTGACAAATATATTCGGCCCAAGCGCTGCGATATTCTTTTTTTAACCGTCCACCATTGTTTCTTTCTCCATTTGTCTTCATAAAAGATGGGGGACTCCAGGGTGTCAACATAATTGGAATTTTACTGCCATATTCTTTTTGTGCATCCTCTAATAAGGGGAAAATATACTTTTCTAACCGTTTGAGTTGAAAACTTTTCATCTCTACATCCAAAGCATCTGACATCGCTTCGTAATGCTCCAACGAAAAATCACAACTATCAATTGGTATTCTTACCATACAATACTTCATCGCTTCCTTAGAAAAATAGGTTTTTAATAACTTTTTTTTCTGCTCTTTGTTCATTTGACTATACACAAATCCCGCCGACTCAGTAATTGCTCCACCAAACCCTTCAAGTCTTTGATACTCCACTTGCGGATATAGATTAATTAACTCATTTTCTATTTTTTTATCTTCCCACACCATTACTTCTTTTACTACTTCCGTTTTTATTTCTCCATCATAAGTCGTCATTACGTATTTAACTTTCATTCAATCTCTCTTCCTTTCTTATATTCTGAGGGGGATTTTCCTATGATCTTTTTAAACACTTTCGAAAAATATTTTTCATCCTTAAATCCAACTTTAAATGCAATTTCATACGTCTTAAAATAGTTTTGCTTTAGATAGGCACATGCATGATTTATGCGTATCTCATTTAAATAATCAACAAAGCCAGTTCCAATGTTTTGACGAAACAGTGTTGATAAATAGCCAGACGTTATTCCTATTTTATCCGCAACGAGCTGTAAACTTAAATTTTCAAAATAATGCTCTTCCATAAATTCTTTTGCTTGTTCCACTAATCCATTTTTTCCATCTTCACTCCATGCTGTATCTGCGCTTTCTATCCCAAAGCAGTCATCTGCAACTTCATTCAGCTTTTTTAAAATATCCGAGGAACGACTTGGTTTCAATAAATAATCAATCGCACCATATCGAACTGCTTGTTGCGCATAAGAAAATTCATCATAGCCGCTTAAAATAATCGTTTTTGGTAATACTCCAGATTTTTTTGCCTCCTGCATCACTTCCAACCCATTTTTCAAGGGCATCTGCACATCCATTAACATAATATCTGGTTCATGACGAAATATAATATCCATTGCTTCCTCTCCATTCTGTGCCAGATAGATACGTTCAAATCGGTCCGTATGGAGTTTTATGTACTTCGCAATTCCATTTCTTATCACATCTTCATCATCCACGATTAAAAGCTTAATACACATCCTGATTCCCCTCCTTCCGTGACAACGGTAACTTTATAATGATTTTCGTTCCCTTTCCTTCTTTACTCTCTATCTGCAGCATAAAATCATTCTGATATCTTAATTCCAATCGTTCTTTTACATTCTTTATAGCATAGCTTACCACTCTTTGTCCCGAATATCGTTTTGGATCTTCCCTCCAGATTGCACTTACTTGTTCTTTTGTCATACCAACACCTGTGTCACTAATACAAAATTGCATATACACTCCTTTTTTCTCCCCAGTAATCGTAAGAAGTCCCTTGGTTCCCACTTTTTCAAGTCCATGTACAATCGCATTTTCCACAAATGGCTGCAAAATCAACTTTGGAATCTCTTCCCCCAATATCGCATCCTCCACTGCAATCGTATAATCCAAGCGTTTAGTAAATCTCATTTTTTGAATATGAAGGTAAGTTCGAATCAAATCAATCTCTTCCCGTACCGTAATTACGCCTTTTCCCTGCCCTAATATCTGACGGAACAAATTTGATAATGCTAATATGTCTTCTGCAATTTCCTCATTATCAGACTCTTGTGCCCTCCAATAGAGTGAATCAAGTGTATTATATAAAAAATGTGGGTTAATCTGCGCCTGTAATGCCGTCAACTCGCTTTGCTTTTCTTTTAACGCCATTACATAATTGGTATCAATTAATGTTTTAATTGACACCACCATTTGATTAAATCCCTCGGCAACTTCTCCAACTTCATCTTTCGTAATTACAGTCACTTGTTGAGAAAAATCTCCCCTTTTAAATTTCTCCATTGCAATACAAAGTCTTCGCAATGGATTTGAAATAATATTGGAAACAAAAATCAAAATAGGAAATAGCCCTACTAAGAACCCAAGAAGAAGTGCAACTGGTCCATACGCAATATTAAATATTTGTACTCCAATCCCTTCTTTCGGTACTACTTTATAGATAACAAAAGCATCTCTGTCTTTTTGACTAACAAAGATGTCATTATTTTTATATGTAAAATGTTTGCTAAATGTTGTTTGCTTTGAAGCGATGCTAGGCACTTTTTTTAAATAATGGGTCACGTCATTTTCTATATTTCCATAACGAAGCAACACATTTTTTTCTGGACTTAGTATTAATATTCCATCCTCTCCACTTCCAACCGCATTTTTACAAAGTTTTGTAAATTTGTCAGAAGCTGCTCCAATTACAAGATAACCGAGCGCATTTTTTTTTGACAAATCATAGATTTCGCGATACAACACAATTTTTTCTGCTCGATTTGTATCAAACGTATCCTTGTTGTTTTTTGTTACACGCTTCCAGATTACCCTACCTCTCACGCCTACGGCAAGTTTGTAAATACTTGTTTTTCTCACATCTTCCAGATTACTTAAATAAGAAGTCGCATCAATGCAACGCAGATATGGCGTCACTCCATTTTCCGGATAAATTGCTATTGTTTTAATATAACCTTTTAGGGCAACCATATCCTGAAGCATCTCCATTGGCGCCCTGTGAACCCAAAGCTGTGAATCCTCATTTAGTTTACTTACATGATTTGTATTCAAAATTTGAAGAATATCATTATTAATACAAATATATGTACACATATCCATCATATCACGTTGCAAAACGTCCATACTGTCTGATAATCCCTGAACATTTTGCATTTGTGTAAGATTTGTATGCTGAATGGTGTCATGATAATTTTTGATGAAAAGAGCAATGCTAATAAGAATCAATAACGGTGTAATAAACAAATAACTATAAAAGATTAATTTCTTTTTAATGCTTAACCTACTAATCCATTTTTTAATTTTCTCCATCACTTTCCCCCATTGAAAGTTGTAAATCCTCTTTTATTTTATCCTTTCACCGCACCCATTGCAACTCCCTTTGTAATATGCTTATTTAGCAAAATATAAACGATAACTGCTGGTGCAGCCGTCAAAGCCATAACCGCAAATTGTACCGCATAATTCGAAGAATATTGTCCCGTAAACTCAAGGACCGAAAACGGAAGTGTCTTCCATTTTGGAGAACTAAGATAGGTGCTTGCCATCATAAACTCATTCCAATTATTTAAAAATGTCATAATAGAAACCGTTGCAATAGATGGCTTTAATAAAGGGGTAAGAACCAAAAATACAATACGATAAATTCCGCAGCCATCAACAACTGCAGCCTCTTCTAATTCAATTGGCAATGCTGCTATAAAACCAGTCATTAGAAACAATGCCTGCGGCAATGAAAATGCTACATAGGGTATCAATAAGGCCCAAATTGTATCGGTAAGACCAATTGCACTGTATATTTTGTAATTAGGAAGCAACGTAGCGTGAATGGGAATCATCATACCAACTAATAAGAGCATTTGAACAACTCTGCTTAGCTTCCACTCCATTCTTCGACATGCAAATGCCGCCATAATTGAAATCACTACTACCAAAAAAACAGCTAAAAAATTAATCAAAATACTGTTCTTTAAATAAAGTAAAAAATGCCCATCTACAAAAGCAATTGCATAATTTTTCCATTGGACTTTTTGGGGAATAATTAAGAGTCCACTGGTAAACATTTCATTACTACTTGCAAGAGAAAAATCAATCAGCCAAATTAAAGGAAATATCTGAATAATTGCAACAATTATCAATACAATCCACAAAATAACTCTTCCTATTTTGTTTTGTTTTTTTTCTGTCTTCATTGTTTCATCCTCCTTAGGCTTCTCGTTTTTCAGCAAATAATGAATTTAATCCAACAGTAACTACTAAACAAATAATGATAAAGACTACCCCTATTGCGTTTCCATATCCATATCGAAAGGCTTTGAACGCCTGTTGGTACAAATAGTTTGCTGCAAACTGGGTACTATTCCCAGGACCTCCGTTGGTAAGAAGATATACTGTCTCCATTTGTTTAAGTGCTGCAATAATAGCCATCGTAACATTAATTTGAATTACTGGTTTCATAAGAGGCAATGTAATTTTAAGAAATGTCGTTATTTGATTGGCACCATCAATTGCACATGCTTCATAAAGCACCGGATCTATATTTTTTATTCCTGTATAATAGATAAGCATACCCCAGCCAAATCCATGCCAGATCAATACGATTAACACGGACCAAATTGCAACATTGGGACTAAACCAATTAATTTTTCCTTGATAACCAAAGGCTTTTAACACGTTATTTAAAAGTCCAAAATCTGGATTATAAATAAACTTCCAAAGATAAGCAATAACTGCAACAGAAATAACATTTGGAATAAAGTAAACGCATCGAAAAAAACCTTCTGCCTTACCTTGCAGTTTATCTAAAACAGCAGCCACTACCAATGCAATTGGATGCTGAATAAGCACAAATCCAATCGCTAAAAGTAATGAATTGAATAAAGCCCTTCCAAATGCTTCATCCTTCAACAACATTTTATAGTTATCCATTCCTATAAATGTCACCTTACCCATTCCAGAATAATCCATACATCCATAATATACACTAAGACAAATCGGTGCCAGAATTGCAAATATAAATACTAGAATTCCTGGTAATACCAAGCTTACTATAACTAGCTTATTACTATATAGCTTCTTCATACTTTCCTCCTGCTCAAATGTCGATGTCCTTAGAATAAAATATGGCTGCCGTAATCTTTTCGGTAGCCACATTTTTATTCTCATTGCTAAGTGCTACTTACAGGTCTCACCTATAGTACTCAGAAAATCATCAACACTTTTACTTCCATTGCATACACTTTGAATTTCACTCTCAATTGCTGTTTTAAATACCGATGGACCACAATCATTGATTGGTGTTCCAGAAACACTCGTTGCATTCTTTAAAATATCGGTAAATTGATTTTGAAGTTCTGTCTCATTTCCCGTCATATAGGCACTTTGATCTTGCGCAGACATACCAACTCCATTTTCCCATCCATATTTGGATAATTTGTCTGGCTGATACATATAATTTAAGAATTTAATCGCCTCATCTTTTTGTACGGACTGTGCAGCTACCGCATATCCTCCGCCATTCCAAGCTGCAATATCACTCTGTGCTCCCTTTCCATCCGCAATTGCAGGCATTGTAAAAGCACGAATATTATTTCTTACTTCTTCATTAATATCTTCATTCAATGCCATTGAAGCTTCCCAGCTTCCCATATAAAACATTGCTGCCTGCCCATTGGTAAACAAATTCATTGCCGTTCCATAATCCTGTGAATCATATCCTACCTGAAATAGTCCCGACTGTGCGGTATCCGCTAAAAGCTTTGTTGCTTCTACTACTGAAGGATCTGTGAAATCTCCAGTAGCAATTGCATTCGCTACAATATCCTTTATATTACCATCTACACGAACTAAAAGATCTGTAAGATAAATTGCAAGTGGCCATCCATCTCCACCATCCATTGCAACTGGTACAATTCCTGCGTCATTTATCTTTTTGCCTAATGTAAGTAATTCCTCATAGGTTTTTGGAACCTCCCATCCGTTATCTTCAAACATTTTTTGATTATAATAAAATCCCATTACATCTGTGTTTCTTGGAAGACCATATAACGTACCATCTTTTTTGAATCCTTCCAGTGAACCTGAAACAAATCCATAATCTGCGTAATCGGATTCATTTAATGGCTCTAAAATACCAGCTTCTAATACTTCATCTAAAAAAGATGGCTGTCCCCAGATACTAACAATATCCGGCATTCCATTCATGGCATACGCTTTAAATTTCGTCTTATACGCTTCCTCATCCAATGCTTCTACTTCAATTGTTACATTTGGATTTTCTACCATATAATCATCAATAATCTTTTGTTCTACTAGTCCCTGTCCATTCTTCCTATCTGGAAGATTCGAAAAAACGGTTAATGTAATTGGTTCCGATGCATCTTCCACGTTTTTTGTATCCGTCTCTTCCTGTGGCGTTTTGGTAAGCGATGCATCCTCCGTTTTTGTTTCTTTCCCCTTGCACCCACTCAACAGTGTTACTGTCATACAGACAGCTAAAATTCCTACCAGTAACTTCTTTCTCATTGAAATACCTCCCATATTTTTTATTGCTTTTTTTGTATGATATGAGTGTATCATCAAATGAAACCCAATTACAGATAGCAGATTTTCAAAATAGTGTATTATTTTCGAATTTCTTTTGCTTTCTACACATAAAAAAAGACCCGCCACAAGGCAGATCTGATTCATTTCTATTTTAAACAATAAAAATAGCTGGATAGAAGCTTTTCGTAAACAAAAAGCCCCTACCCAGCCACCCTATCGTAGCCAAACAAGGACCTTAACATGCGCCTCCAGGGGTTCGAACCCTGGACACCCTGATTAAGAGTCAGGTGCTCTACCAACTGAGCTAGAAGCGCATTGCATTTTTCCAACGCAAGAATTATTATATCTCATGATTTTACAAAATGCAAGTCCTTTTTTAAAATTTTATTACTTATTTGCTGTAATCTTTCCGACAATTTGTTGTTTTGAAACCGCCCCGACTATTGTATCTACTACTTTTCCATCTTTAATAAAAAGCATAGTAGGAATTGACATAACTCTGTATTTTTGTGCCGTTGCAGGATTTTCATCCACATTTAATTTTCCGATTCGTACCGTTCCATTATATTCTGTAGCTAATTCCTTTACAACTGGTGCCATCATCTTACAAGGTCCACACCAATCCGCATAAAAATCAACAACCACCAATTCTTTTGCTTCTAACGCTTCTTCATTAAAATTACTATCCGTGAATTTAATTTCCATGTTACTTCCTCCTTTTTTGTTTTGCAGCTAATATAGTTGAGACTTCATCCCAAGAACGTTTTATCTGCAAGGTACGATTATTTAGTTTCTTATTATGTGATAAAGATTGTGCTATTTTTTCTTTTAAAGAAATACTCATTTTGAAGTTCTCTTTCACATCGTTTTCTATAGTATATGCATTTTTTTTTGCATTAACAGTAACTTAGTCACATTTTTACCTTCTTGCTACAAAGCGATGAATTGATTTTCCCTCGTTTGAAAATTTTTTCTCGTATTCTGTCATAATATTTCCAATTCTATATTCACTGTGATGAAGGTCATATGTAACGTTGTCAAGACTCCACTTAGCCTCCTCTACTTCTGCCAAAGAAAAATCAAAAAGTGCTCGATTATCTGTTTTAAATACCACGGTTCCCGTTTGATCCAAAATTTCATTATAGCGTTCAAAATATTGTCTCGAGGTTAGTCTTCGTTTCGCATGCCGATCCTTTGGCCATGGATCTGAAAAATTAAGATAAATTTGTTTTACTTCTTCTCGTGCAAATACATCTGTAATTTCTTCTGCATTCATACATAGGAAAAAAAGGTTGTCCACTTCCATATCCTCTATCTTTTCAAGTGCCCGAATTAACACGCTTTCATACTTTTCAATCCCGATAAAATTAATTTTAGGATTTTGAAGTGCTAAGGTTTTTATAAATGTACCTTTTCCCATTCCAATCTCTATTTGAATTGGATGATTATTGTGAAATAATTCATTCCATTTCCCTTTTTGTTCTTTTGCATTTTTTATAACAAAACGGCTCTCTTCAATTTTTTCATTCGCCCCCGGTATGTTTCTTAATCGCATCGTTCTCTCCTTTTGTTTACCCAGGTTATTTCTAATTTAATTATATCTATTTTTTCCTTTTTCGTCAAATTAATCTCGTTCAAATGTCCAAGCCGCTTAAATCTTTCTTTTTTATTACTATTTTATATCAAAAAACTTTACTATATTTTGCAACAGTAAATTTTCTCCAATTGCTAATACAACATATTTTGCATATACTTTATATATAATTTGTGAAATTTACATAAAATTTTTCTTAACAAATTTAATATTATTTGCATATTTGCTATTTAAATTTTCGAAAAAAGGTGTATCATAATAATAAGTGGATAAAATCATAAATTAGCATTTTATCTAAAATAAATTAGAAAGGGGTTATGAAGCATGGAAAAAGTTCTTAATATTTTAAGTGATTTGAACGGTATAGAAGAAAAAGCAACCGCAATTGTTGACCATACCTCCATTGAGAAAAAGGCTCTTTACAAACAGTTAACAGAAGATATCAACAAACTGGATGAAGCAATTTCTGCAGATACAAAGCAAAAGTTAGATGTAATGCGTGCTAAAATGAATGTTGAAATTGAAGCGGCGAAAAAAGAGCTTCTCACTTCTTTTGATGAGGATATGAGCAGAATTGAATCTGATTACAAGAAAAATCATGATAATTATGTTGAAACTGTCTTCCAAAAAATAATCAATGAATAAAAATAGGAGTGTGATACTATGTTTATCGACCTATTAACTTATAGTGGTATTGTTACAAAAACAAAAGCAATGGAAGCACGGTTAATTTCCACCAAAAATTATGAAGAATTATCAAATTTAACTTCAGTAACTGATTTTATTAATTTTCTGAAAATTCAGCCTGCTTATCAAAATTTATTTGCAAACTCCGATGAACGGCTACTTCACAGAAATGAAATTGAACATATTTTAATGAATTCCCTTTATATTGAATATGCAAAATTGTTCCGCTTTGCAGATTTGGAACAACGAAAAGCTTTGGATCTTCTCTTTTTTCGATATGAAGTGAATATATTAAAGGCCTGTCTTCAAAATGTCTTCACAAATGAAGATACTTATGACTTATCTGTCTTCGAACCTTTTTTTGAAAAGCACTCGGATGTAGATATTCACACGCTCTCGTCCGCATCCTCAGTGGATGAATTTATTTCACATCTAAAAGGAACGAAATATTATGAGTTTTTTCAAAAAATACAAAAAGCTTCCGATGCAACGCTTTACGATTTTGAGGTGCAACTAGATATTTTTTACTTCACAAGCGTTTGGAAACGAAAAAAACAATACTCAAAGTCAAATGATTTAAAAGCTTTTTCTGACATCATTGGGAAAAAAATTGATTTTCTTAACATCATGTGGATATATCGTTCCAAAAAATATTACCATGTGGACGCAGCTCATATTTACTCTTATATTATACCAATCCACTATAAACTCTCGTCCAGTCAACTCAAAAGTTTAATTGAAGCTGGAAGCTTAGAAGAGTTTGTTACTATTTTAGGAACAACTCATTATCAAGCAAACGATATAGATGTTAAGAATGAACAATTTTCTGTTGAAAATTTATATAAAGAGCATCTAATAAAACTCTATCACAGCAATCGGGTAAAATATCCAATTTCTATGTGTACAATTTTTGATTTTCTTTATAAGAAAGAACTTGAAATTGACCGGTTAACTACAGCACTAGAGTGTATTCGATATGGTCTTGATTCTTCACTTACACTAAAATACATTCTTAAGTAAAGGGGGGCATAATTTTGATTGAAAAAATGAAATATCTTAATATTACCGGTCCAAAAGACGACATTGACCGTGTGGTAGATACCTATCTAAACCGACACGAAATACATTTAGAAAATGCCCTCACTGAACTTGGGGAAACAAAGGACATCCGTTGCTTTATCGCAGACAATCCCTACAAAGATCTCTTGAATAAAGCACAGTCTCTTTGTGATCAAATTGATAAAGAAATTGCCTGCGACATGACAGATATGAGTATTTCTGAAGCATCTGACTTGATAACTGCAACTTATACTAAAATAAATCAGAGCACTCAAAAGGGACAAGATTTAAAAGACAAAGACAAACATCTAACTACCTTAATTAAACAAATTGAACCATTTCGAATGTTGGATTTTGATTTAACAAAGATGAATCATTTTAAATTTATTCAACTGCGGTTCGGGCGGATATCTCCAGAACATTATAATAAATTTACACGCTACGTTTACACAAATCTTGACACTATCTTTTATGAGTGTGAACGCACGCCTGATTACATTTGGGGAATTTATTTTACCCCTGAATCTTTGGCAGACCAGGTAGATGCGGTATATTCTTTTCTACATTTTGAACGAATTGCCCTAGACGAGGAATTTATTGGTACTCCCGAAGACGCATATCAATCGCTTATTGAGAAGCGGAAAAATGTCCGTGCAAAAATCAAAGTATTAAAAGCTGAGAATAAAAAAATGCTAAACAAACAAGGTCCTCAACTTCTCTTGGCTTATCAAACCTTACGTCGGATTTCGGACAATTTCGATGTTCGTAAAATGGCTGCTTGTACCGCTGACACAAATACCCATCAAGTATTCTACATACTTTGCGGTTGGATGAGTGCAAAGGATGCAAAAGAATTTATAAAAGAGATTTCAAATGATTCAAAAGTGTACTGCATGAAACAAAATGAACCAGAAGGTGGTATCATTAAGCCACCAACTAAACTTGAAAATCCAAAGTTTTTTAAACCCTTTGAAATGTTTATTAAGCTCTATGGATTACCAGCCTACAATGAACTTGACCCAACTATTTTCGTTGCCTTAACCTACACATTAATATTTGGTATTATGTTTGGTGATGTGGGTCAGGGACTCTGCCTTGTAATTGGTGGTTTTCTTCTATATAAAATAAAACATATTAATCTAGCGGGAATTATATCCATTGCCGGAATTTGGTCAACAATATTTGGTTTTATGTATGGTAGTTTCTTTGGTTTTGAAGAAATATTACCCGCCATATGGCGTCGGCCTATGGATAATATTATGAGTACTTTGATTACAGCTGTAATTTTTGGCGTTTTCTTGATTTTAATTGCAATGATTCTTAATATAATCAATGCAATCCGTGCTCATGATATTGGTCGTTTATTATTTGATTCGAGTGGTATTGCAGGATTTATCATTTATGGAGGTGTAGCCGCATGTGTGTTATTTTACAAATTAGGCTACAAACTGCCAGCCACCATTTTTTTAGTCATCATTTTCGGAATACCGCTTTTATGCATTATGTTAAAAGAACCATTGAGCAATTTAATTGAACGGAAAAAAAAGATTTTTCCTTCTGGCGGAATCGCTATGTTCTTTGTAGAAGCGTTTGTCGAATTGTTTGATGTTGTACTAAGTTATGCAACAAATACGATATCGTTTGTCCGTATTGGTGCGTTTGCATTGAGCCATGCTGGTATGATGGCTGTCGTTCTTACCCTTGCCGGTGTTGCGAACGGACATGGCAATGTATTTGTTATTATTATAGGAAATATTATGGTCGCTGGGCTAGAAGGTTTAGTCGTAGGTATCCAAGTATTGCGACTTGAATATTACGAAATGTTCAGTCGTTTTTATAAAGGAACGGGACGAGAATTTCGTCCATTTAAAACAGTAAAAAAATAAGGAGGATTTTATCATGACAACAAAAATTATACTTTTAAGCATTTTAGTTTTAAGTTTTATTATTCCTTTCGGAGCATATTTTCTCGGAGGAAAGAAAAAAGGCAGTTTTAAAGCTGCACTCGGATTTAACGCAGTTTTCTTTTTTGGAACTCTTATTATTGGTGACATTATGATGTTTAATGGTTCTGTATCTGCAGCATCTGCAACTACAACCGTAGCCACTGCCGCAGACGGTTGGAAGTATCTAGCAGCTGCATTAGCAACTGGTATGTCATGTATCGGAGCAGGTATTGCTGTTGCAAGTTCTGCAAGCGCTGCAATTGGAGCATTGAGTGAGGATTCCTCTGTAATGGGTAAAGCACTTATCTTTGTTGCCCTCGCAGAATCTGTTGCATTATATGGCTTGCTAATTTCTTTTACTATCTTAAGTTAAGGAGCGAATGCTTTTATGAAAATGTTTCTAATTAGTGATAACGTTGATACTTATACTGGTATGCGTTTAGCCGGTGTCGATGGTGTGGTTATTCATTCAAAAAAACATCTACGTCAACAATTGGAAAAAGCTTTTGCTGACAAAGAAATAGGTATTATACTACTTACTGAAAAATTCGGCCGTGAATTTCCTGATATTATTGATGAAGTTAAGTTAAAACGTAGACTTCCTCTCATTGTAGAGATACCAGATCGACACGGAACGGGACGCGATCCAAACTTTATTATGAAGTATGTAAACGAAGCGATAGGCATAAAGATTTAAGGAGGGTTGCAAGATGACAATAGAGGAAAAACTGCGTATTTTTTATGACACCACCATAGCAGATGCAACCAAACAAAGTGAAGTAATTATTACAGAGTATAAGGCATCGTTAAAAAATATATATGATGAACATAAAAAAGAGGCAGGAGAAAAGGCTACTTTTACACTCGATGTAGAATGCCAAAAACTGGTTCAGGAAAAAAACAAGGACTTATCTCTTCAGTCCTTGGAGTTTAAACGTCAAATTAATGAAAAAGCAGAAGCTTTAAAATCATTATTATTTGAAGATGTTGAAAAACGTCTACTTGCTTTCATGACGACTAAAGAGTATACCGCGTTGCTCGTATCTCAGATTAACGCAGCGAATAAGTTTTCATCAGAGGATGAAATGACCATTTATATCAACCACTCGGATGCAGACAAAAAAGCTTTCTTAGAAAAGGCTACAGGTAGTTCAATTACGATAAGTACAATCGATTTTATGGGTGGCACAAGAGCTGTCATTCACAGTAAAAATATTTTAATAGACCGCTCTTTTTTGACGAAATTTTCAGAAGAAAAAGACATGTTTACATTATAAAGGAGGTTTTCAGCAATGGAACAAACTGCAGGTAAAATTTATGGTATAAATGGTCCTGTTATAACCTTAAGCGGTAACCTCGGATTTAAGATGGCTGAGATGGTTTATGTTGGAACTAATCATCTAGTTGGTGAAGTTATCAGTCTTACAAAAGAAAAAACAACGATTCAAGTGTATGAAGAAACCACAGGTTTAAAACCCGGAGAAGAGGTTATTGGTACTAATTCCTCACTTTCCGTAATTTTAGGTCCTGGTATTCTTAGTAATATTTATGATGGGATTGAACGTCCCCTAAACGAAATTGCAAGGCAAAGTGGAGCTTTTATTCCAAGAGGTGTGAGTGCTGATTCCTTAGACACAAAAAAACTTTGGGATATTCACGTTACCGTAAATGTTGGTGACAAAGTATACGGAGGAACTATCATAGCAGAAGTTCCAGAAACAACTGCTATTGTTCATAAATCTATGATTCCTCCAAATATATCAGGTACTGTTATTTCGGTTGTAGCGGATGGAAAATACACCGTTCTTGATCCGATTGTGACAATTAAATGTCCAGATGGTGAAGAAAAAATCATTACTTTATTACAAAAATGGCCAATCCGTGTACCTAGACCAACCGCAAAACGATTTCCACTCGATAAACCACTATTAACTGGACAACGTATTTTCGACTCCCTATTTCCGATTGCAAAAGGTGGTACCGCTGCAATTCCTGGCGGTTTTGGTACTGGTAAAACTATGACACAGCATCAATTAGCAAAATGGTGTGACGCAGATATTATTGTATACATTGGCTGTGGAGAACGTGGGAATGAAATGACCAACGTTTTGGAAGAATTCTCTGAACTTGTGGATCCTAAGTCCGGAAATCTCTTACTCGCAAGGACTGTATTGATTGCAAACACATCCAATATGCCTGTTGCTGCACGTGAGGCTAGTATTTATACTGGTGTTACCTTAGCTGAATATTATCGTGATATGGGTTATCATGTCGCAATTATGGCAGATTCTACTTCTCGTTGGGCCGAAGCTTTACGTGAACTTTCTGGTCGTTTGGAAGAAATGCCAGCAGAAGAAGGATTCCCAGCTTACCTTGCATCTCGTCTTTCAGCCTTTTATGAAAGAGCTGGATACATGAGGAATTTGAATGGAAGCGAAGGAAGTGTAACTATTATTGGAGCAGTTTCTCCACAAGGTGGCGATTTCTCTGAACCAGTAACACAAAATACAAAACGTTTTGTTCGTTGCTTCTTTGCTTTGGATAAATCCCTTGCCTATGCAAGACATTTTCCAGCAATTCATTGGCTTAACAGCTATAGTGAATATGTTCCCGATTTAACTCCATGGTTTGCTTCTCATGTAAATGATAATTTTACTAATTACCGCAACCAACTATTAAGTCTGCTCAGTCAGGAAAATAGTTTAAATGAAATTGTAAAATTGATTGGTAGTGATGTATTGCCAGATGATCAGAAATTAGTACTTGAAATTTCTCGTATTATCCGTCTTGGATTTCTTCAGCAAAATGCATTTCATAAAGAGGATACCTATGTACCAATGGAAAAACAGTACAAGATGATGGAAATCATTCTTTATCTATATAACAAAAGTAAAAAACTCGTTGCAATGAATATGCCAATGTCTTTAATTCGTGAAAATAACGTCTTTGATCAATTGGTATCCATCAAATATGATGTTGCAAATGATGAATTGGAAAAATTTGATGACTATAAGCAAATGATTGACGACTTCTATGACCGTCTCATTGCAATCAATGCGTAAGGGAGGAATATTACTATGTCAATCGAATATTTAGGGCTTAGTGAAATTAGCGGTCCTTTAATTGTTCTAGAAGGTGTTCGTGATGCCTCTTATGAAGAAATCGTAGAATTTACAGTGGAGCAGAACACAAAAAAATTGGGTCGTATTGTTGAAGTATACGAAGACAAAGCAGTTATAGAAGTTTTCGGTGGTACTGATGAAATGTCACTCAAAAATACACATACAAAACTTACCGGACATCCAATGGAAATCGGACTTTCACCCGAAGTTTTGGGCCGTACCTTTAATGGATTAGGACAACCAATTGATGGACTTGGAAACATTGTTCCAGAAGTAAAATTAGATGTAAATGGCCAACCTCTTAATCCAGTTTCGAGAGAATATCCACGTAACTATATTAAAACTGGAATTTCCGCAATTGATTGCCTAACTACATTGATTCGTGGTCAAAAACTCCCTATCTTCTCTGGAAATGGACTTCCTCATGATCAACTAGCTGCTCAAATTGTAAAACAGGCGTCTCTTGGAGAAGGAAATACGGAAGAGTTTGGTATCGTATTTGCCGCAATGGGTGTAAAACATGATGTAGCTGAATTTTTCCGCCATACATTTGAAGAAAGTGGTGCTAGTTCCCATGTTACGATGTTCCTAAACCTAGCAAATGATCCTGTTGTAGAACGTCTCATTACACCAAAAGTAGCGCTTACTTGTGCTGAATATTTAGCCTTTGAAAAGGGTATGCATATCTTAGTTATTCTAACCGATATGACTTCATTCGCAGAAGCAATGCGTGAAGTATCTTCTTCCAAAGGTGAAATTCCTAGCCGTAAAGGTTACCCTGGATATTTATACAGTGAATTTGCCTCTCTTTATGAAAGAGCCGGTATTGTAAACGGGAAACCTGGTTCTGTAACACAGATACCAATTTTAACTATGCCAAATGATGATATTACACATCCTATTCCTGACCTAACTGGTTATATTACAGAGGGTCAAATTGTTTTGGATCGTCCGCTTCATCAAAAAACGATATATCCACCAATTAATGTACTCCCTTCCCTTTCCCGTCTTATGAAGGATGGTATTGGAGCTGGATATACACGTGAAGATCACCAAGATCTTGCAAATCAACTTTTTTCTTCCTACGCTCATGTAGGAGAAGCAAGAGCTTTAGCTAGCGTTATTGGTGAAGATGAGTTATCGCCAATTGATAAGAAATATTTAAAATTTGGATCAGCATTTGAAGAACAGTTCGTTGCGCAAGGCAAAAATGAAGACCGCCCAATATTTGAAACGTTAAATAAAGGTTGGGACTTGTTATCCATCCTTCCAAAGGAAGAATTGGATCGTGTTGATACAAAGATTTTGAATAAATATTATAAAGCATCGGAAGAAGAACCAACCCCTGCTAAAAACTAAATTGGAGGTGACTGAATGGATCCCAATACATTTCCCACAAAAGGTAATTTAATAATAGCAAAAAATTCCTTAGCGTTAGCACGTCAGGGATTTGATCTTATGGATAAAAAAAGAAACATTCTGATTCGTGAACTTATGGAATTAATTAACGAGGCTTCTTCTATTCAGTCAGAAATTGATACTACCTTTACTGCTGCGTACCAATCACTACAAAATGCAAACATTGAAATGGGTATCTATAATGTATCGCAACTATCAAAAGTAATGCCTGTTGAAGATTCGATTGAAATTAAGGTTCGAAGTGTTATGGGTACTGAAATTCCTTTGGTAAAGTATGAGGAAAAAGCAAGAAAACCCTCTTATTCTTTTTATGGAACCCGTATCTCACTAGATGAAGCTTGTTTTAAATTCAATCGAGTAAAGGAGCTTACCATTCGTTTGTCTATGATTGAAACTTCTGCCTATCGATTAGCTACTAGTATTAAGAAAACGCAGAAACGTGCCAATGCACTTCAAAATATCACGATTCCACATTATAAAACTCTGGTTAAGGATATACAAAATGCTTTGGAAGAAAAAGAACGAGAAGAATTTACAAGATTAAAAGTAATTAAGAGAATGCATGCATCCTGATGTATGTATAAATGAAGCGAAAACAAATTATACATGTTTTTTAAGGGAAACAAGACGATTGGTCTTGTTTCCCTTCCTTTCTATTGAAACAAATTTCCCAATATGCTTGCGACCAGCCCCTAAATAAATTATAATAAAACTAGTCTATATTGAAAGGAAGTTCTGAAACAAAATGAATATAAAACGCTTACTAACTACAATGCTGCTTAGCATATTAATTATAAATTGTCTTTCTCCCAAAATAGTTTTGGCATCTGAAACTACAACAAACAAAAAAGCAAAAAAAACTGACGAAGATTATTCAAAATACTGGCCAAAAGGTCCATCCATTGATGCTGATTCCGCAATCCTTATGGATTTATCGACTGGTTTAATTTTATACGAAAAAAATAGTCATAAAGAAGAATATCCTGCAAGTATAACAAAAATTATGACAACACTTCTTGCCATTGAAAATTGTTCCATGGGAGAAATTGTAACCTTTTCTCATAATGCAATTTTTGGTATTGAAAGTGGAAGCAGTCACATTGGTATCGATGTTGGCGAAAAACTAACGATGGAACAATGTCTATATGCTATTATGTTAGCCTCTGCCAATGAAGTATCTTGGGGTGTTGGTGAACATATTGCTGGTACGATTCCTGCTTTTGCGGATATGATGAATAAACGGGCAAAAGAGCTTGGTTGTTTAAATACCCATTTTGTGAATGCAAATGGATTACATGACGATGATCATTACACAAGTGCTTATGATATGGCTCTCATAAGCCGTGCAGCAATGCAATACTCCACATTCCGCACGATTACTTCTACAAAACGTTATACCATACCACCAACGAATAAACATGAAAATGAAAATATATTTTTAAACCATCATCAAATGTTGAACGGTTATAAATACCCTAAGTATGAATATGAATATTGTATTGGTGGCAAAACAGGCTATACAACAAAAGCCGCATCTACTTTAGTGACTTTTGCATCAAAAGATGGTATTGAGCTTGTCAGTGTTGTTATGCGCGCAAATGGAGCAGCCTCTAAGGAAAATGAATATACTGATACTACTGCGCTCTTTAATTTTGGATTTGAAAATTACAAAAAATATGAATTAACCAACGATACCGTCGTAGCAGAAGATTCCCCTTTATTTACCACATACAGTCCACTATTTAATAGTGAGACATCTCCTTTAAAAGTTGGAGAAAACGATTGTGTTTTATTGCCAAATGATGCTAATTTTAATGATGCTAAGCAAAATATCTCATTTAACAATGATATTAAAATAAAGAATGGTGAAAATATAATCGGAACTATTTCATATACCTATGCGGGTAAAACAGTAGGTTCCACTGATATTATCTTTGAAAAACAACCAACATCTAATTTAGTGATATCACAAAACACTAAAATTGTTGATAATAAAGAGGTGACCTCATCCAACCGATTTAATCTTAAGCCAATTATTATTCTTGGAATCATTGCCATCATAGCTTTGTTTGTTTGGATCTACTTCCACTTTAATCGAAGAAATCAAAGAAAAAGAAATGCAAAAAAATATGATTTGAGATTTTAATATCATACACCTTTCAGCACTTAAACCTGTTCTTCTTAGTATGCAGACCCGTTCTTACAAACGAAAAAAGGAATCAGCCTTGGGAACTTCCCTTTGTCTGATTCCTTCTTTATTTAGTGATTTTCCATTCGCTTTATTCTAATCGCATCATGACGGATCTTAAGTTTCATTGCACCTTCTTTATTGATTTTACTCACTATTTTTACAACAAAACGATTTCCATTTTCTACCTTATTAATCTGTATCCTGCCCTTTAAATAGCCATGATGACTACAATATCCCAAACAATAATAATTCTTAGGATTATTACAAAACCAATCAATCTTCTTAACTACAGCTTTTCCACATATAAAGCAAGCTAACTCTTTTATTGCTCCATCATTAAAAATTGCTTCTTTTGATTCAAACTCTCTTGATATGAATTTTGAATATGTTCCATAATTTACATATATTTCATCTTCTGCTGTTTTGGGATTGTTAAAATAATCAATTGAAAAATACGTTTTAATCAGTGTTTCATCCAAGCGTTCAAATATTTCAGCTGTATATTTCGCATCGCACAATGCACGATGAAAGTCCATTTCCTTTTTTAAATCTAAAAATTCAACCGCGTATTCTAATGTCCTTGGGTTTTTTCTTCCTTCTATCTCTAGTGCAAACAATTTTTGTACATCATAGTAATAAAATGTTTTTTGCAATCTATCATTTATTCCATAAAATCTCATATTTCTTTGTAGCTCAACTAAATCCATATTTCCCCATGTACAAAATGAAAAATCATTCCCACACCAATCAAAAAAATCATGAATTGCATCTATAAATGATATGCCCTCCTCCAGCTCTTTTTGCTCAATCTGTACAATTGACTGCGTCACTGGAAATAACTCTAGATATATATTGGGTTTTATTATTCTCTGAAAACTGTCACACTGTTTTCGGTCATTGCCGAGTTTAACAGCACCTATTTCTATTATTTCAAATGGAATTTTCTTTTTAATGATATCGTCATCCATTCCCTGATTCCATTCTAAATCCATAACTATAAAATTCATTTTTTATCCCATTGATGCAAATAATGCTGCAATCTCTTCTGCGCTTAACTGTTTATTTGGATCTGTTAAATCAATCGCTGGTACTTCTGGCTTTTCTGGTTCTTTTAACTTTTCTGGTTCTTCTATCGGTTCCTCGATTGCAGCTTCTTTTGTATCCTCCGATGAATCACTGCTGTTTCCTAATGTTGCAAACATCGCTGCTATTTCGTCCTCACTTAACTGACGATTGGGATCGTTATCTACTACTTCCTCTTCAACCTTTACTACTTCCTCTTCAGGCTCTACTACTTCACTTTCTTTGGCTTCCTCTTCAGCTGCAGCAAATAATGCTGCTATTTCGTCTGCACTTAACTCTTTATTTACATCCTTTTTTTCATTTTTATTACTTTTATCATTTTCTTCTTCAACAATAGTTTTCTTTTGAATCTCCGGAGTAGGTAGATTTTCTCTTTCCTTCTTTTTCTCAGTAGATTCCACCATTTTTTCTTCTTGTATCTGCTCTTCTTCCAAATCCGCTATGAGTGGCTCCTTTATAGTATCCGTTTTCACACTCATCTCGTTTTGCACTGTTTGATTCACTGGATTTATATAGGATAGTGGAACTTTAACTGACTGCGAATTTAAAGTATTACTTTTCATTTCAATTCTTATGCTATCAAAGATTTGTTCTAGCTTAATGCATTGCACTTCTATATCTCTCATACGATTTTCCATGCGCAAACTCATATTATTAAAATTAGAGTCCATACTCTTTATTACTTCACTGCTGTCAAATTTATTCCTATTTCTATCTTCTATCACTTTATCAGCGCCTTGGTTTACACTGGATGTTATTTTTTCACAACTTGCTTTATTAATTGATGAAGCTTTTTTAATATCCTCCCGAACATACTTTACAATTATTTTAGCCGTTTTCGTTTGGCTATCAATAATACTATCGAATATAGTTTTTCTATCTTGCTTTATTTCATCCAATTGCTGCTCCATATATTCGGAACTTTTTCGATTCTGAACATATAATGCCTTTTGTACTTTTTCTAACTCGTTCATTCGTTCTCCGAAATAGCGTTCTAGCTCTTCTTTATTCTTCATTTTTTCATTTTGAATTGCATCCAATAATAAATATGTCGCAATTATAATGACAATGCTAACTCCAATAATATTTATTTTTTCAATAATACAATATATTTCTGCTAAAACAGAAGCAACAAAAAACATACCAAAATACAGTATATTATTATCTTTTTTCATAAGAATTACCCCCTGTAACCTTAAATAATACACACTACCTATAATAATAGCACATTTTCTAATATATCACAAATAAATAATAGCAATGTCTGCTATTAGCGACTACTTTTATAACAAAAAATTCGATATAAAACATACTTTCACACATACTTACTCTATGCTACTCTAGTTTATATATCGAATTTTTTCTCACAAAACATAATAAGAATTTTGCATTACTCTATCTTTTCTTTTCCACCCATGTATGGCTGTAAAGCTTTTGGAATATTAACTGTTCCATCCGCATTTAAATTATTTTCCAAAAATGCAATTAACATTCTAGGTGGTGCAACTACTGTATTATTTAACGTATGCGCAAAATATTTTCCATTTTTTCCAGTTACACGAATTTTTAATCTTCTAGCCTGCGCATCGCCTAAATTAGAACAGCTTCCTACTTCAAAATACTTTTCTTGTCTCGGTGACCAAGCTTCCACATCAATTGATTTAACCTTTAAATCTGCCAAATCTCCAGAGCAGCACTCTAATGTACGAACCGGAATATCAAGTGTGCGAAATAAATCAACTGTATTTTCCCATAATTTATCAAACCACATTTTGCTATCTTCCGGATTACATACAACAATCATTTCCTGCTTTTCGAATTGGTGAATACGATATACCCCTCGCTCTTCCAATCCATGTGCTCCTTTTTCTTTTCGAAAACAGGGGGAATAACTTGTTAATGTTTTTGGTAACTGTTCTTCTGGTATAATTGTATCAATAAATTTTCCAATCATGGAATGTTCACTTGTCCCAATCAAATATAAGTCTTCTCCTTCAATTTTGTACATCATTGCTTCCATTTCAGAGAAACTCATTACACCTGTAACAACCTCACTACGAATCATATAGGGTGGAATACAATACGTAAAGCCCCGATCAATCATAAAGTCTCTTGCATAGGAAATAATTGCAGAATGTAGTCTTGCAATGTCACCCATTAAATAGTAAAATCCATTTCCTGCGACTTTACGCGCACTATCCAAATCAATTCCTTCAAACTTCTCCATGATATCCGTATGATATGGCACTTCAAAATCAGGGATGACTGGTTCACCATATTTTTTAACTTCTACATTTTGACTATCATCTTTTCCAATTGGGACACTAGAATCAATAATGTTTGGAATTACCATCATAATTTTCTTTATTTTTTCTTGCAAAACAACTTCTTTTTCTTCCAGTTCAGTAAGACGTTTCGCATCCATATTTACTTTGGATTTCAAAGCCTCCGCTTCATCTTTTTTACCTTGAGCCATAAGCCCACCAATTTGTTTTGATACAGATTTGCGATTTGCTCTTAATGTATCCGCTTCTTGCTGTGTCTTTCTACTTTCTGCATCTAATACAATAACTTCATCTACAAGCGGAAGTTTTGAATCCTGAAATTTATTTTGAATATTTTTCTTTACGACCTCAGGATTTTCTCTTAAAAATTTTATATCAATCATTTCATTTTCCTCCTACCAAAACCATCATTGACTATAATATTACCACATTCTAAAGTTTGATACAACCAACGGTTTAAAAAAATATGACTTTTGATTATCCTTGTAAACCTTGTCTTTTCTCATTAAAGTTGCTGTTTTCAATCCATTCACATTATAGTATAATCATACTTATTAGAAACCAAACGTTTATGAAAGTTGAATCATTCCATATGATCGAAGGGAGATGCTTGTATGCACTATAATTGTCTTGTTGTAGATGATGAAATTCCGTTAGCCGAAAGTACTTCGGAATATTTTAACCTATTTGGAGTAAAAACAGCCGTTGTATTTAATGCGAATGAATGCCTGGATTTTTTTAAAAGTAACCATACTGATTTAATCTTACTTGATATCAATCTAGGTGAATTATCTGGCTTTGATCTCTGTCATATATTGCGCAAGAGTACTCAAGTTCCAATTCTTTTTATCAGTGCACGTCAAAGTGATGATGACATTTTGCTTGCTTTAAATATTGGTGGAGACGATTATATTCGTAAACCTTACTCTTTGAGCGTTCTCTTAGCAAAAGTAAACGCTGTATTAAAGCGTTTTGGATCGAAAGCACAAACCAGTACCAGTTATTACCTTGGTGATTTAACTGTAAATTTTGCTGCAAGCCGTGTTTCAATAAATAATATACCACTCAAATTAACAGCAATGGAATATAAACTTTTATGTTACCTTATTCAAAACAAAGATCGTGTTTTAACAAAAGAAGAATTATTCCGCGAAGTATGGGGTGATACAATTACAAGTGACGGAACACTCAATGTACATATACGACATTTACGAGAACGCATTGAAGAAAAGCCAAATGAGCCCGCTATTATAAAAACTATTTGGGGCATCGGTTATCGATTTGAGGACACATCCCTATGAAAATGAAACAAACAGCACTCGTTTTACTTATCTTTCTCTTACTACAGTTTATAATTGGATTTGCATTATTTCAACATACAGCAATAAAGCCTTTAGATACCGTCAGTGTAAATGAAATCGTACAGTCCGTTTCAAAACAATGGAATGATTTACAATTAGGAAATGCCTTCCTCTTTCCCAACCTTACGACATCTATCGATTACGCAGTAATTTCAACTGACGGATCTCTTTTAGCAACTACCAATAAAACGCTCTCAATAACGCAAAACGAGGCAATAGCACATCGCGATACGATTCTTGATATTACATATAACATGCAAACCGTTGGAAAAATTATTATTTATAACAACCAAACCTCCAGATTTTATAAAAATCTACAAACGTTATTTATACTGTTTCTATCTTTTTCATGTCTTGAACTGCTATTACTATTTTTCTATATACTTTATTTGAATCAGTCAATTTTTTATCCTTTTCATAAGTTAAAAAATTTTGCCACTCGCGTTGCCGGTGGTGATTTGGATTTTCCCTTGGAAATGGACAAAGTTAATGCATTCGGAGCCTTTACCGAAAGTTTTGACTTAATGCGCGAAGAACTTAAAAAAGCACGAGAACAAGAACGCATTGCTACACAAAGTAAAAAAGAATTGGTAGCAAAACTAAGTCACGATATAAAAACACCTGTAGCATCCATTCAAGCTATTGCAGAGCTAATGGAGTTAACTGCAACAACAAAAAAGGAACAAAATCAACTTACTGTAATTCAAAATAAAGCAAAGCAGATTGATTCTTTAATCTCGAATCTTTTTCAAGCAACCTTGGAAGAACTAAGTGAGTTAGCTGTTTTACCAAAAGAACACGAAAGTCGTATACTACAAGAGCTGCTAGCAATCGCTGACTATCAATGTAGGGCCACAATAGAAGATATCCCCGATTGTATTGTGATTTTTGATACATTGCGTTTACAACAAGTATTTGATAATATTTTAGGGAACTCTTACAAATATGCAAATACTCCTATTCATATCTCTTATTCACTCGATAACAACAATCTCTGCATTTACATAAAAGACTTTGGCCCAGGTATCAAATCAAATGAACTTCCTTTGGTTTTTGAAAAATTTTATCGCGGTGAAAATGCCAGAGAAAAAGGAGGTACTGGACTCGGACTATTCATTTCAAATTATCTATTAAAAGAAATGGAAGCAGCTATTTCTTGCGAAAATCTTGCAGATGGATTTGTTATAAAGGTATCACTTGTACTTGCCTCCTTCACAAAATTAAGAATTGATTAAGGAATAGACAAAGACCGTTAAGAACTTTCCGTTGTATTATAGATACGAGGGGAACCTATCCTCTCAGGAAAGGAAACAATCAAATGAATCATACAATACTGTCCACTGAAAAACTATGTAAAACTTTTTCGAGCGGTGGCAAGCAGCAACACATTTTAAAAAATCTAGATTTAAAAATCACTTCTGGTGACTTTACTGTTATCATGGGACCATCTGGTGCAGGAAAATCAACGCTTTTATATGCGCTATCTGGTATGGATAAACCCACTTTAGGTAAAATCAACTTTGAAGGCACTGAAATATCAACGTACTCCAATGACAAATTAGCAATTTTTCGCCGTAAACACTGTGGTTTTGTATTCCAACAAATTTACTTATTGGATAGCATGAGTGTCCTCGATAATGTTTTAGCAGCAGGTTTACTTGTTTCAAAGGATAAAAATGCAATATTAAAAAAAGCAGCTTTTCTCTTCGAGCAGGTTGGACTTGATCACTCTTTGTTTCATAAGTTTCCAACACAACTTTCTGGCGGCGAAGCACAACGTGCAGGTATCGTCCGTGCAATGATTACCGATCCTACTATCATTTTTGCCGATGAGCCAACGGGGCAGCTTAATTCCTCATCCAGTAAATCCGTTTTAGATATACTATCCCATCTAAATCAGCAAGGACAAAGCATTATTATGGTTACACATGATCTAAGATCTGCAAGGCGTGGTAATCGTATCCTTTATCTTCAAGATGGTATGATTTGTGGAGAATGTAACCTTGGTATGTATACTTCCAAAGACACACAACGACACGAACTCTTAACATCTTTTCTTTTAGAGATGGGGTGGTAACTATGAAAATTCTATATCTCTTAACCTCCGCTAACCTTCGGAAAGGAAAAAGTCAAACCCTCACATTCTCATTTATTATTTTAATTGCTGCACTACTTATGAACCTAGGACTTGTAACTTGGCTTAATTATAATATAAACTTTGATAAAGAAGCCACTACCCTCAATGCAGCTGATGCTATCCTTGTCACACAAAGTACAAACCATGACCTGGTAAAACAACTTTCAAATAAAATTAGAAGTGATGCACGTACTCAAAAATTAGAGCTTCGCTCAATAATTTTTACACCGGCTACCTTTACTTATAACAACGCAGAGCAAATGCGTAATCTAGTAATATTGAATGCCAAAAATCCTAGCAAAATGAATAAAGTATCTTATATTAAAAAAAGCAAACAAATTATTCTAAATCCCGTTTACTTACCATATTTGTTTTATACTGGAGGCGGATATGAAATTGGTGATTCTTTTAATATTACAATTACTACTCAACCATATGGAAAAAAAGTTTTTACTTACACCGTAGCTGGTTTCTTTGAAGAAACCTACTTAGCAACAATTAATACTACAATCCCAGGAATAATTTTGGAAGATAGGGAGTATACCAAATTATCTAATTTGCTCTCTAGTTCCAGCAATGGAACATTATTTTTAGTTAAGCTTCATAATGTAACAAATGGTGAATTATTTTCCAGTAAATACAAAACAGAAATGTCAAATATTTTTTCAAAAAAAATAATTAATGATTCTACTTATTACTCCATAATAAAGCAGGCACGCACGGTAACATCTTTTATGGCATCAATCCTTGTCGTTTCTTTTTCATTTGTTATTCTTGTAATTGCACTTGTCGTAATAAAATTTCGTATTGGAAATAGCATTGAACTAGAAATGCAAAATATAGGAGCACAAAAAGCCATAGGTTACACTAGTACCCAGATTATTGCAAGTATTTTACTGCAGTTTAGCTTCATAAGTTTGTTAAGCTGCTTGCTCGGTATTATACTTTCCTATCGTATATTGCCGTTATTATCCTCGCTATTTGCAGCACAAACAGGAATTATCTGGAACCCTACATTTGATTTATTTTCTGCTTTACTTACACTTTGTTTTATCTTATTTATTGTAACGTTTGTTTCTTTTTTAGTTACTCGAACGATACGACAAATTCAACCAATTGCTGCTTTGCGATTTGGAATTACTACTCATAATTTCAAAAAAAATCCCTTCCCCCTTGCACGCTACCGTGGAAATCTAACCATTTTATTATCCATGAAATCTTTTTTAGTAAATACCAAGCATAACATAACAGTTGGTTTGATTATTTGTGCAATTAGCTTTGCATCCATCTTCTCAAGTGTGCTCTATTATAATATTGTCGTAGATGACAAAAATTTTAATAATCTTGTAGTTGGTGAAATTACTGATATAAAACTTTTTACTTATTCATCAAAGGCTACTAAAGAAGTTATTTTGGACCTTAAAAAAATGCCACAGGTGCAAAAGGTTTTTTCCTATAACTCTAATTCTGTTAGCGATACAGACACAGGTTCAGATCTTATGTGTTATATAACTGCAGATTTTTCACTGATTAATAATTCAAATATGGTATATGCCGGCCGCTTTCCGAAATATAATAACGAAGTTGCAATTGGTGGTCAGTTTTCGAAGATAGCAGAAAAAAAGATAGGGGATACCATATTACTTTCAAAAAATGATATCACCGTAGAATATTTAATTACAGGACTTATTCAAGATTCTAATTATTTGGGACGTAGTGTATGTTTGACAGATGACGGTTATCGTAAATTTGCACCAAACTTTTTATCGACTGTAATCTATGTTTACCTAAATAATGGTGTTAATACAGAAGATTTTATAACCGAAATTGAAACAAAATATAATGAGAAAATAGCCACTTCTTCCAATTATATAAAAGAAATTCGGAGTGTAATGAGCATATATAAACATGCTGTAATTATACTTGCCTATGTAATATTAAGTGTTACAATTGTAATCATTGCACTTACTATCTATCTAGTTATAAAAACTATGCTACTTCATAAAAAACAAGATTTAGGTATTCAAAAAGCTCTTGGTTTTACTACTCATCAGCTTATTATTCAAACCTCGCTTAGTTTTTTGCCAACCTTGGCACTCGGATCATTGAGCGGTACTATTCTTGGGTATGTCGGCGTTAATCCCCTACTCAGCCTATTATTATCAAGTATTGGTATGATGAAAGTCAATTTTATCATTTTACCTTCCATACTAGTTGGGGTTTTTATTGGAATAACCACATTGGGATTTTTTGTTTCTCTATGTGTCTCTGCAAGAATAAAACGAATTACACCTTACGCTCTCATAAATGAATAAAGCCAACATCCATCCTATACAATTTTCATAAAAAAAAGCTGAAAGTCCTAGTTATAACAAAGACTTTCAGCAACGTTTCCAGCCAGAGTCGAACTGGCGACTTGCCCTTAGGAGGGGCATGTTATATCCACTTAACTATGGAAACAGCTCCTATATCTTACCACATATTTTTCAAAAAGGCAATGCTATCAGCCAAATCATTTTTTGTGATACAACATAAGATATCCCTCTACATTTCAATAAAATCTACTTTTCCTTGCATCCAAATACTTCCTTTAAAACGTCTTCCAACCATTGGTTCTCCCTGCAAATCTCTTTTATTAATACAAATACTATAATTTATATCATTGCAAGATAAAAACAATTGGTAAACCTCTTCACTCGTCATATAGTTTTGAACCAATTTCCAGCTTAAAATTGTTCCTATTATGGAATAATTATCCGATTCTGATCCATAAGGAATAAAACTAGTATCAACGATTGAATATACATCCTCTACTCTAGATCGTCTTGAAATCATAGCATACATATCAATATCATCAATTGTCAGGCTATCAATTGCTTCCTGGTTTCCTGCTCTTGCCTCTGCAATTAATTGATTTCTCTGCTTAATTTCTGCCTGTTTATGTTTCATTTTTTTTTCATTGCTATCAAGTCCTAAAATGATTTTACCCTCCGTTGACAATCCAGTTAACGTAAGTGGCATAACCCGACTAGTTTCTTCCAATCCCTTTGATTCAATATAATCAATCGAATTTTGGAGATAAAAGATAAGAGATACTCCTAGTCTTACATCGTCGCACATACCAGTGTAGGCATCCGTATCCACACGCTTATTAATAATAATATCCTCCTTAGCAGTAACTGCATTTCCTCGATAATATGGAAAATAATGTTCTAAATGAAAGAAACCCTTTTCATCATAAGTACCACGAACTGCCACACCCATTCCATCTGCAAAGTCTCTCTTTATTTCTGTAATTGCTTCAATACGGCTTATTTTCGAACTATTTTTTTCTGTTGGCTGATCCATAACCAACCCAATAATTTTATCCAAATCCATTCTAGTATTTACACTACTAAACCCAATTGCTTTAAGGTAACTATGCATTTTCTTCCTACCTTTTCTATTATCTAATAATCATCAAGCGTCTCTTTAATAAACAATGTCAATTCTTTTGTTAGATCACGTTCGATCCAAGTATCTAGCTTCTTCCCATTTTTATCATTCAAAATACGAATAACTGGCCTTGTTGGGCACTTATTGTTTTGTCTTAAAATAATTCCAGTTTCTTCTTCACTTGTCTTTATAATCGTTCCAATTGGGTATGCTGCAACCGATTCATTAAATACTCTTGTAACATCCATATCAAATTTTTGACCACCCATACCAACAATTCGTTCAATTGCCTCATACACTTTCATTTGTTTCACATGCTTGCCATATACTAAATTATCAAACATATTACAAATTGAAACTATTTTTGTTCCAATTTTCATTTTATCTCCAGTAATACGCATTGGGTATCCACTCCCATCAATCAATTCATGATGAGATAATATAATTTCTTTGGAATCACGGCTGATCCAATCTTCATTCTCAACAATAGAATATCCTTGTATTACATGCATCCGAAGAGTCTTCTCATCTATTTGTGCAGAAAGATTCAAGTATCCAATATCATGAAGAACACTTCCTACGGCTATATCATTAATTTTCTTCTTTGGTAAATTTAGGCGTAATGCCACTAAAACTGATAATGCACAAACATTCAATGAATGAGAATATATCTCCTCACTTTTTTGTCTAACACCCGAAATATTAAACATAACTTCTGGCTGACTTAACATATCATCTATGATATTAGCAGCTACATCCTTTAATTTTTCAAATTCGCTATTTCCTGAGTATGCATACTTATTAATCGTCTCTGCAACTATACTTTGGCACTGTTCTTTGATTTCATTTTCTGTAATTTCATGTTCATTAATTCCCTGAGAAATTGCATCTTCAATATATATTGACTCTACATTTAATTCACTGAGTTTTGTAGCGTAATTTTTTTTTAATAGTGTTCCTTTTGACATTAAAATAGTATCCATGTCTGATACTATGCTTTTTGCTAAAATCTCATTCCCTTTTATATTCTTTACCAGGATTTTTCTCATACATTTTACCTACTTATTTTTTCATTGCTTCATTCAACGCGTCTTTTTCTTCTTCTGATAAAAGAACATCGCATTGCCCTTTATGAATCGTCTTTACATATGTATAGCAGCCTTCTCTGCTACTATGCATTGTATTTAAAACAAATCCATCATTTGTTTCTGTTAAAAGAGCTAAAACGAAACTCATATTTCCGCCCATCTCACGAAAGGCATCGTATTTTACAACAGCCATTTTTTTATATGTTGCTAACAAAAAGTGATTAATTTTATTTAGTTGATCATCTACAGCAAACATATGTTCTTTCATTTCGTCAATTTCATTAAATCTAGTTTGAATTACTGTTTCTAATGACTTAGCATCTTGTCCCGTCATAAATTGGTTATATTTTTTATTTAATCTTCTATACTTAAGTAAAATTACAATTAATACTATTACGATTACTAAAATAATTATAATCGAAGATAATAGAACATAACCTATATCTATTCCAAATTCTTCAAATATTTTCATTTGTTACACCTTACCTATCTTTTAGTTTTGTATTGTCATTATCATATCAACTACACGTTCTAATTCTTCCTTTGAATAGTATTCAATTTGAATCATCCCTTTGTCATTTTTCTTTCGATTAATGGATACTTTTGTTCCCATTATAGTTTTCATATTTTCTTCCAGCTTTTGATAGATAAACTCATTTTTATCTTTCTCAATCACTTTTTCAATCGTTCCTTCACTTAAAATCTTTTTAACCATTTTTTCAGTTTCACGAACACTTAATTTTTCATCTAGTATTTTAAGTGCAACACTATATTGTAATTCTTCATTTTCAATTGGTATCAATGCCCTTCCGTGACCACCAGATATAATGTCATCGACTAATAACTGTCTTACTTTATCACACAATTTTAGTAATCGCATCGAATTTGTCACAGCAGTTCTGCTTTTTGATACTTTTTCTGCCACTTCATCCTGTTTCAAATCAAATTCTTTTAATAATCTCTGATAAGCCATAGCTTCCTCAATTGGATTTAAATCTTCTCTCTGAATATTTTCAATAATAGCGATTTCTACTATTTCTTGTTCTGTGTAATCTTTAATTACAACTGGTATTTCTTTTAACCCCGCAATTTTTGCTGCTCTCCATCTTCTTTCACCTGCAATAATTTCATAAAATCTATTTCTTTTTTGTACAACAAGTGGCTGAATAATTCCGAATTGTTTAATTGATTCAGCTAATTCAACCAAACTATCTTCATCAAACTTTTTTCTTGGTTGTAAACCATTTGGTTCTATCTGATTAATATTTATGTATGTTTCACGTGAAACATTTTCGTTTGTTTCATTCTTATCTATTTTAACCTTTTCTACCTTTTCAGGTATCATAGAATCCAGTCCTTTTCCCAATCCTCTTTTCGCTACCATAAATCTTCTTCCTCTCTTGTAATAACTTCAATTGCTAAATCTCGGTACGCTTCAGCACCGGCTGACTTCGAATCATATAAATTTATTGGCAATCCATGACTTGGAGCTTCCGCCAATCTAACATTACGCGGTATAATAGATTTATATATATTCTGTTGCAAATTGCCTTTCACGTTCTCAACAACTTGCAACGAGAGATTTGTTCTTGCATCAAACATAGTAAAAACAACACCCTCAATTGCTAAATATGGATTTAATCTATCTTTTACCAAATTAATCGTATGTATTAACTGTGTTAATCCCTCCAGGGCATAATATTCGCACTGAATTGGAACTAATATCGTATCTGCTGTTGTCATTGCATTTACTGTAAGTGTATTTAGAGATGGAGGACAATCTATAATGATAAAATCATAGTTATCTTTTACCTTATCAATACTTTTCTTTAAAATAAATTCTTTTTCCTCAATTCCAATTAATTCAATTTCAGCTCCTGCTAAATTAACATTCGATGGAATTAAAGATAAGTTTTCGATAACATTTGGTTGAATTGCTTCCTCAATGTCACAAGCTCCAATCATTAACTGGTAAATTGTATTTTTAATCTTATTTTTATCAACACCAAGACCACTTGATGTATTTCCCTGTGGATCAGCATCAACGGTTAAAATTTTTTTACCTCTTTCTGCCAAACAAGCTGAAAGATTAATAGCTGTTGTTGTTTTACCCACGCCACCTTTTTGATTTGCCACCGCAATTATTCTACCCATATCCACAGTCTCCTTTACACTCGTTTCTATATTATAACATAGAATCTTTTGTTTTTCCACAGTTAAAAAGAAGTAAATGTTTCACGTGAAACATTTACTTCTTTTATTTTTAATATCACAATACATCAATAATATTATTCTTTATTGCATAGACAACCGCTTGTGTACGATCAGTAACACCAATTTTTTTAAATATACTAGAAACATGATTTTTTACTGTTTTTTCACTAATAAACAATCGTTCTGCAATTTCCTTATTATATAATCCCTCACCAAGTAATTCAACCACCTGCAATTCTCTTTTTGTTAAATTAGTTGCCCTTTTGCTTTTTTGCACATTACTTATCTTTTCTCGAAGCAAAGGTGCTAACGATGGCTGAATATAATTTCTACCTTGATATACAGCAGTTATTGCTTCCTTTAACAAAAACGAATTAGAATCTTTTAATACGTACCCATCAACTCCCATATCTACAGCCTTTAGTAAATATTCAATTTCATTGTGTATTGTTAGTATTAATATCTTTATATCCATTTTTCTTTTTTTTAATTCTGCCAATACCTGCAATCCATTTATATTTGGCATATTAATATCTAACAAAAGAACATCAGGTTGTGTTTTTTCCAGCAAATTCAAACATTCTATCCCATCACCGGCTTCGCCAATTACTTTGATATCACCGTCTAATTCGAGTAACTGTTTTAATCCTTCTCGAATCATTGAGTGATCATCAACAATAATTATATTAATTGATGTCATACTCATCCTCCTCAACTACTGGTACTTTTACTTGAATTATCGTTCCCATACCCCTTTTAGAATTAATTTTTATTTCTCCTGAAAGCAATTTTACTCTTTCTTTCATAATAGATAATCCAAAGTTTTTAATTTTATTATCTTTTTCATTTATATCAAAGCCATTCCCATTATCCTTTACTTCAATATACACAAAATCAGACTCATTAACAATGTTTATTTCTACCTTTGTTGCATTTGCATGCTTCTTAACATTTACCAATGCTTCTTGTATTATACGGAAAATCATCAAACTTACAATTGGAAGCATTTTTTCATTCTCTTGATTTGATATATTCAAAGAATATTTCAATGAGTCATTCTCCAATTGAACTTTATTTATATAACGCTCTACTCCAGTAATAAATCCCAAATCATCAATACTCATAGGTCTCAAATCAAAAATAATTTCTCTAAGTTCTTCAATTGATTCACGTATTATATTATTCATAGTATTTAACTCGAGTTTTGTACGAAGCGGGTCAATATCTAAAAGCTTTGTAGCATATTCCACCTTATGTACAAGCGTAGTAAGATTTTGAACTGTAGTATCATGTATTTCCATTGAAATTCTTTTTCGATCTAACTCTTGCATCTCAAGTGCACGAAAAGAAGACAACGAATATTTGTAATTATTTTCCATATTTATGCTCCACTCAATCCTTATCATTTATAGTATATCACAAAATGATACTAAATTAATATAAACCTATTTACCTATATATATTATGAATTTATACCATTATTTTTGACATTCCCTGCATAACGTTCCTTTATTTACTTTCATATCAATGCGTAAAACACCTGATGCGTCACGATACTCTTCTCCAATTTTAACAAAACCTATCGTTTCATAAAAAGAAACTGCACTTATTTTTGAACCTACCATAATTTCATCCGCTCCTGATAAAAAAGCCTTGTCAATCAACATACGAACAATAAAATCTCCATATTTCTTTCCTCTTTCCTCCTTCAAAATACAGATATGTCCGATTCTATATTCATCTCCATTATACAAAATTCTTCCAGTCCCTAAATTCTTACCCTCAACCGAAATAAGAGCATGGACACACATTGTATCAAGTCCATCAAACTCATTACATTCAAGCAGTTTATCTTCTTTCACAAAAACTTCCCTTCTTATTGCAAAAACTTCTGATAAATCACTTTTTAAACCATACAAATATTTTCCTTCAATCATTTAATATCTCCTCACTTAATTGGTTCCCTCGTAGGTTTTCCTGCATTTCTAGGGTATTTATTCGGTGTTTCCTTACATTTTTTTATTACAACAAAAGATCGTTCCATATTAGTATCAATTAAGTTAAAATTTTCAATACGCTCTATTTTTCCACCTAAGACATGAATGGCCTTTTTTGCTGCTTCCACTTCTTCTTCAATTTTTCCTGACTTGTAAGGAATAAAATAACCTTGCTTTTTTACATATGGAATACAATACTCCGATAACGTAGCCAAATTTGCAACTGCTCTAGAAACACACAAATCATATTGTTCACGATATTCTTTATCTTTTGCATAATCTTCTGCACGCCCATGAAATGCATAAATATTTTTAATACTTAAGGTCTCAATCACCTGATTTAAAAACTTAACTCTTTTATTCAAAGAATCCAATAAAGTTACTTTTAAATTAGGAAAAACAATTTTTAATGGAATTCCAGGAAACCCAGCCCCCGTCCCTAAGTCAAGAAGTGAATATTCCTGATTTAAATCAATCACTTTTACAAGTTCTAGACTATCAATAAAATGCTTTGTCAAAACATCATCAAAATCAGTAATTGTAGTTAAATTCATGAATTCATTCCATTCAATCAAGAGCTCATAATACTGTAATAATTGATCACATTGATTATCACTTATTTCAATTTCTAGTTTTTGTATTTCTTGTTTTATTTTTTCTCTTTTATTCATATTAGGATTCCTTATTTTTTCGAAGTTGTTCTAAATAAACTAAAATTACAGATATATCCGCTGGTGATACTCCTGAAATTCTAGAAGCTTGTCCAACCGAATATGGCTTTATTTTTGACAATTTTTGCTTTGCTTCTAGTCGCAAACTATGAATATTTTGATAATCTATACTTTCAGGTATTTTCTTATTTTCTAACTTTTTAAATTGCTCAACTTGACGTAGCTGTCTTTTTATATAACCTTCATACTTTAAATTAATATTAACCTGCTCAATGACTTCAGCCTCCAAAAATACACGCTTTTTATCCATTGATTCCAATACTTCATAATTTAGTTCCGGTCTTCTAATTAAATCTGCTAGTGTACATCCTGAATTAAGTGGTGTAGTATGACAAGCAGTTAAAAGACTTTGTACTTCTTGTGTCGCACCTACATTTGTTTTCTCTAAACGTTCGATTTCTTCCTTAATTTGAATTTCCTTAGCTAATACCTTTTGATATCGATTTTCATCAATTAAACCAACTTCATATCCTTTTTTTGATAATCGTAAGTCCGCATTATCTTGCCTTAAAATTAACCGATATTCGGCCCTTGAAGTCATCATACGATATGGCTCATATGTTTCTTTGGTTACAAGATCATCAATCAAAACCCCAATATAAGCTTCTGAACGATCTAAAATTAAGGGCTCATATCCTTGAATCTCTCTACTTGCATTTATACCTGCAATCAAACCCTGCGCAGCAGCTTCCTCGTATCCGGAGCTTCCATTAAATTGACCTGCACTAAACAGTCCCTCTATCTTTTTAAATTCCAAAGAGGATTTTAATTGATTTGGATTGATACAATCATATTCAATTGCATACGCATTACGAACGATTTTAGCATGTTCAAGTCCAGGTACCGAACGATACATTTCATATTGAACATCTTCTGGCAGTGAGCTTGACATACCACCAACATACATCTCATTTGTATAATTTCCTTCTGGTTCTATAAACACCTGGTGTCTATCTTTATCGGCAAAACGTACTACTTTATCCTCAATCGAGGGACAATACCTAGGGCCTGCTCCTTTTATATCACCACAATACAATGGCGAACGATCCAAATTATTTCTTATAATAGTATGTGTAGCTTCATTCGTATAGGTTAACCAACAAGAAATTTGTTCTTTATTAATATCTTCACTTTTATTCGTAAAAGAAAAAGGTACTATTTTTTCATCACCTTTTTGCTCTTCCATTTTAGTAAAATCAATGGATCTTTTGTCAATTCGGGCCGGCGTTCCTGTCTTAAAACGAAATAACTCGATTCCTAACTCTTTTAACGAATCTGACAAGTAGTTAGAAGCAGATAAGCCATTTGGTCCTGTGTAATTACTAATATCTCCGTAAACACATCGTGATTTCAAATATACACCGGTGCATAATACTACTGCCTTACAAGGATAAACTGCACCCGAATATGTTTGTACTCCTATTATTTTTTCATTCTTTTCTAAAATTTTTGTTACCTCAGCTTGCTTTAACATTAAATTATCTGTATTTTCAATAACTTTACGCATTGTTAAAGTATAGTCTTGTTTATCCGCTTGTGCTCGTAGTGAGTGAACAGCCGGTCCTTTGGACAGATTTAGCATTTTTGATTGAATAAATGCTTTATCAATGTTTTTTCCCATTTCGCCACCCAAAGCATCAATTTCTCGTACTAGATGACCTTTAGAACTTCCACCAATATTAGGATTGCATGGCATTAGAGCAATACTATCCATGCTAACAGTAAACATTATGGTACTTAATCCTAACCTTGATGATGCCAAAGCTGCTTCACATCCAGCATGCCCTGCTCCTACTACAATAACATCTACTTCTTCATTCAAGTATGACATTTTAAATTTCCTCTCTTATTTACCCATACAAAATTCTCGAAATATTGTATTTATTAAATCCTCACCTATCGATTCACCTATAATTTCACCTAAATATTGATAAGCATTCATTAGGTCAATTGTATAAAAATCTTCTGGCATACCCATTTCTATACTTTGTATCACTTGATTTAAGCTCGTGATACTCTCTTCCAATCCATGTTTGTGGCGAACATTTGTAATATAAACTTCATCATTAAAATTAAGGTCACCCTTAAAGAACATCGATTCAATACATTTTTCTAATCGATCCATGCCCTCTTTTTTCTTTGCAGAAACTTCAATAATGTCCTGAGTTGCTACAATATTTAACATTTCTTTTGTAATAACTGAATCTAAATCTATTTTATTTAGTAAAATAATCGACTTTCTATCTTTTATTATTCCAAGTATTTCCTCATCATTCTCATCCAAATCTTTTGATGAATCTACTACATATATAACCAAATCGGCATCTTTTGCAATTTTTCTTGCTTTTTCAACACCTATCTTTTCCACCGAATCATTTGTATTTCGTATACCTGCTGTATCTACTAAATTTAAAACAATACCTCCTAAATTAATACTCTCTTCTAAGGTATCTCTTGTTGTTCCTTCAACATCTGTAACAATTGCTCGCTCTTCACCTAAGAACAAATTTAGTAAAGAAGATTTTCCAGCATTTGGTTTCCCAAGAATCACTGTTTTAATTCCCTCTTTTAAGATTTTACCATTATCCGCACTTTCTAGCAAATGATTTAAACGAAACAATATGTTTTCAATATGATTTTTAAGTTCACACGAAAATCCATTTATGTTAATATGTTCTGGGTCATCTAACGCTGCCTCAATAAATGCAATATCTCTTACTATAATTGTTCGAATTTCAATAATTTTATCGCGAATATTACCTTTCAATTGTTGAACTGAACTTTTTAATGCCATATCGTTTTTTGCATTAATAATTTCAATAACAGCCTCTGCTTGCGATAAATCAATTCTTCCATTTAAAAAAGCACGTTTTGTAAATTCACCTGGCTCAGCAGGTCGGGCGCCATTTTTTAGAACAATCTCCAATATTTTTTTTGTTACAACAATACCACCATGACAATCAATTTCTATAATATCTTCTTTCGTATAGGAATTTGGTCCTTTCATAATAGCTACCATTACTTCATCAATAATCTGATTTTCACTTATAATGTATCCATAGTGAATTGTATGACTTTTTTGCTCACTAATTTTTTTGTAACCAGTTTTTGGAGTATAAATTTTGTCAATTATCTCTAGACTATCACTTCCACTTATTCGAATAATGCTAATTCCTGCATTACTTAAAGCAGTTGCGATAGCTGCAATTGTATCTGTTTTCAAATTTACATTTCCTTTCTAAAAAACAACGACCCGCAGCAAGAAGCTACAAGTCGCATTAACCTTATTTGTTCGTTTTCACTTCAGCATTCTCTTTTTCACTGAAATTTTTTTTATAATCTTTTCTATTATTATTATAATGATTATTTTTATTGGTACTATTATAATCCCGATATCCCTTTTTTAAAGTAACAACAACTCTACGGTATGGTTCATCACCTTCACTGTGTGTATCCACATACTTATCGGACTGAAGTGCAGAATGTATAATTCTTCGTTCATATGGATTCATTGGCTCCAACGAAACAGAGCGTTTTGTCCTTTTTACTTTATAAGCAATATTTTTTGCAAGATTTTCTAATGTTTCTTTCCTTCGTTGTCTATAATTTTCTGTATCAAGTTTAACCTTTAAATAACTTGTTGTTTCTCGATTAATTACAAGGCTAGTTAAATACTGTAATGAATCAAGTGTTTGTCCTCTTTTGCCAATCAAGATTCCCATATCTTCTCCATCGACATTAATGTTAATCGAACCTTCCTCTAAATCATAGGCAACCGATATTTTAGCTTCAATCTTCATTGCATCAAATACCTGCTTTAAAAACTTTTTAACAATGGCTTCTACTTTTTCTACATCAATAGGTTCTTTTTCTACAAGAGTCTTTTTCTTAGTTATACCTTCTAATTCTACTTTAACTTCTTGTTTCTTTGATTCTACTTTTATAGATTCTTGTTTCTTTGGATTTTCTTCTTTTACTCTTGCCCTTATTTTTGCAGGCTTACTAAACAAACCTAATAAACCATTTTTTTTCTCTTCCATCACTTCAAATTCAACCATCGAACTTGGAACTTGAAACGAAACTGAAGCTTCTGTTAAAGCATCACTCACTGTTTTTGCTGTAAACTCTTCCCAACTACCCATTTATTTTTCCTCCTTGTCCCTCTGATTGCGATTTAGCATATTCGCATAATTTGCAATACCTCCACCTTTATAATCTGGATTTTTAGTTCCCTTATAATCAGAAGAACCTGCATTTTTTGAACTTGTATTTGCAATATCACGAAGTGAATTTGTTCTTTTTTTTGCATATTCTTCCATTGAAGCATTTGGATCTATACCCTTTTTTTCTTTTTTACGCTTTTGTTTTTCTTTATTTTGTTCAATCAATGCATCAAGATCCATTTTATCAAGATGTCGGTCAATTACTAACTGTTGTAATATTCTAAATACAGCACCTGCAATCCAATAAATTCCCAAACCAACTGGAAGTGTTAAACAAATGGCACCTGAAAAAAATGGCATAATCGTATTCATCGATTTCATAGTAGCTGCCGTTGTATCATTTCCTGTTGCCTGTGGCGTATTACGTGTCATTAATTTTGTTTGAATCATCTGAGTCGCAATCGATAAAACAGGAACGCATAAATAACATACTTTTGTTAATATTGAAGAAGCAGAAGTAAACTGACCCATAGGCGTTTCTGCTATATTAAGACCAAATGCAAAATTATTAATACTCATAATTTTATCTGAATTGGTTTTTATAACATCAGATATTGATGTAAACGTTGGATTTGAAACAATATCTGCCCAATTTGTTGATTTAAACTGTGCTAATATATCAACCAAATGATTTACTGAAATATTTTGACTAATATCTCCCCATTTACTTATCTTTAATATCGAAAAACTATTGGCAAAATCAGTCATAACAGGTGCATAGCCATGAACACCTTGAATTGAAACTGCGATTGTATTGTAAATATCCTGAATACCAGATACATAAGCAGGTATATTATAAATTACGCGATATAGGGCAAACAAAATTGGAAATGTAATCAACATTGGCAAACAACCACTGGTTGGACTTGCTCCATATTTCTGATATACCGCCTGTGTTTCTAATTGAGACTTCCGAAGAGATTCTTCATCTTTCTTTCCTTTATATTTTGCCTGAATCTTTGTTATTTCAGGATTCATTTTCGCTGAAAGCTTTGTAAATTTTTGTTGTTTTATTGTCATTGGTATCATCAATGCATTGACAAAGAATGTAAAAATAATAATGGCAACCCCTGCATTTTCAATACCAAAATTACTTAAAAAAGTATAAATTCCATTTAATATCCATCCGAGAACCACAGCAATTGGTCCTAATATTGCACCATCATATTTCGTTAAAACAGCTAATAACACCTTTTTTCCTCCTTATATTACCACATATATTTAAGGTACTGGGTCATATCCTCCTTTATGAAAAGGATGACAACGCAAAATTCTCCTTATTGCAAGGTAAGAACCTTTCATTAAACCATATTTTTCTAATGCTTCAATCGCATAAGAAGAACAGGTAGGCGTATAGATACATGTAGGCCTTCCCTTTAAAGGAGAAATATATTTACGATATAGTTTTATTAAAAATATTAAAAATCGTTTCACGATTCAACCATCTCTTTTATAATTCTATGAAGTTTACCTAAATGTAACAACGCACTACTTATATCTTGATACTTTTTATCTTTTGCCGTATTTCTTGCTATAACGACAATGTCCCAACCACTATGGAACTTTTCTTCATTTAATCTGTAGCTTTCTCGAATTAATCTAGTCAACCTGTGTCGAACAACACTATTTCCAACTTTTTTACTAACAGATATTCCTATTCTATTCTCGCTCCGTCCATTTTGAACAACATACATTACCAAATAACGATTGGCATAAGATTTTCCTTTGCTATATACTTTTTGAAAATCTTGATTATTTTTTATTGATTCTGACAATTTCAAAATCCCCTAATCAATTGCTAAGTATAAACCTTAACATAATTTAGAGAAGAAAAAGGTCACAATAATGCGACCTATGCAGATAATTTGTTTCTTCCCTTTGCTCTTCTAGCTGCTATAACTTTTCTTCCATTTTTTGTACTCATTCTTTTTCTAAAACCATGAACTTTCGATCTGGATCTTTTTTTAGGTTGGAATGTCATTTTCATATCACAAACACCTCCTTTTTTATTTTACCAAACTATCAATTACAATAGTAGGCACATCTTGGCTATTTTATAAAAAAATATCAGGTTCATTATATAAGTTTATTCCTATTTCGTCAAGCAAAATATTCTTTTTTCATCAATATTTTAATGGTGTAATCTTGCCAACAATCCACTCACAAATCGCATTCTACAATTGTGTTATCCACAAAAAGTGGATAGATTGTGGATAACTAGTTAGTTTTATGTTAATTTTTCTGAATAAAGTTGATTTTTTTTCATAATTTTAGCCTTTTTCGCATGTTATTAACTTCTCTTTACTTTATACACAGTCACTCGTATAAGTCAAGTTTAAAATCATTTATAAACATCATTCACAATTGTTTTTCCACATAACTCACATGCTAACTCTATTATTCTTGCAATGTAAATTTTAGTAAATTGTTTTAATTATTGAAAAATAATTCATTTTGATATATTATGTATATGTATGCTTATATCATGGGGAGGTCTAGATGAAAGAATTAATCAAAGAAAAATGGGAAGAAATTCTAGAATATTTAAAAATTGAACATGGGATTTCCGATGTTTCTTTTAAAACATGGATTCAGCCATTAAAAATATATTCAGTTATTGGTAATATTATTACCATAGCAATTGATGATGGAAAATTGGGTAATAGTAAAAAGTTTATTGTAAATAAATTTTCTCTCCCATTAAAAGTATCTATAGAAGAAATTACTGGTGAAGAATATGAATTAGAATTTCAATTATCCAGTGAGTTAAAAGAACTTCCAAAAGAATCGATCACCCCATCCGCTCATCGTAATAAGGAAGAAGTAAAAAAAGAAACCAATCAATATCCTTTTTTAAACCCTAGGTATACTTTTAATACCTTTGTTGTTGGTAATAATAATACATTTGCTCATGCTGCTTCCTTGGCTGTTGCTGAATCACCAGGTGAAATATACAATCCTTTGTTTATATATGGAGGGGTAGGTCTTGGTAAAACCCACCTTATGCATTCCATTGCACATTATATATTGGAACAAAATCCAACTGCAAAAGTTTTATATGTTACAAGTGAAAAATTTACAAATGAATTAATTGAAGCAATCCGTAATAAAGCAGATACTAACTCGATTGCTGAATTTCGAAAAAAATATCGTAATATTGATGTATTATTAATTGATGATATTCAATTTATAATAGGAAAAGAAAGTACACAGGAAGAATTTTTTCATACCTTCAATACCTTACATGAATCAAAAAAACAAATTATTATATCATCCGATAAACCACCAAAAGACATGGCTATATTAGAGGAACGTCTTCGCTCTCGTTTTGAATGGGGTTTAAATGTTGACATAAAATCACCTGACTACGAAACTAGAATGGCTATTTTAAAGAAAAAAGAAGAACTCGATGGCTTATCCATTGATAATGAAGTAATGAAATACATTGCTACAAATATTAAATCAAATATTCGTGAGCTAGAAGGAGCACTAACACAAATTGTTGCTCGTTCTCGCCTTATTAATAAAGAAGTAGATGTTGCACTAGCAGAAGAGGCTTTAATTGATCTTATTTCTCCAAATAACAAACGAGATATTACGATTGAATTAATCAGTGGTATTGTTGCAGAGCATTATAATATTAATGTTACTGATCTTGTCTCTGCAAAGAAAAGTAGAAATATAGCATATCCTCGTCAAATTTGCATGTATTTATCTAGAAGTTTAACCGATACATCATTCCAAGACATTGGTCGCTATTTTGGAAACCGCGATCATACCACTATTATTCATGGTTGTGATAAAATAGTGAAAGATTTAGAAATGGATTCCAATTTAAAAAATACTATTGATGTTTTAAAGAAAAAAATTAATCCTCAATAGCATGTTTATAGAGTGCTTTTTTTATGTGAATAACTTATTTTAACTTTTTAAAGTCAATTTTTCTACACGTTAGATTCACAGTTTTAAAGAAATCAAATCACATAGTTATTAAACGCTAAAAACCTTGTGATTTATGGCTTACAACCACTTATACACAAATTAACATCCCTTACTACGATTACTACGAAGTATTTTATTATATTTATATACAAAAAATCCTGAAAGGAGTTATACACATTTATGAAAATTATTTGTAAAAAAACAGATTTGTTAAATGGTGTTAATATTGTTTTAAAAGCTATTCCTACAAAATCAACAATGCCAATATTAGAATGTATTGTAATTGAAGTGCATAATGATTATATTAAATTAATTGGTAATGATATGGAATTAGCAATTGAAACGTTAGTTAAAGGAGATATTTTAGAAGAGGGTACAATTGCAATTAATGCTAAAGTTTTTTCTGAAATTATTCGTAAGCTACCAGATAATAATATTACAATTGAAACAGATGAAAATTATTCTTGTTTAATTTTTTGTGAAAAAGCAAAGTTTAATATTTCAGGCAAAAGCAATGAGGAGTTTCCATCGCTACCAAATATAGAACGAGATAAATCCATTGCAATCTCACAATTTAGTTTAAAAGAAATTGTAAGACAAACGGTATTTTCAATTTCAGATAATGAAAGTAATAAAATTATGACTGGTGAGTTATTTGAAATTAATCAAGATGAATTAAAAGTTGTTTCACTTGATGGACATCGAATTTCAATTCGAAAAATAAAATTAAAGGAATCATACGATTCTATTAAGGTGATTGTTCCAGGTAAAACTTTAATTGAAATTAGTAAAATATTATCCGGTGAAATGGATGAAGAAGTAAGAATATTTTTTACTTCAAAACACATTGTTTTTGAATTTAATGATACAATGGTTTTATCTCGTTTGATTGAGGGTGAATATTATAAAATTAATCAAATGTTGTCCAATGATTATGAAACCAAAATAAACATTAATAAAAAAGAATTTTTAAATTGTATTGATCGTGCTACACTTTTAATCAAGGAATCCGATAAAAAACCAATTATTATTAATATTTTGGATGGTGTGATTGAACTTAAAATTAATTCAGCAATTGGATCTATGAATGAAGAAATTGATATTGTAAAAGAGGGCAAGGATATTTTGATTGGATTTAATCCTAAGTTTTTAATGGATGCACTTCGTGTGATTGATGAAGAAGAAGTAGAAATTTATTTATTTAATCCCAAGGCTCCATGTTTTATTAAAGACAAGGAGGAAAGTTATATTTACTTAATATTGCCAGTTAATTTTAATGCTGGAGCAAATTAAATAGAAATTTTAGCGTTTATTCGCAGACAGGAGTATCAAGATGGATACATTACAAATAAAAGATGAATTTATTAAATTGGGTCAAGCAATGAAATTGGCTAATTTAGTAGAGTCGGGAATTGATGCCAAATTTGCAATTCATGATGGATTAGTTTTGGTAAATGGAAAAACACAATTGCAACGCGGTAAAAAACTTTATGATGGAGATACCTTTAAATTTGATAATCAGGAGTTTAAAATTAAAGGCAAATAATTATGACTATAAAATCCGTTGAACTAAGTAATTTTCGTAATTACAAAAGTTTATCTATAAATTTTCATCAAAAGACTAATATTTTGTATGGTGATAATGCGCAGGGAAAAACAAATATATTAGAGGCTATCTATATTGCCGCAACGACCAAATCACATAAAGGAAGTAAAGATAAAGAGTTAATAATGATTAATAAGAGTGAATCACATATTCGTCTTAAAAATGAAAAAGATGAGATGGTTCATGTTATTGACATGCATATAAAAAAAAATAAATCAAAGGGGATTGCAATTGATGGTATTCCAATAAAAAAATCAAGTGAATTAATTGGTCTTATTCATATTGTCTTCTTTTCCCCTGAGGATTTAAGTATAATTAAAAATGGACCGTTCGAGCGACGACGATTTATTGATATGGAGTTATGTCAGATTGATAAAATATATCTTTATAACCTAGGAAACTATAACAAAATATTATTACAACGGAATAATTTATTAAAGCAGATAAGTTTTAATAGTGAATTAATGGGAACACTTAGTATATGGGATGAACAATTGGTAAAATATGGTAAAAAAATTATTGAGAGAAGAAAGGAATTTATTGAACAACTAAATTCTATAATTTTCGAAATACATAATAAGTTGTCTGGTGGTAGAGAGGACTTAGTAATTCAATATGATAGCAACATTACAGCTGAGTTATTTGAAAAAAAATTAAAAGATTCTATTTCCCGTGATGTTAATTTAAAAATGACAAACATCGGTCCTCATCGCGACGACATTGTTTTTTTGATAAAAAATATTGATATTCGTAAATTTGGATCACAAGGACAACAAAGGACGGCTGCATTGTCTTTAAAACTTGCAGAAATAGAGTTATTAAAAATGATTACAAGACAAAATCCAATTTTATTATTGGATGACGTTTTATCTGAATTAGATAGAAACAGACAAAACTATCTTCTTGACAGCATTCAGAATATACAAACAATTATTACTTGTACTGGATTGGAGGAATTTGTAAATAATCGGATTGAGATAAATAAGGTTTTTAATGTAGTTGATGGAACGGTAACAGAAGAAAACAATTTTGGTAGAAATTAGGAGGAAGTTTATGAGTCAAGAGTATGGTGCAGACCAAATTCAAATATTAGAAGGGTTGGAAGCCGTAAGAAAAAGACCGGGAATGTATATTGGAAGTACATCGGTTAAGGGACTTCATCATTTAGTTTATGAAATTGTAGATAATGCAGTGGATGAGGCATTGGCAGGATATTGTAATGAAATTGAAGTAATAATAAATGAAGATAATTCTATTACAGTTGTAGATAATGGTCGTGGTATACCGGTTGGAATTAATCATAAATCAGGTCTTCCGGCAGTACAAGTGGTATTTACAATTCTTCATGCTGGAGGTAAATTTGGAGGTGGAGGATATAAGGTATCGGGTGGATTGCATGGTGTAGGTGCGTCAGTGGTAAATGCGTTATCTGAATGGTTAGAAGTAATTGTTCATGTAGATGGAAAAATATATAAACAAAGATTTGAAAGAGGAAAAGTAGTATATCCGTTAAAAGAAATTGGTACAACGGATAAAAGTGGTACGATTGTAACTTTTTTACCAGATAAACAAATTTTTGAAGAAACAATATATGATTATGATACACTTCGTCATAGATTGAGAGAAATGGCTTTTTTAACTAAGGGTATTAGAATTGTATTAGAAGATAAAAGGGTAGAAGATCCGAAAAGAAGAGAGTTTCATTACGAGGGTGGTATTAAAGAATATGTTGCATATCTTAATCGAAATAAAGATCCACTGTATGATACTATAATATATTGTGAAGGTGATAAAAATGGAGTTTATGTTGAAGTAGCGATGCAGCATAATAGTTCGTATACAGAAGGATGTTATAGTTTTGTAAATAATATTACAACACCAGAAGGTGGGACACATCTAATCGGATTTAAGAATGCAATAACAAAAACATTTAATGACTATTCCAGAGGTCAAAAATATCTAAAAGAAAATGAACAAAATTTATCAGGTGAAGATATTAGAGAAGGTCTTTCTGCAATTATTAGTATAAAAATTGAAGATCCACAGTTTGAAGGTCAAACAAAACAAAAATTAGGAAATAGCGAGGCAAGAGGAGCTGTTGAGAATATTGTTTCAGAACAATTGACTTATTTTTTAGAGCAAAATCCATCAGTAGCAAAGATTATTTGTGAAAAAGCAGTCATGGCCCAAAGAGCAAGAGATGCAGCCAGAAAAGCAAGAGATTTGACTAGAAGGAAGACTGCGCTTGAAGGAATGAGTCTACCAGGTAAATTAGCAGATTGTTCGGACAAGAATCCAAAAAATTGCGAAATTTATATTGTCGAGGGAGATTCCGCTGGTGGAAGTGCAAAAACAGCAAGATCAAGAGCAACGCAAGCTATTTTGCCTCTTCGTGGAAAAATTTTAAATGTAGAAAAAGCAAGACTTGATAAAATTTTAGTAAATGCTGAAATTAAAGCTATGATTACGGCATTTGGTACTGGCATATCGGATGATTTTGATATTTCAAAATTGCGTTATCATAAAATTATAATTATGACAGATGCTGATGTGGATGGTGCGCATATCAGTACGTTGTTACTTACTTTTTTATATCGGTTTATGCCAGAATTAATAAGACAAGGATATGTATATTTGGCACAGCCACCTCTTTACAAAGTGGAAAAAAGTAAAAATGTTTGGTATGCATATAGTGATGATGAATTAAATAAGATTTTATTAGAGATTGGAAGAGATACCAATAATAAAATTCAACGATACAAAGGTCTTGGGGAAATGGATGCGGAACAATTATGGGAAACAACAATGGATCCAGCTGGAAGAATTTTATTGAGGGTAACAATGGATGAAGAGGCGGAAGCGGAAATCGATTTAACGTTTACAACCCTGATGGGTGATAAGGTTGAGCCTAGACGTGAATTTATTGAAGAAAATGCAAAGTATGTTAGAAATTTAGATATATAATAGTATCATTAATAAAATAAAAAATGGAAATAAATGTATAATTACATGATATTCCTTGAATATACATGCTGCAATTGCAGCGGATAGGAGCAAAATTAAATGGATGAACATATCTTTGATAAGGTACATGAAGTAGACCTTCAAAAAACCATGGAAACATCATATATTGATTATGCCATGTCGGTAATCGCTTCGCGTGCTTTACCAGATGTAAGAGATGGTTTAAAACCCGTACAAAGAAGAATTTTATATGCAATGATAGAGCTTAACAACGGCCCGGACAAACCTCATCGTAAATGTGCCCGTATCGTTGGTGATACAATGGGTAAGTTTCACCCTCATGGTGATAGCTCTATTTATGGTGCATTGGTAAATCTTGCCCAGGATTGGTCAACAAGATATCCATTAGTAGACGGGCATGGAAATTTTGGTTCTGTTGACGGTGATGGAGCAGCTGCTATGCGTTATACAGAGGCACGTCTTAGTAAAATTTCTATGGAAATGCTTTCTGATATCAATAAAAACACGGTAGATTTTATCCCAAACTTTGATGAAACGGAAAAAGAACCAGTTGTATTACCATCACGATATCCCAATCTTTTGGTAAATGGAACCTCTGGTATAGCGGTAGGTATGGCTACCAATATTCCACCTCACAATTTAAAAGAGGTTATTAATGCAGTTGTTAAAATTATTGATAATAAGGTAGAAGAGGAAAGACAAACAACAATAGAAGAAATTTTACCGATTATCAAAGGTCCTGATTTTCCAACAGGTGCTACTATTTTAGGTACTCGCGGAATTGAGGAAGCATATCGAACGGGACGTGGTAAAATTCGAGTACGTGCTGTTACGGATATTGAAGCAATGCCAAACGGAAAAAATCGAATTGTAGTTACCGAATTGCCATATATGGTGAATAAAGCTCGTTTGATTGAAAAAATAGCAGAATTACATAGAGATAAAAAGATTGATGGAATTACAGAATTACGTGATGAATCGGACCGACAGGGAATGCGTATTTGTATTGAACTTCGTCGTGATGCCAATGCCAATGTAATTTTAAATCAATTATATAAACATACACAAATGCAGGATACATTCGGTGTTAATATGCTTGCATTGATTAATAATGAACCAATGGTTATGAACTTGTTGCAGATGCTTCAATTTTATTTAAAACATCAGGAAGAAGTAGTTACCAGACGAACACAATACGATTTAAATAAGGCCCAGGAAAGAGCACATATTTTAGAAGGTTTATTAATTGCACTAGATAATATTGATCGTATTATTAAAATTATTCGAGGTTCTAAAAATGTTCAAATAGCAAAGGTAAGTTTAATCGAGGAATTTAGTTTATCAGAAGTACAAGCGCAAGCAATTGTTGATATGCGTCTTCGTGCTCTCACTGGTTTGGAACGTGAAAAATTAGAAGCAGAGTATGCAGAATTAGAGAAAAAAATTGAAGAATTTAGAGCAATATTAGCAGATAAAAAGCTGTTGCTTGGTGTTATTAAACAAGAAATGTGTTTTATTCGTGATCGATATACCGATGATAGAAGAACAGTTATTGGATTTGATGAATTTGATATTTCCATGGAGGATTTAATTCCAAAAGAAAATACAATTATCGCAATGACAAAATTAGGATATATTAAACGAATGACAGTTGATAATTTTAAAAGTCAAAATCGTGGTGGTAAGGGAATTAAAGGGATGCAAACAATCGATGAGGACTATATAGAAGAATTATTTATGACAACAACGCATCATTTTGTTATGTTCTTTACAAATAAAGGTAGAGTTTATCGACTGAAAGCTTATGAAATTCCTGAGTCTAGTCGTACAGCAAGAGGTACTGCTATTGTAAATCTTCTTCAATTGTTGCCAGAGGAAAAAATTACGGCAGTTATTACAATTAAAGAATTTGCAGAAGAAAAATATCTATTTATGGCTACAAGAAAAGGAATTGTTAAGAAAACACCAGTTGGAGAATATTCTAATATTCGTAAAACAGGGCTTCAGGCCATCAATTTGAGAGAAGATGATGAATTAATTGAAGTTAAGGTAACAGATAAAGAGAAAGATATTTTTCTTGTAACAAAATTAGGACAATGCATAAGATTTGATGAAAATGATGTTCGACCAACCGGAAGAACCTCTATGGGTGTTATTGGTATGAATTTGTCTTATGATGATGAAATTGTAGGTATGCAACTAAATACACAAGGATATTATTTATTATTAGTATCAGAATATGGTTTAGGAAAACGTACTAAAATTAGTGAGTTTACTGTACAACGACGTGGTGGTAAAGGTGTTAAATGTTATAAAATCACTGAAAAGACAGGTAATGTGGTTGGTGTGAAAGCAGTGGATGAAGAGAATGAAATTATGATGATTACAACAGAAGGTATCGTAATTCGAATTCTTTGCAGTCAAATTTCGGAAATTGGCCGTATTACTTCTGGTGTTAAGCTTATGAATCTTAATCCGAAAAAATTAATTAAGATAGCTAGTATTGCAAAGGTAAGAGAAAGTGAAGCAGATATTTCGGAAATTGATTTATTAGAAGAAGATATAATAGAAGAAGATATAGTAGAAGAAGTTCTTAATAAAAATGATGGTGATGAACCAGAGGATACAAAAGAAGATACAATTATAGAATAAGAAATGGAATCAGGATGAAACTTTAATTTGTCCTGATTCTTTTGTATATGGTATGATAATATGAAAGCAAATGAAGAAATAATGATGGAGTAAAGAATGTATAATGTTATTGAAAATATAAAGAAATTTAAACCAAGTTGTGAACAGGAAATAAAAGACAGGAATATCATTATTCATCAGATTGTAAAGAAAAAAGAAAAAATATTGTATAGAAATTGTGAGCTGTATCATATAACAAGTTCAGGATTTGTTATTAATCAAGCTAGAAATAAATTTTTAATTGTACATCATAATATATATAATACCTGGAGTTGGATGGGTGGGCATGCAGATGGTGAAAAAGATTTACAATCCGTTGCCTTACGTGAAGTAAAAGAGGAAAGTGGGATTGTTCATATATGGCCCGACTCGGAGAATATTATAAGTATTGACATTTTAACAACTAGTTCTCATATTCGAAAAGGAGAATATGTATCAGCTCATTTGCACTTTAATATATCGTATTTGTTTGTAGTAGATGAGAAAGATTCTTTATTTGTAAAAGAGGATGAAAACAGTGCAGTGATTTGGGTTAATGTCAGTGATATTGATCAGTACATAACAGATTCTGAAATGAAACATGTATTTAAAAAAGTAAAAGGATATCTTTAGTATAGTCAAGGAGGAAACAGATGCGAAAAATACATACAAGTGTTATTATTCAAACAATAAAAGAGATGTGTATGGAAGCAAATATAACATTATCAAATGATGTAAAAATTAAAATTGAGCAAGCAAGGAATTATGAAAAATCTGAGATAGGTAAACAAATATTAGAGCAATTAGAAACGAATATGAAAATAGCGAAAGAAGAAAAAATTCCAATATGCCAAGATACGGGAATGGCAATTGTTTTTCTAGAGATTGGGCAAGATGTTCATATAGAAGGTATTAACTTGGAAGATGCTATCAATGAGGGAATAAGACAGGGATATCAAGAAGGTTATCTTCGAAAATCAGTTGTTAGTGATCCGATTTTACGTGAGAATACAAATGATAATACGCCAGGTATCATCCATTATCAAATTGTTGATGGTGAGAATATAAAAATAACGGTAGCACCCAAAGGCTTTGGAAGTGAAAATATGAGTCGAGTATATATGTTAAAGCCTGCAGATGGCATTGATGGAGTTATAAATGCAGTAATTGAAACCGTGTCGTTGGCCGGACCGAATGCATGCCCACCTATGGTAGTTGGAGTTGGAATAGGCGGTAGTTTTGAAAAATGTACGTATTTAGCAAAAAAAGCATTAACTAGAGATTTGAATGAACATTCTAATATTAAGTATGTAAAAGAATTAGAAATGAAATTATTAAAAAGGTTAAATCAATTAGGAATCGGTCCCGCTGGATTAGGCGGAACGACAACTGTTTTAGGGGTTAATATAGAAACCTACCCAACACATATTGCAGGATTGCCAGTAGCAATCAATATTTGCTGCCATGTAAATCGACATACGAGTAAAGTTATTTAGAAGAAAAAAATAAAAAAGTGGAATACTTGATAAAATAAAGAGTAAGAAGGGAAAATCAAATGAAAAAACAGATTCATACGCCGATTGATGAAAAAATAGCAAAAAGTTTAAGGGCTGGTGATGCTATCTATATTACAGGTACAATTTATACAGCACGTGATGCTGCTCATAAACGAATGTATGAATGTATGATAGAAGAGAAGGAAATACCCTTTTCACTAAAAAACACAATAATTTATTATTTAGGCCCAACACCGGCTAGAGAAGGGCAAATAATTGGTTCTGCAGGTCCAACTACGAGTAGTAGAATGGATAAATATACTCCCTTGCTTTTAGAAAATGGATTAAAAGGGATGATTGGTAAGGGAAAGCGTAGTAAAGAGGTAATCGATGCAATGAAACAAAACAATGCAGTTTATTTTGCAGCAATAGGTGGAGTGGGAGCATTATTATCTAAATGCATCAAACAATCAGAAATAATTGCATATGATGACTTGGGGACAGAAGCAATTCGAAAATTATATGTAGAAGAGTTTCCGGTTATTGTTGTAATTGATTGTGAAGGTAATAATTTATATGAAACGGAACCTAAAAAATATAGCGAGTAAGATGAATTTACAAAAAGGACAATATATTGTGTTTTAAATTATAAAACTAAATGATATATTACTATATATAGAAAAGGTGACTCTTGAATTGTATTAATTAAATATAAAACTAAAAAAATACTAATTCTAGGCTTGACAAAAACTAAGGTTGTTGCTATACTAAGAAATGCGTCTAAGAGACGTATTAAAAAAAATAAAGCATTTAATTCAGCATTATGGAGAAATACTCAAGAGGCTGAAGAGGCGCCCCTGCTAAGGGTGTAGGTCGTTTGCGCGGCGCGAGGGTTCAAATCCCTCTTTCTCCGTTTGTTTTTTAAAAAAACAAAGTTAAAAACTTTTGAAAAAAAGTGTTGACAAACAAAAAGTAATCTGATAGAATGTATCTTGCTGACGCGGTAGAAAATACTGAAGAAGCAGACAGAACCTTGATAATTGAACAGTGAAACAACCTTGAAAATTCTAAAAAAGAATT
>JBGUEO010000003.1:143419-184330 GCA_041821315.1 Velocimicrobium sp. | reverse complement strand
CCTTTTTTGCATTTAAAATTTTAAATTTTCTTAACTAAACCTTATTATCAAAGATATGTAGAATGCGATATACCGTTTTCATCTGAAAAAAGCTTATCTAAATGACATTGATCATCAAAGAGCTATTCTAAACCAGAGAAGATTTTTATTTCTAAACTTGATGCTAATAACAATGTTTTGTTCTGGTTTAAAAATATGGATAGTGGACGCAATGCACTTTGTGTTGCATATGATGTACATTCGCAGCAAGAGCCTACATATCCAGACTTTATCGTAGCTTTTACGGATAATACTTTTGGCATTTACGAAATTAAAGATGTTGATGATACAAAACCTGAAATACCATTAAAAAAAGATGGTATTGAAAAAAGAATAAGAGAGCTAAACAAAGCACACGGAAATCTATTCCATGGAACGCTACTAAAGGTGAATATTAAAAATGAAGTAGTTATTGATATGGATACATACCTTGATTTTTCATAGGAGGTACTTGTGAGTAAAATTGCGTATGCTCATGCCTATGAACTTGATGTAGGCCTAAAAGCCAATGACAGCTCTCTCACCTCAGAAGTTTTGGAGCCTTCCGCATAAAGACATAAAACTTATCCTTGATAGATATTGCTCCACTGTGGGTCAGAAGGTCAACAAGCACCTCTTATAAAAAAATATAGATAAAATAATAAAGCTACAATCCACAGTACTATTACTAGCAACGGATTGTGGCTTTCAATCTTTTATTCTATTAAGCATACCGAGGTCTGCTCCCTTATTAGCAGAACCCGTAGTAATCAGCTTTTCATCTGCCTCATCTTGACGAGAAATGTCATTCAACTGACCTTCCGTGACATAAATAGTAATTTTACTCTTGAAGGAGGCTTCCCCTAGACACCTCGTTTTTTAACCGCAACTATTTGTCGCTCCAAGCAGATTTATCTCTAAGCGAAAAGCAGAGCTATAAACTCTTCTGATCCGCATAAATGCAGTATACAATCCCACTTCAAGATCAAAAATCATTAATCTAATTATCCATTTATACTTGTTTTTGTAAAAGGATTATTTTGACTTGTTTTGCAGAAAGATTATCTTAATATTCGATTAAATTTCACTTTGAATATGATAGACTACCTCCTTTGATTAATTTGTGTGGCTACGAACCAACACTCATTATATCGCTGGAGTTTTTTTCTTAAATCTAAAGCTACTGTGGTCACACATGCATAATAGGTGGTTTATTAAAAGAATGATATTCAAAAATATAATCTAGAACGATTATCTGGCTTTTAATTTCTTTCCATCTCCTTCACCATCTTATAAAAACTCGACCTTTTTACAGCCAACTCTTCAATTGCTTTTTTCACCGTAATCTCTCCATTTTTCCACATACTATAATATTTATCCCAGTCCTTTGGATATTCAAGCTTCGGTCTTCCCAGATGCTTTCCTTTTAGTTTTGCAGCCTCAATTCCTTCCCTTTGCCGTTTTCTTATCGTTTCCCTCTCCTGTTCTGCAATGCTTGCGAGGACTTCAATCAAGATATTATTGATCATATCAAGAATCCATTCCTGTCCTTCTGGAACCCGAATCAAAGTCGTTGGCAGATCAAGTACCATTAGTCGGATATTGTTTTGCTTGAACCATTCCAGTTCTTTTTTGATATCTTCTTTTTTTCTGCTCAATCGGTCTAGGCTGACCACCACAAGAGTATCACCTTCTCGAAGTCCAAGTACTCCCTTTAATGCCTGATATCCATGTCTATTTAAATCTTTTCCACTTTCTTTATCCATGACTATGTTCTCCACGGGAACATAGTCTTTTAGCTGCTCGATCTGCCGATCCAGATTCTGACTGGCTGAACTGACGCGGGCATATCCCATGATTTTTCCGTCTATAAAGGTACACCTATATAGAGTCTGTCAGGAAAATATAACTGGAAACATTTACATACCATTGATGGATTCAAAGCTAGTGCATTATTCTGTCAATTGGAACCTCTCCGTCTGTTAGAAACACTTTTAGGTACTCCTTCTAATTGATGCTGTATTTCCGTCCTTTGCCGTTTCTCCTTCCAGAAGAACCTTCATATCTACAAGAACTTCCTTATCCCAAGCAAAGTACTCCTCAACCAGTGGCTTGATAGAGGCCTGTCTTTCTTCCAGACGTTCATCCTATGAAAGATTTTTTAACGCTCTTTCCAAATCATAGATTGCTCCAAATTGAACCAGCTCTTTGTATGCAATCGATGACTTGATGACTTCCTGATTTTCTTTGCCGATTGCCTTAATTTCATTTGCGAAATGAGGTCTCACATGTGCAAAGCAATTCGCATTTTGAAGACCACCCAGTTCACGCGCAATCTCTTGATACTGTTCAAATCCATCAGTCAGACTCAGCTTCTTAACGGGCGCTTCGAAATTTTACAATCAGTCGCAAGTAAACGGCGCTAATTTTATCGGGAAGCGTGATTTGCCCCTTATGAAAGAACGTATTGGCGTTTACATTGAAAAAGGCCACAGCAGACGAAACTGCGTGACCTATGTTCAATTAAATCTAATTAGTATTCTAAATATTACCAGATTTTAGACACCATCTCTTATTATCAAAATATTCATGTGTCAAAACAAATGTCCAATTAAAGCTTTCATTAAAGATATAAATATCCTCTGGTAAATACTCTAAATTATCTAATAATACGCAAAAATCCAACAACAAAATATCATTCTTTTCAAATTTCCAGTAATCTTCAATAAGAATTCTATCTTTAGAATGTATATCCCACAATACATATACTTTTGCTAATGAATTACGCATCGAATTAATATAATTAAAATCTATTACTTCGACTTCATTTAAACAATCCCATAAATATCCTGTATAACATATACCATCACTGAAAGTTTGAGTTGATAAAATATTTTTTTTATAATAATCTTTTTCAGTTAGTATAAACTTTTGAATAAATTGATTTCTAAGTAAACTTCCATCCATTTCATTAACAACTATAATATTTTTTTTTAAATTTTCTAAACTCATTTTATTGCTTCCTTTATTATTATTTTATTCTTATTGTTCCTTTGCCACCCCACGGCGTAGTATAATTAATATGATTATAATTGTGAGGATTAGGTGCTTCATGCGGGCCTTCCACTCTGTTTACTTTTCCTCCCGATGCCCTTATTAATGCCTCCGCTTCTACTTTTGTTGGAACTTGCCCATTTAAATCTTTAATAGTTCCTCCTTCTTTAACTTGATTAACATTTTTCTTCCATGTATTGTCACCACGCCATCCTTTTCCACCAACACCTTTTTCATTAGTCTTACCTACTTCCCTATTCTTATCTGGTTTCTTCTCTTTCTTAGAAGATGAATCTCCTGATTTCTTTTTGGATAAGCTTTTCTTAGCATCGTCAACTGTATTACCAACCAATTTTTTTGTAGCCTTATAAGTGGCTTTTGCATCATCCTTTACCTGATTTGCTGCATCTTTTGCAGCTTGTCTTGCTTCAGGAGATGTAATATAAGCAACTGTAAGAGCTATTCCTCCTAAAATAAGTCCGCCTTTGATTATAGGGAGTGCTTGTGCTACATGACCGCTAGGATCACTATAAATAAGGGGATTATTACTGCAATAGGAATACCCATTCAATGAAAGAGGATTGTTAATCTGACCTTCATATGTATCCTCATTGATAAATCGTCCTAACTTTGGATCATAATATCTTGCGTTCAGATAATACAATCCAGTCTCTTGATCATATACCTCACAAGTATACTTAAATGGATTGCTTACTGTCTCTTTACTATACAGTATATTACCCCATTCATCATACTCATAATTATTTACCATCTTACCGTTTCTGTCAACAATCCGTACAACATCGCCGTGTCCATTATATAAGTAATAGTACTCACCGCTAGCGTCCTTCTTTTCCAGTACTCGGTCCGGTCCCCAAATATAGTTTGCTGTTACAGTAGAAGAATTTACCGCTTCCGCTACCAGCTTACCAGACAAATCGTAAATATAATTTGTCACGCCCGATGGTGTTGCCTTCTTCGCCCTCATACCATCCGCATAATAACTCATTGACGCTGCTATTGTAGAGGTTCCTTTGGTTACTGTCTTAAGTCGATTCTCCAGATCATAACTATAGCTAATATCTAGATTCAGATTGAATTCACCGCCAACTTCCGTTCTTCTGTTTCCTCGATAGTCATAGCTATAAGTTACCTTCTTCCCATTCTGATGTTGAAATTCGATTAAACGATTCAATTTATCATATACATATTTTTTTGTAGTAAGACCGTCATTCACCGATGTAATATTTCCATTGGAGTCATAGGTATAGGTAAAGCTAGATATTATCCCCCAATTCTTTTTGTTTACCATGGAAGTCATTCTTCCTAATGAATTATAGCAATATTCTGTTGTCAGATAGGAATCATCATTGAGCTTTGGATAGGTTATTTTCTTTAGTTTGCCATCTGGATAGTATTCGTAGGTTGCATTATCTTTGTCATCCGCACTATAACTTTGCTGACCGTTTGTTTGTACTTTTGTCAACCTTTCATTCGTATATGTATAATTGGAATAGAAATAGTTATTGTTCTGAACTCCAGTTCCTACACTCAGCAATTTTCCCGCATCATCATATTGTAGGTTTAGATTTGAATTGATAAATCCAGCTTGACTATTGCGTTGTATAACTTGTCCACTCGAATTATAATTGTAAAGTTCCTGATTGATTAATGTACCATTGTTATATAGCTGAACTTCTGAACAGCCAAACGGATTGGTATAGTTATATTTATAACCGATACTTGTACCATCTGATTTTGTCTGTGTACTAGCCATTAAATGGTCCAGGCCGTCATAAGAATAGGTTCCAACGTTATTGTTCCGATCAACTACCTTCGTTCTAAGTCCAATTCTATTATAAGAATAACTCGTCACAAGATCTTTGTTGTCCTTTTTACTTATGATATTGCCAAACTCATCATATGTCTTTGTATATATATTGATAGATTTACTACCTTCCATGATAGCAACCGTGGCAATGTCTCCTAACGCAGTGTAGTTTATATTGGTTACTTGATTTTCAGCATTCTTTACGCTGCTGATTCGATTCAATGCATCATACTGATAGGATGTAGTTACCCCGTTTTCATTCTGATTATTCTTTGGATCCGTATAGCCGATAAGATTACCTTCAATATCATATCTGTATCGTTCGAATAATTCACCACTTTGGGATGGCCAGTTCTCATATACTTTTCGTTCAAATGTTCTTCCAAACTGGTCATACCTTTCTTCCAAATAGTCTTCCTTATAAGTATTGTAACTTTTATTTGCTCTATAGTTTGCAATATTATTCTTTGCCACAAAATAACTAATGTTTTTACTATGCAAGCTATCATGTTCATACACATATAAATTACCACCTGCATCTGTAATTTCATTAACTTCTCCCCATACATCATAAGACTGGGTTGTGGTATTACCAACTGCATCTTTGGCAGTGATTGCTCGTTGCATCGTATCATAGTTATACCATGACTTGGTAGTTCCAGTTGAATTATCCGTTTCCATCCTAAGATCTCCATAAGAATCATAAAGCATACTATATTGATTATAATAGGATGAAATTTTTTTTGCTTTATCCACATATACAGTACAAGCATTGATTGTGGTTCCATAGATACCTTTATAATTATCACTGCAATAAACTTCGTTATACGCGTCCTTGTACGAATATTCTTGTCTTACTCCATATGTATTGCCGTTTATATTAGTAAAATCAGGTTCTTGGATTCGTGTAACTCTACCATAGTTATCGTAGGAATAGGACGTCATCTTGTTTTCATTGTCGGTTTCTGTTGAAACTAGACCAAGGAGCATATTGTAGGTGTATTTTGTATTGACGGAATTAATTGCTCCCTGACTATCCGTGTAATAACTTTTTATTTCCCTCGGATAGGCAAATCCTGTTTCACTTCCATATATGATGCTAGTTTTAGCTGTCTTGTTATTCTCAAGCTGTTTTATTACCTGTACAATTTTAGAATTGAAATCAGTATAATATTTATATTGGGTTTCTTCTCCTTTTGCATTTGTAAACCTATCATTTCTCCCAAGTCCTGTATAGCTGTAGGACTCACTCAATGATACGGAATCACTCTGAAACCATTGCATTTTCGTAATGAAGTACTTATAAGTAGCATTATCATAAGAGTATGTCGTAGTATATCTACTCTTCGTTTCCGGATTATTATACTGAGCTGCTGTGATTGCATCCGTCTGTGAGGCAATCCCCCCCCATGGCGTATATGTTGTTCCACTATAATATGTATGTGCCAAGGTTCCATTTGCTGTGTATTCCGTATATTCCTTCTTTGTTGGAAGACTAGCATAGGTATTATCGAATTCCAAATTCTTAACTACCTGCTTTTCTTTATTACTTGCAATCGTTTCTACCTGCAGAATTTGTTTTTTTCCATTAAAGGTGGTTGTCGTCACTAAACCATTTTCAATAGATTCTGTGAACTGGAATTGATAGGATGCTGCATCAGGCTCTAACATTGCCTCCTCCGAAGTAAATGTTGGATATCCAGAACAGTCACCAGCATAACTATAATCTATATGGTTACATTTAATCCCTTCCATCTTACTATCAGGTTTTCTTCGTAAAATTTCATCATGCCGTTCTTTCACTCTATAACTATTAGTAGCTCCATCTGCACCGAGATTCCTAGTTATTTTTTCATATTGATATAGCGTCTTTGAACCTGGATAATCAATTTCACCCAGTAAATATTTTAATCTTTCATTTTGACCCTTTATGTCTTTTGAAGTATAGGAATAGCTTTCGGTTGGTAAATTGCTATTAAATCTATATTGTTTATAGAATGTTTCTTTCTTCAAAGGATCAACTACGGAATCGAGAGTTGGATACGTATACTTCTCAGACACACCATTCGTAATAACAGATTGTTCATGAAAACTTCTTTTATATGTTAGTTGTATCGGATTCGTTTCATTCGGTACAGATACGGTTAATTCAATGTTATCACCATTATATGAGAAACGAATTGTCCTTCCAACACTATCTATAATTTGGCTGATTAATGGAATGGATTTATTATTGTTCGGAACATTCTGATATCTAAATTTAATTTCATTATTGAATCGATCCTTGATTCCTAATATCCTTCCATCGCTCCCAAAGAACGTTGTTGTCAAATCACTACTAATAAATTTGTATGTTGAAGAAATACCATCTAAATTAACATAAGAAGCATTATCTGCTAAAAATTTCACATCACTCCCTGGATACCCTTCCAAATTCGACTCTCCAACATCCGAAGTGCTATTTACTCGATATGCAGCCCCTGATCCATCATGAAAATATAAATATGTCTGATCAAACTCATTGTCAATTTGAACAGATGGAAAACCAAAGGACCAGCCTGCCCCTAGTAAATATCTTGTTATATTATAACTAAATTTATCCGTGCGGTTATTCAATGTATAACTAGTAGTATATTTTGTCTCACTGCTATTTCTTATACTTTCTGACGTGTAAATGTGCACTCCATCGTCATAACCGTCTAAATAATATAATCGTTCGGCCTCCGCTTCCTCAAAACTCTCTTTAAAAAGGACCATTTTTGATGTTTCCTGCGTTATTTTATTATAGACTAAAACATCAAGTACATATCCTTTTACACATTGACTCTTCTCCACTTTCGTAGTAATATCGACCCTCTTTTCATATTCATCCTGAGAGGAATTATACAATCTGGCGATATCTAAATCCAAACCATCTTTCCCTGGTAAAGACAAATCATTTTCCTTTATAATTAAATTCCCAGTAATCGGATCGACAGTTTCTGACGTATTATTTCTTTCGGCATATTTTGGATTATTGCATTGATTTATCTGCTGCTGAGTTACTCCATTTAAACTCTTTTTAAGTGCATCAATATCAACCTCTGCATGACAGGTACTAGCCCATGTCATTGAAAATATCAGTGCAAGGATAATGGTTCTTAATAGCTTAGGAAATGTTAGTTTCATGTAATTATCCTCCATTAATTCGTCCCTCTATCAAAATTCTTTAATAATTCCTTCATTGGTTTACCAGTCATTTCGGATATTTTCTCCAAAGCATCCAGTGTTTCATCGGTTAAACCAACCAAATCTTTAGCAGATAAGTTGTATTTCTTTTTATATTCTTTCGACAATGTATCTTTCTTTTCTTTCAATATCTTATCACCAGAATTCTTATATTCTTCTATTAACGAATCGGTGAGTTTTAAATCATTTCTATCAAGGTAGGATATCATAGAAATTATTTCATCCTCTGTAAGCCCTTTTTCCACCAATTTATTAAATTCCTTTCCATGTTCCTTTTTTATATCTTCAATTACGACCTGTTTTCTTTCCTCAAGAATCATATCCTTTACTTCATCAAGGGTCTTACCTGTTTCTTTCTTCATGTTTAAGAGGTTTTTCGGATCTTCCAAAATGGAATTTGCGATCTCATCTGCTTTAAATAGATCCTTAATTGTGAATCCCTGCTCGAGCAACTCGTCAACATCATCACCATCAATATTGTAAATATCCTCTTGAGTAGAGTCCCCAATCTCCGTACTCTTATAAATAATCTTACTGGACGGTTTCACTGGTTCCAATTCTGCTTTCGTCACGATTTTCTTGTCATTTTCTTCCGGTTTAAGCTCTGTAACACTTGGTGTTGGTGCTTTTTCAAATTCACTTGCAATTTCATTTGTATTATTGGAAGTATCCTTTGGGGTTGCCCCGCTTTTTGCATAGCTGAGGAATACTCCACTAAAACTTGATAGTAATAGACTGGCTGCTAAAACTGATGCTATTATTTTTTTATTTTTCATAATCAACTCTCCATCTCTTAATGTATTTTCAATTGAATATAACTAAATATTTATTCCATACTACTTCGCTTCTTTATTCTTTTATCATTTACAACATAAGGTTTGTTTGTTATTTCGAATGTATTCTGATTAAATTACCGTTATTATCATATTCAAAATATGCCCGTATTGTCCCATTATTTTTAATCGCAGTAAGTTTTCCATCCGAATCATACACATACTCCATATCTTTGACTTCTAATTTATTCTGAATGAATCCAAAAATATATTCATCATAATTAATTGGATTGTAATGGTACAGCTTCACATAATATGTCTTTCCAGCTTGTAATTTTACTGTTGCCGTAAACCCTTGCACACCAATACCTTTAGTTCCTGCTAGAAACTCATACTCACTGTCATATATTGCGCCATTCAAAGAATCATGCCTTCCAGTACCATATAATACATAATCTGTAGTCTCTGTAGGAACAAATTTAAAATAGTCAACGTCATCAGAAAAATTTATCTCACCATGTGTTTGTTCGTCCAATGATATCGTCTTTGCGTTTGAAAAATCATCTCCATAATCATCATTATTTATATCAATGCGTTCTACATAATCACAAAACTCACCATCATAAGTACGTCCGCCTATTATATAAATCTCACCGAAAAATTCTGCTGTACTAAACCCATACCTTGGCATAGCTAATACGCAAGTGCTTATGGACCAGGTATTGGTTTTAGGATCATATTCTTCGATGGATTTCAATGCACTTAAATTATCACGTCCACCGATTGCATATAATTTATCATTATAATTAATGAGATCAAAATATCCTCTTGCTGTTGTCATGGAAGCTTTCATTTCCCATGAGTCTGTTAATGGATCATACATTTCCATACGATTATCCATATTACCACCCGCAACATATATTTTACCATCCAAAACAGCAGCACTTGTGCGTGGCTCCCTAGCTGTTAGCATATTTGCTTTTTTTGTCCTCTTATTTGTAATAGGTTCATAAGTTTCAACGATATCAGTACCATTTTGTCCTACCCTACCAGCCATAATATAAATTGAGTTATTTACAACCGCGACATTAACTTCATCTCTATCAGTCATATTTGTCCTATATGTCCATGCATTTCTATAAGGATCATATTCTTCAATAGTATAAGAGTATCCATGATATAAGCCACCAATCGCATAAATCTTACCATTAGTTGCCACTAATCCTTGAGGCTTAAAGGAACTTTGCAGGCTAGCTTGCTTTTCCCATTCATTTGAGCTTGGCGTATAACGATATAAATCATCTAGGTCGTTGGTAACATATATTTTATCGTTGAAAGTAACAGCTTCTACATTCCCTCTATTGATAAATGGAAGCCTTGTCAAATCTCGAACAGAAGACAACTTATGCAAACTATTACTCGATTTGTTGCTTAAACTCTTACAAGATTTATTATTTAATAAATACAAATTATTATCTTTAGTATCAATTTGTATGGTTTTCTCTGAAATCATATCCTTTATTGCGTTATTGCAATTAATTTTATTTCCATTCCATACCTTTCCTGATAATGATGATAATCGATCGGACGATGTAATAATTCGTTGTTTTACATCTACAGAATTAAAATCACCATTAATACTTAATATTAAAGCTGCTTCTCCAGATACAAAGGCCGCTGCCATAGATGTACCACTTGTAGAATTATATTGGTTTTCTGGAAAAGTACTAATAATATGTTCTCCCGGCGCTGCTACATCGATTGCCATTTTCCCATAATTAGAAGAAGCGGATAATATGCCTCTACTATTGATAGATGCTACTGTTATAATGTTTTTATTTTCATATGCAGCCGGAAATACCGGTGAAATATCTAGGTTTTCATGATTGTTACCTGCAGCACATACAAAAAGCATGCTTGAATTTTCAATAGCCTCTTGTAATGCAGGGTTATTTTCAGGAGATCCCCAACTACAATTCATTATTTTGGCACCCATTTTTTCCGCATACTCGATGGCAATAATAATATCACTCGTATATGCTACACCGTTTTCAAACACTTTTAATGGTAATATTTTTGCTTCTGGTGCAATACCTGTTATTCCAACATTATTATTATCTTTTGCTGCAATGATTCCAGCAACCGAAGTCCCATGCCATTCTTCGTTGCTAGCCTCTTGATTATGAACAAAATTTGAATTTTCTATAAAATCCCAACCATTTACATCATCAATTAGACCGTTACCATCATCATCAATGAAATTATTAGGTATTTCATTTTGGTTCGTATAAATGTTATCTTTTAGATCCTCATGGGTAATGTCAATACCTGTATCAAGTACAGCAACAACAACACCTTCACCTTTCGTTTGCTTCCAAGCATCTATGACATTAACATCCATACGACAGGTATTTGAAGTATCATTATTAATATTGTTTTTATCTTCTCTTGATTCTGTTGGATTATTTACATATGAATTCGGATTGAGTTCCTTTAATATTTGTTCTTTTAAATCATCGCTGTCTGCTAAAATATCATTTACTCCCCATTGTTGACTAAAATAAGGATCGGTTGATGATGATGTGAATGGATAATCCGCTTGGATATACTCTATATCTGTATCAAAGTTAAATGTATTATTTCCGTTATCTTTTTTACTTTTAATACTTTCAATAAAGTCATTCGGCTTCGTTTTTTCATCAAGTGTAATTGACTCAAAATTTTCGTTAATCATTTTGTAGTTAATTATTTTAGTATCTAAGTAGCCATACAGATTGCTTCTTCCAATACTACTTTTATATTTAACAATATATCTGTCGGTCTTATATTCAAATAAATCATCCGATTCGTCTTGTTTTTTAACAGAAATAGCTTCACTTTCTATCGATTTATTTCCCGATAGATCAACTGCTACAACAGTATATTTATCATTTCGTTCAAAACTAAACGCAAAATCGATAAAGCTGTTTTCCTTTGTAAACCCAATCTTAATACCATTTTTAAATATTTCATAACCTTCAATTCCAATATCATCTGAAGAATTATCCCAAGCTAGAGAAATGGTTGAGTTAACAACAGATATTATTTTAACATTACACGGTGTTGATGGCAGTTGCTTGTCCTCTGTGATCTTTTGATAATCAAAGTTTACCACATCACTTTTAACGGATTCATTACCTGACTTATCGTAAGCTGTTATAGAAAAGTTGAAAATATGTTCAGTTACCAAATCCAAATAGGTAAAATCTGGCTCGTCCGTTTGTCCAATACATATTTCATTGTTATATACCTTATACCCTTCGACTCCCACATCATCAATTGAAGCATTCCAACTCAAATTAATAGCAGCACCTGATGCAACAACGGTTAAATTTGTTGGAGCTGTTGGAGCCTGTTCATCAATGTTTGCACTAGCATCCGTTGTTTGAGCATTTGAAAAGTAATCATAGCCATATAGGCATTGTGTAATTAATGTAAGAACTAATAGTACTGAAATCTTTCTTAGAAATCTAATTCGTGGTACTCCTTTTAAAATTTTAAAATGTTTTGTATTATTATTCATTATAAACTCCTCCCTAAAATATCCTTAAATTGTATCACAAAATAACATTTCACAACCATTTTCGTCATGAACGTTAAAAAACACGTCGTGAACGTTAAAAATATGTGAGCATTCACAAACTTAAGGTAAATTGATTATAAACAGCTAATAAAATGTCAAGCTTATAATGAATTCCAAAAAAACTTTTATTAGCTGTATAATAATTTTTGAATAATAAACTACTCCGTTATCTTATTCCAATTATAGCTTGTGTTCTAATATTTACATCAAAGATAAAACAGAAATTATTTCATTAACATAATCCAGCAAACCAATATTTATGGAACCCATTTGATATCTAATGACTTATCCTCCCGAAAGGAATAATACGATTGAGTTCCAATAATAAGATGATCTAAAAAATCAGCCCCTAAAAGTTTAGCTGCCTCTAATACCCTTTTTTTATCTGGATATCTTCCTTGCTTGCGATAACCGATTGCGAAGGATGGTTATGGGCAATAATCAGATTACTTGCTCCAGATAATAAGACCCGTATAAAAATCTCACGTACTCCAAGAATTGCCCTATCTACCGTTCCATGTGAAATTTCGAATATTCCTGTGATTTTAGTATTTTTCTTGTTCAAGCACAAAAGATAGACATATTCCTCGGCTAGCTCCTTCAACGCAAAGACTCCATTCATGACTGCTGCTACTTTTTCAGGCTTATCAATCCCATCTATACCTATTGGATAATTTGTTGACATCTCCCTAACTAAAACTACCTGACCACTTTCATCGTCTAATCGAGTATTATATGTTGTTACTTGAATTTTTTAATCCATGAAAAGATGTACATATGTAATTACTCACATCATTGGCAGTCAACATTGACCAATCATCAGGGAAGTGGCTTAATGAATCAAGAAAAACTGATACATGATATATTTCAGCATTAGCAGACATAATGGATATGTGCTTAAACTCAGTAAAATATTTTGAAAAATCTTTAAGTATATCTGCATGCTTCGTATTATTAAGTTTTCGCTGACGTTCAAAGTTTTTTAAAGGCTCACCTGTTATCATTAAAAAAAAGCAAACTTGATGTTGGTTTAATGTTATGCCTTGCTCCATGATTGAATAGTTTTTCTTTGTCATTAAGCGCTTGTTTTATGTTCTCATACAACTGCACCTGAATTTGCGTATTCCAAGAATCTGGTTCTTGTTCCAAAGCCTTCACATAAGCATGCATGGTTTGGTGAGAATATCCCTTTTTTGCAAGTGTTAAGAGCACATAACTTTCTTAAGCACATAATTACGTTTATGCGCTTAACAACATAAAAAGAAAAACTGGATGATGATTGATACAATCACAGGTGCTGACTCCAGTGCGATTATTTACAGCATAGCCGAGACAGCGAAAGCGAATCATCTGAAGCCGTATGATTATTTTGAATATCTTCTGACAGAGATTCCTAAACATCTGGATGAAAAAGATCGGAGTTTCTGCGAAAATCTGCTTCCTTGGTCGGATTAACTTCCGACTAACTGTAGAAAATCACTGTAAAAATGAGCCACTCATGGGAGCGGTTAGTTTTGTGGAAGTACCCACTATGGAGCGTTTACGTTAGAGTAGCTAGTGGCTATAGGAAAGTTTTACAAGACTATAAATATGAATGCTTCAACTCTCATAAAAAGATTAAATGATCTTAGAAATATGGATGCTTCTGATTATATCAAAAGATTAACAGCGGCCACAAATCATTGAAACAATTTAATAAAACTAAACGACATACATGAAAAAATCATATACTACCAAAAGATGTTAAAGGCAGAAGATAATCCAATTTTTAATAATTTGAAGAAATACTTTTTTTCATTCAACAAAAAACTTTATAGCAATGAAACAACCTGGATTGATGGTGATAACGTTTTTACCATTTTACCTCCTCCTAAATTTGACAAAGACAATCTTTTGGGTTGCATTAATACATATACAATGAAAGTAAATCCTTCCAAAGTTCTTTGCACTGATTACAATAGATTATTGGCTCCGAAAGAACTAGAAGATTTATATTCTTCTATATGTTCCTATTTAAGGCTTACTTTTCTATTTTCACCTAATAGAGATCTCTTATCCATAATCCAAACTAAGTATTTATTAAGTGACGAATACTTCCTTTGTGTTTTAACCCTGATATTCCATGCTTTTTTATTTACGATAAATGCTTATTATATAAACCCCTAATAAATCAATCTGCCGACAATGCTACACAAAATATTAAAACGGAATGCCAGCTAGTCACACCTTCTATTTGGAAAAACATATTAAAAACTTATTCACTCACAAAGCTAATCGTAAAGAATGCTGGATTAAACGAAGTACTATTCAAATTTGAGAATGATAAACCTTCCGCAGCTCCTTCACAATTGCAGCAAGAATCTGTGTATACAAAACGACACAACAACCTTCACATTGTTGTAAAACGAGGAGATGAAATTGTCACTTCCTTTTCCAGTTGCAGTAAAACTTCTGTACTTTTCATTTTTACTACAAACAAAAATAAGACCTTCACAATTGTAATAACTGTGAAAGCCTTATTCTAATGAACTACTTGCAGTTCTATGTACTGCGGGAGATGGGACTTGAACCCACACGAGAATACACCCACAAGATCCTTAGTCTTGCCTGTCTGCCAATTCCAGCACTCCCGCATACTCCCCGAGTTGGGCTCGAACCAACAACCCCACGGTTAACAGCCGTGTGCTCTACCATTGAGCTATCGAGGAATGCAAAATATATTATAATGTAGTTACCTATGTATGTCAAGAGAATATATAATATTTTTTAAAAAATATATAGATTTCACACAATTGTAATACCAATTTATGAAATCGGTTTACGGAATCCTTGACACTCGTGCGCCTTGGGTTCCATAAAGTCCTATTTCCTATCTATATACACATGATTTTTCCATTAAGACATCTAGCTAATGACTGCAAAAATACAATTAAGCAATCTTTGCTTTTGCAACTTCAACCAAAGCTGTAAATCCTGCTGAATCATTAATTGCCATTTCAGATAACATTTTTCTGTTTACTGAAACTTCTGCTAATTTTAATCCATACATAAATTTGCTGTAAGAAAGTCCATTCATACGAGCTGCTGCATTAATACGAGCAATCCATAATTGTCTAAACTGTCTCTTCTTTTGTTTTCTACCAGCAAATGATTCTGTTAAACCTCTCATTACTGACTGTTTTGCTACTCTATATTGGTTTGAGCGAGCGCCTCTATAACCTTTTGCTAACTTTAATACTCTATTATGTTTCTTTTTAGCGTTCATTCCGCCTTTAATTCTTGCCATTGTCTATTTCCTCCGTTTCTTCAAAAAATTATAAATAAGGTAAGATTTTTTTCATTACCTTAGCATTTGTACTGTCAGTAATGGTAGCTTTTCTAAGATTTCTCTTTAATTTTGGAGATTTCTTTGTCAAAATATGTCTCTTATATGCTTTATTTCTTTTTAATTTTCCTGTTCCTGTTAGTTTAAAACGTTTTGCTGCTGCTCTTTTAGTTTTCAATTTTGGCATTGCATTTTCCTCCTTAAAATTTAAATCCTTCTCTATGTTAACGTTTTTCTGTTAAAAACATTATCATACTTCTGCCTTCAAGCTTTGCTGGTTTTTCAACCACTGCAATATCTTCTACTTTTGAAAAGAAATCGTCTAAGATTTGTCTGCTTCTTCCCATGTGCGCCATCTCACGACCACGGAAACGTAATGCAACCTTTACCTTATCGCCTTTTAACAAAAATTTTCTCGCTTGACTTGCTTTGGTATTCATGTCATTTACATCAATATTAGGTGACAACCGAATTTCCTTTACTTCTGTAACTTTTTGTTTTTTCTTTGCTTCTTTGTCTTTGCGAGTTTGTTCATACTTATACTTGCCGTAGTCAATAATTTTACAAACAGGTGGTTTTGCCGTCGGAGCAATCTTGACTAAATCAAGTTCCTCATCTCTAGCTAGTTTCATTGCATCTTTAGAAGACATAACACCTAACTGTTCTCCGTCTTCTCCAACCAATCGAACCTCTTTATCTCTGATTTGTTCGTTAATCATTAAATCGCTAATAGTAGTGCACCTCCATAATAATATTGGCCAAGCAAGCCATTGCCATTGGTTATAATAGTTATTTCTTGTCATAAAAAAAACGCGGATGAATATCCACGCATAATCTAAACAAACTAATGTTTGTAAAAATATAATAACCCAAGTCATCTTTACCACAATGCTAAGGTGAGAGTGGATACTCTACTTATTCACAACAAATTAATCATACCACCCTCACTTCTTTTTGTCAATAAATTTTCTAATGTTTTTCAAATTAAATTCTTTTTGATAAATGAATGTGCATTTTCAAAAAACACCTTATCTAGAATCGCTTCACTAAATCCTGCCCGTTTCATTTCTTCTCTCAAAGCAGGGATGGACTCGACTCCTTTTATTCCCTTTGGAAAGAGGTCATCACTTCCATCAAAGTCGCTTCCAATTGCTAAAACATTCTCTCCACCTAAATTAAGAATATAATCCATATGTTGAATCAACGTATCCATTGTTACATCTAAGGTGCTACCTACAAACGGACGAAAAAAATTCATACCAATCAAACCGTTTCTTCGAATCAACTCTTTGATATAATCATTCGGTAAGTTTCTGTCCATCTTACAAATCTGCCGCACATTCGAATGCGATGCCATAATTGGCTTTTCTGTAATTTCAAAAACCTCTTCAACACCGCGGTCTGACAAATGAGAAATATCTAATATGATTCCCTGATTCATCAAGTACTTCACCAGTTCTCGTCCTTCGTATGTCAAGCTTCCCTTTTGATTGGATACAGAGCCGGATGCATATTGATTCGTATGATTCCAGGTTAACATTGCAAATCGAAATCCAAGCTCTTTGATCTGTTCGACGTAGCTTCCCATAAAAGAAATATCTTCAATGGAAAGAAATGCTGCCTCCTTTCCGAGGGCGAACGCCTCTTCCATATCCTTTGCCGTAAGACACAAGTTTATTGTATTCCTCGTCTGATTCAAACGATTTTTTGCCCTTTGATACGTCTGCCTGAATTCTTCCTCTACTTTTCCTTTTGAAATTTTTTCCATGTCATTCCATATCGCAAATATATGCCCATACTGTTTTGCAAAGGAACGAACGCGTTGCATATCTAAATTTTTATTATTTTTTTCCAAATCACCATCCACATCGAATAGTTCCGTTAATGTATCCACATGGCAGTCAAAATAATTCATTGCTTCTCCCTCTTTCATTATGTTGGAATATAAAAGCCCATCCCTTGCGTTGCGTACATATTACTACCATCATAGACGGTTTTACCCGATTTTACAACCCTCGTAATTTTTCCTCTAAACCGACTTTTTTCATAGATCGTATAGTCAATATTTCCCTTGCAAGTGTCGATGCCATAGTCCGTCGTTTCCTCTTCTAAGATCAATACGATATCCGCATCACTTCCTGCCTTTAAACATCCTTTTCTAGGATAGAATCCGTAAAACTTTGCTGCATTTTCTGACGTAAGCTTTACATAATCAGACATACTAAGTTTTCTCTTTACTACCCCTTCTGAAAAAAGATAAATCATTCTTACCTGCACACCATCTACTCCACAAGGCACACGATTCCAATCCTTTCCTACTTTATCTATCTTATGATAAGGGCAGTGATCCGTTGAGAACATCGCAATATCTCCCTCCAAAATTCCATTCCACAAGGCTTCTCTGTCCTCCTCTTTTCGAAGCGGTGGTGTCATCGTATAGAACTCTCCCCCCCTCCCTTTTAACTTATCTTGTGTAAATGCAAGATAATGAGGGCAAGTTTCTAAGCATATGTGCTCCTTATTTGAACCATGAATTTGTAATACCGATCCTTTCGCAGAGGTGTGCGCAATGCAAATCTTACTTCTCATCTGTTGCGATAAAACGTACAATTTTTCAACCATAGATTCTTCGGATCTGGCAGGTCTTGATTTTGCAAGATAGATCATCTCTTTTTCATGATTTATATATTCTTTTTCTTTTGATTCTATGAGTTGTTTTTCTTCTGCATGAATTAAAAAAGAATAATTCTTTCCTTCCTTTTTTAAGGATCTTAGTATTTCTTCTATTTCTTCCACCGTTAAATCTGTATTTTCATATACCGTAAAGAGCTTGAAATTAGAAATTCCTTCTTTTTCAATAAAAGGAAGCTCCTCCATTTGCTTTTTATACTCCTTCGTCCATACAAAATGAAACGCATAATCAACCGCTGCTATTTTAGCCTCTTGTTTTCTCTTTTCGATACAAGCACTTGCAGTCTCTCCAAATATAGGTTCACAAAAGTCCACAACCGTAGTTGTCCCTCCAGCCAATGCTGCTAGCGAGCCTTGATAAAAATCATCTGCAATTAAAGTTTCGCCAAACCCTCCAAAGTGAACATGTCCATCCACTCCTCCTGGTACCGCATACGCACCCTTGGCATCGATTATTCGTTCTGTCTCATCCTCTTTTATCACTTGCCTTGCCTTTTGTTCTATTATGGACACGATTTTTCCATCCTCATTATAGAGAATCGTTCCAAACACAATGCCATTTGGTCTAACAATCCTGGCATTTACAATTGCATGATGTGACATTGTATCTCTTCCTTTCTAATTGGAAGTTTTTTAAATTCAAAATCCAATGCATTTGCAATCGCATTCGCAATGGCTGCTGCCGAAGGTACGGTTGCACATTCCCCCACACTTTTCGCACCATAAGGGCCACTTTTTTCATAGCTATCAAGAAACTCTACTTGAATTTTTGGCATCATGGTTGCCGTAAACAAATGACAATCTCTAAGTCGTTTTCCCTGCACCATCCCACTCTCATCTAATATCACTCCCTCTGAAAGTGCATATCCTAGTCCCATCTGAATACCTCCATGTACCTGACCTTCTAAACCCATTGAATTTAAAGGTTTTCCAACATCATGAACTGCCACATAATCAATGACCGATACTTCTCCCGTTTCCATATCTATCTGTATTTTTACAAAATGAGCGCCAGCAGAAATGGGAGAAGCCTTGGTTCCAAAGATTTCCGAAACCACTATATCACGTTCTTTTTGATGCGCATGTTCTGCAATTTCTTGCATCGTAACATAGATTGAATGATTGCCGCTCAAATATACCCTGTTTTCTTTTAATTCTAAGGACTTTCCTGGGACCTTAATCATTTGACTTGCTTCCCGTAAAATCTTTCGGCGCATGGATTTTGCGGCTTTTACTGCTGCACCCCCACCTACATACGTTCCCCTGCTCGCATAGGCTCCCACATCAAACAACGTAGTTTCTGTATCAGTCTTAACGCAAGCAATATGTCCAAGTGGAATTCCAAGAACTTCCGAAATCAACATAGCCTGCGTCGTATTTGAACCATTTCCCATATCACTGACTCCGGTAAACATGGTAATTGATCCATCTTCATTCATTTTTATCATAACGCCACAAGTATCAGGCATAACACCAAATAGACTGCTTCCATGTGGTGCAGTAGCCATACCGACTCCGATTCGGATCCTCTTCTCTTCCTTTTTCGAGGCGATTTGCTCTTGTATTGCATGTTCCCAGCCAAAGAGCTCCATTCCTCTCTTTACGCATTCTTTTACACGTAGATTTCCGAGTGCTTCGCCCCTTTGATCTAACTTATTTGGATCGTAAAGATTTAACATCTGCAGCTTGCAAATGTCCATTTTCAGTGTTGTAGCAATCTGATTTAACTGGCTGTTAATTGCATAAAAAAGCTGTGGAGAACCAAATCCTCTCATTGCTCCTGCAACTGCACGGTTGGTGTATACGGGGATTGCATGATATTGCAAATTAGGTATTTTTAATAGTTTAAAAAATTTTCCACCTGCTGCCCATGCCACACTCATTGTAGCTCCAGAATGAGCTCCTGCGCTTAAATAGACCTTATAATCACAGGCTGTGATTTCACCATTTTTCTTGATACCTGTTTTAATCGAAATACTCTCTGCATGCCTTGTTGTCGAAGATTGTATATCCTCTTTTCTTTGATAGGCTACTTTTACAGCTTTCCCCGTCTTCATTGCTAATAGAGCACTAATTGGCTCCGTAATCAAATCAATTTTTCCGCCAAAACCACCACCCATTGCCGGACTTAAGACACGGACTCGGCTCATTGGCATTCCAAATATTTTTGCAAGATTCATTCTTTGACCAAAGACATCTTGTGAGGGTGTATAGACCGTAAGTTTCCCATCTACCTCATAGGTTGACAGTGAAACATGTGGTTCCATTGCTGCATGATAGATCGCTGGCACTTCATAACTATCTTCAAATATCATGTCTGCTTCTAAAAACCCCGCTTCCAAATTTCCTGCCGAAAGCTTCACTTCCTCCATACTGTTTCCCGTTTCATGTATCGGATAAGCCCCTGGCAGTGCTGCTTCTTTTGGGTCAAGGCAAACTGGAAGCTGACGATATGTGACACGAATTTTTTTGATTGCTTCTTCTGCAATTTCTGGTGTTTCTGCTGCCACTGCCGCTACTTTATCACCGACATATCGAACGATCGTATCAAAGACTCTCTCGGACGGTAAAATGGAGGAATCCTCTCCATTTGCATTATATCGTATCGAGGGAGAATCTTTATGCCAGACCACCGCCCATACTCCTTCCATTTTTTCCGCTTCCAAGGCGTCAATGGATGTAATTTCAGCATGAGCATATGGGCTAAATAAAACTTTTCCATAAAGCATTCCTGGAATTTTAATATCATCCACATAGGAAAGCTGACCTGTCACTTTTTTCCTGGCATCCATCACAGGTGTTTTATTCCCTAAACTACCATTCTTAAAAACATCCAATTTTATGCCTCTCCTCTCATCCATTTTGACGCTAATGCTACCGCTTCCACAATTTTAACATATCCCGTACAACGGCACAGATTCGGTTCGAGTGCCTTGCGGATTTCTTCCTCCGTAGGATTTAAATTCTTATCTAACAATGCTTTGGTAGACATAATCATTCCTGGTGTACAAAAACCGCATTGAACGGCTCCTGCTTCAATAAACGCCTCTTGTATCGGATGAAGTTCATTTCCGTCAGACACACCTTCAATCGTGATAATATCATGCCCACCCAAGTTTTTTGCCAACAGACAGCAAGAGTTTTTTGCCTCTCCATCCACAATTACTCGACAAGCACCACAGTCATTTGTGTTACAGCCACATTTTGTTCCCGTTAAATTTAGCACTTCTCGGAGCACATATAGTAACGTCCACTTTTTTTCTACTTGTAACGAATACATCCGTTGATTGATTCTTAATTCTACACATTCCATATCTTCGCTTCTTTCATGATTCGAGCCATCATTGCAACCTTTTTTCCAAGTACCACAGCATTTTCCATTCCTTCTTTATCTTCCATCTCACCAGATCCATCCCCTGGATTCCAAAGCATGGCGCCAGTGTACATCCCATTTCCACCACTGCAAAGGGTCATTCCTTGTGCTAAGAAGAAATTGTTGATTGCATTCATTGTCATTTCCTGCCCTCCATTTCTTGTCCCTCCTACTGCAATCCCTGCTCCAACTTTTCGCATAAAGAATTCCGGTTCCCGGATACCTTTGATCCAAGCCGATCGGAATCGATGCATAAAGACTGCCGTTTGTGCCGAAAGATTCATCTCATATACCGGTGAGGCAATTATAATTCCATCTGCCTGATAGAATTTTTCATATAAAGGGGTCATGTCATCTTCATATATCGTGCAGGTATCCGAGTTTTTCTTTAAACAATTATTGCAGTGAATGCACAAATTGATTTTCTTTCCTCGAAGCTCTATGAGTTCACACGCTACATCCTCCCCTGATTCTTGTGCTGCCTGTAATGCAGCTTCCAGTGCTTTATAAGCCGATTTTCTTCTTGGACTTCCACAAATTCCTAGTATTTTAACCATAATCTCCTCCATTACTCTAGTTTTAGTTTCTCTCGTATTCTCTCTTCACTAACTGGAAGCTCATCTAATTCTACCTCCAGGGCATTGCATATTGCATTCACAACTGCTGGTGCCACCGGAACAACCGGACACTCTCCCAATGCTTTTGCACCATATGGTCCTTTGGGTTCGCCTCCTTTGCCTGCTATAAATCCCGTACATATCGTTTGTGGCATTTGCGTTGCTTTTAATATTCCATATTTCTTTAATAACAAAGGGGCTGGCTGTCCCTTATCATCAAATGTAATCTCTTCCGATAAGGCAAATCCAAGTCCCATATGAATACCACCTTCTAGCTGCCCCTCTATCATCAATGGATTAATGACAAATCCAACATCATGCACTGCCACGTAGTTTAGAATTTTGGTAATTCCAGTCTGTGTGTCCACCAAAACTTTCGCAATATGTACCCCATATGAAGTAGCACCTCTTGGTGCCTGATAGGTATCAAACACACATAATTCTCGTTTGCTCACACTTTGGCAATGCATCATCACCTCGCGGAGGCTTGCACACTTTGCGCTCCCCGATGTTACCCATGCCGTATTTTCACGCAGCGCAATTTCCTCTTCTGCTACCTCTAAAACGTTTGCAGCCTCTGTTAGCAGCTCTTTTTTCATTTTCTCAGCCACCTGTTTTACGGCTGCTCCAATGACAAATACACCCCTGCTTGAATAATCTCCAATATGCCATAAACATGCATCCGTATCCGCAGCTACCACATCAATTCGATCACTCGTAATACCTAGTACCTCTGAAACAATCTGCTCCTGCATTCCTAAAACATCATTTCCCATTTCATGTGCACCCGTATAGAGGATGCACGAACCATCTTCATTCATTTTAATCATAGGACTGGTATTATCTCTATGAGCACCATAACAGTTATTTCCATGTACACCAAGTGCTACACCCACTCCAATCCGGTAGCGTTTGTTTTGCTCTTGACTATCCCTTTGTTCTTTTACTGCATGTTCATAGTCCACCTTATGCATTGCCAGTTCCAGACAATCTTTTGGCCGTGGGTTTCCGATTGCCTGATTCGTATTTGGGTTTAAACTGTCTGGATCCACCATATTTTTTTGTTGAAGAGCGGCTGGATCCATTTTTAAGAATCGAGCAATTTTATTCATCTGCCGTTCCAACCCAAAAAATACTTGTGGAGAACCATACCCCCTCATCGCTCCCGCTGTAATCGTATTTGTATAAACGGGAATCGCAAGAATATGCATACTCTTAATCTTGTATGCCATAAAGACCTTATGAGTCAAAGCTCCCGCGACATTCATTGCACTGGATGCATAAGCCCCCGTATTCAAATAAATTTTAAAATCCACTGCTCTTATTGTGCCGTCTTTCATAAATCCCGTCTTGACATAGTTAAGAGATGCATGTCTTACCCGACTTGCTAAAATCGTTTCTTTTCGACTTAATACCAGTTTAACGGGTCGTTTTGCATATTTACTTAGAATCGCTGCAACTGGTTCAATCGTTACTTCCAATTTTCCCCCAAAAGCTCCTCCTATGGCCGGTGAAACAACACGAATTTTGTTGTAAGTGAGCCCAAAAATATCAGAAAGAATGACACGAAATGCAAAACTGTTTTGATTTGGACTGTAAATCGTCAATTTATCCATGGCATTCCAGTCTGCTATCGCAGCATGTGTCTCCATCGCAGCATGATGAATCGCAGGCGTCGTATAGGAGGCCTCCATCACATAATCACATGCTGCAAATGCAGGTTCTAAATCTGCTTCTCCAACCTGGAGATTTGCAATCACATTACCTCCTTTGTGAATTGGATAGGCATCTTCTTTGATTGCATCTGTAATGGTTGTTATAATAGGAAGTTTTTGGTATTCCACTTTGATTAACAATAACGCTTTTGCTGCAATCTCCTCGGTATCTGCAGCTACTGCTGCCACCCTATCTCCAATAAAGCGAACCGTATCATCAAAAATACGTTCACTGCAGATTACATCATGATCAATCAAACGTTTGGCACTGTTATACGCAACCGATGGTGCATTTTTATAGGTTACGACTGCTCGAACACCCGGCAGTGCCTCTGCCATTGATGTATCAATCTTAAAAATCTTTGCATGTGCAACCTCACTGAGCAGCAGCTTTCCATAAATCATGCCTGGAAGCTTCATATCTGCAACATATTGCTTTTGTCCCGTTACCTTTAGTTTTGCATCCGCTATGGGCCGTTTGGTACCAACAATTTGTAAACTCATATTTTTCTCCAACTATCTATAATAATGCCTTTAAAATGTAATAATATCCGTCACAGGCTCCTATAAGCTGTTCGATCTCGATATATTCATCCACTGTATGCGCAAGGTTTTCATGAGATGGGCCAAATCCAATTGTCTTAATTCCCGCTTCTCCTGCATAGTGACTTCCGTTCGTACAGAAATTATATTGGGTAATATCTGGTGCATATCCTTGCCCTTCCAATTCATGTTTTATTTTTTGAATATAGTCCTCATCCCGGTCATAAAGCCAACCTGGAAAAAAACGTTCGCCTGTTATTTCTTTTTTTGTATAACAACATTCCTTGCCCATTGCATAGGAAACCGTTGCCTTTAACTCACAATCTTTAGCTTTCATCTTATCAATTAATGCTTTGATTGGCTCCAATACATCTGCTTTGGTTTCCCCAACTAAAAGTCTTCTATCATACGTTGCCCGACAATACTCTGGAACCACAGATGCTCCCGGATATGGACTTGATTTTATATCCGTAAGTTCCATAATTCCCAGACCTAACACAGGATGTACGGGAGGAACTAATTTTCTTATCTCCTCAATGATCTTGGCCATTTTATAGACCGCATTGATTCCTTTTTCGGGGTTTGCTGAATGGGCTGGTTTTCCATGTGTTTCAAGGACAATTTCAGCCCTTCCTCTCTGTCCGACCTTAAGATTTAACGAGGAGGCTTCTCCGATAATAACATAATCTGGTTTTACAAGCTGGCTGATACTCCTTGCCGCCACTCCCTCAAAGCATTCTTCATGTACCACTCCTGCCACATAGATATCACCAGCAAACTCCTTTTTTGTTTGTTTCGCAAAGCTAGCTGCAGCACAAGCCATTGCCGCAAGTGCGCCTTTCATATCGGACGTACCACGTCCATATATTTTTCCGTCTTCTATCTCTGCTGCAAAAGGAGCATGTATCCATTCTTCTTCATTGGTTACTAAAACGGTATCCATATGACCGTCAAACAAAATACTAGGTCCTTTTGTTTTTCCGCAAATATGACCGATTATATTTCCATAATCATCCACAATAACTTCATCGAATTCATTCCCTTCAAAGAAGGATTTTAATACATTTACTACCAGTTGTTCTTCCCCTGAATAGCTTCTTGCCTGTATCATTTTTTTGCATAGTTCCATTACTTCCTTTTGTTTTTCCTCCGTTAGCATCTTTTTCTTCCTCCTTATGCTCTTATCTTACGCTCTTGTCTTATCCTCTATCGAAAGGCAATTACAAATGGAAACACATAATCCGCACCTTCTGCAAGCCTCCGTATTAATTTCCATCCTGCTCTCTGATACAAATCTCCTCGCCTGATATGGACATACTTCAATGCACCGATTGCAATGTCTACATGTTAATGGATCATATGTCATATGATAGGTTTCCCCATCTTCTTCCTCACTCTTATTTTTATGAACAAGACCAGATATTTGATGGATAGCCTGATAGTTATGCGTTGTAAAATAAGTATCCATTTGCTCATTCAATTTTTGGATATATCCAACTCCTTTTAAAATTGGAGCACTGCATACACCAACATAGTCAGCTCCCGCCATCAGCATCTCAATCGCATCCTGCCATTTTACGATTCCGCCAAGTCCAATGATCGGAAGCTTTGTTTTCTTACGCAGCTCACAGACTTTTTGAAGAATAAAGGGTCGTATCATAGCGCCCGAGAGCCATCCATATCCATCGTCTCCTCCAAGAAGCGGCTTTCCAGTCTCAATATCTATTTTTAATGCAGGACCAATCGAATCACAGGCGGTAAACGCATCGGCTCCTGCCTCTTCACATGCCCTTGCCAGTTGTAAAAGGTTGGGAGAGTTGGGAGAAAGCTTTACGATAACCGGAATATTAACGCGTTTCTTGGTATCTACAAGCATCGGTAGAATCGTATCATCCGAATAAGAGACGAGCTCAATCGCCATACATCCTTCCCGCTCTAATGCTTCCACACATAACCTTGAATCCTCCATTGTATGTCCGACACTCGCAATACAAGAAACCCCTGCCTTCACAGCTTTTGGTATTTCCCGATCAATCCATTCATCCATCGCATAATCCGACCATTGTTCACAGTTAATTAAGGTATTTGTATCACAGGCAACCATATGACGGTTCGGATTCTTTGCCGCATACCGGTTAATTGTTTTTGTTACAACGGCTCCAGCTCCAGCCTCATAGAGTCGAATCATCCCATCTGCACTATAACTGAGCGGTCCCGATCCAATTATAATTGGGGATTGTAACTCTCTTCCAAATATTTTTGTTTTCAATCTATTGCACCCCTTTCCAAAAATCGTTTGCACAGTCCTTCATTTCGTTCAAGGCTTTTGTTTCATCAAATGTTACAATCACACCATTTTGCATCAGCCCTTTTCCACGAACAAACACATCACTCACACAATGGCTGTCTCCAAATACCACTAGTTGTTCCACTATATTTTCCTTTGTTAGTGGTGTTGGGAATTTTTCCTCATATACTACAAAGTCTGCCTGATATCCCGCCATCAGTAACCCGCAATCCTTGAGTCCCATTGCCTCTGCTCCGTATTCGGTAGCCATTCGAAACACTTCACTCGCAGGCATAACTTTCGTTGATTCTTCGTATGCTTTATGAATTAAAAAGGCTTCTTTCATGACGAGGAAAAAATCATTGATATAACCATCGGTTCCCAAACTCACCTTAATTCCTTGTTTTCTCATACGAGGAATTGGTGCGATTCCACCGCCCACCTCACAATTACTGATTGGCATATGAACCACGTTGACCCCTCTTAATTGAATCACACCTATTTCCTCGTCATCAACCTTTACACATTGAGAGGCAATGGTTTTTTTAGGAAAGGCTCCCAGTTTGTTATAAAGATGCACTGGTTTTTGTTTCCTTTTTTCCATTAATTTTTCTGGTTCATATCGACTTTCTGAAAGATGAAACTGAAAAATAGCATCTTTACTCATTGCAAGCGTTGCCGCTTTTTTTATAAAATCATCCGAGCAAGTAAAGGTTGTGTGGGTGCAGATTGCAGCCTTTACCAATCCGTTTCTTTTATGAAAGTAATCCACCGCCTGTCCGTTTTGCTGCAGGCAGCGCTCACCATTTTCAAGGCTCACTCGTTCCGAGCTCTCAAGTGATACAATTGCACGCATTCCAACTGACTCAATTAATTTTCCTTGCTCGATCAAAGTGTCTGGCTCTGTAAACGGAGCCTCCAATGTATCGCAAAATGCAGTAATTCCGCTATGTAACATCTCAGCCATAGAAGCCTTTGCAGTCGCAAGCACCTGTGCTTTATAGATTCGATTTTCGATAAATGGCCACCAGTAATTGCTTAAAAAACTATCAAAATCTACTACCTTACCAACCATTTGTATCCCATGAGATAATAACCCATATTGATGCATATGAGCATTAACAAATCCTGGTAAAACAATTGCATTTTGTTTATCCAATACCTCCTCGTTCAAAAGAAGATGTTCAACAATCATCTGATCAATTTCCTGATTTGATAATATTTGTTTTATGATATCGCCTTCAATTATTAATCCATAGTCTTTTTTTATGTCATTATACGCGCATACCAGCCATCCGGCTTTTACAGCTTTCATGTTCTCCTCCAGCCCTTGGTTTTTCACCATCCATCAAATAACCAAGAAAAAGTTCTTTTAATCCATCTATTATCAAGTCAGGTACTATTTTTCTTTTATAGTCATAATCTGCCAAACTATCTTTTTCCTCGTCTACTGCATAGGCGACCTGCATTGCAACCTGGGCAAAGTATTCTTCCTTTGGCTCCTTACCAATTAAGCAATCCTTCCATGCATCAAAACAGATTGGTTTCGGAAACAGTCCTCCCATGCAAATATTCAATTGCGTAATAATCCCTTCCTTATTTTTCTCTCCTGTCATAGCCATATTCACAATTGCCAGATCAGAAGAACGATTTTGCGTTAATTTATAAAACAAATAAGAATAGTTGGGATTCTGCTTTGGTATCTCAATGGAACGAATGATTTCATCTTCGTTTAGCATTAACTTTCGCTTCGTTGTTTCTGAAAAAAAACAACTCCGTACATGCATGCCGGCGTGGCGTAAGCAAGCGTTACATTTACGAAACAGTTTTGCAATAGGAATCGCTCGGCTCCCCTGTTCTCCTTGTACCAAAACTTGCGCACCCAAAACCATAAGTGCTGATATACAGTCTGAAGCCGGACACGCATTTGCTATGTTTCCACCTAGTGTAGCCCTATTTCTTATTTGACGATTTCCAACCTGGGAAATGGCTTCCCAAAGCAGCGGTATCTTGGTCTCTATATACTCTGATTTTAGTAGGTTTGTTAACGTGACACAAGCCCCAATGGATATATATTCATCCGTTTCTTCCATCTGCTTTAATTCTTCAATTTCATATATATCAAGCCATGCTTTTTTTAAATCCAGCTTGCGGTCCATTCCTTTGACCAAAGCACATGTTCCTCCTGAAATAAGAATGCAGTCACCTCTTTTGTAGTAGTCGATTGCCTCACTTACACTCGTTGCATGAATATAATCGTTTGCCGTCAAATCATTCCCTCCTATCTGCTACATCTTCAATCGCTTCCATTACCTGTTCATACCCGGTGCATCGGCAGAGATTTCCAGCAATTGCCTGTTTTATTTCTTCCCGCTTGGGATGTTTTGTTTCATCCAACAATGCTTTTGTACTCATAATAAGACCCGGTGTACAAAATCCACACTGCAACGCATTGTGGCGTATAAACGCTTCTTGAATTGGATGCAGTTTTTCATCTTGCATCAACCCTTCAATTGTCAAAATAGTATGGTTTTCTAAAGAAGCTCCCAAAATAAGGCAAGCATTGACCGCCTCTCCATCCATTATGACCGTACATGCTCCACATTCTCCAGCTCCACAGCCTGCCTTGGTACCAGTAAGTCCCAATCGATCCCTCAATATATCAATTAATCTTTCGTTGGTATCAACGATTAATTCTGTCACGTTTCCGTTCAACATAAAATGTACCTTGTGTTTATTCATTCATTGCCTCCATTTAAATTGCCTATCACTCATCTAACTCGTTTCTGATTTTCTTCATTGAAACAGGAAGACTACGTATCGGTTTTCCTATGGCATGCTTCACTGCCAATGCAAGTGCTGTTCCAATCATTTCAGTTGCGGCTTCTGCAATACATTTAGCACCATACGTTCCTTCTAGATCATCACATTCATAGAGCTTGATATCCATTTTTGGCATATCCATCGATGTTGCAATATGATAACTATCAAAGTTTGTGTCTTGCGTTTTTCCCTTCTGCATTCTGACTTCTTCCCAAAGTCCAAATCCCATTCCCATGAGAATACCTCCATAGATCTGTCCCTTTATAAGGCTTGGATTGATTGCCCGCCCCACGTCATGATAAGCCGTAATCTTTTCTACCCTCACTTGCCCCGTGTGAACATGAACCTCTACTTCTGCAACACTCACTCCATATGCATAGGTGGTGAATGCTTCTCCTTGCCCCGTCGTTTCATCATTTATAAGCGGTCTTGGCATATACCACTGATAGGTTGCCATTGGTAATCCCTCGTATTTGCGATACAAACAAATTTCAGAAACACTAATCTTTTTTTCTTCTTCCTTCCCTTCAATATAGCAAATACTATCTTTTATATTTACCGTTTCATCCGCACTGGTATTCAACAAAATTCTGCCAGATTCCATCAACATTTCCTTCATTTTTTCCCCTGCAAGCCGAACGGACTGACCTCCTTGTGCAGTTGATCTTGATGCTACGGTTAACCCACTGTCTGGTATTGCATTACTATCGACTGCTTCTACCATAATATCGTCCATTTTGATACCCGATGCCTCCGATGCAATTTGTAAATAGACGGTGTGTAATCCCTGTCCTATTTCCATCAAGGCCGCATGTAGCAGGAAACTTCCATCCTGCAATGCCGTAAACATAGCTCCCGAAGCATCCACGCCTTCTCCACCTAGTGCAGAACCCCGATAGCTTGTAACCAATCCGACTCCCTTTTTCCATACTCCAGTTTGTTTTTTATAGAGTCGCTCTTTATTTTCATACTCCGTATCTTGTATAATATCCTCCATCATAGTTGCAAGCAGGGTTTCATGAATTAATTTTTGACCGGTAGCTGTGTAATCGCCCTGTCGCAACAAGTTCTTTCTTTTTATCTCTGCCACTGTCATATGAAGTGCTTCTGCCAATTCATCAATTATCATTTCATTCCCAAATATGACCTGCGGAGAACTATACCCCCGAAATGCACAAGGTGTCGGATTATTTGTATACACACCATACGTATCTGTATGAATATCTTCTATATTATAAGGACCTGCAGAATGTACCATGGCACGAATATTCATCCAAGGCGCCTGATTGTTATATGCTCCACAGTTTTCAATCTGTTTTGCCTTGTAAGCTATTATTTTTCCATCTTTACTTGCACCAATTTTTATTGTTGTTTGAAACGGATGTCTCTTTGCACTCTCTAGCACCGAATCTTCTCTGGAAAAGGTCATTTTACACGGACGATTGGTCTTTTCTAGTACTCTTGCAGCCCTTGCACACATAATGCCTACTATTTCGAACTTACCGCCAAAAGAACCTCCTACCGTACACTGCAAAGATTTTACCCGATTCATAGGAATTTGCAATGCGTCTGCCACAAAATCTCTTGGAGCATGTCCTTGCTGTGAGCAGGAACGAACGGTAATCGTCCCATTTGCCAAGTCATAATATGCCAGTACTGATTCTGGCTCAATGTATGCATGTTCAACAAACTGTGTAGTATATGTTCGTTCTAAAATCACATCCGATTTTAAAAATCCCGACGTAATGTCCCCTTTTCTTAATGGCTTATAGGATTCGAAAAATACATTTCCCCTTGTACTCTTTTGCGGAATCTCCTTTTGTAACCCAACTCCTTTTTCACGAATGATTGCCGCGTCTTCTCTAAGTGCTTCTTCAATTGTATAGACCGCAGGCAAATCTTCGTAGTCAATTTGAACTTCACGGATTGCTTTCGCAAGAATTTCTTTTGACTCTGCTGCCACAATTGCAACCACATCTCCAATGAACTTTGGTGTATCGGTGCAATAATAAAAATCCATCATACTCTGTGGTTTTTTAAAATCTTTACTGGTCAATATGCAAACAACGCCTGGAATTTTCAATGCCTTTGTTGTATCTATCGTAACGTTTGCATGTGGATGAGTGGTATGAACACAACCCGCAACTAACATTCCCGGAAGTACAATGTCATCTGCATATTTTGCCTTTCCCGTTACCTTGTCATATGCGTCTACTCTCTCACAAGATTTTCCAATGATGCTACAATTGTTTTTTTGCATAGGAACCTCTTTTCTATCTTTATTTATGAGTACCATTTATGTCCTGCACCACGATTTGTAATCGCGCCACGCGTTGCCAGCTGTTCTGCTATCACTTGCGCTTTTCTTAATATATTTTCTTCCGATGCACAAGTAATCGTCCCATTTTCCAGTATAAACTCTCCATCCACGGAAACACTCTCAATGTTTTGCATCGTTGAAGAATATACGATCGTAGAAATCGGATTATGTACCGGTATTGCCTTCGGTGACAAATATGGGTTGAATATAACAAAATCTGCCCGTTTTCCTATTTCCAGTGAACCGATTGTATCTTCCAAACCAATGGCTCTTGCGCCATCAATTGTCGCCATCTCTAATACTTTTTCTGCCGTAATTATAGTTGGATTCAAGGTATGTACTTTTTGCAGCAATGCCGTTGTCTTCATAAGCTCTATCATATCCTGTCCATTGTTGCTTGCTGCTCCATCCACCCCAAGACCTACTGAGATTCCTCTTTTTATCATATCCGGTATCGGCGCCACGCCGGAAGCTAAATACATATTACTAACTGGATTATGCGATACTTTTAAGTCATAGGCTGCTGCCAATTCCATATCCTTCTCTGTCAGATGCACACAGTGTACCATTAAGACATTTGGTCCTGTAATCTTTAGCTTTTCCAAACATGCTACCCCTGCGCATCCATGAATTGCTTCGGTTGCCATGCGATCAAATGGTGTTTCCGATACATGAACGGTTAGTCCTGCCTGATAGGAATTACTAATCTCGTAAAGCATTTCCAGCATCTGTTTTGAATTTGACCATAATGCTGCCGGAGCTGTCCATATTTTTATTTTACCATTTTCCAAATTATGATAGCGATCAAATATTCTCACCAAATCTTTTTCTACTGTTTTTCTATCCTGCATAATTTCTTGTGCAACGCCAAAGTCAGTGCCGGCATCCATACATCCTCTCCCAAAGATACCCCTAATTTTTAATTCTTGATAGGCTTTTAATACACCATCGCTTAACCCTTCTCTTGCATGTGGATACATGTAGTCTACTTCTGTTGTCATTCCACTATGGATTCCTTCCATAATTCCAAGCATTGCTGCATAATAGCAATCTTCAAATTCCAAAAATCTGGCAGCTGGAAATGTCATCGTCTTTAGCCAGTCCTCTAAAACCATATCATCCCCAAGTCCCTTTAAAAGAGTTTGGAATAAGTGATTGTGCGTATTAATCAGACCTGGAAAAATAATTTTTCCACTGCAATCCATTACTCGCTTTGCATCGAAATATCGTTTTGCCAATTCCCCGCTCTCTCCAACCTCCAAAATAGTACCATTTTGAACTGCCATCGCACCATCATACCAAATTTTTCGTTCCTTATTTATGGTAACAATAATCGCTTTTGTCAATAATAAATCAATCATTTTCTTCTACTCCCGCCATATACATTCCTATTTTTTCAACCGTTGCATCCTCTCGCTTCATTTTTCCTAAAATCTTGCCTTCATAAATAACTCCAATCGTGTCACTGAGTGCCAAAATTTCATCTAATTCTGTGGAAACAAGTAGAACCGCACAGCCATTATCTCTTGCTTTTATAATTTCTTTATGTATAAACTCAATCGCTCCAATATCAACCCCTCTTGTTGGATGTACCGCTAACAGTAGGTTTGGTTTTTTTTCAAGTTCCCGTCCCACCACCGCTTTTTGTTGATTTCCTCCCGAAAGATATCCAATGGGAATGTAGAGACCCGGCGTTTTAATGTTATATTTTTCTACAATATCTGCTGCATGTTTTTCTTCTTTTTTCCAATCAATAAATATGCCTCTTTTATATTCACTTTTGTTATAATCATAAAAGATAAGATTTTTCATCAAACTTTTTTTAAGGAAAATCCCTACATTTTGTCTATCTTCAGGAATATGCGACACCCCACAATTTAATACCGCTCTCGGTTCTTTGTTTGTCATATCCTTGCAACGAATGTTCACCACTCCAGACTCTACCCTTGTAAGTCCTGTAATGGCTTCAATTAGTTCGGATTGTCCATTTCCATCTACTCCTGCAACTCCATAGATTTCTCCAGCTCGTACTTCCAAATTCAAATGATTGACTATATCGTTTCCTTTTTTCCCTTTTACGCACAACTCTTCTACTGCAAGAACACAATCTCCATAGGAAGCTGCTTGCTTTTCTACAACAAAGCAAACGGGCTTTCCTACCATAAATGCAGCTAACTCATCTTCATTTGTTTCTTCTTTATTTAATGTGGCTACATTCTCTCCATTTCTTAAAACTGTAATTTTATCACTTACTTTCATTACTTCATGAAGTTTATGAGAAATAAATATAACCGACTTGTTTTCTGTTTTTAACTGTTCAATAATAACATATAGCTCTTCGGTTTCAATCGGTGTTAAAACGGCAGTCGGTTCATCTAGAATCAACAAATTGCATTCGTGATAAATTGCTTTTACAATTTCAACCTTCTGCTGCTGTCCAACCGTAAGCTCCGACACTTTTTTATAGGGATCTATTTTAAATCCATATCGACCACAAATTGTTCCAATTCGTTCTGCTACCGCTTTTTTATCAATAAAAACTCTTTTTTTATCATCCATTGCCAGAATGATATTTTCAACCACACTCAAAGCAGGAATTAACATAAAGTGCTGATGAACCATTCCAATTCCATAAGCAATTGCATCCTTTGGAGATGTTATATTAATCACGTTTCCATCCATTTTTATTTCACCATAATCTGGTTTTGTAAGGCCATATATAACATTCATCAATGTGCTTTTTCCGGCACCATTTTCTCCTAAAAGACAATATACTTCTCCCTTATTGATATTTAATGTAATGTCTTTATTCGCAAAAAAACCTCCATAGGACTTTGTAATCTTATTTAGCTCCAGCATTTTTGCCATAGTAATCACTACCTCCATCTTCCCTTTATTTTCCAACCTGACATGTTCAATCTATGAAACAGCCAGGTCGAAAATAAAATTGGGATTTTTTATTTATTTTTGTGCACTCTTAACCGTAATTTCTCCAGAAGAAATCTGATCCATCGTGTCCTTTATAAACTGCTTTTGATCGTCTGTTAGAACATCTGCACAATCATGATAATCTGCAAGGCCGATTACCCCTTCTTTGATTCCAAATTTATAGCACTGCGCAGTAAGCTCTCCCTTTAGATAATCTTCCACCGCAACTGCCATAGCACCTCCAATTTGATTGGTCGCACTGGTTAATACTCTAGATGGAAGTTCATCATACTGATCCTTTACCGATCCAATAGCATAGACACCTTCTTTTGCATCTTTTACTGCCTCAAACAACCCAAGTCCAGCCTGGTCTGCATCCTGAGCAATAATATCTGCTCCCTGATCAATAAATGCATTTGCCTGTTCTTTTACCTTGGTTGCATCATCAAAATCTCCAGTATACGCCGTAAGAGCTACTGTTCCATTATTTACATATTCTACACCTTGTTCAAATCCCATGATATAGCTTTGGATGGAAGGGATCTCCATACCACCGATTGCTGCAACCTTCTTTGACTGAGATGCTTGTGCTGCAACTACACCTGCAATAAATCCCTGCTCATTGTTTAAGTTTTGAAGGGAACATACATTAGGCTCTTGACTGATATCAGAACTTGTAATACAAAACATCGTATCTGGATAATCCACTGCTACTGCCTTAGCCGCATCTTCAAATTCAGTTCCATGTCCGAAAATAACATTGTATCCTTGATCCGCGTAGCCCCGAAATACAGATTCATAATCGGATGCTTCTACTTTTTCGGAATAAGCAGTTTCACAACCAAGCGATTTGATTACCTCTAGTCCATCATACGCTTCTTGATTCCATCCTTTATCATTTGCTGTACCAGGTAAAAGAAGTGCTACTTTTACATCCGCTGCATCTTTTGTTGTTACAACTTCTGTTGCTTCTTGTGTTGTGCTCTCTGTTTTTGTCGTCTGCTCACTTGTCTGCGTATCTTTTGTTTCGCCAGATTCATTTGCACTGCTCTGACATCCTAATAATGCCCCCGCCATCACAGTTGCCAAAACAAGTGCTACCACTTTCTTGCCTACTCTTTTCTTCATCTTTTTTCCTCTTTTCTTCTTTTATTTATGAAAAACCGTTTTACGGTAATTTCCTTATTTTTCGCCTTTTATAAATGGAATACCTAATGCCGCAGGTCCTCCTGCCTTTTGACCAAATACGGCAACTACTATGACTGTGAGCAGATAGGGAATCATTAAAATAAGCTGACTTGGCATTCCTATGTTCATCGCCGACAATCGATACACAAGTGCTTCTCCGACACCAAATACCAAGACTGCCAACCAGGTTCCTACTGCAGTGTATCGCCCAAAAATAACAGCTGCGAGTGCAATGAAACCACGCCCGGTTACCATATCTTCAGTAAAGAAGGATAGCTGCCCCAGCGACAAATATGCTCCTCCAAAACCAATGAACATTGATCCCACGATAACACTTACATATCTTGTTCGATTCACACTCAGTCCAACCGAATCAATTGCCGAAGGATATTCTCCTGCTCCACGAATCTGTAAGCCAAGTTTTGTTTTATACATAAAAATCATCATTAGGATTACAAGTAAAATTCCCAAGTACACTGGAATATTGAATGGACCTAATTTGCTAAACGATGCTACTTTTGAAGTATTTTCTTTCATACCAAACAGCATTCGATAGAGTGTGGTTGTAACTCCTTCTGCCAAAATGTTAAAGGCAACTCCTACTACTACCTGATTTGCCTTCATACGAATCGTACAATATCCATATACGAGTCCAGTAATCCCAGTTATTATCATTGCAAATATACCTCCCATCCAAACATTTCCTGTCAGGGAAGATCCTACCACTCCCGAAAAAGCACCGATTAACATCATTCCTTCTGCTCCAATATTGATGACGCCAGATAAATGCATCAACAAAATGCCAAGAGATGCAAAGAGGATTGAAGTGGAAGAATTAACCACTGTACTAAAAAAGCTCATAATATAATTCATTGTTTCACTTCCTTTCCATCTTAAATATATCTACGACAACAAACAAAATAACCAAGGCCTGTAATATATAAATAACGGCTATCGGAAGACTCGTAAACATCTGAATGGCATTTCCTCCATAGCGAAGTGCTCCAAATAATAGCGAGGAGAAAAAAATTCCAATAGATCCGTTTCCTCCAAGTAAAGAGACTGCAATACCATCAAACCCATACCCAGCGGAAAGTCCTTCCATAATTTTATGTTGCACTCCCATGATTTCCATGCATCCGGCAAGTCCTCCCAGTCCTCCCGAAACAACCATAGCTTGAACAATTTTTCGATTGACTGAAATCCCCGCATATCCTGCAACTTTTGTACTCTCCCCTGCCATTTCCATTTCAAAGCCAGAAGATGTATATTTCCAGTAAATAAAATAAAGAATGAGTGCTATAATCCCAAGAATAAAACCAATTGTAAGCTGTGTCTTTGGGATTAATCTCGGAAGCTGTGCACTCGCAAGTATTTGTTCACTTTGTGGATAGCTTCCTTTTTTTTCTTTGATTGGATTATTTACCATAAATGATACAAAATATATGGCAATGTAATTCATCATAACCGTTGTTATCATCTCGTTTGCCTTTAGTTTTGTTTTTAAGATGCCAACAATTCCTCCCCAAATAGCTCCCCCTAAAAATCCAGCAATCAGACATAACGGAATATGTAGATACGATGGAAGTTTTATATAGATACCTGCTATTGCACAAAACAATCCACCGATATAGAGCTGCCCCTCAATTCCAATGTTAATTAACCCGCACCTATATGCAAAACCATAGCTTAGTCCAACAAATATCATTGTGGTAGTTTTTACTAAAGTACCTGCAATCGCATTTTTGCTTCCAAACGCTCCCACCGCCATTGCCTGATAAACTTTAATTGGGCTTTCGCCTACCAGTAAAATTACAATGGCACCAATCAAAAGTGCTAATCCAATGGAAATTAGGGGCTTTACAATCTTTTTTACTTTCATTTTTTTCCCTCCTGCATCAATAAATCTATAAAAAAAAGACGCTTTGATAAACTTATCAAAACGTCTTTGTCTTGTTAAAAGTATAAAAAAAGTACATACTGAGTTCTTATGGATGTTGACACTCGGTGCCACTCCCTCCACTAGGACAGGATGTACAATATATTTACTCTAAAGTAAACAAATCACGGAGACCTTAAATTGTTATATTTTATTTTCGATATGATTAAATTATCATACTCTTTTTTTTATGTCAAGGGAAAAAATATTATTTTATTCAAAAAAATATTTAATTAAAAGTGCCAAATTGGAAGGAAAATCCAATTTGGCACTTTTAATTTTACTTATCGTCTTGTGGCAATTCTTCCCGAATTTCCTTAGTACGTATTTCTTTACCAATTTGATTGATAAATTCACCAAGGCTCTTTTGACCTTCATCTCCTGCAAACCGACTTCTTACCGAAACTAATTGACCTTCTACTTCTTTTTGTCCTACAACCAACATATATGGCACTTTTGCAAGTCTTGTTTCACGAATCTTGTATCCAATCTTTTCAGAACGATTGTCTCGTGTAGCTAAAATACCATTTTCCTTGAGTTCTTTTTCTACTTTTTGTGCATATTCCTCATATTTTTCTGAAATAGGAAGCACACGAACTTGTTCTGGACACAACCAAGTTGGGAATTTCCCAGCATATTTCTCAATTAACCATGCAAGCGTTCTTTCATAGCATCCGATGGATGTTCTATGGATAATGTAAGGACGTCTTTTTTCACCATTTTCTCCAATAAAGAACATGTCAAACTGCTCTGCAATTGCACAGTCTAACTGAATGGTTATCATCGTATCTTCTTTTCCATATACATTCTTTGCCTGAATGTCAACTTTTGGTCCGTAGAAGGCCGCTTCGCCCTCAGCTTCTGTAAATACCACATTCATTTCTGTTAAAATTTCTCGAATTCTACCTTGTGTGGAATTCCAATATTCTTCATCCCCCAAATATTTTTCTTTGTTCTTAGGATCCCATTTTGACAAACGATATGTGACATCTTCTTCTAGCCCTAATGTCCGCAGACAGTAGACAGCCAACTCCAAGCAGCCCTTAAACTCATCATTCACCTGCTCTGGTGTTACAATTAAATGACCTTCCGAAATGGTAAACTGACGCACTCGAGTCAGTCCATGCATTTCACCAGAGTCTTCATTTCTAAAAAGAGTCGAAGTCTCACCATATCGAATTGGCAAATCACGATACGAATGCTGTCCAGCCTTGTATACATAGTACTGAAATGGACAAGTCATTGGACGAAGTGCAAATACTTCTTTATCGTTCTCTTCCTCTCCTAATACAAACATACCTTCTTTGTAATGATCCCAATGCCCGGATATTTTGTACAAATCACTCTTTGCCATTAATGGTGTCTTTGTTCTCACATACCCACGGCGTTCTTCTTCATCTTCAATCCAACGCTGCATCGTCTGAATCATTTTTGTTCCTTTTGGCATCAACAGAGGCAATCCCTGACCAATTACATCAACCGTAGTAAAAAGTTCCATTTCACGACCTAATTTATTATGATCGCGTAATTTGATTTCTTCTAAATGTTGAAGATATGCTTCTAACTCATCTTTTTTAGAAAAGGCGGTTCCATAAATTCGTTGCAGCATTTTATTTTTTTCGCTTCCTCTCCAGTATGCACCCGAAGAAGAAATCAATTTAAATGCTTTGATATTCTTTGTACTCATAAGATGAGGACCTGCACAAAGATCGGTAAATTCTCCCTGCCGATAAAAGGAGATTTCTGCTTCTTCTGGAAGGTCTTCAATTAGCTCTACTTTATATGGTTCCTCTTTTTCTTTCATGAACTGAATCGCTTCTAAACGTGGAAGTGTAAATCGCTCTAATTTTGCACCTTCTTTTATTATTTTCTTCATTTCTTTTTCTAATTTATCCAAATCTTCTCTCGAAAATGGTTCTGCTTCAAAGTCATAGTAAAATCCTGTGTCAATACTAGGTCCAATGGCAAGTTTAGTATTTGGGAACACACGCTTTACTGCTTCTGCAAGAACATGTGATGTTGTGTGTCGAATGGTTGATAATCCCTTTTCATCCTTTGCGGTTAATATGCTCAGGGTACAATCGTTTTCAACGATATACCTTAAATCAACAACTTCTCCATTCACTTCACCCGCACAGGCCATCCTTGCAAGGCCTTCACTAATATCCGCTGCAATTTCAATGACGCTCATCGCTTGCGCATATTCTTTTGTTGAACCATCTTTTAATGTTATTTTCATTTTATTTCTCCTTTTACATATTCCATTTTATTCCACTTTAATCCTATTTATCTTCCATATCCTCTTCATCCTCAAAGGTTTCATACGTATTTCCACTATTATTCCCGACAGAAAATGAAAAACCATGCGTAAATGGTGCTGTTAAAAGTCCCACCAAGATTCCTCCCAAAGAGGCAATCGCTACTATCAATGCGAACTCACTCTTAGAAAATGTTATGTTTCCTTGTAACTTCTCTCTTAATTTATTCATTTAAGCTCTCCTTTCGATACACCTACATTAGTTTCTTTTTTGTGCGATAAGCTCACCTTGCGGCTTCGCCACAAGGTAAACCTCTTGCCAGCTTTCTTTTTTGTGCGATAAGCTCACCTTGCGGCTTCGCCACAAGGTAAACCTCTT
>JBGUEO010000003.1:102412-143319 GCA_041821315.1 Velocimicrobium sp. | reverse complement strand
GCCAGCATTCTTTTTTGTGCGATAAGCTCACCTTGCGGCTTCGCCACAAGGTAAAACCTCTTGCCAGCATTCTTTTTTGTGCGATAAGCTCACCTTGCGGCTTCGCCACAAGGTCGCGTTGCTCGCCACAGTTCCTATACGATAGATTTTCCTGCAAGCAGGAATCTATCGTATAGGAACCGTGGCTCTGCTTATCGCGCAAAAAACGCCCCTCCTAATTCATGTGAACTAGAAGGGACGGGTAATATACTCGCGGTTCCACCCTGATTGTTTTGGCATATATTATATATGCATTTCAAAACCACTTTATAATGATAACGGAATCACCGAACCGGATTAGGGTCACTCAGAGTTAGTTTTCAAATGTTTCCGACAAAGACACTTTCAGCACCATAACGGGTGTCTCTCTCTGCTGTGTTCCACATCTTACTCGTCTCATCAACGTGTTGTTCTTTATTTATTTATTTCTGTATCTACTAATTTTTATTATATCACCTATCTGATGTTTGTCAAACCTTTTATCCAAAATCTTAAATCAATCTTAAATCAAGTTAAATCAGCTTTTGTGGATCAATTTTAAATATTTTGCGGTTTTAAGATGTTGCTTTCACTTCTCTTTTTAAATATTCTAAAAGTTCTTGTGTCGTGAAGATGATTTGATTTGGATTATAACGAGTTATTTCATTAATATTGGAAAAGGTTCCCCACATAGCTGATATAATTGGTACCCCCGCTCTCTTTGAACTTTGAATATCACTCACTGCGTCTCCTATATAAATTGCCTCATCTGCATTTATACCAAAAAATTCTATCACTTCTTTGATTCCTTCTGTTTTTCGCTGCCCTTTGGGGGAACCTGTTTTGATGATGTCAAAGCTATTATTCATGGTATAATAATCCAAAGATATTCTACAACTTTTCTCGCCTTTTCCAGTTACTAAGGCAACTTTAATTTTTTCATTCCTCAAATATTGAATACTCTCTGTGATTTTTTCGAATGGTTCAGGACACATATCATGTAATTCTTTATAATATTTCAAATAGCTATCTAGTCCTTGTTCATAATAATCAGGAATCAATGCCATAATTGTCCCTTCCTCACTTGGACCAAATGTAGACATAATTTCATCATCTGTTATCTTTTTTCCTGCTAAAGGTTCAATAGCTTTTCTAAATGCAGTGATACAAAGTGGTACTGTATTTGCTATTGTTCCATCAAAATCAAAAATTACAGTTTTCAGCATAGCAAAATTCCCTCATTTCTTAATGTATATTCCCTAACATTTACTTATTTCAATTTATGCTTTTTTTAACTTAAAATATAATTTTTATTCGAATAATGATTATACTCCTCTAAAGATACATTTATTATATAATTACCTTTTGAAAGTTTGAGTTTACCTGAGTAACTTCACCCGAAGATGAAACCCTATTTATAGTTACAGTATAATCACCAGTTTTGAAGCTGTTTGAATCGTGTCATTAAATTCAGATTCCTTTGGGAACTCTAATAGTATTGCTTTTTTCCTTTACCAATCCAGTTACGCTTGTTGATGATGAATTATAATTTTTACTTATAATTTCACTTAAAGTCCCATCTTTTTGAGCCTGCAATAGTGTTATTTCATAAGGCTATGTCACAACAAATAGTTGATAAATGAGATTTTTTGTAGGAGATTCTTAAAACTCTCCTACAAACTGGAAGTTGTTATTCTACTTGTTATGACCAATTATTTTCTTAGCTTAGGTGCAATGAGATATAGAAGACTCATAATTACAAAATATACGACAGTAGATACAACGATTTCAGCAACATCTACAGTTTTATCAAATAGATATGAAATCAAAGCATAACAAGCTCCAAAAGTAACTGCTGAAACACCATTTCTAATTAAATTTTTTTTATTCATTTTTCCTCCATTAATTCTATCGAACTACTTAACTCAGTAAATTCCGATTTGTATACTTCTTATGCGTCCAGTGGAACTTCTGGTCTGTTTGATAAATCTCTACATTTATCAGTTTTCAATGTAGCCAATACGAAAGTTAAGAAGATGTTCCTTTTCTCCATATCACTTTCTTTGGCATAGTTTACAAAGTTATCCCATGATTTCCCTTGTACGAGATGGCGAAAAAAGTTTCGTCATCTAAAATCTTATGCCGCCACAAAAATGCAGTATTTCTATGGATACTACAAGCAATGGCAGTTTTGCGGATAGACAAACCGTTCATCATGCAGTCAATATACTTTTCCCATACGGATAAGTCTTTTTTGGGGTACTATTACCATACTTATTGACAATAGCAACGCCATGTACCTCTTTAGTCTTTTCATATTTTCATTTTTTTCTCCTCATAATAATATATTTTCAAAATGTTGAGTCCTTGATTTATAAGGTTCTCAGCTTCTATATTAGATATAGTATAAATCAAGTTTTATTTACTTTCAATAAAATTTAATATTAAGTGTAGACAGTTAACAATATTTATGGTATTATAAGAAAGTAATTTTAGATGCAAGTTTTGATTCACATATTTTTGTAAGTCATTAACATATTTAATGATTTACAAAAATATGTGATTTTTATTTTCACCGAAAATTTCAAAAATATAATAATAGGAGGTATCTTTTATGAATAAAGGTACAGTAAAATGGTTTAATGCACAAAAAGGATTTGGATTTATCACAAACAGCGAAAATGGCGAAGATGTATTCGTACATTTTTCAGGAATCGCTACCGACGGTTTTAAATCGTTAGACGAAAATCAAAATGTTACGTTTGATATCACCAATGGTCCTCGTGGTTTACAAGCTGTTAACGTTGTTTTAGATTAATTTTATTACGGTTAAATAGTGAATCGATCCAGGCAAAGCAAATTGTTTTGTCTGGATCGATTTTTTATCTTCTTCTAACTCAACAAAAATCCATGTGGTAGTAACCCCACATGGATTTTCATTCAACAACTTGTATTGTGCAAGAATCTGTCAACTCATTTTCAATGGATATCGTCAAAGTAACTTTTCCAACTTCCAATCCCTTGACCGTTATTGTCGCAACACCAGCGGCTACACTTGCTTCATCCGGAACAAATACCACACCGTCTTTACTAACGGTAATCAGTGGTTTTTCTTCTGTATTTCCTGGCTTAATGCTAGCCTTTAGCGTTGCCGAGGAATCACTATCCAAACTTATTGTCACATCGGATTCTGTAAACTTAATACTTTGAGCTGGTGGTCCAACGATTACATTGCAAGTTAACGTCTTTATCGTGTGCTTCTTAGAATCCTTTATCGTAACCGTGATAAAAGCCTTATCTCCAACACCTTCGGCAACAATAATTGCCTTAGAATCCGTGTCTTGTTCTATTGATACAACATCGGTATCTGATGACTTGAACAATGCATATTCACCTGCATCACGATCCAAGTTTCTAACACTAAGCGCACGCTCATTGCTTACTACAAGTCTCATTGTCGTGTATGTCAGCCTTGCATCTGACGAATTTTCGCTCTTTGTTTCGCTCGCTTGTGCTACTACGATGTTATTGGAAAGAAAATTGTTTTGTAGTGGCAATAGGCTCACCAAAGCAAGTGCGAAGGCGAACATAAGGACTTTTTTGATAATAAAAGATACATTTCTCATGTCTCATCCCTCCAAACTTGGGTATGACTGCATCACATTTGGTATTTTTTATTATATGTATATCATATAAACATTTTTTGTCAGAAAAATGTCAGAAACCAATTATTTCAACTTGTTTTGTTTTTTAATTATGCTTATAATACAAGGTAACTACGCTTTTTAGTTTTGTTCTGGCATGCATTCTCTTTACTATTTCTTAAGTAAATTGTAAGATTTCAGTGTTGTTGTGTCACACAAATGTCAAATACTATATATAAAATACTATTTATAACCAAATAGCCGATATAAATAGAGATTAATTACATAATTTTATTTATAAATAATAATTGGAGGTTTTTATGCAATACATATTAATCGCAGACGATAACGAAGATATCACCGATATCTTATCTACTTATGCCGAAAAAGAGGGCTTTGTACCCCTCGTTGCTGACGATGGTGAAAAAGCATTTCGCCTTTTTCAGGAATACAATCCATCCATTGTCTTACTAGATGTTATGATGCCAAAAGAAGATGGATACGAAGTTTGTCGTAAAATCCGAAGTGAATCGAATGTTCCTATCATATTGATAACCGCGCGTGGCGAAGATTTTGAGCGCATTATGGGACTTGATATTGGAGCAGATGATTATATTGTAAAGCCATTTAGTCCAAGTGAAGTTATGGCTCGCGTACGTGCTATCTTACGCCGAATGTCCCCTCTAGAAACAGCTTCCACCTCTGGTAATACCTTGTCGGTTGGCAATCTTTTTATTAATTTAGATGAATATTCCATTACCATCGGAGGTCGCAAAGTTACACTGACAAAAAAAGAGATTGAAACAATGTGGACGTTAGCGAGCAATCCGAATAAAGTATTTACGCGCGATAATCTTTTAGACAGCTTATGGGGATTTGATTATTTTGGTGACAGTCGTACCGTAGATTCCCATATCAAACGACTACGTGCGAAACTAGATAAGCTTGATCATCCAAATTGGACAATTAAAACAATATGGGGTGTTGGATACAAATTTGAGGTAGAAGGTATATAAAATGATAAAACTGTTTAAGAAACTTCGTTTCAGCCTGTTTTTACGTATTTATTTATATTTTGCAATTATTTTGGCTTTTATAGCAATATTAATTGGCACAATTTTTATCAATCTATATACCAATAATATTACAAAATCCTATGAACAAAAGTTAAAAAATCAAGGGGAACAACTTGCAAGTAATATCGCAACCTATGTAAATAATAACGATGTAGAAAACTATTCCTCCTACATACTCTCTTGGCAGGAAATTCTTTTAATTGAAAATACCGATATCTGGATTATTCCAAACCCAGACAATCCAATGAGTAGTGATTTTTCAAATGTTTTAATGGACAATATTACACTCACCGAAGATACCGAATCCGTTCTTAGTAGTGCCTTTCATAATAAAGTAAACGTAAACAGCAGTTATGATGCTATGTATGGAAAACCTATGATGCGTCTTGCAACTCCCATTCGTGACAGTGGTGGTAATGTAGTTGGCGCCGTGCTTTTAAATACCTTTGTCGAGAGTCAAAATGAAATGATTCAAAGCAGCCGCTATTTTATTCTTGTAAGTGCACTTCTTGCCTTTCTTATATCCTTTGTTATCGCTTACATATTTGCAAGACAGCTTTCCCTTCCGATTGTTACCATGCGTACCACTGCATTAAAGCTGGCAGAAGGCGACTACAATCAAAAAACTGGAATCGAACGAAAAGATGAGTTCGGTGATTTAGCCGCTACGATTGATATTTTGGCCAACCGACTTGCTGTCAACGAAGAATCACGAAAAGAATTAGATCAAATGCGCCTGGATTTTTTTGCAAATATATCCCATGAGCTTCGTACACCAATTACAGTGATTCGTGGATATACAGAAACCCTAAACGATGCTATGGTTACAGACGCAGAAAAAATACAGCAATATTATGGACGCATGCTCAATGAATGTAAAAGCATGGAACGTTTAGTTGGTGACCTTCTCATTCTATCTAAAATGCAAAATCCTCACTTTGAAATTGAAAAGGAACCAGTCAACTTAATACAAATCTTTGATGATATTTTAAGAAGCGCCTCCGTAATTGTTGCAAAAAAGGAAATTTCTTTTTCCTTTAAGAAAGATTCGGATTGCATCATGATGCTTGGTGACTATGGTCGATTACGCCAACTTTTCATTATTATTATTGATAATGCCATTAAGTTTTCAAGCCAGGGCTCAACGATAGAGATACAACTAATTTCATCCACACCCTTAACCATTATAATACGAGATGAGGGAATTGGCATTTCAGAAACTGAGTTACCAAATATCTTTGATAAGTTTTATAAATCAAAGCTTAGACAAAATGAATCTGGATCTGGTCTTGGACTAGTCATTGCAAAGCAAATCGTTTTAAAACATAATGGCGAAGTCTTTGTTGACAGCATCCTGGGAAAAGGGAGCATTTTCACCTTTCATTTTGAAAAATATGAAAATAGCCTGTTGAATCCTGTCGAATAATTACGAGCGTATTTCCTTGCCTGTCAGCATTTCCCAAGGTATAATGAACACTATGGGAGGGATTATCTATGTTAAAAGTATATATATGTCCAAAATGCAAGGCCGTTCGGTATGTGTCCAAATATAAAACCCACTGCTACAAATGCAATGTAGAAATGGTACTATCAACCATTCCTTATGAAGAATATATTACCCTTGATACAACGAATCGTAATCTCCTTATCGAAAAATTAGTTTCCTCTTAATTATTCTTTTGCTTTCTGTCTTTTTATAAGTGTTTTATACCGTTGTGCCTTATCATAATAGCTTTTTTTTCCATATTTATAGTAAAAACAATAATAGCAAAAACTAGCATATTCCACCGTTTTCAACACTCCATGCCAGTTTGCTGATTGACTACAATAGGTTCCTGCTCGATTCAAGTCGCGCTTTACGTCTAAAATGGAACCTACTTCTTTATAGTATATTGATTTTATAGCAGCACGTAATCGATACAATTGTGCAAATTCTCGGTAATTATTTTTTGGAAGTTCCAATAAGCGCCCACCTCTCTCTTTTGGCAAAAGTTCTTCAATTTCTTGAAGTAACTTTCCTGCTTCAATCTCCCACTTTATCGTCACTGTCCTCCTTCTTAATGCATTGATATAATCCTCTTGCAGCTTCTCCACTATCTTAACAAAATTACAAATTTTACTATTCCTTTGATTATACCCATCCTGGGATAAGCGGATTAGTTCCTCCATCAAAAAAGTCGGATTTCCCTCAAGTAACTTATTTTTATGCATATTATATCCGTATATTGGTATCAAGTCGTGCGTATATCGAAACATAAGGGAAGTATACATATTTTTATAAGAGGACGACATACGCTCCAACCGTTCATAAATCGTTGGATCCATTTCGCATACCGGAACACCCAGTGACTGATTCATATATAAAAGAATGATATCTTTGTAGTCTCCTACGTCGCAAAGCGCTTTTTTTATTTCCTGCTTCCAATTTAGAAGAAATGCTTGTTGTCTGCTTATCATTTGCTTTACGCTCTCATATAATTCATTCAACGAGCACTGCCTTTTTTCCAAACAAAATTCCTTACAAAAATCAATTGCCCTTGTATGAATAAGTTGGCACTCCTGAAAGTACTGATACATTACCTTTATAGATGTCGGTTGCTCTTTCTTCCCTTTTGTACTAACAATACTAACCTTCCACCCCACACTCTCTAGCTGTCTTCTTTGGTAACTCATAAACATAGTAACATCATAAATATCCCTATAATTGTATCCTACTACATAAAGATTGATATCGCTTATCATCCATTCCTTTACGCACTCTCGAAACGTCTTTGAAAAGTAATCTTTTCCTATTTCAATAGTACCGCCCAAACAATTTGAATTTTCAGCACTTCCGTGAATATGGTAGACCTTTCCAGACGTCTTCCGGCCTCCAGAATAAATGGCAACTCCATTTTCACATTCGCTAAGAATAAGTTTATCAGTTCCCTCCATAAAGGATTCGTATGCATATTCAATACATAAGTCCATATTTGTTGTTATAATGCTTACGCCTTCCGACAAAATCATAGCAAGATAACAATGGATTCCATTAAATGGTGCCTGCAAAAAGGAAGCTATCCCTGCATTCAAATTTATTCCCTTTATTTTGCTCCACTGCGAAATTAAAATACCAGGATAAATAACCGCTTCAATTGTTTGATTGATTTCATGAATAAAGGAATTATACGCAGCGATTCTATTCTGAAATGCTTGAAGACCATATTCTCCATACATTACTTCAATCATGTATTCTACGAGTTCGTTCTCATTTGGTAAATTAGTCGGAAATTCTTTATTAATTTCAGACCCTACCCAAAACAGTGACTTATTATTATTCATTCATACGCTCCCGATACATACAATTTAAATTAATAGAATCGTTATTATTTTAATACTTTTTTAATATTTTGAAAAGCACCTTTCCTTTATTTATATAAACATATCGTTTTTCCAAAAATATTTTTCGATTTTTCTTGACACAGTCTAATTTTTATGCCATACTTGACAAGTTGTGTATATATTTTGAACAGATATTTTTAGAAAGGACTTATATGGAAACTCTTCGATTTACAGAATTAAACTTAGACGCACGCATTTTACGTGCAGTTGCAGATATGGGCTTTGAAGAAGCCTCCCCAATACAAGCAAACGCAATCCCTGCCATCATGGAGGGCTTAGATATCATCGGACAGGCTCAAACTGGCACAGGAAAAACTGCGGCTTTTGGAATCCCTCTCCTACAAAAAGTAGATGCAAAAGAGAAGCATCTACAGGCTATCGTATTATGTCCAACTCGTGAACTTGCCATTCAAGTTGCCGAAGAAGTTCGTAATTTAGCAAAATTTATGCATGGTGTAAAAGTGCTTCCCATCTATGGTGGACAAGACATCAGCAATCAGATACGTTCTCTGAAAGCTGGAGTAAATATCGTGATTGGAACGCCTGGTCGTGTCATGGATCATATGCGTCGCCATACATTAAAACTAGAACATGTTAACACAGTTGTATTAGATGAAGCTGATGAAATGTTAAATATGGGATTTCGTGAAGATATCGAAACCATTCTTGCGGATATGCCCGCTGAACGACAAACCATTTTATTTTCTGCTACAATGCCAGACTCTATTCGTGACATTGCAAAGAATTATCAAAAAAATGCAGTCACTATCAAGGTTGTAAAAAAGGAACTTACGGTACCTAAAATCGAACAATATTACTACGAAGTACGTAGCAAAAATCGTAGTGAAGTTCTTTGCCGTTTACTCGATATTTATTCACCAAAATTATCTTTGGTTTTCTGTAATACCAAACGCGGTGTTGATGAATTGGTTAGTACACTTCAAGGACGAGGTTATTTTGCAGAAGGATTGCATGGCGATATGAAGCAACAGCAAAGAGACCGTGTTATGAAAAAATTCCGTGAACAAAAAACAAACATTCTTGTAGCTACTGACGTTGCTGCTAGAGGAATTGATGTTGATGACGTAGAAGCTGTCTTTAACTATGACCTTCCTCAAGATGATGAATATTATGTTCATCGTGTTGGCCGTACTGGTCGTGCTGGCCGCGCAGGTCGTGCATTTACCTTTGTTTTTGGACGTGAAGTCTATAAATTAAAAGATATCCAAAAGCATTGTAAAGCTAAAATCACAAGTCAACCGATTCCATCACTTCACGATGTAACCGATTTGATGGCTACAAAAACACTTGACCAAGTATCTAAAATCATCGAATCTGTTGATTTATCAAAAATGGTTGATTTAATTGAAGCTCGCATCAATGATGAAGAATATACTGCTCTCGATGTAGCTGCAGCGTTCCTCAAGATGGCAATGGGAGAAGACCGTGATGTTGCGATAGAAGCTCCTACTTCTAGAGACTCTTCCGTTACCAACACAAAGCATGGCATGACCCGCTTATTTCTCAATGTTGGTAAAAAACAACGGATTAAACCAGGTGATATTCTTGGTGCAGTCGCTGGAGAAAGTGGAATTCCAGGACACTTAGTTGGTTCTATTGACATGTATGATAGCTATACTTTTGTGGATGTACCAAATGAATATGCACAAGATGTAATTGAAGCAATGAAGAAAGCATCGATTAAGGGAAAATCCATCCACGTAGAACGCGCAAAACATTAAAAATCAAGGCAATCATACTAAACTATTTCTTTAATTTTAGTATGATTGCCTTAATAAAATAAATCCATATTGTCATAATACCAAATCCACCCACAATGCCACTGGCAAGTCTTCGCATGTTGGTGGATTCTTTTATCTTAAATGCCTGCAGCGACCAATCCAATAACATAATGGCTCCCCCTAAAAGAGCAAGCAGCTTCACTATTTTTTCTCTTCCTAGCGTAATGGGAAGCAAAATTAGTGCAGCTAAATATCCTAAAAAAACTCCACTACATCTTGCACACACTGGAAATTGATAGCCTTTGATAAAAAAACTTCGTTCTTCTTTTTGGTGACAGCCCAGTCGATGTCCCCATTCCATCCACTTTACCCAAGTTTCTATATTCTCTTTGTCGTTCATCCTATGCCCTGAACTTTCTGCCGCAATAGTTGCACACCCAATAAGCTTTTCTTGATGTATGTCCATCCCCCATCCCACAAAGTCCACACAATAATCCAATGGGACCTAGAACAACATATCCACAAACTCCACTACAGACATCAAATCCTTTTTGATGCGTTGTGGTTTCTTCTACTAAATGACACCCTTCACTTCCACAGTTTGGACATTTCATAATATTCATTCACTCGCTTTCTTTTGTTTTCCTTATTATATCGCATAGCAAGCATCTTGAATATGGATAAACGACACATTTTTCTATGACAAATGTCATAACTGATTCTATTTTATATTTTTTCATTATTGCAATAAGTAGGTACTATCTCTTTTAACAAATCTCTAACATGTTCGGTTTCCCGATTTACCTCTATCTCCAAGTCATCAAGCTTCCTTAAAAACTCTTCTTCGTCAAAAGCAATTGGTTTACCAATATGGATTAATTTGTTCTGCGTATCTTGCATTCCTTCTTCATCCATTAATAACTCTTCGAATAATTTTTCACCTGGACGAAGTCCAATATATGTAATTTCAATATCCCGATCTGGCACAAATCCAGATAAGCGAATCAAATTTCTTGCCAAATCATCAATTTTTATTGGTTCCCCCATATCAAGGACAAAAATTTCCCCACCTCTAGCAAATGCACCCGCTTGCAACACCAAGGCGACTGCCTCCGGTATCGTCATAAAGTAACGAATGATATCTGGATGGGTCACTGTCACAGGACCCCCATTTGCTATTTGACGCTTAAATAAAGGAATTACGCTTCCATTGCTTCCTAACACATTTCCAAATCGAACTGCGACAAATTCTGTCTTTGACCGATTGTTATAGGTTTGAACAATCATTTCACAAATTCGTTTGGAAGCCCCCATTACATTGGTTGGATTCACCGCTTTATCCGTTGAAATTTGAACAAAGCGTTTGACTCCATAGCGGTCTGCCGCACGTACTAACTTTAGCGTTCCAAATACATTGTTTTTAATCGCTTCATTGGGACTTATCTCCATTAGTGGCACATGTTTATGCGCTGCCGCATGATATACTAACTCTGGTCTGTATGTTTCAAAAATAACATTCATACGATTGGTATTTCGTACCGATGCAATCAAAACTACAAGATCTAAATTTGGGTAGCTTCGTATCAGCTCTTGTTCGATTTCATACGCATTATTTTCATAAATATCTAAAATAATTAATTGCCTTGGCTCATGTTTTACAATCTGCCGACAAAGCTCACTTCCAATCGAGCCTCCTCCGCCCGTTACCATTACAACCTTATCTTTCACATAGTCTTTAATACTTTGAATGTCAAACTCAACTGCACCTCTACCTAGTAAATCTTCGATCTCCACATTTCGGAGCCGGCTTACCTTTACTTCTTCATTAATCAACTGATACATTCCTGGCATTATCTTCAAATTACAATTTGTTAATTTACAGATATCTATAATTTTTTTTAATTCTTTTCGCGGCATATTAGGAATTGCAATAATAATATCTGAAATATTGTATTTCTCTACATTTTCACGAATTGAATACCTATTTCCAACTATTTTTACCCCTTGAATAAAACGGCTTATCTTCTTTTTATCATCATCAATCGCACAAATTACTCTCCCATCAAGATATTGACTATTGTCAATTTCTTTGATGATAGCGCTTGCTGCCTCTCCCGCACCAACAATCATAATATGTTTCTTCGAGTCTGTACGATATTGTTGATTAAACATGCGAAGTGTTCGGTAAAAGAAGCGTGATCCCGCTACAAATGCTGTTAAAAACATTAAATTTAGGGGAGTATAGCTTCGAGGTACATGATAATGAAGCATCTTCATCCCTAAGTATTGCAATGCACCTGCTATTGTACAGGCATAAATTATATTAGTCATTTCCTCTATACTTGCATATTTCCAAAGGCTATGATAAAGCCGGAATAAAAAGAAAATAAGAAGTGTAACTATCGTATAAATAAGTGCATATTGCGCAATTACTTCACTATACTTTATTTCAATTTTTGATATTTTAAAATCAAAACGGATGGCAATCGCACAAAATGATGCAAAATTTATAAGTAATATATCTAACAAAACTAAAAATGCCCGACGGACAAAAAGTTTTTTATCAAATTCATTCTTCATTGGTTTCATAACCTCGGTTTAAAATTTATTAATAGACTCTTTATTCTATCATAAATAAAACGATTCTACAATAAAGAAAAGCTTGCACTTCACGTGATCCTTATATTAACTACTATCTGTAACAACAGCTTCACTATTTTGGAATGGATACCCGTTTATCTGCAAATTATCTAAAACTTCTGAATGGTTATTATATCAATATTGCAATGAACTTTATGCGCATTTTGACAAAATTATTTTGTTTGCTCTTTATATTTTGTGACTGCCTTCCGCAGCCTATCCATAGCCTCTCTTATCACCCAGTTAGGACAGGCAAGATTCATTCGCTCGAATCCTCTTCCTCCTTCACCAAATACATATCCCTCATCGAAGAATAATTCTGCCTCATTTATCATAAAAGGTTCTAATTCTTCTGCCTCCATACCAAGCGGTCGAAAATCCATCCATAGCAAATACGTTCCTTCTAATTGGTATACCTTTACTTCTGGTATATTAGTTCTTATGAAAGATTCTACATATTCTTTATTTTCCCAAATCAAATGAATGAGTTGATTCAGCCAGTCCTCACACTTTGTATATGCTAATTCACAAGCTTTCATGCCTACCGCATTCAATAAAAAGAATCCTTGGTTTTTTCGCATTTTTGTTCTTTTTTCCAAATTAGAAATAAAAATATTGGAGACCTGCATCCCCGCTAAATTAAACGTCTTGCTTGGAGCGGTGCATATCGCACAATTATCCAAGTATTTCTTTTCAAATGTTCCCATCGAGATATGTGTATATCCTGGCATAATTAGGTCAAAATGAATTTCATCATCTAAAATAAACACATTATTTTCCAAACAAATATCTGCTATTTTCATTAATTCTTCCTTACTCCACACTCGTCCCACTGGATTATGTGGGCTAGACAAGATAAGCAAGGTAACCTCTGGGCGCTTTGCTTTGTCCTCAAAATCAGAAAAATCAATTTCATAGCTCTCTCCCCTTGCAAGAAGTTCGGTCGCTACAACCGTTCTGCCATTTTCCTCAACGACTCGTTTAAATGGATAATATACCGGTGTCATGATCATGACGCTATCTTCTGGGTTGCTAAACAGTTCTACCATTGTTTTTAATGCCGGAACGACTCCCGGAGTCTCAATGCACCATTCTCTTTTTGGTAAAAACCCATGTTTTTTTTCCATCCAGTCAAGCAAGCTTTCATAATAGGAATCCGTAGTGTTTGTATATCCTAGAATCGATTCGTCCAAAAAAGTCTTAAGTCCCTCCACAATTTCAGGTGGATTTTTAAGTTCCATATCGGCAACAGAAAATGGAACAATATGCTCTGACACCTTGGGATTTTGTTCTAACATAAGATCCCATTTTATAGACCCCGAGTTTTTTCTGTTTATTATTGTTTCAAAATCGTATTGCATAGCGAGTCTCCTTATTCAATAAAATTAGCCCATCACAGAGAAAATGTATCTAAGTTTTCGATTTTTTCTTTTTTGATGTTACGCTTTTTTTCTTCTTCTTCTAGTAACTCTCGTACCGTTATCTCTAATTCTTCCACAATGCGTAAGCACTCAAGTGCATCTTCTTCACTCACAACAACAAAATTATCCCCTGGATATCTTGCATCAAAATAGAAATCCCCCAGCCATTTTACGTCTTTACTCGAGGCATTAAAATTTGCGTATCCTTCTTTAATTCGGTTTAAGATTGCTCGCAAATTATGAGAATGCAAAAGTGCCATCACGTCATCCTCTATTACGCATTGCTCCAATACTGCTTTTAAATATTTTTCTGCAGACTGCGCACACATGGAAGCGACTCCGTTATAGTCTCCAAAGTTTCTTCCGACTTCCATCCCTGCCTTTGCATAAAGATAGTCACTATGCCCTCTTCCAAAGTAAGTATTCAGCTTTTTTTCCATAAGACAATCCCTTCCTGCTTTACTTTCTGAATTAGTAAACATTCTGAATGTTTAAATTGCTCCAATGTATAAAATACCAAGTCCATGTTTCGTTCGTCAAACAGACTGCAAAGCTCACCACGAAGCAATCGGCTGGTTTCCTTTTCCGTTATCACCAGTAAATCCATATCGCTGGTTGCACGTTCCTCTCCCCTTGCATAGCTGCCAAATAAAACGATGAATTCTAATGTATCAACTCGCTTTGTAAGCTGCTTTATCTGCGCAAGTAAAAACTTCCTCTTGGTTTCATTTAAAAAGGAAATACGTTCATCAATCTTCATTAGAAGGTAACACTTCCTTTCGATTTTACTAGTCTTTACATATATTCAAGTATAAACGCTTTTAATACATCTTTCTATAGTATTCCTGATATTGTCCACTTGTAACATTCGTCATCCATGTTTCATTTCCTAAATACCATTGAATTGTTTCTCTTATTCCCTGTTCAAACGTATATGCCGGTTTCCATCCCAGCTGTGTAGTAATTTTTGTATTATCAATTGCATAACGTCTATCGTGACCTGGGCGATCTGTTACATATTTGATTAAATTCTCCGACTTTCCTAAACTTCCAATGATGAGTTTGACAATATCAATGTTTGCTTTCTCATTATTACCACCAATATTATAAACTTCTCCAATTAAACCTTTATGTAATACCGCATCAATCGCAGAGCAATGATCTTTTACATGTAACCAATCACGGATTTGCATTCCATCTCCGTAAATCGGTAATTTTATATCGTTTTTGCAATTATTTATCATTAAGGGTATTAATTTCTCCGGAAATTGATATGGTCCATAATTATTAGAACAGCGAGTAATATTAATCGGCATACCAAATGTTTCATGATATGCACGAACAAACAAGTCTGCACTTGTCTTTGAGGCAGAGTATGGGCTATTGGGAGATAATGGTGTTGTTTCTGTAAACATACCTGTTTTTCCTAATGCCCCATATACTTCATCCGTGGATACTTGTAAGTATTTTACCCCTTCCTTATATTCTCTGCTATACCTGTTATCAGGATCTATTTTCCAGTATTTTTTTGCCACATCAAGCAATGTTTGTGTTCCCATTACATTAGTCTGTACAAAAATTTCAGGATTGGTTATGCTTCTGTCTACATGAGATTCTGCCGCGAAGTTTACTACAGTATCAATATTATAATCTGCAAAAATCTTTTCTAACAAATTTTTCTCACAAATATCACCTTTGACAAATTTGTATTTTTTATTGTCTTCTATTTCTTTTAGGTTTTCTAAATTTCCAGCATAGGTTAAAGCATCCAAATTTACAATAATGTAATCACGATTTTTCAGCATATACTTCACGAAATTGGCTCCAATAAAACCAGCTCCACCAGTTACTAAAATGTTTTTCATTGTGCTTCCTCCACAAGCTTTAGTATGTACTGACCATAATCCGTCATACTAAGTTCTTCTCCAATATTTCTAAATTGCTCGTTATTAATAAACCCTTTACGCCAAGCAATTTCCTCTATACAAGAAATATAGAATCCCTGCATGTCTTGCACTGTTTGCACAAACTCAGCTGCCTTTAACATTCCTTTTGGTGAACCGGTATCCAGCCATGCCATACCTCTTCCCATTAATGTAACATTTAATTTTTCCTGTTGTAAATAATAATTATTAATTGATGTTATTTCGATTTCGCTACGTGGTGAAGGTTCTACTTTTTTTGCAATTTCAACAACTTCATTATCATAGAAATATAAGCCTGGAACCGCATAGTCTGATTTAGGTTTTTCTGGTTTTTCTTCTATAGAAACAACTTTGTTATTTTCATCAAATTCAACTACTCCAAACGCCTTTGGATTAGCAACTGGATATCCAAAAACAGTGGCTCCTCCATTTTCAATCTGCTCCTGTGCTGCTTTAAGAATAAGGCTAAATCCTTGTCCATAAAATACATTATCACCAAGTACAAGACACACACTTTCATCACCAATAAATTCTTCTCCTAGAATAAAGGCCTCTGCAAGTCCTCTTGGCTTATCTTGTATCTTATATTCAATATGTAACCCTAATTGTAATCCATCTCCCAATAGTCTTTCATAGTTAGAAGTATCTTCTGGTGTTGATATAATTAATATGTCTCTAATTCTTGCCAATAATAGCACCGAAAGCGGATAATAAATTAATGGCTTATCGTAAATAGGTAATAATTGTTTTGATACTACTTTTGTATTAGGGTAAAGTCTTGTTCCCTTACCTCCGGCCAAAATAATTCCCTTCATATTCTCTTATCCTTTCTTTTTATAAATAACAAATTTACTAAATATGTAATTTAATACTATAATTACTACATTAATTATAAGCTTATCTAGTATAGTATTTATATTGCAATTTATTAGTAACCATAATCCACCATTGTCAATTATCAAAGTACCAATTCTCATTCCCCAAAACTGAACAAAATTTTTCTTAGTAAAATTATCTTTAAAAACAAATTTTGTATTTGCAAAATAAGCAAATTGTACTGCTATAAAAAATGCAATTGTATTTGCCCATAATTCATTGGTGAACTTTAACGATAATAAATAAAATGTTAATATGTTTAAACCTACAGTTAATACGCCGACTATACCATATGTAACTAATTCTTCAAATTTTTTTAGAATTTTAGTAAACCTATTAATCATTTATTTTTGCTCCAAATATCTTTTTATATTTTCAAAATATTCTAATGCATGTTCAATACAAACATCCATATTATAGTATCGAAACTCGGCCAATCTTCCGCACAAAAATAAATTTTTATATTTTTTTACCTCCAGTAAATATTTATTATAAAGTAAATCACTCTCTTCCGTATTAACTGGATAATATGGAATATTTCCAATTTTTTCTTCTGCATTATATTGCAATGGGTATTCCGTTGCAACTACACTACCCATAATTTTACTTGAGTCAAACATTATCTTCTTATATTCAGTACTTCTTGTGTAACCATCTGCTTGTGGATATGAAATGATTTCACAAGGCAAGGTACTATTTTCTTTGAAGTATTCATATTTAATATCAAGAGAACGATATGGTAGTGCCCCATATTTCAATTGAAATAATTCATCAATCGGTCCTGTAAATATTAAACACTTTACAGCACAACCATCGTAAGTTATTTGTCCTGATTTTTCATCAAAGAAAATATGTGGTAATGCATCTGTCCTTGTTACCGCATCAATATTTTCATGGTTTAATAAGCTTTCAAATAATTTAGTAAAGCCATTGATTGGGAGGTATTGATAATCTTTATTTAAATATCTTGCATCATAACTCATTGCCATTGGAACTCTGTCCAAAACATATTTGTCTATTTTTTCGACTGGAATTCCCCATTGTTTTGCCGTATAAGTCTTGTAAGCCTTTTCAAATAAAAGATTACCATATACACAAATATCCTTATCTTCATGGTCAACTAATTCTAAAATCGGAACTCTATCTCGCCCTATAAAACTGCTACGCAATTTTCTTAATAGTTCTTCGGCTTGCTCTCCGCCAACTAATTGCTGCACTGTCTCGAAATTAAATGGCAACTGTATATAGTTCCCATCAATGTAACTAAGTAATTTTGCATTATATTTAAATAATTCGCCGTACTGTTCTAAATACCGAATGATGCAATATTTATTTGTATTTAGAAAGTGAGGTCCGTATTTTTGTATTAATATTCCATGCTTATCAAACTCATCGTACATATTTCCGCCAATATGCTCACGTTTCTCTACAACTAAAACTTTTTTATTACACTCTTCTGCAATCTTCCTTGCTAAAATACTTCCTGAAAATCCACTACCCACAACAACAATATCATAAATCATCTTCTGTCCATCCTTACCAATTTAATGATTTTACCCACTCTGCAGTCTTTACAATACTCTTTTTAAAATTAGTCTTACATTCAAAACCTGTATCGTTATATAAAGCATCCAAATCCAACTTCTCATAGTCAATTCCCAACTCTTCTGGATATTCTCCGAATTTCAACTCGATATTTGGATTAATGATATCTCGAATGTCTTGAACTATCTCTTTGAATACTCTTGGATTTCTATGCCCTATGTAATAGCTTGTCATATTTTTTCCTTCTTTACCAATACATAGAAAAGCTTCCACGATATCATCAATATATATCATATCATACAAACAATTTCCCTCGATCAGTTTTGGTGAATCATTATTTAACAATGTTTGAATCAAAACATTCGGTAGCATTTTCGAAGTATTATTTTCTCCATAAGCCATTGCAATTAACCCTGCCGAATACGTTATATCGTTATTCGCTGCAATTGTTTTACATATCATTTCGGAAGCCAATTTAGACATTGCATAAATACAGGTATATCTTAAACTTGAATCACTATCAAATAAGTACTCCGCTACCTCGAATTCATTTTTTGTACCTGCTAGTACAAATTTTTTGCATCTCAGTCGAATGGCCAAGCTAATTGCATCGGCTGCATATTTCGCATTTGATAATTGAAGGCTATAGTCTTCAAACGCTTTTCCAAATACACCCTGCCAAGCGAAATGATAAAATACGTCTATATCATCTTGAATGAAATCATCCACGTTTCCATATTCTTCAAAGGATGCCTTGATTGTAATTACGTCACCGTATTTTTTTAATTCATTAAGATGCTCTTCATTTATATCAATTGCATATACTTTTATATTTTCTACTAATAATCTTTTAACGAGCGCCCCACCAATAAATCCAGTTGCACCCGTGACAACTACTGCTTTCATTTTCATATTGAGTTAATCCTCCTTCCTGATTTATAAAATAAAATTAACGTCACTTTCAGCCAGTGTTGGGGCTTTTTTATCTTTATCCGATACTATAATATCTTTATTATTGATTGTCCATTCGATGTTTATAAAAGGATCATTCCAAGCAATCGCTCTATCTAAGGTAGGTTCATACAATGCATCCACTTTGTATTGACCTTCCGTATTATCCTCCAAAGAAATACAGGCATGACCATATCCTTGTGGAATATAGATCTGCTTTCTGTTTTCTGCGGTTAGGATAACTGAAATCCATTTTCCAAATGTATCCGATCCTCTTCTCAAATCAACCACAACATCAAGTAAACTTCCCCTTGTACATCTTAGTAATTTCGTCTGGGCTTTCGGATTATTCTGAAAATGTATGCCGCGAATGGTTCCTCTTTTCAAGGATAAAAAGTGGTTGTCCTGCACAAAAACGGTGTCGACTCCCAGCTCTTTTTTTAGCGTTCTTTCCGAATAGGTTTCGCAATAATAACCTCGATAATCCTCAAAATAAGTTGGTTCAATTATCTTTACCCCATCAAATTCTAAATCTGTAATATTCATTTATCTGCTCCCTTCTAGACCTTAACCCTTTCGACCAATTCTGACTGTTTTCGAATTGCTTTATAGTTCTTGGTTCGAACCTCCTGCTGTTCGATGCATTTTTTAAAATGTTGGATTGAGTTAAGGAACTGATCATCACAATCTATCTGTTTTACACATTCGTCAGACGATGATTTTAACGTAAGCGTTGGATGAATATCCGCCCCCGCTGTAAAAATACGCGGAGCAATTAATGTCATCTTACTACCCCATACTTCTAGCTGACATTGATATGCATTATCCATTCCAAATAAAATTTGCGCTACAATTCCGTCGTTGTTTTCCATCACAACGCTACCAAACATATCTACTTCAAATGCTTTCGTGCAGTTTAGTTTTGAGTGCACAATTTGGGCTGTTTCCCCTAATAGAATGGAAGCTAATTTTATGGGGTAACCTCCACAATCCAGCAGTGCCCCTCCCCCCAAACTTTTATTATATCGAAAATCATTTTCATGCCGCAAAGGGAAGCCAAACGTCATTTTATATCCTCTGATTTCTCCAAGTTCTCCACTTTGAATCATCTGTTCAATCACATGCAACTGATTGTGGTACTGAAACATATAATTCTCATGAAATGCTAATTGCTTCTCTTCAGCGATTTGTGTTAACAAAACCGTATCGTTATAATTTGTAGTGGACGGCTTTTCCACTAAAACATGTTTTCCTGCTACAAATGCCTTTTTCACCCATTCAAAATGTAGCTGTGGTGGTAACGGTATATACACCGCATCAATACTGGTATCATTTAACAAATCGAAATAACTATCAAAGATTGCGCCCCCATAGTTATCAACAAACTTCTGTGCTTTTTCTTGATCAACTTTTCGCAAATCATCCGATAGTGTTCCACTCGACTTAAACCATTCCTCTTGATTTGCTAAAGCTATTCCTACATACTCAAACTCATCTAACTTCATTAATGATGGTAAGAACCGATTAAATGCTATATTAGAAGGACTCAAAATCCCAATTCTTGTTTTTTTCACTTTCACACCTCCAGCAAAGACAACAAATTTCGCAATTGAATATTAACGCAATTATTCACTTGAGTTAATATATTTAATGTTGAATAACTCACCCAAAAATACCCTTCTGGTAAGTCCGGTATCTTCTCATTACAGACATCCATAATAATATTACGATTCTGTTCATGATAAAAACGTCCACCCTCTTCTGATAAAATAACATCATAAAGAATACCTTTTCTACGTTCATATTGTTGTAAAAATAGTTTTTGAATGATATCCTCTTTCTTCATACAAACTGCTTCCCTTTGAATCGTTGACCCTAATTCAATTTTATCAAAACATCCAATCTCTGGTTCTGCATGTACTAAAAATTTTCGAACACCATCTCGAATTGATGTTAGTAATCCAAACGTTGCAATCCCCTCCGCTTTAAACAGGGGCTGTGTCCATTTTCTAACTTCTCTTCCCTCTACTTCTATATCAAAATATTTCACACTAAAACTATACTTTTCTTTACAATGAATACCCTCATCTATGATATCCCATTTTCCCAATTCAGAAAGTGGAACTAACCGCTCTCTAGTATCATCAAACATCTTATAATTATTTATATAATTATACACTACTGTTAATTCTACCATATTGTTTCGTTCAAATATGGATCTGTATAGAGCGCTATCCTTAAAATAGATGGATAACGCCTCACTTCCTTTATCCATCAAACTGTATGGTAAACAAGATAACACCGTTCGTGTATCCATGTTCACCAAGTTATCATATTTCATTAACTGTTTCATCTGCCCCAAGGTCATCCATCTATGAGATGGCAGGATTTCAATATCCGTATTAACCTTAATTATAATGTTGCGATTTCTTTTTTTATAGAACCGTGAAGATTGTTCCGATTGTATCTGGTCAACGATTACCATATGTTCATTTACATTCATAAAATATTCAAGGTAAGCAGGGATGTCACCACCATGTTTCCTTGTAAAATTACTCTTTGTTGCTTGAATCGTAGGTGATATTTGAACTTTATTAATATTTCCTGGTTCTATCTTCGCCTGCATAAGAAAATAAAGAGTACCCTTTATCTCCTTGCATATTACACCTAGATAACCAATCTCATTTTGCAATATTATTGGTTGCTCCATCAGTATTTCGTCGTTTTTCTTAACTTGAATGCCTTGAATCAAAAAGAAACTATTGTTATTATTGGTAATAATTCCTTTTTCTTCATCGTGGAACCAAAATGAACTGTCTGATAACTTATTTGCATCTATATTTACAACCAATGAATCATTTGTTTTTTTTACCCAATCAATTATTTCCTCAGTCGAATTTATCGTATTCTCTGTTTTCGCCCAAGATTGTATCAGCATTTGTAGCATTGTTTTCTTCCCTATTCTCTTCTAATATATTTTGAAAATTCAATTTTTCTTCTGGAACAACCAAAGGGCGTTTTAACATTCTAGTATTAATGCTCAATATATATTCTCCTAAGATTCCCATAAAAAATAATTCAACTGCACCGATAAAAAATACACCAATTATAATACTCGGCAAGCCTGCTGGAAAACCATTCCAATCAGCCAATTTACATATAAAAATAATAATTGCAAAAATCGTACTTAAAATACCCAACAACCCACCGACAAATGTTGCTAAACGCATTAATGACTTTGTATAGGAGGTAATTCCAAGCATAGCCACATCATAATACTTTGAAAAATTAAAATTCGATTTTCCTCTTGCACTTTCATGTTGATTGTATTTCAATATATACTGGTGCATACCAAACTCACCAACGATTCCTTTTAAATATGGATTCGGATCATCAATTCCCCTCAATACGTCTATGAACATTTTATCATATAACCCAAACCCATTAAAATGCTCTGTTTGCTTTACTAAGGATAACTTGTCCATCACCTTATAAAATACGGTTCTACAAAAATATACAAATTTATTCTCATCACTATGTGATTTTTGTCCTATAATTACCTTATATCCCTCTTCCCACCGTTTTACAAATTCCGGCAAAAGTTCTGGTGGATCTTGCAAATCGCCAAAGACAAGAAATACTACATCACCAGTGCCTTGTGTTAATCCATAGAATACGTTACGATTAAATCCGAAATTCTTGGAATTTAAGATTGCTTTGACCTTCTTGTCTTTTGTACAGATTTGTTTTAATTCATCTCTTGTTTTATCTGTTGAATAATCGTCGCAAAATATAAGTTCATAATCATACTTTCTAAGTTCTTCTTGGAATAATTTTGTGATAACTGAATGCATTGTATGCACACTTTTTTCTTCATTATAACATGGTACTACAATACTTATTTTTTTCATTTGTTTTTCATAAAGATGTATCTCATATCGAAAACATCTTTACACTCCTCTCTATTTTAACTTTGTTATAATACTAGTACTGAGGACTTTTTCTATCTACGAACTTGAAATTATAAAAAGAACTAAGCCAAGTAATTAAGACGATAGTAATTAGAGGAATAACGTAAAGTGTATGTCTTGCAGCTTCGATCGGTGATCCAAATATTCCAATTACGAAGAATCCTATCAAAAATATAGAAAGCCCAAAACTAATCCATGGCATTTTACCAAATTTTATCCATTTTCACAAAAGTATCCCAAGCATATGCTGTTTCCGTTAATTTCCCTTTGCGTATTATAGTTTCATAATGCGGATAATTGGGATTGCTATATAAATCTTTCATATCCCGCTCTAACAGCAATTCCTAAAATCGTCAAAAATACGAATGGATGTACATTTTTATTTTTCATAAATAATCTGAACAAACCCAATAGCAGCTCCTTCTATCCTTCTATTACACTATTCCCGTACTTATCTTCTAAATTTTAAAACTTCTTGACTTTTTTGATAAAAATAAATTGCATACGCCAACATTGCTGAATGTGCAATTGTAAAGAGTACCGATATCCATTTTACTCCTTGTGGGCTTGTTCCTAATGCTGCTTCAAATTGAACAAATAACGATGTCTTTCCAAAGAATCTAAGTGAAGCAGTTATATCTCCTACGCTACCAAACATCTCTGAAAATACAATTAATAATGCAAATAACGCGATAAAGAATCGTTGTAAATTATCTTTAGAAAATGTAAATATCAAAACAAAAGCTGCTAATGTTTGAATCATTGTAGACGGCGTACTTAGTATGGAAAATGATAATAGCAAACATATAATCGCTATATAATACAAGGTGCTCAAAATAAAATTATTTATTTCAATCTCTAAATTGATATGAAATACATTAAACAACATAAATAAAACAAGGAAAAAGATTGTAATATAAAGGTATACCTGCGGAGCGTATTGAATAACGGTAAACCAAGCTCTTTCAGCTTGAGGAATATTACTCAAGGCATATTTAATTGTTGTATTAGCAAGTCTAGGTATTACTAAACAAAATGATACATTTATTATTAAGAAAAAATAATATTGCCAAAATAATCGTTTGTTTTTTACAGCTTCGAAAAAAATCAATAAAAGAATAACTGGTATAACGAGAAATAATTGTGTCTTTGATGCTATTCCCCATGTAAGAAATAATGCAGATAAGCAATAGTTATTCTTTAACTTTGATAATAGCAAAATTCCAATCGTTAAACAGTATGCTGGAAAGGCATCCAACTGAATAAATAGAATAGAAATATAAAATGTTAACGGATTAAATATAGACCAAAAATATATGGTTCTTATCTTTGATTTTTCTTTTATATAACCTTCGTCATAAAGGAAGCTAAGTATAGCTAGTATCGTTAAGTTCATCAGTAAGATATTGACTATTTTAAAGAGAACCACTTGAACAATATGATATGAATTTGGATTAAATAATGGCAAAAACAGCCTATTTATTGTCATTGATAAATCATAGAATATTAACATTACAAAATCATATGACCACAATTTCATGCCAACTCCCTTAATCGTATCAACCGAAGCAATGAGCTGATAAACATCAACTCCCTTTTGTTGCATTACGATGGAATCTGCTATTGAGTTCAAATCACACCCATGATATATAATAATTGATAGTAGCGTAATCAGGACAGATAACAAAATCGGTTTATACCCAATCAACTTTAGACTGCTGCTGGAATATATGAATTTTTCCCAAAATTTATGATTTCTTTTTTTTGTATAATAATAGGTAAATGAAAAAATACACGAAAAAATTAGGAAAATTAAAACGATCAATACTAGCTTTTTCATGCCTAAATTTCTTTCTCTTATTACAACTAGATTAGTATAATACGAAAAACTTGTCAAATCACTTATTTTATAAAAATTATTCGATTTTTTATCAACCAAATTATCATTTAACATAACACTTTTTATGGAATGATTTGCATCGGTATCGACATATATTTTATATTCTTTCCCGTATATCTTTTTATCAACGTTTACAAAATAGGTCTTATCATCCATCTTTTGTAAATCAAACTTTATGCCACCTTTATGATAAGCATAAAGTGAAATATTACCAATTTCCGATTCGCTCGTATCAAATACAAACTGGTTGTCCGGCATAATTATATTGACAAATTGATAGGATATATAGAAGATTACGAATATACCCATGGCATACATTAAATATTTGATAATTTTACTCTTTTTGTTCATGATATATATCCCCTTTAATTCTAATATCCATTTATAATTGACCAAATCTTTATCACAATTTTTGATTTTTTTAGTTTTCTCTTCCATTGATGTGGAAATTTTGACTTAAGTCGAAATAGCATTTTTTTGCTTATTTGTGTTTGCTTCATTGCCTTTAGCTCATTTAAATAATCTTCAGCAATGACATAGCTTCTAAAATGAAATTTTGACTCATCATCAATTACTTTTTGACATTCTTCTTTTCCATTACAGATTTCTACAATTATATCTCTAAACTTTTTGGCTGCCTCATCCCAACCATTCCATGAAGCGGCGGTTTTCTGAGCGCCATCTTTTAAACGTACAAGGCAGTCCGAATCATCTTTCAGCTGATTAATATATTCTATCACCTTTTGATCATCATCTGTTTTAACAACAAAACCATTATAATCATGCACAATATATTCATCATGCCCTGTAACATTATAAGTAATCGTAGTTCCACCACAATGAAACATTTCTAAAGGAGGACCAAACATGCCTTCTACATAGCTAAGTTTTACAATAACATCACAAGAACGGTATATTTCAGGCGTTTTAAAAATAGGAACCCGAGAGAATACCCTATCAACGCCATCATATTGATTCAAATTTGATGATGTCATTAACCAAATTTCATCTGCTTTGGAGGCTTTACATAATTCAATTGTTTTTGGTATATTTTTAAACCCAACATTTACAGGACCTTCTACTAAAACACGAAGTTTCTCCGGATTTATAGGAGCAATACACTGCCCTTGTTCCGTGTAAATATCTTTCCGAATCCCATTATGCGCTAAATAAGCTACTTTGTTATACTTTTCATACAAATAATCTTTAATCCATGTAGCTTCTGTAATAATAGTAAATGGCAGCATATACGTTGCTTCAACTAACTGCACGATTGGAAGTTCGTTTGCATCATAAAATTTTGATTCTATTGATTGAACAAAATAGACATAATGTTTTGCATTTATGCGATATGCTTCGTAAACTGTACGCCACCAAGTCGCAATCAAAACATTAAATACTCTATCCTTGACTTCTTCGTACGTTTTCCATTCTAGTTTTTCAGCTCCCTTATACCACTGTAATTCTGACTTATCTACCTTTGCTTCTGTAACAATTGTAACAGAAATTCCGCTATCTAATGCTCTTAGAGCATGTTCAAATATTACATATGTACCGCCACTAATAGCAGGAGAGCCTAAAAGAATGCACCATTTCATTTGTTATTTTCCCTTTCTTTCATAAAGTATCTCTTGTATTTATACTTCCCATATACTTTAATTAAAAATGATAATCCCGCATCTTTCAAGGCAATAACTCCCCAAAAGCTCGTCGCAAAGAATTTACCATGATCTTTTATAAGCAATCTTAAATTATTTACTCTTTTCAATAAACTCAACTTATCTTGTGTCTTAAACTTAGTGAATTCAAATACACCGAAATTCTCAAAATGATAAATCTTATAAAATAATTCAATTTGATCTTTTGTTGGAAAGTACACCATATTTGCATGAATGTGCGCCCATGTTTCTTCTAATCCGTCAATATCATACTTTCTAATTTCCAACTCATCTTTTAACTCTTTAAATATAGAATATATGTGACTTTGTATTGGTGAAATAAGATTTCTAAATAACTCAGCTTCTTTTTCTTGCTCTGCCGTTTTAACTTGTATTTCATCTCCAATTCGAATATAAGAATCCGCACTACCATGAGAAGCTCCTAAAATGATTTCAAAAATTGATTTATTTTCATTATATACATTAAAATAGGTACTTCTTCCTTCTGTACATTGAAAAACCAATCCCACCTTACGATTATAAACATGTTTTTTACCTAATGCTACTAACCCAAGATACAATCCAACAACTTCTATTTTTTCATCTAAAAATTTAAATATATTGTCCTGTATTGTACCTTTCCAACCGACATCAACTAAATACATTCCTTCCTTCTCAATATCAACACCAAACGAATGGATATACATAAGAAAGTTATTTTTTTGTTCAGTTCGCCTACTTTCATACAGTCTGCAAAATGTATCATTTTTCAATAAATTATCATAGGTTACGGATCTTGGGAAATCTTCTTCTTTTGTTTTATAATCGATATTAAGTTCTTTGGCAATATCGATAATTTCCATTTCCTGAAAACCTAAGCTCATCAGAAAGTCATACAAGGAAATATGAATATACTGTCTAAAAATCATTTCAAATGTTTCAGATTCTAAAGGCTCTAACGATGCCATAAAGGTTGCTTTTCTTGATACCATAAAATAATGTGTATTGATTTTTTCAACTCTATTTTGCTGATATTGTTCAAACAGTTTTTTTAAAAATTCTCCTTCTCGTGAAAGAAAAAATACATTACGAACTTTGTTGTTTAACAAATAATAATACAATTTCTCAATATACTGATATAAGCTGAATGAAATATCCTCATAATTGCTACGGTTTACATTATTATATAGAGTATTAATCGTCGCCTTAACATCTCTTTTATGCTGATTCTCCATTTTTCGATAGTAAGCTTCCTGAGAGGATCGATCCAACCATTTTGTTGAAAAACCAAATCGTTGTGCCATCTCAATATCTGAATAACGGTTGTCTCCAATCATAATATACTTTTTCCCCGCAATTGGGAACTCTTGCAAGACCTTTCTATATAAAGAACCACTTCTTTTCGTCATTAAATACTCAGATGATACAAAGAATTTATCAATATACGCTTTTATTCCATGATATTCAAATAACTGCTCCAAAAAAACTTTTGGCATGTAAAAATCTGTAATGCAAATAATTTTTTTATTTCGCTTTTTTAATTCTTTTAATAGTTCAAGCGTATCTTCACACACACTTTGTACTAATAATTCACAATTCAACTCACTATTATATGCTATTTGATTGAAATCAGACTTATCTATTTTACCATCAAGCCCATAAGAAGTATATAATTCATTTAATAAACTCTCATACTTAAATTCCTGGTCAAAACCATTTTTTTCATTTTCTTTGCATAGATGACATTCTTTTTCATTTCGAATGTTATAAATATTTTCAATTGAACTGTTAATCTTGCATCTTTTCTTAATTTCTTTACACCATAACTTTTTTACATATTCTGGTTCAACTTTTCTCTTTACAATAGTGTCAAAAATATCAAAAAAATAGATATCATTTTCTAAAAATTCCACTTGATTCATCATACTATTCTACATCCTCATAAGTATTTTTAATTCTTTGAATAATATTTCGATCTAATAACTTACGAATCTTTTCACTCAATTTATTAACTTCATTTTGTAATTCCCTATTTTGATTTTGAGCATCTAGTAAACTAGAACTTAGTTCTTCATTTTTATATCTATACTCAATTATTTCTTGATCTCTTGCATTTACTAATTCTTCTGTTTTTTTTATCAAAACATCTTTTTCTTGAATCATATTTTTTGTAGCGTTTAAAGCTTTATCTCTCTCATTAATCATTTTTTCCATTGACTTTATGGCAATGTCTCTCTCATTAATCATTTTTTCCATTGACTTTATGGCAATATCTCTCTCGTTTACCATATTAATATGATCATTTAATTGAATATTATAGAGCTTGTACAGATATTCATACTCATATACTTTCATTTTGTCTGTAAAATTCTCACTAACAAATTTTTCATAATATAAATTTCCTTTTGGAAAAAGAACCCCTAATCCCCAACTGTGCTCAAAGGTAAAATAATCTTTATACTTCTTTCTAGTCTCTTCCCAAAAAGTATTAGTTCCATAATTAAGCTCACTTGCTATATCATGAAATAAAACAATTCCGTTACTTTTAAGTTTAGGAAGCCATGAATGAAAATCTTCTGAAACTGCCTCATACGTATGAAGTCCATCGATGTGCAAAATATCCACAGATTCATCGTCAATATCGTTCAATGCTTCATTAAAATATTTTCTCAACAGTGTAACTTTTTCATTCTTGAATTTTTCATCAATTGTCCTATTAACCAAGTTCCAAACTGTGTCATCATAAAAGCCTGCCTGTTCATCGCCTCGCCAGGTATCGATTGCAAAAAGCTCAGTATCTATAGTAAAATTCTTAGTAGCCTGTAAAAAAGCAAACAAAGAGCAACCATAGTGAGTACCTAATTCTACAATTCTTTTAGGCCTTATATACTTTAACAAATCATATGCAAAATCTCTGTGCCCAGACCAAGGCGATACAGAAAGTTCATGATTTAATTCATCCGATTCATAAAGTACATCTTTACTTATTTCCCATTTTCTCATTTAAATCCCTCCAATTTTCACTCAACAACATATTCAAATATCTCTTCAGTCGGTGAATATAAATCTATTACATCCTCTTTTCCATTCCCAGTTTTTATTAAAACAGCACCAGAATAAGGATGTTTAACAAATATAATAGAACAGGTTTTTTTATACTTTATTACTGTATTTAATGAGTATGTAGAATCGCCTTCCGAGAATATTCTTCCGTTACACTCCCATCCTGCATCTAAAGGAATTTTTGCATTATCCAACATTTTCCCATCCGCATTAAAACCATCAATCCATACTTCACTTCCTAAAGTGCGTGCATTTTTACTTTCCTCTACCGTAATTTGAATTTTATATTTTTTATCTAACACCTTATTTTTGTAGTTTGGGAAAACCACAATAAATAAAATAGAGAGTATCATAAACACAACTAACTTTTTATTCATTTCAATCAACTTCTTTCACTGTAAAATCTATTATTTGATTATTAAAAATTCCATGATCGGGGAGATTGGTTATATTATTAAATTCAAAAATATTATGTGCCCAACACTGGATAATGTGTTGCATGGAGTCTTTTCCTTCACCTATTCCCAATGTTAAGAAGTAGGTGTTTTTTTGTACTTGAGGCCATTTAAATTTAATTTCTATAAAATTAATTGTTTTTGAATGCATGGTTATATCCGCAAAACCAGAACTTTTTGTATTTTCTCCAAAAATAACATTTCCGTATTTGTCTTTAAATTGATAACCTATCAATACGTTATTAATATTCCTTTTACTTCGAACTTCCATTTGTATTTTTACAATTTCATCCTGTTTTATATAGCCTACATATGGAGTATTATTTATTAATATATTAAACGAATCAATTGTTACATCTAATGCTCCCCCTAAAGAAGTATCTTCAATTTTATTCCATTCCTTAAAACAATCATTGTTTACATGAGACATATTAATCGAAGTTTCACTATTATTGCCCTTATAAATATCAGTATGAGCTTTCTTCGTATAGTATTCAATGGCTGCTAGGGGATCCCCTGAAAAAACTAACTTTCCTTTCGATAATACAATAGCCTTATCTGCCATATTACCAATAGTTGCCATATCATGCGTAACTAAGATTTTAGTGCAATCTTTCATTACCTCTTTCATATACATATTACATTTTTGCTGAAAAAACAAATCCCCTACTGCTAAAGCCTCATCCACAATTAAAATTTCAGGATCAACATTGATTGCTACTGCAAAAGCTAATCTTGCAAACATGCCACTTGAATAAGTTTTTACTTTTTGATTGATAAAATCTCCAATATCTGCAAACTCAATGATTTGTTTTAGTTTTTCTTCCATCTGCGCTTTCGATAACCTAAACACAGTTCCACTTAAATAAATATTTTCTATACCAGTATATTCCGGATTAAAACCAATACCAAGTTCCAAAAGTGCAGATACTTTTCCATTTAATACAACTTCCCCAGAAGTCGGTTTTAACACGCCCGTCAATATTTTTAGAAGTGTCGACTTACCAGCTCCATTTTCTCCAATAATTCCAATAGTTTCCCCTTTATTGACTGAAAAGTTTATATCATCCAACGCATAAAACTCTCTTCCATAATGTTTATGTGATAAGCTGAATGCTTCTTTTAATCTATCAGTTGGCTGATTATATATTTGATATATTTTTCTTAAGTTTTCTACTCTTACTACTTCCATATTCTCTCCTAGATTTATAATACATCGGCAAAATGTCCCTTTAATCTTTTATAAATAAATTTTCCAATAATAAACATTAATACTACCACAATCCAAAAATAACATGTATAAATCGGCTTTTGCCAAAACCAGATTTTATTTATCATAGAGTCTCTATAACCATCTACTATATAATATATAGGATTTAACTTTAGAATCCTCAATACTAATCCCGAGAAATTCTCAGGTGCCCATACAATAGGTATAGCCCAGAAAAATATTTGAATGAAAATTCCAATAATTTGATTCATATCTTTCAAAAACACTGCAATAGATGATGTTATCAATGAAAAGACATATACCACTACAATAGTACATATTAAATAATAAATAATTTGCACATTAAATATTGTTAAATAATATCCATATCCTGCAAAACATATAAATAAGATATCTATAAAAAATAAGTGTACAAAAAGTGAAGAAGTTATCTTTACAGTTGGCAAAATCCAAATAGGAAAAACTACTTTCTTAACTAAAAAATTGTATTCATAAAAACAATTTGTAGCACTTGCCCAAGCTTCGCTAAAAAAGAACCATGGTACAATACCTGCTATTAGCCATAGTATATATGGTATTCCATTGGGTCTAGCTCCACTTTTAAAGCCAACTTCAAAAACAAACCAATATAGCAAAATAGTAATTAACGGTTGAACAAATCCCCATAATACTCCAAAGTATGATCCTGCAAATTTTATTTTAAAGTCGTCTTTTGCCAATGCTAATATTAGTTTTATATCACCTTCCTTATCCTTAATTTTTTTATGTATTGACTTCATTTGATGATAAACCTCCACTTTACTTTAAACTTTCTTTCGTTTTATATCCATTATATATTTTTAATTAACAAGTTGAATATTCGTATTGCTTCAAATATATCTATATTAAAATATATCCATTTTTTTAACAAAAAATTATAATTAACAAAGCTTCCCTTAATCCACATTGACTCACTTATCATTCTTTTTCTTTTTTTTGTAAATACTCTTTCATATAACCTTCTAATAAGTAAATAGTGATAGCTTTCAAATTTCGGTATTTCCTCTGCTAATTTTACAAAGTATGATTCAGAATCATCCTCACAATAGCCTACATTTCCCCAATATGAAACCTCATATTTCGTTGGATTATTTATGAAAAGAATCATATTCTTTTCATAGCTTTTCATTAACTTTTCATTGTCAATCTCAATGATTTTAGAGTCTATTGTAATTTTATCAATCATTTTAAATATCATTTTTTCTTGAATCTCAACAAACTTTTCTTTTATAAATATTTCCTTCAATATGGGCTCAACCGAATTATTTTTCTGTTTATATCCTACCGTCATACCATGGGATGCTGAACAAAAATTTTCAAAAACATTATAATTAAAGTGTAGGATTCTAAACGGATGTTTTATAGGTGAAAAATAGAAACAGTTATACGTTTGATTGACATGAAACTTTTCCAGTCCAAAATAAAAACCCTCAACCTCAATGTTAGCATTTAAACTTTTCAAAATAACTGAAATACTATTTTGTATATTACCTCTCCAACCACTATCAACTATATATATTTTTTCTTCTACTAACCCTTCTTGAAGAAAATATTTTGTAATATTTTCATATGAATTTTTTGCAAGAATATTTAATTCATTAATAAACTCTTTACATTTTATCAATGTAGTTCTAATTTCTTTTATACCTACATTATTTAGCACTGTATTGCACTGTTCCTCCGTATAGTTTATTGCACTTATAATCGATTTTTGTTGTTGCTTATCAAAATTAATTCTCTTTAAAATAGAGTTTAATGATACTCTACTTCCTCCAGAGAAAATTAGATCAAAACCCAATTCCTGATTTATATAATATACTGGAAGTTTCATTGCATAACGGCTACAATACAAATAGTTACACTGTATATTTAAATCCAATTGTTTACTAAAATAAGAAACAATTTTACAAATTATCAATCCATCTCTAGCAATAAAAAATAACCTTTTTATTTCCTTCCTTTTTGCTTCTTTGATAATCCAAATTGCATAGGAAATAAGCATAGGACCTGAAACACATAATACAGTTTGTTCAATAATGTTTTCAGAATACAATTGCTTGGCAATATTGTAATAATCGATATCATCACTATTCTTTTCTAGATTTTTCAAATATACATCCATTCTAACATTATTATAATTTTTTGTCATTTTACTCATCTCTTATTTTTGATATTTTTCAATTAACTCATAATATATATTTGTTAACTCACGTGACTTATCTTTGATGTCAAATGAAGGCATTTCTATATTTTCTTGTCTACTTCTTTTTCTCATTTCTAATATTGAATTGCCCCACTTTTTAGGACTATCAAAAATTGATACAAATTCAATATTTTGATTAATAGCAATTTCTTTTGTCACAGTTGATGATATTAAACACGGTAACCCAATTGCCTGTGCTTCGACACAAACTACTGGCAATCCCTCAAATAAAGAAGGTAAAATAAATATGTCCATTCCTTGGATATAATCAAAAACATTATTTACTTCACCAGTAAAAACTATATACTCACTGACTTTTAGTTTTTCTGCATCTTGCTGTACTTCTTTTAACTGCTTTCCATCACCAATTAGTAATAACTTTACGTTTTTATCAGTTTTAATTATTTCAGCCAGTATGTTAATTAAGAATTTCTGATTCTTTTGCTTGCAAAAGCGTCCAACATTTCCTAAAACAAATTTCCCCTCAATATCTAGTTGCTTTCGTATTTGACACCTTATTTTCTCATTAAATTTATATTTTTCTAAATCAATTGCATTATTCATAATATAATAATTCTTATTAAAATTTTTACCATAAAGATATTCTGCTGCTTTTCTACCACAGGCAAAATACGTATTTGCATTTTTTATTGCAACCTGATATAAAATCCTGTTCCTAATTCTCTTTAATTTATTTTCTGCACCAATGGCATTATGACTATGAATAATTCTTATTTTAATTCCACAATCTTTTGCTACTTTCAAATAAAACGCTGCAACATTAGGAGTATGTCCATGAACAATTGCATAATCCGCATGTGAATAAAAAAATATTTTTAATTGTTTCATATATTTTACATAATTTTGAATCTTTAATGCTGGCATAACATATATTTTTGAGCCCTGTCTTTCTAGTGTGTTTTGAATTTCTTCTGAAACGGGTTCATTAACCATAAAATCAAAAACAACTTTTCTTTTATCAATATGATTATAATAATTCATAATAACCGAACAAACGCCACTACTTATACTAATTTTATCAAATATATGCAAAACACGAATTCTATCCAATTTTTCTCCTAATCAATACTTTTCTTAAAATCTATTCTTTCTATTTTAACATAATTAGTTATTAATGTACATTAATAATATGATTTGTCAACTTTGATTCCTCTCAAATAGCACTTTAACCGATCACAAAAATTATTTTTATCTATATTTTTTCAAACCCTCCAATAAATGAAAAAGTGTATACCGAAAGGACTTCCACTTCCCATCCCCCATATAACGGTGTACCCCATATGTCATCTTTGCAGACTTTATTTTATTTCTAGATTTTCCATTTTCAGATAACCGATAATTTAAAAGCGGTTCATTAATTCCGCAAGCCGCACCATACTTTTTTAAAACTCGAAGCCATGTAAGATAATCCTCATGTACATTGTCATGTTTCATTAAAAATTCAGTTGCAATTTCTTTTTTCATCAATACCGATGAACAAGTGATTTCATTGTGACGTACTAGCATTTCATATGTACATATTGTATGAACAGGAATTACTTTGTTCATTACTTCTCCATCTTCTGTAATTAATCTTCTTGCAGTGTATGAAAACACACCATTGCCTTTTTGCAGCTCTTTGATTTGCTTTTTAAGCTTATCCTCTGCCCAATAATCATCTGCATCCAGGAAGGCAATATACTCACCTCTTGCCAACTTTACTCCTAAATTTCTACTTGCTGCTACTCCAAGATTTTGAACATTTGTATGAATAGTAACATTTTCTTGCACTAAATAATTTTGAAGTATATTGGCTGTATGATCAATAGAGCAATCATCAATTATAATGATTTCCTTTTCAATATCTTGCTTCAAAACCGACTCAATTGCCTGCTCTATATATTTAGCGGCATTGTAACATGGTATAATTACTGAGATCATTATTTCCTCCATCTTTTGATAGCTCTTATCGCTCTCTTTCTTTTCAAATCATATGCTTTGCTCAATGCTTTCCGCATACTCAAACGCTTGGTACTCTTTTGTACCTATTGGTATCCATCCATCTTTGTCTTGTTTGATATCATAATAACAATTTCCAAACAATTTATCAAATACATTTCCGTTTCTCATAAGCAGAAAAATGATTCCATTTCCCAGCTTTGTCATAAACGTTTTTTTATGATTCCCTTTGCGTATACGATAATACAAATCCGATGTTTCGACCCATGTTTCATTTTGAGGACAGCCCACACCCGAGGCTTCACATTTTATTGTCAAATATATATATTCACACAAATTATCAATATAAATCATGCTTCTTTTATTTTTTATTTTAGGAAAAACGCCCAGATACTTTGATAGTTTCAATAACCTTGCAAAGTTTCCTCTGCATCCCTTCCCATATACCATAGGAGGACGTATAACTGCAACCTTAAACGCTTGTGAATCTTGACACAACAATTCAATTTCTGCCATCCTTTTATACTTACCATAAAAAGTAGTCGGATTTAAGTTTGTCTTCTCCGTTATTTCCCCTTCCACATCTCCATACACGGCCATGGTGCTCAGAAAGATAAACTGTAACACGCCGTGTTTTTCAGCTTTCCTGGCTGCCTTAACAGGCATTTCATAATTCACTGTTCGATAGGTTTCCTCCCCTACCTTACGTTCCTTTTGATGGACGATAGCTCCTACATGCAGTATTACATCGTAATTACTAAAATCCCACGTTTCCCAATCTCCATTCGAAGAACCAATAAAATCGACATGCCAATCTTCATCAGCATGTCTTTCATCCATGTAATCTTTAAATGAATTTCCTATATAACTTTTTTTTCCAATAATCAAGATATGCTTCATCGATTTCATTTCTCCCTATGCTGCAAAAGGCATTTCAATCATTCTTACCTTTTTTAGCTCGTGTTCCGCCTTCTTTTACTCCATTATGACCTAGGACACTTGTAATAGTTCCAAAAAATATTTTTACATCAAACCAAACACTTTCTTTTTTTGTATATTCTCCATCTAACTTCGCCTTTTGCGGTATTTCTATTTCATCTCTTCCATTGATTTGTGCCCACCCTGTCAAGCCTGGACGTATATCGTTTGCTCCATATTTATCTCGCTCTGATACCAAATCATCCTGATTCCATAAAGCCGGTCTAGGACCTACAATGCTCATATCTCCCTTTAGAATATTAAATAGCTGTGGTAATTCGTCAAGGCTTGTGAGCCGAAGAAATCTTCCAATTGGAGTAATGAAGCTTTCTGGATCAGCAAGCATATGCGTTGGCATATCTTTTGGTGTATCACTACGCATACTTCGGAATTTGTAAATGTAAAAATACGTTTTATTTTTTCCGACTCGCTTTTGTTGAAACAAAACAGATCCCTTGGACGTGATTTTGATAAAAATTGCAATTAGAATTAATAGCCACGAGAGCAATATAATTGCAATGATTGCCAATACAATATCCAATACCCTTTTCCCATATGTTCGATACATTTGCCTTCCCTTTCCCCTACTGCTTGTTATTCTTATCCCTCATATCCTTATATTTCAATCATTTTTCCCGGATTCAAAATACACATCGGATCAAATGCAAGTTTAATGGAACCATAAAGATCATACAAATCGTTTCCCACAAAATCCTTTAAGTAATGCAATCGTCCATTCCCAATTCCGTGTTCACCAGAAAGCTGACCTCCTAACTCTTTGCTTTTTGCATAGAGTGCTCGAAGTACCTCGTCCGTTGTAATTTTCCATTCTTCATCTGATAACTTATCACGCAAAATTTCTGTATGTATATTTCCATCACCGGCATGTCCAACTGTAATAATACGAACATTATGCTTCGAACCAATTTCTTTTGCCGCTAACACGTATTCTGCAATTTTACTTCTTGGCACAACAACATCACACTCTTCTTCACTGGTTGTATCTGCCTTCATTCCTTCTAAGACAGCTCCCCTCACACTCCATACCGACTGAATCCTCTCTTCTGTGTTACATAATAATACATCCAAAGCTCCTGCCTCCAGACAAATATCTGCTGCAATATCACAATCCTTCATCACAGTCTCTTTAGAGCTTCCATCAATCATAAGGATCAAATACGCCGTTCCGCTATGATCTGGAAATACTTTCCCTAATTGCCGTTCCACAATTTCTAGCAGTTCCTCTTCCATAAATTCGATTGCAGTTGGTATGAAGGAACTATTTAAAAGCTTTGGAACGGTTCCAATGCATTGTTCAAGATTGTCATATGGAACAACCAGGCTATACGAGCAGTTTGGCTGTGCAATCAGTTTTAGTATAATTTCAGTTACCACACACAAAATTCCTTCCGATCCAATCACTAAATCTTTCATATCCAATCCGGTTGTATTTTTGACAACATTGCTGCTAAACTGAACGATTTTTCCATTGGGAAGAACCGCTTCAATCGCACGTACATAGTCTCTCGTAAGTCCATAGCGCACAGCACGCATGCCTCCTGCGTTTGTGATCACTGTACCTCCAATCGAAGCTGTCTTTTCTCCTGGATCTGGGGGATAAAACATACCCTTTTCTTTTGCAGCTTCTGCTACCTCACTAAGCAAAACACCCGGCTGAACCGTCATAGATAAATTCTTCTCGTCAATTTTAATAATTTGGTTCATTTTCATAACCGATAGCAAGATTCCACCGTATTTGCAAGTCGCACCTCCTGCAAGTCCTGTACCCGCTCCTCTGACCGTAACCGGGATATTCATGTCACAAGCATATTTCATAATGCCAGATACCTCTTCACGGTTTATGACCTCTATATAGATATCTGGCGGAAATATACCATATTCTGGCATTTCATCATGATAATATTCATTTGCAATTTCTGTTCCAATTGCAATCCTTTTTTGGGGAATTAAATCTTTGAAGAAAGACAAATCATTGTCATCTATTTTGTGATATGGGAAAGCCATACTATCGTACCTCCTGTTGGTTTGCTATTTTTTCAACTAGTCTTGGAAGGACAGCACTCACATCCTCTACCATACAGTAATCTGCTGTTTTAAAAATTAGAGCCTCTGGGTTGTTATCAATCGCAATAATACACTCGGAATGGTTCATTCCTGCTACAAACTGAATTGCTCCCGATACTCCAAACGTAAGGATTAGCTTTGGCTTCACGGTTCTTCCAGAAAGCCCAATCTGATGCAGCATATCGCCATATCCTGCTTCAACCATAGGTCTGGTAAAACATACTTGTCCACCCAATAGGTCTGCTAACTTCTCCAGATTTTCAAAATCCCGTTCTTTTTTTACCCCTCTGCCTGCTACCAGTAATACGTCCTCTTCTTCAATTGTTTTCACATGATTTATTATCGTTTGCTCCACAATATCAATTCTAGAATGGGCAAGCGCATCCGATACCGGACAGAGTTCAATTGTTCCAGTTGGATTCTTTACTTTTTTTGCTGTTTCCATCACTTTGTAGCGAACAGTGGCAAACTGCGGTCTTGCATCTGTAATCAATATTTGTGCCATAATATTTCCACCAAATGCTGGTCTGATTTGTACCAAATCTGTATTGGATCGAATGTCTAGCTTCGTACAATCTGCTGTAAGTCCCGTATGAAACCGTGTCGATAAGCGAGGAGCCAGTGATCGTCCCAATGCCGTCGCTCCAATTAAGACAATGGAGGGATGAATCGAGGCAATGCAGTCTGCAACCGCATCCGTATAGCAATCTGCCCGAAATCCATCAAATCCAGAATGCTCATATACAAATACCCGATCAACGCCGTAAGAGAGTATCTCCTTTGCATTTTCCCTCGTTCCTGTCGTACCTACTATAATTGCTTTGACCTGATAGTTAACCTTTTGTGCTAACTTTTTTGCTTCTCCAATTAATTCATAGGTCACTGGATGAATGGCACCATTTTCCTGCTCTACATAGATCAAAATGTCTTTCCACTTACCCTTATCTGCAGAACCTGCCTTTTGCTCAAATTGGATTGCCTCCTGTTTGCAGCTTTTTATACATACTCCACACATTTTACAGGTTTCTAAAACTTCTATTCCACCCTCCTCCATACTTAATGCTTGAAATGGGCATTTTTGTATGCAGTCTCCACAAAGATTACATTTTTGAACATTAAATTTAAGAAATCTCATATTTTATTTATCCTTCTTTTCCTATCGAATTTTTATAACATAAACTTCTTTGCTTTTAATATTTCACAAAAACATTCGATTTTTTCCTCTATATTTCCTTTGATATATTCCTGTCCATTTTTGGTTTCCGGTGGAAATATTTTTTCTACACTCGTCGGTGACCCGATTAATCCATAACGACTTAGATTCTTATCGGGCAAATTTTCAAAGGATAAGTATTGAATTTCTTTTTGTCCTATTTTCTTCATTTTACGATAAGATGGCAGGCGTGCTACAACAATATCATTTTCTACCGTAATCAAACAAGGATATCGCATCTCGGATAGTTGCGATACACTTCCAAGATTCTGATTCACTCTGATTTTTTCTTCGTCCACGCCAGAAATTTTACTCACCCATGCTGCATGTGGAATATTTAAATGTTCCGCAATCGCAGGACCTATTTGTGCAGTATCCCCATCGGTCGTCTGTTTTCCACAAATAATTAAATCAGCCCCTAAAAGCGCTCTAATTCCCTGTGATAGCGTGTATGAAGTTGCAAGCACATCCGAACCTGCAAATTTTTTATCCGATAGAATCACTGCATCATCCGCCCCCATTGCGAAGGCGTCGTACATCATCTCTTTTGCCTGTGCAGGTCCCATTGTTAAAACCGTAACCGTCCCACCTACTTTTTCCCGTATCTGCAATGCAGTCTCCAACCCAAACAAATCATATGGGTTTGTCTTCGTCTCCACTCCCATTCGTTTCAATGTTCCATTTTCGGGATCAACTTCTACTTTTGAACTCGCCGGAACCTGTTTCATACATACTATAATTTTCATTATTTTATCCATCCTGCCACTTATTTGATTTACATTTCTTTATTACGTTGAAGTATTGATATTAGTGTATCATATATTCGAAACTGTGACAATTTGTTTTACAATCCAATCAATTGTTACAAATAAAACGCTCTCAAATCATAAAGAACCCTCTCCATATAAATCATTCCAATCAATTGAAATAATT
>JBGUEO010000003.1:0-102312 GCA_041821315.1 Velocimicrobium sp. | reverse complement strand
ATTCCTTCTTCTATATTATCCAGAATGAATATTTTCATTCCTTCTTTCATTCCTTTTTCTATTCCTTTTTCTATTCCTTTTTCTATTCCCTTTTCTATTCCCTTTTCTATTCCTTCTTTCATTCCTTCTTCCGTGGCTCGACGTCGAATCATTTCTTCGTATTCAATTGCTTTCATATACTTTACACCCACTTTCTTACTGTGTTTCACTTCTGAGACAATATGATGCAAATGCTCTAAATGAGAGTTTACCACATTTTCTACTTTCGTCTCTTCCATGTAATGCAACAATTGTGACAATTCTTTATTATCTTCTACTTTCCCTTTTGTATATAAAAAAATTCTTTTTGCTCCATCTTGTAACGCTAAATCAGGCTCTTCCACGCAACGGTTCTCAAATGTGTAACACATGCGGTTTTGCTTAAATAAATCAAACGGAGATATAATAATAATCCATATATCAGGAATATTTTCATACGAATCACCCATCTTTAATGCTTTCGAATCCATCAGACCTTGATATAACCTACTTCTTCTTGGAAGCTCACCTGTATTTTCTAATTGTGCTTCCATATCAAATATTTCATTTTCCATACTTTCGGCATAAACATCCAACCGAATACTCTTTTTTATGTTATCCGATGCTGTAAAATCTTGTTGTGTTTTAACCTTTACTTTTGTTACCCTTCGATTTAAAATCGTTTCGAGCAATAGTCTGCAAAACTCCTCACTCTTCTCTCCTTGCAACATGATTTCTCGAAATAAAAAATCATCCAAAATGTTTAGTTCTTCAATTGTTCTTCTTCCCATAAACTCTCCTCTCGCTTTGTTATGGCAAAAGGACACTGCTTCTGCCATATGTTTTTTGTTGTGAAATATGGCAGATATGCCAGATAATAATATGGATTAAACTGTTAAGATACGATATAAATCGTTATATTGAGTATATCAAAAAAAATGAAATAGTTCAAGATATTAGACAGATAAACTTTATCAGTGTCACTGCGTTCCGAATAATTTTTTACCACTCGACAACCATATATAATATATCTATTTACATTATGATCATTTGCATACTCTATACTCTTATTTGCATTTTCTTGAATATAGAGTATTGGCAAACTGTTTTCACTTTCCCGGTATATGACGAACAAACCGTTCCTATGAATTTTTTTTCTTGATCTGATAATTAATCGACATTCCAACACCTAGGAGCAACCAAAATATCGGTGCTACCGCAATACAAGAGTCATTTGAAATTCCCATGAGCATGTAACCAAAAGTTCCGGCTAAAATAGCTGCACCCATCTGCTTATCATATGTATCCAGTCCTGATTTTATAAATAGTCGGATACTTGATACAAAATACATCAAATAAAATATGAGAAGCGCAATTACCGAAACTACACCTGTCTGCACTGCAATTTGTAAGTATAAATTATGTGGTTTTGAAATATTTTGATCTCCATATCCAAAGTTATATTTACCAACATATTCATCATTTGGATATACCATTAAGAAACTATCTGCACCACTTCCTAACAAGGCATATTTTTTCAAAAGTGGCAATGTTCTCGACCAAATAAAGCCACGATTGCTTGCGAATGTCTCACGACCCACAAATAAACTGCTCGCATTCGCCTGTCTGATTTTATCCAGTTTTCCAGTTAATGTTAAGTAATGATAGGTATTATCCCCACTTTGATTTGTAAAATACCATGCTTTCCCATCTATGGTAACTGCAAGATAAAGGATATCCTGATAGTTTGCAAGTCCAACTGTAACGTTAGGGAACCGATTATCAACAAGCGCTACTGTCGCTTCGTCCACTTGAGAAACTGCTATTTTTTCTCCTGATTCATCCGTAAGGGATAGTGCATCCTCAAGCGTGGTACCCTCCTCCTTATATTGAAGCTTGAGTTTATTTCCATTGTATTGGATTGTGACATCATTATCATTTGTCTCAATGGAGGAAAGTAGCGGAGCTTCACTTTTTGTTGTACGTAACGCTGTCTGCATACTATTGATTAATGCATTTCCATTTAGCGCATTGACTCCAATAAATGCAAGTACAATGACCAAAATACCCGCAAGTGTTAACTTCCATTGTTCTACTACTTTTTTTCGAAATAAAACAAGCAATAGTATGACTGCGACCCCAATACCTAACAGGCCGCTCTTTGAACCAGATCCAAATAAACTAATCACAAAAACTGCAAGTAGTGGTATGTATAGGGCAAACACCTTTCGATTCTTATTGGTAAGTATCAGTACAATGATAATCGGAAGCAAAAGTGTCACATAAACGCCTACATAGTTCGGATTATACAAAGAAGAATACGCTCTTCCCTTTTCAAATACAAAATCAATCTCTTGATTAATCATGGAAGATGGTAAGAAAGTAAGCTTTCCTAGTGTACTTTTATAAAAATCATAACCAAACGTCTGAAAAGTACCAATCAGACATACTATACTACTACTAATCAATAGCCACTTTATAACTGTCTGCAAATCTTGCAGTGTTCGGATAAAAGCATATGCATAGTATGCAATCATCACATACCCAAGCAATACCCAGATTGGTTCCATCTGCTGGGAAATTCCATGATAACCCCAATAAGAATATTTTGAGAAGATTGTTGATAACATAGATAGAATTGCATATATGATAAGAGGAATCCACATTTTATAAGAATAGAATACCTTCAGCTTTTCTTGCTTTTTCGCCTTGCTTGCCGATGAATTTTTTACAGTATACAAATATCCTACTGTCACAATTAGCATAATCACACTAATAATTATGAGTACAACCATCTTATAATACAAAAATACATCTACCTGCATCGCACTCCCAAACCAAGGATAAGAATCCAGTTTTGTATCATACGGATGGTAATACATAATTAATGGCACAAACGCCATCCATAATAACGGCCATAACATTTTATTCTTCTTTTTTTGTACTTCTTTTGACATGATATCCCCTCGCACTTGTTTTATTTACTCTTCTAATATTATAGCTTAATTTGAGAAAATGTAAAATAGAAAATCAAGTTTCTTCACATTATCATAAATTTAAATGCAAGTTTCTTCTTGATTCATAAAAAGGGCGAGATTCCGAAGAATCTCGCCCTTTCCACTATCTAACATTCATTAAAGACTAAGAACTAGTTCATATCAACTGTCTTTGTAGCTGTTATTGTATCATATGATGCAGTTACAGAGAATTTATCTCCTGCCACAACACCTAATACACTGATAGAATTTGTGTTGTTATGATTAATCGTTCTTGATGTTGTATTTTTAAGATCAACAACCTCATACTTAACATCACTTCCTGTATAAACAACTCCATACTGATCTTTAATTGTAAATAATGATGATAAGTTTGCAGCTGTAAGAGTAGCACTAGTAGGTAAAGTTGAACTTTCTTTTGCTTCAATCTTTGCTACAGTAGATGATGCATTTGAGAAAGAATAATCTTTCGTTATTACAACTGAACCATCATTGGTATCAACAGTAACTTCAACTGTTCCTGTTACTGTCGAAGCTGGGTTAACTGCACTAGCTGTTCCAAGATTATATCCTGTATTTCCACTTACCACATACTGTGATGCAGGAATTTCAACTGTCTTACCAGCAACAGTACCTGTAACTACTACTTTCTTGTCAGTTTTTACTAATCCAGCATCTACTGATTTTACTACATTGTCGTCATTTACAGACTTAACGATTAAGTTAGTTGCTTTCATAGGGTCTACTGTATTAAGGCTTACTGTGTAATCGGTTGTATTGCCAATACCAAGTTTAAGTGTTGTTATTGCATTTGTATCAGCAGCAGCTGTTAATGTTACATAATGGTTATCTATTGAGCTTGGGAATGTTGCAGCAGATACTGTAATGTTTCCAACCGCTGGAGTATCTGTTGCTGATGTAGCAACATTAATAGTTTTTAATGCTTTTACCTCATCATCTGACATTACATTTGAGTACTGATCTTCTACTACTAAATCAGATGCGTAAAGTTTAAAGGACTGTCCAGATGCAACAGCTGTAGCTGTACCTGTCTTTAATCCAGTAACCGCTTTTGCAATTCTTTTCTGATATGCTGTAAAGGTAAGCGATTTTACAAAAAAGTTAGTAGAAGTTGTATCATTTGCGGATGCCGTAAAGCTTGAAATTGTAGATTTCTTCAAACCAGTAGCATTATAAGTACCATCCAATGTGTTCGTTGGATTAAATATTAACTTAGCAGTTCCATCTGCATTCTTTGTAAATTTAACAGTTCCTACAGTAGAATTAATGCTAAATTTAACAAGATCATCTAATGTACTATATTTTGTAACACTATTTCCATCTGTATCAATAGCTTCAAATGACAAAGTATTATCCTGACCCTGATAAATTGTATCAGTTGCAGAAATGCTTAAGGACTTAATAAGAGTTCCAGCATTTACAACAAAAGATGTATTAGCAAGTAAACCAAGAGTAGGGTTTACAAATGTGAAATAGAATGTTCCAGCTTTTGCTTTTTCAGTACCTGTAAGTGGCAAAGCAACATAATCCTTACCATCTACTGTTTTGTCAAACCAAGTGCCTATACCAGTAACACTGCCACCAGGAACAAGGTTAGCCGTTACTTTACCATTTAATTGCTTTGATGATAACGAATTACCATACTGATCCTCTACTGTAGCTAAAACTACATAATCAGCTACTGTATCGCCTTTTGTCATATCTTCAAATTTAGCATTAGATACATTGTAAAGACCAGCAATTGTCATAGTCTTAGCAGTTGCAGTTGCAGAGTAAGTAACAGTTGCAGTTGCATTGATACCCTTAGTTGTATCAACAACAGTAACAGAACCTGATGTTCCAATAACTTGAAGAGTAACAGGAATGTCTTTTACTAGAATAATACCGGTTGTAGTAGTGGTACAAGCTTTGTCAACGCTTGCAGTTCCAAATGAAGAAGATACGTTTGGATTGCTTACTGACATTCTTTCGCCATATTGATTTACTGTTTTAAATGCGATAGTAGCTTTGTTAACGGATGTACCATTGTTATCTTTTGGTTCAGCAACTAAGTTAGTACCAACGATTTCAATCGAAGTTAATGTTTCGTCCTGAACTGTAACAGCTCCTGTTAAAGCAGCGTCTGTTAATCCAGTTATGGATACATCATATGTACCTTCTGATAATCTAGAACCCATAGTAATAGTTACAGATTTTTTGTCATCTGCAAATACTGTAGTAGCAACGCTTGGTTTAGCGTTTCCTTTTTTCACAGCGATAACAGCTTTTGTTGTATCAACTGCTTTGTTAAAGGTTGCAACAATTGTCTTAACACCTTTTGCTTCAACAGATGTCAAAGTAGTAGCTACTTCAGCTACAGTTACAGAAACTCTTGCTGTTGTAACTTTCTTTGTTTTGTAGCTCTTAAAATCTGCTCTTAACGTTGTTTTACCTGAAGCAACACCCGTTACTTTTACAGATTTTGAACCTTTTGAGCTAGCGATTGTAGCTACTTTTTTGTTTCCAATTTTGAACTTCACACTGTACTTCTTTGAATTTGCAGTGCTATACTTCTTTGTTTGGTCTACGTTAAGTTTAACCGATTTGCTTTTAAATCCAGGTGCTGTAGCAGCAGATGCGCTAGTAGCAGGAACGGATGTAATAGTAAGAGCTAAAGCCATAACGAGAGCCAATTTCTTAAAGAAATTTTTCTTCATTTTTCTTCCTCCTTAAAATTTATGGTTGAGTATCATATTTACGCATAAAACATCTGCATCCTTAATACAAGGTGTTACTCCCTTTCTTAAAAATACAGACAATATACCTAAATATAATCTTTCCAATAACAAGATGATTATAACAATATTCAAATCAAAGGTCAAGTCCTTTTACCAAAGATTTTATTGTATTTGCATAATCCCCAAAGTGGTTTAAACCGCTCACTTTTCCTTGCTTCCCATAATGTAATTGATTGATATGCTTCCGTTAAAGATTTCCTTATTTTTACTTTTTTTCATTGAAAAAGTGGAAATATTTTCAATTTACATACCAAATGTGATGCATACTTTGGTTTCTATCTTTAACATAACTATATAATGACGTAGTACTGTGGCAAAAATATGTCAACAAATTGCCAAATTTGGTTTATTTTAATTTAAGGATTGATTCGACGGTTTGTTGCATTTCCTTTTTATCACACACTCTGTTATGACGAACCGGAGCACTACGAATATCTTCGATTGCCTGAGGGACCCTCACTTTAGAAAGCGATGACAATGCATCCACTCGTTCAAATTCGCTCATAGAATCATAGGTCTCATCAATTGCATGCATTACACTTCTCGCAAATTTATAGGGACTTGCCGTAGATGCAATGATCGTTTTGGTGTTATCATTGCTCTCTTCTATATAATCATAATAAACACTGGCTGCAACTGCTGTATGCGTATCTAACACGTAATTATTGTTTTCATAAAGCTTCTTTATTGTCTTTGCCGTTTTTTCCTCGTTTGCATATCCACCAAGAAAATCACTAAGTTCGGCCTTCATTTTAGAATCAATGGTATAGCTTCCCTTTGTAGTAAGTGCACGCATAAAGTCTGCACATCGGTTTGCATCTGAATCCGCAATTTTGTAGATCAATCGTTCCAAGTTACTAGAAATCAAAATATCCATAGAAGGCGAACTTGTTAAAATAAATTCACGGTTGCGATCATACGTACCTGTTTGGAAAAAGTCGAACAATACTTTATTTTCATTCGAAGCACAAATTAATTTTTGAATCGGAAGCCCCATGTTTTTTGCATAATAAGCGGCTAAAATATTACCAAAGTTTCCAGTCGGAACTACTACATTGATTGCCTCTCCCTCTTTCACTTCGCCGTCTTTCATAAGTCGCGTATATGCATAGATATAATAAACCACCTGTGGAATTAGTCTTCCTATATTAATTGAATTTGCAGAAGAAAACTGATATCCATTCTCCTCCATTTTTGCTTCTAATTCCTTATTGTTAAACATTTCTTTCACACCATTTTGCGCATCATCAAAGTTTCCTTTGATTCCAACAACAGCAGTATTCTCACCTTTTTGTGTTAACATTTGCTTTTCTTGAATTGAGCTTACTCCATCTTTTGGATAAAATACAATAATACTGGTACCTTCTACATCGGCAAATCCAGCTAATGCAGCTTTCCCCGTATCTCCTGATGTGGCTGTCAAAATAACGATTTCATTTTCTACTTTGTTTTTATGTGCAGACGTTATCAATAAATGTGGCAAGATAGATAATGCCATATCCTTAAAGGCAATCGTTGAACCATGAAAGAGTTCTAAATAATACGCCCCATCTACTTTTTGAATCGGTGCTATTTCTTTGTTATCAAATTTGTCATCATACGCATGATTGATACAGCTCTTTAGTTCTTCTTCGGTAAAATCATCAAAAAAAAGCTTCATAACTTCATATGCAACCTCTTGATAGCTCATGTTTGCTAATGATGTTAAGCTCGCCTTTAATTTTGGAATCGAAACAGGAACAAACAATCCCCCATCTTCCGCAAGTCCACGCAGAATTGCTTGTGAAGCGGTTGCTTTTATATCTTTGCTTCTTGTACTTGTATATTGCATACTCATCTTTATTTCTCCTCTTCTAAATCTATTAAAAATAGCTTGTGAGGATTATAACATGTATTACTTTATCTTGCAATTACTATTTGGAGTTAACGTGATAAAGTGTTGGTTTTTTACTTGAAAAATTCATGCGTTCCATGTTTCGTAACTTTCGTTAAGTGATTATCAAACCATGATACGTTTTTAGCACTTGCTTTCTTTCTTGACATAAAATAAACAGCACCACTGGATTGATCCTCCCCATTTAATACACGACTGACCGCTTCCTTCGTATCTTTCGTTATCGAGACTTTATAATAACGTCCGTCCCGTATTGGTGAAAATTGTCGTTTTGCAAATACCACTTTTTCTATCGTATCCGGAAATTTTTTACTATTTACACGGTTTAATATAACATTTGCTACTAACATCTTTCCTTCTATATCTTCACCAGTTGCCTCTGCCTCAACAATTCTGAGTAAAATTTCGGTATCTGCTTTTGATAAATATATTTTGCTTTCCTCGATCTCACGTTTTTCTTTTTCATTGCTTGCAATTTCTTCTGCTAATTCTAACTGCATTGCTTGTGCACTTTCTTCCATTAGCTCTTGCTGCTCTTTAGCCTCTTCCGCGAGTTGTATCTGTGCGTTCTCTTCTGTTTCCTCTATTGCATCTACCGAAGCACTCCTAGTCTTTCCCTGGGCATAGACTACTGAAGTTGTTTTGTTTTCAGCTTGTGCATTGCTTGTGCTATATACCAAAGCTACAACCATAATACAATAAATAATTGCAAATAGCCAAACTTTGTTCTTCGCACTTAGAAGGAACGAGTGTTTTTCTTGCATAATACGTCCTCATTTCTTTTATTTTATTTCCCATGTTTTTCCTGTTTGAATGTAACTACATGGATTATAGCATCTTACAACTCTCTGTCAATAAGGTTTGCCAAATTTCAGGAAATACCACTTTTAGTTGTTTCCTATTTTTACCATTGTATGTTAGTTTTGCACAATTTGCATATTATTAAATCGAAATTATATGTGCATTTAGTCAATTGATTTTTTATATAAATATTAACGAATTGTTAACTAATTTTTATACTTTTTACCATTCTAGCGCTGTAGAAACGTTTTTTCAATGTTTTTTGATGTTTTCATCGTAATATTTATGTAATATTTTATCCATTTTTTGCAAAAATATGCCTCGTTTTTATCACAATTTTTATTTGTTAATTGTTCTGATTTTCTACTTTCTTAATCCATATACATATGATACACTAAATAAAAAGGGGGTAGTGATATGCCACTTCTATCTGGAGTTTACCTTGCAAAAAAGAAAAATGGAGAAACCTATTACCGTTCCTCCATTACCTTTCAAAATAAACATATTAGCCTTGGAAGTTTTTCCAATGAATTTCTAGCTCATAAAGCTTACCAGTTAGCAGGAAAGGTTTTAAACACTTCTCGCTATACCCTCGAAACTTATTTACCGAATAACCATATCCTTAGCTTTGAAAAGTGGGTTGTCTTAATTAATTTCAGAGATAATCGCCTTTATTTTAAAACTCCAATCTATATACGGAATCGCTACTTTGAATATTACCTTGATCCGCAGACATTACTCAAATTTGCAGTAGATGATTTGTTTTACTATGCAAACCACAAAATCATGAGACGGGGAGGACATTTATTTGTTGCTGATTTTGGTATGCAAGTAAATATTCTTTCCCGCTATGGAATCAAGAACTTTGCAGTACCGGGGCGTGACTTTATGTTTATGAATGGTGATACTTACGATTATCGCTACGAGAACATTCGCATTATAAACAATTATCACGGGACATTAAAGACAGTAAACAAAGGAATTCCTGTTTATCTTAGTAAAATTCATATCAATGGGGATTATATAATAGGAAGATATCCTACAGAAGATGATGCAGCTATCGCTTATAATAAAGCCGCTGAATTTTTAATGAAACATGGGGTGTCAAAACATTACCCTCTTAATTTTATTAATGGATTATCAACAGAAGAATACAAAAAGCGATATGATGCCATTAACCTCTCAAAAAAAATCATTCACTATGAGTCAAACTGATATTTCTTACTTTTTTCTTACGAAACTTATGTGAAGCTTAATAAAAATTAAATTTTTTTGAAATATCTCAAAAAAACGCTATCATTTTCATTTTATCTATGATATTATAAATATATATTTTTCTTCTTCCATTTTCATAGCTTTAACTAAAAGCCACCAAGGTTATGTTACTTCGCATAGCTTGGTGGCATTTTTATGCTATTGCAAGGCATGATGCCTCCTGCTTTTACTTTTTAATGGATTTAACTTTTGAATCGAAATCAAGAGCAAAATTGCAGCAAGAACTAATTGTGTTAAAATGCTAATACCATACCAATGATCAAAAACGAATGTATTCGCCGTTCCATATTGCAAAAGAAAATTGGAGAAATAACTTGGGCTTCCAAATTGCTGACTCACAAGTGCCAAAAGACTTGCTGCTGGATTGATCAACAAGAGCAGTATTGCGCTACCAACTCCTGGTGGACTATATTCACCTGTTGCTCCACTTGCATAAAATTGCTTATCATAATCTTGAACTCCAATTATATACCCTGCTGCAATCACTGCTAATGTCCCAAAAATTAATAGGATAACACACCCATAGGTAAAAACAGTAGAAGGGACTGTCTTTTTGAAACATGTAGAAAAAAAGATACCTATACTTCCTATAAAAACAGCCGATGTCGTACAAAATATCATGAGTTGAATTAAGTCAAATAAACGAATTCCACCAATTGAAAATACAAGTGCGAGAATGGGAAGGCTCGAAAATACTAATAATAATGTACTACTAATTGATGACAATAACTTTCCAACTATAATTTGAGATGGCTTTAATTTTGTCGTGAGTAAGATTTCAAGCGTCTGTTTCTCTCTTTCTCCTGAAATTGCGCTGGATGTGAATGCCGGCACAACAAAGAGTACCAATCCAAATTCTATCACTGCTAAAAATAAATAAATTTCTAAAACCCCAGAATATTTTACCGTATTGTAATAACTATATTCAAACGTAACAAAAAAAGAAAGAATTCCAATCAGTCCAAGAATCACATTATATCCTAGTATTATCATAGCCATACGAATCGTTCGAACGCTAATTTTAAGTTCCTTTTTATACACTGGATTAATTTTAAATTTCAATCTTATCACTCTCCACTTCTTTCGTTATTTGAATAAATAAGGATTCCAACGTTCCTTCCTGTCTGGCAAACGAAGAAATTTTAATATTATTTTGAACCAAAGAATATAGCAGCTTCGCTTCCTGTTCCTTATTTCCATTAAACCCAATAGAATAGTCCGTTCCTTTCATTGCAATATTTTCGACCAAACTATTATTTTTTAATAAAGAAACAATACTCTCTTGTCCCTCCAATACTCGTATCATAAGTGGGTTTGATGTATTCATTTGTTGCATAATCTCCTCCACCGTTCCCTTTAATACCATAGTTCCCTTTTGAATAATTCCTATTGTTGAACACATTTGTGACAATTCCGGCAAAATATGTGAACTAATAATAATTGTCTTTCCTCTATGATTCAAATTCATCAAAATTTCTTTCATTTCGAATCGGGCACGGGGATCTAATCCAGAAGCCGGCTCATCCAAAATAAGCAGTTCCGGATCATGTATGAGGCATCTTGCCAAACACAGTCTTTGTTTCATTCCTCTAGAGAGTGCGTCCACATAGTTTTCAGACTGTTCTAACAGATTAACTAATTCTAGTAATTCATATATGAGTAATTTTTCCCGCTTTCTTTCGATTCCATAAATAGAAGCATAAAACTCCATGTATTCTACAACTTTTAGATTATCATAAACGCCAAAAAAATCTGGCATATATCCAATCTTTTCTTTCAATTTCTTTACATCTTTCGAAACATTAATTCCATCCACCAAAACCATTCCAGCGTCTGCCTTCAAAAGTCCTGAAACAATTTTCATTGTCGTTGTCTTTCCTGCTCCATTGGGTCCCACAAATCCAAACAGTTCTCCTTTTTTTATTTCCAGATTCAGTCCATCTAAAGCAGGAAATGCATTGAAATATTTGTATAGTTTTCTTATTTCTAACACTATTTGGCCTCCTTAACTGCCGATAAGACCGGAATCGTACTTGTTTTATCGCTCATCTGATCTGACATTGTTTCAACTAAAATCAACATACTGTTCGTTGTACTCATGTATGGCATTATATTCATTACTGTTTTGCTTTGACCCCCAGTAAATAAAACATCATACTGCTGCGTTTGATAATTAAATGCCTTTATGGTTCCATAAAATCCGGTCCAACTCGTTTCTCTAAATTCATCATTTAATTCCCTCGAATAAATCAACTCTTTGACATGATCCGATTGATTAAACTGTATTTGAAATTTCATCGTATCTGTGCTCATATAACGATAGGTGTCATAGTAATAGGTATCTTCTGCCTTCATATAAGTATCCAGATTTGGTATAAAGATATCTTTATTTGAGGTATAGTTTACATCACCATTTATTGTTACCATAGTAATTCCATCTTTTTGATAGTTAATGTCTCTAAAAGCCTCCGATTTTGGCTCACTTTCCGCAAATCCCACAAGTTCACAATCTTCTTTGATAAAAGATGACATTCTATCTTCCAAAAAATATTGATATGCATTATAGATTCTTGACATTCTTTCTTCTCGTTTATCAATAATAGGGTTTCCTCCTGCCAAGTCTTCCAAGATTTTTCCTTGATACAATGCAATCGATGATATTAAAATTTCTTGATTCAAGCCTTCAAGTTCCCTACTTTCACCCTTCTTTATGTCTCCAAGTATCACATATACATCTCCCACGCAAAGACAGGCATTGGTAAGATCATAACCCGTTGTATTGGTTATGGTTCCATCCACCCTATAATTTGGTGATATATGAACCTCACCTTCAAGCTTCCCTCCGTACTCAAGAGATCGGTCTGCTTTATAATATCCACTTGAAAAAGCTGCATTATCTTTTACTAAAATCCGGTTCTCTTCTCCTGCCCAATCTACAAACGTGGTATACTCATTATCTAGATTAGGGATCGAACTACTTTCCATATAACCCATGCCACTATTAACTGCAGCAACACTATATTCCTTTGGTATATCTACTTCATATTCTGTGTTATAAGGTGATGTCAACGTGAATAAAACCTGTTCTTTCGTCTCATTTGTACCAATATTTACTCGTGTTAAATATCCAACATATGGTTCTGTAAATCTTGTATTTGCTCCGATTCCATAAATAATAAGAGCAAATATCACCGATAAAGCGGGAACCAATAACCAAATTCCACCTGGTTTATCTATTTTTTTCAAGAAAAAATAAAGGGGTGGTCCGATTATAATCAGGTAGAGAAAAATTATAATTGCATACTTAAAAAAACACGGTACTTTCTCTGGGTCTTTTATTTCAACACTTTCGTATGCCAAATTATTTCCATTCGTTCCATAGGTTTCTTTTTCAATTCGTATTTTACTCTGCCTACTCAAATTATCTATTATTTTTTCTTCTAAATCAGTTTTTATATTCCAAGTGCTATCCATTGTTATGACACTTGATTCTTTTGAAAATTTGTCCAGTACTTCACGTTGCTTGTTACTTAATATATTGACATCATATTTGTCGACTACGATAGCATCCAAACTATCCAGATACAATGCATTCTCAGGAAAATCTTCTTTTGAGAAAAAAAAGAGTTTCACATTTTTCCCTACAAAGGAAGCAAAATGCGACGTGTCATCTGTGAGTACTCCAATATATTTTAAGTTGGCATTGTAAGCTACATTCACTTTAATTGTCTTCGATAAAATTTGTGTATCCTCTTCATCTTTAATTGAAAACTCAATTTCATCGCCTCCTAAGTTCATAGGAACCGCCATTTCATAGTCTTCAATTGTTCCAGCATCAATTGAAATATCTTTTTGATAGACAACCGATTGAATTTTTCCAGATGGAAATCCTATATACATTGCTCCGGAAAAATCTGCAGAAGCATTATGAATCGTAACAACAACCCTTGCGTATCTTCCATCCTTTACAAATTTTTCAAATCCAATTTGAATGGATGCTCTGAGTCCATTCCCTTCGACAAGATCAGACTCCCTCTGCATCTGTTCTTCTTGTTCTATTTTTTCAGAAGTTTCATTGTCTGTAGGTTTAGCACCGCATCCTGTAAAAATGCTTAGACTCAATATGAGAAAAAAGCCAAACAAAAAGTACTTATTTTTCATGAATTTCATCCTTCTTTAATGTTATTTCAAACACAGTTCCTTCCAATGTACTAGAAGCTCTAATCACTCCATTATGCATAAGCACTATTTTTTTTGCAATTGCAAGTCCTAATCCAGTCCCTCCAGTTTCTAAGTTTCTGGAATTTTCTACGCGGTAAAAGCGATCAAAAACATGTTCCAAATTGTCATTCGATATTACTTCACCATAATTAATGATTGCTACTTTAACATCCGATTCGGTTTGTGTAATTTTTATACGAACGCTTTTTCCATCTTTCCCATATTTAACCGCGTTGCTTACTAAGTTAGAAAATGCTCTTGCTAAAAGGTCACCATCCGCTGTTACGACAGCAAAATCACACTCTGTTACAAATTCAAAGGATAAATTGTTTTCCTGAAATGCAGGATAAAATTCATCTGCCATCTGTTCCATTAATTTTACAATATCAATGGATGACAGATTCAATTTTATATCCCCTGAGCTAAACTTTGTAAAACTAAACAAATCTCCAATTAATTTTTCTAATCGCAATGATTTTTCATACGCTACATGAATATACTTTTCTCTTTTTTTATCTTCCATAAATGGTTCCCTAATTGTAAGATCCAAATATCCAATGATGGATGTAAGTGGCGTTCGCAAATCATGTGCAACATTTGTAATCAAATCGTTTTTTATTTTTTCATTTCTTCGCTCACTTTCCATAAAAAATCGTATATCAGCTGCCATTGCATTCAATCGGTCTCCAATAATAGCAAATTCATCCTCATCCCTAATCTGAATTTTTGTGGTCAAATCACCTTTTGCCATCTTGTCAATTCCCACCACAAGCTCTTGTAAGTAAACAGAAAACTTTTTCGTTAACAATAAAAAATATACCATAAAAATAAAAATTCCAATGATTAGCATACATGCAATTCCAATACCAAGGTATCCTTTTCCAAACACTTCCGCTTGTGTTAATAGCCTGCTATTGTCTATCGCATTGTTATTTATTGCAGTATTACCGATTGCAGTATCAATCATTTCTCTTTGTTCTATTCGCTCGCTATAAGTATCCCCCATTAGAATGGTTCGAATTGCTTTTACCAAAATAAACAGTAGAAATTCTGTTGCAACCGTATAGATTAAGCTTAGAAACGTATAAAACACAATCTTGAACCGAAAACTTTTAAATAGCTTCACTTGATCATTTTTCAATTTTATAGCCCACTCCCCAAACCGTTTTAATTATTCTAGCATTTCGGGAATCTAATTCAATTTTTTCACGAAGTCTCCGAATATGCACCATCACTGTATTGTTTGCTTCATACATTTTTTCATTCCAGACATTTTCAAATATTTCCTCCGTACTAAATACTTTTTCCAAATTACTTGCAAGTAAATATAAAATATCAAATTCAATTGGAGTCAGTTTTACTTCCCTTTCATAGGCAATCACACGATGATTTTCTTTGTTAATCGTTAAATTTTCTAAACGAACCTCTTTCGTAGCAAGTTGATTGGACGAATTTGGGTTCAACGTTGTAAAACGTCTAAGCTGAGACTTTACCCTAGCGGTTAATTCCAACGGATTAAATGGTTTAATAACATAATCATCTGCTCCAGCACCCAGTCCCACAATTTTATCAAGATCACTTGATTTTGCACTTAATATAATAATTGGGATTGTATTGTTTTCACGAATCATTCTACATAACGAGATTCCATCAATTCCAGGCATCATAATATCTAGAATTGCTAAATCAATCTGTTCTTCTTCTAAAATTTTGAGTCCCTCTTTGGCATCATATGCTTTAAACACTTCGTATCCATCTCCAACTAAATGAATCTCAACCAAATCCGCAATTTCCTTATCATCATCCACAACCAATATTTTTCTTTCTTCCATTTATTTCTCCTGTCTCCAAAGGTTTCTAGAGTTATCGTAACATAGTTTTTTTTTTTAGTCCTTACAGAAATCTTAATTTTTCTTAATGAAACGAAGTCAAAAATGAGCCATTATATAATGGCTCCAAGGGTATACATAATCATATATCCAATTAATAAAAAAGCACACAGAATACCTCCACAAATAGGAAATTGATAATGAATCTCTTTCTCTCGCAACGCCACAATGGATAAAATCACTCCGCTAATTGTCAAAAGTAATGCAATTACACCAGCAAGCCCAACTAAGATTCCTGCATTTCCCTTTGATTTATATGCGATATAGCTTGTTATTATAAATATTATAATTGAAATAACTGCAAAAGCAAACGAGAGAATTCCCTTTATTGGATGCACTTTATCAGAAAATTTATAGCCTTTTCTTTTGCGATTCTGTATTCTACGATTGCGCTGCTTTCCCCTTTTTTTAAACATGCCCTCTTCCCTTTCCAATCGTCTGACCTATCTTAAATAGTATAAACCCCAACACGGCTCCTATTGTATTTAACAGCATATCATCCACGTCAAAGCATCCAACCTTTAATACTAACTGCAGTAGTTCAATTAATAAAGTTAACCCAAATCCTACAATAAGAATTTTTAGAAATTTTCGATTCTTGCGGCTAATACATGGCAATATAAAACCAAGAGGCATAAAGGCTATAATATTCATCACTACATTTAAGAGAAAGTATCCCCTCATCCCATTTTGATAGCACCAGAAACCTCGTTTTATTTCTTTAAACAGCACCAAATTGTATTCAAATGCTCCCCCAGTACGATTTAATTGTTCACTAAAAAAAAGAAAATATGCTAATATAGCAATATATAGGATAAACAGAATCCACAAGAATCGATGAATCCATTTTTTTTGTTTGTTGGTAATTCTCATATAAACTCCCATCTATTCATTTGACCACGTTTTAGAGTTTTGCGATTAAGCTTCGCGATAATTATAAGCTAATTTTTCGAAATAATCAACCATAATGGGCATCCACCTCTTGGAAAATTTTGACCCGACTCTTAGCATTTTCTTCTAAAAGTCGGGTCTATTATATTTTTATCGAAATTTTCTATGCCTATTGACGCAGTTCAATGTCCAATTCTTTTAATCCATGTAAGATTTTTTCCATAACTGCCGCTATCTCTTTTTCTTCAAGCGTTCGATCTTCTGCACGGAAATTAATTGAATATGCCACAGACTTGCATCCTTCTTTAATCTGTGCCCCTTCATAAATATCAAAAAGTTTGTAACCTTCTAATAGCTTTCCTCCACGCATACGGATAATTTCTTCTACTTGCCCCACTAAAATTTCTTTTTTCATAACCATGGAAATATCACGAGTTACTGCCGGAAATTTACCAATTGATTTAAATTTCTTAGCAAAGTTAGAATAATCAATTATCATAGGTATATCTACAACGGCAACATATACCTTAGTCTCAATATTATAATTTTCACAAACTTCCGGGTGAACCTCACCAAGGTATCCGATCACTTTGCCTTCGTAGATAATATTTGTCTGACGACCAGGATGAAGAAATGATTTTTGTGCATCTGGATTATAGGTCTTTCGTGCAGATAATCCACAGCGCTCCAATACGGATTCTACGACTCCCTTCATATCAAAAAAATCGCCGCTCCCATACATGCCAAGTGTGAGCTGTGTTCTCTCTTCTGGAAGCTCCGTCAAAGGAAGTGCCTTCGGACGATAGATATTTGCAATTTCATACAGTCGAACATCCTTATTTCTTCTATTATAATTGGTTGCAAGTGAGCTAAGCATTCCATTCAGTGGAAGTGTACGCATGATACTATAGTCTTCTCCAAGAGGATTTGAAATCACGATTGCCTCTCGAAGTGCATCCTCTTGTGGTATTAATAGCTTATCAAACACTTTTGGACTTTCGAACGAATACGACATTCCTTCCGTAAATCCATGGCTTTCTGACACCATTCGAATTAATTTTTCAATTCTTAACTTGTATGATAATTTTCCATGCGTAGCTTCACCTCTTGGAAGTGTCATTGGAATATTGTCATATCCATAAAAACGAGCAACTTCCTCGGCAACATCGGCAAGACATACAATATCTTGTCTCCAAGTAGGAACAATTAATTCTCTCTTTTCTTTATTCACTTCCAAGTCAATCATTTTGAAGTATTCTATCATCGCATCTTCATCAATATTTGTTCCAAGTAACGCATTGATTTTGTCCACATGATAATTTACATGATTTGGCATTTTTACTTCCGGATATATATCCACGCATCCACCAACGACTTCTCCAGCTCCAAGTTCCTCAACCAGCTGGCAAGCACGATTTATTGCGTCCATAGCCGTATTCGGATCCAACCCTTTTTCAAATTTTGCCTGAGCATCTGTTCGCATACCAAGTTTTTTACCCGAGAGACGAATATTAGTTCCGTCAAAACAAGCTGCTTCTAATAACATGGTTTCCACCTGATCGGTAATTTTAGAATTTTCACCACCCATAATACCAGCAATTCCAACCGGTTTTTGTCCATCACAAATTACGAGCATAGAGTCATCCATCACTCTTTTTTGTCCATCCAGAGTTTCAAACACTTCCCCTTCCTTCGCACGCCTTACAATTATTTTTTCATCCGCTATCGTATTCAAATCATATGCATGCATTGGCTGGCCAAACTCTTCCATTACATAGTTCGTAATGTCTACGATGTTATTAATTGGTCGAATTCCTGCTGCTGCAAGTCTTCGTTTCATCCATTCTGGCGAAGGTGCAATCTTAATATTCTTTACAACCCTTGCTACATAACGAGAACAAAGCTCACTATCATTTACTTCCACCGAAATATAATTGCTAGCACTTTCATGATTACCCGTTTCTTTTATGATTGGGGGAACAAACGGTTTACAAAAGGTTGCTGCCGCCTCTCTTGCAATCCCAATCACTGCAAAACAGTCTACACGGTTTGATGTAATTTCATATTCAAACACCACATCATCAAGACCTAGTAGCTTTAGTACGCTCGACCCAATTTTAGCATCTTTATAGTCTGGATTATCACTTAAAATATAAATTCCATCTTCTGCTGCATCCGGATACATCTCATGATTAGAACCAAGTTCGTTGATGGAACACATCATACCAAAGGATTCCAGTCCACGAAGTTTTCCTTTTTTTATTGTAATTCCATTTGGGTGTGGTTCGCTATCATGTGCACTTGCTGCGACACGACCACCTACTAACACAACTGGCACCTTATCTCCCACTGACACATTCGGTGCTCCGGTGACAATTTGTATTGCTTCTCCTTCTTCGGAGATTTGCACCTGACACACAATTAATTTATCTGCATCTGGATGTTTTTCAATTTCTAAAATTTTTCCTACAACAATTTTTTCTAAATTTTTATCTAAACATGTAAAACCTTCTACTTTAGTTCCTGATAGTGTCATTGCATCCGTATACTCTTGTGCACTACATTCAAGTTCTGGTACATAGGCTTTAATCCATGACAATGGTGTATTCATATGATAATTCCTTTCTTTTCATTCTTTTTTCAGTTAAAACTGTTTTAAAAATCGCACGTCATTTTCATATAGAAGACGCATATCATCAATCTCGTATTTTAAAAGTGCAACACGTTCTAATCCAACGCCAAATGCAAACCCTACATACTCTTCTGGATTTATTCCACTCATTTCTAATACATGTGGATGAACCATACCGCAACCTAAGATTTCAATCCAGCCAGAACCTTTACAAAAACGGCACCCACTTCCGCCACACTTAAAGCAAGATACATCCATTTCTGCACTTGGTTCCGTAAATGGAAAATGATGTGGTCTAAATTTAACTTTTGTCTCTTCTCCAAATAATTCCTTTGCAAATTGAGCTAATGTTCCCTTTAAATCTGCAAAGGTTACATTTTTATCAATTACCAACCCCTCGACTTGATGAAACGATGGAGAATGCGTTGCATCTACTTCATCCGAACGAAATACTCTTCCTGGCGCAATCATACGTATTGGAAGTTTTCCTTTTTCCATTTCATGTACCTGCACCGATGAAGTCTGCGTACGAAGTACGATATTACTGTTTACATAGAATGTATCCTGCTCATCTTTTGCTGGATGATTTGCTGGAATATTAAGTGCCTCAAAATTATAATAATCATATTCAATCTCTGGGCCTTCAATCACCTCATAACCCATTCCAGTAAAAATAGTTTCAATTTCTTCCAATGCAATGGTATTTGGATGATGTTTTCCCATCGTTTTTACAGTTGCAGGAAGTGTAACATCAATTGTTTCCATCTTTATTTGCTCTTCCCTCATTTTTTTGAGAAACGCACTCTTTTTTTCTTCTAAATTTTTTTCTAATTGTTCTCTGGCTTCATTCACCATTTGCCCCACTTTAGGTCTGTCCTCTGGTGCAACATCTTTCATCGACTTCAATACCGAAGTCAATTCTCCTTTTTTCCCAAGAAATGCGACACGTATATCATTTAATTTATCCATACCGTCTGAATCATTAATTTGAGAAACAGCTTTTTCTAAAATGCCCTTTAATTTGTCTTGCATTATAATCTCCTTTCCATAAAAAAAGCTCGTCGCTTAGAATTTATATTCTAAGGGACGAACTATATTATATCCGCGATACCACCCTAATTCTTACATTTTTCACTTCACTATTAAAGCAAAGTACAAAAACGCAAGCTCTTATCCATAGGTAACGTCCATGTAAACGGCAAGACCTACTCGTTGTTTCAGCCCCGCTGCTTCGGTGTGAAATTAAAATATAATCTTAACGTAAGAAGCCTTTCAGCCGATGAACTTCTCTCTCTGTAATTGTATTATATTCTTTTGCACCATCTACGCATGTTTCATATTATGACCTTTATTCTATCACAGAAATACATTGTGTCAACCTTTTTTTCAAACTTTAGAGCCTCCAATGGATTTTACTTGCTACTTTTTACATATAATATTATAATTGCATGGTATCATTTTAGAAAGTATAGGTGAACCCTTATGAAGACAATGATAAAAATATTGAACGTTATACAATCCTTCCTTAACAAAATGAAAAATGATGCCGTTTCTGCTTTTGCAGCACAAACCGCATTTTTTATTGTTCTATCATTTATTCCTTTTCTCATGCTTTTATTAACTCTAATTCAGTATCTTCCAATTTCAGAAACTGCATTAGTGCATATGACAGGCGAACTTCTCCCACACACCATTAATAATTATGTCATCTCTTTAATTAATGAAATTTATTCCCAGTCATCTGCTACTATTATTTCAGTAACTGCTTTGATGGCACTATGGTCTGCTTCGAAAGGCTTTTTATCCATGATTCATGGCTTTAATTTTATTTACAAAATTCCTGAAACCAGAAATTATATCAAACTTCGGCTAATTGCTTCTCTCTATACCTTGATTTTTGCGGTTACTTTACTTGTTTCCCTTACTATTTTAGTTTTTGGTAATAAAATCTTTCTCGGAATTATGAATAAACTTCCGTTTCTCAAAGATATTGCTATTATGGTAATGAGCATTCGATCGATTGTTGGTCTTATCGTTTTATTTCTAATTTTTTCTGCTATGTATCTTTGGATTCCTAATTTTAAATGTCGTTTTGTTTTTGTAATACCAGGAGCAATTGTAGCCAGTATTGGTTGGATGAGTTTTTCTTTTCTTTATTCGCTGTATATTGATAATTTTGCAAATTTCAATACGTATGGCAGCTTAACGGTTCTTATTTTTTGTATGCTTTGGTTGTATGCTTGTATGTATATTCTATTTATTGGATGTGAAATTAATGATTTGCTCTATCGCTATCTAACAAGAAAAGAAGGGCGAAACTAACGTTTCGCCAAATCCGTTCCAGTATAATAATGTTTTAATATTTCATCATATGTAAATCCAAGATCTGCCATATTCTTTGCACCGTTTTGGCTCATACCAACGCCATGTCCATACCCACCACCAATAAATTGATAGCCATCTTTTGTTTCTTCTATATAAAAGTAAGCACTTGGCAGCATTCCTAGTCCATCTACCTTACTACCATCATGCCTTGCTACTACGCTGTAGCACGGAGCTAGGAGAAGTCGTATGTTATACTCACTTACTACTTTTATTGTATCTTTTGATCCCTTTATTACAATCTGTGTTACAATGCCGCTTTGTTCTCGTTTTGTAATTTGAATTGATTTTACATCCCCAATTGTATCAATGGGTTCGCTCTTATAACTACCATCTTTTTGCTTTCTTAGAATCAGGTTTTGATTTGCCAAAAATCGTGTCGACAAGCTTGCCTCAATCGTCTTTTTCAAATTTTTTCCAGAAATTGTAACATTCCAACGGTACCAAGGACTATCACTATCATAGGTTTTGTATGTACATTTGTTTATGAACGATTTAAAATTTTTTTCATCGGATAAATCACCTAGTTTCTTTTCTGCTTTTTCTGTCAAATCTACAATCTGTAATCCTCCAGCAAAATAAGGTAGTGCCTCCATTCCATTCCATACTTCATTTGCATCTGCTGTATATCCACTCGACGTTGAAAAATAATATGCTGTAATAATTTCTCCTTTATAATCCAGCGTTTCTTGGCAAGTTGCATTTACCGCATTGACTGACTTTTTGTTGGATGGTACATTGTTATATACCTGATAGGAAGAACTGTCATCTACATGCGCACCATATTTTCTAAGACTATTTGCCAAAAGCTGTTTATATGCATAACTTCTTGCACATACTGCTTGTGCCTTCAATGCTTCTTTTCCATAAGATGTTGGCATTTCACTTGGAATAACTGCATATAAATAATGCTCAATGGATAGTTCGTTCACAAGTAGTAATCCATTCTCATCTTTTGCAATTTCAATCGTGCCTTCATAGGAAGGATTGAGATCATTTCTCTTGATTGATTTAATTGTAATTTTACCCTCTTCCGTCACTGGTTTTATTTGAATACGTCCATGATTAAACCATTTTGATTCCTCCGTTATCGTCAATACCTTTCCCGCTTTATACGTTTTTTTTTCATCGCCATAACTTACCGTAAATTTTGTATCTGCAGTTAATTTTACTGATTTTTGGTAATAATCCTTAAACCCAGTAGTCTTTAATAAAACTCGAATATCTTCTGCCACCACTGGTTGTGTAATAATAGCAGCACATATCTTTTCCCCTACAATTACAAACTCTGCATTTTCATAACCAACAACAAGTGAATTACTCTTATCCATTGAAAGTTCACCATAGGTGTTATAAATGCAAAAATCATCAGAAAGTGCTTTTCTTCCATAGTTCTCTATTTCAATATAACTATCATTGGTTACCAAAATTCTTCCCTTAATTTTATCTGGTTTAATACTAACTTTCGTAATCTGTCCCTTTTCAATATAAAGATCTCCCACTTGTCCACTTATCTCTTCTTCAATACTCCCAGCTAATGAAAACTCTTTTGTACACCCATCCATAAATATTTCAAGATTCGTATCTTCTTTTCCAATAATCCAGACATTTGCAATTTTTGTCTCTTCTTTGACTTCGTCACCTACACAAAGAATTTCATTTCCTTTCAAAAAAACTTTATGTTTGCTATCTAAATATTGCAAAAAATTAAGGCCGTCGCCATAGTAGACTCCCTTATCCGTAAGTGTCTGCCACTTATTAAGCTTATCACTGTTTTCCCAACTTTCAGCAAAATAGAGTTTATCTTCCGTTATCTCCATCCCATATCCTTCTTCGAAGATTACTTGGTACAATATAATCCACTGACTGGGAAGGATGGTGTCATCTTCCCCCTTTTTATTCATAAACTCTTCCATTAATGCATCCAGTTTTTCTTGCAATGCACTTATTTTTAACTCTTCCATTATCATTTGAAGTAATTCCTTACAATCACCATATGTAAAATATGACATTGGATGAAATTCATTGCTCTGACTCTCCTCCTTGTCTATAAAACCCATAGCATTATATGCATTGATATACTTATCATACCATTTTGTTGAGTCCGTATCGTTGTATGTTATCTCTCGATTTAAGGATTCTACTTCCTCTCTCGAGTAAACCAAAAGACTTACCATACGTGCAATTTCTGCACGTGTGACTCTAGTCTGTGCACCTGTATATTCTTCCATTCCTTCTATATCATGCTGTTCTCCTCGAGAAAAGATTTGCACTCCAATTAAAACAGCCAATGTAAAAATACCTATGAAAAACAGGATTATCTTTTTTTTCATTCCTCTATATCCTCCCAAATCTATCCGGCTTTTGCTACATTATTCCATATGTTTGGGTATTATGTCAACTTTAACTAGTCGTGTTAAAACTTTATTCTTGTCAAAATTACGACCTTATGTTATAGTACTTCTTGTAGCTAATTTAGATTATTACATAGTTCGACATAATTCGAATGGAGGTCTAGCTAGTATGGATGCAGTGGATTTTTCAATGGATGCCGTTAAACGACATCTTTATTCCAATGATTGTTATGAGAAGCTCAAGGAGGTTCACATGACAAATATTGAAAAAATAACCATCGATGCAAACGATACTTTGAGTTACGTAATCCAAAAGTATAGTCTTGGTGAAAAACTAGGAGAACTTTATCCTAATCGGGTAGGAGGTAAATAATTATTTTATTTACCGTCCTCCCACACCACCGTACGTACGGTTCCGTATACGGCGGTTCCTTAGTTTTCATAAACTATCAGATAATGGTCGAGTAGGGATGTATATCCCAACTTGGCTATTATTTTATTTGAAAAGACTTGGTTAAGCACTTGTGCCATACGCCAATAACCTTTTCTACTCCACGCGAGTTCTAATGCTTTCCAATGTTCCATTCCCAATGCTTTTAGCATTCGGTATCTCGTTCTAATTTTCTTCCATTGTTTCCAGTAGACCGCTCTAATTCTTCGTCTTGCCCACTCATCTGTAGTTCTGAGAAGGGTTTTCATATCTGCAAGTCGGAAATATTCTACCCATCCTCGCACATACTGTTGATATCTTTCTTCTCTTATTGCATTACTCATTCCGTTATTTCTATCCGTTAGCTCTCTGATTTTATCCTTCATCTTAGAAATTGATTTTGGATGGACTCTGAATCTGCAATTGCCTTTGTATCTATAGAAACTATAACCAAGATACTTGACCTTACTGATATGTGCCACTTTTGTTTTCTTCCTATTTACTTTTAGAAAAAGTTTCCCCTCAATAAATGGAAGTATGTTTTCTAAGGTTCTCTCTGCACTTTTCTTACTCTTGCAAAAAATCATACAATCATCTGCATATCGGACAAATCTGTGTCCTCTACTCTCAAGTTGCTTATCTAACTCATTGAGCATTACGTTACTGAGCAGTGGACTAAGTGGTCCACCTTGTGGCATTCCTACTTCTGATTTTTCAAACATTCCCTTTGTTATAACACCCGCATTGAGATATTTGTGTATTAAAGAAATCAATCTACCATCTTTAATGGTTCTTCCCAATACCTCAATCAGCTTACTCTGGCATACGGTATCAAAGAACTTTTCCAAGTCCATATCCACCACATATACATACCCATCATTTACGTTCTTTTGGCATTGTTTTAGGGCATTGTGTGCCCCTCTTTTGGGTCGAAAACCAAAACTGTTTTCTGAGAATTGCTCCTCATAGATTGGTGTTAGTTCCTGTGTAATTGCCTGTTGAATAACCCTGTCAACTACAGTTGGAACTCCAAGCTTTCTAAACTCACCTTTTGTTTCTTTGGGTATTTCTACCCTTCGAACTGGGTTTGGCTTATATTTACCATCCATTATCCCTTGGATTAAGGTTTCTTGATTTTCTCTTAGGAAGGGTAGAAGTTCATCTACCTGCATACCATCGATTCCACCTTTGCCCTTGTTTGATTTCACTTTTCTATAAGCCTTATTAAGGTTATCTTTGCGCAAAATCAAGTCCAAAAGATTGTTCGTCCAATAGTCTGTGATGATACCGCTCTTTTCAGTAATCTTCCCGTAGTCGAACACTTCTGCATACTCTTTCTGTTCCGCAGATACCATTTGCTGATAGTCCTCAATATGAAGTTGTCTGTTCTTAAATCTACTTTTAGTTACATTCATTGCTTGTATCTCCTAAAGTTCAGCCCTTCGCCGATGTTTGCAACCTTCGGTTTATTATGGCTTCTGCTGACTTCTCGCCATTCGTTGTTACTCACGATTTTCTTACTCTGTTTCCAATCGCTGACGAGACCTCCCTGGGTACCACACGTTTCTTTCTCTCCATATATCTGCCACATTTACTATAGTTAATTCCGAGTAGTTATTGGACTTCGATTTGTAATGCAATCTTATCCTTAACTATAGCCTGATGTGATTTCTGTTCGTCAAACCAGAGATTTGCCTCCACCTTCCTTCAGATTCCACCTCACGATGGACACCCTTGGTCTTGGCTGTATCCTTCCCACTACTAGGGCGGATTTGGGACTTTCACCCCTTAGAAACGTGCGCCGCCAGGCGCACATCAAAAAGAGTAGAAGTAGCACTTTGCACTTCTACTCTTTATTTTTTTTTATATTTTTATGCAACATGTTAAACTTTTAGTTTTCCAAAAAAAAATTTTGTTCAGTTTGACTTTCATATCCAGTTTTGCTACAATTATCTTGTTACTTATTTCATTTTAATGGGAGGTTACAACTATGTTGGAAAAATTTTTCAAACTGAAAGAAAACAATACAAATGTGAAAACTGAAGTATTGGCCGGTGTGACAACATTTATGACAATGGCGTACATTCTGGCAGTTAACCCTAGTACCATGACAGCTTTTAATGACATTCTTGGACTAGAGGGGTCTGCAAGAATGAATCCGAACGGTGTTTTCATGGCAACGGCATTAGCCGCATTCTTTGGCACCTTATTGATGGCTCTATTAGCAAATTATCCATTTGCTTTAGCTCCTGGTATGGGACTGAATGCATATTTTGCTTATACCGTAGTTGTCAAAATGGGCTATACTTGGCAAGTAGCATTAGCTGCCGTATTTGTAGAAGGTCTTATCTTTATCCTGCTTTCACTCACAAATGTACGTGAGGCAATCTTTAATGCAATTCCAAAAACTTTAAAATTTGCAGTTAGTTGCGGCATCGGTTTGTTTATTGCATTTATCGGCTTACAAAATGCACATATTGTTGAAAACAGTGATGCTACTTTGGTTCAGTTTCATTCATTCCTCGCTGAAGGAGTAACACGCACAGCAAACGTAGCTGTTATTCTTGCAATCCTTGGAGTAATCATCACTGCGATACTTTTAGTCAAACAAGTAAAAGGTGGTATTTTATTTGGTATTCTCATTACTTGGATACTTGGTATTATTTGCCAGTTAACAGGACTTTATAGCGTTGATGCTGTTGCCGGACGCTACTCCTTACTTCCTGATTTTTCATCTGGTTTGCAGTTTGCTTCCCTTGGTGATGTTGCATTAAAAGTTGACTTTTCCGGTATTCTTTCCCTTGATTTTGTTGTTGTTGTATTTGCATTCTTATTTGTAGATATGTTTGATACATTAGGAACCTTAATCGGTGTTTCTGCAAAAGCAAATATGCTAGACAAAGATGGTAAACTTCCTCGAATCAAAGGTGCCCTTTTATCGGATGCAATTGGTACCTTGGTAGGTTCTTTACTTGGTACTTCTACAACTACAACCTATGTAGAGAGTGCGACTGGAGTATCAGAAGGTGGTAGAACAGGTTTAACTGCATTAACAACCTCAATTTTATTCCTTCTTTCTATATTTTTATCTCCAATCTTTTTGGCAATTCCTTCCTTTGCTACCGCACCTGCACTTATCATTGTAGGCTTTTATATGATGGGATCAATTTCCAATATTGACTTTACCGATATGTCAGAAGCAATCCCTGCATTTATCTGCATCATTGCTATGCCATTTACATACAGTATTTCCGAAGGTATCTTCTTCGGAGTTATCTCTTACGTTGTAATTAACTTAATTACAGGTAAGGCAAAAGAAAAGAAAATCAGCCTGCTTATGTATGCGCTCGCTATAATATTTGTACTAAAATACGTATTTATTTAATTCTGCTTTAGGTACCATATATTTGAATCAAAATGGGAACGGACGCTGGAAAATCAAGCTCATGATCATTTCGTAAAACCTCAAACATATCAGAAATTGACTCTTAAGGGAGCCAATTTCTGATTGAGTTTTTACTACATATGTTCAAATGATTTTCCATCATCCGTTCCCATTTTGATTCAATAGTAGGTATTGGGCATCTTTTTTTTCTGATAATATAAGACATTTCATTGTTCTTTTCAGCCGTAAATGCAACATTTTTCAAATGTCAAAAAAAACAGTTCGAATACATACAGCTCAGACAAAAAATAGGAAGTCGGAAACAATCATTTTAGCATACGAAGCAAAAACTCTAACGACAATTTACTCCTCCACGAGTGAATTGTCGTTGCATTGAGGTTCTGCGTAGCGTTCATGCGCTTGATTGTTCCCGGCTTCCTATTTTTTGTCAGAACGTAAGAATGCCTACTCTGGTTTTTGTGTCCGTCTTTCAAATCCCCCACGTCCGTTGATTTGCCAAAACAACTTTACTCAACAAATTTGTTAATCATAGACTGCACTTCTTTGATTTCAACCAAGAAGTACTTTTCTCCATCAATTGATACCCGATAATAGTTATTATCGTCATATTCTTGAAACTGTATTGTCTTATCAGCAGAACTTCCATGAATGGTTAGGGTTGCATACACGTCATCCCCTTTTATTTTTTCTTTATCTATTTCTCCTTTAAACGCAATGGCTCGCAGGCCAGAATAAGCATCTGAAAATTTATCATAGTCTATTGTTTTTTTGTTTCTTTTGCAGACGTATTCGGTATTTTTCTTACCATCTTTATCGGTTGTGGTTGTTTCTTTGAGTGATAATTTTGTAATTGTATTGTTTGTATCAATCGTAATTTTATCAATGGTATCTACCGTATCACTCACCATATAGTTATATACATAATCAAATGCATCGACATTCAAAAGATCTTCTACCGCTGTCTCATCCATTCGATATATATAATTAGTTCCCTTTTGCTGCACATAATAATTTCCATTACCATCATTTGTTCCGATTAATAATTGATATTCCCTCGGCTGGTTCTCTGTCGTTGTTTGTTTGGTATCATTCGTAGAAGCATCGGTAGCGGTGGAGGTACTCGTATCATCCTTTTTTACTTCCACTTCTTCGTAGTAGTTAATATCAATATGAGCACTATCTTTACTAATTCCATAGGTTGAAGCATCTTTACAATCATATGCAACGCAATCGCCAAAGGTAAGGCTGCTATAATTTCCAAATAGTTCCTGCAGCTTACTAGCATCCCCACGTACGATATCTTTATATGGTCCGATTATGCTCCAAGTTGTGTCCGTATTTAACGTTGCTTCGAATGAAGTCCCCTTACCATCCTCTGTTTTTAAATCAGTAATTTTTTCTGCATCAATGGATGGAGCCTTCTGACTCAACATAAGATCACTCAATTTATAGGAAAAATCGGTATAATAACTTTCATCCATAACATATACATGATTTTCTCCATCAACTAATCCATAATAGCCTCCTTGAATCGGTACCTCATTGCCTAATTCTACTTTTGCACTAATACCACCTTTTAATTCAATTGATATCGTAATCTTTGGTTGATCCAGACCATATTCACTCAAATCCTCTGCATCTTCTACCACAGAGCGTGAAGCCTTAATTGTTTTTAAAGTAAATAGCATTGTTGATACATTCGTTTCATCCAATGGAAATTCTTTATCGGATTCAAGGCACCATGTACCATCTTTTTTCACGAAAGAAATGCTTCCATTTTCATTCGTAATTACAAGTTTTGTTGCTGTATCCGTATCCAAAGAATAGAGTTCAATGGCATCATCCTCATTCTCATCTTCTGCTTTATTCTTTGCAACCTTGGCCATTGCAAAATAAGCAACGACCAAGACTGCCATAAAAATAAGCAAGGAAGCTAATACAACAGTTTGTTTCCTTTTTCGCATTAATCCTTCCTCCTTCTAAGCCAAATTACTAATCCGGCAATCAACAGAGTGATTGGAATAATAATGACAAAGATAGCTCCCCAGAAAACCGCTTGTGAAGGGTTTACTGTTAGATAAGTCTGGCTAACGTTACGAGCTGGAATGGATAATCCACTATTCGTATCTTCCAGCCAGCTAATTGAATTTAAAAATAAATCCCCATTTCCAAACTGTCCTGTGGATAGAAATGTGTCATCTAGCAAATATCCTGAGGATACTGTTACAATCTTTGTTTCCTTACCCTCAAAGTCTTCGGTTATCGCAGCACCAAGTACAAACGGCCCTGATATGTCATTTTTTTGCTTTTCAATCGTAGAAGATTCCACGTCTACTTTTGAATAAGAACTATCCGATGTAGTAAGCAGAGGGTCAATCGATACTGTACTTCTAATATCCGTTGAAATCTCTAACCCTTGTGATACTGCTAATACCATATAGTTGGAAATGGAGTCCGTAATGTCATGACTTTCTGTTTTGGGTACTATATAGGATGGATAATTTCCTGCATAATTTCCTGCACCCTCCAATACAATTCCATCGACTGGTGTGATTCCATAATATGCAAGCAATCCATCGTATTGATCCATACTATTATCTGTATATGCAGTATTTAGGATTGCTTTTCCTCCGTTTTCAAGATATTCCTTTATCATAGCTGCTTCTGCCTCTGTTACATCCGAAGTAGGTGCATTCACAACAAGAATATCGCAATCTTCTGGAATTGACGTTGTCGTTAACGTCTGCAAATCTTCCATCGTTACATTCATTTTTTCAATGGACGTTTTTATACTATCTGCTATTTGAGCTTCACCATGTCCGTTCACTACATACATTTTTGGAAAATCATCCGTTGTAACATATTGAATTGCAGATGTTATCTGCCCTTCTACATCAATTGCAGTTACATTACTCTTATAGGTTGTGTAGTCTATTTCACTTACTAACATATCCTCATAAGGAACATATCTTGAAATTCCACTGTCTCCGTTTACAACAATGATACTTTCACTTGCAACATCTTCATTCGTATAGTCTTTTGTGAAATTAGGATAGAGTACAAGATCTTTTTCAACTACCTTTACTTTACCAGAAAGTCCATCGTATTGATCCACTATATTTTGAATCTGAGACGTCTCTTTTCCTTCTTGTACAATATAGTATATGGTAATATTGTCATCCAGCCCTGCTATTAAATTCTTGGTATCATTCGTCAAGGTATACATTGCATCATCACTTAAATCTATTTTAAGATCCATTTGTGTAGCCATCAAATTTATTATAACAACAATCGCAACAACAACTGCAATAATGGTACTTTGATAGGCACCACTTTTTATTCTCTTTGGAGTAAAGGAATGTTTGATAATAACAATCGTTAAGAATAAAAATAGTACAATAATACTTATGTAGTAACAAAGTGCAGAGATATCCAAAATACCAATCTTAAAGTTATCAAAACGCGACATAATCGAAATGCTATTACAGAGCTTACTCAAAATTCCATCAAATAAACTTGCTTTCACAAAAAAGATAGCAGTAAGCGCACCCGCACCAAGTACAGCCGCAATTATTGATATTTTGTAACTGTGCATCATAAAATAAAGTGCCCATGCAATAATTAATACAATTGCATATAATACTAAAAGCGAAGCCACATGATCAGAGGGCAGCATGCTTGATATTGCAGGCATTAAATCCGTTATCAGAAATACCAAAAAGGAAATTACCGCAGCAATTATTTGACTTTCTGTAAGTGCTGAAATAAAGACTCCTAAAGAAATATAGGTAGCTCCCATTAAAGTAAAGCCCAAAATTCCTCCATAAGCAGATGCAAAATTAATGGTTCCAAACTGACTTAATATCAGTGGATAAAAAAGAGTAATTGCCATAGAAATCAAAAATAGGGTTAAAACAGCAAAATACTTTCCCAAAATAATCTTTTCAACCGATACTGGTGATGTATATAATAGTTGCTCCGTTTTTTGCTTTTTTTCCTCTGCAATGACTCTCATTGTTAAAATAGGAATTAAAATAATTAATACAAAGGATAATGAATCTAAGACATATTCAAAGTTACTGTAATTATTCACTAAATTATAAACAACCGTATAAATACCCATGATTGCAAGAAAAAATCCCATAAAGATAAACCCAATCATGGACGTAAAATATGATTTTAACTCTCTTTTATAAATCGCTAGCATCTTCTATGTCCCCTTCCATCGACTCTTCTTCCACTAATTGTTGCCCATCTTCGCCAGGTTCTTTAACACCTTGTATGACTGCATCTTCTTTTGTTACCTCTAAGAAGATGTCTTCTAATGACATAGTAGAAGTTTTCATTTCTATAATAGGACATTTTGCATCTGCTAACGTATAAAACAGCGTTTCTCTTATATCTTCATTCCCTTTTCCTGTAACCGTAATCTTAAAGAGATTTTCCTCTTCTGATGCAATATTGATATTTTTTGTTTTCTCTTCAATTGTGGCAAATGCCTTTTTTATCGTTTCTTCCTCTCCCTTCACAAGAAGTGTCACTGCCTGCGAAGTCTGCATATGAGAAATAAGATTATCAGGTGTATCACTGACTACTAATTTCCCTTTGTTAATAATCATAACTTTATCACAAACCGCACTCACTTCTGATAAAATATGAGAACTAAGAATTACAGTATGATCTTTACTTAGTTTTTTTATCAAGTCACGAATTTCAATAATTTGCATAGGGTCTAAACCTACTGTCGGCTCATCTAAAATAATTACCTCCGGATAGCCCATGATAGCGCTTGCTAATCCAACTCTTTGTTTATATCCTTTTGACAAATGTTTGATTAACTGATTCCCTCGATCAGCTATACCTGTCATTTCCATAATTTCATCCATCATTGCAGCTTTTTCATTTTTAGCTACACTCTTTAATTGAGCCACAAACAATAGGTATTCCTTTACTCTCATATCGGGATAAAGCGGCGGTATTTCTGGTAGATAGCCAATGGAACGCTTTACTCGCTGAGGTTCTTCCATAATATCATGCCCATCTACTATAACCGTACCCTCGGTTGCTGGAATATATCCAGTTATTATATTCATGGTTGTTGATTTACCTGCTCCATTGGGTCCTAAGAAGCCAACAACTTCACCTTTGTTTACACAAAAACTTAAATCATCAACCGCTGCATGTTCTCCATAACGCTTGATTAAATTCTTTACTTCAATCACTTTTTCTCCTCCTAACGATGAAATAAATTAGATTCTTCTTATCATACGAGGAGATTGCGTAAATTCTGTGAACAAATTGTGTATTTCACAAATTCTTCACAATGTTAATAAAATATTAAACTATGTCTTCTTTTTGTTTTATTTTCTCTTTCATAATTCGTTTCACATGATACATATGGTCATCTGCTTCTTTTAATAAACTTTGAATGCTTTTATCCCCTTGATATCCAACGGCATAACCAGCCGCACAACTAATTTTTTCCCACGGATTTTTTGCCTCTATATTTATCTTTTTCAATAAAAAAACTAGATTTTTCATAAATGCTTTTGCATGATATTCATCACAGTGATCAAATATAGCAATGAATTCATCGCCTCCATATCTTCCTACAAAACCATATTCCCTTCCGACTGTATCAAGCGTATGTGCAAAGTTTCGTATAAAGGTATCTCCAGCTTGGTGTCCATATTCATCATTGATGGTTTTTAAATCGTTTAAATCAAACATTATAATCGCCAAATATCCATCATATGAATTAATTTCATACTCCTTTATTTTCTTTTCACAGTATGCCTTATTTGCGATTCCTACATAAGGATCGTAATATGCAATTTTATTTAAACTCTCTGCCCTCGACATGAGACTTGTGTTTTTAGTAAGTGTATATAGAAACAAAACTAGCATCAAAAAGAAAATCATGTATACAAAATACATCGTTGTCTTTATTTGAGATACCGAATTTTCCATATAAGCTTGTGCCGCATAAGCAGCCAAATTTGTATCATCATATGTATTTTCACTATACGCATATAAGAGCTTTGAATCTGCCCCTTTTCTGATTTTATATATTTCTGATTTAATTTTTTCCCATTCAACCTCTATTTGCTTCATGTGACCCTGATAGGTTTCATCGTTTAAAACTGGAACATTATAATCTCCTTCCCCTGTTTGAAGCATTTGTATCATTTCATCTATAAGCTGTATTAGAGAATCATTTTCCTGATTGCTCATTTCTTCTTTCACCACAATCTGTGTAGCTCCTCCAATAAAGCCAGTATAATGAATAACACGAGCTGCACCTTGCATGCGGTTAATTGAGTGAATGGAAAATCCGGCAATTAGAATAAATAAAATCATAACAATTCCAATATAGTAAAATTGTACATACTTTCGCATTTTATACCTCATGTATGACATGCTCCTCTCTTGCACATTCACCAGCTGTCCCTTTTAATATATCAATTCCATGTGAAAGCTCCGATACGATATATTCCAGACCTTCCTTAACCGCTTTCGGACTCCCGGGAAGATTTACGATCAAGGTTTGATTTCGAATAACACTAACCCCCCTGCTTAACATGGCACGTTTCGTAATTGTCATGGAATAGGCTCGAATTGCTTCTGCAATTCCCGGAGCAATTCGATCTGCAACCGCTAATGTAGCTTCTGGTGTCACATCCCTCATCGAAAATCCAGTTCCTCCAGTTGTTAATATTAAATCTAAATATAATTTATCGCTCATTTGAACCAATTCACGTTCAATTGTTTCTTTATCGTCTGGTATCAGAATTTTTTCTATCACCTCATATTGCGAATTTTCTTTTAGTATCTGCTCAATCATTGGTCCACTTTTATCTTCTCTCTCACCTCTTGCTCCTTTATCACTCATTGTAATAATACCCACTTTATACATTGTTCTCTTCCTCTCTTATTATTAATTATAAACTCAATTTTGGCTCTCTTTTAATCCACACTATACTTTTTTAAACTTTTTGTAACTCGTTATTCTATCATTCTAGTTTCTTCTTGTGAATGCGTCAATATAATTATTCTCTGAATTTCTTGAATTATTTAGGTAAATGAACTATTATGAACTTAGATATTAAAACATTTAATAGGAAGGAAGTAGATTATGACAAATCAGTTTGCATTACATGCAGTAAAAATTGCATCAAAGTCATCACCTAATTTATATTTAAAAGCCATTCCAGGACATTTCGCAACAAATCACTCTCATATTAATTATTATCTTGATATGACGACGCTAAAAACAAGACAGAGTGAAGCAGCCTTAGCAGCTAAAAGTTTTGTGGGAAAATATATAAATAACACGGTTGTGGATACCATTGTATGCATGGACGGAACTGAAATTATTGGTGCTTATCTCGCAGAAGAATTAACACGTGCAGGACTTCATTCTATGAACTCACATGAGACGATTTATGTTGTTTCACCCGAGTATAATTCAAACGGACAAATGATTTTTAGAGATAATATCCAACCAATGATTACAAATAAACATATTATACTATTATTAGCTTCTGCAACTACTGGAAAGACAATTCTTCGTTGCTTAGAGTGCATAAACTATTATCGAGGTCATGTAGAAGGTGTTTCAGCCATATTTAGCGCTGTCGACATGATTAATGATATCAATGTAGATTGTATCTTCCATGCGTCCGACATTCCGAACTATACCACCTATGATTACACGGAATGCCCTTTCTGCAAAAATAATCAAAAGTTAGATGCATTAGTGAATTCGTATGGGTACTCAAAAATTTAGAATTGGACAAAATAATACTAGGACGTAAGAAAATTTTTTCGCATGAGGCTTGGTCTAGCAGTCATGGATTCTGATTTTCTAACGTCCTAGTTTTATTTTGGTTCAAATATACTTTTTTGAGGAAATCACCCATTAATGACGTCACTCATGTCATATAGGCCAGCTCTTCTTCCTGCCAAGTACTTGGCTGCAGATACGCTTCCCTTTGCAAAAATGGCTTTCGAATATGCTGTGTGCTTAAACTCAATCACCTCATCAATACCAGCAAAGATAATTTCATGCTCTCCTACAATAGTACCACCACGTACAGCAGATATTCCAAGTTCCTTTTTATTTCTTTGTTTACGATCTTTGGAACGATCGTATACATACTCGTATTGTTGATTCATAGCTTCATTCATAGAGTCAGCAAATGCAAGTGCTGTTCCAGATGGTGCATCCACTTTTTTACTATGATGTTTTTCCACAATTTCCACGTCAAACCCTGCAGGCTCCAGGGTTTTAATTGCTTCCTTTACTAATTTCAACAACATATTTACTCCAAGTGACATATTTGCAGAACGTAAAATTGCCACTTGCTTACTTGCTTGTTCTACTTCTTTTACTTGCTCATCTGACAATCCGGTTGTACATAATACAACAGGAGTCTTTTTATTCACTGCATAGGATAAAAGGTCACTAATCGCCTTTGAAGAAGCAAAATCAATGATAACATCCGCTGCAATCTTACAATTACAAATGGAATCATATACTGGGTAGTCATTTGATTGACTTGTATTAATATCTACACCCGCTACAATTTGTACTCCAGGTTCTTCCTTTACAATATTGGTAATTGTTCTACCCATTGCGCCATTACAGCCGTGCATTATAATCTTTGTCATGATGTTCCTTTCTTGCATGGAATTTACTCTATCATTCCAACTTTTTTCATCTCATCTCTTAGTATCATAGCATTCGTTTCTTCCATCTTAGTCAAAGGAAGTCTCAGCGGTCCAGCCTCTAGCCCCATCATATTAAGTGCTTCCTTTACAGGAATTGGATTTACTTCGATAAACAAATGCTTAATCAACGGAAAATACTTCATCTGAAGTGCTAAGCTGTCCTTTAAGTTTCCATCTAAATATTTTTCAACCATATCATGCGTTACTTTTGGTGCAATGTTAGCCAATACAGAAATAACACCTTTTCCACCAAGAGAAAGGACTGGAACAATTTGATCATCATTTCCAGAATACAAATCAATTTTTCCATTGGTTAATTGCATAATTTCAGCAACCTGGCCTATATTTCCACTTGCCTCTTTGATTCCTACAATATTATCCACATCATGATATAAACGTGCTACTGTTTCTGGTGCAATATTCACTCCTGTTCTACTTACAACACTATACAGCAGAATCGGAACATTTACTGCATCTGCTATTGTTTTAAAGTGAAGATAAAGTCCATTTTGTGTTGCTTTATTGTAATATGGTGTTACCAATAATAATCCATCAACACCCATTTTCTCTGCTTCTTTTGACATCCATATTGCACTTTCCGTACAATTTGAACCAGTTCCTGCAATCACTGGAATCCTTTTATTTACATGCTTTACACACTCTTTGATTACATTCATATGCTCTTCTTCACTTAGGGTTGAGCTCTCACCAGTTGTTCCACAGATAATAATTGCATCTATTCCACCATTTACTTGGAAATCAATGAGTTCTCTTAACTTATCATAATTAACTTCTCCATTTGCATGCATTGGCGTCACAATTGCGACACCGGCTCCTTTAAATATAGCCATTATAAAATCCTCCTAATTTTTTCTATATGTAATATTTGAACGTAGAAAGAGCCGACGAACCCGTCGACTCACAAAGAACATGCTGGTATAATAATAAGTCTGCCAATCAGCAGATTGCCATCCTAACGGATAGTTTATATTCTCCAGTAGCTCTCCATCAGTGACTGATGACAGTTATATAGCTTTTAACTATATCCCCAGGCAAAACGATCTCAAGTTTCGTTAACCTTCGGCATAATTACCTTTCAAAAAGTTTCTTCTATGCTTGAGCATATCTACCTCTTTACTAATTAATAATGCGCCTCTACTTTTTTGTAGTTGTATCGTAACTCAATTTATACCTATTTGTCAACCGATTTTCCTATTTTATTTGTTTAATTTCAGAAATCGTTTCAACATGATCAATTAACTGAGGTGGTAAATTCTTCCCTGTTAGAATAATTTTATGATTCTCACTTCTAGAATTGATCAAATTGATGATATCTTCTGTTGTAATAATATTGTAGTCAATGAGGCCAAGAACTTCATCTAACACCAGTAAATCACACTCACCAGTCTCTACCACTTTCTTAGCAAAATTAAATCCATTTCGAATATTTTTCTTTTCTTCTTCTTGCATTTCCTGCGAAAGATAACAAAATGGTTCCGTTTCTTTTTCAAATCGAAACAGCTTAATCTCTGGCTCCATTTTTACTAAAAAGTTAAATTCATCCAAGTCTTTTCCTTTTAAAAATTGAATAATAATCACTTGGTGTCCCATGCTGGCTTGCTTTATACATTGCCCAATTGCCGCAGATGTCTTTCCTTGACCATTTCCATAAAACACATGAACTTCTCTGCTCATAACTACCTCCTCATTTTCCATTTAAATGGAAAACATTGTATCCAGTATATCACTTTTATCTGAAAAAATCTATCAAAATAAGAACCCCTCATGCATTCGCCCTTATCCTTCAATATATTCCAACTTACTAACCGATACTTCATAAGCAATTCTCCGCTCTATATCAAGTTCCGAAAGTTTCTTTTGATATTCTCTGCTTTGAATTCTTCCCCAAACATGAATATGCCCTCCCACGGTAAATTTTTCAGCAAACCGGGCATTACGTCCCCATGAAATACAAGGAATATAGTCTGATTTTCCATATGGACGATTTACCGCCAAAAGAAGATCTGCTATTTCACGACCAAGCGGTGTTTTTCTGTAAATCGGTGGCTTACAAATGTATCCATCCAAAAAAATATAATTAGGTTTTGGGCTTTCATACTCCTCTTCACAAATTTTTACTTCTCGAACAAAAACAGAAAGTACAAGCTTATTTTTTTCTTCTTCATGCTTGTTATAAGAACGAAATTGACCAATAATCTCAATGTAAGTGCCACGATAATCCTTTGTGATATCCATAAGACGCTCCGATATCATCAACGGTATAATATCGGATGAATCACTTAATCGCTTTACCTCCACATCTAAAATGTAAAATCCTTCCCCAAACACTTCATGACTAAATTGAAATCCACTTGCTACATTACCCGCAATACTCACTTGATTGTTATCAAAAACTTTGTCTGTCATCTGTATGACTCCTCTCTTTTTTTCGAATATGTATCTTAATAGTTTTGTCACTATAAAATATATTCAAAAAAAACAAAAAGAAGAACTACTTTCGACCGACAAAAAACGAGGTTACATGAATGTAACCTCGACAAAATATGCTATTGAATGTTATTCAGAGAAAATGCATCATGTACTGCATTCATTGCTGTATCAATATATTTTTCATCAATTAAAACAGTTACTCGAATTTCTGAAGTTGAAATTTGTTTAATATTAACATTTGCATCATAAAGTGCTTCAAACATTTTAGCTGCAACACCTGCATTCGTCATCATGCCAGCTCCTACCACGGATACTTTTGCTACATTCTTTTCAACCTCTACGTTAGAACATTTTAAGCTTCCCGTTCTATGTCTTTCAATGATTTCAACCGCTTCATCAACGACATCTTCCGCCACAGTAAAACTGATATCTTTTGTTCCCTTTCTACCAACAGATTGTAGAATAATGTCGACATTAATATCATGATTTGCCAAATGATTAAACAGTTTAAACGCAACTCCTGGTCTATCTTCTAATTCAACTACCGCCACACGTGCTGTGTTTTTGTCACAAGCCACTCCACTAACAAGCATTTTTTCCATTTTAACAACCTCCTTAACACTGGTTCCCTCTGTTCTATTTAAACTGGATCGTACAACAAGTTTTACTCCATATTTTTTTGCCATTTCAACGGAGCGATTATGAAGTACACCTGCTCCCAAAGATGCTAACTCAAGCATTTCATCGTAAGTAATTTCATCTAGTTTGGATGCATTTTTTACAATTCTTGGATCAGCAGTATATATACCATCTACATCCGTATAAATTTCACATGAATCTGCTCGAAGTGACGCTGCTATTGCAACCGCTGTTGTATCCGAACCACCTCGACCAAGCGTTGTATAATCATCATACTTATTAATACCTTGAAAACCCGTTACAATAACGATTTTCTTATTGGATAACTCATGCTTAATGCGATCCGTATCAATGCGCTTTAATCTTGCATTCGAATAGGTTTCCGTTGTATTCATTGCTACTTGAAATGCATTTAATGAAATGGCTGGTACTCCTAATGAATCAATTGCCATTGCCATCAATGCGACTGAAGTTTGTTCTCCTGTTGTTAAGAGCATATCAAGTTCTCGTTTCGATGCATTTGGATTGATTTCTCTTGCCTGGTTCAAAAGCACATCTGTCATTTTACCCATAGCTGATAATACAACTACAACTTGATTTCCCTTTTGGTAATCTTCGATACATCTCTTTGCTACGTTAAAGATTCTCTCTTTATCTGCGACTGATGTTCCACCGAATTTCTTAACGATTAGCATATATTGCCTCCTAGATTTAATAATTTGTCAATTAACGTATACCCATCTTCTAGATAATTACCGCTTTGCGCCGCCTCTTTTTCATTATAATTCCAATCTTCCTCCTTATCTTTTGTGCTATCATAAAGCATATAAGGAACCGGATTGCTCGTATGTGTTCTTAACGCAATTGGTGTTGGATGATCTGGCATAATCAGCATGCGATAGTCAACGCATGCCTGCTCCATTTTTTCTTTTACCACTTTAATCACCCGGCTATCAAGCGACTCAATGGCCTCTATTTTTTTAGGAATACTTCCTTGATGTCCCATCTCATCTGGTGCTTCTACATGAATATAAACAAAATCATAGCCATCTTCTACTAAAGTATGCACGGCAGCCCTTGCTTTTCCTTCATAATTTGTATGCAACGTTCCATCCGCACCCTCTACTATGATATTTTTCATTTTCGCCCCTACTGCAATTCCCTTTAAAAGATCCACCGCTGAAATCATAGCACCGCGTTTCCCAGTCTTTTCTTCAAACGAATCCAGTGCTGGCCTTGTTCCTGCACCCCAAAACCAAATAGAATTTGCCTTATTAAGTCCTCGTTTGGCTCTTTCTATATTTAGCGGATGTATATTTAAAATATCATAACTTTTCTTCATCATATCTAATAGCACTTGATCCTTTGGAAGGTATTGTGCAATTACTTTTGTCAGAATATCATGAGGAGGTGTTAAATCCACCACTGCTCCTTGATTCCAAATGGTTAAATGCCGATAACTGGTTCCAACGTAAAACTTATAAATTTCATTTTGAAGTTCTGCTTTAACTGCTTCTAATAGGATTGATGCATCTTCTGTTGAGATTTCACTTGCACTATGGTCAATTATTGTTTTTTGCTCATATGGCAGATTATCATCTGATAACGTAACAATATTGCAACGAAGTGCAATATCTGTTTCCTTCATTGGAACTCCTATGCTTAATGCTTCTAATGGCGATCTTCCTGTATAATACTTTTTGGGATTATACCCTAATACCGCAAGATTTGCAGTATCACTCCCTGGATTCATACCCTCTGGTATCGTATGTGCCAAACCAATTTCGGATACTTTTGAAAGGGCATCCATCGTTGGTGTCTTTGCAAACTCAAGTGGTGTCTTTCCCCCAAGGGACTCTATTGGCTCATCTGCCATACCGTCCCCTAACACAACAATATATTTCATCCTCTATCTCCTTACTTTATACATGCAACTATCATTTAAAATCCAACACGAATCATGCTACGAACGTTAAATTCGGCTGCTTTTTTCTTGTATTCTCGCTCTGTCATCTTCTTTGTTATAAATCCATAATCACCAACAAGTCCTGCTGGAACTTCTTCTACTTCTCCAAACACCTCGCTTACCTTACCTTCTTGTGCACTTGGTATGCGAACAAAGAAACGCTGTTCCATCTCATTTATATCAGCAAGTTTTAGCTTTTTACTACTCCAAATTGTCATAATATTCGTTCCAAGATGTTTCGTAGCATCCACTACATCAGAAACAACTGCACTCGCAGTCGGAAGTTTTCCTGCCCCTGCGCCATAAAACATAACATTTCCAAGAAGATTTCCTTTTACAAAAATGGCATTGTATACATCATTTACGCTATATAGTGGATTATCCGGCTTAATCATCACAGGTGCAATCATCGCAAATACTTTATCACCAACTTTTTTACTTGTTCCAAAAATCTTAATTGCTGCTCCGATTGATTTTGCATATGCAATATCTATATCTGTAATTTTCGTAATTCCTTCCGTATAGATATCCTCATGATCAACTTGCATGCCATAAGCTAATGATGTTAAGATTGCAATCTTACGACAAGCATCAAACCCTTCTACATCTGCCTCTGGATTTTTTTCAGCATAGCCCATTTCCTGCGCTTCTTTAAGCGCAACTTCATATTTACATCCTTCATAACTCATTTTCGTTAATATATAGTTTGTGGTTCCATTTAAAATTCCTGTAATTTCTTGTATTTCATCAGCAGTCAAGGACTGATTCAATGGACGTATAATTGGAATACCTCCTCCAACACTTGCTTCAAATAAGAAATTTACCGATTTTTGTTTGGCAATTTCAAGAAGCTCCGCTCCATGTTTTGCTACCAATTCTTTATTTGATGTACATACGCTCTTTCCATTTTCTAATGCTTGCTTTACAAATTCATATGCTGGATTTACTCCACCCATTGTTTCGACTACAATTTGCACGTCTGGATCATCTGCAATCACACGATAGTCATGTACAATTTTCTCTTCAATTGGATCTCCCGGAAAGTCTCTTAAGTCCAATACATATTTTACATTTATCTCTTGCCCCGCACGTTTTGTAATACTGTCTTTGTTTGTATTTAATACTTCAACAACGCCAGACCCAACCGTACCATAACCTAAAACACTTATATTTATCATTGTTACCTCCATTGTTTTTGCGAAAATACAGGTTCCTCTTGGTATTGCCTATTCTCTTGATATTATTTTTAGGGAACGAATTCCTTCAATTGACTCAATTGCATCTACCATTGTCATTACATCCACGGTAGATGGATGAATCTCGACACTAATCGTTAATGGTGCAATTCCATTAATCGGGATGCTTTGATTAATGGTCAAAACATTTGCTCCACTTTTTGCAACTTCGCCTAACACCAACGATAGGTTCCCTGGCTCATCTTCCATCTGCATCATAAAAGTAATCGTTTTTCCTTTTGCATTTTCTGTAAAAGGAAGAATATCATCTTTATATTTATAAAACGAACTTCGACTGATACCGACAACTTCTGTAGCTTCCTGTACCGTCATTGCTTTTTCTGAATCCAATAAACGATTTGCATCTACCACTTTTACTAAAACTTCAGGAAGTGCCCTTTTCTTTACAATAAAATACTTATCCTTTTCGTGTTCCATTTTACTTATAACTCCTATCTTATTGTCGCCATGAGTAAATTACCTTTATAATAAGTGGCCTCCATGTGCCATGTGCTGTCAGCTTGCAAATACCATGCGCTGTCAGCTTGCTCGCTTTGCTCCCAATCTGCCCGCGAGGCTTCGCCTCATAAAAATGAATTTGATACCAAAAAAATGCAAGCACTTTTTGGTATCATATTCATTTTTGCATGGCTCATTACTTTCGCGAGATGTATCCTTGTGCTTTTAGGAGTTCTGCGCATAGGATTCCTCCCCCTGCTGCTCCTCGTACTGTGTTATGTGATAGTCCTATGAATTTATAATCATATATGGTGTCTTCACGTAAGCGTCCCATTGATATTCCCATTCCATTTTCAAAGTCAACGTCCAATGTTACCTGTGGACGATTCTCTTCTTCAAAATACTGGATAAACTGCTTTGGTGCACTTGGAAGATTTAATTCTTGTGGAAGTCCTTTAAAGTTTACCCATGCATCTATGATTTGTTGTTTGGTTGGTTTGTTTTCAAAGGAGACAAAAACAGCTGCCGTATGTCCATTTAAAACTGGTACTCGAATGCACTGTGTGGTTATCGTACAGCCTTCTGCTTTTACGATTTCACCATTCTCTACGTTCCCCCAGATTCTAAGTGGCTCTTGTTCGCTCTTTTCTTCTTCTCCTCCGATAAATGGAATAATATTTCCTTCCATTTCCGGCCAATCTTTAAAATTCTTTCCAGCTCCTGAAATTGCTTGATATGTAGTCGCCACAACAAGCTTTGGACCAAATTCTCTAAGTGCTGTAAGTGCTGGTGTATAACTTTGAATGGAACAATTTGGCTTTACTACTATAAACCCTCGTTTGGTTCCTAATCGTTCCTTTTGATTTTTAATAACTTCAAAATGCTCTGGATTAAGCTCTGGTACAACCATTGGTACATCTTTTGTCCAACGATGTGCGCTGTTGTTAGACACGACTGGGGTTTCTGTCTTTGCATATGCTTCTTCAATCGCTTTAATTTCATCCTTTGTCATATCAACAGCACTAAATACAAAATCAACATCTCGAGCAACCGCTTCTACTTCATTTACATTTTTTACAACGAGTTTTTTAACACCTTCTGGCATAGGCGTTGTCATTTTCCAACGATCACCTACTGCTTCTTCATAGGTTTTTCCTGCACTTCTCGCACTTGCGGCTACTAATGTAACTTCAAACCAAGGATGATTTTCTAATAATGAAATAAACCGTTGTCCTACCATTCCTGTACCACCAAGGATACCTACTCTTAACTTATCGCTCATCTCTAAACTCCTAACTTTCTTTCTTTTTAGATTTTTTTCGCCATTTTTTCTGTTTTTCAGGTGCGGACATTTGTCCTATTGACAAATATAGTACACCATTCTATGAGAAAATACAACAAAAAATTCTTCGGAAAAGAATTTTTTGTGAATTCTATATACTATTATATATATTCGTTGAATTAAGTTGTGTATTTTCACTTTATCGCATTATTAGTTTATCGTAATAAATTAATAAAGTCAGCTTATAATACTTTTTCCCGATAGCTCTCTAACAGGTGTAGCAACCCCTCGTAGTCTTCTACCTCATTTACCATATTTCGAAGCTTGGAGGAGGCCGGATACCCTGCTGTATACCATGCAACATGTTTTCGCATTTCTCGAATTCCAATATAGGTTCCCTTAAACTCAATTTGCAGCCTTGCATGACGAAGTATCATCGAAACTACCTCTTCAATCCTAGGTTTTGAGAGCATGACCCCTTGTTCCAAATATGCCTTCACTTCTTGAAAAATCCATGGATTTCCCTGTGCGCCTCTGGCAATCATAATGCCATCGCATCCTGTCTCCTGAATCATTTGTTTTGCGTCCTGTGGCGTAAAAATATCTCCATTTCCAATTACTGGAATAGAGACCGCTTCTTTTACTTCCCGGATTATGCTCCAATCCGCTCTGCCATGATAATACTGTTCTCTAGTTCTACCATGTACCGCAATGGCAGCACCACCATTTTCTTCGATAATCTTTGCAATCTCTACGGCATTGTGATCATCCATTCCAAATCCTTTGCGAATTTTCACACTTACGGGCTTATCAATAGCAGTAGACACTGCCCTTACAATTTCGCCAACTAATTTCGGATTTTTCATCAATGCAGAACCTTCTCCATTATTGGTTACTTTAGGAACCGGACACCCCATATTAATATCTAGTATATCAAAATTTCTCTCTTCAATTCGTTTTGCCATTTCACTCATAATTTTAGGATCCGAACCAAATAGCTGCAAAGAAACGGGTCTCTCTTTTTCATCAATTGAAAGTAGCGGCGCCGTATTTTTATTATTGTAGAAAATACCTTTTGCACTCACCATCTCCGTATAAATAAGGTCAACTCCTTGTTCCTTGCATAACATACGAAACGGAAGATCCGTTACCCCTGCCATAGGTCCCAATACCAAATTCCCCGGAATTACTAGCTTTCCTATTTTCAAATTCATTGCCTATTCATCCTCGTCTGTTAAAAGCTTTGCCATATCTTCTCTTAATATAAATGCACGATAATAAAGTTCGAGCGCCTCAAATAGTTCTTGTTTCTCTCTCTGGACTTGCTTCATTTTGAGTGCACTGCCAATTTCATCAAATAAAAGATCTCCTTCATCCGCCGTTACCTGAAACAAAAGCGTTCCATCTACATCAAATTCCATGGTAAGTACCCCACCAACATCTGCAGTATATAACACACACATGATTTTTAGTTCTTCGATAATTGCTTCTGGTAGTTTCGCAAATTTTTCGTCTAAATAAAATTTCTGTTCATATGCGCTACACCCGCATAGTACTATATTTTTATACATATCCATATAATCCTCTCACTGATACTTCACCCGACATAATCGGGATCTCTTGGTTATCAATCATCACTAAAAGTTCACCTCGCGCATTAATACCTTTTGCAACTCCAATGCGCTCCTCTTCTCCTATTATTTTAACCGTCTTGTCTCTATTAATAAGAAACATATTATATTCTTCCAAAAATGGTGATGCATCTTTTTTTTGTATAAAGGCTTCATAATATAGTTCAAAATATTCCATTACTTTACATATTAAAACACTTCGATTGATTTGCTTTCCCGATTCGATCAACAAAGAAGTTGCTACTTGCTTAATCTCTTCCGGAAATTCTTGCATATTTGCATTAATTCCAATCCCCACAATTACATAGTTAATATAATCAAGCTCTGTATTCATCTCCGTCAAAATCCCACATACCTTTTTTTTATTCACTACGATGTCATTTGGCCATTTGATCTTGGCATCGAGCATTGTCACTTCACAAATTCCCTTTGCAGCTGCAAGTGCAGCAACTAAAGTAAGCATCGATGCATGTATCGGTTCTAGCATAGGTTCCAATATGAGAGACATCCAGATTCCTGATCCATTGGGAGATATCCAGCTTCTTCCTCGTCTTCCCTTGCCGCTACTTTGCATATCTGCAGTCACAAGTAATCCATGATTCCCTTTTTCTTCTGCTAGTTGCTTTGCCACTGTATTCGTGGAGGTAACTTCCTTTTTATAATAGATGTGTTTCCCTATTATTTTTGTTTTTATGCTTCCCTCAATCGCTTCCTTTGTAAGCAAATCAGGACAAGAGATGATTCGATACCCTTTATTGGTCACCGATTCAAATCGATATCCCTCTTCCTTTAACTGGTTCATTGTCTTCCATATTGCCGTTCTTGAAACTCCTAGTTCTTCACACATCTTTTGTCCAGAGACATAAGTTTTGTTTTCCAACAACATTTTTAAAATTTCACTCTTCACCTGCAGCTCCTTCCTTGGTAACCTCAACCAGATTTAATAAGGAACATAAATCCAGCCACCAAAGTTACTACACTAATCATAATTAAAACCATTCCCATATTTCGCGAACTTTTGCTTTTATATTTTTTCGCTCCATTTGACAAATTCATTGCCCCTGTAAGTAAAAACATCAGTGCAATAACTGTCTTATTTCCTGGAAATACACAAAATAAAATAATAACAATAACTAATATAATACCTGTGAACAGATTAAAAAAATCCATCCACAGGCTATTTGCTTTTATCTTTTCAAACAGATTTTTCATTTGAAAATCTCCTATACATTTCACTCTAAGTATTTATCGTTTATCCATTGATACATAATCCTTATGAGATGCCACCGCCTTATATGCAGGTCGAATAATTTTTCCATCATTTATAATTTCTTCCAAGCGATGAGCACTCCATCCAGAAATACGAGAAATTGCAAAAATCGGAGTGTAAAGCTCATATGGAAGTCCTAACATACTGTACACAAAACCACTGAAAAAGTCAACATTTGCACTAACACCTTTATAGATTTTACGTTCATTTGCGATTACTTTTGGCGCAAGTCTCTCGACTGTTGAATATAGTGCAAATTCTTGCTCCATTCCTTTCTCCTCAGATAAACTTTTTACAAACTTTTTAAAGATGCAAGCTCTTGGGTCTGAAATAGAATACACAGCATGTCCCATGCCGTAGATTAAACCTTTTTTATCAAATGCTCTTTTATTTAATACATCTATCAAATACTGGGATACTTCATCTTCATTTTCCCAATTTTTAACAGTTGCTTTCATATCCTCAAACATACGCATAACTTTGATATTTGCACCACCATGTTTTGGACCTTTTAAGGATCCTAGCGAAGCCGCTATTGTTGAATACGTATCTGTACCAGATGAGCTTACTACATGTGTCGTAAAAGTGGAGTTATTACCACCTCCATGCTCTGCATGCAAAACAAGTGCCATATCTAATATTCTTGCTTCCAATTTTGTAAACTTACTGTCTGGGCGCAAAATATGTAAAATATTTTCTGCTGTTGACATTTCACTTATCGGTGAGTGAATAAATAAGCTATTCCCATCATGATAATGGCTATATGCCTGATATCCATATACCGATAGTAACGGAAAGAGAGCTATTAGTTGTAAGCACTGACGCAGTACATTTTCAATTGAAGTATCATCCGCTTTGTCATCGTAAGAATATAGCGTAAGTACGCTTCGTGCAAGCGTATTCATCATATCTTTGCTTGGTGCCTTCATAATAATATCTCTTACAAAGCTAGTTGGAAGGTCTTCGCGGTATCTTGCCAATAATTGTTTAAAATTTGTTAGTTCCTCCTTATTCGGCAAGCTGCCAAATAGTAAAAGATATGCTGTCTCCTCATATCCAAACCGATCTTCTTTAATAAATCCATCCACAATATCTTCAATATCAATTCCCTGGTAATATAGCTTCCCTTCCATTGGGATCATGTCTCTGTCTACCATAGTATAAGAACGTATTTCTGATATTTCGGTAAGACCAGTAAGAACTCCTTGACCGCTGATGTCACGAAGTCCTCTCTTTACTTCATATTTACGATATAGTTCTGGATCAATCCTCATGTTTTCCTTGCACTTTTCGGAAAACCGAACAATTTCCGGATTTATTTCTGAGTAAAATTGTGCCATATATAATCTCCCTTCTTTCCATTGTATCCTCACATTTTAATTTATAACTAACTTATAGTATACCATACAATTGTACTACTGTGAAGTTGTAAAGGAAATATTCATGAAAATTTAATAGAATGCTAAAATTTTCAATTAATTTTACTAACAACTTCTTTGATTCGCTCAATCACATAATCTTGCTGCTTTTGCTCCATTTTAGGATACATCGGAATACTTATCATCTGCGCGTAAAGAGCCTCTGCTTCCTTACAACAAACCTCCCTATACCCAATTTTTTGGTAATAGGGGTGCTTATACACTGGACGATAATGTACATTGACTCCAATACCATCCTTTTTAAGCTGATCAAAGATTTCTTTTCTTCGACTTGCCTCTACCAAAATTACATATAAATGCCAACTGCTATGGCATCCTGCTTGCTGATAGGGTATCGTAATTCCCTCTATCCCCTTTAGTGTCTCGTTATAGCAATCCGCGATTTCTTTTCTTCGACTCACAAACGTTTGAATACGCCTCATCTGACTAATTCCAAGTGCACACTGGACATCTGATATTCGATAGTTATATCCAAGCATCTGCTGTTCATAATACCATGCTCCTTCGTTTTGTTCCATAGACGATTCTTCGCGTGTGATTCCATGTGTTCGTAGCAATGACAATCTATGATATAAATTTTCCTGATTGGTTAAAATCATTCCACCTTCGCACGTCGTAATGTGCTTTACTGGATGAAAACTAAACGTTGTCATGTCAGAAATAGATCCAATCATTCTCCCTTTGTAGTCTGCGCCAAGTGCATGTGCCCCATCCTCAATCACCAAAAGATTATGTTCCTTTGCAATTTTATAAATTTCATCCATTTCACAAGGCTGCCCGGTAAAATGAACAGGAATGATTGCCTTTGTCTTATCTGTAATCTTTTCAAGAATTGACTGTGGTGAAATATTATACGTATTTTTATCAATATCTGCAAACACCGGTGTGCCTCCACAATATAGAACACAGTTTGCCGATGCAGCAAAGGTAATTGGTGTTGTAATTACTTCATCCCCCTTGCCAATCCCCGCTGCCATACAAGCAACATGGAGTGCTGCCGTTCCATTTGAAACAGCAACCGCATACTTAGCACCTACATATTGTTTTATTGTCTCTTCAAATTCACTTACCTTCGGTCCTGTTGTCAGATAATCGGAACGCAATGCATCCACAACTGCCTCAATATCTTCCTCTTCTATCCACTGTGTTCCATATGGTATCAACATAATTCCTCCCTTTGTAGTTCCAAACAATAGGATGCAATTCTCATGGCTCCGTATCCATCCACCAATTGCTGCATTTTTTTAGATTTTTCTTCTCGAAGTTTTCTACTTTGTGCAATTCGAATAATGGCATCCAATGTTTTCTCCAAGCATTCTTCTATTCCATCACGCAAATCTCCCGCATAATCAATCACACCACTTTGATCAAATTTCTTTGCTCCTGCAATCTGATTATCTGCAAAAGAAAAACTAATGGTAGGTATTCCTAATGCACACAACTCAAAAAGAGTGGTTCCAGCTGCTGAAATTGCAAGGTCGCACGCAAGCATAATCTCACTCATATTTTTAACATTTTTATAAAAGCTTATATTTTTTTGTGTACTTACCAATGCACGTAATTCATCTTCATGTATATTTAGTTTTCCCGAAACAACATGTAAATGATACCTGCTTGTTTCCAAGCGTTTAATCAACCTTGCCGCCATATTATAAGGATCTGTACCACCCGTAGTAATCAAAATATTAGCTACGTTTTCACGATTTGGTGCAATTCTTTGTCTGAATTCTTCGCGAAGCGGAATGTACTTACTTCCAATTAAATATGCTATATCCAAACTTGTTTGATTACTCCTCTCATTATAGCTAAGCTCTTTGACATGAATTCCATACTGAATAATCGTATGTACAGGGTAGGCAAACTGATTCACATCATCTATATATACTACTTTTGTAGTATCGGATAATTGTTTTAAATAGTGTTCCGTGACGAAATAAGAATCCACCAATAAAACCTTACTTTTTTTCTCTTTCAGTTTCGAAATTAGAATCGGCACCTCTTCCTCTAGGTTATCCCACTTTGTATGCAGGCATAAAACCGCAAATCCGTTCTCTGTAATCAATTCTCTAGCCGTTTCGTCCGCCGTAATAAACGTACAGGATTCTCCTAATCGTTCTATTTGTTTTGCAATTGCCATGCAACGCATCACATGTCCAGTTGCAATCGTTTTATTTGCATCTGCTCGTATATAAAACATACCTTATTCCTCGATTTCTATGGAATCAACCGGATCTCCATATTGATACGTTTTTTTTGCATTTTGTCTCAATAACGTCCCATAGTATTTAGGTTTTACCCCATTGCTTGGACGAATACTACGGATATTATCCTTCGTAAATGCTTCGCCCTTCTCAATATCTTTTACTGCAAACAAAGATCGTCTGCCATGAAGTTCTTTTTTCTCTTGATTGGTAAGCTCATAGGAACATTTTCCCAAAATTTTTATGGTATTTTCGATTGCCTCTACCATTGCCTTAAAGTCTTCCATTTTTGTAGAAAATAAAGCATCTGCACTATCTACATGTGTGTCCAGACATACATGTTTTTCAATTACTTTTGCCCCTTTGGATACTGCAATTACATCTGCAAGCGATCCCATGGAGTGATCAGAAAGACCCACTGGAAATCCAAACCGTTTTTGCATATCTTCAATCACAGAAACATTCATATTTTGATATTCTGCCGGATACTGACTGCAGCATTTTAGTAATACAATCTGCTCATTCCCTTGCTGTATGCATGCTTCAATCGCTTCTTCAATTTCTTTAACACTAGCCATTCCACAAGATAGAATCATCGGCTTTTGACAGTTTGCAATATAGGTAATCAGTGGAATGTCTACAAGCTCAAACGAAGAAATTTTATAGAACTCAACGCCCATTTCTTCCAAAAAATCTACAGCCGTAGTATCAAATGGTGTTGATAGAAAATCAATGCCTACTTCTTCACACTTTTCTTTAATGGTTCTTTGCCATTCCCATGGCGTATATGCTTCCTTATACAAGTCGTAAAAGGTATATCCATCCCAAAGACCGCCTTCAATTTGAAATGGAATCTTATCACATGGTATCGTCAATGTATCTGCCGTATATGTTTGTATTTTTAAGCAGTCTGCTCCTGCCAATTTTGCTTGCTCTACGATTTCTAATGCATGTTCCAAGCTGCCCCCATGGTTTGCAGACATTTCCGCAATCACATAGACACCTTGTTTCATCTTATCATATAAATGTATCATTCTTTACTCCATTCCTAGGTATGATATATGCGTAATTCTTCCTATTATTATATAAGTTCTTTTACTATTTTTCCCATATCTTCTAAATATGCTTCCACTCCATTTTGAAGTATTTCTGCCACTCCTACATAATCTTTTGCCAGTACACTTCCACTTAATAATTCCATTGTATTTCGAACCTGTTTTCCATTTATTCGAACTTTGTCTTGATTGATATAGTCCATACATCGGTTCGTTATCTCAATCTCCCAGTTTAAACCCTCTAGAAACGCATTTAGATAGGATAAGATACCTTCTTTTGTTGTGTCACTTAACGCATTAACAAGCAGGGGAATTTCTTCTAGTAGTTTTTTATTATAATGATAAACTTCTGTTAATGCCTCTACTTGCTTGATTCTCACATCATCCATAGTCTGTACCTTATCCTTTTTTACAACATATAACTAGTTACACTTTTATTATCGGTATTTTCCAAAAAAATAGCAAGTATCTTACAATTTTTCTTCAACCTCATTTGTTAAATGACTGCATCTAACATAGCTTCTATGTCTTCTTTCCACAACGATATCGTTGTGGGCCATATCACTTCTTGCTTTTCGTATACTTCTATTCGAGGTTCCTCATAAAAGATACTTGGATTTTTATTCATCTCTTTTAAATACGCCAAAATGATATGAATTTCTTTCTGTTCTGATGCTTTTTTTTGGGTCAACAACTCCTCAAAAACGATAGTAAGTTGATTGAAATATTCTTCATAACCAGTAATCTTATTCTTTTTTACTTCTTCTAGTGTAAGTATAATTTCTTTTATTTCTTCTTGTTTCATATGTGATTCTCCTTTCAAAACATTAACTTATATTCCACTAAAGCAAAAAATTTGAACACAAAAATAGTCTTACACACCTTGACCTATCTTTGCTATTCCAAGCAATCGATATCTTTTCTTTTGTGTAAAACTACTTCATTTTCAAACATTTACATTTTTTCTTATGTAGTTAGCTATAGTTTATCATAACTTGTATTCTTTTACAAGACAAATTACGAACAATTCCGACAACTTTTTTATTATGATACAGATTCAACTATATGAAGTAACTCACTAAATTCATGTAAGTGATAGTTTGCAATCGGAGACGATACTGCATCTCCGATTGCAGCACTCTCCATACCTCCAGCTTTCGCTGCTTGTATCCCTGCAATTGAATCTTCTATTACCAAACAATTTACTGGTTCTTCTTTCAATCCCTGTGCCGCTTTTATAAATACCTCAGGATTCGGTTTTGAGTATATGATATCGCATCCATCCGTTATTGTATCAAAATAACTTTCTAATCCTATCTGACTTAAAATAAATTTTGCATTTTTACTGGAAGATCCAATTGCAAGCTTGACTCCACTCCGCTTTAATACATCCAATGTGCGTTTTACTTCTTTATTTAACTTTTCTGGGGATAATTGCTTTAGCAATTGTTGATAGCGTTTATTTTTTTCTTCTGTAAGCTTACACTTATCTTCCTCGCTAATAGTTCCATTGTACGTTTCAAGTAAAATTTCAAGACTTTCCATTCTACTCACTCCACGCAATCGGTTATTTATCGTCTCATCAAAGCTAATTCCCAGCTTGTCCGCAATCATTTTCCATGCTTGAAAATGATAATAATCGGTATGACATATCACTCCATCCAAGTCAAAAATCAATGCTTTGTATTTTATCATATAATCCTCCTTTACTAATTATTTCCTATCATACGCTTGTTTTATATTTGCAGACGATATCACCTTGAAATCTGTTTCATTCCTTCCTCCGGCTACCAAACCTACCTGATTTGAATACTGAACGAACAAATTGTTACCGCTCTCATCTGTATAGTGATACTCTCCTGCATTACCATATACAATAAAACATAGATTTTCAAAACTTTCTGCATTATTTCCCACATAACTACCAAGCGCAAGCTTATCAGAAAGATGCAGGGGAATGATACTTCCGCCCTTTACAAAAACTAGAATTTGCCCCAGTTTACATGGCAATGTATAATGTTTGCCGCCTTCATAAGACTCACTGGTGAAAAAGTCATACCATACACCTGCTGGTAAATATACACTTCTTTCCGTTTCTCCCTCGTAAAGAATTGGTGCTACCAACAGGTTTCTTCCAAACATATACTCATCTTCTATTTCATATACGTTGTCATCGTTCTCATAATCGCAAATCAAATGAGCAAATAAGGGACGGCTCTCTTTTATTGCATATCCTGCTTCACTCACAATATAAGGGAGTAAATTCATTCTTAAGTTTGCATAATAGCGGTATACTTCCATAACATATGCATCCTCGTTTACCTCTGCAATATTCCACGGACTTCTATCGTTATTCCAGCTTCTGCGATTTTGATCCCCGAATTGACCCGTTCGGGGTTCTGCATGAAATTGCATTATCGGGCAAAATGCAGCGACTGCGCTTGCTCGTAAGTACAGCTCTGTCGTTGGAAGTTCCCCTGCAAAACCTGCAATATCAAACCCCCAGAAAAACACACCGGATAATCCCGCAGACAATCCTGCTCGAATCTGTGCACGCAATTCACAAAATTCAGATACTTGATCTCCCGCCCAATGCGTTGGGAAACTTCCTGCACCTTTATACCCAGCTCTTGAAAAGGTAATTCCCTTATTTTTACCAAGCATCTCTTCTAAGAATTTGTAATAACTGCCAACATAAGCGTTTGGATATTGATTTTTCATTTCATATCCGGTTTTTCCATCCTTAAATACCGATTTATAATCATAAACAAACTCTCCACCATCCGTCTTGAATCCGTCTACATGTAACTCTTTCACAAGATACTCTCTTTTTGAAAACCACCATTTTACAGCTTCTGGATTATTAAAATCAAGCAAAAGAGAATCTGCAAACCAATTATCGGTAATTCGGTATGGTGACCCATCCGACTGCTTCACACAGTACCCTTTTTCCAAAACCGTCCGTTCATCATTTTGATGTTGTTTTTGTTCTTCTCCATCAAAATGCTTGATTACAGGTATTTGCCACAAAATTAACTTCATATTATTTGCATGGATAATCTCTGACATCTTTTTGGGATTTGTCCACTTTCCATCCTCTTTAAACTGAAACTCATTATAAGATAAGGCTTCACTTCCATCCTTTGCCTCATACTGTGCACCATTAAATACATAAAACGTTGCTTCATCACTCCAGGCTTCTAGTACCATTACCGTTGCAGGAATTTCATATTTCTTCATGTTATCGACTTGTTGCAGTGTTTCCCTCTGACTATCCCATCCATTGGCGGACATCCAAGGTCCAAATGCCCAATTAGGTGGAAGCATAATCTTTCCTGACCGCTTTTGATACTGCTGTATTCTCTCATTTACCGAACCAAAGAAAAACAGCAAGTGATTTTCAGATACTGTGTTTCCAATCAATCTGCTCATGGTTACTGTATTTTGATCTTCGGTGGTAGCTTTTATATCAAAATCAACGATATGATTGGTATCATAATATACACCATATCCCTTTTCCGTCATAAAAAACGGAACCGGAAGATATGTCTTTTCATTCTGGTGTGTAAATTGTTCCACTACACAGTTCTTTGGTTGAAGCCCTCTCTGATTTACTCGATCAAATTTTTCACCAAACCCGTAAAATCCCTTTCCTGATAAATCCAATGAAACGCTAAAATACTGTATCGTATCATTACCATTCACTAACATTTTTATCGTATGAAACCCCTTTTTGAATGTACCGATTGTTTCCTCGTTTTTTCCTTTTAATAGAAGCGAATGAGTATTCGCTTCTATGGTTAGTTCATACTCATCTCCGTTGTATTGATACGTTTCTTTCAAACGATTCTTCGTGTCTTTCCACGGATAGATTCCTTGTATTTGAAATGAAATCATGTCCTGTTTTAGCTTCATACTAAGTTTCAGGCATTTATCCCCTTTGATAGTATAATATCCAAATAAGGTTGTATCGAACTTATCTTCCTCTAGGCAGACTTCGTCTGGTGTACTAAGTTCAATGCTTGTAAGCACTTCAAACTCATACCATTTTGTTTGTATGACACGACTATCTTCGGTAATTTGTATCCTGTATTTAATCAAATTTCCTGTGCAAAATTTTCCAAGGCAAAATGTATAATAGTCTTTGCCTTCCTTGCTATAACGATACACCCCTTCTATCATTTTCTTATCTGTTTCATTTTGCGTATACGTAAGAATTGGCAGCTTTCTTTTCGTTTCATCTCCAGATATATAGCAATTTATGCTTACATCATGGTTTTTTGTTACTAATTCAGGTTCCATTCCATAATCATTATATTCATAAGGATTGATGCGATTAGGAATATGCTTTATTTCCATATGAGCCTCCATTGTTGTAGAATTCATCTCTTATAAGCATGAAAAGTAGAATATTCTCATGTTTGATACCGCTGAGTCTATACTACTTTTCATGTTTATTATCCATTCATAATTGTTTAGAATTTATTCATTCATTAATTTTTTACTGACAACTTCCTCTTGAATCTGATTTAATACATCGTCTGCTGGTGTATTATTAATCACGGCATTTTCTAATATCGGTGTCATAACATCAACTACCTCACTGTATTTCAAAAGTGCTGGTGGTGCAGCTGCATAATCAAGAGATTCCATAACTGCTTCTCTGTTTTCTGGAGGTGTTTGTTCCAAATATTGAGCCATTAGGTCTTTGTCGGATACCGTTGGTAATTCCCACTGTGCATCCAACCTCATTTTAACTACCTCTTTATTGGATGCCATATAATTAATAAATTTGAATGCAGCTTCTTTCTTTTTACTTTCTTTGTTTACGCAAGCAACATTTGCAAAGAAATGTGCGGCATGTGTTTTGTTTCCAGTTTCAACTGCAATGTCCCAATCAAAATCGGTAATATTTTGAGTAAAATCACTAAAAGCCCATATGCCAGTGTGAATCATTCCAAGATTTCCTGATTTAAACATATCCCAATCACCACGGCCTGCCATATCCTCTGTATTTGGCATTACACGATTATCGCCACATACACGATCTAACATCATTTGAAGTGTCTCGATATTTTCAGAAGAATTCATTGTAAACGTTTTACCATCTTCACTCACTAAGGAACCACCATTTGTTTTTACGGTCTTATATAATTCGTTATAGGTAACTGGTTGATAGGTTCCCCATATATCATCACCCAGGGCACGAATTTTTTCTGCTGCTGCCTGTTCGTCCTTCCATGTCCAATCAGAAGTTGGATAACTTACTCCTGCTTTGTCGAAAAGATCTTTGTTATAAATTAATACTACCGTTGAAAAACTTTGCGGAATTGCATATAACTTTCCATTGTAAGTTGCTGCATTGAGTGGTCCCGCACTATATGCATCGGTCGATGCATCGCTTGATTCAAAGTAACTGTCAAGTGGTTCAATGGAATCTCTGATCGCATAGGTCAAGAAATTTTCCATATTCAGTTCAAAACAGTCTGGTGCCGAATTGCCAGCCATTTTAGTTGCTAATGCGGTAAAATAATCATCATACCCCAATGATTGAATCTCAACCTCGATATCCTGATTGTCTTCTTCAAATTTGGCTACCATATTTTTTAATGTTTCTGCATTGGATTCACCTGCTGAAAATTGAAGATATACAATTTTTGTTTTTTTCTGACTCGTATCATCTTGTGTTTGTGCATCTTGCGCTACCGCACCAGTATCCGTACTTTCTTTTAGTTCCTCTGATTTTTTGCATCCAGCTAACATAGCTGCTGCCACCATTACTACTACCATGTAACGAACTAACCTTCTCATAAAATCTCCTCCTTAATCTTTATACTGTACACCTTCCCAGACACTATATCTGGTACAGGCATTACGTATCACATTGTTTGTTACCCTTTGACGCCACCAATCTCAAGTCCTTGATCGATATATTTTTGCACCATTATATAGACAATCACAATTGGAAGTATGGAAATAACCGCTCCTGCCATTGTAATATTTTCCTTTCCCTTAAGCTGACCATTGAGCGTAGCTAAAACCAGCTGCAAGGTTTGTTTATCATTGCTGCTTAACACCAAAAGCGGCTGAAGATATGCGTTCCATGACCCCATAAAATTCATCAGTATCAGTGTAAAAAGTGTTGGCTTTGTCATTGGAAGCATGATTTTAACAAAAATCTGCCGAAGGGAAGCTCCATCCATTAATGCCGCCTCTAAATATGCGTTATTAATTCCAATCATCGCCTGACGCATTAAAAATACTCCAAATGTATTATTTAATGACATCAAGATAAGTCCTGTAAAAGTATCCAATAGATGTAACTGATTCAAAATCGTATAATTTGGTATCATCGTAACCGTTGCCGGTATCATCATGGTCGCTAAATATACCATAAATAACTTTTCTCGTCCCTTAAATTCAATTTTAGAAAAAACAAATGCTGCCATAGTTGCAGATAATACAGAAACTATGGTACAAGTAATTGCAAGATAAAAACTATTAAATCCCGCTTGCCAAAAACTATAGCTCGACATATGAAATATCTTTTTATAATTATCAAATGTAGGATTTTGTGGTATCCACCGGATTGGGATCGTACGGATTGCCTCATTTCCCTTAAACGATGTACTTAGCATCCATGCAAACGGCAGAACAACCATAAGTATAGCAATTACCAGTATGATATAAAAAATTACTCTCTTTATATAACTTGCTCTCTTTTTCTTATGCATCATAATTCACCCACCTTTTTTGCAAAATGAATTGTATGATGGTTGCTACAAATATAATTGCAAATAATACCCACGACCAAGCTGCTGCATATCCCATTTGATACATTTTAAAGCCATATTTATAGATTCGCTCCATCATAACCGTGGTAGACCCCGCAGGTCCTCCTCCTGTCATGATCTGTATCGAGTCAAATACCTGAAATCCTGCGATTATGTTATAGACAAATAGCAAAAAAATAGTAGGTGATATGAGAGGAATCGTGATTTTAAATAATCTTTGATACCATTTTGCCCCATCTATATTTGCTGCCTCATAATACGTTGGATTGATTCCTTTTAGTGCTGCAAGAAAGAACAATGCATAGTATCCAGTATCTTTCCAAACCGCTACCAAGACAATGCCAACCATCGCCCAATTTGGATCACTCATCCAAGCTGGTGCATGAATCCCTATCACAGCTAATGCTTGATTAATAAACCCATATTTCCCGCTTAGGATCCATCTCCATACAACTGCAGCTGCTACCCACGAAGTAACTACTGGTGTATAAAAGATAATCTGTACCAAACGGCGTCCTTTAAACTCTTGATTTAACAAAATTCCCATTGTTAACGAAGTAAGCATAATAACTGGTATGTACATCACCAAATACTGTATGTTGTGCCACAAAGTTGTAATAAGTTCCCCTTCACCAAATAGTTTTCTATAATTATCAAATCCAATAAACTTAGCCTGGCTTAGTGGAAGGAGTACATCATATTCTAAAAAGCTGTAAATTGCAGATGCCACCATTGGGAGAAGACAAAACACAATCAATCCAATCATAGATGGTAATAAAAAGAAACAAATCGATATAATCTTCTGCCTTTTATTCGGAAAATACATCTTCTTACACCTCCCTTATTGATTCTCGCTCTACAATTTCGATTGGGACAATATAATCTTGTTTTCCTTTCAACTGCTCGCTTAGTATCCCAATAATCATCTTTGCTGCCCGCTCTCCTTTAATCGATATATTTTGATCAATTGTTGTCAGCGCTGGTGTTGAAATCTTTGAAATAAATGTATTATCAAAACCCATGATAGAGATATCTTCTGGTACGCGAATCCCATATTTATTAAGACCTTTCAAAAGCCCAAGTGCCATGATATCTGCTGTACAAAAAACAGCAGTAACTTCATCCTTCCTCTTGGCTATCTGTTCCGCTACTTCCTCACCATATTCAAAATCTACCGTTCCCGTATAGACATTTCTTTTTTCAAGTGAAATTCCAGATTCCGAAAGTGCATCCTCATATCCCCTTACTCTTTCCTGATTTACTCCCTTTTCAAGCGTGGAACCCGTTACAATTGCGATCTTCCGATGTCCTTTTTCTAAAAGATATTTAGTTGCCGTATACCCAGCATAGCAATCATCGGTTCCTACCGTATTAAAATGATAGCTCTTGATATAACTATCAATAATGACCGTTGGAATCTTTGAATTCTGAATTTCTTCCAGGGTATCCTTAGGATAAACACCCAAAATCACAATTCCATCAAGATTTCTTTTTTTTGCTACTTCAATATAATTTTCATCCGCATTGGTTCCTGAAATCAAGATATGATATCCCTTCTTACGCGCCGTGTATTCCAAACTGCTTAAAAATTCGGAATAAAACGGATTTGAAAACATAAACTCCTTATCCGTCTCTGTTTGTGGTATTACAACCCCAATCAGGTTGGATTTATTATTTGCTAAAATTCTTGCAGAAAGATTTGGTACATAATTCAACTGGTTAACTGCCTTCCAGACTCTTTCTTTTGTTTCTTCGCTTAGCGTCTGCCCCCCTTTGTTATTGATTACGTAAGACACCGTTGCAATGGATACTCCAGCCTCTTTTGCCACATCTTTTATCCCAACTCGTTTCATCATTCAAAATCCCTCCTTGATAACCACAGACCTGTATCTTGACTTAATCGCTTAAGCTTTCTAAATATAAAAATTGGCATAAACTCCAATATTTTGCCTGATTTTTGTTCTTTAAATCTCTGTTTCTTAAAAATATATCGTTAATAAAATTTTTAATCATTTTATCAACTTAACCGTTTAAGTTGATTATAAAAGATATTTCCTTATTTGTCAATCAGATTCCTCCATTTTGTTATGAATTTTACCATCCTTTTGGATATGACCAGTACCTTCTTTTATTTCAATTTGATAGTCACTTCCCTTATACTTAAAATGGAAACGAAGCTTGCTCCAATTCATTGGAAGATTTGGATTCACGGTTATTGTATCTTCCTTAATTCGAATTCCCGCAAAACCCATGATAAGTGCTTGCCATGACGCTCCAAATGCTGCAAAATGGAGACCTTCTTTGCCCGTGCTGCTCATAATGTCTTCTAAATCAAGCAGCACACTTTTTTCAAAATACGCCAACGCCTGTTGATTCATTGAGAGATTGGCAGCAAGATTTGCATGTACTCCATAACTTAGGGAAGAATCATGAAGTGTGAGAGGTTCATAATAATTCCATATTGCCTGCTTTTGCTCTACTGAAAAGTCGTCTGGAAATAACGTTACCAGTAAAACCAAATCAGCTTGTTTTAATACACGATATCTTTGAAGTCGATCAAAACAAATACTATGATAGAGCGGCGATTCATTTGTTTTATAATCATCAATCATAAGTGGTTCAAGTTTCATAAACGTATCATCTTGTATATATAAATACTTAGCATCATCATATGGCAGACTAATTTTATCTCGAATGGTATCCCATTTCTTTATTTCCAAGCCTTTTATTCCTAATCTGCAAGTCAATTCATGATATTTTGTGGCTCTGTTTTCTTTAAGATACGTAAGTCCTTCCACTGCTAATTTCATGTTGTAGCGAATCATCCAATTCGTATATGTATTATTGGAAGTGATCCCACAATATTCATCCGGTCCTTTGACAAACATAAGGTTGTACATATCTTTATTTTCATCATAGGTCAATCGGCTCACATGATATCTTGCTGTTTCGGCATAAATTTCGATTGCATAATTCTCATAAAATTCTAAGTCATTGCTCATGCGCACATAATAGTCGACCGCATAGGCCACGTCCGCCGTGACATGTATCTCACTTTTACCAATATCCCAGCTTTCGCATTGCTCTCTGCCATCAATAGAACACATCCAAGGATATCTAGCTCCTTGTAAGTTCAACTCTTTCGCATTTTTTCTCGCATCGTCAAGCTTTAAATATCGGTACATAACCAAATTTCTAGCTGCTTCTTGGTTGCTGTTCACATAAAATGGAAGCATAAAAATATCGGTATCCCAAAAGTAGCAGCCTTTGTATCTTCCATGCATAATACCTCTGGCTCCAATATTTACAGTGCAATCCCCCTCTGCGTTCGTCTGAATTAATTGAAATATATTGTATCGAATCGCCGTTTGTATTTTTATATCGCCTTCGATTTCGATATCAGAAGTCTCCCATTTTTTCATCCAAGCCAACTTATTCTTGCGATACATGGTATTATACCCCAATGTTTTGTTCTTTTTTATATGTGCTAGAATCACTTGATTTAGCTGATCTAATTTACATTCTCTCGAGGTGAACACCGATATTAATTTATCAAAACAATAGGACTTTCCTTGTTTGGCTCTAAATGCATATTTTGTCCCTACATACTCTTTTTCTTTCACATGTTCTGGCAAAAGTTCCCTTTCCTCTGTTTGAACAAGACTCCCTTCTATTATGTGTATTCCTGCTCTTCCTGTTGTTTTTACTTTGAGAACGTCCGCCTCGTCTTGCCACGCTTCAATTGGCATCGCCATTTTCAGTATAGTGTGGTTTTGCTTTAATTGATCATCTTCAATACTTTGATTAGAAACATTTGCACTGATTCCTGTTTCAAACAACATATCACAGGGTTTTTCAAGTGCGACTATTTCATAACGGATTAACGCAGTATGTATATCATCAATACTTAAAAAACGTTGACTTTTAATTACTATTTTTCCACTATTTTTCGTCTTCCAACAATAGCAACGCTCCAATATCCCATCTCTTAACCATAGTGTTTGTTCTATATCTACACTTTCATGTAATGGCTCAAAAACTTCCTCGCCAACTGTAATTTTTGTATTCATATAATCTGGAACATTCACCATATCCGTTATTTCTTCTTTGATGTAATCAAAAACACCCGCTATATAGGTGCATCTCTCATAACTTTGATTTTCAAAATCCTCCGGCAGACTTCCTCGTATTCCCATATATCCATTTCCCTGGGAAAATATGCTCTCATAATATTTTTTATCTTGCCGCATGGATGCATTGGATTTGATGCTCCATCCATCATAGTCTAACTTATTCAAATTTGTTCCTCCTGTTTTCAAAATATATGAAGCACGTAATAGAACGCATCATTTGTGAAACGCTTCATAAATTGCATATGCCAAAAAGCCTGCACAAGTTGCAAATGCATCCCCAGTAGCGCTCTCTCCTGTATTTTCATCTACACTTTCACATGCCACTCCATTGTCCATTTTTAGTTTCAAAAGGATGTTTTTGCTGCTTTCTAATCTACCACATAATAAGCTATTTGCAATACTCAATACCCATGGATGTGGTGCATGCGGACATCCAATTTCTGCGATGGGACTTCCATAAAACGAATACGGATATTGTGGGCTTCTTATAACCTCCACTGTATTTTTATAGATTGGATCCTCTGCCTCTAAAAATCCGTAGAACGGCATAAGTTGAAGACTTCCTGGTGGTTCGTCATATACATCCCGGCTTCCTTCCAAATCAACTGACCATGCAAAAATTTGTTTTCCTTGATGCTCCTTAATACAATTGGCGAAGACTGCTTGGTGAACAGCATCTGCCTCGTCCAAAAGCGCCTTGATTGTTTCTGCTTCCCATCTGCCCTGATGCAAATCTGCAAGACATTTATATACATACCATACTAAGACATTGTCATAGGTAAGATATGGATAGACATGCATATCATCCGTTGGCTGTAAAAAGGTCTGATAAAGAGCAATGTCTGGATGCCGGTTTTCATTTAGTCTTCTTAAGATAAGCGCAATCCCTTCCTTTATTTCTTCCTTGTCAAGAATGTCCTTCTCTCCCGTTGCGCTGATATAATTAGAAAGTGCAATTACTGGTGCACACAGCTCGTCTAGCTCAAAACCCGGTTCCAAAAGAGTACCATCAATATAGCGGCTATGCAGTCCAAAGTTTCTTCGCTGCCTTCCAAATACATACATAAGCATCTCTCTTGCATAAGAAGGGTCTGCTAGCAAAATAGATGGAAAACTCCAAAGCAGACTATCACGATCCCAGTAAGCTGCACTTACATAATATCGTGGACTCCTTGAAGTCACAAGAACAAGTTCTTCCGTGTCAATGGTTCTGCCCGACGCATAGAAAAAATTAAAGAATAGATTCTGATGAAAAATTTCTTGTAGAGAATCATCCGAGAGCTTAAGACAGCGTTTTTCCAACCATTCTTTTGTCCGTTTTCGTTCTTTTTCATAACCAAAACGGTACATTTCTTTTGCAGCAGTCGTCGCCGCAACTTCCTCCACTCCAATTCCAAAAAAACAGTCAAGAACTCTCTCTTTTCCAGGCTTAATTTCATACTCTTTTTCAAAGCGAAAGAAAATACCTTCCGATGTTTGATGATATTGTGTCTTCATCTCTTCTCCAAACATTGGTGCAAACGCAAATACCGAAACACCAATTCGCAGGTCAAAAACCAGGCTTTGATTCCATGCACTCTCATAGACAAAGACTGGAGCCTCAATCTTCTTATCTTCATTGATTGAATGATAAGTACTGCTCCAACAACCTTCAAATCCAAGTGTTATTTTATGGGATATATTACCTTTATTAGTCACACAAATCGGATATGCAAATCCTCTTTCATTAATTGGTGCCAGTACCGTTCCAGTAACCTTTATTTCCTTGCTACTAGCTTCAAAATGTGGAATCCAGTAATTCTCCCTCTCCCACTGAATCGTATCAAAACAAACTTCTTCTCCATCGACTTGAACAATCGGCCGCAGGAGGGGATACTTTGTTGTTCCCCTGATATCTATTAACCCCTTATATCCCATATGAAGTATTGTAACATCCAAAATCGACCCATCTTCTTGCCGGATGCAAGGAAGCGAAATCATCTCATTTCCTGTACAAATATAATTATTTTTCATAGAACACCTCCATTTTAAGTCGTTTAAACGTTTAAGTGATTTTATTATAACAGGCCTATATAAAAATTGCAACTATTTTTAACTAAGGTTAGCATACTCAAATCTAAATCAAATCCTGTTGCAGACAGATTTTTTTGATTCCGTCCTTTAGCAACGCATAGTTTGGATTATTTTTTGCTCGTATTTTTCCAAATTTCTCTTATCCTTAACATAAAATAAGCTCAAAGTTAGTTTTATCTAACTTTGAGCTTATTCTTCATATGCCTATCGATTCGTTTTCTTGATGTTTTTTTGATCTATCATATCAAAAGCATAAAATTAATCTACAATTGTAGTGCTCTTTTTCCATAACACAATGGCATAAATAAGAAAGATCAAAATCTGTATAAAAGATACAATAAGTTCTTTTGTATCTATGACGTCACTACTTGACGAAGCAATAAAATCATGTAGGCTATGCCATATAATTACCATCCATAAACTTTTTGTAATACTTACAAGTTCTGCTAACACAATCCCTACCAAAAATGCAAATCCAATCTGCAAACATGTATATTGGATATTCTGTCCTCCCAGTGCATTTGCCAAATGGAGAACCCCAAATATACTAGAAGACACAAGGATTGCTATCTTTTTCCCCTTCTCTCCCAGGAATCCAAATACCAACCCACGAAAATAAATTTCTTCATGAAAACCAACCATGATACAAAATAGAAGAAGCGTAAGGTACACGGATACCCCTTCCTTGTATGCAGTCTCATCGCCGAAAAAGGAAATTCCCTCTACGAGAAAAAGCGGCACATAGTACCAAACGTTTCTCGCGCTCTTGGTGTCTGGTTTACGAAATCCATATTCACGAATGGAAATGCGTGATCGCTTCATTATAACTAGTCCAATAATGATAGATAAAAAGATAATGCCACTCATTACAAGGTACGTTTTCCCCGCCTCGAATCCCATAATTTGTGAAGTTGCTGCCCCAATAACGGTCATACAAGTACACAAAAATGCTGCTGAAATTGCCGCACTATATGGGTGTTTCTTTGAAAATGAAGCTTCCATTGTCTTATTCCTCTTCTTCTTTTTTAATTGAATATACGAGTCCTTGAAACACATGAATTAACATTTTTCTTGTTTCCTTTTTGCTATACTCGCAGCTGTTCGTTGCAAGCAAGGAGGCAATCCCATGTGTTGTAAACCATATCCCGGTATATAGTTTTTGTGCCTTTTTCTGACTAAGTCCTGTCATTACGCATATCTCTTCTATTGTCTCATCATCTCCCATTGTAGATCCCGCGATGTTTTCTGTACTTTTTTGATGAAATATATCTGACATAAATAAGAGTTTAAAAAAATTGGGCTCTGTCTTAGCAAATTCTATATATGTCAAGCCCATTTCAAGAAAGCCTCCATTCTCACTTTGCAAAGCATTTAGCATCTTTGTGTTATAGACTTCTTCCACACGTTTATAGATTGAATCTTTGAGTGCTTCCATCGATTCAAACGCTCTAAAAATAGGTTGAACCGAACAACCTAGTCGTTTTGCAAGATCCCTTGCATTTATTGCTTCCCTACCTTCTTGGCGCAAAAGTTCTACACCTGTATTTAAAATATTATCTTTCGTAATTTTAATTTTAGGTGGCATTGTTGTCTCCTTTGATTGTACAATTATCTTAATATGCCACGGTTGTGATAATTGGCTTACCTTCTCGATCCAACAATGGTGCCAACCCACCAGAATTTCCACTTGCATGATACATATAATTCACTCCTGTTGTTTTATCTACCCATATTTCCGTCACATTCATAGTTCCTTGTGTATACGTTTTGATAAATCGTTCCTCTTTTTTCATTTTTCATTTTCCTTTCAAATAAAATCATCCGATTTTTTGCAATATAAGTTTCATCTTTTTCATATGTTGGCTCACACCTAAATAAAGTAATATAAATCGCAAGTATTACGTTACATTCGTTACATAACACTTGTCATTTATATTACTTTATTTTTCCATTTTTGTCAATCCAACGTTTCATGACTTACCTAACTTAATAAATTTCTGCCGCTCTATAGTCATATGTTACCACCTTTTTCGGTGCAATTTCATACATTACATAGTCGCCCTCTTGAACGAGAAACACCACCCCTTTTACATCCTCTTTTAACGATGCACCCCCTTCTAGCTTCCACATATTACAGTATCCCATTTCTGCATTTTGTGTATTCATATAACTTAAATGACGTTCCTTATTTTGTATTGTTTCAATTTGAAAATTAACAATAAGATACCCTTTTTTCCGCCAAAAGCTTTCATAAAAGGATAGTCCTCTATGATTGATTGCATATGATGCTACATCATAGTTTTTTCGGCATACGTGGAGATTCGATGGAATATAATATTCGCAGATCCATGTCTGCACTGAATTGTTTTGATTGAATAAGAAATTAGAATTATTTGTTTCTACCAACGATTGATAATAAGATGTCGCTCCAATATAGCTCATCAAAACATCCGGAATCATGATATTTCCCAAGGTATATACATTTTTTTGAATTTCATTTGTACAAGTGTTACCTTTTAGATTGCCCGTTCCTGTTAAGTAAGGATCTCTGCGGTTTAAGCTATGTATATTTTTTTGATCCCTTTCACTCCCTACTTTTACCAAAACATCTCTTTTATTGCTTGCTTCCTGTGTTTGTGTATAATACAAATCTACTTCTTCACGATTTTTCCCATTCTCGTTCACAAAGTAAAACTGTGGCACAATACGTATATAATCATCCACACCATCATAATTTCCTATCGTATCAACTGAAAATCTCGTATAATAACCCGGCTTAACGGCTCCAATCGTTGAATAGCTTGGATGGCTTCCATTCATTAATGGCAAGGTGTATTTTGAATTACGATATGCTGTCTTTGTCCAGTCAATGGCATCATTTCCATTTCTGTCTTTTGTTCCTACGGTATAGTTTACACCTGTAAAGGCTAAGGAATTTGTTTTCCGAAATACGTTCTGCCAAATCGGATAATCTGATACATCATAAATATTTAAATTGTATACTCTTCCACTTACTTCTACGTCTACGGTATCGGTTGCCACATAGTTCTCAAAATCAGTATTAGCAAGATCTTCTGTCTTAGTAATCCCATTATTGGCATTGCAATTGATGGAACGGCTCCGAAATTCCACGGTATACTGCCCTTCTTCTACCCATACCGGTAAATAGTATGTAATGTCTGTCCCCGTAGTTGTCCAGGTACCCGCTGCAATATAGTTGCCATCTTTCATGACATCGAACGGGAACTTCACTTCCCGGCTGGCGGTATATTTGGCATAATCACGGGTTCCATATCCTGTTAAGGTAGAGTGGTAGCCGTAGGTTGGGACGGTAACGTCGAAGTACGTATCTAATACCAAACTGGCAACAGTCGAATCTGGTGTGATCAATTGATTATACTTCCTTACATCCTCTATTTTCGCATCACAGATTACAGGTGTATGGATCGTCACATCGTTGATATCATCAATATCATAGGTCACGCTGGTTCCTTCCGCATCATCTCCATAGTGGGTCGTACGGACATAACAAATCACGCCTTCACTTCCATACTCTCCATTTGCCTTTGTGGCATCAATGATGTTTCTACTTTGATACAAGGCATATGCATTGGCACGTCCGCTTTCTGGCATTTTTTTTGGTGCTGTTGTCGATACAAAACAATGAGTACTGTCCATGATAACTTCACCATTGAATGTAAGTGAATCATTCCAAACCGTATATTCTCCTACACTGGTTCCTCCTCCGACTGGTTCCACTAGATTACTACTATAGACCTGATAATTGACAGAGGGGACAGTATAATACGAGGTCGGCGTTAGGTAGACAGAGCTATTGGGGAGTGAATAGTTGGACGCTCGGACATAAGAAAGGGAATAAACATTAAGATCCTCTATCTTCCAATAACTGTACGCTCGTTTTGCTACCACATAGGTACTTCCCGATAATTGCAAGAACTCTTTCCATCCGGAATAATGAACAAATGTGTACTGTAAAAGATATTCATCCGCATAGGCACAAACATATTGTCTTTCTGTTGTAGGGATTCCTTGCTCTGAATTAAATTTCTCATTAAACCGGTCATCTGCCTGAATAGTGGCTGTGGTATAAGGTTCTTCAATATCCCCATAGAGATAATCCTCATTCTTGTCTTCATCGGTATCTGGTATTTTATAGTTCTTGTAAACACAGACGATTTCAATTCCACCAGACACAATTTCATAAAAATTACAGCCAAGAGCATATTTATCGGTACTTACATACGAGGTCGAACTTCCTAAATCTTTTCGGTTTCGGAGCGGGTACAGGGCATCTTTGTATCCCTCCCAGTTTGTATTTGGATTGATAGAAGAATCAATGCTTAATTTGTCCCGTGGCTTTCGATATGTTCCTTGGCTATATTCGTGTTTGTCTTCTTTCAAACGTGCCCAGTATACACGGTATAGATATAATTTATTTTTGGTCACTTCTGAAGTAATGGTTCCCGGTATGGTGCTGGTATTGGTCGCAAACGTAGTATGCACACGTTCTGTTTTTGATAATGGCACACTGCTTACCTGTGTATACCCATTGGAGGAACTATATTTCATGGTGGTGAGATAAACTCTCGTATTCGCTGGAGGAAAAAATCTCAAGGGAATATTATAGCGGTTCTTCATATCTTTCTTGACATAATCCGGCCAGTCTACCGTTGATATATTAGCAATATCATCATAGCAGTATTTAAAAGAACTATAGGTACCATTCGCATAGTTCGCTCGAAGGATTCCACTGAACCAAACGCCCCCTCCTGACTCATTTAACGTGGCAGAACTGATATCCGCATTCTCAAATTTATCTTCTACTGTTTCATACTGGAACCTAAATGTTGTCGTTGTGATTCCAGTTGCAGGATCTACATCATCTGTTGAAGTTAACTCTTCATCCGTTAAGAGAATTTTCCCATAGGGTTTCTGAGGAGACATGTTATCATAGTCTTTATTATGTATCATAAATCCCATGGTCTGCCACGTTGTGTTTGTGGAAGCAGTTGTGGCAGGGGCTGTTATGGTAATCAGTCCACTTGCATCCATGTCTAGTGTTACATCACTCGAATCCGAAGCATACACATGGGATGAAAAAACGAATATGGAAAAAAGCAAAATAATTGTATATTTACTGTATTTCATCTTTGTCACCTCAATATAAACACCAAATTTCCTGTCTCTCATACTTGCTCAAGTCTGGTTTTTTCCAGTTTGCCAAGTAGTCAGAGGATACTGCATAGGTAGAACCATCATCATTCACCGTTGAAGTAGACACTCCGATATCAAAGTATCCATCAATCCATTTCCCCTTTGCCAAATCATCCAGTGCAATACTATTATGTGCATAAATGATTTCTCTTTGCTTTCCAGTGCTTCTCCCATAAATCTGAGTTGTCGATGTGACCTTGAAGCGAAGATAACACCGAAAATAGAAATTCGATCCATCTTTATACAGAGTCGATGGTTCCACGACTATTTTATCTGATTTTACAATCACCTTGTTTTTTGTCGCTACTTCCACATAATCTTCAATATCCTGTGTGATGTACTTATCATAATCCGTATAAGACTTGTAATAAGTGTTTCGTAACCCATTACTCCAGTCACTGTCTACTTCTTTGTAATTAAAATTGAGTCGGTAGGTCAAATTTTGTTTTATTTTTTCTGCCCATAAATCAACCACTTCATCTGAAAGTATTTCCAAATCATATTTTTCCTTGTAACGTTCCAAATCAACCGGATTCACATAATCCACCAAATATTCTGGTTCATAGTGATAAATATGATATTGATACTGAAATCTCTGCTCATAGAATTTATTCGGGAAGCTAGCCAGTATATAACTGTACTTCTTATAATTCTTTGGCAAATTCGTCGTCCTCGTCAGCTGACCATCCGGACTTATAATACTCCTGTCTTTCTTTCCTAGCGCCTTCAAAATCACCGACTTCATCGCTCCGGCAGTCACAGTATCCGTTGGCTTAAACTTACGGCTCTGGCTGTATTTCCCGTTGCTACTGCCTACCATAACTCCCTCACCGAATACCCAAACGGCACTGGACTTGTATGGTTCTTCGAGTTTCGATAAATCTAAAATACGCTTCTTTGATACAATAGTCTCAGAACGCTCGGTGTTCTCTTTTTCCTCTTTGTATGCCATCACCCGCGAAGCTAACAGGGCAAGTTCCCCTTTATTGATGCTCTTAGAAGTATCGGTAAGTTCCGTTGACAAAAGAATCCGCGCATCCACCAAAGCATTGCGATAGGCTTTATAGCCTGTACCACTTATTGTAAGCTTTAATTTCTTTGCCACATACTTTGCTGTAGTACCCACACTACAATTTGTACGTATCGTTTCCACCGTTTTCTTTTGTGTTGCGGCTGTCTGATTCGGTATCGTTGCAATACTAGACGCTCGCTCCGTAGTGGAACAAATACTAATCGCAAACGCGATTGAAATACTGCATACTACTAATTTTAGTTTCCATTTCCTCATAAATTTTTATCCCCTTATCCATATTATTACGCCCTATAACCTACCAATCTTTTTACAAATACTTACATTATTTATTATATATGATTAACCCAGTTGAGTAAATATGTACTACTTTTTTGTTCCATAAATCGTTACTTTTGTTGTCCCTGGATGATCCAAATAATAGTTTCCTGCATAAATCATATATCCTTTAATATTAATCGATATCTGATTGTTACTAAATACAATTGAAGTTCCACTTGTAGGTGTTATTGTTGATGTATAATGCCCATCTGAATATTTTGTTGAGGTAAATGTGTAATATCCAATATTCGAATTCCCATAGGATGTAGATATATGCATTTTACTGTATATCACAACATATTCAGGAGTAACACTTTGTGCCGCAATCGTTAATTGTATTCCTTCACCAGATAGCCAACTGTTGTCATAGGTATATTCTTCATAGGATAAACCATCCGACGTTATCTTTCTAATATTACTTGCAAGTGTAGAAAAAGAGTCCGTTGATGCGGTCTTTACACCTTTTTGGGTTATAGAACTTGCAATCATTGCTTTGCCAGAAGCAACTTCACCAGATAACGAAGTGTAGTTCGCCTTGCTGCTAGTAACTTGTGAATTTAGTTGCGATACCTGGCGCGACAATGTGTTATTTTGCGATTGCAGATTTCCAACGTTTGAAGTAAGCGATGTAATCTGATTGGTCAATGCAAGGATTGTTGCATCCTTGTTTCCCATTAAGATGGTGAGTCGCTCCATTAGACTATCCATTGTACTCTCTTCTGGATTTGCTCCAACGAGTTTTGAAAGTAATTCCTTATAGCTTGTGTCCGTTAAGAGTATCCCTTCTTTTGCAAACACAAGTCCTATGATTTGCTTATCTGCATCTTTTAAAAGACTTCCTATATATACCTGTGATGGTTTGATATATTTTTCGCTTTTTCGTGTATTCGCAGCCGGCTTAAATTCTCCCCGATAGGTATCAACCGATTCTCCAGTATATACGGTCACTGGAAGTTTTTCCTGATAACGTTTGATTGCATTGATTACCTCAGATCCCGTCAAATTAATTCCATTGTATTTTTCAAACGATAGATCATTTAGTTCTTGATTAACAGAGGATATTTTTTGATTTGCAGTAAATCCAAACTGCCTTGCTGCCGAAAATACGAGAAACGAAATCGTTAAAATTCCTATCACCATCCACATTCCCGCAACATCTTTTAGCCATTCCGTCAAATGTCGTAGCATTTTATTTCCTCCTATGGTCTACATTTTTTACAAGGATAGGCTCCCATACATGCACACTCTCTTTTTGAATCATATGGAATCAGATCTTTGCTACACGCCTCACAGTTATTCCTATGATATACGAGCGTTCCATCTGTGTTTTTTATGTAATAATACGTATTTTTATTTACTCTAGCGCCTCCGATTTCGTATTGATTATAGGTCTCTGTAATACGATTTCCATATGGATATCCTTGGAAAAATACAACGATAGCAATATCATCGATTGTGCGTGCCCAAGAAGCATCATCCAAATAAGGAATTGCACATTCATACGTAATACCATAATTACCAGCAATAAGATTGTTGGTATTGATGTAGGTATTGATTGTTTCTGTAATCGCATGAATCATAGTTTTTCTGCGTATTTCTTCAAATTCCTGCTCATCTTTTAGAAATGAAATACGAGGGAATGATAATGAAAGATCTTGTCTCGTACCATAAGAGACAAGGTTTGTATCGTTTTCTACGAGATAGATCACATCATCTATCGTAAATCCCATATACGTATCCCCTTTATAATCTGGATCCCTAAAGCAATAGGAATAGGGATACTTTTCACTAAACCGCCCTCTTATGCATCTTCCATTCTCCTCATATTCTCCATGGTACCAAAGGTAGAATCCATCCCGATCCGTAAAAAGGATAAGTGGAATATATTCTTCTAGTTCTTGCTTTGCTGTCTCATCATGAAGAATTCCAAATCCTGCATACATGGAATCAAACAAAGTCTCCAAGGCTCGTTCCTTTTCAATCTTTGGTTTATTTCCCCGATCCTTGCTAACCAATACGTCTGCTGCATCATTTACGGCTGACTCAAGGATGGAATCGTAGCGTTGTTTCTCTGTACTAATTTTGACTAAAGTCATTTGCTTCACATCATACTTTACACAAAACGAGAGAAATACAAGAAGAAATAGCATAACAAAATACTGTACTTTCATCTCTCCTCCTCATCTAATATCATGCCCCCAGCAGTTGCAACGATACGATACTCTGTTGTCTTTTTTCCATAAAGAAAGTGCTCCAAAAAATCCTGATATGTATCCGTCCGATTATTTACTTTTACACTAAAATAATCTCCCTGAGACATATGATATATTCCAGCTCCATTACAAATCACTTCCAATAGCTCAGTCTCATATGTACTTTGGCTGTATTCATAATATCCCGTTACCCTTCCTATATCATCTACCTTTGGTTCTGTTATCCAATGTGCATGATCCATTGTAACCTCATACAAATTTCCTGTGCTATCAAGTACTGATAAAAACTCCACATACATCGCTTCACTTATCGATCCATTGCACCGTATTTGATCTACAAACTTTCTAGTTTCTGTTTGAACAAAAATCTGTATGATTGCATCTTGCTTGCTCGCATGATAGAAAATCGGTAAGATGAAAAAGAGAAACAGCGCAAAGACAACTGAAATGATTTTTCCAATCGTATTCAATGGTTACTTCCCTCCCTTGTGTAGCGAATCATCTGAATGCATCCCGTTTCATCATAGAGATACTTCTTTTTATAAAAATCAGCCAAAACGGAACAATCAATTGCTGCATAATCAAAGCTGTCTTTTAAATAGAAGTCTCCATCTAGTTCTATATCATAGGTAAGACCAGATACCAATGTTATAATAAGATCTTGTTTTGCTATACTATTATCTTCTACCCCTTCTTTTTGTCCATCCACTCGCCCCTGTGTTTCATAAAAAACATCACTAGAACTTATGAATTCTTTGATCAAATGATAAGATTTTGAAAGAGAGGTTCCATGAAAAAATAAAAGTGTTAGTGCACTGCAACATAAAAAAATTGCTGCTAATTCAATTAAAAAATTGCTCATATGTTTCATTTCTTTAAAAAGGTAACACAACTTACCCTTCCACTATCACTCTTTACAGAACATGTATATTTTGCTGCATTACTTACAATTGCCGATACATCGCTGCTTGTAATTTTGCTTCCAGCATTTACGTTACTAATGATTATATCAAACGTTCCACTTGTACTACTTGATTTATAAAAATCGCGCACGAACGAGACTACATCCGCACCAGATACCGTCATCTGGTCATAGACTAATATGTCTGCATTCTGTAGCTGTGCATCAAACGTATATGCTTTTTCTACTCCTGCCGTTGCCAAATTTTTTGTATGATTATAAAAAATAAATGCAACTGCAATGATTCCAACTACAAATACAATTGGTATAATATCATGAAAAAATTCTAAAATATGTTTCATAATAACTCCTTCCTTTCGTCTGTCAACAGAGCTGTCACGGCGAATATTCACACCGCACCTGTGCTGCTTCATTCCTTTAAAAATTAATTTGCTTTAACTGCATTGTAAATAAAGAAAAACTTTCTAATATAAATGGTAAAAAAAGATAGCCAATGACAATAAAAAGGGTTGGAATCATCGCGATAAATGTGCCAACTGCTGCCTTGTTTTCCAGTGTCATTTCTCCTTGCTGCCTTCTCTCTTCTTGAAAATATATCCGCTCTGCTCCGAGTTCATCAAATGCAGCTAAAACGCCTATTTTATCGCAAGCCTGTAAATTCTCGATTAATCGTTGAAATGGTTCATATGGTTCTTCTTCGTAAAGTCTATGAAATGCTTCTTCCTCTGAAGCAGATAGGCAATCGATACAGCTTGAAATACTTGGGCGAAAAATTTTAGCAAACTGTTCTAACCAGCCCAATATCAACTCAGCCGTCATTTGTGGAATTGGCGATAACATATAAATTATGGACTGAAACACCATTACTTCATCGATTCTTGCATGTTTCATTAGAAGTTTCTCATATTGGAGCATGCAAATTGGATAAAAACTGCTTATTAAGGCAATTATGATGGAAAATAATACATATCGAAATAAAAACACTCCTGGAAGCTGTATCCATACAAGAATTGAAACAAAGAACGATACAATACTCAATAAAATCCTCTTTACTATGACTTCACGTATGGAAATCATATCTCCCGCCTCCAAAATCAGAGTCTTTAGACGTAGCGCATAGCCTTCATTTCTTGATAGAATTGATTGAAGTATGGTGTCTATCGCATCTATTTTGCAAAGATAAAACAGCAGTGTATGTTCTCTTTCCTGATAAAAATAAGACTCCTGCAATCTTATATTAAGCTGATACAAAATCCACGTAACTAAAAATGCTGCAATTGGAAATAAAATTCCAAATGTCCCCTCATAATACCGCTTTAACACGGGCATCGTATCAACTGCCCACATAGAGATAAACGGAAGACTAAAGAGGGGCGCCGATAGAATAAATGAGTATCCACCAAATAGATGTTTTTGCTTTTTCTTTCGAAGAATTTCTGTATTCACTGACTGCTTCAAGCTTTGAATACTGTTTAGAAACAAGGATTGTCCCTGAATTTTCTGATCTCCAAAACGAAGTACGGTAACGCATAAGGTTAATAGTTCTTTTAAATAAACATTTGATACATGATCCAAATAATTCTTTATTTCTTCTTCGGTATCCTCTGAAGATAGCACCTTTAATAAATAAGTCCCATGAAGACGCATCTCCTCTGGTGTTTTATCATGAATCGAAGCTGCAATGCTCTCTTCAATCATCCCCGTTTCATGGTATGCGTGCCGAATATCCGAAAGGAAATATAACAAATGTTTTAATAGTTCCATCTCTTCTTTTTCCACGACATAGTTCATCATCCCAATGTTAAAAAAATAAATTCCACTTAGAAAAACAAGTACAATAATCCACTTTGGTCGTATTATAAAAATACCAGAAATCAAAATCAATGCCACTCCTAGCGTAGCAAGAAAAATGATAATTGTACGCTCTTTCGCTGCCTTCTCATCTCCTGGCGAATACACATCCATCCGCCTTTTGACTTTATGAATGTAGTACTTTGTGAAAATAAAAGTTGCAAAGAATTCATATACACAAAAGATTACTCTCTTATTCAAATGTCTTTGATTAAAATAGATTTGTTCATTTTCTTCTTGTTCCAAACTATGAAGTTTTTGTCCAATTAGGGATTCGCTTAGCGTCAACAAGAAAAATCCAATCAAAAACGCATATCCGATTCTCATCTTCCCTCCTCCATAAGCTGAAGGAACATTGCCTGCTCCTCTTGTTCCAAATAACGCATAATCGCCTCCTTTGTTTTTTCTGAAATAGAATGTAGTATTTTGTATTCTCCCTTCTCAAAGCACATGATATCTTGTGTTTGATACGCTTTTTTTGCATCCGATGAATTTTTAATAATTTCGGTAATCCGCTCTACGATACGTGTTCCATCCGGACACTTTGCCAGATGAATATCAAATCGAATGGACTCTGCTACTTGTTCTTGCGCTACCCTCTCATTATGAAATCCACTGCAATGCAGTAGGGCATTTCGAAACCAATTCATCATAGCTTCGGTAGAGATACCGTGGTGTGTCGACAGAGAGAATTTACTTCCAGATTGTGATAATTTAATAACTTTTTCACCCTCGATTTCTTTTGCAATTTCTCCAAAAATAACTACATCCGCATCTGTTTTTTTTACAAATTCAATTGCTTCTTCTGTCGATACATTCTTTGTCTCACGCATAGCTGCTATATTACGATTGGGATATACCTTTTGGAGCTGCAATTCGAATGTAAGCTCAATGGTTCGTATATTATACACAGGATTAATGTAATCGATTAAGGCTTCTAAACAAGTGGTCTTTCCACTTCCTTGCTGCCCCGAAATTACACATGTCTGTTCCCCTTTGATTAAAAATGAAAGCAGATTTTTTAGCTTCTCTCTTCCCTTTTGTGGAAATAATTCCTCTATCCTCCTCCGTTCTACCGAATCAAACATACGAATCCAAAAAGTCCAGGCACTTGCAAACGGAGGCCGCATATCACTGACTCTAGCTCCTGATTTTAAATTATTTACAATAAAACCGCTTGCCTGGCTCATTTGCCCGGGTGCATCGAACTTATAGATATTTTTACAGATGCGGCGGAGTTCTTTTTCCGTTTCAAAAGAGAGAAAACTTAAATGAATGGATTTTCCGCGAAACATAATATAAACCGATTGATAATTATCTCCTGGTGCACCTTCTACTCCCCCCGAAACTCCATCAATTTTTTGATAAATAAGATCATCAATAACCCCATTTCCTTTGTTCATGGAAAAAATCCGTTGTGTTACAATTTCTAATTTCGCAGCAAAGTTTAATTTGCACAACTCATCCAAATAGATTTCTTCAATTTCTTCTTTTGTTACTTCATACCGCATTTTTCCTGTTTTATCCTGCTTCAAATCATCCAACCCATACTGTGTCAAAATCTGTTCCAATGCTCGTCTTCCATACCCAAATTTTCTTCGATAAAGAAACAATAAAATATCAAACTTATCTCGTATGGTTAACTGCTCAATTTCTGCAAATGGAATTACTTCGTCTATCGTTTCTGGTGTGATTAGATATTTTCTTTGCAATAGTTCTTTCATATAATCTTTGACATAATCCTTTGCTCCACTATCACCAAGTCCACACGTTCTTAAGGCATTTCGCAGCACACTTCTTGTTTTTCGTAATTTCTCCATTTCGCTCTCTCGTATATTTAGTCTGGAAAGGTTTTGATTAACCACTTGGGTTAATGAATCCCTAATTCCTCGCTCTAATTCAAACAAATCATAACTTATCCGTTTCCCTTCGTTCTTTGTTTTGGCAGGTTTTCTCCAAATCACCCGTAGAACAAGAAAAAACAGAACCAGGCATATTAGAATATACATCCACTCAGACATGTCTTCCACCTGCCTTCCTTATGATTTGGAGGCTTGCTTTTTTTATTTCTTTGGCATAGTTGTCCGTCTTCTTTCGAACATTCGCATTAAACTGTTTGCGCATAAAGGAAATGGCTTCTGCCTCATAACTGGCATCTCGCCACAACCCATTGTATGAAATTGTCACAGTATTTTGTATCGACAACTTCGGAAACATGTAGGATAAATTTATACGATTAAAACGGCTATTCTTATCATAATTTCCTAGTATATAGATCTGTTTTCCCTTTTCTACAGGTGTCTCCTCAAAAAACGTGCGGATAGTACATGGGTTTTGTGATAGATTAACGACCATTAAATCAGCACGTTCTAATAGTTTGTTTGTTAACTCCCCTCGATTAGAAGAAATATCAATAAAAACCATATCGTAGTATTGATTTGCCAGCTCTAAAACCTCTAAAATGGTAGGTTGAATCGATTGTTCAAAGATATCCCGGTTAACCTGTCTGGTTCCCGGCAATAGATGTAACTGATTATCCAGAAATGAAAAGCTTGCATTATTTAACTGTTCTTCGCATAACTCCCCCATCGCTTTGCTTCTTGCAATAAGGTCAATTCCAAAGTCTTCTAGGAAGGATTGTTCTACTTGTTTTGGTTTTTTTATTACCATGGATTCCAGTCCGTTTTTTTCAAAATGACTTTCCATTAAAAATAATTTCTTTTGATAGTTTAATACCAAACTGATTGCAATGGATAGTAAATTGCTGCTGGTTCCTGCTTGTCCATGCAACGGTGAATAAAACGCTACGACCATTTTTATTCCCTCTCTTCTTTCACAATGGTCTTAATCAACTTTTTTGTATCATAACCAAAGCAGCGATCCTTTATTTTATCCAGACTTGTTCCAGATAAAAATGGCAACATCTGTTTTTCCACATATGGGAGTACAAAAAGCTCTCTTATATCAATATTTAGTTCCTGTGCATACGTTTCCGGAGGATTTCCTCCCGGAAGATAATGTTTGAGCACCATATGTCGATTTCTAATTCTCTCACATTGTTTTAGTAATAATACATTATGACGAAGCATATCGGTTACATAATACATTTTATCGCAGTCCTCGATTTGTCTATGGTTGATTTCTCTTCCAAAATCAATCAATACGATATCATAATCAAACGCAAAATCCTGTATTTTACTCGTTGGATCTGCATGTATATAATCTATTGTTCGATAAGATAATACAACATTTTTTGTCTGCTCTAGCTCCTGTGGTAAGGGAATTATACTTCGAAGTGCAGCAGTCTTTGAAAAATCCATACATAGTAATTTTTTATTCTCTTTTTTATAGAAAGCCGCACAGCCGGCAATTAACTCAACCTGTCCGCAACCGGCAAACCCTATCGCAAGGTATTCTTTCTCAATCAACATAAATAATTTCTTCTTCCTCCAATTCTTCTTGTGTTAAATTGCTCTCCCCCGCTTCATTTGTTATAATTCCCTGGTTTACGAAATTCGTAAAGTTTTTAAGTATCGTCTCATCCCCTTCTTGTTTTATGAATTCATCGGTACGATGCTCTAATTTATTTCTCACACTCTTATGAAGTGTAAGTTTTGCAAGTTCTAAGATGTTTGGAGATGCCTCAATCAAGTCAATTGTTTCGGCAGATGGTGTGTAAGTGACCACGGATGCCTCCTGAATCGTATGTTCCACATATTTCGTTGTATATAAATATGCCCCCGGTACTCGATATGCATCTACAATTGCGGAAGAAATTAAAAGAGTCTCCTGTTCATCAAGCCATAATCGGCAATTTGCAGTTTCTTGACTTATTCCTTTTAACACTTTTTTGCTAAGAACAATATAATTTTCTCCCGTTGGATAAAAAATACGGATATCTACGACATCATATTCCTCTAAGTTTCTAGATAGATAAAATACATTAAACGCTTCCTCTCTGATATGGGAATCAACAACCTCCTTCGATAGCATAGAATCTAATATCTGCGTTCCCTTTGGGAGATCAATTAATGCAACTTTATATTCTTCTCCAATTGTTGCAAACATGGATTCATCCATCGATGAATACACTTGTTCATATGATACATCCATACTGCTGATACGTTCACTCGCTTTTATATCGCGTGTTAATACATAAACAAACTGCTCCTTCTTGTCTTTTAAGTCTTTGAGTTCCTGTACTTTTGCTTGGTAACCATTTTCTAACTCTTTTGCAGCCCGTGTCTGCTTCCTCCATGCAATTACCATAAAAACTATGAAAAGAAAGGCTAGTGTGCAAACAAAGAACACACCAAACCTCTTTCCTTTATAGGCTTTGTATGACATATTCCTCCTCACTTTCTTTTATTTTAAAACGTCTATACTTTGAAAAATTGGCGAAGTGCCAAGAAAATAGAATTGTTCGCCCGAAGGCAACTATGATTTTTGTATTTTTATAATATCACAAATCTTGTTGATATACAAGTACTTTTTACATCACACCATATCGATTATAAATTTTTGCAATGATATATGCTGTTAAAGCACCTAAAATCGCACCTGCCAATACGTCCGTTGGGTAGTGTACAAATAGGTATAGGCGCGAAAATGCGATCAAAAAAGCCAGTAAAAGAGCAATTTTACCCATATTTTTATGGTATAAAAAAATACTGGTAGCCGCTGCAAATGAAGAATATGTATGCCCTGATGGAAATGAAAAATCCTTAGGATTTGTAATTAAAAGCGTAACGGTTGTATCGACCCAACAAGGTCTTGCTCGTTCGACTAAATGCTTTAAAATAGTATTTCCTATTAGTACTGCTGCAAATAAACTTAACAATACTACAATCCCACATTTTCTATATTTTTTGATACAAAGAAACGTAAGTGCTATAATAATCCATATCATTCCTCGATTTCCTGTTATTGAAAAAAATATCATAACATGATCAAAGATCGGATTTCTAATTATTTGAATTGCATGAAGAATTGATAGTTCCATTGGTGCTCCAATCTGCCCTACGCGGCACTCAAATAAATACATTTTCTCACTATAATACTATCTTATTATACCAGTTCTTTCAATATGTAGCATACCCTATATTTTTCAATAAACAAAAGAATCTGTATCAAGAAAGCAACAGACCTATGTTTGCTCCTATATTGATACAGATTCCATTCCTTACTTTTTTCTACCTTACTTATTCATACATTTCATGTGTTATTTTTTACTTGCAATAATTTGAGTGGCCATATCCATCAGTTCATCTACACTTAAGTTTGTATCATACTGCATAAGCGAATACTTTATTCCATCTTCCTCCCAAGTTAAAAAGGATACCTCATTTACTTCTACCTCGTCTGATCCAAACGAAATATAATAATGATCTTTTTCCTTATTTTCCTTATCTTCTTGGGTTAATTCATAATTTTCCGGAACAAATTTGTAGGTATCCAAATTATAATTAATTAAAATTCCATCAATCTGTCTTTTTTCAGTTGGCATTTTTTGATCATCTGTAACCATTCCCTTTGATATATTCAAAGAAATTTCGTTTTCCTCTTTTTCATAAGTAATGTCAAGTTCCCGATAGGTTGCCACTTGATTATTATCGGCATCCATTCCTTGAACATCATCTACACTCATTTCTTTAAAATTATATCCATTTTGAAACGTTTCAATTGCTTTGACTTCATATCCTAACCGCTTTTCTTCTTTGGGCAATTTAGAAAAACTAGATTCATTGTTTATAAAATTACTTGATGATACCAACGATTGGACTTTCCCTGCCGCAAACCCAGTTCCTGTCATAAGCACACTGGCAATTACTACGATTCCTGCGATTCTTTTTATATTAATACGTTTTTTCATAAAATACTCCTTCTTTGACTTTTTCTTAATCTCTGCATCTATTTTTTCTTTTAACGTTGATGAAGCACTAATCTTTTGACAAGAACTTTGAAGTTCCTCTTTTATTCTTTTATCGATATAGTTAAATTGCATCCATACTACCTCCATTTCTACTTATCATTACACTCGTCTTAAATAGACAACAGACCCTAGTTCCTCTCCCTTAAAAGAAACACGTAGTTTCTTTCTGGCCGTTGCCAATCTAGACTTAACGGTTCCTTCAAAGCAACCCATTATTTTTGCAATTTCAGCAATCGAGAGCTCATTGTAATAATATAGGACTACCACGCTTCGATGCTTTACATCAAGTTTTTCTATTTCTTGTCTTATCCATGATTTTGTTTCTTTTTTTAAAACTTCATCTAAGGAAGAAATTCGTTTTACATCCTTTATGTATTCCGCAATTTCTTGCGTTGGAGTTTCTTTTGATTTCTTTTTTAGATACTGCCATGCGCTTCGATATAAAATTTGAAAAAACCAAGATTTAAATTGTGCCGGATCTTTTAGTTCCCCGATATGAAGATAGCATTTTACAAAGGCCTCTTGCATAATATCTTCACAATCATAGCAACTATTGGTAATCAGATAAATCGCGCGAATTGCCTGATTTTTATATCGTTCATATAGTAGATCAAACGCTTCCAAGTTTCCACTTTGAAACTTTTGTACCAGTTCTTCATCCTCCAAAACGGTTCCTCCTTCTTTTTATTTTGGTGCACCTATCTATAAGAGCATCCGATTAGTACATCGGTTCATTTTATTTTCATACAAAAAGAAAATGTAGTTGACTTGGACTTGCTCATTCAGTCAACTACATTTTAAAAGAATAATAGAAAAATTTTCGCTTCTCCTTGTAGACTAACAAAAAGAGTCGATTCGTGTACCACGAAGGATTCGTGTACAGATGCTAATCTTACACTTATCAAAATGCATACTCCTTGCATTCAAACTAGACAAGTATAAACAATATTCATGTTTTATTTTATTTTTACTGAGGGATTAAAAAGAATATTGTATTGCTCAAAGAAAAAGAACGACCGTTCAAGATTATCTTATGTATGAATCTGCAATTATTGCCAAAGAAAATAGCGGCGGCAGTCGACTTAAATCGTCTCACTTCGCCAATTTTTTTCTACGATTTAATCATATCAGATTGTTTTTTAAAAATCAAGAATATTTTATAATGTTTTACATCTTTTTGTTTAAATATTAAGATAAATAGCCAACACCTTATGCATATGTGTTGGCTATTTGATCTTTTATCGTTTTAGTTTAAATTGTTCTACCAGCTCTTTTAGTATCTGCGCCTGTGACGCCATCTCTTCACTACTTGCCGAACTTTCTTCCGCCATTGCTGTATTTTCTTCGATAACAGAAGATATCTGATTGACTCCATCCGTAATTTGATTAAGAGCCTCTGCTTGTCTTTTGGATGCTTCTGAAATTTGATCGATATTTTCGACCAATTTTTTTGTCTTTGCAAGAGACATTTCCAATGCAACTGCCGTCGTATTGGCGATTTTCATTCCACTATCTACTGCACTCAACGATGTTTGAATGAGGCGTTCTGAATTCTTCGCAGCTTCCTGGCTTTCACTTGCAAGCTTGCTTACCTGATCTGCAACCACAGCAAATCCTTTTCCAGCATCTCCTGCTCTGGCTGCTTCGATGGATGCATTCAAGGCAAGGAGATTTGTTTGAGATGCAATTTCATTAATCGTATGAATGATGTGATTAATTTCTTGTGATGTTTGACTGATTTCATTCATTGCAGAAAGCATGTTATTCATTTTTTTATTACTATCTTCCACATCAGCTCCTACATCATGAGTCATCTTACTAGATTCTATTGCACCTTTTGCATTTTCACTCACTTCTTCTGTAATTGTCGTTATCATCGCCTGTAATTCTTCAATGGAACTTGCTTGATCTGTTGCCCCTTCCGTCAATGCCTGCGCTCCTAAAGCAATCTGATTGGAGCTACCGGCTACTTGATCGGAGGACATGTTTATCTTTTTCAGTACTTGAGATATTTTACTGCGAAATTGATCCATTGATAATTCAATATTTTGAAAGTCTCCCACAAATTTTTGCGATACTTTAGTATCGAAATTACCATTTGCCATATCAGCCATTGTATCGTTGATTTCCGATACATAGCCTGATAAAATATGCATGCTTTTTTTCAGACTGGCAGCTACATTTGTTACTTCATCTTGTCCTTCCAATATAATTTCTTGTTTCAAATTACCATCTGCCATCTCAGCAGCTACTTTTTCCAACATTTCCAATGAATATGCAATGCTATATGTAATCTTCCTTGCTAATATTACACACACAACCACTGAAACCCCAAGTAAGCTTAATAACAAAATACTAGAATATATCAAGGAATTTCTATTTTTAAATATAGCTGTCATCTGGAGTTGATCAATTTCATCATCCAATTGTATTTCAATCGTTTGAATAGAGTCTAACGCAGGTGTACATTGGTTTAAAATCATACTTTCTGCTTTTTCCTGATTTCCATTTTGAAATTCAGTCACTATATTATCTGCTATTGAAATCCATGCATTTACTGCCTCTTCATATTCATTTACCAAATCATCATTTACCGTATTGCTATCTTTTAGCTTTTTCATATTTTCTTTCATAAGTTGCTCATTTTCTTTAATTTTTTTAACATATGAATCATACGATGATACAGCCGAGTCTATTGCCATTTCTCTAATATAGCGAGCAGCTACATTCATTTTGGTCTCGATGTCTTTCCTCGCATTTTGAGCGGTATAAGCCCCCATAATAAAGCCTTTTAAATTACTATTTGCATTATACAAAGATAGTGTTCCAATTAAAACCATAAATACCGATAATCCGATTGTCCATGCAAAACCAAATAAAATTCTTTTTTTAATTTTCATCTTTCTAAGTACCTGAATTGACTTATCCATTTTACTTGACTTTTTTTCCTTCATCCTTAATCTCCTTCTATGTAATGTTGTCCGATTTCATCGATACAACTATTTACATAGCCACTATAAGCGATTTTTATTTTTATTTTGTGTACGTGGTGTGAATTTTTGTTCACAATTGAACAAAATGATATAAGGAAGGAAGAGTAAATACGTATACTCTCAGACGAACTTTGTAAAGCGATACATAACAAAAATCGAGTGTTTACCACTCGATTTTCGTTATTACTTTTTAATCTTTCTAGGTCACTTAACGATTAGAAATTCGGATAAATATCAATTGTCTGCCCACCTATACCAGTATAATTATCACCGCTTGACCATGTTGTATCATTAATAAGTGGTTTAAATTCAAACGTTTCTCCCGCATCATAGCGTTCCATTTCATATACCCATACATCAGAGGCAACATTTAACATTGCTCTTCCTTTATTCCACCATAATGGATAGTTTCCACCTCTTAAGCTCATTGTATTGCCAAGACCCACATCATAGTGAACACGAATCGTTGTTACTGTTTTAGCTGGAGCTGTATAACTTGCTACACTATCGGACGCAAATACATAAGCTGTCTTTGCCGGAATCGTAAGTGTAATCTGTTTTCCTGTTTCTAAACCTGTTACTACGCCTGTAGTAACAGAAGTATCTAATAAATTGGTAAGCTGCGTTCCAATTGCAATGCTGCTTTCTGCACGAAGAGGAATTGTCCTCGTTTCATTGCTTGTCCCATTATTAATAACGGTAATAACTTCTTGTCCCGTACTATCGTTTCTTCTAGAATATGCGTAAATATTATCTTCTACCCACATTTCTCTTTGTGTTCCACTGCTTAAACATCCATATTCTTTACGAAGTTGTGTTAATCTTTGAATGTACTGATAGATATTGCCATCTTCTGAGAAACCTGGCATTACTTCACGATTTTCTTTATTTGCAATACCTGCCCATTCCGTTGGCAGTCCTCCTCCATAGCATTCTTGCTCGGTTCCATAATATACATCTGGAATACCTCGGGTTGTAAATATGAAAGTCAGCGCTAGGCGTAGTTTTTGATAGTTGTCGTTTGCAAGACATAAGAAACGGTCTCGATCATGGTTATCAATAAAGGTGACCAAATGATTTACATTGTTATACTTATAGTCCTGATCCAGAATGCTCTTTACATTATAGAAGCTTGCATCATTAGCAAATACTTCACGTGCTTGGAAAAAGAGTGGAAAATCTAATACACCCCATTCGTAATCCTGATATTCACTAACATAATCAACGTCACCAACAAAAATTTCACCAAAACTTGGTACTCCTAAATAACTTTGAAACTCTGCTAAGAAATCTTTGTCAATGGATCTTGCAGCATCAACGCGAACACCATCAACTCCTGTATCATCGACCCACATTTTATATACATTTTTAATCGCTGCTCTGGCATCTGTGTTCGAATGATCAATATCGTCAAGACCACCCAAATCAGCATTTTGTACTTGCCATTCATTTGTCCAATCCGTAATATCTCCATTTTGATGGAACCATGATGGATTGTTAAATGGTGCTGTTGGCTGATACGTTGGAGAAGTGTAGGATGACGCATAAGGGTCTAAATAATCTGCCATATGATTTGGAACAACATCCAGGATGACCTTAAGTCCTAAATTATGTGCTTCATCCACCAAATCAATTAAATCCTGTTTGGTTCCATAATGAGGGTCAGCACTATAATAATCCTTTGTAAAATATCCATGATAACCCGACTCTGTGCCGTTTCTATCTAGCAATTCATTTTCTGATGGAGGTGAAATCCAAATTGCAGTAACTCCAAGGTCTTTGATATAGCTAAGCTTTGACTTTAATCCGACCCAGTCGCCACCCTGTGTATATTTTAACTCCCCTGGTCGATATTCTGCATTTAGGGTTCCATTATTGGAAGAATTTCCATCATAAAAGCGATCCGTCAAAACCATATAAACAACATCCGTTTCATTGAGCACGCTACTATCCGAAACATCAAGCGTCTGTGTTGCTAAAACCTCTTCCCCGTGTGCAACACTTGTAGAAAAGTTATTCGTAGCTACCATAGATAATAAAAACACTATTATTAGTAAACTGGCCATTCCCTTTTTCTTATTTCTCATAAAACTAACTCCCTTCTGCCTGCAAGGCAGGCTCTGCTTTCATACTACCCTTTTACACCACCGGTAGTAAGACCGGCGACAAAAAACTTTTGACAAAAGATAAAAACAAGCAAGATCGGAATTAAACTAAGTACAGAGAGTGCAAATACATATCCCCATTGTGTAAACTGATGTTGACCGAAAAATCCAGAAATCGCAATTGGTAAAGTTCTTGCCATATTGTCATTGATTACCGTATTTGCCCATGGAAATTCTTCCCATGCTGTTAGAAAGTTAAAAATGGATACGGATGCAATTCCTGGTTTTGCTAAAGGTAAAATGATACGAAAGAATACCGTAAAGATAGATCCCCCGTCCATATAAATTGCCTCATCCAGCTCTTTTGGAATATTCTCTACAAAGCCTTTAATCATAAATGTTGAGTAAGGAATAACCCACGCGATATAAAACGGAATCAATCCAGAGAGCTTATTAATCACCTTTAGTTTAACAGCCAGTTCATACTGGGGAACAATCAGTGTTGTCCCCGGTATGATCATTGTTAACATAATAAAAATAAATAAAAACTTTTTTCCGAAGAAATCAAAACGAGCAATGCAAAATCCAAGTGCAGAAGCTACTATAGCAGCAACCCCTACGGTAATAATGGAAACAAAAATACTATTAAAAAAGTTTATGTAGAATTTTCCTTCTCCAATCACATATTTATAATTTTCTAATGTGATTTCATTCCATTTAGGTAAAAATTTTGGCGGAAATTCATACAATGCACCATTTGGTTTTAACGATGTACTAATCATATATATCATAGGCATAACTACGATGAAAAGACCCGCAATTAAAAGCAAGTAGAGGATAATCATTTTTCCTTTTTTGGGCTTCATTTATTTTTACCTCCTATCCCTTCTCGTTATTTTTCATCAGCTTAAACTGCAATGCTGCTAGAATTGCCAAACTAACAGCTATGACAAAAGATAGCGCAGCGGAATACCCAAATTTTCCTGTGCTAAATGCCTTATAATACATCCACGTAAGTATAGTATCCGTTTGATGCCCCGGGTCTCCCCCTGTTATCATCTTGATTGAAGTAAATACATTAAATCCTCCAATCGTCAACATTACAAGTGCAAATAAAACGGTTCCTCGAATGCATGGAATGGTTACATGAAAAAACTTTTTAATTGTACCTGCTCCATCAATTCCTGCCACCTCATAAAGCTCAGTTGGTACCGTTTGTAATGCAGCTAAAAAAACAACCATGTTCCAGCCAATCCCCTTCCAAATTCCAAGTAACATCGCAACACTTAATCCACTCCACCTACTATCGAGCCATCGAATATTTTGACTCGTAAGGTGAATGACGTTGGTTAATACATAATTAAGCATACCCTCCGTATTAAAAATATACTTAAATACAAGAGATGCGATAACCCAGGAAGTAATAACTGGTAAATAGTAAAGCACTCGGAAACTTACTTTTAGATGAGAAATACTATTGATAAACATAGCTACCAAAAGTCCAAATATCATTTGAGCTGGTACCGTCACTAACGTATAAACCATCGAATTTACAAATGATACCTGAAAATAAGTATCCCCCAAAACCTCTTTATAATTTTGTATGCCAATGAATTGCTGCTTCAACATCGAACCAAAGTCCCATTTGAAAAAACTCATAATAAAAAGTTTCATAATTGGGTATACCGTAAATACTCCAAAAATTAAAAGTCCTGGAAGGAGTAACAAACCAATCTGCAATTTATTACTCATCGTTTTCTTCTTCACATTTGCTCCCCCTCTGCATATCTTTCGCTCTCAACCTCGTTGACTTGATGCTTTTATCGTATTATAATGAAACAAGAGAAAATCTCTCATTCATTACTCAATAAGTAATGCGTCCACTTTAACTGCTAGTTCATCCATCGCATCTTGAGCACTTTTATCACCGTTCATAACTGCAGTTACTGCAACAGAAAGATCGTTATCAATTTCTGACCAGCTTGCAACGGTTGGGCGGGATTTTGCGTTTTTAATTGCTTCAAGGAATGGAGCGAAGTCCGCACTATTAACAGTATCACTTTCCAGTGCTACTTTATTTACAGGAATTTGTCCGCATTTAGCCATTTCTAGCTGGGCATATTCTCCTGTCATAAACTGCATAAATTTCCAGGCAGCTTCTTTGTTTGCTGTGTTGAACATGGAGATATCTTCACCTCCAAGTACAGAATGAGACCCCCCATCGCCCGCTGGCATATTGACTGTTGCATATTCCATATCTGGATATGCGCCTGCTAGTTCCGCAATTTTCCAAGGTCCTTCTAACATCATCATATATCGATCCGTTCCAAAACCATCGGTCATCGGTATATCACCACTGTTCCAACCTGTGATTGCACCGTCCTTATAAAGATTGGCAAGCATTTCAATTGCTGCTATCGTTTCCTTACTATTTATATAGCCGCTTGCTTTGGTCTGCTCTGGGTTTGTTATTTCACCACCACAGCTCCAGATAAATGGACACAAATTCCATCCTGCAAGTGCTGGTTCATCATAACCCCAAACCGTTTGACCGTTTTGATTCGTGCCAGACAGTTTTTTTACCGCTTCTACAAAGTCTTCCATTGTTTTTGGAGCATCAATTCCTGCTTTTTGAAAGGCTTTTACATTATAGAATAGTATCTTTGTATTTGTATTAAGTGCAAGTCCATAGGAATGACCACCGATACTGGCTGTGCTCATTGCACTTTCCAATAGTCCGTCTGCTACGGACTGATAGTCACTCATTTCTTCATCAAGGGATGCAAGTATCCCCATTTTTTGAAATTCAGGAACCCATGCACTATCAAGACGAGCCACATCCGGAAGTGTGTCCGATTTTGCACTGATTAGTATTTTTTCATGTAAATCTGCCCATTCATGTGATACTGCATTTACTTTAATTCCAGGATTTTCTGATTCAAACATAGGAATAAGAACTTTTTCAAGTGTCTCATTTTCCGGAGACTGTGCACTATAGTGATGCCAGAAATTAATTGTTACCACTTCTTGTGTTTCTTGTGTTTCCTCTTGTTGTGAATCCTGTGTTGTTGCTGATTCCTCAGCCCCTTGGCTGGTTTCAGATATTACTGGTGATTTTTTGCAAGCTGTGAATGCCGCCAAGCTTATTACAGTTGCAATCATAATTGCCAGTATTTTTTTCCCCTTTTTCATGATACCTACCTCCATTAAATTTGTTTTATGACTTTCATGGCATATGGTTCTAAGGCTACCTTTACCTTTCCTTTATATGCCAGTACGTCCCCATTATAAAAAGTTTCGCCTATCACTATTTCATCTGAAGTAGTCGTTTCTCCATTCATCAAATCTTGATAAATTCCTTTTCGAAGAACCGGTAGTACTACTGTCGTTTTATTCTCGCTTCGATTAATAAGAGTATATACCGCATCCTCTTTGTTGTATCGAATAAATCCAAATACATTGCTTTCTTCTTCACACAAGTTTGTAACATATTCTCCACTGCGAATACATATTTCTTGTTCTCGAATTTTTGCCAGTCTTTGATACCACTGGAGAAGCTCCTTATCTTGCTTATCTTCCTCCCAAACCATCGCTTTACGACAATATGGATCGGTTCCACCTGTAATTCCCACTTCATCCCCATAATAGATTGCTGGTGAACCAAGAAACATAAATTGAAATGCCACTGCAAGTTTTAGTTTTCGCTTATCTTCTCCACAAAAGAATAAAAAGCGTTCCGTATCATGGCTGTCAAGCAAATTGTACAAACTATGCTTTGCCTCAGAAAAATATGCACCTAACATCTGATTGATTCGATGGTCCAACTCGTTCACACCGATACATTCAAATGCAAAGAAATCTCTAGCCATATCACGGAAAACATAATTCATAACACTATCTAATTGATTTCCTAACATCATTCCAAGTCCATATCCCCATGTTTCTCCTAACAATAATATATTGGGATATTTTTCTTTTAGTCGTATCTTTGCTTCCTGCCATACTCTTCCATCTACTTCATCTGCAACATCAAGACGCCAACCATCGATATGAAATTCTTTTATCCAATACTCCATAACATTTACTATGTATTCCATGACATCGTTGTTTGATGTATTAAGCTTTGGCATCCACTTATATGCTCCAACACATTCATAATTATGATGTGAAACATTGACCGGATATTCTGTGATATAAAACCAGTCTTTATAAATAGAAGTTTCCTGTTTCTCTAAAATATCCAAAAATGGCTCAAAGTTTATTCCCGTATGATTGAATACACCATCTAAGATCACTTTTATATTCTTTTTATGACAATCATTGATTAACTTTGAAAATTCCTCTTTTGTTCCAAATTCTGGCGCAATTTCAAAATAATCCGTAGTTGCATACTTATGATTAAAATCTCCCTTAAATATTGGATTTAGGTAAATACATTGGACACCGAGTGCTTCTAAATAATCCAAATGATTTAAAATTCCTATCAGGTCGCCTCCCATAAAATTTTCTCTCGTTGGTATGCTTCCCCACGGTACACAACCCAATGGATCATTTTCTTTGTTTCCATTGCAAAAGCGTTCTGGAAATATCTGATAGAATATCTGCCCTTTTGACCATTTGGGAACTTCGATTACATCTCCTTCGTTTGTATAAAGATATTCAAACAATCCATCCTCTGGCTCCCTTTTTGAAAGTCCATATACCGTAAGATATTCTGCCATTTCGTTGTAATCTTTTAAATAAAAATAGTATTTTTGGTATCTGGCTATCTTTGAAAAGAAAACATCTACTTCAAAATAGTCATACAGCATATCCCGGTATTTCCACTGCATTTGAATCTTCTTTTTTTCTTCTGGATTCGTTCGCGCATAATAAATTAATTCGCATTCTTTGATGTCTTTCCTTCCCACTCGAATGCAAAACGTTAAGCATTCTCGCGATTTGGCATAGACAAAACGTACGGTGTTTTCGTGAGAAATCGCTTCTCGATTCATATCTTCCCCCCTCTGTTCGCCTTCGCAAACTTTTATTTTCTTTTTCCTTTGGTTGATTCTCGAATGATTAACTTGGTAGCAATCACTGTTTGCTGATTTTCATAATCTGCATTTTGAATCTTTTTAATCAAATTACTTGCTGCTTGTTCACCCAAGCGAAAGGTATCTACGTCTACTACCGATAGTGGAGGATCCATAAATTCTGAAAATGGATAGTTATCAAAGGTCATAACACCAACTTCATCCGGAATAGATTTTGAACACGCTCTAAGTGCACGCAATACCTGATATGCAATTACATTGTTCGAACATAATATTGCATCTGGTGTCTCTGCCTGCTCAAATAGTTTTTTTGTGATTTCAAATGCATTTTCAGCCTTTCCATCACAATCCTTAATATCATCCAGTCTCGCTTCGCCTTCTACCTCTGATAGTGCTCTTTCATATCCCTCCACACGATTTTTTGCAAATACCGTTGTTCGGTTTTCTAATATAAAAACAATTCTTTTATATCCATTTTGCAACAAATGTTTTACTGCTGTTTCACTACCCAGTGCATTATTTACATCCACCCAACTAGTCTCATCTTTCTCAATTTCTGGCTCTCCAAGTACGATAAATGGGAAATTATTTTTCTTTAATACTCCAATGAGTTTAGGGGTTGCACTGGAACTTGGTAGTATAATTCCATCTACTTTTTTTTCAAATACCAACTTCTCTACGGATGGTCGTTTCTCATCTTCTCGATCATTTGTAATTAATAAATTATATCCATTTTGTTGAATAACTGTTTCTATCGCATATACACTTCGGTTAAAAAATGCGTTGGAAAAGGTATTATCATCACTAGCATCAATCACCAAACCAATTGCATAAGTACTTCCATTTGCAAAATTTCTCGCAAGACTGTTGGGATGATAGTCCATATCCTTCATTACTTTTATAATTTTATCTTTTGTCTCTTTAGAAATTGCTGCATTTCCATTGATTACACGTGATACCGTAGATGGTGCAACGCCTACGTGCTTTGCAATATCTTTAATTGTTACTGCCATATTCGCTTCCGCCTTTCCAATGCAACCGTTTGCATAAAATGGTAAAAAAAATATATTTTTATACCTTAAAATATATTTTTGTTTCGTGCAACCGTTTGCATATTTTTATAATATACTCTCCTATATCTTTTGTCAAGTATTCTGTACAAATCTTTTTATTTTTGTTATTTCTATGCTCGTCTTCGTTTATGCATTAGTCTTTCGCTTAATCCTCTAAAAAATCAAATCAAAAGCTGTTTGATTTGAGATTCGCCCAAAATGATAATTCCATTCTGCTCTAATAATTCTGCTAGCACTCCATTTCCCTCTATAATCACGTTTGAAAATGTACCGTCATAAATTTCACCATATCCACAAGATGGACTTCGTTCTTTTAAAATGGCATACTTACATTCAAAGAAGTTTGCAAGTCGCAGCACTTCCTGTGCTCCCCTCGCAAAATAATCTGTCACATCTTCTCCCATCTTAGAAAAAACGCCTCCGTTTCTCTTTTCAGAAGGCTCTCTCGGTGTCGCCATTCCTCCAAAAATTTCAGGACAAATTGGGATAAGATTGTATTTCACTTTTAGTTCATCTGCTTCTTTTATTTGCTTTCCATCTCCACTATATCGACAGTTAACGCCAAGCAAGCATGCACTAATTAAAACATTCATTTTCACAACCATTCCTTTCATGCCATCGTTTTAACTACAATCAAAGAACGTAACAATTTCATAATTTATCACAAAACGCTTTTATTTTTTTCACGTTTTCCTCAGACTTTTTTACTTTAGGATCAATTAAAGAAAGTTTTGCCACTACATTTTCTACTCCTACCTGTTGTTTCAATTTTTCAAAGCATTTCGTCACATTCCCACTTGTACTGCAAGCAAAAAAAGCGATCTTCTTATCCGATAATTTATTTTCCTTTAAAAATGTCTTGATTGGAGGCACAAAACTTCCTGCCCAAACAGGTGTACCAATGATAATCATATCATACCTATCTTCACTAAATTTATAAGGCTTAAGTTTCGGTGTTTCACCAAATACTACACTTTTACCTCCCCAAACAAATTTGCTTACCGATCCTTTCGGATACTCCTTTACTGGCTCTAAACAAAGTGTATCTGCTTTTAAATAATCTCTAATTTGATCTACCACATATTTTGTATTACCTTCTAATGAATAATAAACAACCAATGCTTTCATCTTGTTGCTCCTCTCATGCTCGTTCCATGCCACACGTTCCTCTGGCTTTACAATATAATCTATTTGATATTTCCATTATTTATCATTCTATTGGATTCGTCAAGATAAATGTAACTCCATTGATAGGATATCAGACATTCCTATCCGTATACGAATAATTATATTTAGATTTAATAAATTTATATTGTAATTTTTCTTTTATAACTTTCATCCTCTTTGTTTTAAAGCAGCCTTTTTTACAAAAATTAATTCCTGATATAATAACAAAAATAATATTTTGGCAATCCTCACATAGCATCTCCAGTTACACAAATCATTACATTATCATTTGAACAAGAAGCATATAAAGAATGGTGCCTCCTCCAATACTTAAGAGTACATTGTTTTTCCACTTATGCAAAATAATAATAAATCCAATGGATAGTACTTCAAAAATCCCATGTGGTGCATTGCGAAAGGATACTCCTTTTAAGCAGTAAACAACCAAAAGTCCCATCATAGCAGGCGGTAATACCTTCCCCAAGTATGCAATCACGTTTGAGGGTTCCTTGTGCTCTGGAAATAGTAAAAATGGAGTAAACCGAGTAATCATGGTGCCTAGTGCAATAGCTAAAATTGTAATTACTGTCTGCAGCGGGGTAAGTCGCATAATTTATTCCTCCCAATCATTAAAATAACCAATATAATTATCATGGCAGGAATCACCAAATTATCTTGTCCAAATAAAAGTAATGCAAGAATTGTACTTCCGATGCCAATAAGACCTGAAATTCTATTTTGACTTTCTTTCCACTGTTCCAAAAAAAGGACAACAAAAAGTGCTGTTAAAACAAAATCAAGTCCTGTTGTATCAAAAGTTACAAAATTTCCGAGCAATCCTCCGATTAATGTCCCCGTTATCCAATAACTATAATCTAACATGGAAATAGATAGATAAAAATATTTGCGCGAAATACCTTCGGGTGGCTCCACACTCGAAGAAATAGAAAATGTTTCATCACATAATACATAAATTAAAAATGGCTTTACTTTTCCAAGTCCCTTATATTTTTCAAGCATCGATATGCCATAAAACAAATGCCTTGCATTTACCATCAAGCTGAGTAAAAAAGCTTGTATTGGATCAAATACCATAGTGAGTAATGTAATCGCCACAAACTGCATACTTCCACAAAATGCAATCGCACTCATAAGAACTGCCCAAAGTACTCCATATCCTTTGGTATTCATAAGTACTCCATATGCCATTCCAAGTGCTAAAAAACCAGTTAAAACCGGTATTGTATTTGGGAAGGCTACCTTGAACGCCTTCACAAAATCCTCCCGATTAATCCTCTTCATTCCTTCTGCCTCCTTTATCTTACGTCAGTTTTCCCCATTCTCAAAACAAAAGCTTGCGATTACTTAATTTAGTCAAAGCGGATATTCATTTCTAAGTGCCAGACGTTTTGCATTACATAAAGCCTCCTACATACATCCCAATTTCACTTTCCTTTTGAATACTTTGATGATTTCGAAGGCAGTTTTTAAACTTCATTTTTATCGTCCCATCTTCTCTTAAGATAGAAACTTAATTGTACACGGTATACGTACACTTTCCAATTTTTTTTGCATTGTACATTGCTAAGTCTGCACTCTTGTATATTTTTTCAAAGTCATCTCCTGCTTCTGGTGCAACGGCAATTCCTATGCTAACCGAAATATGACAATGTTCATCGCCCACATGAATATCCTGTTTCATTTCTGCAATGACTGTTTCCACTTTTTTATATAAATATGAAAGGCTTTTGATTTCTGGCACAAATACAATAAACTCATCTCCACCAATACGACTGATGATGTCCTTTGTCTCAAAAACATACCGCAACAGTTCAGCCGTCTCAATAAGAATATCATCCCCTTTATTATGACCATATGTATCATTGACTCCTTTGAAATTATCAATGTCTAGAAGTATCAACGCAGACAATGCCTTGTCTATTTTCATGCACTCATCAATTTTCTTCTGTGCTGCTCCACGGTTGTATAATTTTGTTAAAAAATCGATATCTCTTTGGTCTTTCAGTTCTTTTTTCCCGATAATATTTTCAATTTTAGTGTTTACACTGTGGTAACATACAAAATAACCCGCTAACAAAAAAATAGCAGCATTTATCATATCATTTACTGCAACATCTAAATCTTTAAAGGAAAGTGCAAATATTGAAAACACTACATAAAAAATGGTACTTATTGCATTGATTCGAATTGGCTTATCAATAATAAATATGGGCAGCACCGTAATAAAAACACATATTGCTGTTGCACTCTGCCCATTTGCTCCAATTGTTCCTATAAGAATTGCAAACATATAGTTGCTCATAAGTGCAATATATAAAAGCAGAAGGGAATTTTTCTTTCTCTTTTTTATATACACTCGATTGATAATCAAAGCAATTATTAGGACTAAAGAAATCACAAAATATAGCTTTTGCAAGCTAGCAAGCACCGGCAAAAAAAACGACAAAATCCAAAGAGTGCCCGTAAGGATGACACCAGCAAATCCTACGACAGACAAAGTTTCTTGATTAATTCGAGCAATTTCTTCCTGATTATTTAAAAAAGCATTCTTCAAAAAATCAGCTCTTTTGTGTCTACTAAATCTTTCTTTTTTCATCATTGATTAACTCTTTCTGTATAGCCTTAGGCTTTTTTATATTATATCATACGATAGTTAAAAAAAGAATAGATAACTAATTGTCCTGTTTTTGTATCTTTCATAGATATTTTCAATCAACTCCATCATTTCAAGTAATAATGAAAAGTTTGTAATTATTCTATTGTTGCTTGTATTCGCTCAATTTTTGGAATCAAGGTTGTTTTGTGCCAAGAGAACAAATTTAAAATAAGGATGCTTGATTACATGATTTGTCACCACATATTCCGCATCCTTATTCTTGCCTTCTCTTATTCGATTTTAAAAATTGCTATAGTATTTTTTACTACCTATTTTTTTATATGCACGAACTGCATATTCATAGACAGTGCCTTCTACTAATCCCTTTATTGTATAGGATAATTTGTCTTTCTTATGAATTACAGTAATTCTTTTATACGTTCCAGAATTCATCTTTACATATACCACATAACCCGTTGCTTCCTTCACCTTACTCCAACTAAGTTTCGTTTTAGTTTGCGATACGGCATTTACGTTGATTGAGGGCGTACTTGGTCTTGTTGCAGCAATGATCGTCGTTTTCTTAGCATATAATTTTTTCCCATCTATAATTGAATAGGCCTTGACTGCATACTTATATTTTTTCCCCTGTGCTAGATTCTTGTCAATATATGATTTTTTTGTAGTTTCCGCTATTTTTTTATACTTTTTCGTTTTATAATTAAAGCGATAAATTATATATTTACTTGCATTTTCAACACTATCCCATTTAAATCCAATCGATGACTCCTCGTAATTTGAAATACTAACATTGGATACTCGTTCCGGCTGTTGTGGTGATTCCACTACCGGACTATTCGTTGGGGTTGGGAATACCGCACTTCCTGCGTCTGTTTTCAGTATCGTAACAACATAAGTTTTTTTCACCTTCTTTTCACCATTTACAACCCGCATTGTAAGCGTTACCTGGGTATCTATATTCGGAGAGATAATCGTTGCATATCCGTCAGTTCCTACTTGAACAATTTCTTGGTCGGCAGTCCATGTTACAGTCGAATGATTGCTCGTATTTACTGGCAATTCAAAGTTATCTACAAAATCCAATCCTTTTATACGTTCCATTTTTGCATCCAATTCCTCTGCATCTGCCTGGGCATACGCAATATCACTTGCATTAATACCTAACGTATAGATCTGTATTTCTGCGATATTTAAGTATGCGCCTTTTGGTGCATTATACCGTAAGTATGTGTATTTTGTTGTATCACTTATTTCTACTGTATTGGATCCATCGGTTGGATTCGTTATCGTATAGATTGTTTTCCATTGCTTCCCATCCGTTGAGCCTTCCAAGGTTGCATTCGTTAATCGGTTGACATAGCCGCTTCTTGCTACAAATGATACCTTTTGTATTACGCTTTCTTTGGATAATTCAAGCTGTGTCCAAGCTGCTGCACTATTCCATCCATCATCCCCATCATTTAATAAATCTGGATGCGTAGATACATCTCCATCCCATGCGTACTCAGCGTGTGTTTTACTGTTTTTACTACTTGAGGTAACAATACCCTTACTGTTATCATATAATTGATATATATTCTTTAACCCTTCTATTTTTTCTCCAATTGTTGTGATACACTCTGCAATTTCGTTTTGCGTTGCATCCGCCTTTTTATAGACCACTTCTCCTTCTCCAATTGCCGTAAGCAATTCTAAATACGAGCTTACCGTATATTCTGTTTCCGTAGCTTCATACGCATTCGCATCTGCAATTTTTATTTTTAATCCATTACGATTAATTAATAAAGTAATCCCATTTTCAATTTCTAAAATAGTAGCGTCTACTTCTTCTTTACTTACTGTGTCCCTTACATATAAAGCGTTTGCTCTTTTCATTGCTTTTCCAAATGCTTCATAACTTTTTGTTGTATAATCACTTTCCTCATACATTTTTGCTGCCATGATTACTTTATAAAGTCGAAACCTTTCAGATAGTGCAGTAATTCCTGACAAAGAAGAAGGAGTCACTTCAAACTTATCAAATTTTGGTGCATAATCATCAACCAATTCACTGAATTTATAGGAATTGTCATTATAAATCTCAACAGTATTTACTCCTGCCTTTAATGTAACATCCAACACCACATTGCTTATTACATCCCACGATAATGTGTTTTTGAAATATACTGTTTCTGGTTGTTCGTCATTTACTATGATTTGTGCATAGCGTTCGACTAAATCTGTGTTATATGGATGAACATAATTACTTCCATCTTGCCGCTTCATGACAGGTGCTGGTTCATTGTTGCTATAATATACCGACAACTTATAGTTTCCTGCTCTTGGTGCATCAAATGATAGCATCATCTTGTTATCTATACTTCCTCCGCCAATTCCATCCACAACATTTTGACCAGATGCATTGATATTTGATTCTTTTGCTACACTTCCATAAAGTGCAGCCGTCTCTGCCTCGATTGTCAATGTCTGCTCGTTTGACGTTTTTGTATCCTTTTGAAATATGATCTGATCAAGAAAAACCTGCGAAGAAGAATGTATGGTTACTGTATTTGCTCCCGCAGTCAGGTAAATCTCGCCACAGTTTACATCTTCCCATTCTGGTAGACCACCGACTGCTACATCTGCTACGTTAATTTCTCTCATTGCAACTGGGGTAGTAGCCTTGGCATCCAAAGCATAGTCCATACTTGTTTTACTTATCGTAAGGTTCGTACTGCTTTCACTATTAACCAACAAATTCGTTTGATATAATCCATCTTCACTCGCAACTAGTGTAAAGGAAAAATCACCAGTTCCTGATGCATACCCACCTCCATGATAACCATTCCTTGCGTTGTCATAGCAAAATGTATTTTTCTCGATTTGCTCTTCTAACTGAATCGTAGATGTTGGTGTATTTTTGCTGTCTGGAAGATACACCAAATCTAGTTTATCAAGTGCTGCATATAACTGGATCGTGGAAGCTATTTTGTTCTGATCCTCTCCCTCATAAGTCAGCGTTATTGTATGCTTTCCTGCCAATAAATTCACTTGCGTTGTTGTGTAATTATAGTACCCTTTTTTAACGGTAGATTTATAAGTTAAAATCTGGGCAGCATCTTCATTTTCATCTACTACTAATTTATGATGTACAAGCTTTCCAATGGCACGGTTCTGGCCACTTGCATCTTCTTTTAGGGTCAATGCATTTACAAAAGGGGCTGCTACTGAATAATATACTTCCAAACTGTATTCCCCATCTTTAGGAACATCAACCGTATAGGACACCCCATCCGTTTTTGATTTTATATTATCCACCTCTGCACGATTTGAACGAGCCAAATCACCTCCACCAGTTTTTATAGCTACCGTAGCATTCCCAAGAAGTGTTGCATCTTCTGCCTCATATGTCTTTGACCAATTGGCTTCATAATCAGCAATTTCAACTACCGAACGATCCATTGTTGGCGTTACAATTGCATAATATGCATCCAACAATTCGCAGTCACTTAATACAACTTCTAGGCTACCATTTGATACCGAAAGATTCCCTTCATATATAATTGGTGCCTCATCTGCAAATCCCTGATGTCCTGTATATTTGGTACGATAAATCGTTACATGTGCATTGCTTGCATCTTTAAATGCATTTATGCTGGTTATATTATTTAGTTTAATTACCTGTGTTCCTTCATGACCTCCAAATAATGTAGCAATTGTTTTATTTGTCTCATCAACACTTGTAAGTCCATACAAGCTATCTCCCTTGTTCGAAGAGGATGGTGTCGAAACATTTTTTCTAGTCATAGATACCTTATACCCTTGCATATTGGCATACCATTTGTATACCCACCAAGCTCCATTTGGCTTGTTTGCATCTGCCGCCAATTCGTTTAATGAATTGGCAAGTCCCCAATAGGGAAGAGAGGCATAGACATTTTTTTCTTCATAAATCGAAATCCAGTTTACCAAGGGACCTGGTGCTCCCACATCTTCAAAATTAACCGTTTCATTTACAAATAAGATTGGTTGTTTGTCAGTAGGATAACAACTGGTTATCAAATTCTTTATATGATTATATTCTGTTTCAAAATAAGTTAGTTTATCTTTTTGCAAATCATGCCAAGTTATAATTTCTGGAAGACAATTATTTTCCTTGCAAAAAGTGAAAAATGTTGTATATGCACTCATATTGTAACCTGCAAAGTTAGGACCAGCCACTTTTGCATTTGGATCAATCGCTTTTACTGTATTATAAATAGTCAGCCAATCGTTACAAAATGTTGTCAGTTTAGTTCCATTATTGCTATACCAGATATTATCTGGCTCATTAAATAATACATAGCTATAAAATGCCTTTTCCTCTTCACTTTTTCCTTGTGTCATTTTAGTTACAATTTCTTTTACCTTTTCCTTATTGAACCAAATCACGCATGCTGCGTGATAGCCCTTTTTAGTTTTTTGCTGTG
>JBGUEO010000002.1:0-228891 GCA_041821315.1 Velocimicrobium sp. | reverse complement strand
CAAATACATATACATACAAAACATCTTTTTTGCGTAATTATCTCAATTTTTTCCGAGTCCGTTGCTCTCCTAAATCAGAATTCAACATACATAAGATGCTCATTTTTAAACTTATTTATTATAATTAACAATTTTACCAAAATCAGGTTTCAAAGATGCTCCACCAACTAAGCCTCCATCAATATCAGGCTGAGCAAATAACTCTGCTGCACTACTAGCTGAAACTGAACCTCCATATTGAATACGAATCGCTGCTGCCGTTGCTTCATCGTAAATTTCACTGATACAAACACGAATTGCTGCACATACTTCTTGTGCTTGTGCCGTTGTTGCTACTTTTCCTGTTCCAATCGCCCAAATTGGTTCATAAGCTATTACAGATGTTTTTGCTTGATCTGCCGATACATTTAAAAATGCAATCTTAATTTGTTGGCGAATCCAATCAATTGTAATACCTTGCTCTCTTTGAGTTAATGATTCCCCACAGCAAACAATTGGAATAATCCCATGTTCAAATGCTTTTAAAACTTTTTTGTTTACCGTCTCATTTGTCTCAGCGAAATATTCTCTTCTCTCCGAATGTCCTATAATAACATATTTCACTCCAATATCAGTTAACATATTAGGTGCAATTTCACCTGTAAATGCACCACTTTCTTCAAAATACATATTTTCAGCACCAATACAAATATTGCTGCCTTTTGCTGTCTCAATTGCAGTTGTTAAAGAAATAGCAGGTACACAAAATACTACATCCACTTCTTCATTTGCTACCAATGGTTTTAATTCGTTAATTAAAGTAACTGTCTCACTTGGAGTTTTATTCATTTTCCAGTTACCCGCAATAATTTTTTTACGCATATGTTAACGCTCCTATTCTATTCTTGTTTTTCTTATGCTATGATACAATATTCCTTCATGCACAAAGGAAAGATGCACACATCACCTTTCCTTTTATGCTTCATTCTATTTTCTAGATTACTTATCGTTTGCTGCTGCTACTCCTGGTAATTCTTTTCCTTCTAAAAATTCTAAGGAAGCTCCTCCACCCGTCGAAATATGTGTCATCTTATCACCAAATCCCAACTGATTAACCGCTGCGGCCGAATCTCCACCACCAATAATTGTTGTCGCGTCGATTGCAGCCATCGCTTTTGCTACTGCTACTGTTCCAGCAGCATAATTTGGCATCTCAAATGCACCCATAGGTCCATTCCACACAACAGTCTTTGCGTCTTTTAAAGCATCTGCAAATAATTCTTGTGATTTAGGTCCAATATCAAGACCTTCCCAGTCTGCTGGAATTTCGCCACGACCAACGGTCTTAATATGTGCATCATTTGAAAAATCATCTGCAATTACCGTATCAATAGGAATTAATAAATTAACTCCTTTTTCTTCTGCTTTTTTAATCATATCAAGTGCATATTGCTTATAATCTTCTTCTAATAAAGAGATACCAACCTCTTCACCAAGCGCTGCCATAAATGTATATGCCATACCGCCACCAATGATTAAAGTATCTACCTTATCAAGTAAGTTATCAATAACTGATATCTTGGATGAAACTTTTGCACCACCAAGAATAGCAACAAAAGGTCTCGCTGGATTATTTACTGCATTTCCTAAGAAATCAATCTCTTTTTGCATTAAATATCCAACAACTGCTGTATCAACATATTCCGTAACACCAACATTCGAGCAATGTGCGCGATGAGCAGTACCAAATGCATCATTCACAAATACATCTGCCAAGGAAGCTAGTTCTTTGCTAAATGCTTCGCCATTTTTTGTTTCTTCCGCTCTATAACGTGTATTTTCTAAAAGAACGATTTCTCCTTCTTTCATTGCTTCGACTGCTGTTTTAGCATTTGCTCCTACAACTTCAGGGTCAGCTGCAAATTTCACTTCTTGTCCTAATAGTTCAGCTAGTCTTTTTGCTACTGGAGCTAATGATAGTTCTGGTTTTGCCTCTCCCTTTGGTTTACCTAGATGGGAACAAAGAATAATCTTTCCACCATCTGCAACCAATTTCTTAATTGTTGGGAGTGCCGCAACTAAACGGTTTTCATCCGTAATTTTACCCTCTTGTAACGGTACATTAAAATCACAGCGCACCAATACTCTTTTTCCTTTTACATTAATATCATCAATTGATTTTTTATTTAACATAGTAGTACCCCTTTCTATTTATCATCGTCACGAAACATTTTTAGTAAGCTATTTTATCCTGTAATCCAACATACAAGTTTTATACTTTATATAAGTAAAAAGGATCCGGTCCTAAAATGACCGGACCCTAAAAGGTCTATTATTTATCCAATGTTCGATATTTGCAATCTATTCCTATTATGCTAATTCAGCAAAATATTTGATTGTTCTAACCATTTGGCTTGTATATGAATTTTCGTTATCATACCAAGAGATGGTTTGTACTTGGTATAAATCATCGCCTACTTTAGAAACCATAGTCTGTGTTGAATCAAATAAAGAACCATAACGGATTCCAACAACATCAGAAGAAACGATTTGATCTTCATTATAACCAAATGATTCATCTGCGGCTGCTTTCATAACTGAATTGATTCCATCAACCGTTATATCAGTTCCTTTAACAACAGATACTAAAATTGTAGTTGAGCCCGTTGGTACTGGAACACGTTGTGCAGAACCGATTAATACTCCATTCAATTCTGGAATAACTAAGCCAATTGCTTTTGCTGCGCCAGTTGAGTTAGGAACGATATTTACAGCGCCTGCACGAGCTCTTCTTAAATCACCTTTTCTATGTGGTCCATCAAGAATCATTTGATCACCTGTGTAAGCATGAATGGTAGACATGATACCAGACTGGATTTTAGCATAGTCATTTAATGCTTTTGCCATAGGTGCTAAGCAGTTTGTTGTGCAAGATGCCGCTGAAATAATTGTATCATCTTTTGTTAATGTATCTTCGTTTACGCCAAATACTACTGTCTTTAAATCACTTCCAGCTGGAGCAGAAATAACTACTTTTTTAGCTCCTGCATCGATATGTGCTTGAGAGCTTTCTTTGGAACAATAGAAACCAGTACATTCAAGTACAACATCTACTCCAATTTTTCCCCAAGGAAGATTAGCTGCTTTCGGTTCCTTATAGATTACAATTTTTTTACCATCAACTGTGATAGAATCTTCACCAGCTTCTACCGTATGTCCATCATATCTACCTTGTGATGAATCGTATTTTAATAAATGAGCTAACATTTTAGGATCTGTTAAATCATTGATTGCTACAACTTCGTATCCTTCAGCTCCAAACATTTGTCTAAATGCAAGACGACCGATACGTCCAAAACCATTAATTGCTACTTTTACTGCCATGATATTTTTCCTCCTAAGAATAATATAATATTTTTGCAAAGAATTAATTTGCAAACCTACTTGTATTTTAACCAATGCAGAATTAAATTTCAAGTATCTTTTGCTATTTTTTTAACAAAAACTAGAAAAAAGGTGATTTTCACAATAAATTCTTGTTAAGTGTTCAGCTTATAGTAGTATTTACTCATTTTCAATTTTATATTATAAATAGACTTAAAAGTTAATTTTAAGTCTATCTTGTATCACTTTACCCATCCAATTGATATAAATGATTAATTTCAAACCATTTTGTCCTATGCTATCTTTTGTTTCCCAACTAATTCATCTCCAACGTTTCAATTTGAGCCGCATAATTCCAATATGTCGTTGTTTTCTTGGGCAATGTAGAAATATTGATATTTTTTGAGTTATAGATTTCCATATTTTTACGTTGATAAACTGGCATATATATTGCCGCCTCCATAATCATATCAAGCTCTTCGGAAACTAGTTTACATCGTTCATTAAAATCAAGAGTTTTCAAAATTTCTTCTTGCTTCTTATCAATTTCATCACTATAGTAATGCTGATAATTAGAAGCTCCTCTGCTTCCAAATATTTGTGTTAAATCGCAATTCACCAAGTTTCCCCAAGCCATAACCCACATATCAGCCTCTCCTCCTTGCACTTTTGTACGAAGATTAGATTCATCTATATCGTGGACAATAAGTTCAGCACCCATATTTTTCATATCACTCGCCATTTGTGTTAAAATTAGTGTCAAAGGATGTTCTTTTGCATTACAAAGATAAACATCAATTATAAGTGATTCTCCCGCTTTGACTAATTTTCCATCCAACTGCTCATATCCAGCTTTTATAAAACAATCCAAGGCTTTCTTGGTATCATATCCATAATATTCCTTTGCATCCTTTGGATATTCTGCTACTGTTGGTGTCATCGGTCGTTCAATTATCTCGGCTAAATCTCCATAGAAAGATTCTACTGCAGGTGTTCGATTCATTAAATGCATTAACCCCATACGAACATTTACATCTGGAACACGCTCTGCATTAATACCAATGTATCCATATCCCAAACTATCTACTAGTGATTTTTCCACCTCTGGATTTGCATTTATTTGTTTTAATATTTCTAACGAAGCAGAAGGATCAGTAATGTCGATATCACCTTTTGTTACATCCGCAACTTTATCTCCCTCGTTTATAACTTGGAATTTTAAACAATCAATTTTAGGTTCACCTTTGAAATAATTGGAATTTTTATCCAATAAAACCAGATTATTCTGATACGAATTAAATATATATGCCCCGCTTCCGATAGGAGCATTATTCAATGCTTTAATAGAAGACAAATCACCTTTCTTCCATTCTTTTCCATAATAATGTTCTGGTATCAACGGAACCCACGAAACCAACTTATCCCCAGAAATATTTGGTGAATTAAAAAGTATTGTACATGTATACTCATCTACTTTTTTAATACCAGAAATTGTGTCAACATTTACACCGTTATCTAAAGTACCAAGAACTGCCTGTTTCTGATAAAAAGTAAGAGGATCATAAGCATCAGCATAATATTCATATTCACAATCTGCTAACATAGCTAGCATCTCATCGGCAGAACCGATATTTTCCGCATCATACCCTTCATCTGAGAGATAATCCGCCCAACTTCTTCCGTCTCCAACGTCACCTGGAAGCATTCCGTCAAACCATCCATCGCAATTGGTTTCTATTAAATATGTAATAAAATCTTCTTTGGTAATGGATTCTTTTGCATATTTTTCATTTGTTTCATCCATTATATCTTGATAATTTGGTGAATCATAATAGTATTCTTTCATTCCTACAATATCCAACGTAGATAAGATAGAATTTCCCACATAGGTGGGATCACAAACTACATAATAGTAAAACAACAAATCATCAATTGTAACTGGTTCTCCATCCGAAAAAGTCATACCCTTATTTAAGGTTATGGTGTATTTTACCTGTTGGTGACCATCATCTGCCATAATTTCTTCCGTTTTCAGATGTCCTGCCCAATCAATCAGTTCACCTTTTTCATTCAAACGGCATACCTTGGTGAAAATCATATCGTTTACCTGTGCATCCACTTGTGCCGAATAAAATAGTGGATTAAATATGCCCTCTAATGAGGTTACCCCAATTACCATCGTATGCAAATCATTGCTTGGTTCTACGACCGTACTTTTGTTGTCGTTGTCATCCATCAACTTTTCTGTTCCACATGCAGTCATACATAGTGTTATCATAGCTGCAACTAAAAATAATACAACCTGTTTTTTCATATAGTATCTTTCGTAGCAAACTACCTCTACTACGTCTTTCTTTTTTATTTTTTGTATATAATTTAAAATCCCTTCAATCACATGTTGCAAATTGCATAATAAAAGGACCATGATTTGGCCCTTTTATTCCTATAGTATACTTCACAACATTTCACTTATCCAGTAATTGATTATAAAGTTCTTCATACTTTCTTGCGGAACAATTCCAAGAGTAATCTTCTTCCATACCTCGTTCAATTATCTTGTTCCAATCTCTCTTCTTTTCAAAAAATATTCGTTTAGCATATGCAATAGCTGCTAACATCTCGTGCGCATTATAATTACGGAACGAAAATCCTGTGCCCGTTTTTTCATACTCATTATAAGGTTCTACCGTATCTTTCAAACCTCCGGTTTCTCGTACTATTGGCACAGTTCCATACCGCAAGCTCATAAGTTGACTCAAACCACAAGGCTCAAATAAAGATGGCATTAAAAATGCATCGCATCCTGCATATATCTTATGAGAAATATCATTGGAATAAAAAATATTTGCTGAAACCCGATCACCATACTTCCATGCGTAGTGGCGAAACAAATTTTCATATCGTGCCTCTCCACATCCTAGCACAATAAGTTCGGTATCTTCAGCACATAGTTCCTCCATAACATAATCGATTAAATCAAACCCCTTTTGATCTGTCAAGCGAGAAACAATACCTATTACAAATTTTTTGTCATTCTTTACTAAACCAAGCTCTTCTTGTAACGCCCTTTTATTTTTAATTTTTTCCTTACGAAATGTACATTTGGAATAGTTTTTATAAATAAAAGAGTCCTCTTCCGGGTTATATTCATCATAGTCAATTCCATTGACTATGCCAGTAAGCACATTACTCCTTGCTCTTAATAATCCATCTAACCCTTCTCCATAAAATGGCAACGTAATTTCCTGTGCATATGTCTCACTTACTGTTGTAACATAATCGGAGTAGACAATTCCACCTTTTAAATAGTTAGCATCGCCATATGCTTCTAATTTGTCTGGTGCAAAGTAATAGGCATCAAGACCCGTAATATCCCGAATTGTTTTCATATCCCATATACCTTGAAATTTCAAATTATGTATCGTCATAACGGATTTTATCCCTTGAAAAAAATCATCTTTTTGGAACGAATCCTTTAAATATACCGGAATCAGTCCTGTTTGCCAATCATGGCAATGTATGATATCCGGTTGAAAATTGATAAGCGGCAAGGCTGATAATGCCGCTTTTGAAAAAAATGCAAACCGCTCAATATCTTCATGTATCATCCCATATGGTTTTGATGTTGAAAAATAATATTCATTATCAATAAAATAGAATATTATTCCATTGTATTCTATTTTTAATATTCCTACATATTGTTGTCTCCATGCCAAATCCATTTGAAAATGTGTGCAATACTCCATTTTTTCTTTGAACTCTTCTGGTATAATCTGATATTTTGGTAAAATAACTCGCACATCATATTCTTTTTTATTAAAATATCTTGGTAAACTTCCAGCTACGTCTGCTAATCCTCCTGTTTTTACAAACGGCACTGCTTCAGACGCTACAAAAAGTATTTTTTTCATATAAGTTCCTCCCAATCATCTCACTCTATCACCTATATTATACACTAGTATCCTGCAATTTCAAAGAGGAATTCTCACATTACTTTTAAAGTTTATATCCTACATTCTAATTTTATACTCAAGACGAATCTTATCTGCTATTAATGCAACAAATTCTGAATTGGTTGGCTTTCCCTTTCCATTACTAACCGTATATCCAAATAAATCGTCAATCGTATCCATTTTTCCCCTACTCCATGCAACTTCGATTGCATGGCGAATCGCGCGCTCCACACGACTTGGCGTTGTTTTATGTTGTTTTGCAATGGATGGATATAAAAGTTTGGTTATTGAATTAAGCATTTCACCATCATTCACTGACATCATAATAGCATCACGTAAATATTGGTATCCCTTGATATGTGCAGGAACCCCAATCTCATGTATGATATTGGTTACATCACTTTCTAGATTATGTTCTAAATAATATGTATTAACTTTACTTCCATGTTCCTTTTTCATTTCGACAATCCGATCTTTATCTACACGTTGAATCTGTTTTACACGATTAATTAAAATTTGATTATCAAATGGCTTCATCATAAAATAATCTGCTCCTAATGAAAACGCTCGTTCTGTCACCCCTTCTTGTCCGATCGCTGTAATTATAATAAAGGTTGGCAATTTATCGTTTTGTGCATGATACTTATAGTTTTCAAGCACTCCTAACCCATCTAGCTTAGGCATTACTAAATCCAAAAGAACGACATCGGGACGTTTCTCATTAATTACTTTAATTGCGTCCAAGCCATTATAAGCAACTCCAACAACTTCAATTTCCGGATCATTCTCCATAACTTCTGCTAAAAGACCAACAATCCGCTCATTATCATCGGCAATTGCAACACTAATTTTTGACATTACTTCACCCTCCTAATAGTTTATAACATGTTTTATTCACGTTTTGTGTAGATAAACGATGAATATACTCTTTTTCTAGAAAATTCTAGAAATAATAAGATTCCCCCTAAAACTTTTTTGATCTTTTATTTGTAAATTATTGTCATATTCGAATTATATCTTTTTTTTCATAATATTTCAATTGTTTTTTGACGCAGAAATTGACAATATTACTTTTTTAACATATTTTCTATGAAAATTCCGTAACCTTTTGTTGAATCTTGTATAAATACGTGTGTGACTGCGCCAATTAACTTACCATTTTGTAGTATTGGGCTGCCACTCATCCCTTGAATAATACCATTTGTCTTATCTAATAACCTCGTATCCGTAATTTTTAATATCATTCCTTTGGAGTCTGCAGTCGAATTCCATTTTATTTTTTCAATTTCAATCGCATATTCTTCCACTTTACCATCCAATTGACACAAAATACTTGCTTTTCCTTTCTTTACTTCTTGTTTTAGACCAATTGAAATTGCTTCTTTTTCCTTTAAAATCTTATTATTTTCTTTTATTGTTCCAAAAATACCACATTCAGTATTCTGATTCACATCTCCTATCCTCATTGTTTCTTGGCTTCGAATGACTCCAACAAGTTCTCCCGGTTTACCCTTCGCTCCTTTAACAATATCAATTATTTCAGCCTCAAAAATATTTCCTTTATCAATTTCCATTATAAGTCCAGTATCACTGTCTGTAATTCCATGACCCAGAGCACCAAACTCTCCATTTGTCGTACGATATGTCAAAGTTCCAACACCTTGCGTATCATCACGAACCCAAATTCCTAATTTATATTCTCCATTATTTGTTTCCACTGGCATAATTGATACCGCTTGTTTTTCCTTATCACGTACTAGATCTAGTGTAATTTTTTTATTTCCATTCTCTTTCACAGCCGCTAGCATATCTTCAATATCGCTAACTTTAACTCCATTAATTGCTGTAATATAGTCACCTGTTTTTATAATATTTTGGGCTGGATCATACTTCATCCCATCTATACCAGTAACCGTTCCATCTCCAAGTACCATAACTCCTTTTGTTTGAACATAAATACCTATATTTTCTCCTCCAGGTATCACACATTGTGTATCTACAACATTTAGTGCAATATTCTTAAGATGAAACAAACCAAAAAGTTGTAGTTTCATCGCATAAGACCCTGTATTATCAATAGTAAGCGAAACTGGATTTGTAAAGTCAAAATGAACGTTCCCATCGATGGATGGATTATTTCCAGAAAAGACACCAACAACTGGTGTGCCAAAATCCAAACTTTCTTCTTCCCCAACAAACAATACGATTTCATTAGGAATTCTTGTTTCCACAAACCAAAAATAAGTTGTTACAATTGTCAAAATATTAAAACCTAACGCAAAGCAGAGTATTTTTTTGTATTGTCTCTTCCTGTCTCTTTTCACAATTTTTTCCTCCAAGTGATACAATATTAACAAAAAAAGGGAAGATACAATTAGAACCTGTATCTTCCCTTTATTATGTACAAATTTATTAATTTCACTCGCTTAATTTTGTAATCTTTGCTAATTGTTTCATCTCACGTGCACTTGAAATTACCGATTCCGTAATGGAAACTCCTCCAAGCATGCGAGACAGTTCCAAAATTGATTTTTCATTATCCAAGACTTCAATACTTGTTCTTGTAGATACTCCATCCGTTGTTTTTTCAATAATAAAATGTTCATCTGCCATTGAAGCAATTTGTGGTAAATGCGTAATGGATAGAACCTGGTGAGTTTTTGAAATTAATGCAAGTCTCTCCGAAACTTTTTGTGCCGTTCGTCCACTAATACCTGAGTCAATCTCATCAAAAATAAGAGTATCAACTTCATCTTTATCTGCTAATACCGATTTTATAGCAAGCATAATCCTTGATAATTCTCCTCCAGAAGCAACCTTTCCTAACGGCTTTAAATCTTCACCTGGATTGGTTGAAATCAAAAACTCAACCTCATCATATCCTTTTACTGAATAGTTTGAAAGTCTCTTAAACTCTATCTTAAAACGAACTTCAAAAAAATTAAGTTCAATTAAAGCTTCTTTTATCTTCGTTTCCAATATTAATGCATTACTTTTACGAATTTTAGATAGTTCTTCTGAATATTCACACAATTTTTCTTCTATCACAGTTTTCGTTTCATTTATCTTTTTTATGTATATCTCATAATCCTCAAACCGTTGTAGCTTTTCTTCTAATTTTTCTAAATATTTCATAACTTGCTCATAGTTATTTCCGTATTTTGCTTTTAATGAGTGAATTGTATTAAGACGTTCTTCTAGTTTTACAAATTCAAATCGATCAAATTCAAAATTCGATATATAATCCCCTATTTCACGACTAAAATCATGAACCAACCCGTCAATATGATTCAACTGTTCTTCAAAATTTGCAACAGAATCATCAAGGGAAGAAATATGACCAAACTGTCTTAATGCTCTTCCTATCGTATCACTAACAGACTCTTCCCCGCCTATTAACTGAAAAATCTTTGTTAGTTCATCTGTAATAACATTCGCATTTCTCATCTTACGATACAAATGCTCCAACTCTTCCTCTTCTCCTTCTTGCATGTTTGCATCAAGAATTTCTTGCTTTTCATATTTCATAAAGGATAATTCACGCAATCGTTCTTCCTCTGGAATGGAAGATTCTTCCAATTGTTTTTTGCAATCCATATAGGAATAATATGCATCTTTTAATCGTTGCATTAGATCTGCTATATTATCTTTTCCAAAACGATCCAATATTTCTAAGTGTTTACTTTTATAAAGGAGTGATTGATGCTCATGCTGTCCATGTATATCAATTAAGAATCCTCCAATCGATTTTAAAGTTGCATTCGTTACCGAAACATCGTTTACCTTACTAATACTTCTCCCACTCCGAATACGTCTTGATACAATGACTATGTCATCCTCCATTGGTATATCAAATGATGCCAGCTTTTTGATAGTTTGTTCATCAACAATATGAAACGTCAATTCCACGGAGGCTTGATTTTCACCCTTACGAATCATATCCGCAGATACTTTTTGTCCCAATGCGATATTTATAGAGTCAATCAGAATAGACTTACCGGCTCCTGTCTCTCCAGTAAGAATATTGAGTTTATCTGTAAAATCTACATCAATTTCATCGATTAGTGCCAAATTCTTCACATGCAAATTAACTAACATATTGCCTCCTCATATAGGAAAATCAAACATACGTTCTGTTCTTTGCTTTTATTGTAGCAGATTCATTCTATTTTTTCAAGCATGATTTCAGATTTCACATAATTTTTTTATTTTCAATTCTGGTTTAACTGGTCAACGGACGTGGAAAGTTTGGGAAATGACGCAAAAACAGGGGTAGGTATTGTTGCTCTATGGCAGAAAAATAGGAAGGTTCCTTTATTTAATACGCCGTTATGGCTGTGACCGTAACCCTACACGATAATATGATTCCGCTTACTCTTGCATAAATAGTCGTAGTTCCTTGTTTCCTACCAAGAACGACTCCGCCTGAAACAGTTGCAATACTCGCATCCCCAGAATACCATGTCACACCACTTGGAGCTCCTTCTACAGTTAACGTTTCTGGTGTGTATTGTTCTAATGTAAGACTTGTCTTATTTAGTCCAATTACGGTCAGATTGACCATGGACTGTTTTCCACTTGCACTTGTCACCGTTATTGTTGCAGTTCCGGTTCGTCTCGCATAAATTTTACCCGTACTAGTTATGGATGCTACTGACTTATTATCACTGGCAAAATAAACTTTATCTGTATGATTCGAAGGTGTTACCGTATATGATAACATCTGCGATTGTCCTTTTATCATAACCAGATCCTTTGCCGCTAAAAGTATGGAAGACGTAGGTATTGCATTAATAACCTTAATATAACAAATATCCGATTCTTTACTATAATCTTTCGCACTCGCTTTAACAGAGGTAGTTCCAACGGATAACCCCGTTACTTTTCCCTTTGAATTTACAATTGCAACATTTTTATCGGCCGATGTCCATTTTACCGTTTTATAAGTTGCATTCGAAGGTTTCACCGTCGCTTTTAGATAAACTGAATTATTTACAACTACAGTCATTACTGACTTGTTTAGTGAAATTCTTGTCACTTCTTTTATTACACGAATCTTACAGCTTGCCTTCTTACCTGTCCCATCCGTTGTTTTTGCAGTGATGATACAATAGCCTAATTTTTTTCCTCTTACTATGCCTGTTGAACTAACCGTTGCAATTTTTGTATTAGAGCTTGACCATTTTACTTTGTTATTCGAAGATGCATTACTTACAATTGTAGCTTTTAATGTTTTTTTATCACCAAGTCCAAGTTTGTAATAGGTATAATTTAACTTTATGCTAGTGATTGGTTCGACAACATTAACCAAGCAAGTTGAAAGGTATCCACCATCATCTGATGTACATGTTATAACTGCTGCACCACCTTTTACACCTTTCACTACTCCTTTGTCCGTTATTGTTGCAATCTTAGGATTCAGAGATTTCCATGTAACCGCTGTATTTGTTACATTCTCTGGTGTAAAAATTGGTTTCAAAGTAAATTTTGCCCCTTTTGCCAATTCTTTGTTGCTATAATTTAGCGTCATTGATTTAATTTCATCATAAACACTAACATAAAGATAGACAACTGCACCTTTTGCTGATTTTACTAATATAATCGTAGAACCAGAAGATACTCCCGTTACAATTCCTCCACTTACCGTAGCAATCTTCGTATCTTTGGATGTCCATTCAAATGTAGTTTCTGTACTTGTGATTGGATTAGGTGTTGCAGTCACTGTCGTTTTCTCACCAACTGCCAATTTGATATTATACGTACTCAATGATATAGCACTTGCCTTTTGTGTAACCGTCACAAGACAGCTTGCAACAAATCCTTCTTTTGTTGTCGCAATAATATAGGTCTGTCCAGCAGAAATTGCAGTTACAACTCCGTTGTTAACAGTGGCAATGGAAGGATTCATAGATTTCCATGTTATTGTAGTTGTTGAATTGGTAGCTGTCAAAATTGGCTTTATGGTCGATGTTTCGCCTGCCTCTAATGCAATTAAAGTTTTATCAAATGCAAATGCGGTCGGCGAAGCCGTAATGGTTAAATTACACTGTGCCATTGCAAAATTTTCATTCCACTTTGGCTGCACCGTTATAATTGTACTACCAGGTCCTACAAATGTAACCAACCCATCATCTACTGTGGCAACACTTGTATCACTACTCCCCCATACAAGCTCCGTTTGCGTAGCATCACTTGGGGTATAAGTTGCTCGGAGTCTCAGTACTTCCTGACTCAAGGTCATGTTTTTTTGCGTGTAATTCAACGAAAGACTCTTGATTGCTGAGCTAACGGTAATGGTACAGTATGCGGTTATATAATTATCCGTATTAACAGCAGTTAAAATAGTTGTTCCTACCTTTTTTGCCGTAACAACCACACTTTTTTCTGAATTAACCGACAAATCAACGATGGAATCGTCCGACAGTATCCATTTCAAATCAACTGTTGTTGTTGTCGTCGGTTTATAACTCGCCGTAATTGTGGATGTTGCACCTAACTTCATAGTTAAATCAGTTTCGTTTAATGTAATACTGGTTGCAGTCGTTCCAACTTTAACATTACAGCTCGCAGTAAGTGTTCGACCATCCTCAAGTGTCATAGAAGCTGTAATTATTACCGATGAATCTCCTGTCGATTTTACACCCGTAATAACTGCATTGGCATCATTACCAACTACCGTAACATAGGACTTATCTTCCGTCGTCCATGTTATCTTTCCTTTATTTGCCCCATATACCGTAGAAAGCTTCATCGATCCACCAACATAAATGGAAGCTTCCGAGCGATCTAGCATAAATCCTTTGTATATATTCACAGAAATTGTATATGGGAAACTTGGTGTACCATGTAAAAATGTTGCAAACGCTTCTTTCATCCCATTTTTATAGTTAATGGTTAAGTTAGCCGCTCCAGTTGTCTGAGCCACAAATACTCCATTTGAGAAATCTCCTCTTGTTGCTGGTGTACAGCTATAATCAAAATATTTATTAAAATCATCCACCGTCATATTAAAGATATCTGCCACATCATAGGAGTCTGATACCTGCAAAGATACTGGATTTGCTATATTACTTATTGGTTTTGGCAAAATATGCAATTCAATTGTCTTTTTTAAAAACTGATTAATTGTATTGTTTTCCAAATCATCACTTGAAGTATATGCGCCTGCCGTAAATACATATAGATAATAATATCCCGCTCGCCCTGATACCTCAAGCTGAGAACTATAAGGACTTGATGATAAATACTGCTTACTTGCTGTTGTAGATTGTTCTAAAACAGTTCCACTCTCACTCGTCAATACCCAGTTTACTTTATCACCAATGGTTGCATTATTATTCTCTGTGTTTCCGCCAAGATCGATGTAATCTCCCTTTTCAACATATAACTTAGATTCTTCTACGTTTGCCACGGTTACCTTAGGTCCTACATAAACATCAACGGAAGATGTTACCAGCTTACCATCATCTGTATAAGAAACCGTAATGGTTGTTTTTCCAGTTCCAGTCGTACGAAAATAACCCGTGCTATTGGTCGCCGAATATCCGGTTGCATCCATCGATACAACATAAGAATTTGCAGATGTCCAAGTAACCGTTACACCAGGAGATACATCATAGAGAAGCCCTAAGGTTCCCGTTGCTCTTGTTGTCAGATTTAAAATCATAACACTTTCTGTTGCAGTATCGTTAAGAAGGCCAAAATATGCTGCATTTTCACTAATAGCACTTGGAACATTAATCACACGCGTTAATGTTTGATTGATGGAATCACCATCCACAAATTCAGCTGTTAACGTTGCTGTTCCAATTCCCACCGCTTGCAATGTAACCGTACTTGATGTCGTTGTAACTTTTGCAGAAGTGTCTTTATTAATTTTAAATATACCCGTGTCTGAGGTAGTCCATGTAATGCTCGTCCCACTTTTAATATTCTCTACATAGGCTGGCAAATTTTGCTTTCTTAAATCAAAGGTTCCACTTCCCGCATCATCATTTATTGTAATCGCACCGACTGCCGCCTTGACGATTTCATTGCTATAATTTTTCCAAGAAAATACAAGTGTAAATACTAGGATTAAGAATCCACATATTGCATACGTTCGCATTTTTCTGTTATTTTTATCCATTGTAATCCTCCCAGCCACATTGGTTGTAACTTATGTTGTTAGTTATATATCGTCATGTTTTACAAATTACTTACTTTACTATAATTTTAACATTTTTTTTCAGGTTTGTTCCATCCGTTGTTTTCACTGTAATATAACAAGTTCCTGCCTTTTTAGCTGTAACTTTTCCAGTAGACGACACGGTTGCAACCGACTTTTTCGATGAAACATACTTTAGCTTTTTAACACTTGCATTACTCGGTTCTATAGTTGTCTTTATAATAAATTTTTTGCCAACTCGTAGTCTCTTTCCTTTTACATTTGTCTTAATCTTTGTAATTGGATGTACTGGCAATACACTAACTTTGCATTTTAATAAACTTCCATCTGGAGCTATCACATAAATGGTTACTTTTCCATAATCAACTCCAAGTACACGTCCTGTGTCATCGACCTTTACAATAGAAGAATTACTACTTTTATATGTGATATAATTCTCCTCATCTCCATTATATGAACCGACAATAATATTATCTTCTCCATATAAATGAAGCTTTATTATCGTTTGATCTAATTTATAATCAACGGTTTCATCTTCTACTGTATCCTTTTTCCATTTCGCATAAGCATACATATTGTATGCAATTTTCGTTTTTGAGGTAAGTGGTAACGTAAGACTAGAATCCTGATACCACCCCACAAAGGTATATCCACTCCTTGTTGGTTCTTTTGGCAGAATTATCGTATCTCCGCTTAGTATCCCTGCAATACTATCTACATTGCTTCCTCCATTTGGAATAAATGTAACAGAGACATATTGTCTAGCAATTCCAACCACATAAAAATTAGAAACACACCCATCATACGTAACCGTATAAACATTGGTACCAAGAGAAGATACACTCAACTTTGAAATTGTAAAATCAGTAACAGTACCTGATGTCCCATTGGAATACATGGCGATTACTTTAATATTCGACCGGTCAAGTGTTGTTTCAACATACGCTGTCGTACTCGAATAGGTTGCCACAATACTATAAACTTTGATTTTTGTCCATTTTGCATAAAACACTAGAACCGTATCCTGATTAGAAACATTGATATAATAGTTGGAACTAACTTTATACGTTAATTTTTCATCTGTATACCAACCTGCGAATGTATATCCTTCCCTCGTCGGAGTTGGAAATGCTGTAAAATACGCTCCTTGATTTACAATCTGAGTCGGTACCGATGTCCCATCACTACTAATAAAAACAACTGTGCACGTATGAGCTGATGCAGCATTTATTGTGTTTGACTGTAACATAAATATACTAATCAGTAAAAAAGCACCGCCCAGAAGAATTTTCCATTTGCTTACTTTTGTCTCATTCAAAATCTCACCCGCTTTCACAAGAAAATAACTGAAAGTTTCTCCGCTTTCAGTTATTCTATCCTTCAATTTTGTCAAAGTAATGGCATATTATTCAAGAAATATAACGGTTTTCCAATGATTTCACCATTTTCTTATAATTATTTTTGCATAAATCATCTTCGCCTTTTTCAAGATTAGCAAGACAAATAGATAGATGATTTTCCCAAATGTCTTGATAAATTTCTTCTTTTTTTGGCTTTAATTCAATGGCCGCAAGTATACGAGGTGCCACTTCATAATATTCTTTAACAAGTGATTTTCCATCCTTGTCTTTCATTAAAAAGTCATCTCGAAATCCTCGAAACATCATCAATTCATAACAATCATCCGATTTGTTTTTCATCTCACATACTGCTGTTGTTATATAACAAAATCCCTTCTTCACGAATCCTTCTACTAAACTCTCGTAAGTACCTTTTCGGAATACATGCTTTGGGTACTTCTCAATCCACTTCTCGATAAAGTGATCCGTATATTCTTCACTTAATTCCATTCTCAAATCAAGAATCATTGGTATTGTATAAAGTGCAAGTACCATCTTACAATTTTCCAAATATGAATTTTTCTTCGTCTTATTCATCGATTCCATACTTGCTTCAAAATCATCCAATGCCCTCTTTACACAAGCATCAATAATATCCGTTTTTTGTTCTTCACGCACCGTACAAGCGCGCTGCATAGATTCAAATATCGGATATGATTTTTCTTTATATTCTTGAAATGCATCACCATAAGATTTTTTCTTAAATTTCTCCATTAATTTTGTATTATCTAATAATACACTTCCTATGCCCTCTAACGCATATTGCATATTTTCATCATAATCAAATGTACGCTCCATTCTAACATCCTTTCTTTATCCATCTACGTTTAACAATTAATATTCATAATCAACACATACTCTAGATTTTTTTACCGTTCCAATGAATTTCCCCACTTTAAGATGTTCCGGATGTGTTGCATAGGCATGCAATCCTTCCATATCATTATGTTTCGTAATTAATACCAAATCATAGTTATTCGGATCTGCGTTTTTTGAATTTAAGTTAACTTCTGCCGATAATAGCGATGGTACTACACCAACTAACGCTTCTAACTTTACCTTTGCAATTTCTGCATTTTCTCTTTTGCTCTTACCTTCTGCTTCTTCTAAAAATTCAAACATTACAATATGTCTGACCATGATTTTTCTCCTTTCAGTTCCACTCCGTTTTTATTATAATATACTTCATCTTTCATGTCTACCGCACAAAACTAGAAATATTGTCATCTTACATCTTATGATTAGACTTCTGCCTTGTTTAACCTGCATAAATATCCCGTCAGAAATTTATGTTGAAAATATGTTGAAAATTTCTTTTGTTATTTGAAATTTCAGAATATCAAAGTCTAAACCACTGTGAGGAAATGTTGACTTTTCTTGCCTTAAGGCATCAACTAATATACAAGAAGTATAGACTTTTTCAAACAGATTATCACACAAAATCCCATTTTGATTAAGTAATTCAACAAGCCTTAAAAAATATTCATTTTCTAAATCAGAGAAATGACGGTTGATTTCCTTGTCATCCAATATCATTACTTTTATTTGCACTAAAGCACGGCTCGACGTTGCGTATAAGTCGATGTAAAATGCAATCCATTTATCAATAAAAGCTGAAAGGCTAAATGGTTGTTCTAATCCTTCTAACACTTCAAATAAATATATAGATAAAGAGTTAAGATACTGATCAAATGCCAAAATATATATATCACGTTTATCCTTAAAATAGCTGTATAACGCTCCTGTTGAGACGCCAGCTCGTTTAGCAATTTCGATTGTATTTGTATTGTAATATCCCTTTTCACAAAAAAGTTCAAAACCCGCTTCTGTTATTTTTTGTTTTTTTTCTATTGAGCGTTTTTGCATTGGTTCTCTTGTATCATTCATTTGCTTCACCCTTTTTCTTTATCATAAAACATTCAGAAGCTCTGTACTTCTTATGTTCTCTATGTTTTTTGGTTCCTTAAATTTTATTCCGACTTAACATTTTTTCATATTTTTTCATTAAAACGCTTGACGCAAGAATTGATTGAAAATTTGGCATTCTACATAATGATTGCATATTTACTTAAAGTTTCGAACCTACTCTATCATTATACGTTGAGTTTTATCGTTCGTCAACATGAATACGAAGCATTATTCTTATTTAGTTGACAAATGGAATCTTTAGTGGTAGCATATAAACACGAAGCAATATTCATGTTTATACGGAGGACATAAAATGAGTTTTTTAGAATTAGCAAAACAAAGGTGCACAACACGTGGATTTACAGAAAAAAGGAATTCATTAATACGTCCTTATGATAATAAATGTTCGGGCGATTTGGATATTGGTATTATCTGTGATCACATGATGTTAGCGGCAAGGGAATTGCAAATTGGAAGTGTTATGGTTGGATTGTTTGATCCTAGAATTATTAGAAAAGAATTTGATATACCAAAATACATAGAACCTACGACATTGTTAATTTTGGGATATCCAGAGAAAGGATTTTTGAGTCCACAGCGTCATAGTACAGAAAGGAAATCAATCTCTCATACCGTAATGTATGAAAACTACAGCAAACTAAAGATTGATTAAACGGTGATTTATATTATGAATAAAATTAGTTCTCATTTGCAAAAAGAGTTTATACTAATAGCGGACTTTTTTTCCTACTCTCAGGATTTTCTTTTAGCAGAACTGCCAATATCTGAAATAAAAACCAGTGAATCAATAATTCAAGAAGAAGACTTTTACAATATTGAAATCAAAGAAAGTATTTTTGAAAATTGTACCTTTCATAATTGCAACTTCGAAAAATCAAGCTTTGTTGATGTTGTATTTCAATCTTGTGATTTGTCAAATAGTAAATTTGTGGATGCCTATTTTGACGGATGCAAATTTGTTTCTTGTAAATGTATGGGGATAAATATGAGCGATACTGTTATAAAAAAAACAACTTTTGAATATTCAAATTTTCAATACTCATATTTTGATAAAACAAAAATGACAGATGTTTTTTTTGAACAAATTGACTTTACTGAATCGTCTATAACGGACGCAAAATTGAAAAACTTTAAAGCAAAAGAATGTAAGTTTTTAAAGAACAACTTTTGTAAAACTATGCTAGCAACAGTTGATTTTACTAATAATGAATTGATTGCACCAACGGTATCCGCACCTCCTATTGAGTTGAAAGGTGCTATTATCAATATGTTTCAAGCAGCAGATTTAATTAACATTTGGGGTATTGTTGTAAAGCGATAAGTGGAATAGTGTCTAGATATTATGATTTCAACGTAAAAAGCATAAAATATGATGGGGATTTCGTCACCTTTCATTATAACAAGAATGAAGATGATCCATTGAAATGCCCGATGTGTGGTACTTTCATTTTGATTTTGGAAATTTACTACAAAAAACCGCACTATTTGAACCATATTGAAAGACTTTGGAATATAGGTAATTTCAATCTCCATCATTCTTCCTCTAACGTCAGATAGTGCAGTTCGAAGCAAAAAACATTAGGTTTCTTGAATTGTCCCCTTACTCATCCCAGTTGTGGTGCACTTCCTGCACATCATCATCTTCATTGAGTAAATCTAAGGTACGATTAATATTCTTTACATCCTGTTCGTCAGTTAATTCCACATAGGTTTGCGGTATCATGGTCACATCTGCCTGTGCCATTGGAATATTTTGTGCTTCTAGTGCTTCACGAACCTCACTAAAATTATCTGGGTCTGTAAGAATTTCAAAGCTATCTTCTTCCTCTGCAAAATCTTCTGCTCCTGCATCGAGTGCTACCATCATAAGATCATCTGCATCCATACTGCATTCTTCCTTATCAATAATAATCTGCCCTTTTTTATCGAACATAAACGATACACATCCTTGCGTTCCGATACTTCCGCTTCCTTTGGTAAATGCACTACGAACGTTCGCTGCTGTACGATTTTTATTGTCAGTCAGCGCGACTACGATAATTGCTGTTCCACTAGGACCATATCCTTCGTATGTAATGGTTTCATAGTTTACAGAATTTGCATCCCCTGCTGCCTTTTTAATACCACGATCGATGGTATCATTTGGCATATTATTAGCTTTTGCTTTTGCAACAACGTCACGTAATCTAGAATTATTTATAGGATCCGCTCCACCTTCTTTTACGGCAACTGCAATTTCTCTCCCGATAATAGTAAAGATTTTTCCTTTTGTAGCATCATTTCTTTCTTTTTTATGTTTAATATTTGCAAATTTTGAATGTCCTGACATACCATTTCTCCTTTTTATAAAAATATCTTGTACATAATACCACTAATTTTGTTTTCTTACAAGTCCCGATTTACTTATACATCACGGCTTAATTTTTGACGCATACGCTTAAAAAAGCTAAATTCGGATAATTTAATAATTCTTGCATCTTTTTTAGCACGAATAATTTCAATGCTCTCGCCTGTCTTTAAATAAAGAATTTCGTTCCCATCGGTAATCATAACTGCCGCATCATCCGTAATCTCTTTTGTTTTTCCAACACGTATCAAGACATTACTATCCGAATCGACGACTAGGCTCCTTTTATTTAAGGAATGTGGACATATTGGCGTTATAATCATTGCTTGTACCTTCGGTGCAAGTACAGGACCCCCTGCTGATAAATTATAGCCGGTTGACCCAGTTGGAGTCGATACAATAACTCCATCCGCTACATAAGTATCAATAAACTCATTGTCTACATAGACTTCTAGTTCGATTAAACGACACCCTCCTGTTTTACTAATTACAAAATCATTGAGTGCAGTTCCTTCATAGTCATGCCATTTTACCATTCCTTTTAACATAATTCTATTTTCAACTTGATATTTATTATGAAATAAATCTTCTAACGAAGACTCAATATCTTGTTTCTCTACTTCCGTTAAAAATCCAAGTGTACCTAGGTTTACACCCAAAATTGGGATCTCTAATTCATTCAAATCATTTGCTGCCTGAATCATGGTACCATCTCCCCCAAGTACAATGATACACTGCGTATCCTTTGGAATTTCTTCAAATTCTGCATACTTTCCAATATCATCATCAATAAAGCGGTCACGAATCAAAAGACAAGATTTCCCCCTTGAAGTGAGAAAATCCAAGATATAGTTTGCCGTCTCATATTCACGGTCTTTATCCGCATTTGTTATTACACAAAACTTTTCCATATATTCCCCATTCTTGTTTTCTTACTACACATCTAACTTATCATGTGCTGCTTCTACAATGGCATGAATATCGATTGGTACGCCTACCAAACTTTCTGCCTGCTGGTATCCTTTTTTTAGTTCCATCAAATATTCAATATTACCCTCTGGACCTTTAATCGGTGAAAAGTCAAGATTTACAATTGTAAAACCTATACTTTTTGCATAATCAAATATCGCATGAATCACATCCCGATGTACTACTTTATCACGAACAACTCCTTTTTTTCCAACCTTTTCTCTTCCGGCTTCAAACTGTGGTTTAATCAAGCAAACTACACATCCATCGCTACCTAAAAGTTCATAAACAGGTGACAACACCTTCGTTAATGAAATAAATGCAACATCAATGGATGCAAATGCAATTTCATCAGAGATTTCTTCTTTGGTTAGATATCGAATATTTGTTTTTTCCATACAAACCACGCGTTCATCCTGTCTCAATTTCCATACAAGCTGATTCGTTCCAACATCAACCGCATATACCTTATTTGCACCATTTTGCAACATACAATCCGTAAAGCCACCGGTAGAGGATCCGACGTCCATGCAAATCTTATCCACTACATTCACCTGAAATTCGCTCATTGCTTTCTCAAGCTTATATCCACCACGACTCACGTATTTCATACCACCACCCTTTACAAGAATCTCTGCGGTATCTTCAAACGTACTTCCAGCTTTATCTTCTCTTTGGTTTGCAACAAACACATTTCCTGACATAATAATTGCTTTGGCCTTTTCTCTTGACTCTGCTAACCCACGCTTTACCAAAAGCACATCTAAGCGTTCTTTCATATTAATTTCATAATCCTTTCCACAATAGAATCTGCATCAAGTCCCAATTTTTCTTTTAGGATGTCTGTATTTCCATGTTCAATATATTCATCCGGTATCGAAATATTCAAAACGCTAACATTCGTTACCAACTTTTTTGTCATCAGATAATCCGATACCCTTTGTCCAAATCCACCAATTTGAACATTCTCTTCCAATGTCACAAATAGGTCATGATCCTTTAATAACTCATCCAATATTTGTGTATCAATTGGTTTTACAAATCTTACATTCACATGTGTTGGCTCATAGCCATCCTGTCGCAAACGCTCACAAATCTCATTCGCAACTTCATTCATAGAGCCTACTGCCAATAAAACAATTTGTTTTCCACGTGTAATACATTCACTCATTTGATATACAATTGGTGCCATATACTCACTCAGCCCCATATATATAGCTCCTCTTGGATAGCGAAGCGCAACTGGCCCATCGTAACGAAATGCCCATTGCAGCATCCCTATGAATTCTTTCTTGTTTTTTGGTGAGAGAATCGTTAAATTTGGTATATTGGATAAAAAAGAAAGGTCAAATACCCCTTGATGTGTCTCGCCATCGCTTCCTACTAAACCCGCACGATCAATAGCGAAGGTAACCGGCAAGTTATCCAAACATACATCGTGCAGTATTTGATCATATGCTCTTTGTAAAAAAGTGGAATATATTGCTACTACAGGATGTAATCCTCCTGCTGCAAGACCCGCTGCAAATGTTACAGCATGTTCCTCTGCAATTCCAACATCAAAAAAGCGCTCTGGAAATGTTTTTCTAAAATTCATAAGTCCAGTCCCAGATGGCATTGCTGCACAAACAGCTGCAATTTGTGGATTTTTACTTGCTTCCCTTAACAAGGTATCACCAAAAACAGCAGTATACGTCTCTTCCTTTCCTTTTGCAACCGCTTCCCCGCTTTGAATATCAAACGGATCAATCCCATGATACTTCGAAGGAATACGTTCCGCATAGGAATAGCCTTTGCCTTTTTTAGTTACAACATGGACAAGAACTGCTTTTTTTGCTCGTTGTGCGCTTTGAAACGCTTTTACCATTTCAGAAATATCATGTCCATCAATGGGACCTATATAAGTAATTCCCATATCTTCAAACAGCATACCAGGGATAAATAAGCGTTTCAAGCTATCCTTTGATCGTTTTATCTTATCTGCAACTAGGTTTCCTACCTTTGGCACACTCCGAATTGCACTTTCGACACCGCCCTTCAAATTCTGATAACTACTTGCCGTGCGGATTTTTCCAAGATAATTTGCCATGCCTCCTACATTTTCTGAAATCGACATATTATTATCATTTAACACAATAATCATATTGGATTTCAGTCTTGCTGCATTATTCAATGCTTCGTAAGCCATACCCCCCGACAAAGCTCCATCTCCAATTACAGCATAGACTTTATGCGTTTCATTTTTTATATCCCTTGCCTTTGCAAGACCCAGTGCCGCCGATATAGATGTCGAACTATGCCCCGTATCAAATGCATCACAATCACTTTCCTTCCTCTTTGGAAAGCCACTCATACCACCATATTGACGAAGTTTTGAAAAGTTATCTTTCCGCCCGGTTAAAATTTTATGTGTATATGCTTGATGTCCAACATCCCATACTAATTTATCCTTTGGAAAATCAAGTGTCAAATGGATTGCCATCGTAAGTTCAACCGTTCCTAAATTAGACGCTAAATGTCCTCCTGTTTTGCTTATGGAACGAATCAAAAATTGACGAATCTCTTTTGCTAATCGTTCCATTTCATCTGATTCTATTTTTTTTATATCATTGGGTTCTTTTATTTGTTCTAATAATGTAGGCAAATCTACACCTTCCTTACTTCTTTCTACAAATCAGATAAGAAATCAGAGCTTCTAAAAATGCATTATCTTTATCTAATCCACCGATCAATTCGATTGCTTGTTTTGAATATCTTTTTACATCCTCTTGTGCCTGTTTTATTCCAACAATTGTTACATATGTTGTCTTATGATTCTTTTCATCACTATGTGTGGGCTTTCCCAGTATATCCGAGGTACTGGTAACATCTAGTACATCATCTTGTATTTGAAATGCAAATCCAATCAACCCTGCTGCCTTTTCAACAATTGCTACTTCTTGTTTGGATGCTCCGGCCAAAATAGCCCCAATCATCATAGCTGCTTCGATTAATGCACTTGTTTTCAATCGATGTATAAATTCTATTTTATCAATTGTAAGTTCCATTTCTGACGACATAACATCGACAACTTGTCCACCTATCATACCATAGATTCCAGCTTTATTGGATAATACCGTTAACGCCCTGGCAACCACATGCGGATTATTCGATTCCTCAAATGCCTTACAAGCCGTTTCAAATGCATAATTTAACAATGCATCACCTGCTAAAATACCCATGGCTTCTCCATACACAGCATGTGTTGTCTTTCTTCCTCTGCGATACTCATCATTATCCATTGCTGGCAAATCGTCATGTACCAGCGAATACGTGTGAATCATTTCTAATGCAGCCATAAACGGTTTTATAACTTCATAATGTTCTCCACCAAACAGACGATACGTCTCTTGAATAAATAAAGGACGCAAACGCTTCCCTCCAGAACATACACTATAATTCATTGCTTCTATAATTCGTTTTTGATAATTTTCTTCGTTTGGTAAAAAAGTCAAAATTGTCTTTTCCACTTCTTCAATTCGAAGATTTAATTCTTTTTCAAAATCCATCTATGACTCCTCTTGTTTGATTTCTTTTTCATTCAAAATAATCATTTGCTTCTCTACTTTATCAATGGAATTATTGCATTCTTTTAGCAGTTTCATACCCTCTTGATAAAGTTGAAAGGAGTTTTCTAGACTTATATCCTCTTGTTCTAGTTCCTGCAACACCTGTTCCAATGCTTCCATTGAGGCTTCCAAATTTTTTCCCTTTGCCATATTAACACATCCTTTTTATTCTTTCTTTTCGATTGACGATTGCCCTTACTTTTCCATCGATAAAGTCAATGGTAATGTTATCTCCAGCTTTTATCGCATTGATTGAACGCAAGGCTTTTCCTTCTTTATCGGATACAAAACCATATCCTTGATTCAGTCGTTCCAAGGGAGATAATCCACGCATTCTTTCTATGTAAATCGCTAGTATATGACGTTTTCTTTGAAGATTGGACTCCATAATAGATTCTAATTTTATTTGAACGTCGATTAAATATTGCCGTTTTTGACGGATTTGATAAAATGGTTCGGCATGAGATAACCGTATTTGATATTTTTCTAAATTTGATTCAAGCATACGAAGCTTTTGATTCATATATCGGTTAAGCGTATATTGCATATTGTCTAGACTTTGCATCAAATCATAGATAGAGATAACCGCTAATTCGGCAGCAGCAGAAGGAGTAGGAGCCCGTAAATCTGCTACATAATCGGCAATTGTTGTATCAGTTTCATGGCCAACTGCAGATATAACAGGGGTTTTACAATTAAAAATTGCCCAAGCAACCTCTTCTTCATTAAACGCCCACAAATCTTCAATCGATCCGCCTCCACGTCCTATAATAATCACATCCACACCCAACTGATCCAAATACTCAATCCCATCCACTATCGTATCTTTTGCTCCATCGCCTTGTACTTTTGCAGGATACAAGATTAACTGAGCATATGGATTTCGTCGGTTTGAAATCGTTCGAATATCCTGAATTGCAGCTCCTGTACTTGCTGTCACAATACCTATCGTTTTGTTGTAACGCTTAATCGGTCGTTTTAATGTTTCATCAAAAAGCCCTAGCTCCATTAATTTTTCTTTTTGTCGTTCATATTGTTCATAAAGTGCACCCTGACCATCTAGCATAATTTGCTTTGCATACATCTGATATTTCCCATCTCGCTCATAGACACTAATGGTTCCTAAAACAATAACACTTTGGCCTTCAGACATACGAAAAGAAAGGCCACTTCGTTGACCTGCAAACATCACACAGGTCATCTGCCCCTTACTATCCTTCAATGTAAAATAAATGTGTCCAGAACTATGATATTTGCAATTAGACACTTCTCCTTTTACATATATTTGTTGAAGTATGGCTTCTCTTGAAAACATATTTTTGATATATATATTAACTTGCGAAACCGAATAAATCGATTCTTTCATTGTAGTTCCAACTTTCTTAGTCTGCAAATTTTGCTAAAATTCCATTTACAAACCCGGGAGAATTATCTTCTCCAAATTTTTTAGCAAGCTCGACGGCTTCGTTAATTGCTACTCCAGTAGGAATTTCTTCATCATACACAATCTCAAACGTTGCTAACCGTATTATTGTAAGTTCAACTCTTCCTATACGAATCAACTTCCATCCAACACTTGCTGCTTCAATTTTTGCGTCAATTTCATCCAACTTATCAAAAACTTCTAGAATGCGATTTTCCAAATATTCTTTTTCCTTTTGTGTTGGCACGCTTAAGTCTTTATAGGAACTATCTTCCTCTATTTTAAGATTTTTGGATGTATTCAAATACATCTGCATCTGTTCTTTTAACTCATCCTTTGGATGAAAGTCTTTTCGAAACAACATCAAAAAAAGGTGTTCTCTTAATTCACTTCTCTTCATTCCTTATCTCCTTGTTCTATACAAAAACATATAAGAAACAACCCTTATAAGAACTATAAGGGTTGTTTTTATTACTTCTGTCCTTCTAATTTTACACCAGTTATCCTTATATTAACTTCATCCACTGGCAAACCTGTCATATTTTCTATTGCCTGTTTTACTCTCTCTTGCACCTGACTTGATGTTTTTGGAATGCTATATCCATACTCCATATTAAGCGTAATATCAACAGATACTGCCTTGGAGTCTACTAAAACTTTAACTCCCTTTGATAGGTTTTTCATGCCAAGCTTTGCAACTAACTCGTTGGTTACATTCCCCGCCATAGAATTAACACCTTCAACCTCTGTCGCAGCTAACCCTGCAATAATTGCAATTACCTCATCTGCAATTTGTACCTCACCAATGTTACTATTTTCTAGCATTTTATAGGAATTTTTATTTTCAACTTCTTTGCTCACTATTATTACCTCCTAGCTTTAGTATACCACATTCTATATTCATTATATCAAAATTCCGTTGATTTGCAATCAGTTTTTTGCTACCCCTACTGGAGTAATGACAATGTTCTCTGCCGAAATTTCTGTTTTTCTCTTTACAATATCTTCAATTTGAGCAATTTGTTGTTCTGTTAGCTCATTTGCATTTACAATAACATCAACACTTTCATCTACAATACTAACAACCGAGTCTGCAAATCCCTTTGCTTCCAATAGAATTTCTGTTGCACTTTCTTTTTCAGCTACATCGGCTAATCGCTCAATTCCTGCAACCGCATCTGTTTTTTGTGTATCCGCTAGATTTTCATTATTTACAATTTCCAGTAACAATTCTTTGCTTTTTGCTCTTGTTTGTTCACGTTGTAATCTTGCTGATGCAAAATAATCACTCGAAATTGTATTACTAACAATAACTGCTTCTCCTACATTTGCATCATCCGCATCAACTACATCATTGTTCTCTGCTACTTCTGCACTTAGTGTACCTTCCTCACTGGCAGCAACTTCACCATTATCCGCAACCGTCAAATCCTCTTGTGCTAGTTCCTCTCCTGTTTGTGCAATGTCCTCTTCTGATAAATCAAGAAGTCCAATTTCTTGTGTACTCTCATCCGCATATGTAGCCAAATCATCTGTTTCACTTAATGTATTCACAACATCCTCTTTGGAGAAATTAAGGTACCCTGCAACGGCAAGCATAATTGCCAGTGCAGTAATAATAATCTGATTTTTTTTAAATATATTCTTCAATGTTATGCTCCTTCTATCCGGTTACTTCGACCGAGATTCCATTTTCATTACTTTAATTTTATGTACGGGAACATCAAATAATACCTGTACAGCACCAACAATTTCTTCAATTGTTTCACTATTTGTTGCCCCACTCGCAAGAACAAGAACCCCCTCTACTTGAGGCTCCACTTCTTTGATGATATAAGGACTTGACTCTCCACTTTGCTCTGAAATCATCACCGTTTCATCTTCTCTTGTTGCACTTGAGCTAACTCGGCTTCCACCGCTTCCATCACTTTCCGAAGAATTCTCTTGTGAATACGGAGAATCTTTTAATGCTACCTTTTCACTTGATTCCTTTAAAGTAATCATTACTTTAATCGCTCCAATCCCCTCCACTTCACTCAATGTATCTTCTAGACGTTTTTCTGTCCATTCAATATATTCTGAATTTGTGCTCTTTGATGAAACGTTACTCGTTTGACTTGTTTGCATAATTGTCGTATCACTGTTTGAAGTATCATCCTTATCTTTTTGCAAACTAGGAACCGAGAGAATCAAAAGAAATATACCGGTACAAAATATAATAATAATTTTGTCCATCCCAATTTCTTTCAACGTTAATTTCTTTTTTGCCATTTTATTTTCCTCCTGTTAGCATTCATGTATAAAAATGATAGTCTCATCAATCCCGTATGTATCCGCTATTTGCTTGACAAAATCTGGAAATCTACCTTTATCATCTTCGTCTTTTTTAAGTGTTACCTTTTGTATCGCAATTTGTTTTTCATCATAACTCAACCAAATCTCCAATTCTATTATCTCTCCAAATGTATCTTCTTCCTTTGAAAGTGAAATTTCACATTGTTTTACATAAATTTCCTCCTCCTTTGCCAATTCTATAATTTGTTCTTTTAACTGTGTGGATGCCGTTTCAATGATTGCATCATTTACTACTTTTTCTCCTTCATATAAATCATTTTTAGACTCTTTTATTTCAAAATTTATCTGATTCGATTTCAAATAAGATTCTAGATTTCCATTTATGTTTAATAGGTGTCCCATTGGAGCAACTACTATAAGAATCATAATAAGTCCCAAGAAAAATTCAATATATTTTGCATAGCTTCTATTTCCAATCAAGTTTTTAATTACTGTAGCAAATATCATATATACAGCTAAGTTCTTGACCGTATCCATTATTAATTCCATTCAGACACTCCCATTCGTTGTTGCCATAACGATTAGTATTGTTAATAGAAATAAAACTCCAGTCACAAACATCGCATAAAGTAAAAGGCTGGTTGCTTTGGAACAACCACTTAAACACTCTACAATTCGTTTATCCGATATTGGTTGAATGAGTGCCGCAACAAATTTATAAATAAAGGCGTAAAACAATATGCGAATCATAGGAATGCACATTATAATTACCAATGCACATATCCCCGCAACTCCAATCGCATTCTTAATGACAATTCCTGCACCAAGAACGGTTTGTGCCGCAGAACCCAGTAAATCACCAACACCCGGTAAAGCATTTACTACTTTAACAGTAATTCGGTTTTTAAGATTGTCCGCAACAGGAACAATCAATCCTTGAATTACGTTATATCCGGTGATTAAACCCAGTAGGGTTTTAAGCGTCCATTGTATCATACTCTCTAAAAGTTCAAGTGCTTTCGAAAGCATATCTTCTTGTGTCAGATTACTTACAAGCGAAAGAATAAAAAAAATACGAATCAAAGGAATAATCATATTTACTATCAATAATTCTACTATGTGTATTAACATGAGTGTCCCTTGGTAAAAAAGACTCGATGTACTAACTCCTGATGAAAACATAATAGCCATATAATACGCAGGTACTAGCGATCTCATAAATTCCAATATATTTTCAAGTGCCTCAACTGCAACCTGCGTAATCGCATAAAAGGAAGTACATGCTAGTGAAAATAAAATAAGATATGTAATATAAAATCCCATTTCTGAAACATTGCTGTTCCGAAATACTTTCGTAAAGTTTGTAAAAACTGCACCTAGTATTGTAATACTGATGAAACGGTAAAGCAGGCTTTTATCTCCAATCAGTTGGCTTTTTAATGCGTCTAGCATTGTCGTGAATATTTTCTTCAAAGAGAACCCTTCTCCATCTTGTATCATCTCTAGTACATATCCTCGAAAATCAAACGTTTCTCCTCCCATAATTTCGTCCATTGCCTCTTGTACAGAGGTGTAGTCGATACTATCTTCATATGGAATCGTAAGTTCCTCTGCCTTTGCTGGTATTGGATAAAACAATCCCAATCCAATTATCAGCACAAGTTGGAAATAGCGGAATAATTGCTTCAAAATAGCCTCCCATCTACAAGAAACTTTGAATGGATTCAAACAATGATAATAAAATCGGCATACTAATGGTTAATATGCTTAGTTTTCCCACAAATTCAATTTGTCCTGCGATTGCACCATACCCAGCATCTTTACACAAATCAGAAGAAAATTCTGCAATATACGTGATTCCAATGATTTTAAGTAGTAAAAAAATATACGTATTACTTACCTTCATATAGTTTTCCAGCGCGCCTAAACTATCCAGAATCAGTTCCAATTTATGTATTCCATACAAAAAAATAATCAAACATCCTGCAAACGCAATATAGATCCCATATTCTGATTTACCCGTTTTAAACTGAACCGCAAGTAATGCAGTAATCAACCCCAATGCAGCAACTTTTAACATCACATCTACTCCTATAGTGCAAATAAACTTTTAATTGTCATAAACAATTCTGATATATAAGGTATAATCCATAAAAGTACTAGAACAAGTCCCGCTAAGCTTGTAAGGAATGCTTGTTCTTCCCTTCCAGAATGTTTGAGCACCTGTGTCAGAACAGATACCAAAATTCCGACCGCTGCAATTTTAAAAATCAGATTAATACTCACTCTTTTTCTCCTCTATTTTCAAAGCATCACAATCGTTACGAATATTCCACTCAACACTCCCAACAATTGATATAAGCGTATTTTTTCTTTTTGAGAATTGCTTTCTGTTACTATTTCTTCTTCCAATCCTTCTATATATAAGTCAATATTTTTTATCTGCATTTCTTGATCTAAATACCCTAAATTTTCTCCAAGTGAAATCAATTTTGTTTTATCCGATTTGCTAAGTGCTGTTTGTTTTAGTTTTTCACCAATTTCTTTTTTCCAAATGCTATAAAATGTATTTCCCTCATAATTTTTCAGTTGCTGCTGCATGGATAAAAAGAATTCCGAAAACACAGTTTCATTCCTTCCACCAAGACTTCCCATTGCTTCTGGAAGTGGCGTATATCCATATTGAATTTCTCCACGAAGCTGATAGAGGATTTTTTTTAATGTTTTTAGCTGCGCGAGTCGAATCACTTTCTCTCGTCCTAATAAATAGCCAAATAAAGAAGTGGCTCCAATCACAAAAACACTTCCAATCATCTTAATGAACATATCGTTTCACCGCTTTCGTTATAAATTCCTGATACATGTCCAATTTCATACATACGATCTAGAATAATGAAGCGTTCGAAAATACCACCAAACGGTTTTTCTCTCACATCTTCTAGCGAATCTCCATGTATTGTTGCGATTACTTTACAGCCACAATGAAGTGCTTGTAAAATAGCTTGATAGTCTTGAGTTGTTCCAATCTCGTCCACCGCAATAATATCGGGCGACATCGATCGAATTAGTAACATCATTCCCTCCGTCTTTGGACAACAGTCTAAAATATCCGTTCGAATTCCAAGATCATTTTGAGGAATCCCCAAATAGCAAGCACCAATTTCCGAACGTTCATCCACTACTCCAATATTAAATTCATCCGACAAATGAAGAATGATATCGCGAAGTAAGGTTGTTTTTCCACACCTTGGAGGAGATATAATCAACGTATGATAAATATCTTGTCCCTTTTTTATGTAGGGCAAAATAGGGATTGAGCATCCCTTTACTTCATGTGCAAATCGAATATTAACAAAAGATATGTATTTTATTGTTTTAATAGAACCTTTTTCTAAGATTACTTTTCCGGCTATTCCAATTCTATGCCCTCCTTGAATTGTAATAAATCCCTGTCTTAACTCATCTTCATAGGCATAAAGAGAATAATTGCTGACATATTCCATTGTTTCACGGATCTCTTTCCCTGAAACAATAAATCCTTTCTCCGCATATTTTGTAAGGCTACTATCTTCGGAAAGAAAATACTCTTCGTTATCATAAACCAATAAAAGTGGTCGGTTGATGCGCAGCCTCACCTCCTGTAGATTGTAAAAATTAAGATTTAACTCAAAAAATAACTTTCGCAAGCGAATCGAAAATATTCGAAGTATTTCATTTTTTTTGTCCATATATGCTCCTATCTATGTTTTGTCCTTTTTTACTTGTTTAATATATATGTGAACATATTTTAAATATGCGAAAAAGTATTTGCATTTCACTGGTATAAAACAAATACTTATTGAACACTCTAGTCTTGAGGTGATAAAATGATTCGTAATGAAGAACTCCCAATTGGATTTACAATGACACTTGCACAACATTCTGATGCACTTAATCATTTTTCTCATCTATCCGAAGGAGAAAAAGAACGTGTGATTGAAGGTGCAAAACATGTGGAAAGTAAAGAAGAAATGCGATCTTATGTAGAAAATATCTTTAGAGACACTTTTTATTAAATTTGAAACATGTATATAACAAAAATAGCGCAACCAAATAAAAAAATAATTTTCGTTTGGATTGCGCTATATTAAATTATTGATTTTATTAGACTCTTTTTAAGTATTCGCTTGTTCTTGTATCAATGCTGATTTTGTCGCCAGTTTCAACAAATAATGGCACTAATACTGAAGCACCCGTCTCAACAATTGCTGGTTTCGTAGCTCCTGTTGCCGTATCCCCTTTGAACCCTGGTTCTGTTTCAATGATTTCTAATTCTGCAAACATTGGTGGCTCAATTGCATATACATCACCATTATGTGAAAGTATCTTAACCATATCGTTTTCTTTCACAAATTTTAAAGAATCACCAATGGAATCTTCGTTCAATCCAAATTGATCGAATGTTACTACATCCATGAAATAATATAATCCAGTATCGGAATATAAAAATTGCATATCTTTTTTCTCAATATGCGCTTGGGGACATTTTTCAGATGGACGGAATGTTTTTTCAACCACTCCACCATTTTTAATATTTTTTAATTTTGTTCGAACAAAAGCAGCACCTTTTCCAGGTTTTACATGCTGAAATTCAATTACTTGATACACACCATTATCTAATTCAATCGTAAGGCCGTTTCTAAAATCGCCTGCTGATACCATACTTGATATTCCTCCTTATAGATGTACAACGAACAATTATTTTAAAAGTTCGCATTAATATAATCATTTTATAATAAAGAACGACATTTTTCAACTACTTTTTTTTAGGTCATTTGCTTTTTTAAGATGTTCTAACTTTTTTCGATAAAAAAACAGAACAAGTTTCTCAAGATAACGCTTCAATACAATTTGAACTTCTTCTTTTTTATTAATTGGTTCAACTAAAATGTTGTGTATCCCACAACGTTTCGCTCCCCATACATCTGTAAAAAGCTGATCTCCTATAAATACGGTGTTCTCCACAACCGTACCCATTTTTCTACATGCCTCATAATAATTTTTACGAGACGGTTTATTGGCTTTGAAAATATAATGCGTTTGTATTTTCTTATTAAAACGCTTGATTCTCTCTTCTTTATTATTTGACATAAGGCATGTTTTGAATCCTATTTTATTTAGACATTTAAAAAGATCCATCGAAGCCTCTGTCGCATCCATTCCATGTGCAACCAAGGTATTATCAACATCAAAAATTATACCACGATATCCTTTTTTATATAGTGTCCGAAAATCGACCACATATACTGATTTTACACACTCATCTGGAAAAAACGATTGAAACATAACCATTCCTCCTCCATTCAAATTCGTTTTTATTTTACTCTATGCGTTTCATATAAGCAAGGGAAGAAAATTTATTGCTTAAAGAAAATATATTTTTTTGTATTTTACGATTTATTTTATTGTTTTTGTGGTATAATATATAATGTATCGTGATTATATATATGTGTAATTTTCTAAACGTGTTGTATTGCATTGTTATTTAGCCGAATTAATTTTTATTTCAGAAAGGATGATGTTTTGAATATTGATTATATTACCAAACTAATAAACGCAAATAATCACATCGCTGTATTCAGTGGTATTGGACTCTCTAGCGAAAGTCAAATACCTTATTTTCTAAGTGAAGAAGAATCTTATAAAACAGAAAGTGAATTTGGTTATTCACCAGAAGATTTATATAGTAGCGTATTTTTTAATACACGCCCTGATCTTTTTTTTCAATATTACAAAAAATACATTCTACACCTAAATCATACCCCTTCTTATGCACATTATGCAATTTCACAACTAGAAAAAGAAGGAAAATTAACTGGTATTCTTACCCGTAGTATCTATAGTTTACATCAAGTTATCGGAACTAAGAATGTCATCGAACTCCATGGTACTGTACATAAAAATATTTGTACAAAATGTGGTGCACAATATCCTGCATCTTATGTTAAATCTTCTGCTGGCATTCCTACTTGCCGCTATTGCAACGGTATTATCCGCCCAAAGGTTGGGTTGTTTGGTGAAAAAATTGACAATGGCAAACTTACATCTGCCTGTCGTGCAGTTACTTCTTCCGATTTATTGCTGATTGTAGGTTGTAACCTGCATTCACATTTAACAGAACCTTTTTTATCACACTTTAATGGATCAAATATAATTGTAATTAATGAAGAAGAGCATTTTACAGATCGTTATGCAACAGCAGTCGTTCACGAAAAACCATCCTCTTTTTTTCAAAAAATAATACAATAAATAGGGTATTGCAAAACAGAAGATAACTTTCTATTTTGCAATACCCCTATTTTTCGATATTCTGCTCATTAAAACTATAATCAATTTTTATGCAGTTTGCTCAAACTGTGAATTGTATAGGTTGGCATAAAATCCACCCTTCGCAATTAATTCATCATGATTTCCTTGTTCCACGATATCTCCCTCATTCATAACAAGAATTAAATCTGCATCTTTGATTGTTGACAATCGATGTGCTATTATAAAGCTTGTGCGCCCCTTCATTAAATTATCCATTGCCTTTTGAATGCGTATTTCTGTTCTCGTATCAACAGAACTGGTTGCCTCATCTAAAATCAGTATTTTATTATTGGCAAGAATTGCTCTAGCTATCGTAAGAAGCTGCTTCTGTCCTTGTGAAACATTCGTAGCGTCTTCATTCAACTCCATATCATAACCACCTGGCAATGTCTGAATATAATGGTGTGCATGCGCTGCCTTTGCCGCTGCAATAACCTCTTCATCTGATGCATCTAAACGTCCATAACGAATGTTTTCCATGACACTACCTTTAAACAACCAGGTATCTTGTAATACCATTCCAAATGCTTCACGGAGTTCATTTCGATCAAAATCTTTAATATTATACCCATCTACGTTGATTTCTCCAGACGTTACATCATAAAAACGCATTAAAAGTTTTACCATCGTTGTTTTCCCAGCACCGGTAGGTCCAACAATTGCAATTTTTTGTCCTTCTTTAATCATTGCACTAAAATTATTAATAATAATTTTATCTGGATTATAGCCGAAATGAACATTCTTAAATTCAACATTTGCTTCTAAATTTCTCATTGAAACTTCCAACGGTTTCTCAGCAAATTGGTTTTCTTCCTCTTCTTCTAGAAATTCAAATACTCGTTCTGCCGCTGCTATTGTAGACTGTAACATATTAGATACCTGTGCAACTTGAGTGATAGGCTGCGTAAACTGTCTAACATATTGAATAAATGATTGAATATCACCTACTTCAATTACTTTTTTAATATTCAAATATCCTCCAACTACTGCTACCGCCACGTAACCAATGTTACCAACAAACCCCATAATTGGTTGCATCATGCCAGAGAAAAATTGTGACTTCCAAGCTGAATCATACAAAATATCATTTGTCTTTTGAAACTCTTCCATCGATGACTTTTCACGATTGAATAATTTCACTACATTGTGTCCACCAAAAACTTCTTCCACCTGACCATTCACATGCCCTAGATATTCTTGTTGCGATTTGAAATATTTTTGAGAATGCTTAATAACAAAACTAATTAGAAACACTGATATCGGTAATAAAAGCAATGCAATCAACGTCATTAATGGGCTAATTGTAAGCATCATAATAATTACTCCAATTATTGTTGCAACGGATGAAAGCAACTGTGTTAATGTCTGATTCAAACTCATACCCAATGTATCCACATCATTCGTAATGCGAGATAAGATCTCCCCATTGGTTTTTGTGTCATAGTAATTCATCGGCAGTTTATTTAGCTTAATTGAAAGTTCTTTCCTCATTTGAAATGAAACTTTTTGAGAAATTCCAGTCATGATAAATCCTTGAACATAGCCAAAAATCATACTGAATACATAAAGTCCCACCAAAATCAATAAGATAAATCCAATTTTTTCAAAATCAATTCCAGTTCCACCCTGTACTTTATTAGTCAATCCATTAAAAATTTCCGTTGTTGCTTTTCCTAATATTTTGGGACCTACAATATTAAAAGCAGTACTGCAAATAGTACAAACCATAACCACTATAATAGCAATATGATACTGCTTTAAATACGCAACCAGCTTTTTCAGCGTTCCCTTAAAATCCTTTGCTTTTTCTACTGGCATACCCGGGGCACCATGTCCCATTGGACCTCTTCTTGGAGGTTGTTTCATTTTTTCATCCGCCATCGTTACTCCTCCTTCCCTGATGCTTTTCCTTCCAGCTCTTCTTTGGATAACTGGCTTGCTGCAATCTGTTGATAAACTTCATTGGTTTCAAGTAATTCTTTATGCGTTCCAATTCCTACAATTTTTCCATCTTCTAATACAATAATTTTATCTGCATGAATAATTGTACTGATTCTTTGTGCCACAATTATAACAGCTGCTCCACCAACCTTTTGATTAAGTGCCTTACGGAGTGCAATATCAGTTTTATAGTCAAGTGCTGAAAAACTATCATCAAATACATATAGTTCCGGATTCTTGGCAATTGCTCTGGCAATTGCCAGACGTTGTTTCTGTCCTCCCGAAACATTTCCGCCACCTTGTGCAATGGATTCATTAAACCCATCTTGCTTGGAATTTATAAATTCACCTGCCTGTGCAATTTTTGCCGCATCTTTCATATTTTCATCCGTTGGTTTATCTACTCCGAAATTAATATTTGAGGCAATTGTACCAGAAAACAACACACCTTTTTGAGGAACAAAACCAATTCGTTCTCGTAGATCATATAAATCAATGTCTCGAACATCAACTCCATCCATTGTTACTTTTCCTTCCGTAACATCATAGAGTCTCGGAATCAGATTTACCAGTGTTGATTTTCCACAACCTGTACTTCCTATAATTGCAGTTGTTTCCCCCTTAATTGCAGTAAAATTAATATCCTTAAGGACATCTTCCTTTGCCTTATTGTATCTAAAATTCACATGTTCAAATCGAACACCATGCGCCATTGTTTTTAGTTTTACCGGATTGTTTGCATTTTTTACGGAAGTTTCACATACAAGTATTTCATCAATACGATTTGCTGCAACTGCTGCTCTTGGTAACATTACAGAAACCATTGTTATCATAAGAAATGACATTACAATTTGCATGGTATATGTGATAAATGCCATCATATCCCCCACCTGCAAATTACCCGTATCAATCCCATGTGCACCAACCCAAATAATAAGGACTGTGATTGCATTCATAATAAACATCATCGTTGGCATCATAAAGGCCATTGACCGGCTCGTAAATAACTGTGTCTGCATCAAATCACGACTTGCACCATCAAACCGTTTTTCCTCATGTCCTTCACGGCTAAATGCACGTATTACTGGAATTCCAGTTAAAATTTCTCTTGAAATCAAGTTTAAGCGATCTACTAGTATTTGCATTTTCTTAAATTTTGGCATTGCAACTGCCATTAAAACAGCAACAAGACAAAATATTGTTCCAACTGCAATCGCGATAATCCAAGTCATTGAAGTATTCGTCTGTAATACTTTGACAATACCACCAATTCCAAGAATCGGTGCGTAAGCTACAATACGGAATATCATAGTCAATGCCATTTGTACTTGCTGAATATCATTTGTCGACCGTGTAATTAAGGATGCTGTAGAAAATTGATTCATCTCTGCATTTGAAAAACCAATTACTTTTTCAAATACATGATATCGAAGTTCACGGCTTGTACTTGCTGCTAGTCTAGCGGAAAAGAAAGCAACTATAATAGAAGCTATCATTGCAAGGAAAGCAAGTGCAAGCATGCGAAATCCTGTGTTTTTCAAATAATCCATCTGTATCTGATGTAAATCAATTCCGACTGCGGTATACTCCTCTTGAATAAATGTAATCGCCATGGATTCACCAATTAAATCAGCCATATCACCCATTTTTTCATTCATTTTTGTTTTAATCTGCTCAAGCGCTTCTTGTGGCATCTGTTCAAAAATAGCAAAGATGTCGTCTACTTTATCTGGATCCATACCCATTGCAGTAATCATCTGATTTTGAATTTCTACATATTGTTCCCCATCTGAGGTAAACATCATAAGAATTGTTTCTGCCGGAAGAAATTCATCTTTAATTTCTTGCATTTTTGCTTCTTCTTGATCGCTTGGGATTGTATCATATTGAAAATGATAATATCCATCTTCATCACTTATCTTATAATAAGTATCTAATAATTCTTTCCCATGATCTGATAAAAACAATTGCAAATGTTTAAACGTTTCGATTCGCATTGTATCTGGTATTGGAGATTCAATCCCCTTATACTGAATACCAACATCGACAATATTCGATGTATACTGTGGCAGCGCCAACTCACAATTTGCTTGAATAAATAAAAGCAAAATAATAAGAATCATGATATACCATGATTTTTTTGCAAATTTTATGATTTTAATCATTTTTTTGCCGTTCCTCCATTTCTTCTTTTAATATGCTATATAGATTCTGCAATTGAACTAAAAGAACATTCATATTTTCTTCACCCATCTTACAGACTATATGTTCCATCATTTGATCGCGTGCTTGTATTTGTTTTTTTAAATTATCTAACCCCTTTTTAGATAACCGCAAATAGGTTACTCTACGGTCTCTATCATTGGAAATCCGTTCAATCAGGCCTTTTTGTTCAATATTTCGCAAAAGTTTCGATCCAGCTGGCAATGTAGTTCCTAGCTCTTCAACCAGTTCAGAAACTGTAATTCCAGGCTCTAATTTATCTTCCTCATGTTCCGTCCTCTTTGCAATTGCCATAATCATACAAAACTCTGCATGCGGTAGCTCTGGTATATGATGTGTTTTCTTTGTTAAGAGTCTCATGCGATACATAAGCGACAAAAGCTCACTTGTCAAGCCTCTCATTTTATTCTTATCCATATCTTCTCCCATCTAACAAATTAAAAACATAGCTTCTTCTCCTATATGTATATAAAATTAACCAAGTCAATAGTTGACGTATTCAACTATTGACTTGGTTAATTATAAACTATTATTTATAAATGTCAATAAAATTTTTAAAAATTTTATTGTTTTTCTCCCTCTTGTATTCTTAGTTTATGTTCCTCAATCACTTTTGCTTGTACATCGGCAGGTGCCGGCTCATAACGGTCAAATTGATAAGAAAACTCTCCCATCCCTCCCGTCATCGATCGTAAATCGGTAGAATAACCAAATATCTCAGAAATTGGAATGTCTGCCACAATTTCTTGCTTTCCACTCGATGCCGGATTCATACCAAGCACCCTACCTCTTCGCTTATTTAAGTCTCCCATAATATCACCTGTATATTTATCCGGAACTACAACTTTCAACGCGCCAATTGGTTCTAAAAGAATTGGAGTAGCTTCCATAATACCTTGCTTAAATGCTTGTATCGTAGCCATTTTAAACGCCATTTCAGACGAATCTACCGGATGGTAAGAACCATCTACAAGAGTAGCTTTGATGCCAACCACTGGATAGCCTGCGAGCGGTCCCCTCAAAACACTTTCTGCCAATCCTTTTTCCACGGCTGGAAAATAATTCTTAGGAACAGCTCCACCAAAAACTTTCTCTTCAAAAATGTATGGGGTATCTAACTCTCCCGATGGTTCAAACTCCATATGAACATCACCAAACTGTCCGTGCCCCCCCGATTGTTTCTTATGTCTCCCTTGTACACGAACTTTCTTGCGGATTGTTTCACGATAAGGAACTTTCGGTTTTTTCAATTCAATTTCCACTTTATAGCGATTCAATAATTTGGATACAACTATTTCGAGTTGTTGGTCTCCCAAACCATAGAGTAACGATTGTCTATTTTCCTTATCATTCACTAATTTTAGGGTTAAATCTTCATCCATAATCTTTCCTAATGACTGCGATACCTTATCATCATCCCCTTTGTTCTTTGTTTTAAAACGAAGATAGGTATATGGCTCTGGCACTTTAATTCGATCAAATTGAATTGGACAAGCCTTTGTCGACAGGCTATCTCCTGTCTGTACATCATTTAGTTTTGCAATTGCCCCGATATCACCCGCATACAATTCTTTTACTTCGATTTGTTCCCTTCCTCGAAGCACATACAGTCTAGATAATTTTTCTTCTTCTCCTGTTCTTGAATTATAAATTGTTGCATCGGACTTTAAGATACCAGAACACACTTTAATCAACGAAAATTTCCCAATAAAAGGATCTGCAATTGTCTTAAATACACGTGCAGACATGTCTTTATTTGCATTATAATCCGCGCGATACGTGGTATTATCTTTCATATGAATACCAGTAATCACTCCTCTATTTGGTGCTGGAAAATATTTCTCAATTGCTTCTAGCAACATCTTAGACCCTTGTGCATGTAAACCAGATCCCACCAGTACTGGAATAATGCTTCCATCCGAAACACTACTTCTTAATGCCGAAGACATTTCAATCTTTGTAAAATCTTCTCCATTAAAATATTTTTCTAACAATTCTTCACTCGTTTCTGCAACGGCTTCCATCAGATTTTCCCTATATTTTTCAAGATATTCCTTCGAATAATCTGGAACTTCACATTCATTATAATCACTATCTGCAATAAATCTACGTCCCTTCATTTTTACAACATTAACATATCCAACAAATTTTTCATTTTCGCGAATTGGTAAGTGAAAGGGAGCTATTTTTTTACCATACTGTTCGATTAAGCGCTCAACTACTTCACGATAGCTGGCATTATCATCATCCATATCTGTAACAAAAAAGATACGAGGAAGCTTATATTTTTCACACAAATCCCAAGCTTTCATAGTTCCCACTTCTATACCTGCTTTTGCAGAAATCACAATAACCGCAGCATCACTTACCTGCATTGCTTCTTCTACTTCCCCTACAAAATCAAAATAACCAGGAGTATCTAGGATATTAATTTTTGTATCTTCCCAGATAATTGGAACAACTGAAGTACTGATAGAAAATGTTCGTTTTACTTCTTCCTTGTCAAAGTCACTAATTGTGTTTCCCTCTTCTACTTTGCCTTGTCGGTTCGTAATACCCGTTGTATACGCCATGGCTTCGACCAGTGTGGTCTTGCCACAGCCACCGTGCCCTAAGACAGCAACATTACGGATTTTCTCATACTTAAATGTTTGCATAATAAACTCCTCCAATTCAAATTATTTTTCATGTCTATATTTTACTAAAATTTTTCAGATAATACAACTATTATATCCTTTTTTAACAAATTACTTTAGATTATGCGTTGAAGCGTAAAAGTTTAACGCAACACAGTATTGACATTAACTTCTACGTATAGTACAATCATTAATGTTCTAAAGAACTACTGTTATAGAATTTACTTATATTGAACTAACAAAGGAGATTATCATATGATTATCGTAATGAAATCGGGTGCAAAAGAAGGCTCCGTTCGTCAAATATTAAATATAATCAAAAGCAATCAATTAGAGGCTCATTTATCAAATGGGAAAGAAGTAACAATTATTGGTGTCGTGGGCGATAAAACACGTTTGCGAGATAAAAATTTAGAGTTATTTGATGATGTTGAAAAAATAGTAGAAGTAACGGAAAGTTATAAACTTTCTAATAAGAAGTTTCACCCACTCCCTAGTATTGTAAGCGTAGGTAATACCCTTATAGGTGGCGATAACTTTGTCATTATGTCTGGTCCTTGTGCCGTTGAAAGTGAAGAACAGGTAATGGAAACAGCAAAGGCTATCAAAAAATCTGGCGCACAAATACTTCGCGGGGGCGCTTATAAGCCCAGAACTTCCCCTTACTCATTTCAAGGTCTTGAAGAAGATGGTCTTAAGTTAATGAAGGAAGCCCGCGATGAAACGGGATTATCGATTGTTTGTGAAGTAACTAGCTTAGAAGCCATCCAGGCTGCATCCAAATATGTGGATATGCTGCAAATCGGTGCAAGAAATATGCAAAACTTCTATCTTTTAAAAGAAGCTGGAAAAACGGGTCTTCCGGTCTTATTAAAACGTGGGTTATCTGCTACCATTGATGAATGGTTAAATGCAGCAGAATACATCATGGCCGAAGGAAATCCAAATGTAGTTTTATGTGAAAGAGGAATTCGTTCGTTTGAAACCGCAACCAGAAATACTCTTGATCTTAGTGCAATCCCTGTAATAAAGGAAAAAAGTCATTTGCCAATTATTGTTGATCCAAGTCATGCAACTGGTGTTCGCGCTTATGTCGCTCCACTATCAAAAGCCTCCGTTGCTTGTGGTGCAGATGGTCTTATGATTGAAACTCACCCAAACCCAACCAAGGCTTTATCGGATGGGCCGCAATCATTAACTTTTAGTCAATTTGATACGCTTATCCATGACCTTCGACCATTTATCGAACTTATGAATAAGCGATTTTAGGAGAATCTATTATGCTTCAATCAATTACAATTGGATTTATTGGATTTGGATTAATTGGCGGTTCCATTGCACGTGCTCTTCGAGACGCAAACCCTAATTGCATTATGGTAGCCTATAATTATCATGATTCCTCCAATCAATCTTTACAAGATGCAAGAGAAGATGGAGTTCTTGATTATGTAGATAACAATCTGATGACTCATTTTTCAGAATGTGATATCATCTTTCTATGTGCTCCTGTTTTAGAGAATATTAAATATTTATCAAAGCTAAAAGGAATGATTAAGTCCACCTGCTTGATTACCGATGTTGGAAGCGTAAAAGGAACCATTGATCTGTCGGTCAAAGAACTTGGACTCAAGAAAAATTTTATTGGTGGACATCCAATGGCTGGTTCCGAACGAACGGGATACCACAATTCCAGTTCTTATCTGCTTGAAAATGCATTTTATATCTTAACTCCAAATGAGGATACGCCAACGAATTTAATAGAACTGATGTTACAAATTGTTACAGATGTTCATGCAATTCCTGTAATGCTTGATTGCAAGCGTCATGATGATATTGTCGCAGCAATTAGTCATGTTCCCCATATTATTGCTTCTTCCTTAGTGCACTTAGTCGAAACGAATGATGATAATTCAAATCAGATGCTCACCTTAGCCGCTGGTGGTTTTAAAGATATCACACGTATTGCATCTTCTTCTCCCACTATGTGGCAAAATATCTGTTTAACAAATCGAAAAAGCATATTAAAGTTCTTACAATTATATCAATCTAGCTTAGAGCAAATAACCGTTGCAATCGAAACGATGGATGAGGATGCCCTTTATGATTATTTTAATTCCGCAAAAAATTACCGTAATAGTATTCCCGGTCAAACGGGTGGCATCTTTGATCGTAGCTTTGAAATTTATTTGGATATTATGGATGAGACTGGTGCCATTGCCTCCATTGCAACCCAACTAGCCACCCATTCGATTAGTATTAAAAATATAGGAATCATCCACAATCGAGAATTTGCTGAAGGCGTTTTGCGCATTGAATTATATAATCAAACTTCCTATGAAGAAGGACTTGCACTTTTAAAGAAACAAAACTATACGATTTACGAACGCTGAAAGGAGTTTATTAAATGAAACAAAAAAAGGCCACCTCGCTCAAAGGCGAATTAACCATTCCAGGCGATAAATCAATTTCCCATCGAGCCATTATGCTAGGTTCTATTTCAAAGGGCATAACTGAAGTTACCAATTTTTTAAAAGGTGCAGATTGTCTTTCCACAATTTCATGTTTTCAAAAAATGGGAATCCAAATTAAAGATAATGGCAATGTGATTGAAATTTATGGAAAAGGGTTATATGGACTATCTACTCCAAGCGAAGTCCTTGATGTCGGAAACAGTGGAACAACTGCCAGACTTATGTCTGGTATCTTATCCGGTCAATTATTCGAAAGTACAATGAATGGAGATGCTTCCATTCAAAGACGTCCAATGAATCGAATTATTTCACCGCTATCAAGTATGGGTGCCGTTATTGAAAGTATCCATGGAACCGGTTGTGTTCCACTTAAAATAACTCCTGCTCCCCTTCATGGAATTCATTATTTGTCGCCAGTAGCTTCCGCACAAATCAAATCATCTATTTTACTTGCAGGTCTTTATGCCGATGGAGAAACTTCTGTCACTGAACCTGTCTGTTCAAGAAATCATACGGAACTTATGTTGCGTTATTTTGGCGGTTCCATCACAACGAATGATACTACTGCGACTATAATTCCAAACGCTCAACTTTATGGACAAAAAGTAGACGTTCCTGGTGATATATCATCCGCGGCTTATTTTATGGCTGCTGCTGCAATTGTTCCAAATTCGGAAGTTCTTATAAAAAATGTTGGTATTAATGAAACCAGAGATGGTATGATAACCGTGATGCAAGAGATGGGTGCCAACATTACCCTTCAAAACGAGCGACTCTTATGCAGTGAGCCTGTGGCTGATCTTTTGGTTAAGTCATCTTCTCTACATGGTGTTACAATTGGCGGGACACGAATCCCAAGTCTAATCGATGAGCTACCCATTCTCGCCGTATTAGCTTCTTTTGCAAATGGAACGACGATTATTAAAGATGCCCAAGAACTTAAAGTAAAAGAATCCAATCGTATTAATGTGGTGGTACATAATCTTTCCCTAATGGGAGTTGATGTCAGGGCAACCGATGATGGAATGATTATTAAAGGAGGCAACCCTTTAAAAGGTGCTGTAATTGAAACGAACCTTGATCATCGGATTGCAATGTCCTTTTCCATTGCTGGCCTTATAGCAGACGGAACTACAACTCTTAAAAATGGAGAATGTGTCGATATATCATATCCTAACTTTTATGAGGACTTACACCAATTAATTATAGCGTAAAAATAAGGGGTGCAAAATTTGCACCCCTTATTTTTTAGCTTCCACTTTACTTACTTTTCTTACCTTTTATATAACGAATTGCCTGCTTATAATTAACGATTTCCGCCTGTTTAAAGCTTCCTCCATATTCCCCATCGAGTGTCCAAGAAATTTCATCCTCACAACTTAAAATAATATGACTAGTAGCAAAGGCATAAATATACTTTGAATTTGCTTCTCTCGTTAACAAAGAGTTTACAATTGCTTGCAACTCCCCTGCATTTTGTGGATTTTTTATAAGTGCTACTTCAAATAACCCATCATCAAGTTTCACATTTCGCCCAGTAATTCCTTTAAATCCACCCACTGATTTTGAATTTGTAATCATTCCAAAAATAATTTCATCTTCAAAAGACTCCGTTTCCAATTCAACTTTGATATGGTATGACTTTAAATTTGGCAATCGTTTAACACCATCCAAGAAATATGCCATTCGCCCAAAAATATTTTTTATTTCCTGTGACGTTTCATAGGCAACTTCTGTGAACGCACCAAATGCAGCTATATAATTATAAAAATCTCCGTTTAGAGAGCCAATATCACAAGGGAATAATTCGCCCTCAATTACATTGTTTGCAGCCATAATAATATTTTTTGGTATATGAAGGGTCGTTGCAAAATCATTTACCGTTCCAGTTGGAATGTATCCACAAGGAGGTCTGTTTTCTAATGTCATTAGACCATCTGTCACCTCATTTAACGTTCCATCTCCACCAGAACAAACAATAAGATCAAATTTATCTCCTCGCAATTTTACAATATCGGTGGCTTCTTTCGACTGTTTTGTTGCATAAATTGTAACCTCATAATCTGCATCCATAAATATTTCTAATACGTCGGAAAGTTTATTTTTTAATGCTTCCTTTCCTGCATGCGGATTATAAATGAACAACATTTTTTTTCTCATACGTAGCTCCTTGCTCCAATTTAACAATCTCTCATCATTTTTATTCTTATTTGTACCTATCATGTTCTGCGATAAACATAGCATCTCCAAAACTAAAGAAGCGATACCGTTCACGAACAGCCTCTTCATATGCTGCCATAATTGATTCTTTACCCGCCAATGCAGAAACAAGCATTAATAATGTAGATTCTGGCAAATGAAAATTAGTAATCAGTCCATCCATCACTTTAAACTGATATCCTGGATAAATAAAAATCTGTGTATCCCCACTCCCTGGAATAATAATTCCATTTTTATCGGCTGCTGATTCAATGGTCCGGCAACTCGTAGTTCCAACACAAATTATGCGATTACCCTTCGCCTTTGCATCATTCATTTTCTTTGCTTCTGCAACTTCCACCTGATAAAATTCTGAATGCATGTGATGTTTCGTTACATCATCTACCTTAACTGGACGAAACGTTCCAAGTCCCACATGTAATGTAACATTTGCAACAATTACACCCATCTGTTCTATTTCTCTAAACAATTCTTCTGTAAAATGAAGCCCTGCCGTCGGTGCAGCCGCAGAACCTTCATATTTTGCATAGACGGTCTGATAACGATTTTTATCCTTTAATTCATGCGTAATATAAGGAGGTAGAGGCATTTGACCAAGTTCATCTAAAATTTCCTCAAAAATACCCTCATATTGAAATTGAATATGACGATTTCCCTCTTCCACAATCTCGATTACTTCTCCTATTAAAATTCCATTTCCAAATGAAATTCTTGTCCCAATTTTAGCCTTCTTTCCCGGCTTTACTAAGGTTTCCCATATATCATTTTCTTTTCGTTTTAATAAGAGCACTTCAATATGTGCTCCTGTTCCTTCTTTTTCGCCGATTAATCGTGCTGGAATAACCTTTGTATTATTTCGAACCAGACAATCCCCTGGTCTTAAATAATTTGTAATCTGTTTAAAACTATCGTGTTTATATCTACCTGTTTGTTTATCCAATACCAAAAGTCTTGAACTCGATCTGTCTTCTAACGGATCTTGCGCAATAAGCTCTGCTGGTAAATTAAATTTAAAATCACTCGTTTTCATCGTACAATCCTTTTCTTAATAAACCATTTATTTCCTTTATTCACATATCTCAAAAGAGTTTAACACAAAGTGTTCAATCGCACAAGCGACTCCGTCTTCTTCATTTGATTTTGTTACAAAATCCGCCACTTCTATTACATCTTGAGTTGAATTTTCCATTGCAACTCCCAGTCCAACTACTTGTAGCATTTCAATATCGTTTCCACTATCGCCAACAGCCATAATAGAATTTTTCTCGATACCTAATAGTTGCCCTAGAACTAAAAGCCCATTGCCCTTTGTCGCCGTCTTCTTTGTTATTTCTAAGTTCGTAGGTACACCAGAAACTATTGCAAAGTTATGATATGCCTCTAATATGTGTAATACCTCTTCTTTTCCATGTAGTGTTCCATCTTTTAGCACACGGAAATTAATGGTTATTTTTTCTATATTTTTCTTTTTGTAAGTGACAAATTCAATCAAATTATCCACTGGATTTCTTGTTTTTATCAAATACTCACGTGCTGCATCATTTGTTGTGTATTTAATATTATGTAAGAAATTCTCACGCTCCACATAACCAACACCATCAATAAATACATCTACCATGCTTTCCGTTTTTTTTAGTTGATGCAAAATTGGTAACACTAATTCATAATCCATACAGTCTTCGTATAGCTTTTTTTCTTCCACTAAGTCATAGATGACTGCACCATTTGCGCTTAATACATAGCGTATTCCCTCTATCTCTAAAAATTCACTAGGAATTCCCTCAAGTGGTCTTCCCGTTGCTGGAAGTACCACAACTCCCCTTTTTATTGCTGCACGAATTACTCGTTTGCTTCGTTCTGAAATTTCTTTTTTATCATTAAGAACGGTTCCATCCAAATCCAGCCCTATCATCTGTATCTCTCTTCTTTGATTCACAAATAATCCTTTCTTTGTAGCATTCACTTTAGAATCATTTACTCTGCTTCTCTTCCTCTATATTGTTTTACCTGCAAGGTAATTTACAAATTGCTGTGCTGTACGCCCAGAAATACCTCCATGACTTAGCTCCCACATATTTGCCTGCGCACAAAGCTCTTCTTCTGAAAGCAAAATATTCCCCTGTTTTTTCGCAAGCACTTTTACAATTTCAAAATATTCGTTTTGTGAAGGTTTTGAATAATTAATCGTAATTCCAAAACGATTTACAAGTGACAATTTTTCCTGCATGGTATCTGACTTATGCATTCCATTGTCATGACTAACATCTTCACGATCGTTCCAGGTCTCTCGAATTAAATGTCTCCGATTGGATGTCGCATAAATTAAAACATTATCAGGCTTCGTTTCAAGCCCGCCTTCAATAACCGCTTTTAGATATTTATATTCAATTTCAAATTCTTCAAAGGACAAGTCGTCCATATAAATAATAAAACGATAATTACGATTTTTTACTTGAGAAATAACCGTCGACAAATCTTGAAACTGATGCTTATAAATCTCAATAATGCGAAGTCCTCTGTCATAATATTCATTTAAAATAGCTTTAATGCTTGTAGACTTTCCGGTACCACTATCACCAAATAATAATGCATTATTTGCTTTTCTTCCATCTACAAAGGCTTCCGTATTGTCAATAAGTTTTTGCTTTTGAATTTCATAACCAACCAAATCGGACAGATAAATTTCTTCTGTATTTGTAATTGGTCGAATCAATTCGCCTTCCTCATCGCGATAAATGCGAAATGCTTTATTAAGTCCAAATTTTCCAACACCATATGCCTGATAGAAATTCGTTACCGTCTCGAAAATCTCATCCTCACCCTTTGCTACTTCTATCTGTTCACTCAATAATTTAACCTTATCGCTTACACTTTTATTATAGCGTCTCTCTGGCTTTACAATGGAAGTATAGTTTGTAATTACATCAAAGCAATTAATTCCAAGTGTTTGTTCCATCGGTTTAAAATCATAATCAAATAATGCCTTAAAAATGCGATAATCATTTTTAGCAAACTGATTTACGGTACCCTCATTTGCGCCTACCTTTTCACAAGTAATACTAAACGGATTCTCGTTTGTAGCTAAAATGTATGAAAGATAATTATGCCACAAATTTTTGTCAAATCCATACTGTGTTGCAACATCAAGTAACCGATTAATCTGTACATATATTTTCGTAATCAAATTTTCTTTTTCAAAATTCCCATTATAAAATGCTTCACAAATGCTTGCCATTTGAAATAAAATACTATCTTCTAAAAGTCCTCGATAAATTACTAATTTCGATGTCTCACGAAACATGTCTCATACCTTCTTTTCTTCTTTAACTATATAAAATAATTTTATTACAAATCCTCTAAATCAGTCAAAACAAGATTTTCCATCCCTCTTGCTATAACTTCTAAATTGCTAGTAAATCCATTTTTAGAAAACAAATAATAATAATCAGGTTCAATTTGTGCTTGTTTTACAAGATTAAGTAATCCTTCAAAATCCTCTTCATCAAACGGTAGTTGATTCCATTTACACATTCCAATAAAATAGGTTCCCTTTGAAGTAGTACCAATAAAGTCTATATTTCCCTCTTTTCCAAACCACTGCCCCATCCTCTTTATTTTAAAATCAAGCTTATTGTAATCACTCACTAGTATCAGATATTCCTGACAAACATTTATAAAATACTGACTAAAATATTCATCGAGTACTGGCTCTATTTTTTCCTGATACACTTCTTCGATCTTACGGCTCTCAAGTCTGGACAAATTAGGAAATACAAAACGATACCAAAAATGAATAAATCGGTCTTTGATCCGATATAGCCCTTTTTTTGTATTTTCTCTTCCTTTCGTATCATAGGAAAAGACTTTTTCAACAACATCCAATTCAATCAAATTTTTTATATATACACTGATTTTTGCTCGACTAAATCCGGTGTGCTCATAGATTTCGTTTAGTTTTAATTTATCTTGTGCTAAACAAGATAGAATCGCATTGTATAAAGCTAGCTCACGAAGTTCTGTTTTTAAAAAATTCTCTGCTTCATGATAAAATCGCCCATCTTTATACAAAAACAATGCTAAAATATTATCTTTCACACTCCGCTTATCATTCCAAACATTCAGGTATCCTGGCATTCCTCCAAGAATCCCATATACTTTTATACACTCTTCCACCGAATAATTTGAGAATCGGGTAACAATATCTGGAAACGTCAACTCTTTTATTTTTTGAAAGGCAGAAATACATAGAGCTCCCTTTCCCATAGAGCTTACCATATCATTCTCCACCCAATTTACAGAAGAACTACAAAGAATAATCATCAATTTTTTCGTTTCACTTATGCCATTCAATGCTTCTAATAAAGCCATTAAAAAATCACTTGAATTTTTTAAAATCAAATGAAATTCATCAAAAATGAGTAACGAATATCGATTCGTTGCTTCTTTTATTAAGCACTCGTATGACAATTCATCGCTTGCTAACTCATAGTCTTCCATCCATTCTCGTTGCATCAAAAGGAGCTGCTCCTTCTCGGAACATTCCCTTGCCGTATAATACAGACATGATTTATGTTTTGAAAAATTACGAAGTAATTCTGTCTTTCCAATCCCTCGTCTTCCATACACAACCATCATATCATTTTTTTCACGATTATAATAATCCTCTAAGAAGTTAATTTCCTGTGTTCTTCCAATAAACAAGATTGTCTTCCTCTCCTTACATGCGATCTGGTGCTTCAATCGCAAGCAAATCAATGCATTGGTTCAAAACCGCTAATGTATATTCAATTAATGCAATCCATGACCTCTGCTGTTTTTCATCTTTTTCTGCAATAATTTTATTTTCATGATAAAAACGATTCAATGCATTTGCCAAATCATAGACATACTGGCAGACTCTATGTGGTGCATTTTCCAAAAATGCAACTTCAACCGTTTCATTCAACTTAGCAAGTTCTAGCATTAATTCATTCTCACTATTTGTTTTTGCCGGGGCAATGACAACATCCGATTGGATGCTTCCCTTTAATTCCTTATATTTATTTAAAATGGATTTAATTCGAACAATTGTATATAAAATATATGGTCCTGTATTTCCTTCAAAGGAAGTAAATCGTTCCATATCAAAAATATAGTCCTTTGCTGCCTGATTCGAAAGATCTCCATATTTAATTGCTGCAACTGCAACCTTTTTTGCAATTTCTCGTGCTTCCTCTTCTTGTATATCTCTATTTTCACATATTTTTTGATAAACTGCTTCTGTGACATCCTGAATAAGATATTCCAGACGAAGAACTCCGCCTTCTCTTGTTTTAAATGGTTTTCCATCTTTTCCATTCATCGTGCCAAATCCCAAGAAAGTAAGTTCCATTTCATCTTTTACCAATTTTGTTTTTCTTGCACAACGAAAAACTTGTTCAAAATAAAGCCCTTGACGCTTATCAACCACATATTTAATTGCTCCTGGATTGTACTTTTTCACACGATCAACAATTGTTGCCAAATCTGTTGTATTATACAATGCAGAACCATCGGATTTTAAAATCATACAAGGTGGCACTTCTTTTGTATCGGTCTCTTCCTTTACGTCAACAACCAAAGCTCCTTCGCTTATATATGCATACTTATGTTCCTTCATATACTGTACTAATTCTGGAATAAGTGTTTCTACATCGCTTTCTCCATTCCAAAGCTCAAATGATACATTCAATTTCTTATAATTACGCTTAAGATCTTGAATCGAAACATTACAAATATGCTTCCAAAGTGCAGTATACCCTCTGTCTCCTTTTTGAAGACGGAATGTATTATTCCTTGCTTCTTCCTTATACTCCTCATGCTCTTTTGAATAACCGCTTGCAAATGGGTAAATTTCCTCTAATTCTGTCATCGTAAAGGGTGCTTCCATCGGATAGTCTCCCATGAAATTTTCATCAAAATAAGGAAGCTCTGGTTTGCGGTGCTTCAATTCCGTAATGATAAGTCCCATCTGAAGACCCCAATCACCAAGGTGTGCATCCCCCACCATCTTATGCCCCATAAATTTTCCGATACGCTTTACACTTTCACCAATAACAGCCGCACGAAGATGCCCAACATGAAGTGGCTTAGCAATATTAGGGCCACCATAATCAACAATAATCGTCATTGGTGTCTCTGGTGTATCCATACCAAACATGTTACCCGCTTTCATTTCATTGACATAATCTGCAATATAATGTTCGCTCAAACTAATATTTATAAAACCAGGTGCAATTGCTACGACTTCTCGAAAGTTCTTACTTTCTTTTAATTGCTCAACTACACCATTTGCAATCATGATTGGAGCACATTTATATTCTTTCGCTGCCGCTAAAGCTCCGTTGCACTGATATTGACAAAGATCCGGCCGATCCGAGCGTTTTACCATAGCATATTTTTTATCATACCCTGCCTGAATAAACGCTTGTGTCACCTCATCTTTTATGCATTCAATCATTTTTTTCATTCTGTATATCCTTTCTCTGCTTCTAATCCTTCCAGACTATTATGTTCTTTATCATATAACATTCCCCTATATTTGTCTATATTTCAAAGCATTTTTATTCATAGAATACTTTTGTTTTTTACATACAAAGGGGATACTTTTGTCAAGTATCCCCTTAAATTATACATTATATTAAATTTGAAATAACTCTTTTAATTGTTCAGCTAGTTCAACTGAATTTTGAACGGTAGCCGATAACTCTTCCATAGCCGCTGACTGATCTTCCGTAACTTCCAAAGTACGTTTTGCATCTCCCATAGTATCTGTTATATTACTACTTATCTGCGCATTTAACTCATTCACCTGCATTGCAGTTTTTTTTGAATGTTCCGACAAATTTTGTATTTCCTTCGCCACTACTGAAAATCCTCTTCCATCATTCCCTAATCTGGCAGCTTCAATCGAGGCATTTAATCCAATTAACTTTGTTTTATCTGCAACTCTACTTATCGACCGAAGTACTTCCGTAATTTCATTTGTTACCGTATTTATTTTCGTAATTTTATCAGATAAGGTATGCTGGTTATATGTAATATTTTGCGCTGACTCTGCAAGCATCTCTACCGTTTGCGAAATTTGAATAAAGTTTTCCACTAACTCTTTGGTTACCATCTGCGTTTCCAATCTCTTATATCCATCTTGTGCAAGTGTATTCACTACAATGCTTAAAACTTCAGCCGAAGCTTCAATGTTTTTTCGATCTACAATGTCTATTTTTTTTGCAGATTCCCAAAGTTCATTTTCTGAAATATTAAGTTCGTTTGCTACCGTTCGAATTTGCTTCTCCACTGGTTCTTTATCTAAAATCTGTCCTCCAAGAACCGTACCTATATGTTCTCCCTGAATTATAATTGGAGCACTAAAATCAATAAGCCCAGCATGACACGTTCCAGTAAATGTGCTTCCATTCCGAACCGCTTCTTCTCCCATCTGATTATGACATTCCGCACAACGCTTATCGCCAAGCGCCGTTTTATGAATATAATTACTACAAAATTGACGATAATAACTCGGCTTCGTAATTTCCTCGCCCTTTCGATTCACCGCCACTGCCGCACAATTCATTCCAAGCGCAAAATTATCTAAAAACTTCTGTAAGGTGTTGATATCAATAATATCTTCCACTTCCAAACTCGTTCGATCGATTGTTCCATTCTTTTGTACAATCATAACAGGCTCCTCCTAAAATAGTATATAATATACTATTTTACTCGAAAAAGTGAAATTCCACAATCTTTTTTTGAATTTTGCAGAATATTTTTTGATATTTTTCATTTTTTACATATTTTTCATTTATTTCCATAATATTGTAAATCAATTTATAGGCTTCTTCATTTTCGAAAATTTATGGTCGAAGTACATCCATTCCCGGTAAATTTCTTATAATACCATATAAAATCAATAGAACTACGAAACTCTTCCAAAGAATCAACTCCCACGTACTCATTTGCCACTTCACTCCTTTTATATAATTGATTGTCTGCCGAACTATATAAAACCCAAACAACGGGATGATGCAAAAAATGAATGGATTATAATAAAATGCATGGTAAAAATCGCCTTGAATGATTGCAATACACATTCTCGACGTACCACACCCTGGGCAATAGAACCCCGTAAATAGATGAAACATACAAGGAATAGCAATTCCTGTTTTTACAACGAAAAAGGCATAGCCCAACCCTAATAAAAGACTTAAGGTTAGGGCTATGATAAGTTTACATACTCTTTTTTTCATACTAAACGTACATATGATTGATTTCATTTTGCATCAATGCTAAGTTAATAATATTAAGACCTAATATTTCAATAATTAAATATCCAACTGACATGTCGCTTCCTGCTGGCATATTGTGCCTAATCTTTGCTGTCTGGATAAGTTGACCCATTCTATACGCCCAGTAAATTCCATAAATTCCACAAGTTATTACTGTCAATATAAAACAAATTACTCCTGAAGTGAAATTCTCTTCACTTGCAGAAATGATATCGTCGGTCAATACCACAAACCAATAAATACCATAGATTCCACAGGTTACAATTGTCAAAATAATACCTACTGCAATGTCTCTTTGTTTCATTTAAATCCTCCCATTTACCTATCTTACTATTAATATAATGCACTATAACCATACTGTGAAATAAAAAAAATGTCAATTCATTTTTACAGCAATTTAATTTAATGAACGATAGTTTCTACTCGATGCAGCGGATAAAACGGCGAAACGCATGCCTACCACTTTCATCTCGGCAAAAAACTCCCGCATGTTCCAAGACGGTGCAAAATACCTTACCAATTTCTTGTTCCAAGATTTCAGCTACATTTTCTTTGCTGATTTTTGGATATTTTCCCTTGATTTCTTCTGCCCAATCCGCATGTTTTTTAAGGATTTCATTACTGCGAATATCTTTTCCCGTAACGATGTACTCAGATAGAAGTTCCATTTCATCTTTGAGCCGTGCTGGGAGCACAGCAAGACCCATAACTTCAATCAAGCCTATATTTTCTTTCTTTATATGATGAAGCTCTGCATGCGGATGATAGAGTCCAAGTGGATGTTCTTTCGTTGTCAGGTTGTTTCGCAATACCAAATCTAACTCGTAGATATCCTCTACTTTCCTTGCTATAGGTGTTATCGTATTATGTTCTTCATCCTCTGTCTTTGCAAATATCATAGCTTCTTCATCCGTATATACTCTCCATGCATTTAAAATATGATTACCAAGGTCAATTAAACGCAAGTCATTGGTTCCTCTCAAGCGAATTACAGACATTGGCCATTTCACAATACCAACCTCTATCTCTTCAAACCCCTTTATTGTAAAATTTTCTTCTATACTTGCTTTTGCCATCGCAAACAAATAGTTGCCACCTTGAAAATGATCGTGACTTAAAATCGATCCCCCTACAATTGGAAGATCCGCATTTGAACCAACAAAATAATGTGGAAATTGTTTTACAAAATCAAAAAGTTTACGAAATGCTTCTTTATTTATCTTCATTGGTGTATGTTTACCATTAAATACGATGCAATGTTCATTGTAATACACATAAGGTGAGTACTGAAATCCCCAGTCTTGTTCATTGATGCTAACTGGAATAATTCGATGATTTTGCCTTGCTGGATGATTCATACGCCCAGCATATCCCTCATTTTCCTTACATAGCAAACAGCTTGGATACCCACTTTGTTTGGCATTCTTAGCTGCTGCAATCGCCTTTGGATCTTTTTCCGGCTTAGATAAATTAATTGTAATATCCATTATTCCATATTCGGTATCCACCGTCCATTTTTTATCCTTTCGAATACGATATCGGCGAATATAATCACTATCTTGACTTAATTTAAAGTAATAATCCGTAGCATCTTTTGGTGAAGATGCATAGCGTCGTTCAAACTCTTTGATTACTTGACTTGGTTTTGGCACCAATGTGTTCATTAATTTCGTATCAAACAAATCCCGTTCGGTGATAGTATCTTCTATAATACCTTTCAGACATGCATAATCAAGTAATTCTTTTAGTATCTTATCTAAATCTTTTTTTTCTCGTGTAACTTCCTGGTAATCATCAAGTAATAAAATTTCTAATAATTGATTGGTTGTATAGATTTTATCTTCTTTTGCTAGTAGACCACAAGTAATCCCATAATCTACTAACGCACCAATATTTTCACATATCGTAGTAAATTCCATGATACTCCTTTCTCTTAGCAATATCCCTTCGGATGATTTTTGTGCCAGTTCCATGCCGATGCAATTATTTCTTCTATATTATTATGTACAGGTTCCCATAAAAGGACTTCCTTTGCTTTTTCACTTGATGCGATTAGCTGTGCTGGATCGCCTGCTCTTCTTGGGGATATAACCGCTGGAATCGGATGTTTAGTAACCCTTCTCGCTGTCTCGATAACTTCATTGACTGTAAATCCAACACCATTTCCAAGATTAAAAATATTGCTCTCCATCCCTTTTTTTAAATATTCAACCGCCAGAATATGTGCTTTTGCAAGATCGGTTACATGAATATAATCACGTACACAAGTACCGTCTTTTGTTTCATAATCATCCCCAAATACAGAGATTGATTCTCTTTGGTTGTTCGGAACCTGTAGAATCAGTGGGATAAGATGAGATTCTGGATTATGTGCTTCCCCAATTTTCCCACTTACATGGGCACCACAAGCATTAAAATAACGCAATGACACAAATCGAAGACCATGTGCATTTCCAACCCATTGAAACATTTTCTCCATGGAAAGCTTTGTCTCACCATATGGATTTGTCGGAAGTGTACGATCCGTCTCCAAAATAGGAATACGTTCCGGCTCCCCATAAGTAGCTGCTGTCGAAGAAAAAACAATTTTATCAATCCCATGAGAGACAATCGCATCGAGTAAAACTTTCGTACCACACAGATTATTATCATAATATTTCAGAGGATTTGTAACACTCTCTCCAACCAAAGAGCTTGCAGCAAAGTGAATCACTGCATCAATTTTTTCTTTTTCAAACACCGAATCTAAAAATGCACGATCTCGAATATCACCCTCGTAAAATCGAGCCTTTGGATGAATTGCCTCGCGATACCCTGTCTGCAAATTGTCAATAATAACAACATCCTCACCCATACCAATTAATTCATATACTGTATGTGAGCCAATATAACCTGCTCCTCCTAATACTAATATAGCCATTTTTTCTCCTCGCTTCCTATCATTCTCATATTTTTATTGGTTTCATTTTTATAGTTTCTTACAAAACACCTTTTTCTATAAACAAGTAGGACCGTTTCCAACCGATACAACATAAAAATCAGCTGCATATCCAATTCTTTTTTTGTAAGCTTTACCAACATTCTCAATGAATGTATCCACTTCACTCGATTCCACAATACTGACTGCGCATCCTCCAAATCCTGCACCCGTCATCCTTGCACCAATCACACCTTTTTGTTTCAAAGCTTCTTCTACCAAAGTATCCAACTCAATCCCAGTTACTTCATAATCATCTCGCAGGGAATCATGAGAAGCATTCATAAGTTTACCAAATAAATTAAGGTCACCAGCCTTTAGCGCCGCTACTGCCTGTATGGTTCGTTGATTCTCATATACCGCATGCTTTGCGCGCATTCTGCAAACTGGACGAGTAATAGCACCCTTACATTCTTCAAACTGAGCCTCACTTAATTCACCAAGGGATTGAACCGAAACAACGGACTGTAATTCTCTTAATGCTTCTTCACATTCGCTCCTTCGTTCGTTATACTTGGAGTCACCAAGTCCTCTTTTTTTATTTGTATTTAAAATGACAATTTTTTGGTTTTTTAATTTGATCGGTGCATACTCAAAACTCAAATCTGCGGTATCTAAAAATATTGCATTATTTTCTTTTCCCATTGCAACTGCAAATTGATCCATAATACCACAGTTAATACCATTAAATTTGTTTTCTGCATACTGCCCAATCACTGCAAGTTGAATCAAATCGACATCAATATGAAAAAGATTTTTCACAATGTAACCCGTTAACACTTCGATTGAAGCAGATGAAGACAAGCCTGACCCATTTGGAATTGTTCCAAAATATAAAATATCCAAGCCTGAATCAATAGAAAATCCCTTTTCACGCATTGCCCAAATCACACCCTTTGGGTAATTCGTCCAATTATCTTCTGACCGATACGTAAGATTTTCAATCGAAGATGTTATTACTCCTAATTCCTCAAAATTCATTGAATAAAAACGAAGTTGCTTGTCGTCTCTGATCCTTGCAACCGCATAACTACCAATCGTCAAGGCACAGGGAAAGACATGACCCCCATTATAATCAGTGTGTTCACCGATTAGATTTACACGTCCTGGAGCGAAAAAAACCTTTCCCTCTCCTTCCCTTCCAAAAACTTCTTGAAACTTGTTTAATACAGTCTGTTTCATTTGGATCCTCCTTAAGGTTTCATCTTATTTTTTTAGTTCTATATTTTATGTTATATTACAATTATATTGTTTCTTTTATCCTATCATGAAATAAATAAAAAGTAAAGAATTTTCAGTAGAAATTCTTTACCTTTTATTTGTGGTACTTTTTTCATTATTCATAAGAAACTCGCATAACTAAATTTTGCGCATAATCCCCAAAACAGTCTCCAAAGATATTAATTCCACCTACATGAATCGCATCCTCTTTTATTCCAATTCGTACTGAAATATATTCTTTCTCATACAAATGATAGGACATAATCCCATTGTCATTAATTTTATCTTCGTCAATAAAAGTTCCATTTTCGTTTATTTTCCATGTCTTTAAAACCCCATACTGTGTATTTTTATCTGGCCACCATTCTGGATTTAGAGTTCCTCTTCGCCCCCCATAATCACTTGGAGAAGTCCATGTACCAGCTTCCATCTCATTAATCCATACCGTAATATCAGAGGAACGCTCCATATTATATTCATGATCTTCCGAACAAAGTTCTGCTGATAGCTCTAATTGCTTATCATGCTTTCCTTTTAGAAAATGATTTGGAAAGCGGTATTCTACATATCCTTTTCCAAACCAAAGTAACTTTGCATCCAAACGATCTGGATGAAAAAAGCTATGTGGCTCATCTTCTTGTCCAATCGGTCCTTTTGCACCCACTAAACCGCAGGTCGGTTCTGCCTTATAATCAACGTAACTTCCAATTGGCATCCGAATAATTTCTGTATCCATACCCAATACATCCGCTGTATTTAATTCGACATAGATATGATCAATCGCGATAGTGCAAACCTTCATTGATCCGCGTACTCCAGGCAATAATTCAGTCTTTATTAATCCTGCCTCTTCCAATACCTTAACATGGAGTGCAGCAGAAGATGGTGGAATATTTAGCACTTCCGCCATTTCATTAATGTTGAGTGCTTTATGCCTTAATTTTTTTAGAATTTCAATCCTGGTCGAGGCAGAAAGTGCTTTTGCTATTATTGCAAGTTCTCTCGAATCATCCAAATTCATCTTAACCGTTTGTATCATAAAACCCTCCCGACGATTCCTATTTTGACTCTATTTTAAACATCAATCTTGTTTTATTTTAACAAATTTGTATCTATATTTCAATCATTCTAACGAACAAAACTACAAAAGCTGTTGTAAATTATGATAAAATCATTTATTTACAACAGCTTTTGTAGTTTCGTTCGTTCTATTATATTACATTTTTTCTTTTATCTGTTTATATATACCTGCTGCATCCAATTCATATTTCTTGATTAATGCAACCGCTGGACCAGATTCACCATACGTATCTTTAATCCCTATTCTATGAACCATTGTAGGTTCTTTTTCACTCAGGCAATCACAAACAGCACTTCCAAGACCACCAATGATTGAATGTTCTTCTACCGTAAATACTTTTTTAGTTTCTTTTGCTGCTGCAACAATCAGATCTTCATCTAATGGCTTGATGGTATGAATATTAATTACTTTGGCATCAATTCCATCCGCTGCTAACAAATCTGCGGCTGCAAGTGATTCAGCTACACATAATCCAGTAGCCACAATCGTAATATCCTTTCCCTCTCTTAATACAACGCCTTTTCCAATTTCAAACGTATATTCCGGTCTATCGTTAATCACTGGAGTTGCTAGTCTTCCAAAACGAAGATATACAGGCCCATAATATTTGATTGCTGCTTCTACCGCTGCTCTTGCTTCCACATCATCTGATGGATTGATAATCACCATTCCTGGAATTGTTCTCATTAAAGCAATATCTTCATTACATTGATGGGTTGCACCATCTTCACCAACAGATATTCCTGCATGTGTTGCACCAATTTTAACATTTAGTTTTGGATATCCTACTGAATTACGAACCTGCTCGAATGCACGTCCTGCTGCAAACATGGCAAATGTACTTGCAAATGGAATCTTTCCTGTTGTTGCAAGACCCGCTGCAATTCCAATCATATTACACTCTGCAATTCCACAATCAATATGTCTTTTTGGAAATGCCTTTTTAAAAATTCCTGTTTTGGTAGCGGCAGCTAAATCTGCGTCTAATACTACTAATTCTTCATACTTTGCTCCAAATTCAGCCAAAGCATTGCCATAGCTTTCTCTTGTTGCAATCTTCTTTACACTTACTTCTGACATAATGCTTCACCTACTTTCTCTAAATCTTTCATTGCAATTTCATATTGTTCATCATTTGGAGCTGCTCCATGCCATGATGCCTGATTTTCCATAAAAGAAACACCTTTTCCTTTTACGCTCTTTGCAATAATTGCAGTTGGCTTACCCTTGATTTCCCTTGCTTCCTTAAATGCTTTTTGAAGAGAATCAAAATCATGTGCATCCACATTAATCACATGAAAATTAAATGCTTCAAACTTTTTATCTATTGGATATGGAGAACAAACATCACAAACATTACCATCAATTTGCAATCCGTTATTATCTACAATAACTACTAAATTATCTAATTTACGATGTCCTGCAAACATAGCAGCTTCCCAGATTTGTCCTTCTTGAATTTCACCATCTCCAGTAAGTGTATACACGCGATAATCTTTTTGATCCATTTTTGCAGAAAGTGCCATACCAACTGCAGCTGAAACCCCTTGTCCTAACGAACCACTTGACATATCCACTCCAGGTATATGTTTCATATCTGGATGTCCTTGCAGGTAAGAACCTACATGACGTAATGTCTTTAAATCTTCAATAGGGAAGTAACCTCTATGAGCAAGCGTTGAATACAATCCTGGAGCAACATGTCCTTTGGATAATACAAAACGATCTCTATCCTCTTTCTTTTGGTCGTTCGGATCAATGTTCATTTCTTGAAAATACAGATATGTAAAAATATCTGCTGCTGAAAGTGAACCGCCCGGATGGCCTGATTTTGCACTGTGGACAGCTGTAACAATGCCTTTACGAATTTCATTCGCTGTCTTCATAAGTTCCAAATTGTTCATAAATTAAAAACCTTCCTTTCATAATCATAATAAAGTTATTATATGTTATAAATATAACAATAGCAAGTTTTAACAGCTAGGAAAACCAAAAATTTTTAAAGTCAAATTTCATTACTCGATAGGTATATGTTTCAACATTATATTTAAGTTGCGAAATCAAACCGCCCTCCGTATCATACTCTCCTACGGAACAGTCTGTTCCAGAATTCACAATAATATTCCCTGCATATTCTTGAACACTACTTTCATAGGTAGAATATGGTATCTTAAATGTCTTGGCAAGATCATATGTACCAGCTGTTTCATCCACATAATATTTGTAATAATAGGATGTATCCGTTTTTTTCTTCTTATAATTATTGTCAAACATTGTAAGATAATACTGAGTCTCATTGGAGGGATATTGTTCATCAATGGTAGAGAGTGCAAGAGAGCTCTGACCATATTGACTTAAAAATGGGTCTGTATTCAAAGTCGTTGTATTATTGGGATCTACATATTTTGTAAGAAGTCCTTTGGTTTTTCCTTGTTTTTTCCAAAGAGAAGCATCTCCGATTATATATTCAATTGTTGGATTTACACTTGATATATTTCGAATCTTTAGTATACCAGATAATTCTCTGGCACTTACAAGGACAGAATCTGACCCTGCCCAAACAACTGAATTTAATCCAATCCAATCCGATGAATCGGTAGATTTTTTCTTTACTTTCTTTAAAAGACTTCTCATGTCGACAAGATGTGCCGTTTTTCCAGTTTCTAGATTTATCGAAACCAATTGATCTTCTATCGAACTTGCCCCCTTTTTGGTTGCTATTGTAACAATATTACCAAACCCATCATAAACATAATCATTTACAGATCGATATCCACTTAATTGATAGATTTTCACCACTTGTCCAAGTGGTGAAACACTCGCAAAATTTGTGCCACTATAATTGTACAACATGCATCCATTCAAGAACAAAACCTGACAGGTTTCCCCCTTTACAATTGGAATACTCCCACGTAATATTCCTGAATTATCAAACAAATAAATCGCAGGTCTCATTTTTTTATTTTCTGCATCATGTCCAAAAAACATATATAATCCATTGGATCGTTCGGTTAAACTTGGTCCATCTGTAAGTATTAACTGATTTTGCACCTCTCCTTTTGTCTTTGGTGGGGTTAATGAATACACAATACGTTTGATGATTTTTCCACTATCATTTTCTAATTTTAAAATAATATAATTTTGTACCCCAGGTACTAATCCAGCAATAAGACACTCGATTTCCTTTGTCCCAATAAGACTAGCATCCACATTTGCAGTTCTGGTAAAATCAGGAATATTCTCATCCTCTACATGAACCGTATAACGAAGTGATGTGACATCGGTTGCCTTTAAATATAAATAAAGAGAAAAATCATGTGTTCCAAATGGATTATAAGCCCACAAACAATTGTCTATCGTATACTTGGTTTTCTTCTTTTTTTCTTCCAAATCAGCTTTTACATGCTTCGAAGTCTTCACATTATATATGTCATTTGTTGAATCATATGCATAGGTCTCTACATTTTTTTCTGCTCCAGATAGATACAACGGATATATGACATCTTCACTTATATCTTCTTTTGTAACCCCATATACTTGCATGTCAAGTTCTTCCAAAGCAACTTTTTTTGTTTCCTTTTTCCCTTTATTATAATTTTGATATAGAAAAAATCCTGCTACTGCTACAAGCGCCAAGATTAACACATTTGTAATTGCAAATATCTTTAAAATCTTTTTCATAAAAATCACCTTCTCTTTTGCTTTTGTACTGCATCCTTGCAAAGCCTTTTTTCATTTTATAACATTCTTTTTTAGAATGTTGCAATAAGTGCATCCACACTTTCCCTTGTCGTTGCCCAAGACGTAACAAATCGAATTGCAATTCTCTCCTCTGATAAGTTTCGTTCGATATTAAACTCAAATTCATCTTCTATTTTTTTGATATAATCCTTTGTTACAATTGGGAACAATTGGTTACTTTCTGGAGTTGCATAGAATTCATATTTTTTTTCTTTTAAAGCAGTTTCAAGCAAACGTGCCATTGCGTTTGCATGTCTCCCAAGTTCAAAATAAAGATCATCTTCAAACAAAACTTCGAATTGAATTCCTGTAACAAATCCCTTCGCAAGCATCGCGCCACGATTTTTAATCATAAACCGAAAATCTTCTTTTAATGAATCGTTGCAAATTACAAGTGCTTCTCCAAAAAGTGCTCCATTTTTGGTACCACCAATATAAAACACATCCGTAAACGTTGCATAATCAGAAAGTTCTACATCATTTTTTTGACTCGTTAATGCCGAAGCAATTCTTGCTCCATCCAAATATAAAAGCAATCCAAATTGTTTACAAACACTTGAAATTTCAGACAATTCTTCCTTTGTATAGATGGTTCCAAGCTCTGTGGTATTTGAAATGTATACCATAGCTGGTTTAACCATATGCTCGGTTTCATGCGCCTGCAATACCTGTAAAATACCTTTGGGAGTTAACTTACCATCCTTATGTGGTACCACGACTACTTTATGTCCAGTTCCCTCAATTGCTCCCGTCTCATGTACATTGATATGCCCCGTATCTGCTGCAATGATGGATTCAAACGGTCGTAAAAAAGAAGCAATCACCAAAAGGTTGGTCTGTGTTCCGCCTGGTATAAAGTGGATTTCTACATCCTCTCGCCTAAGCTTTTCTTTGATCATCTGTTCCGCCCTTTTACTATGTATATCAAGTCCATATCCATCATTTTGCTGTCGATTGGTTTTTACCAAACGTTCTAATATCTTAATGTGTGCGCCTTCACTATAATCATTACGAAAACTATACATTCTATCTTCCTCCAACTCTTTATTCAACCATCTTTGTTCACTCAATAATAATATCCGCTTCGCCTGCATGAATCAAATCCAATAATTCTTTTGGATTCATTTCAATCTGTGTACCAATTCTCCCCCCACTAAATATGATTGATTCGCGTTCCAATGCGCTCCTATGAATAATAGTTTTATACTGTTTTTTCATTCCTATTGGGCTACAACCCCCTCGAACATATCCGCTGACACTTGTAATCTCCTTTACTGGTATTAATTCCACCGACTTCTCAGAAACCGCCTTAGCAGCCTTTTTTAATTCTAATTCCTTGGCAACTGGAATTACAAATACATAATACTCTTTTGACTTTCCTTGTGCTACCAGTGTTTTAAATGTCACATCGAGGGATTGTCCCAATTTATTAGCGACCGTAACCCCATCTAAAAACCCATCACTTTCATATTGATACATTTTATATTTCATTTTATTTTTATCTAATATACGCATTGCATTTGTTTTTATTTCTTTTCCCATATCGTTTTTTCATATCCTCGCTTTCTAGTTTCATGATATGCATATACTCTTAATCTTAGATTATAATAACATTTCCAAAGTATAAAGTGCAAGATTTTATCAAAGAATCCTAAATCTTTCTTGTATGTTTAAGCCATTCGTACTATAATACTTAGGTTAGAAAGGACGTGTACATATGATTCAGGACATGACAAACGGTAATCCTTCCAACATATTATGGAAATTTACGATTCCGCTTTTTTTAAGTGTAGTGTTTCAGCAGCTCTATAGTATTGTAGACAGTGTGGTTGCAGGACGTTTTGCGAGTACTTCTGCTCTTGCTGCAGTTGGTGCCTCTTATCCCATTACAATGATTTACATTGCAATTGCAACAGGCACCAACATCGGTTGTTCGGTTATTATTTCGCAGTTATTTGGTCAAAAAAAGTTTACAACAATGAAGACCGCTATTAATACATCTCTTATTGCAACTTTAGTTCTAAGTGTGTTATTAACGATTTTTGGAATTCTTACCTGCAATCCATTCATTCGATTACTTGGAACTCCAACAAATATATTCTCAGACTCCGCACTTTATCTTCGGATATACATGTTCGGACTTTTTTTCTTATTTCTATACAATATTTGTAATGGTATTTTTACCGCATTGGGAGATTCAAAAACACCTTTGTTTTTTTTGATTATCTCATCCATTGGAAATATTATTCTTGATTTGCTTTTTGTTATCACCTTTCACATGGGGGTATCTGGTGTTGCATGGGCAACTTTTATTGCACAAGGAGTTTCTTCTTTACTGGCAATTTTTGTTCTTTTAAAACGCATTACTCAAATTAAATCCAGTGGAAAACCACATGCTTTTTCTGGTAAAATGCTCAAAAAAATCAGTCTTATTGCAATCCCAAGCATTTTGCAACAAAGCTTCGTATCGGTTGGTAACTTATTTATCCAAAGTTTAGTCAATGGCTTTGGTTCTGACGTCATTGCCGGTTACTCTGCCGCAATTAAATTAAACACATTTACTTTAACTTCCATTGCAACAATTGGAAACGGACTTTCTAGTTTTTCCGCACAAAACATAGGTGCTGGTAAAAATGATAGGGTCAAAGAGGGATTTCGTGCCGGAATCAAAATGGTGCTTATCATCAGCTTAGTCTTTACTTTCTGCTACTTTGTTTTCCGCGCTTTCTTTATTCAGATTTTCTTAGAAAGCGGTGCAATCGATGCATTATTTACTGGTACTAATTTTTTAAAAATTGTTTCTCCCTTTTATGTTGTGGTTGGAATAAAGCTTACAGCCGATGCAGTTATTCGAGGTGGTGGTGCCATGAAAGAATTTATGATTTCAACTTTTTCTGATTTAATCCTCCGTGTTATTCTTGCTTTTATTTTGGTCATTCCATTTGGCTCAACTGGTATATGGCTTTCATGGCCGCTTGGATGGATTGTAGGTGCTCTTCTTTCCTATTATTTCTATAAAAAAGGAGTTTGGAAACAACATCGGATATAATAAAAAAGGTAAGAAGTTGAATGGTATCTTCCGATTCAACCTCTTACCTTTTTTAAGTAACCTTTGAATAAATCCATCTCTTCTTAAGAGAACCGATTGATCTCTGGACCGCTTTTTTGAAAAATTGTCCATTCTCCAATGTTTACTGCATGATCTCCAATTCGTTCCAAATACTTTGCAAGCATAAGCATATCGACACAATAATCGGGGGAAATTTCGCCCTCTTGCAGTAAAATAACAATTTCACTTTTTATTTCATTAAACAAATCATCCACTTCATCATCTGCAGCAATTACATTGCTCGCTGCCTTTACATCCCGATTAATAAAAGCATCCACCGAATCATGTACCATTTTCTTCGCCGCTACTAACATTGGCGGTATTTTTTTCGAAATATGGTAAAAATCAGCATGTTCAAATCGGATAATCAATTCTCCAATATCTGCTGCATGATCCCCAATTCGTTCGATATCTGTCACAACTTTTAACGCTGCTGATACAATACGCAGATCTCTAGCAACTGGTTGCTGCCTCGTAATAAGTGAAAGACATTGTGACTCAATTGTCTTTTCATAATCATTGACTTGTTGGTCTCCAATCATAATTTCTTTTGCAAGATCTGTATCCTGATTTTCCAAAGCAATTACAATTCGATCAATCGAGTCTTCCACTAAATGACCCATCGCAATTAAATTTTCATTTAAAATTTTTAACTGATGTTCAAAACTAACTCTTGCTGTCATCTTCACACCTCCATCATCCAAAACGACCTGTTATATAATCTTCTGTTCTTTTATCCTTAGGTTTTGAAAATATGATGTCCGTTGCATCAAATTCTACCATTTCACCTGTCAAAAAAAATGCAGTATCATCCGATACTCTTGCTGCCTGCTGCATATTATGAGTTACTACTACAACCGTATATTTTTCTTTTAAATCTCCCATTAAATCTTCTATTTTAAGGGTAGAAATCGGGTCAAGTGCGGAAGTTGGTTCATCCATCAATAGAATTTCTGGCTCAACAGCCAGTGCTCTTGCAATGCAAAGACGTTGTTGCTGCCCCCCAGAAAGACCCAGGGCTGACTTTTTCAATCGATCTTTAACTTCATCAAATATTGCCGCTCCCTTTAAACTCATCTCTACCAGTTCATCCAAACGTTTTTTATCCTTTATTCCATGAATACGAGGTCCATACGCTACATTATCGTATATACTCATTGGAAACGGATTTGGCTGTTGAAATACCATCCCTACTTTCTTACGAAGTCTTGTGGTATCCACTCTCATATCAAAAATATCTTCCTCGTCAATAAAAACATTCCCCTCAATTCGTACGCTTGGAATCAAATCATTCATACGATTAATTGTTTTTAAAAATGTAGATTTTCCACAGCCAGAAGGTCCTATCAAGGCCGTAATGCTGTGACTTCTAATTGCCATATCGATATCCTTGAGCGCATGGTTATCCCCATAATATAAATTCAATTTTTTTGTTTCAATTTTTGTTTTTTCCATTTCCAGAATTTCCTCCTGCCACTCTAATTTCTTCGATTGACATCTAAGCGCTTACTCAGATATTTCGTAAGTAGGTTTATTAATAATACAATAATAATCAACACAATTGCAATCCCAAATGCATTGTCATATTGTCCTTTTGACATACATAAATATAATTGAATCGTTAAGGTTCCCCCTGGTTCTAAAACCTTCTTAAATAGACCACTTCCATATGTTCCAAATGTTGGCAATAAATAACCGCTTCCTGCCGTAAATAAAAGTGCTGCCGACTCTCCTACAATTCGTCCCACCGCTAATATGATTCCTGTAATTATCCCAGGCATTGCGGATGGTAATAAAATCGTTCGAATCATATACCATTTTGTTGCTCCCATTCCCAAAGCTCCACTGCGATATGTAGCTGGAACCGTTTTTAACGCCTCTTGTGTATTACGAGTAATCAAGGGAAGAATCATGAGCGTCATAGTAAATGCACCGGTCAAAATGGAATATCCCAACTTCAATGTTGTTCCAAAAAAAGCCAAACCAAAAAGTCCAAATAAAATAGACGGAAGACCAGCTAAAATTTCAGTTGTACTCTCAATCAAGGTGACAATTTTTCCTTTTTTCGCATATTCACTCAAGTAAATAGCTGCTCCAATTCCAATTGGCGTTGCACACAATAAGGTAATAACAATTAAATATAATGTATTTATAATATTACCAAGAATACCAAACGTTCCTTTGGAAGAACTTTGAACGGAGGTTAAAAATGTCCAATTGATAACTCTTATTCCTCGAACAAATACATAGGCTACAATTCCAAATAAGAGAAAAACCGAAAAGACGGCACTAACATAAATTAATCCTTTGAGGAAAATATCGGAGATTCGTATTCGTTTTCCATAAATTGCAGTTGAATTATTCATCTTCGTTTTCCCCCTTTTTCAATAATTTTGTTAGAATCAAATTAATCGTCATAATAAAGACAAATAACACTAATCCTATGGTAAATAATACTCTTCGATGTGTATCCGCAGCATACCCCATTTCACTTACAATTGCAGTTGTTAAGAAACGAACAGAATTAAACGGAAGTGGTATATTAACCGAACTTCCAGACACTAAACTAATTGCCATTGCCTCGCCTAATGCACGCCCTACACCAAGCACAATTGCTGTTACAATTCCAGATCGAGCTGCAGGTAAAATCACTTTAAAAATTGTCTGAATGTGTGATCCTCCTAATGCAAGCGACCCACTCTTTAAATAATCTGGCACCGCTCTGATTGCTGATTCGCTGATGTTAATAACCGTCGGAAGTATCATAATTGCTAAAACTAGTACTGCTGAAATAAGATTTGCACCCCCAGTAAACTGGTGTGTAGTGGAATCTTTAAATATAGCAAGCTCTAACGTATACATAATTGGATTTAATATTAATAGTCCAAGAAGTCCATATACTACAGAAGGAATACCTGCCAATAATTCAATCGCAGGCTTTACAATTGCCGCTAATGATTTTGGTGCTGTTTCCGCTAAAAATACTGCGGTTAAAACACCAATAGGCACTCCAATTAATATAGCAAGGAAAGTACCTACAATTGATGTAAGAATAACATATAAAATACCATATTGTGGAACAGCCGCTGTTGGCTTCCAGACGGATGAAAATAAAATTTCCTTTAATCCAACTTCAAAAATAGCAGGAGTGCCACATATAATCATGTAGACAGTAATGGAGGCGACAGCTAAAACAGCCGCCATACCACATACTATAAAAATAACTTGTGCGATTTGCTCAACAATGGAGCGATTTTTATAATTTCTATTAATGGAATATAATTGATTCATATGAATTCCTTTTCTTATTTGTACTTAGTCTGGAATAATTAAACCTACTGATTCAATTAATTCTTTTCCTGCATCGGATTTGATATAATCAAAAAGTGCCTGTACTTCTGGTGTTTGTTCGCTAATTTCTCCCATTGTTGCCATAACAAATGGTCGGCAAAGTGTATAGTCTCCTGATTTTATCGTGTCTTCACTTGGAGCAACTCCATCTAAACTAACAGCAATTACGCTATCATCAAGTATGTCAAGTGATACATAACCAATTGCACCTTTTGTCGAAGCTACTTTTGCCATTACAGCTCCTGTACTATCTAACTCATTGGCATATGCACATAAATCTTCAAGACCAAGTAATTCTTCAAAAGCACCTCTCGTACCAGAACCAGCTTCTCTACCTACCACTACGATTGGCATATTATCTCCACCAAGATCACTCCAATTTGTAACTTCACCTTTATAAATCTTTGCTAAATCTTCGGTTGATAAATTAGTTACCTTATTACTTTTATCTTCTACAATTGCAATTCCGTCGATTGCTACTACATTTGAAACAGCTCCTTCTGTCGTTTCCGTATCTTTTAAATCACGAGATGCATTACCAATTTGTACATTTCCTGCAACTAACGATTCGATGCCTGCACTCGATCCAATAAATTCTGCATTTACTGTGACACCACTGTTTTCTTGCATAAATGCTTCTGCTACTGCATTTGCAAGTTTTTCCATTGATGTTGAACCTGCCATAGTAATAGAACCACTTAATTGAGTTTCTGTTGATGCCGCATCTTGTGTTGTATCCGCTGCATCTTCTGTCTGCGTTGTTTCAGAAGCCTTTGTCGTTTGATCTTCTGTCTTATTTCCACATCCTGCCAATGCAGTGAGACTTAATGCTGTAATTAATGTAAGTGCCGATAATTTTTTCCAATTCTTTTTCATAATGTTCTCCTTTGATATTCTTTTCTTTATTTTTTACAACTTTAGTGTAATTCATTCATATGTAAAGTTATATCATACTCAGGATAATCTTTTGTAAAGTCGTGGTAAACCAAGTATAAATAAAGAAAAATCAGAAAAGAATAAAAGGAATGGTTACTCTACATCATAAATTCTTGTTTCAATTGGATCTTCTGAATTTTCTCCATGGTATAAAACTTTCAATACAATTGGAGTTACAATGGAAGAAATAACAATAAGTAATATAACTGAAGTAAAATAGCTCGCATCCAAAAGTCCTACAGAAAGTCCTTTTTGCGAAACAATTAATGCAACCTCTCCTCTCGTCATCATTCCAGCACCAATTTTCATCGAATCTTTTTTAGAAAATCCAATTAGCTTACTCGTTATTCCACAGCCCACGATTTTAGTAATACACGCAACTACCACAAATGCAATGGAAAACCACAATAGGAAAGTAGAAAAACCAGTGATTTCTGTTTTTAGCCCAATGCTTGCAAAAAAGATTGGGCCAAAAATCATATACGAATTAATCTCCATCTTTCTCGCAATATAATCCGCATCGCGAATATTACACAAAATAATACCTGCAACATATGCTCCTGTAATATCTGCAATACCAAAATGTGCTTCTGCTACATAGGACAATGCAAAACACAACACCAGTCCAATAATTGGAATACGTCTGTGATTTCTATATTTACGATCATAGCGTTTTAAAAATTTGTATAGAGCAAAACCTATGATACCCGATAATACAAAGAATAGAATTGTATTCAAGATAACAATAACTGGATGTTGATCTGGATTTTTCATTCCAATTACAAAGGTAAGCACAATAATACCAATTACATCATCGATTATTGCTGCACTTAAAATAGTAGTCCCCACCGTTCCCTTTAAATGTCCAAGCTCCCGTAGTGCTTGAACCGTTATTCCGACGGAAGTTGCCGTCATAATAACTCCGATAAATAAATTCTTTAAAAACACATCCGTACCTGGCATTGCAAAACCATGTGCTACGGAACCTAATAAAAAGCCCCCAACCAATGGAATAAAAACGCCCATACATGCAATTAAAAATGCTTTTGGTCCAGTTTTTAATAAATCTTTTAAATCGGTTTCTAATCCAGCAGAAAACATAAGCAGTATTACCCCAATCTCTGCCATGTCGGATAAAAAATCCGTACTTCCTACAAGTCCTAATGCGCAAGGTCCAATAATCAAACCCGCTATTATTTGGCCAACAACTTGTGGTGCTTTTAATCTTCTTGCCAATAAGCCAAAAAATTCTGCGGATATAATTATGATTGCCAAGTTCTTAAAAATTACATATGATTCCATCTCTCTCGTCTCCTAATATTCGCTTATTTTTTTTCGTACACTTTAATAGTAGCAGATAAAGTCAAAAATCAATAGGGAAAACTTGCATTTTTTGTATTTTTGCCTCAAATTATGACAAAAAAAGAAGATGTTACAAGAATCAACTCGAAAAGTTTGATTCTTGAACATCTCCTATAAAAATGAACTATCTAACTATAACAGTACCCGTTTTTCCCAAAATACCATCCTTTGCTTTTTCTAATAAGGTAATCAAAGAACGTCTACCCTCTTTAGAATCTGCAAAATCAATGGCTGCTTGCACCTTAGGCAACATCGAACCTGGTGCAAAATGACCTTCGTCACAATATTTTTTCATTTCTTCAACCGATACTTCACCTAACCATTTTTGCTCTGGTTTACCAAAATTTATTGCTGCTTTTTCTACTGCCGTCAAGATAATAAGATAATCTGCATCCAACTCTTTTGCCAGCAAACAGCTTACATGATCTTTATCAATAACAGCCGCCACTCCAGACAAATGATTTCCCTTTAATGAAACAGGAATACCTCCGCCTCCTCCTGCAATTACAACGCTTCCAGATTCAACCAGCGTACGAATTGCACCAATTTCAACAATTTCTTGTGGCTTTGGTGATGCTACAACACGGCGATACCCTCTTCCAGCATCTTCTTTGGTTTTATAACCATATTTCTTTTCTGCTTCTTGAGCCTCTTCTTTGGTCATAAACTGCCCAATTGGTTTAGAAGGAGTTTCAAATGCTTTATCAAACGCATCGACTCTTACCTGTGTTATCATAGTTGTTACCGGCATATCTTTAATATCTCGATTCACAAGCTCTTCACGAAGTGCATTTTGCAAATCATATCCAATATACGCTTGACTCATTGCGACACAGACCGACAACGGCGTATTTGGCACATGCATATCCTCACGACTAAGTGTAGACATCGCATTGTTAATCATTCCAACCTGTGGGCCATTCCCATGTGTTACAATAACCTCATTTCCTTCTTGAATCAAATCGACAATAGCCTTTGCTGTTGTTTTTACCGCTTGCATTTGTTCTGGAAGTGTATTTCCTAATGCATTACCACCTAATGCAATTACAACTCTCTTTTTACTCATACACGTATCCTCCTATTCGAATTTAATCGTATTTTCTTCTATTATTCAACTCTATTTTTATCATATACCAAAATTATTTTTTATGCAACAATTTTTTTTTGGTTTTGACATGATTTTTTTCTCATGGTATCCTTGACAAGAGAATAAAGAAGGAGTGTTTACCTATATGGAATATTATGAAGAAATCAATGCGTTAATTCAAGAAAAAAAATATAGTACTGCAGATAAAAAAATGGACGATCTTTTATCAACAATTACGCCCTTATATCAAAAACAACTTGGCAAATATTATAGTTTTAATCATGTTTTAGAAGTCTATTATTATGATTATTTTTTAAATCATGATGCAAGCATTCTTCACACCGATATCAATCTAAGTGCTTATTATCGTCTTCATGGATTTATTAAAATGCAACTAGATGATTTCAAATCTGCCGCAAAATCCTATGAAACCGCATTAGTATGGAACCCTGTTGATTTAGATTCTCTCTTACAATTAGGTGAACTATATAAACGTCTTGGCAATTTAAAAGACTGTAGGCGAGTTTCAGAGTCTGCTTATAATTTTTGTTGCACGAGAGCTACGCTCGCAAGATATTATCGCAACCTAGGATTTTTCTACTTAGAATCCTATCAACCAGATATTGCAACGGCTCTTTACCAATACAGCAACATCTATTATCCATCAACGCAGGCAGACAACGAACTTATTTACTTAGAAAAGGCTTTAAATCGACCGACCCCAACTCTTTCACTAAACGAAATACAACAGATTTTATCAAACGAGTCAATTCCAACCGGTCCTAATCCAGATACCATTGGAATTACCTATCGTGTCGGACAATTAGAACTTGAAGGGGGCAATATAGAAAATGCAAAAGACTGCTTTACCATGGTATATGATTTAACACAAGATGTTCAAATTAAAACTATATTAGACCAACTATAAGGAAATACCTCCTATAATAAAAATATTTAGAACCTTCATTATGAAATGAATGCAGTGCTTGTACTTATGAACAAACTATACTATAATGACATTGATATATATGTTGTATTTACAACGAAAGTGAGGTTCTTATGATAAATTATATTCCTCTATTAAAAACCGTTCCTCTATTTTTTGATATTGAAGCAAATGACTTATCGGAATTATTGAACTGCTTATCTGCTAAAATAAAGACATTCCAAACACAAGAATCTATTTTTTCAGAAGGAGATTCTGCCGAATTCGTTGGAATTATTTTGTCCGGCGAGGCACAGATCGTAATGGATGATTACTATGGAAATCGCAATATTGTAGCTTCCCTAACGGTGGGACATTTGTTTGGAGAAGCCTTTGCCTGCGCTGATGTCAGCATTCTTCCCGTTAGTGTAATTGCAACGAATGAAACCATAATTATGCAGATTAATTACAAGAAAATCATCACTACGTGTTCCAACTGCTGTACCTTTCATAATAAGCTAATCTATAATATGCTTCGCATCGTAGCAAATAAAAATGTGATGCTCAATCAAAAAATTGATGTTATTTCAAAACGAACTACAAGAGAAAAGATTTTGTCCTATCTTGCCATCCAAGCAAAACAAGCTGGGCAAAATTCATTTTCTATTCCATTCAATCGACAAGAACTTGCAGATTATTTATTTGTTGATCGAAGTGCTCTGTCAAACGAATTGAGTAAACTTAGCGATAAGGGAGTTCTTCATTTTCACAAAAATACATTTGAGCTTTTATAAACTAAACCTAAAAATAAGCAGTTGCAAAATAGAGTATACTTCTTCTACTTTGCAACTGCTTATTTTTAATGCTCCTTTTATTTTGTTTCTAATATTTTTTCCACGCTTACTAATTTCACGCATAAAACAAATAAATCTGTGGCAATGGATAACTCTTCCGGTGTTGGAAAGGTTGGTGCAATTCGAATGTTTGAATCATGCGGATCAATACCATATGGATAGGTTGCCCCTGCATTGGTCATAACAACACCGGCTTCCTTACATTTTTCTACAATCTTCTTTGCACATCCATCCAATGCTTCAAATGATATAAAATATCCACCCTTTGGTGCAATCCAAGTTCCGATTTCTCTTCCATTCAGCTCTGTTTCAAGTGTTTTTAAAACCGCTTCAAATTTAGGTCTTAAAATAGCTGCCTGCTTCATCATATGATCTTCCATCCCGGCAAAATCCTTGAAAAAGCGCACGTGTCGAAGTTGATTTACTTTATCATGCCCAATTGTTTGAATCATTAGTTGTTTTCTAATTTCCGCTAAATTAGCTTCCGAAGCTACAATAGCTGCCACGCCAGAACCCGGAAAGCTGATTTTTGATGTCGAACAAAACTTATACACCATATCTGGATTTCCCGCCAGTTTACATTCTGTGAGTAATTCAATTAAATGATCTTGATTTTCTTTATATAAATGATGAATACCATAAGCATTATCCCAATAAATACGGAAATCTTTAGCGGCTGGTTGTAGTCTTGCAAATCGTTGCACACATTCATCTGAATATGTGATTCCTTGTGGATTTGAGTATTTTGGTATACACCAAATCCCTTTGATTGTATCATCTTCTTTCACCAACTTTTCCACAACATCCATATCAGGACCTTTTGAAGTCATTGGCACCTGAATCATTTCGATACCAAAATATTCGGTAATCGCAAAATGTCTATCATAGCCTGGAACTGGACATAAAAATTTTACGTGGTCTAGTTTAGCCCATGGTGTACTTCCCATTACTCCGTGTGTCATTGCACGTGAGACCGTATCATACATAATATTCAAACTAGAGTTACCATAAATTATAATGTTTTCAGGTTCAACTTCCATCATATCTGCTAGCAATTGTTTTGCTTCTTTTATGCCATCGAGCATACCATAGTTTCTACAATCGATACCTTCTTCACTTTTTAAGTTTGCTCCACTGTTTAAAACATTCATCATTTCCATAGAAAGATCAAGCTGTGCAGCAGCTGGCTTTCCTCTGGACATATCTAGCTTTAATTCCTTTTTCTTTACTTGTGCATATTTTTGTTCGAGCGATACTTTTTCGTTTAAAAGTTCTTCTCGTGTCATTTCTACATATGATGTCATACTAGACCTCCTCATTCCAATTTTTCTTACTAATTTTAGAGTATTCACTTTCATTTGTCAATATTTTATTGTGTTAACACGTTAAATTTCCATCATTGTATTTCTCGTTTTATCCTTCTTTCATCAAATCTTTCATTGAAGAACTCCCTCCACCACACTTATATATTTTACCAATTAATCGAGCTGGATCATTTCCATCGTAAATAGTAGTAAATACAATCCTCGAATTTTTCATAGTTCCAGTTTTATCTTTGTAATGAACTTCGATATGTTCTTTTTTTTTCCCATACATAATTTCTTGATATACATGGATTATTTCCGAAATATCTGCATACTCCGATGATAGGTACTTGTGTTTTAACTTTTGAATGTAATTATAAATTACCTTTGTTTCATTCCCTTTTCCAGTTGTAATCATCATTTTATCTTCTCGAAAGCTATATTCAAAAACAGTTTCCTGCGTAAGATTTTGCAAAATAGTAAACCGCTCTTTTTGTAGTTTCAATTCATTTATAGCCGTATCTAATCGTAATTTCAAAACATTCGATCGAACAAAATCAACATACAAGATCCGTCCAATCAAAAATGATGCTGCTATAAATAAGAAACTCAACTGGTATTTTCTTGGTTTTGCATCTTTAAAGAGTAAAAGTACTAACTGCATACCGCATAAAGCAACTGAATAAATTGCCTCCATTTTTGTTTTCATCAATGGAACCACTGTAATCAATGCTGTTAGAACAAAAAAATTAAAAAATGTTCGTTTTTCAATCACATCAATCACAAGAAAAATCATTGTGACTGATGATACACAAAAATACCAGGACATAACATATTTATTACCAAGATCCCTCATTTTTTTTACCCGTTTCATGCAGTACCTATAAAAAATCTCATGAAAAACAATCACAATAATCATTGCGATTTCAGATTCAAAATACCATTTTGCATAAAAAGAAGATTCTTTTGTTACCATATTAGAAATTAAATGTAGTATCTGAAAAATGATAATAATAATAGAAACTAATTGTATACGCACGATATTCGTTTCTAGTTTTTGTGACTCAACGTACTGTATTTCCTCCGTTGAATATTTTTTCATTTCCTCTTCTACTTGAATTATTTTCAAAAAATAATTTTTAATATATCTAAACTTATCCAAACTAGTCTCCCTTAAATTCGTATTACATCATCTTCATCAAATAAAACAATGACATAGTAACCCGTTTCTCTTTGCTTTATTTCTTTTACAATTCCTTTCAACGTTTTCAGCCGTTCCCGTTCAAGGAAGCATCCCGACATAGCAATCGCAGGTTCTATAATATAATGGTAATTGACCGAGGAACTTCGCTCTAAAATTTCAACTTCATCCCCTTCTTTTATAAGCCCTGGACGTTCCATTTTAAATTCCATTTCACGCATCGCTTCCCCCTAAATTTCAATCAATTCATATTCATCCGTACCAATTCCAATTTTTTTGGCATGCTCAATGCAACTTCTCCAGTTTGTTGTTGGATGATTATTATGAAAATGATCATGTCCCTCATGCTCAGAATGTTCTTTGGTATACTCATCCAAACGACTTCCTGGCATAATCGGCTGACGGTTTACTGCATCTGCACAAGCAACGTCAAGTGCTACTGGATCAAACGATGCGAACATTCCAATATTTGGAACAATCGGCACATCATTCTCTGCATGGCAATCACAAAATGGAGATATATCAACTACAATGCTAATATGAAAATTTGGTCTTTCATGTAAAACAGCCCAACTATATTCTGCTATCTTCTTATTAAGTATATCATTTGTTTCGTCCCCAGCCGCATTAATTGCATCCATTGGACAAACACCAATACAACGTCCACATCCTACACATTTTGCCTGATCAATCGTTGCCTTTTTATTCGTAATACTAGGTGCATCATGTGCACAGATTTTTATGCAACGCCCGCAACCAATACACATCTCTTCCATGACAGATGGCTTGCCAGCACTATGCATTTCCATTTTTCCTGCACGTGAACCACAGCCCATACCAATATTTTTCAAAGTTCCTCCAAACCCTGTCGCTTCATGACCTTTAAAATGACTCAATGTAATAAATACATCGGCATCCATCATTGCACGTCCAATTTTTGCTTCTTTAATATATTCTCCGTTCTCAACTGGAACAAGTACATCATCTGTACCCTTTAAGCCATCAGCAATTATAACATGACATCCTGTTTGTAGTGGTGAAAATCCATTTTGATATGCTGCATCCATATGATCAAGTGCATTTTTCCTTCCTCCAACATAGAGGGTATTGCAATCTGTAAGAAACGCTTTTCCTCCAAGTTCCTGCACTGCTTTCACGACAACAGCCGCATAATTTGGTCGAAGAAATGCAAGATTTCCTGGCTCTCCAAAGTGAATTTTGATTGCTGCATATTTTTTATTAAAATCAATTTGACTAAAACCTGCTGTTTTTATCAATCGTTCCAACTTTTGTGGTAAATTCTCATTAAAAGAAGTTCTCATATTTGTAAAATATACTTTTGCTTTTTCCATTGTCTATCTCCTTTTGTAATCCATTTTCGATATGCTGCTTCCAAACAGTATATCATAGTTTTTCTTAATTGAATATTATTGATTTGTGATTACTTTTACACTTTTTATATGTAAGAGAGGATTCCTCCTACTTTCTCTACAACTCCGTAAAGAAGGGATTGTAATTCCTTGTCTGGTTGCGTTAAATCAGGCACCATAATTGTTCGGATTCCGGCTCGTGTTGCAGACAGCACTCCATTGGGTGAATCTTCTACCGCAATACAATCTGCCGCACTTTCATGAATAACATCACATGCATATTGATAGATATCTGGCATTGGTTTCCCATTTTCAACCATCGTTGCACAAATTATTTGATCAAATTTATGATAAATTCCAATTTCTGATAAGTATTTCTTTGCACGAATTTCATCTGTCGCCGTTGCCACCGCAGTTTTGATGTTTCTTTCTCTTAATTTTTCTAATATAAAATCTACCTCTGGCTTTTTTTCAATGCCTGACCTTGATAATTCCAGTTGCATCAATTCTTTTCTTCTCGTCCTGATATGTTCATAATCAAACGTTTCTCCAAATATTTCTTGTAAATAGGGGGCTGCATATTTACTTGCTAAGCTTCGGATTGCAATTGCATGCTCCCGTTTCATATCAAATCCATATTCTCTTGCCGCCTGACACCAGTATTTTACTAAATGTTTTTCTGTATCAATTAGCACACCATCCATATCAAAAATTACTGCTTTCACCATTGGTTATTTTTCCATCCTTTATCTGAATATAATAGTATTATCATACCTTAAATACATTTCTTTGACAAGAATCTTCATAACAACATGCTCCTTTCATCACTGGTCATTTTTATACAAATCGATAAAAATGTATGAATATGTAAAACACACGGCTCATACTGCATCTTTTATCTTGTCGCTTTCTGTTTTATATTGTAAAAAGAAGATTAATTATGAAAGGGGACGATCATGCATCTATGAATTTAATTGAGATAATCATGATTTCAGTTGGACTTTCCTTGGATGTTTTTGCCGTCATGATTTGTAAGGGATCCTTGATTTCAAAAATGGAAAAGAAAAATCTTTTAAAGTCATGTCTTATTTTCGCAAGTTGGCAAATTGTTGCTTTACTTATTGGTAACTTAATTACAAAAATTCCTGTATTCTACAATGCCAGTCAAACCGTTTCAAAGATGTGGTACACCGCATCTGCCATTATTTTTGCTATTCTTGGTATTTATATGATAGGAAAAGCAAGAGATGCAAAACCATTTTTGGAACGATTAGAAAATGAGTTCCCAACAAAAGAAATTTGCTTATGGGCCTGTTTAACTAGTTTAGATGCTTTTTTTGCAGGAATTGGATTCGGATTTCTCAACACAGAAGTTTTGATTGAAGCAATTTGCTTATTAATCATCACCGTACTTTTTGTATTATTAGGAGCATATACTGGCTATCATTTTGGCTTTAAACACAGAAAAAATGTATATATGTTCGGAGGTATTATTTTAATAGCCGCTGCGCTAGACGTAGCAATTCGATATTTTTAAGGAGGTAATATATAATGGGAGTACTAACACACAAGGCAGAGCGTGCCGGTTTTAACGTAGCCATTGATGCAGCCATTAAGTATGTAAATAAGGATCGTGAAAAAGGGTTTTTAAAACTTGTGGATATGGTAGAACATTACATGGGTGAGAATTTTTCAAAGGATAGCTATGAAGCAACAAGAAAATTAATACAAAATCCCGATGCAAAATGGATGCAGTTTACCAATCGACTTCTAGATGAAGTAGATCCCCATGTTGCAAAAATGACGGCTCTTAACTTAGGATTTGAAGCTGCTTTCCATGGAACAAAAACAATTCGTAAGATGCGTGAAATACATAATTGTAACATACCTTGGTTAATCTTAATGGATCCAACCAGTGCATGCAATCTTCACTGTACCGGCTGTTGGGCTGCTGAATATGGTCACAAATTAAGTCTGTCTTTCGAAGATTTGGATCGTGTTATCACACAAGGAAAAGAAATTGGTATTTATTTCTATATGCTTACTGGCGGTGAACCTTTGGTACGAAAAAAAGACTTAATTCGTCTCTGTGAAAAACATAATGATTGTGCGTTCCATGCGTTTACAAATGGAACTTTAGTTGACGAATCCTTTTGCGAAGAAATGAAACGTGTTGGAAATCTCTCACTTTCACTGAGTTTAGAAGGTTTTGAAGAAGTAAATGATTTCCGTCGCGGCAATGGTGTTTTTAAACAAGTTATGCATGCAATGGATTTGTTAAAGAAGAGCGGACAAATATTTGGTACTTCAATCTGCTATACTAGTAAAAACGTTGAAGTAGTAACATCCAATGAGTTTTTAGATATGATTATCGAGAAGGGATGCCGATTCACTTGGTATTTCCATTATATGCCAGTAGGAAATGATGCGGATATTGATTTAATGCCTTCCAAAGAGCAAAGAATATATATGTATTATCGTGTTCGTGAAATCCGTGCTATGGAAGGTGGAAAACAGATTTTTGCGATGGACTTCCAAAATGACGGTGAGTTTGTCGGTGGATGTATTGCTGGAGGCAGAAACTATTGCCATATTAATGCAAATGGAGATGTTGAACCTTGCGTATTTATACACTATTCCAGTGCAAACATCAAAGAGGTCAGTTTATTAGAATCATTAAAACAACCACTCTTTATGGCCTATCGTGATGGGCAGCCATTTAATGAAAATCATTTAAGGCCTTGCCCAATGCTTGAAAATCCAGAGATTTTAGAACAAATGGTAGGAGAAAGTGGCGCAACTTCAACTGATTTGCAATCACCAGAATCTGTGGAACATCTGTGTGATAAATGTAGAGAGTATTCAGACACCTGGTCACCTGAAGCAAAAGTTTTGTGGAACTTAAAAACACATAAAAAACCAGTCTATGAAAATTACAAGAAAAAATAACAAACAACTTATTAAATTTTTCATTATACTGGCTATGATAATTATAGCTTGTGTATTATCGAAAAAGGCACTACTTCCAGTGATAAGACAACTAAAACAAACCAAGGTATCTACCATTGCAATTATTTGTGTGATATCGTTAGGATATTTTGTATTTGAAGGGATAAACCTATGGCGTTTATCCCTAAAATACAACCCTAATTTTACCCTAAGTCAAGGGGTCAGCTGTTCGTTTTATGCCTGTTTCTATCGAACAATCACCATGGGAAGTGCTTCTTTTGCCGCTGGTATGTACTATCTTAATAAAAAAGGTGTACCACTTGCAAATACGTTGAGTTTAATAACGCTTCAATATATTTCTTATAAAATTGCAATTACCCTTTTTTGTGGTATCTGCATGACATACGATTATGAGTATATGCATCGCATATATGGAGATTACTTTTCCTACATTCTTTTAGGTTTTTTACTTACCTTACTCATAATTGTGGTCTTAATACTAATCTGTATCTGTTCCCCTTTGCATAAATTTCTTCTTTTTCTATGTCAAAAACTAAATCGTAATGGAACCTACAATGAAAAAATAGCTACTCTTTCTAAAGAATTAGTTTCTCTACGAAAAGGAACGTACTTTTTAATAAAAGATAAACTTGCAATGGTATCATTACTCCTACGCAATCTGACCCGACTACTTTTTTGGTACTCACTTCCATGCATTTTATTTCAAGCAAACACCTGGACAAAAATCCGGCATACCATCAGTATAGCTTCTCTTGTTACTGACCTTGCAGGTGTCATACCCTCTCCAGCAGGAATTGGTTCTACGGAGGTTCTTTTTACCGCCTTTTATTCTCGAATTTTTGGGACAACATTGGCTGCATCTTCTATGCTCCTTTACCGCTTTGCTACCTTTATTTTCCCCTTTTTGGTTGGAATTTCAGTCATAATGTGTTATGATGACAAAAAATAGTTTTTGTGCTTTGGAGTTGAATGGAATGGAAATCAAAAAAGAAATTACGAAGGAATTGCTTGCAGAGAGTTTTCATAGTTTATTGCTAAGCCATGATTTTGATAAAATCACAATTAAAATGATTACCGATGAAGCTGGGGTGATTCGCCCAACCTTTTATTATTACTTTCAAGATAAGTATGATTTATTATCCTTTATTTTATATAAAAATGTATTTTTAAAAGTCAGGGAACTAAGTACCTTGGACATGGATGTTGAATGTGTGAAATGTATTTTTATTTCAATTGAAAAAGATAAAAAATTCTATCAGCGTGCATTTGAAGTTACTGGTCAAAATTCCTTTGAACACATGTTTTATCACTATTGTTATGAACTTTTCTTTGAACGGGTTAACCACTATACATTGAGAGATTTGCCAAATTATCGTTTACTTACAAACGATGTCGTTGCAAAATATTATACCATCGGTTTTGTAAACATCATCAAAGAATGGATACAAAACACATTTGATACCAGTTACAAGGAGAACCCCTCCGCTGAGGATATTTTTGAGGCCTATGAATTTCTTATTTCTCATTCTATCTTTGACATATTAAAAAAAGATTAAAACATATCTCTCTATTTATATGTGCATTTGCAACCATATAAACATCTTCATTCGGGTAGTAACAAGTATCATCCAATCTTCTCCCCTAAAATAATGGAATCCAGATTATAATTACTTATAATCTGGATTTAAAATCTTCATATCCAAAGTTTTTAAGTATCTCAATACTAGTTCCCTTCTTATAGACAATATCCGGAAGCTTCATACCATTAAATGTATTCGTTTTAACCATCGAATAAATTGCCATATCACAAAAGACAACGCGATCTCCTATTTGAAGAGGCTTTTCAAAGTCATAATCTCCGATTACATCGCCTGCAAGACAGGTAGGTCCTGCCAATCTATATTCCAATTTTCGATTGATTGACACATCCTCTCCTGTTACAATTTTTGCCCCAATTACCGCTGGTGTATATGGCATTTCTAATACATCTGGCATGTGACAGGCAGCTGAAGCATCAAGGATTGCTATTTTTTTACCATTTTGAACCACATCTAGAACGGAAGACACTAAAAATCCCGCATTTAATGCAACCGCTTCTCCTGGTTCTAAGTATACGGTAAGTCCATACGTCGTTTGCATGTGTTTGATACAAGTAATCAAGGTATCCATATCATAATCATCTTTTGTGATATGCTGTCCTCCGCCAAAATTGATCCACTTCATTTGCGATAAAACAGATCCAAATTTTTCTTCTACCGCATTTAACGTAGTTTTCAGATCCTCCGAATTTTGTTCACATAGCGTATGAAAATGAAGTCCTGAGATACCCTCTAATTCTTCTTCCAAAAAGTTTTCTCTCGTAATACCCATTCTGGAATAAGGTGCACACGGATCATATATGGCATGTCCTTCTTGCGTAGAAAATTCTGGATTAATCCGAAGTCCACACTGCACTTTTGCTGCAATCGCCTTCTTTTTATATCGATTCCACTGTGCATGAGAGTTAAATACAATATGATCACATACTGAGAGAATTTCATCCATTTCATCTTCTCGGTATGCCGCCGCATAGATATGATTTTCTTTTCCCATATACTCATATCCTAACTTTGCTTCATAAAGTCCACTAGCAGTTGTACCATCCAGATACGTTCCAATTAATGGATAGGCCGCATACATGGAAAAGCATTTCTGAGCAAGTAAAATATGACATCCTGTTTCTTTTCTAGTCCATGCCAATCGTTCCAAATTTTTAATAAGCAACGCTTCTTCGACCACAAAAGCAGGTGTTTTTATGGTACTATAATCCATTCCAAGTCCTCCTAGTCTACAAGTGTAGGATTAAAGTCTTCTCTCCAAGGAAGTCCCCATTTATTTAAAGCCTCCATAAATGGGTCTGGATCAAATTCTTCTATATTAAATACTCCGGCATCATTCCATGTACCATTCATTATCAACATCGCACCAATCATGGCAGGCACTCCTGTCGTGTAACTGATTGCCTGTGAACCAACTTCCTTGTAACAGGCTTGATGGTCACAGATATTATATAAATAATAGGTTTTATCTTTTCCTTCTTTCTTTCCCTGGAAGATACAACCAATATTTGTCTTTCCAACTGTACGCGGTCCTAAGCTTGCAGGGTCAGGCAATACGGCTTTTAAAAACTGTAATGGGACGATTTGCTTTCCTTCAAACTCAATTGGTTCTATGGATGTCATTCCCACATTTTCCAAACATTTTAGATGGGTAAGATAACTTTGTCCAAACGTCATAAAGAATCGAATTCGACGAATTCCTGGAATGTTAATGCCAAGTGACTCCAATTCTTCATGATGCAATAAGTACATATCCTTTGTCCCAACCTCTTCAAAATCATACTGCCGCTTTATTTCCATAGGTTTTGTCTCAATCCACTTACCTTCTTCCCAATAACTCCCATTTGCAGATACTTCACGAATGTTAATTTCAGGATTAAAATTCGTTGCGAATGGATAGCCATGGTCACCACCATTACAGTCTAGTATATCAATATAATTAATTTCATCAAATTCGTGTTTTAAAGCATATGCACTAAATACTCCAGTCACACCTGGATCAAATCCGCTCCCTAATAAAGCGGTTATTCCTGCCTCACGAAAGCGTTCCTTATAATCCCACTGCCACTTATATTCAAACTTCGCAGTATCTAGCGGTTCATAGTTTGCTGTATCCACATAATTTGTTTTCGTAGCAAGACATGCATCCATTATGCTCAAATCCTGATAGGGAAGTGCTAAATTAAGTACAACATCTGGTTGAAATGAATGAATTAACTCAATCAACTCCTCCACTTTATCCGCATCTACTTGTGCTGTATGAATTATCGTCTTTGTCTTGCCTTTTAGCTCCTCTTTTAAGTTATCACATTTACGTTTGGTTCTGCTTGCAATCATGATTTCTTCAAACACATCGCTATTTTGACAACATTTTTGAATAGCGACGCCCGCTACTCCACCACAACCGATAATTAACGCTTTTCCCATCTTTGTTCCTCCTATTATATTTATTTTAATCCATCACATTTTTTTACTTACACACTGCTAACAACAATTCTCGGAGTATCTTACACGCAACTGCTGTTGATGCTCCAGATGTATCATATCCTGGAGATAATTCATTGATATCCATTGCTACGATATCCAACTTTGATACCTTTTTTATAGCATCGAGTAGTTGCAAAAAGGTCACTCCACCCGCCTCTGGTGTTCCAGTTCCTGGAAATACAGACGGGTCTAATACATCCAAATCAATGGTAAAATATACTGGATGTCCCTGACACTCTATAATTGCCTCTTCCAACCCTTCAAAATTAAATTTATGCAAATTCGTATGACTTCTTGCCCAGTAAAATTCCTCACGTTCTCCACTTCGTATTCCAAACTGATGGATTTTCCCATCGCCTACCATATCCCAAACACGTCGGATTACGGTTGCATGTGATAATTTTTCCTCTAGGTAATCCTCTCTAAGATCGGTATGTGCATCAAAATGAATAATCCGCAAATCCGAATACTTCGAATACACAGCTTCCATACACCCTAAAGTAACAAGGTGTTCCCCCCCAATCATACATGGTAACTTTCCAGCCTCTAAAATCACAAGTGATGTATCCCTAATTTGATTGAGCGTCCTTCTAGTATTTCCAAATGGCAGCTCCAAATCACCGCCATCGAACACCTGCAATTCCTCCATGTCCCGATCTTGATATGGACTATATGTTTCCAGCCCATAGGATTCTGCGCGCATCGTGCGACTTGCAAAACGAGTTCCCGGCCGATACGATGTGGTTGAATCAAACGGAGCTCCAAAAATAACAGTTTGTGCCTCCTCAAACGATGCCTCACATCCAATAAAAGTCTCAATATTTTTATTCCACATCACGTAATAATTCCTCCACATAATTTGGTAATGCAAACGCTCCCTCATGAAGCCTTGTATTATAATATTTTGTTTGTAATCCTAACGTATTCCATTTTGCTGCATTAAAATCCTTGGTTGGATGATATTTTTTCGAGGAAAATCCAAATAACCAATGTCCCGAAGGATACGTTGGAATATGCGCTTGATAGACTTTACTAATGGTAAAACTTTCAACAATACGCTTATGGGCTCGTTGCATAGCAAGTGCATCTTCATTATAAAATGGACTCTCATGTTGGTTTACAATAATTCCATCTTCCCTCAGTGCCTTATAACAGTTTCCATAAAATTCTTTTGTAAAAAGTCCCTCACCTGGTCCAAAGGGGTCTGTGGAATCTACGATAATTAAGTCATATTCATTTTCTTTGGAACGAACATATTTAAGTCCATCTTGATACATTATATCCACCCTTGGATCATCCAAACTACATGCGGTAAGCGGTAAATATTTTTTGCACACTTCAACCACCAATTCATCAATTTCTACCATATCAATGTGATCAATACTAGTATAACGTGTCAATTCCCGTATGACGCCTCCATCTCCTGCTCCAATTACGAGTACACGTTTTACATTCGGATGAACCGCCATCGGAACATGCACGATCATTTCGTGATAAATAAACTCATCTTTCTCCGTTAACATCATAAAACCATCCAGTGTCAGAAAGCGCCCAAATTCTTTTGAATCAAAGACATCAATTCTTTGATAATCACTTTGTGCGGTAAATAGTTGTCGATTTACTTTGATAGAAAAATTAACCTCGGGTGTATGCTGTTCGGTAAACCATAATTCCATTGTAAGCTCCTTCCTACTATCCTATCGTAACACATTTAAATGTTCAATCTCCATATCTTCAGGTCCTGTCATAAAACATCCCTTTGTTCTTGCATATTGAATATATTCTAAAATTTCTTTTGTGATTTTTTCACCGGGCGCCAATATTGGAATACCAGGTGGATAACACATAATAAATTCACTGCAAACTCTACCTGCACTCTCCATAATTGGAAGTGCTATTTTCTCACCATAAAATGCCTGCTGTGGTGTCTCAACCACTTGTGGGTTAATATATTCGTGATCTAGCATTCCTGTTCGTTCCTTCTTAAATCGCCGTCGAATTTCAGCTAATGCACTCACCAATCGCTCAATCTCTCGTTCCCTGTCACCAACCGATATATACGCCAATATATTTCCAATATCACCAAACTCTATTTGAATACCATACTCATCCCGCAACAAATCATAAACCTCGATTCCTGCAAGTCCAACATCCAACGTATGGATAGAAAGCTTTGTCACGTCAAAATCATAAATTGAATCTTTGTTGACAAGCTCTCTGCAATATGCATAATAGTCGCCAATTTGATTAATCTCAGCTCGCGCATATTTTGCAAGTCCACGTACTCGTTCAAAAATTTTCTCCCCATGAAGCGCAAGATTTTTTCTTGAAATATCAAGACTCGAAAGTAACAAGTAACTTCCACTTGTTGTTTGTGTTAAATTAATAATTTGTCTGACATAATCTGCATTTATATTCGATCCTACTAGTAAAAAGGAGCTTTGTGTCAGACTGCCTCCAGACTTATGCATGCTAACAGATGCCATATCTGCTCCCGCCTCCATTGCTGCCAAAGGGAGGTTTTTGTCAAAATAAAAATGTGTACCATGTGCTTCATCCGCTAGCACCTTTATTCCATGACGATGAGCAAGCTGAGTGATTGCCCTTATATTCGAGCAAATTCCATAGTATGTTGGATTATTGACAAGCACTGCCTTTGCGTCTGGATTTTTCAAAATAACGTCCTCTAAATCTCGCAAAGACATACCAAGTGCAATTCCAAGTCGTTTATCCACATCTGGATTTACATAAATAGGAGTAGCTCCGCTTAAAATCAAGGCATTAATCGCACTACGATGCACATTTCTTGGCATAATAATTTTATCCCCTGCCTTACAGGTAGATAATATCATAGCCTGAACGGCACTTGTTGTTCCTCCAACCATAAAAAATGCATGTGCCGCACAAAACGCATCTGCAGCCAATTCTTCAGCATCTCGAATTACGGATACGGGATGACATAAATTATCGAGTGGTTTCATCGAATTTACATCCACCGACATACACTTTTCACCTAAAAAATCCGTCAGTTCTAAGTTTCCTTTTCCACGTTTATGACCCGGTACATCAAATGGAACAACCCGTTCTTTTTTAAATTGATTCAACGCCTCATAAATTGGGATTCTGTCTTGATTTAATTGCATTATCCTCCTCCAATTCTTTAAAAAATATTGCTTCCACTAAAGATTTCTATCATCTCTTGCCGAAGATTTTTCGTTATTTCCAATCTTGCCTTTGGCGGAAGTTCATATACATCTGTTTTAAATAAATAGTTCTGCAAGTCGATTTCTTTGATTAACATTTTTGTATGAAATAGATTGGATTGATACATATTGACATCAATTGCATCATATTTTTTTAATGTTTCATCGGCAATATAATCTTGAATTGATGCAATCTTATGATCCATAAACAGCTTTCGTCCATCCATTTGTCTCGTAAACCCTCGCACACGATAATCCATCGTGATAATATCTGAGTCAAAACTCCCTATTAAATAATCCAAGGTAGAAAGTGGCGTAATTTCTCCACAAGTCGCTACATCAATATCTACACGAAACGTTGCAATACTCGTCTCTGGATGATATTCCGGATAAGTATGTACCGTTACATGACTTTTATCAAGATGTGCCACCGTAGTTTCTCCCCTCGTAATAATCTCTCGTCTCATTTCACCACTTCTAGCTTCTAACATTTGTTCTTCTGCTAGTAAAATTGTTACACTGGCTCCCTGAGGCTCATAATCTTGCTTTGAAACACTCAAAACATGTGCTCCAATCATTTCTGTTACATTGCAAAGAATGTTAACCAAACGATTCGAATTATACTGTTCATCAATATAGGAAATATAATCTTGTTGCTCCCGTTGAGTCTTTGCATAACAAACGTCATAAATATTGAAACTCAATGATTTTGTCAGGTTATTAAATCCATAAAGCGTTAATTTATCACTCATTTCGCAGCATTTCCTCCATTTACATTTATTGCATTTTAGCACGAAGTACCATTTTATTAAATAGGTAAGTTCAAAAGTTTTCCTATATAACAAAAAAAAAGATTCAAGTGCACCACATACTCGGATCATTACACTTGAATTCTTCACTAATTGTATTATTTATATTTGAACTTACATTCGCATTTTATTTATCCAATATAGCATGATAGAGTCTATATAGCAAGAATTTACTTTTACTACTCTTATTGATTGTTTCACAAGTGTGATGTGCCGATCAGACACACGGTTGTATAGTCACCAACTCAACGTTAACCTAGTTAACATCAACTTATAAAATTTGAGTCTCTCACTCAATCAATAGGGCAACTTTCGTTACCTATGTTTTAAAAAATTCCTGCAAAATCTATGACGCTTTTGCTCTTATTTCTGCTATGATTATATTAAACTTACGATATCTTGTCAATGATATTTTTTATTATACTATATTTTCCATATATTTTTGTATTTCTTCCAGATATTTTTTTCCTAAAGTGCTGATTGGCACCCCTTTTCTAGAAATATAACCAATTCGCATCATCTCATTGCTATTAAGTGGAACTGCCTTATATTTTGTTCCATTCAACTCTTCACATATAATACCTGAACACAGCGTATACCCACCCAATCCAATCATTAAATTAAGCACGGTAGCGCGGTCATTGGCCTTGATTATGCGCTTATATTCATACGTACTTAATACTTCCTCTGCAAAGTAAAAGGAATTATTCATTCCTTGTTCAAAAGACAAGCATGGATAAGGTTCTAAGTCCTCCATCGTTATCATCTTATAATGAGCAAGTGGATGTTCTGCCCAAAGGTAGACAAATGTTCTACATTCAAACAATTTTTGAAATTCCAGACCATTTTCCTTTAAAATTTTAGTCAGCACTTTTTCATTAAAATTACTTAAATACAAAATACCAAGCTCACTTTTAAAATTTTTCACATCCTCAATTACTTCATATGTCTTTGTTTCATGTACCGCAAATTCATATTCATCCATTCCAAATTGTTTCACCATTTCTACAAATGCCTTCACTGCAAACGTATAGTGTTGCGTGGATACGCTAAACTTCTTTTTGACATTCGTTTTATCCACAAAGCGATGTTCAATCAACTGATACTGCTCAACCACTTGCCTTGCATAACCTAAAAATTCAACGCCTTCTGGTGTTACAGTAATTCCACGATTCGTTCGATAAAACAATTCAATCCCGATTTCTGTCTCTAACTCCTTAATGGCTGTAGATAAACTTGGCTGTGACAAAAACAACTCTTGTGCTGCCTTATTCATTGAACTTTTATCGGCAATGGTTATTGCATATTTTAATTGTTGTAATGTCATTTCGCTCCTTCCATTCGTTTGCCTTCAATCGCATACTCTCATTTTCTCTATAAAAACAGTTCTGGCATTTCCTTTTGCTTAGAAAAATTTGTTTCTAACCAATTTTTAATCGCTAAAAATTCATCCTGTGGAAATGTTTTTGCATGTACCGGACATTTTTTCACACAACAACAATGAATGCATCGACTCGCATCGACTTCTTTGAAATCCTCTTTATGAACCGCCCCCATCGGACAATTCTGTTCACAGAGTCCACAAGATATACAGGTTTCGCTTGTAATAGGTGCAAATTGATTGGTTGCCTTTGGTTTTTCCACATATGGAAAATTACCATGAACCTGCAATGAATCCAATATATCTGCTTCTAATTTTCCTTTTATCTGTGTCCCAAAATCTCTTGCAATTTGAATATCTGCTTTATCGGGTCGCATTTTTGCCAAAAAATCTGTATAGGAATGTTCTCCTAAGAAGGCTCCCGCAGCAATTACCCGACACCCAGCTTCTTCACAAATGTCTTTTAGCTCCAATAGAGCGTCTTCATATTCACGGTTTCCATAGGTAACGATGCATACAGCCATTGCTCCATTGCCTGATATATTATGTAATGTTGGTAATAAAAATTTAGGTACACGACCACTATAAACAGGAACTCCAACTAAGATTACATCATCCGCTCCAAACGAAAAATCCTGCTTGCGACCCTCTGGCAATGTTATATTAAATTCTCTTTGTTGCTCACTTAGTTGTGCTGCAATTTCCTTTATAATTATCTTTGTATTATCAGTTGCACTAAAATAAATTAAATTTGCATTCATCGTCAGTTACTCCCTCACTGTTCTTTCAATAATTTACTCATACATATAGAATTTGGCATATCAACGTATTGTCCATAATTTGATATGCGATGGTAGCCTAATTTTTCATATCGCTTCGTAGCAGCAACAAGCGGCTCTCCTGTTTCCAAAATCATAGTATCAAATCCTTTTTCTCTTGCAGCTTGTTCTAATTGGCTAATCAATAAAGTGGCTAATCCTTTACCACGAAATTCTTGTTTCAAAAAAACTCGTTTTAATTCTGCTTGTTTTTCATCAAACTTTTTAAAGGCTCCACATGCAATCGCCACGTTCTTGTGATATATCAAAATTACATCATGAATACTATCTCTTCTATTATATTTTTTATATATTTCCCTCTGAAATTGTTTTCCCACCAGTTCATCCAAATTCTCATCCAACATATGACAAAGCATTTCAAAATCTGTATTATCTCCGTTCGTAAAAACGAAATCATACTCACTTAACATGTCCCTTTTTCACTCCGTTCTGTCCCTATAAGATACTCATATCTAACTAGTCTTTTTTATCTTACGAACTTTTCCCTTAACCGTTTTTGTCTGTAATGCATCAAATACCATATCTCCCTTGCCATTGAATATTTCTACATACGTAATGCTGTCTCTCACATCAATAATGCCAATATCTTCAGAAGCAAGACCCTCAATACTACAAATTGTTCCTACAATATCGCTGGCTCGAATTTTTGATTTTTTCCCTCCGCCAATGGTAAGTTTCATGATTGTATCACGAAATACTGCCTCTTTTCCCTCTCTGATTTTTACTTTTTCCTTTTGACGATTTAAAAACTGTTTTTTATTTTCTCCCTCTTCACTATAAGGAATAACGCAAAACGAAATGCTTATCCTAGCATATTGTTCAATCGTCTCCTTCATCTTTTTTTCCGAAGATTGCATAAAACTAATCGCTTTTCCACTTTTCCCATTTCGTCCCGTTCGCCCAACTCTGTGTACATAATTTTCCTTGTTGGTTGGCAAATCATAATTAATCACGTGCGTAATATTAGGAAAATCAATTCCTCTTGCGGCAACATCCGTCGTAATAAAGAGATGAAATTTTCCTTTTCTAAAATCATTAATTGCATACAACCGCTCCCGCTGTTCCATTCCACCATGCAACATCCCACACCTTATTTTTTTTCGTTTTAATTGTTGATATAAGGCATTTACCATTTCTCTCGTGTCACAAAATATCATACATTCTTCTGGATTTTCCTGATACATAAGTTTCAAAAGGAGGTTGAATTTATCATCATTCTCTACCTGATATGCCAGCTGTTCAATGCTCTTTACCGTTTCCGACTCAGATACAACCTCTACATAGTTTGCATCCTCCATATAGTTTGAAACAAGCGTTGATAGTTCCTCTCCAAGTGTTGCTGAAAAGAGAGCCATACCAATTTTTTTGTTCTTGCTGGCTTCTTCAATAATTTTCTCTACTTCCTCTAAAAATCCCATATCCAACATAAGGTCTGCTTCATCAATCACAAGATATTGGATTTTGTCAAGAATCAAGCTACCTCTTTTAATATGGTCCATTACTCTTCCTGGCGTCCCTACTACCATATGTGCTTTTTGTTTTAATGATATGATTTCTTTATCAATCGGCATACCACCAAATATCACGGGTATCTTAATTCGCTTTTTCCTTCCAATCTGAAACAGTTCTTCCTTTACTTGAACGGCTAACTCTCTGGTTGGTTCCAATATTAATACTTGCGGAAGATTTTCTTCCCATTTTATCTGACTACATAACGGAATACCAAAGGCAGCTGTTTTTCCAGTTCCAGTTTGCGATTTCCCCACGACATCTTTATTGCTTAAAATCAATGGAATTGTCATTTTTTGAATCTGTGTTGGTTCTATATATCCAAGTAAAGAAAGTGCCTCTATGATTTCATGTGACAATTCATATTGATGAAAGGTTGTTTTTTGAATATTTTTTTCCATTATTCTCCTTTAATTAACTTACTACTATTTGTTCTATTATACATAAAAAGCATCCATAAAACAATAAACCCCAGATAAATTCATTGTCTTGGATGCTTTTAGTAGTTCTATACCCCTTATACTATATGAATTGCATATAATTAATATTAGCTTGCTTCCAATTGATAACATGAAACCATGCATTAATATAACTTGCTCTTACATTATAATATTTTAAGTAATACGCATGTTCCCATACATCAATACATAAAATCGGGCAAAGATTTTGTAATAATGGCGTATTTTGATTGGGTGTTGTAATAATATAAAGTCTTTTTTTCTGATCCGCTACGAGCCATGCATAGCCGGAACCAAAAACAGAAAGTGCTGCATTTACAAATTTTTCTCGAAATTTAAAATAGTTGTCAAACGTAGCATCAATTTGTGCAGAAAGTTCACCAACTGGTTTTATTTCCCCTGTATTAACTAAATTTGAGAAAAAAAATCGATGGTTATATACCCCTCCTGCATTGTTTAGAATAGAAGACTGTATTTGACGCGGATAACATGGTGCATTCACAATCAATTTTTCTAGCGAAAGCTTTTGTAAGCCTCTATATTCTTTTAAAATAAGATTCAAATGATCAATATATGCTTGAAGATGTTTATCATGGTGAAGTTCCATTGTTTTTCTATCAATATAGGGTTCCATTGCATCATAAGCATAAGGTAGTGGAGTATTTACAAATGGATAATGCTCGTTCATTTTTAACTTCCCTTTTTTCTATTTTATGATGAACGAGAAGAAGTTGAAGTTTGTATTACTGCTTTTCATACAAAAAAGTAAGGACATCTTTTTTTGAAAAATGTCCTTACTATCATTGTCTGTAATCATTATACGATGATTACGCTTCTTCAATTGCATCTACAGGACAAGCTTCAATTGCCTGTCCGATTTTATCACTTGTCTTATCCGTTCCTGCTGCATATGCTTCTGCCAATCCATCCTCATTCATTCGAAATACAGCAGGCTCTATATCTGCACACATACCACATCCAATACAAACATCATCCTTTACAATAGCATTCATTTTACGTCTCCTTTTAAATAAAAATCATCCATTTATCATATTTTCACATGAAATACTTTCATGTTTATTATAAACCATTCTCATTATTATAAACAATCTTTATTGAATTTTATTTAAAATCTACCTGCTATATTTAGAGCATACGATAGTTCTTAGGTGTCATTCCATATTTTCTCTTAAATGACATAAAAAAATGGTTACAACTAATAAATCCGACCTCTTCTGCAATAAATTTAATGGTATGATTCGTCTCTTCCAAAAGCTCACAAGCGTGTTCTAATCGAATTGTATTAACATACTCCCTTATTGATTCGCCTTTTTCAAGTTTAAAAATAGTTCCTAAATAATATGGTGTAATTCCTACTTCTTCCGCTAACATCTGATAGGAAAAATTAGGATCTGAATAACATTTTGATACACATTTTTCACATTGAATTACATAAGTATTAATCCTTTTTTGCTTTCTTTCTGTACATACTTCCATCAAACTACTCCCTTCAATTTGTCGTTACTAAATATCTACCTGTGGAAGGTGAATAATTAAGTTTAAAACCAGTTCTTCATATAAATCCTGATCCATTTCCCCTTCTTTGGTTGCCTTATTTTTCAGTATTTCTTCGTAAGTATCAAGTACCATGCCAATTGCTTTTTTATTGCCCCTTGCTGCCAATATTCGTATCTTTTTGCTTAACATATTACCCTCCTATTATTTACCACTTTCTTGGCGACATACCATAAAGCTTTTTATAATTCTTACTTAAATGTGATGCCGAAGAATATCCATAACGATTTGCTATTTCTTCCAGAGAAAGATTTGTTTCATTTAAGCATTTCGATACCAATCGGAGCTTATATTGAGACAAGAATTGGCTCGGTCCTACACTTGCAACTTCTTTAAATGCCTTATATAATGTGTTGGTTCCAATGTAGTTCTCCTTTGCTATTTTTTCAATCGATATTGGCTCTTTTAAATGTGTTTCCAAATAACAAATCGATAAGTTTACCAAATTTTCAGCACGCGTACATTTTGGCTTTATTTTTTCTTTCTTTTCCTTCATCCGATTTCGTGCCATCAAAAGAATTAATTCCCATAAAGAAAATTCCAACGCTTTATAATAGCCAATCTGATTTTCATAGTGTTCGATTTCGTCAATGATTTGTCCAAGTGCTATTTTAAACGAATTTTTGGCACGAAGCTCTTGGCTTGCATTTTGAATGATATTCGTAAAACTACTTCGTTTCGAATATGGTCTCATATCAAACGCTAAATAATAAAAAACAAGTGGTTCCACTCCCACAGATTCCAAACAATACCTTGTAAACGGTTCAAACAGATAAAGCTTATCTTCCATTTGTATAAATGATTCTTTCTCCTTTACAACTTGAATTCTAGCACGGCCTTGTACAATAAAAATGAACTGAAAATTAGATAATGTAAAATCATTTAAAGAACGATAATCGATGCCTCGCCATCTGGACGCACCAATAATTTCTAATTCAATGCAATCAAAAAGAATCGATATCTCATCCTTCTTTACTTTTTTCACTTGATCGGTAATATTTACACTCATATCGTTTAATCCCCCACTAATACTTCTCTATCCTAATATTTACAATCCTCGTTCTTATGTTTCTACATTTTTCCTTTCACATACTACCGTACAAAACGCAATTTTTGCAAAGAAAAAAATCAACCTTGACGCATTCTTGCTACATCAGAGTTGACTTCTTATTCTCATCTTTTGCAGCTGGCTGCCATCTCATACTATGCAGAAGGCCCTATAGTTTTGCGTCACTGTTTTTCAACAATTTTGCCGGTTTTTTATTCAATTTTTATTGTATATTTTTTCGTCAATCCCCTATTGACAGGCAGTATTTTAGCAAATAATGTCAAATATTGACATATCTATTTCCATATTTGTTATTTACTTTTCAATCAATTTTATTATATACGAAACGCGCAATCCCTTATATAGTACGTTTTTCCTATATTTCCTTACATTTTTTTCCTTTTATAAGATTGCATTTTTTTAACCAGCAATGAATATTATTTTATACATTATATTAGAACCAAAAAAAACTGTCAATCCTATTTTCTTGACAATTCAAACCAATTTTGTTGACATTTCAAAAAAATTGGTTTGAATCCTAAAAAATCGTACCTCTTTTATACAATTTTCACTAACCATTTAATTTCAGATAAAACACAGATACCTTATAATTATTTCTTCTGATCAATCATATAATAAACAAAAGCAAACAATAGGAGTACTCTATTATATGTCAGACTCATCTATTAAAAAAATAAGGGAACCTAACTCCATGATATTAAATGGAAGCGGTCAGGTAACTGCCGCTCCTGACCTTGCCATTCTTCGTTTAGGTGTTGTAACTACAGGAGAAAATTTAACACTAAAGCAAGCAGAGAACGCAAGGCTTAGTCAAGCAATATTGAAGGCTCTAGAACGGCTTGGCGTTACGGACATACAAACCTATGAATATACGATCAATAAAAACTATGAATACGAAAATGGCAATCGCCTCGATAAAGGTTATATGATTCGCAATATATTAGAAATTAGATCAAACAATATGGAACTTGTTGGTGAATTAATTGATACATCACTTTATTATGGTGCTAACACAGTGGATTCCCTGCATTTTGAAGTATCGGATTCCAGCCACTATTATTTAGAAGCACTTAACTTAGCTATCATGAATGCATATGAAAAAGCAAAATCCATTACTGAAAAATTAAATATCACACTAAATCCTATTCCAAAACAGATCAATGAAACGAGTACTTCTGTTTCTCCTTCCAGAGCTTACAATATGAAAGAGGGTGCTGCATTTACACCAATTGAAACCGGCAATCTATTCATTCAAGCATCTGTTATCACAGAATTTATGTATCAGGATTTTTAAGATGAATTTCTACTTCGAACTCTTTTGTTACTTGCACTATTAATTGCAGTAAGAAAATGAGTATGCTATACTTTATAATATAGTTTTTTATTTGAAAATACTGGAGAATATAATAGGATGAAATTTTTAAGACAAAATATAGAATATTCCATATTTATTAGCATTTTTACAGTGATAGCTACCATAGTGTGCATACTATTACTTGTCTACCCTAATGCAGAAGCAATTGGCTTTCCACGTGAAACGGCTGAAACGCTGAATGATGGATGGTTTTATTATGATGAAGCGAACAACCAACAGTTTGTTAATCTTCCAGCTTATGTAACCATGCAAAATGGTGTCAGTTCTATTTATCATATTCTCCCACAAAATTCAGGAAATGGAACCTATCTTTGTGTATTCAGCAGTAATAAAAATTTTACAGTTACATTAAATGATGCTATTATTTACCAACATACAGCCAATCACTATCCTACATTTATAAAAAACTCTGGTTATTTTTATCATATGATAAAATTGCCAAGAGATTCAGCTGGCAAACAAATTGGTATTTTGATGGAAAAAAGATACGAAAACATTACCAAAAGTAGTTATAAAACCATATATTTTGGTACAGAAGCAGAAATTTACCATACTCTGATTGCTGAATATGGTTTAAAATTTATTCTTTCGATTGCAATTTTAATTGTTGGGTTTGTATTTTGGGTAATCTATTTCCTTTTTCTTAAGCGAGCATCCTCCAATCATGTTTTACTATATCTTTCTATGATTGCTATCTTAATTGCAAGCTGGTTGTTACAAGAAAGTCGATTGTTACAGTTTTTTATCCAAAATCCAATTTGGCAGATACTACCAACTTATCTTGCCTTAATACTACTACCTATTCCCTGTTTTTTGTTATTAAAAGAACTAATAGAAAATAAAACAAATCTAGTATTAACCATTGGTTTTTATGCGGCATGCCTAAATGCAATCCTTACTCTTATATTACAATTTACTGGGATTTTAGATTTAAAACAAACACTTTTCACTACACACTATATTCTAATTTTTGCGTGTCTATATACTCCATTTTTCCTATTCCGACAATACAAAAAAAACAAAGAGCAAAAAAAGCAAATTGGTTTTTATCTTTTGGCTTTTTTACTCCTTGCTATATCGGGATTACTAGAACTCTATTTTTATTACAAAACGCATCATAACACCAATATTTTTCTTTATTTTGGCATTTTATTGTTTTTCCTTGTCCTTGGGATACAATACATTCATTCTACATTTGGAAAAATTAAACAACTGGAAGAAACACAATACTATTATAACCTTGCTTTTACTGACATGTCTACCAATGTCTATAACCGGACTGCTTATAACAATCGAATTGAACGATACATTCCCGCTGATATTCCAAACGAACACTGTATTATCATATTTGACCTTAACAACTTAAAGCATATCAATGATACGTTTGGTCATCTTGCAGGGGATACTGTCATCCAAGCGTTTGCTATCTGTGCCAAAGAACAATTGGAGCCTAGTGGAGATTTGTACCGCATCGGCGGTGATGAGTTTGCATATATCAGCACCAATGTTTTACCCCATGAAGTAAAAGATTTCCTTCGACTTTTATCAAAAACGGTTGAAACACAAACTATATCTGAATATTCTTTTAGCGTTTCCTATGGTTATGAATTTTTTGTACCATATACAACCAAAGATTTTTATGATGCAATAGCGAGTGCAGATAAAAAAATGTATCTTATGAAAGAATCCATGAAAAATTAAATATCGGATTATTTTGTCACTGATACTTTGCGATTAGTTCCTCTATTTCGTCAACCTCAGGCATCATACGAAGTGCTCCTTTTTTTGTTGTAACGATGGATGCTGCTGCATTTGCATAAACCAACATTTCTTTGAGTTGTACATTTGACAAATTCAACAACCCATGCTTTAGTATATAGTGAAGACAAGTTCCTCCAAAAGTATCTCCCGCTCCCGTTGTCTCAATGGTATGCTCCTGCAAGAAGGCTGGTACCTCTACAATGCTATCTTTATAATATGCCCGACTTCCCTCCTTTCCCATCGAAAGAAGAATAAGCGGAATCTTAAATTCTGTTTGGATTTTTTTTATCCCCTTGGTATAATCGACTTCTTTCGTAAACCACTGTATTTCATTATCCGAGATTTTCAAAATATCACATTTACTTAATCCGTAGCGTACTTGATTCCAGGCTTCATCAAGTGTTTCCCACAAAGGCTCTCTAAGGTTTGGATCAAAGGATATCAGCGCCCCACCCTCCTTTGCAAGATCAATTGCTCGCTTCGTTGCCTTTCGCACTTTTTCATGTGTCATGGAAAGCGATCCAAAATGAAAAATTTTAGTATCCAATAAGATCTCTTCCTTAAGCTCACTCTCCAAAAGCATCATATCTGCTCCAGGATTGCGATAAAAGGAAAAATTTCTATCTCCATCTTGCAAGGTCTCAACGAAAGCAAGCGTCGTTCGTATTTCACTATCAAGCAACAAATTCGTGGTATCAATTGATACCTCTTCCAACGTTTTTTTCAGTTGTATTCCAAATATATCATTTCCAACTTTACCAATAAAAGCAGTCTTATGACCATAACGATTCAACATAGCCAATACATTACACGGTGCCCCACCCGGATTTGCCTCAAACAATGTATTTCCCTGTGTACTTTTCCCATTGTCGGTAAAATCAATTAATAGCTCTCCCAATGCAACCACATCATATTTTTTTTCCATTTTATCTACTCCTTTCTCTCTTCCACCGTTGATTCTCTCTCTACCAAGGTAACTGGAAGTATCGTTCGATTCGGTACCATTTCGCTTTGACTCGCACGAATCAAAAGTTCAATCGATAAGTTTGCCATTTCCTTAATTGGTTGATGTATCGTTGTAATTTGCGGTGTTGTAAGTGAAGCAATATTTACATCATCGAATCCTACTATTTTCATCTGTAACGGAATTTGTATTCCCATTTTGTAACAAACCTGAATTAACTGAGCAGCAATCAAATCACTACTTGCAAAAATTCCATCTGTCAAGGGATTTTCGCGCAACAATCTCTCAATAAAATCATGATATTCTAACGTATTATATTGAAGGGCACTTGTTCCAATTTCTTTATAATCCAGATTGCCTGCCTTACAAGCTTCACGAAAACCAACTGCTCTTTGATCTGCTGGCATAGCCGTTTCATGAACGCCACTTAAATGTATTAAGTGTTGACAACCTAACCCAATTAAATGCTTTGCAGCAAGTCGTCCACCTTGTAGATTATCGCATTCAATCGCAGCAGTTCCATTTTCCAAATATCGCTCAATTGTAATGAGTGGAACATTGAGTCCACGAAATTCCTCAACCGCAACATTCCCACTACATAGAATAATTCCAGAAACACGATTACTCGTACACATTTCCAAATATTCAATTTCTTTTTCATTTTTCTCTTGTGAATTCAAAAGGATCATTTTATATTTATAATGATATACGGCATTTTCCAAATTGCTGATTAATTCAGCAAAATACGGATGTCTAATATGAGGGACAATAACACCAATTGTATTTGTTGTTTGTTTCGAAAGAGAGCGTGCCACTTCATTGGGACGATAGTTGAGTCTTTTCATGGTCTCGTGCACTTTTTTTCTTGTTTCATCACTAATATATCCTCGATTATTCAATACACGCGAAACGGTACTTACTGTTAATCCAGTTTCTTTCGCTACATCTTTTAAGGTCACCACTGTTTTGTCCTCCTTCTTCAATTATTACCGTACAATCAAATGGCATAAACCTCCCATACTTGAAAATCATCTGCCTTCGCTTTGATATATGGATTTGTCTGTGCCAATTCAAATACACCAATCATTATACCATGATTTAATGTTACTTCCAATATCGTATCATCAATAATAAATGAAAAGTTCTTACAATTTTTTTCTACTTCATAGCTTTCATTATCCACTTCGAATCGTCCCGCACAACAATCATATGAAACTATTGTTCCACCTATATTCCAGCATACTTTTTTTGCATTATCACAAAGTATCGTTTTAATTTCTATTACAGCATCTATGTCAATTTGGTATACACCCATTTCAATATTACATTCTCTACGAATTTTTCCCTTTTGAAATTCTTTGACTGGTCTTTGTAACAGATAAGGTTGTCCTTTTTTCTTTACTATCGACAATTCTCTTGGCAAACCCATTGCACCTGTATATAGCTGTCCCTCATAGTTTGCTCGAATCCAAGAAATAGAAACTACCCTGTCCTTAATACCAGCATATGTTTGTGCAGCATAAGGAAGCCCATTGATATAGGCTTTATGACGAACTTTGTCAGTTTTAAATTGATATCCATCAAAAGAACCAAAATAATAAAACCCATCCGCTGTCCAAAATACCCATTGACTGCTCCCATCTTCACAAGGAATTCTTATTAAATCAGGGCATTCCCACGCATCATCGAATATCAAGCGATCGGTAATTACAAAATGCTCCAAATCGGTGGAACGAAGAATAGCAAATTCATTTTTTTCTAACCATAAACTCATAATGTATGCTTTACTCTCTTCATGCCAAAATACTTTTGGGTCTCTATTCTCTTTTGTTATCGAATCAATTTTCAGTTTTTCTAATTTTATAAGCGTTTCACCATTATTCTTACTATATGCAATTTTTTGAGTAAAAAGTTTGTTTTTCCCCCACTCATTGCTTCCTCCTGCTGCAGTATAGAAAAAAATCAATGCTTCTTTGCTAATATCCAGTAATTTTCGTTCATTTTTAATGGCACTCCCTGAAAATATCATACCGTCTTCATCTGGGAAAAGCACACTATCTTCTTGTCGCCAATGCAATAAATCTCTACTTGTTGCATGTCCCCAGCTCATATTATTCCAGCTTGTATTAAATGGATTATACTGAAAATAAAGATGGTAACTACCATCTTTATAAACTAACCCATTGGGATCATTCATCCATCCACGCTCTGGTGTGAAATGGATAGAAGGGCGTTCCAATGGCTCATAATCAATAAACGAAGCATTGTATACTTCATCCATAAATGCCTCTGGAACATCTCCCTTCAATTGTATTGTTTTATCGGTAAATTGCTTTACCGGAAAACGGGCAAAATAATCATAGGGATACACCCCCTGTTTTATTTCTCCAACTGGTATCATAAATTCCAGTTCCTTGATTGCATGATTCTTTGTATCCAAACAATTGATTTGTATTAATTTCTCTTCTTCTCCAATTTGAATTGGAAGATATAAATAATCCCCTTCAATCCTAACTTTCTTTTCCATATTCATCTCCTAGTGTCTTCATTTTTCCATCCATAGAATATGTAATTTGCATCTTTTTACTTGTAAAATTTGCTCGCAATTCTGCCCTATGTTCTCCATTTTCTCTTACGATATGAAGTTCATTTTCTTTACACTCTTTCATATCAAATTCACCTAAAAATGCTGGATGCGTATTACGAAACTCCATAAGTTTTAATAACGCCCTTACCACTGGTCGTTCAACTTCACTCTCTACTTCTTCTAGTGTATAGTAATGTCTGTTAATATTACGTCCAACCTTGGTCGCCTCCAATAAATCCAAATCATTTTTTCCTGCTAACAATCCAACATAATAAATTTGAGGAATTCCAGGTGCGAAAAACTGCACGGCTCTGGCAAGTAAATATGAATCATCATCATTTCCTAATGCCGAATAATAGGTACAGTTAATCTGATAAATATCCAAATTATTATAAGCAGCTGTACTATATATTTTCTTCACATTCGCTCCAAATTTATATATATCTTCTTTGGTTCGTTCAATCTCTAAATCAGGCAAAAGGTCTTTTACATCTACCACTCCGATTCCGTCATGCGTATCCAATGTGGTAAACTGTTTTCTAGGGCAAATTGTAAGCCAGTGTTTTAAATATTTTGTCTTCCCATAATAAATTGCATGGATCAATAACATCGGAAGAGCAAAATCATATACATAATAGTCTTTTTTTTCTATTTTTTGCTGCATCGTAAAATGTTCATGTATCTCCGGCAGCAGTTCCACTTGAAACGGACGTATACTATCTTCACATTCCTTTAAAAATTTCCACACATCCGGCTCTATAAAAAAGCAGCTGGTTCCTGCCACTTTCGTTGCATAGGCAAACGCATCCAATCGAATAAGTGCTGCCCCATGTTTGCAAAGCGTCTCTAAATTATCTTTTATAAATGCTTTTGCCGTCTCCGTCTTACAGTTGATATCAATCTGTTCTTCATCAAACGTGCACCATACTTTTTCAGAACTTCCATCTCTAAAATGTGCTTCTACATAGGGTGCCCTTGGCTTTCTTTTGTAAATAACATTTACTTCTTCCTCACTTGGTTCTCCCTGTTCCCAGAAATTTTGATATCGAATAAATAGATCCTTATAAGTTGAAGCTTCTTTTTTTTCTAAAAAATCCTGATAATACTCGCTTTGTGCAGAGATATGATTTATCATATAGTCAAACATCAGATAATAATGTTTGGCCATTTTCTCTATATCACCCCAATCTCCTAACTTTGAATCCACTTTATGATAATCTATGGGTGCAAAACCACGATCACCAGAGGATGGAAAAAAAGGTAACACATGGACTCCTCCAATTGCCTTGTTAAAATATTTGTCCAATACATAATTTAGATCCCCAAGATTATGCCCCATCGAATCTGCATATGTAATTAGCATACATTTATTTTCTAATTTTTTCATAACGTTCTCCTAGTTTAAGATTTTACTGCCCCTGCTACAACGCCACTAATAATTTGTTTTTGTAAGAATAAATATAAAACTAATATAGGTGCAACGGTCAATAACAATGCGGCCATAATTACGCCATAATCCGAAGAATATGTTCCATAAAATGCATACGTTGATAGTGGTAATGTAAACAATTGTTTTCTTCCTAGTACTAGAGAAGGTAACAGATAATCATTCCAAAAAGCAAGCACATTTAAGATAATAAGCGTAGAAGTTGTTGGTTTTAATAAAGGAAATACAATCTTAAAAAAAGTCTGAATTTTACTGCAGCCATCTAGATATGCTGCTTCTTCTAAGGCTATCGGAATATTACTTTTGATAAATCCCTGATAAATAAATACAGACATACTCATTGCAAAGCCAGTATGCATTAACACTAATGTTAATCGACTGTTTAGAATGTTGAAACGTGCTCCATAAATTGAAACAAGAGGAATCATAATTGCCTGAAATGGAATAATCATGGATGCTGCCATCATTGTAAAGAAAACCATAGAAAATATGTTTTTTGCTCTTGTAAAATAATAGGCTGCCATAGATGCCAATAAAATGACCAATAGTGTACTACATCCTGTTATAAACAGTGAGTTGCCAAACGCCTTTAAAAAATCCATTTTAACAAATGCTTTTACGTAGTTTTTCAGCGTATATCCTTTATCTGTCACCAAGGAAAATGGGTTTTTTATAATATCTCTCTTTTGTTTAAACGAATTCAAAAAAACAAGAAAAAAGGGAATCATATATAATAAAAACATGATAAATACCACAACAAATGCCGCCATATCAAATACCCTACGTTTGACTCCACCGACTTTTTTTGTTTGTTCCATTATGCCTCTACCTCCTTTTTCTTTCCAATATAGATCTGAATTCCACTAATACATGCCACAACTAAAAACAAAAACAAAGCTTCTGCCTGACCCACCCCATAATTTCTTGAGGTAAATGCTTTTTCATACACATGCATCGCTACCAATCGCGTAGTTCCATATGGTTCACCACCTGTTAATGTAAGATTGACATCATATACCATAAATGCACGTGATAATGTTAAAAATAAACAAATTACAAAAGAAGGCATCATTAATGGGAAAATAATACGTTTTAATTTTTGAAAACCCGTTGCGCCATCTATACTGGCCGCTTCTAAAATATCCGTGGACAATCCGGTAAAACCCGCTATATAAATTAACATCATATAACCCGATAATTGCCACACGGTCACAATAACCAATGACCAAAATGCCTTATCAGGATCAGAAAGCCATGATGTAGAAAAAATTCCCCATCCCGTATTCTCACCAAAATTAACTAAAACTCTAGAAAACACAAACTGCCAAATAAATCCTAGTACTACACCACCAATTAAATTTGGTGTAAAAAATCCCGTCCGAAAAAAATTCTGACCCTTAAGCCCATTTGTAAGTCCATATGCCAACAAAAATGCAATTACATTGACAAGAATCACCGAAAACAAAACATATTTCAACGTAAGTACCATGGATATCCAAAATTTAGCATCTTGAAAAACAGCGAAATAATTTGAAAATCCTACCATGTTTTTCATCGAACTGACACCATTCCAATCCGTCAATGTCAAATAAAATCCATAAAAAAATGGTATTATTACAACTGCACTAAATATAAAACAACCTGGCAAAGCAAAAATAAAAAGATTTTTTAGTTTTTCTCTTGGCTTTCTTCCCATGGTTCCCATACACTTCCATCCTTTCTTATCGATAACACAAGCTTATTATTGATTTACATATTTCTAAAAACATGGGGTACTGTAAAATGCAAACTTCTTTCTATTTTACAGTACCCCCTATCCTTTATTTTATCCTCTTTATTTTGACTGTGACGTCCAATACGTATCAATCTCAGATGCTAATTCTTCCTTGCTAGACTGTCCGGCAATATATTTTTGCATCACAGCTCCTAATACATTCCAGTGATCCGATGGTGCAATAAACGAAGAAGAATATGTTTTTCCCTCTGCCATCTTTGTTTGTATGTCTTTTCCTAATGGATCCAACGCTTCATTTGTATTATTCCCACATGCTGGAATAACTGCTGCATCTTCAACTAACATTTTTTGACCATTCTCGGAATATACCAGCCAATTCAAAAATTCCTTGGCTGCTTTTACTTCATTATCCGTTGCTTTCGTTGAATCAATCATAACTTGCTTCGAGGCCGACGCCTGAATGCCATTGTTTGCAAAATCACTGGTATCATTACCTAAAACAAATGGTAAGAAACCATATTCATCATCTACAGACGCACCTGATTCCTCAATATTTGGCCAAGCCCAGCATCCATTCGCCCAAATAGCGGCATCTCCATCTGCCAAAAAGATTGGATCTTGCTCATATAGGGCTCCCAAAGGATCTTTTCCATTAATATTATATTGCAACAATAAATCCATTGTATCAACAAACTGATTGAACCTTTCATAATCTTCTACTTTAAGAGAACCATCCTCTAGCTGATTAATGACATCAGCACTTCCCTCTGTTGTCCCATCATAAGTATCATAGATAAATCCAAGTTGATGTGCTCCAAGTGACCAGTCCTCTTTCGAAACAACAACTGGATTTTCCATACCTGCTGTTCTCAAGTCTGCTAAAAGCTTCTTTAGCGAATCAAAGGACTGAATGCTAGAAGGATCAAACGTGGTTCCTAGTGTGTCTTCAATTGCTTTTTTATTATAAATAAGACCTCTTCCTTCTATACAAAACGGAAAACTATAAACCTTATCATCAATTTTTGTCACCTTGTCTTCACACTCACCAACCCATTTTTCATCCGATAAATCAATCGCATGATCTTTTGCTAAACCAACAATATCTGTTGTATCTAACATTGCCATCGTTGGTGCAGTACCAGAATTATAAGCGCTTGTAATTTTTGTATATGGTGATTCACCTGCTCCACATGCCATAATTTCTACATTAATACCAGTTTCATCTTCAAATGCAACTGCCATGTCCTCGAGTGCAGCTTGTATCTCACCTTTACTATTTAAAAATGAAATTTTTGTACCAGATAAATCTGATTCGTCTTGCACATTCTCATTTGTTGTACTTTCTGTGGAAGTACTCGCTGAATCATCTGTTGTGCTGCTATCGCTACTTTTACCACCACATCCTGCAAGCAAACCCATCGTCATCGTTGTTACTGTTAGAACTGCTACAATCTTTTTAATTTTCATCCTATCTCCTCCGATTCTGTTACAAATAATTGATTCATCCCGTTTTCCGATAAAACTTTACTACACAACCTTGCGCTTTGTTGTATTTATACTATATCATTCCTCTTATGATATGTCAACCGGTTGTTATACAATTTGCATATTATTTTTATACATTTTTTCTATTTTTATACGTTTTAGACCATTACTATATGCAAACTTAAAAATTATCTTCATTTTTTCTATAAACAAATCACTTTTATATAATAAATTGCTTTTTTGTAGTGTAATATATATATCAATCGGTTATTCTAAATAAATAATTCTATAGTAGATGTATATAACTACTTATTTCATCTTTCGCTTGACATTACACATTGTGTAACGTTATAATCTGTGTATCTTATCATTCCATATTTTCAAAAAGAGAGGTCTCTACTATGAATACAATACAATTGAACACAAAAGAAGAATTAAACATATACATGAACCCAGTAAGACAGCAATTACTTCGCCAACTTAACATCCATAAAGCTCCAATGACACCAAAAATGATTGCACAAAAGCTTTTCATCTCTTCATCTGCTGTTACACATCACATCAAAAAGCTAATGACAATTGAACTAATCGAATTAGATCATCAAGAACTGATTCACGGTATTACGGCAAATTATTACAAAGTAAGTAACGTCACCGTTCAAATTGGTTTGGAACGCGAAGATGATACGACGTTGCAAAGACAAGTATTTATGCAAAATTCAATTGCAAATGTTTATGAAGGATTTCAAACACAGTTAAAAAGGAACATTGGATTACTAGAAAATCAACCCACGAATGCTACAAATAAATGGGGAGATATTTTAACAGGAATTGTTCATTTACAGAAAGAAGAATCCGAAGAATTATTAAAACTTATATCAAAGTATATAAAAGATCATTCAAAACCAACGCATGACACCCTACCTTGGGAATATGCACTTATTTTATATAATACAGAGGAAAATTATAATGACTAAAATTGCACAAATTATTATAATAACTGGTAGCTTTTCCATGGGTCTATTATTGCCTATCACGAACTTAATATTGTTAGACAAAGGAGCAACGCTTCAAACACTCCCCTTATTATTGGCTATTTACTCCTTTACCGTTTTGGTTTTTGAATTGCCAAGCGGAATGTTAGCCGATTTTTTAGGAAGAAAAACAATCTATTTCATAAGTTGCATTTTAAAACTAATCGCGCTCGCTCTCTTGCTAGTTGTATCCAATCCAAATTGGTTTATATTGATTATGTTTCTAAACGGCTTAAACCGTTCTTTTTCTTCTGGCAGTATGGATGCTTTGTTTATTGATCAAGCAATTACAGCAAGTGGTACTGGCATATTGTCAAAGGTTATTTCTAGGATGTCCATATTAGAAGGAATTGGACTTGCATCTGGCGGTATTGCAGGCGGTTTTTTAGCCTCTCTTAGCAGTTCTTACGATACTGTCATTTTATCATGCTTATTTTTAAATATCCTCTTAATTTTACTTAGTCTCTTTGGTGTAAAAGAAGCTAAGCTTCCAAGGTCCCATCAAAAAAACAGCTCTTTTTTTTCCAAAATCAGAATTGAATTAAATCGATTCTCTTTTTCGCCAAACATCCACATTTTACTTATTAGTACCTTTTTGACTGGTTTTTTTCTAAGTACAATTGAAACTTATTGGCAACCCGCTTTTCAAGCGATACAAAAAAACAACAGCAATCATATTTGGATGTTTGGTATCCTATCCTTTTTGGGATTTATCGCCATTACATTTGGTAATTTTACCATAGGTAAAATCATGTTTCACATAAAGGATAAATGGTGGACCTTCTTTTATTTTAGCCGGACTCTTTTCGGGTTTTTTATAATTGCTTTTGCCTTGCAAAAGAGTGGAGTAGGATTTATCCTTTTTTACACAATGATTTATTTTTCATTTGGTATTTGCAATGTCATTGAAAACACCTTATTAAACGAGATGATACCAAACCATTTACGATCAAGTTTTCTATCCTTTTATTCCCTGATTTTACAAATTGGTTCTTTATTTGCATCCCTCTTTAGCAGCCTTTTGATTCGGCAAATTCATATGAATGGCCTGTGGTTAGTGAGTGGTTCTTTAGTCGCAGGGTATGCAATTTATATTACTTTTAAAAAGGCATCTACAACCGATGGATCAAAATAGATTCCTGCATTTGCTACAAGAAAATTAATTGCATCTTTTTTCCCAATTGGATTTGTTCCATGTAATGCACCGTCATAGTAATCTAAGACTGAAATAATCCTTGCATTATACGGAATTTCCTCTCCCTTTAGCCCTTGCGGATATCCCGTTCCATTCCATTTCTCATGATGGCTTAAAATATCTCTTGCAATTGGAGTAATATCAGGAATTGAATTTGCAATACGATATCCGATTTCACAATGAGTTTTTGGTACACTATTTCCATTTAATGTAATCTCATAGCAAGATTCATCCATTCCCGCTGGGAAAACAGTCATTCCAATATTATGAAAAACAGATAACAGTTTCAGTTTTTGAATTTGTTCTTCCTTAAGCTCCAACTCCTTCCCAAGTAAATCACACATTTGACTTAGTCTCTTGGCATGCACTTCCTCATTTTCAGCACGTCGATTGAGGTTTTTTACTAAACTAGCCAAGATAGAACTTTTAATCGTTTTACTCTCAACTAGTTTACTATTGTACATTCGATCCTCTGCATCCTTATATGTATCCATAATATCCTGATCCATAACTTCTTTAACGGCATATCCAAATGATATACTTGGTTTTACCGGATCTTCTTCCTCCAAGTCACATTGCCTTTTAATTTTTTCAATTGTCTCTTCCGCTTTCTGCCTATCTGTTTTAGGCAGTAAAATAAGGAATTCATCCCCACCAACTCTCGATACGGTTTCATTTGCCCGACAAGATTCCTTTATAATATCTGCAATTCTTTTTAATAAATAATCTCCCGCTTCATGTCCAAATGCATCGTTCGTAAGTTTTAACCCATTCACATCTCCCATAATCAAAGAAATAGGTAAATTTTCTTTTACATCCAAACGAAACATTTCATCTTCGGAGTACCTCCGATTGTAAAGTCCAGTTAATTTATCGTGGTAGCTTAGAAAAATTGTTTCTTCTTTTCTCTTCATAAAATCAATTGCATTCTTTACCTTCATGGGAAGTGAGATTTTTAATTCTTCTTCACTCAATGGCTTTGAAAAGTAGTCATATGCGCCAAGACTTAATGCTTTCTCAATTACTTGCCGATCGGATAGCCCTGTGCATACAATTATCGGAATATCGATCATCTTAACATCATGTTTAATCTCTTCTAATATTTCAAATCCATCTTTTTCTGGCATCATAATGTCCAATACACAAACGTGTATATTATTTGATATGAGTTTTCCACAAATATTCAGCCCGTTTTCCTCTTCAAATATTTGCAAATCATCAAATCGCTTTTTAATTGCCTTGCTTACAATTTTCCGTTCCACGAAAGAATCATCGATAACCATAATATTTCCTGTCATTATTCCACATCACCCTTCTTTCGGCTTTGAAACAGACGCCTATATAATTTTTGGATTTCTTCCATTTTCAAGGTTAATAAAGAATAGTCATTATTTTTCAAAGCAGCTTGCGCTTCGCCAGAAGCAGTTGCAATTTCAATAGCTCTTATACTTCCAGATGCTCCAATTAGTTGATGTAATAGATTAGCACATCCCTTCGTATCTTTTTTTTGAATATTTCTATAAATATCTTCAATTACTTTTTCTGCCTGTTTTTCATAATCACCAAGTAATTCTTCACATAGTTCTTTTTCAAACCCAGATTGTTGTATCAATTTTTCTATTGTTTCTTCATAATAGCTATCTTCTTTTTCTATTTCTCCTATCTCTTCTATTTCTCCTATCTCCTCCACCTCACGTTTCACATATTTATGCATTACCTTGAATACTTGACTTTGCTCAAATGGTTTACTGATATAGTCATCCATTCCAGCATCTAAGCATTTCATTTCATCTCCCTCCATACTATATGCTGTCATTGCTATAATTGGTGTATGCTTACTATCTCCTTCTGTAACACGAATTTGTCTTGTTGCTTCATATCCATCCATAACAGGCATTTGACAATCCATAAAAATTATATCATACGCTTTCTTTTTAGCTGCCCTTAATGCCTCTTGTCCATTTCCTGCTACATCACAGGTCAAGCCATTCAATTTCATAAAATTAACAAAAAATTTTTTGTTAATCTCATTATCTTCTACCACTAAAATCTTTAGCTTGCTGCTATATTTTGCTTCAAATGCCTTATATTTTGTAACAAATAATTGCTCGGAATTTCTTTTCCCCTTACTGTCTTCTAAAACCATCGCAACACAGTCAAGTAATTCCAATCTTTTATATGGTTTCGAAATATATCCTGCAAATCCATTTTCTTTTGCATGCTTTGCCTCCAAGTTATTTGTAACTGAGGTTATCAATAACAATGGAATATTCTTTAATGCACTATCATTTTTAATGAGTTTTGCCAACTCAAATCCAGACATTTCTGCCATCTGAAAGTCAATTAACATTGCATGTGGTTGTATTTCTTTATTTCGGAATAACTGCAATGCACTTTTTGCATTAACAGCCTCATCTACTATACATCCAACTTCTTCTAAATAAACGCGTGCAATATAGCGATTCATCTCATAGTCATCAATAACCATAATTCGCTTTCCTTTTAGTATCGAGTAATCTGGCAAACTAGGAATTGTAACTTCCTTGCATTTTTCTAGCCTTACACTAAAATAAAATGTTGTTCCCTTTTCTAATTGACTCAAAACCCCAATGTCGCCATCCATGATTTCAATCAACCGTTTACATATAGCAAGACCTAATCCTGTTCCTCCATATTTTCTTGTAGAAGACGCATCTACTTGACTAAATGGTCGAAACAACTTTTTTTGCTGTTCTTCATTCATACCAATTCCAGTATCACGAATTGCAACATAGACTTCTACTTCATTTTCTATCTCGCAAGTCAAAGATACTTCCACATAAACTTCTCCTCGTTCCGTAAATTTAATTGCATTGCTGACCAAATTACTAATAATTTGCCTGATTTTTGTTGGATCTCCGATTACAAAATCAGGGATATTCGAATTAATTAGCATATTAAGTTCAATTCCCTTTTGCCTTGCCTTTGCATCATATAGAAAAATTGACGCTTCTATCATCGAACGTATATTAAACGGAATCTTTTCTACTTCCATTCGTCCAGCCTCAATTTTAGACAAATCCAATACATCATTAATCACATTAAGAAGTGCATCTGTCGAATTTTTTATTGTATCAATATAATCTCTTTGTACATTATCCAGATCTGTATTTTCTAACAAACTGATAAAGCCAATAATGCCATTCATTGGCGTTCTTATTTCATGACTCATATTTGCTAAAAACTGTGTTTTAGCCATATTGGCCTCTTCTGCTGTCTTTTTCGCAAGATTTAATTCATTGGTTCGATTATCTACCTTTTCTTCCAGATTATTAAACAGCGAACGAAGCTCTTCGGCCATATGATTAAATGCAGTTGATAACTTACCGATTTCATCATCACGATATATCTTTGCCCGCTTTTCCAAATTTCCATTCGAAAACTTTTCGGCCGCATCAATCAAATTATTAATAGGCTTTAAAATATAAGCAGTCATTCGAACAAGAATAAAGAGTGATAAAATCAATGCAATAATTACAAATCCAATGGTAGCAGATATATTTTTGTTTAGACCCGCCATAAATTTACTCTCTGGAATGCATGTAATAACCAACCAATCAAGACCCTCTTTTTGATATTCATAAATATTATAATAATAGGTATCCTTTGCATTCTTAAATACATAATTTGTATCAGCCGTATGTACAAACCCATTAAAAGCTTCTACAATATTAAAATTGTCCATTTCATCCACCGAAACTCGTTCAACTCTACCCTCTTCTCCTATTTCATAAGAAGCTTTATCAATTGAATTTGCAACCATATATCCTGAATTTTTCTCAAAAATGTAAGTCTCTGCCTTATTCTTTACTGCAATGTCTTTCAGTGAACGATTCAGACGATTTAATGTAATATGTGTACCCATTACACCCAACAAATCTCCTTGTTGTGCATAAATCGGATAAGATACAGATATTGCAAGGTCTTCCCTTATAAAATGCTTATAAATCGAAGAAAATACAGGCATTTTTTTTTCCTTTGCCATGATATACCATTCACGTGTACGTGGATCAAATTTACCATAATCATTTATAAAATCTCCTTCTTTTATCATATCCTTTGTCGTATAATAATAGGAATGTCCCCCCGTTTCCTTTGTACTTTTATACAATTCAATTTCATTGTCCTCATTTTTTCTAGCTCCATAATATTCCCCATTTTCAGCCCCATAACTAAAACTATAAATTTCATCGCTGCTTGATTGAATTACACTAATAAAATAGGCATCTCTTTGACTCTTATTATTCAAATCAACAACACCTTTTTCTATAAAGGCATGATTAATTTTATTATTGTACGTTGGTATTTTAAAAAGCGTATCAATTTCGCTTAATATTTCCCCATTGGTATCCTTCTCCATATTTAGAATAGTCTCATCAACAGAGATTTTCCAATTCACAAATACAATCGAACAAATAACCGTAATCGATATCGTCATAAGAACTATAAATATAATGCTAATTAGTACCCTTAATGATGGTTCTCTTCTCTTTTTCATTATTTTTGCATTCTTTTCAGAATAAATCATATCAATCGCTCCCTCACTATTGAAATTTGTGATTTATAGTTATTAATTCTTCACATTATCAATATATTATTCATACTATCTCTTTTTACAATTATATCATTCCGTTGTTCTTGATGCAATATGATTTATTTTATTTTATTTTTATTATTGTGAATATATTTTCAATGATATTTTATATATGTATTTATTTTATTAAATATCTCTTTTTGACATTCTGGCAAAAAAAGAATACAAAAAAAACAGATATCCACATTTTGTTGCTGACATCTGTTTTTTATATTTCATTCCATTATAAATAAATCTTTTCTCTATATTTTGAATCTAGTAATCGTCGTGTGAAGGTTCTCTGCCAGATTTGCCAAATCATCACTTGATTTTGCTATCTCCTCAACAGAAGCAGTTTGTTGTTGGATTGATGCAGTTACTTCTTCCGTGGATGCAGAATTTTCTTGTGCAATCGCAGAAAGGTTCTGCAGCGCATCCATAATTTCTATCTTCATATTCTGCATCTTTGTTCCCGATACGTTCAGTTTATTAACTGCACCAGACACATCATTTATCGCTGCCTCAATCGATTTATAGTTCACCTTATTCCTGTTTACACTCTCGCTTTGCTCTTTAATCACTTCTGTCATACTATTTATTGTCCCAACCGCTTCTTTTGAGTTAGCAAGAAGCTCTGATACCTTTTCATCAATCTCATGGGTAGAACTTGCAGACTGTTCCGCAAGTTTTCGTATTTCATCCGCAACGACTGCAAATCCTTTCCCTGCTTCTCCTGCTCTTGCTGCTTCGATTGCCGCATTCAATGCCAACAAATTTGTTTCTTCCGCTATGGATGCAATTACACTGCTTGCTTGAGCTATTTTTTTTGAACTCTCATCTGTTTTCATAACTACCGTATAGATTTTTTGACTTGCTTGATTATTTTCTTCTGTTTTTTCCGATAGGAGTTCGATATCCTTTATTCCTTCTTCTATGACACGAACAACTTGTTTGGAAACTTGATTCATCTCCTGTAGATTCGAATGATCCTGCTCAATTATTCTACCCATTCTATCTGCTTTATCTGAACCCTCTTGCGTATACTGTGCCTGTTCCATTGCTCCTTTTGCAATTTCTGTAATTGTCCCCGCAATTTCCCCTGATGTATTGGCTGAAAACTCCGCAGTTGCCGTTAATTCTTCGGATGCCGCAGCAAGCTGTTGAGAAGAATTACTTATCTCACCAACGATTTCACGAATACTACTTGTAATATCTTGTAGTGAACGAGCCAAAATCCCGACTTCCCCTTTCTTCTTAAGATATTTTTCTTCTATATTCTCCGAAATATCCAAATTTGCGATTTTTCCAGCTTGTTTAACCGTTCGAATAATAGGTTTTGAAATAGAAGTTCCAATAATATAAACAAAAATCACGCTAAGTACTAAAATAATAGGAATCGTGATTAACATAAACGCCTTCAAATTATTCGAAGCCTCTAACACTTCTTTGGTATCTGCTGTTATAACTAATGTCCAGTTCGTTCCTTCTATTTTATGATATCCTGCATATAGATTTTCTCCATCTGCTCTATAATCACTAATCCCTGCGTCCGTTTGAATCATGGTATCAAAAAGAGTGGCTAACGATTGAAGGGACGGATTATTTTCCACCTCTGCAATTGGAGAAAACTGGTTCAATACTTTTTCTTTATCTGGATGTGCTACAACAACTCCCTCATGATTAATAATATATGCATATCCATTTTCACCATACCCTGTATCTTCTATCATTTGACTTAGTGTATTCCCATCTCGTTTTCCAACCAAAACTCCTACTACATTTTTTTCACAATATATCGGTACCGCTACCATTATAACCGGTTCTCCTGTTTCAGAACTAATCATCACATCCGATATGTTTGCTTCTCCTTGCAATGCTTGTGTTACATAGTCGCAATCACTCAAATCATCAGCTGTTCCATCAATGTATTGTGCCATACCATTCAAATCCACGACCGCCATTGTCATAAAGTCGGTTCCCGATATCTGTGTAAGAAGCATTCTTTTTTGCATATCCCAGTTCATTCCCTTGATGCTTTCATTCAATGTAATCATTTCTAATGTCTGAATCAAAGTTTCCATACGACTCTGTGTTACCTTTGCCCCTTCTTCTACCAAAGAAGAAAGTGCATTCTCAGATTCACGGGTAAGCGCCCGTTCCGCATTCACCATAGATATAAGTCCAATGGTTAAAGTAGAAAACAAGATAAGTGTCGAGAAACTAATAATTAATTTTGATTTAATACTATTCATGATTTCCTCCGTTTTACTAATTTTAATCAAAAAAATACCCTCTTTTAAAAAGAGGGCATCGATTCAATTACTTTTGCTCACTTTATATATCTATATTTTATCCTCCATTCATTGACAAAACAATGTTATTTTTTGTGAGAAAAGTATATTTTTTTTGGAGTTTATTTCCTTAAAACTATCACATTCAACAATATCTCTTTTATATTAACAATCACTGTCTACCATGTCATGCAATTTTTCTTTTGCCTGATTACTATCACCCTTTGATTCACATATGATTTCACTTACCTTATCATATCCCAAAGAAGAAGTATATGCCGTAGCAAACGCATAGGAATTTTCCAAAAGCTCCCTGCATCGTTCTATGTTAGGTTCTAACCGTTCAATGCATTTGCATCGAAACAAGTCGGTTGCATTCGTAAGAAGCTCCAGGTTTTCCAACAAGGAATCTGCTATCAAAGGAAGAAATGCATTCAACTCAAATTCTCCACGTGATGCCGCCATAGAAATTGCAAAATCGTTCGCCATAACTTTCATCGAAACCTCCATGACCATTTCAGGTATTACAGGGTTTACTTTACCTGGCATAATTGTACTACCCATTTGAAGCGGGGCAAGTATAATTTCGGATAGCCCACCCTTGGGTCCTGAATTCATAAGCCTTAAATCATTTGCAATTTTTGTCAGATTTACAGAAAGTGCTTTTAATAATCCAGATACTTCAACAAAAACATCATTATTTTGGGTAATATCCATTGGATACTCGGCAGTTGCTAATCCAATCCCTGTCAACTCTCGTAGCTGTTCAATCACTTCGAAGCGATATTTTCTCTCTGAATTATTTCCAGCACCGACCGCAGTTCCCCCTATATTTACCTGACGAAGCCTCTCTTCTACTTTATAAATACGCCAACGGTCTCTTGCAATTGCCTGTGCAAACGAACCAAATTCCTGTCCAAGTGTAATTGGAATTGCATCCATAAGCTCGGTACGACCAAGCTTATCAATCCACTCAAACTCATTTTCTTTTATTTGAAGTACTTTTTGCAAATTAGCACAAGAATCACTCAATTTTCGAAGCAGTTGAATTGCTGCAATGCGAAGTGCAGTAGGATAAACATCATTTGTTGATTGTCCTCGATTCACATCATCGAGTGGATGAACAATATCATATCGTCCATATGCAAATCCAAGCTTGTGCAACGAGATATTGGCTATGACTTCATTGACATTCATATTTGTTGAAGTCCCAGCACCTCCTTGTAGGGCATTTGTCACAAAAAAATCATCCGCTCCACCAGATAAAATCAAATCACACGCGCCACAAATCGCTTCATAGATATCTTTTTTCCCAATCCCAAGCTTTCGATAGGTGAGTGCGGCAGCCATTTTAACCGTTACCAATGCATAAATTAATTTCATGTTAGTACATTTATACTCTAGCGCAAAATTATCCACTGCTCGTTTTGTTTGAATCCCATAGAGACAGTCATCTTCTAGTTCGAGTTCTCCGATTTTATCTTTTTCTATACGCATCCATTAGTCCTCGATTTCTGCCAGAATATGAGGAAACATTGCAACACTTCGCTTTAGAATCCCCTGCATATACGCAATCAAAATCCCATAATTTGTGAATGGTATATTTTGATCAATTGCACATTGCTGGCGGTATTTCATTTCTCGTTCGGTTAACATGCATCCACCACAGTGAACAATCAATTGATAAGAACCCAATTCATCAGGGAACTCACTACCAGACGTAAATTCAATATGAATACGCTTTCCCGTATAATTTTTAATCCAGCGTGGAAGTTTTACTGTTCCAATATCATCGCACTGCCTGTGATGAGTACACCCCTCTGAAATAAGAATCGTATCCCCGTCCTGCAAGGTTTCCAACGTTTTTGCTCCCTTAACAGCCGTTTCAAGAATTCCTTTATATCTTGCAAATAGAATGGAAAATGAAGTCAACCAAACATCCTTTGGTGTATCAGCAGAAACCTTTGCAAATACTTGGCTATCCGTAATAACAAGTTTAGGTGTCTTTCCCAAATTTTTTAGCGTATCTTGTAGTTCAAACTCCTTCACAACAATTGCAGTCGCATCTGCTTCTAAAATATCACGAATGGTTTGCTGTTGTGGAAGAATAAGCCGCCCCTTGGGTGCAGCCTTGTCAATTGGTGTAACCAATACCACAAAATCGGATGGGGCAATGATATCTCCCACTATTTTTAATCTCGTCTCCTCTAAAACTGCTAAGGCGGCAATTCGTTCTTTTAATTCATTTATGTTATTTCCTGTTTTGGCGCTCACAAATATTTCATTTTGATTGTTCAATTCCCTGGTTTGTTCTAAATCAGATTTATTGTATGCAATAACATAAGGAATTTTTTTTCGTTCAAATAGCGTAATCAGAGCTTTTTCTTCCTCGCATTTTCCACACGCAATGTCAATTACAAGTACCGCAACATCCGTTTTATTTAGAACTTGACGACTTTTCTTTACACGAAGTGCCCCCAAAGATCCTTCATCATCGATACCAGGGGTATCAATGATCATAACAGGTCCTAATGGAAGCAGCTCCATTGCTTTATACACTGGATCTGTTGTCGTTCCCTTAATTTCAGAAACAACTGCCAGATCTTGATTCGTAACCGCATTTACCAGACTTGATTTACCAGCATTTCTTCTACCAAAGAAGCCAATGTGTATTCGGTTCGAAGACGGCGTATCATTTAATCCCATTTTCACTCACCTTCCTAAAATCTAAAATCTCGACTCCCCTTGCTAATTTCGGAAAGATTCTCCCTCACAATTTCTCTCACTTTTTCTTTTGGAACATTCTCAATTTCTTGTTGTATTAGAATTTCTCCAATTTCTTTTGTTTCCGGTCTTGCATAATCCTCCAAATATTCTTTCAAGGTCATCAAAGCATTTGGATGACAACAATTTTGAATTTGTCCGCTTTTACATAGGCTCATAAACCGATCTCCAGTTCGTCCCTCTCGATAACATGCCGTACAAAAACTAGGAATATATCCTAATTCCATTAACCATTTTACAATTTCATCAAGTGTTCTTTGATCACTTACATCAAACTGTGCCGAATTTTCTTCTTCTGGTTCTGGCGCAGAGTATCCACCTACCGTTGTTTTAGAACCACCACTAAGCTGTGAAACTCCCAGTTTTAACATACGCTCCCTGCATACTTTACTTTCTCTTGTTGAAACAATCATACCTGTATATGGTACAGAAATACGAATACAAGCGACCAATTTTGCAAATATATCATCGCTAATACTATTATCGAACGAAGTTGGATCGATATCATCAGCTGGTCGTATTCTTGGCACACTAATTGTATGAGGTCCCACTCCAAAGACTGCTTCTAAATGTTCCGCATGCATTAACAGTGCCGCAAATTCATATCGATATAATTCTAAGCCAAATAAAACACCAACGCCAACGTCATCAATACCACCAAGCATAGCTCTGTCCATTGCTTCCGTATGATAATCATAGTTATGTTTTGGCCCGGTCGGATGCAGTTTTTCATAACTTTCCTTATGATACGTTTCCTGGAACAAAATATAGGTTCCAATCCCTGCATCCTTTAGTTTTTTATAATTTTCAACAGTCGTTGCCGCAATGTTAACATTTACACGACGAATTGCACCATTTTTGTGTTTGATCTTATAAATAGTATCAATCGACTCAAGAATATATTCAATTGGGTTGTTTACAGGATCTTCACCAGCTTCTAGTGCAAGCCTTTTATGCCCCATGTCTTGAAGTGCAATCACTTCATTACGGATTTCATCCTGTGTCATCTTCTTTCTTGTGATATGCTTATTTTTCATGTGATACGGACAGTATACACATCCATTTACGCAGTAATTGGATAAATATAATGGTGCAAACATTACAATACGATTACCATAAAAATCTTTTTTTATCTTCTCTGCGAGTGCAAAAATCTCTTGATTTTTTTCTTCCAGTTCACAGTCAAGCAAAACCGCTGCTTCTCTATGAGACAATCCAATATGCAATTTTGCTTTTTCAATAATTTGGTCAATAAGCTCCACATTATTTTTGTTTTCCTCTGCATATTGAAGCGTGTCTAAAACCTCTTGATGTGATATAAACTCTTCTGCCTTTGTAGATTTCGGATTATACATTGTAAAACTCCCTTCTTATTTGGGTCAGAACTTCTTCCCCATCCATGTTGGAATCCATAAACGGATTGATTGATAACCTCACAAACGTTATAATTGGCTGAAACCATTTCATATAGCAAAAAACTGCGCCTTAAAAGACGCAGTATTATCATTATACTAATCACTATGATGATGCTGTATCTTCCGCCTTATAACCTTATATTCGGTGTCAGAAACAATTATATTATCTCAGCTTTGCTGAAAGATATCTCTTACAACGTAGCAGTTTCACTATAGTATAATTTATCGCACTTGTCAATGTTAGAAGCCCTATCTTTCCAAAATTTTAGTTGCTCGTTTTAGTTCATCTACAATATGAATATGTTGTGGACAGGCATCTTCACATTGACCACATTCAATACATTGCGACGCAGTGCCTCCATTCCTTGTTTCCCATTTATAATTTCCCTTTGCTCCTTGCAAATTATTGTAGGTTAGATAGTTGTTCATAGCTCCAAATATTTTAGGAATCACTATTTGCTGCGGACAACCTTTCATACAATATTGACAATCCGTACAAGGAATACTTGGAATCTGTGAAAGTGCTTGTTGCACCTTTTTCACCGTTTCTTTTTCATTTGCATCAAGTGGAACAAATGCATCCATATACGATAAATTATCTTTCATTTGATCTAGGGTAGACATTCCACTTAATACCGTTACTATTCCATCCAAGGAAGCAGCAAATCGAATTGCCCAAGAAGAAAGCGAAGCAGTTTCGTTTTCTTCCATTAATATCTTTGCTATATTGTCCGGAAGATTTGATAACGATCCACCTTTTACTGGTTCCATTATAATAATTGGTTTATTATGTTTTCTAGCTACTTCATAACATTTACGTGACTCTACTGTTTTGCTCTCCCAATCCGCATAGTTAATCTGGAGCTGAACAAATTCCATTTCCGGATGTTTTGTGAGAATCTTATCTAACTCATCTGCCTTGTCATGAAAAGAAAATCCAAGATGCCTGATTAATCCCTTTTCTTTTTGTTCTTCTAAAAACTCCCAAATTCCATAATCATCAAAATATTTTGTACGATTATCACCCAAATTATGAAGTAAATAAAAATCAAAATATCCAGCCTGTGTTCGTTCTAGGGATGTAAAAAACATATTTTTTGCTTCTTTTGCTGTATTTGCTCCAGCCCATGCCGGAAGTTTTGTTGCCAATTGGAAACTCTCTCTTGGATAGCGATCTACTAAGGCTTCCTTTGCAGCTATCTCTGATTTACCATCAATATATCCATAGGCGGTATCAAAGTACGTGAATCCTTTTTCCATGAACAAATCCACCATTTGTTTTGTCTGTTCAATATCCACTGCTTCATCTATCATCGGAAGCCTCATTAATCCAAATCCTAGTTTTTTTAAATCTTTTTCAAAATATGACATCATAGCTCCTCCTACTGTTTTTATTATTATAACATTTAGAGTTTACTCGAAGTCAATCATTTTTGCAAAAAAATCACAAAAAATTTTAAATTCATTCTTACCGCTCCCTTTGCTCAATTAATAAAAATTATACTCTGTAACAATAGGTTCTCGATTCATTAATTTGTCATTATAATATTCATAAAATGAAATTCCTAAAAAACTTCCTGTAATATTGTAAACATTTTCATATCCTGCATTTTGAAGAGCTAATACTGCATTATAACTTCTTTGCCCCGTTCTGCAATGAAGATACACTGGCTGATCATTTGGAATTTCGTTCATTCTTTCTCTCAACTCACTAAGCGGAATATTAACCGCATTTTTAATATGCCCTCGTGCATATTCTCCTCGTTCTCGTACATCCACAATATATTGGTTTGATTCAACAAGATTTCTCACTTTATCAACATTTACTTGTCTATAATTACCGTTTAATAGATTAGAACCCACATACCCTGCATAATTTACTACATCCTTAGCTGTTGAAAATGGAGGTGCATAGCAAAGCTCTAAATCTCTTAAATCATCTAACGTTCCTCCAAATTTAATGGTTGTAGCAATGACATCAATACGCTTTGTCACATCCCCTTTGCCAATGGCTTGCGCTCCTAAAATTTTGCCCGTAGGAACTTCAAATAGCAATTTAAAATGCATCGGTGATGCATCTGGCATAATTCCTACTTTATCCGAAAGAATAACACGAACAATTTCATACTTAATTTTTAAATCAAGTACCTTTATCAACGCTTCATTTAATCCAGTAGAAGCTCCATTATATTCAAAGACTTTAATTGCAGAAGATCCGATATAGCCTTTATTTGGCGTTGTTTGATTGTTTATATGATTTGCCACCGCTCTCGCCTGCTTTAATGCAGGACCTGCTAAGGATAGTTTTGTCATCATATGGGTTAATGCATGATAGACTTCTATAGCATCTCCCACCGCATAAATATCTGGATCATTTGTTTGATAATTTGCATCAACCCAAATTGCATTCGTTTCTCCAAGTTGTAATCCTGCTTCTTTTGCCAATAAGGTTTCCGGAGCTACCCCTATAGCCATAATAACCGCATTCGCATGTACCTTTTTCCCTGAAGCTAACACTACCGTATTTTCTTCAAATTTCTCTACTTTGTCACCAACGATTACGTTTACATTATGATCATCTAGTACTTTATGAAAGATTTGAACCATGTCATAATCAAATGGACGAAGTATTTGACTTGTTGCCTCAATCAATGACACTTCAAATCCTGCTTTACTTAAATTTTCTGCTGCTTCAACACCAACATATCCACCACCAATTACCGTCACATCTTTTTTCTCAAGTTTTGTAACAAATTGGTTTAATTTATCAATATCAACAACATTACGAATGGTGAATAAATTTACTTTTTCCATGCCTAAAATGGTTGGTACAATCGGTGATGCTCCAGGAGACAGGACTAATTTATCGTATGTTTCCTGATACTCTTCACCCGAATCCAGTTTTTTAATTGTTACACATTTTTTATTTCTGTCAATTTTTATTACTTCGTTATTTACTCTTGCATCAATATTATACTGTTTGGAAAACAGTTCTGGATTCATCAAAACCAAATGTTGTGCATCTTTAATTATCCCGCTTAAATGGTAAGGCAGAGAACAATTAGAAAATGAAACATGCGGACCTCGTTCCAGCATAATAATTTGATCGCTTTCACTGTTTCTCCTAAGTTTTGCAGCAACACTTGCTCCGCCTGCAACACCTCCAACAACTACTATCTTTTGTCCCATAATAAATTCCTCCAATTTATTGATTTTACTTTCTTTTCGTTCCTACATAAGATCCCATACCTCCAGCAACGTTGACAACTTGAAATCCTTGTTTGCCAAGAGATTTTGTCGTTCTCCCGCTCCTTGCACCCGACTGACACATAATATAGTATGTCTTGTCCTTCAACAAATATTTGTTAGGTTCTGCTAATAAAGTTCCCATCGGTATATTTTTTGCCGTCCGCAGACTTCCACTTTTATATTCATACGGTTCCCTAATATCAATTAATTCTACTTTTCCAATCAACTCATCTATATCATTTACATGAATTACCTTACTACTATCATTTTTTAAAAATTCAAACATCTGTCTTCCTCCTAAGATTATCTGTACTTTCGATTTATCATCCTTGTTTTATCTCCTTTAGTATAACAGTATCTGGAACAATTAATCTGTGACTTTATCACATGCTACTTCAATAGTTCTTTTTTTATTTCTTCTAGCAATTTTGATAATCCAGATAAAAAAGATTGAGATACCGCAACGATTTCTTGCTCTTCATTTTCTTCTAACATTCGCTGTAAATCGATGGATTGATTTCTTATTTTTTCTGTTCCAATTGTTCCTAGACTACTTTTAATTTTATGAACCATCTGTGCTGCTTGGGCGTACTCCTTTACTTGCAAGAGATTTGAAAGTTCATCCACTGTATTTTGATTTTCATTCAAAAATTCTGTAATAACTTTTCTGTAAATTTCCGGATTATTTCCAAGCATCTTGAATGCATGGGCTTGATCTAAAAAAATTTCTCCTACCTTCTCTGCATTTTCTTCCTTGTAAACTGCATTATGCACACATGCAATTAATTGTTCTGGTCGAAATGGTTTACTGATATATTGATAGATTCCATAGTCGTTACATTTTTCAATGACACCTTGAATTACATCCGCTGTCATCGCAATGATTGGAACATCAGCTGAGATTTTCCTAATTTCCAAAGACGCTTCATATCCATTTAATAATGGCATATGTAGATCCATCAAAATTAAATCAATTTCCATTTGATGTTCTTTAAAAATTGCAATTCCCTCTTTCCCATTCCCTGCCTTATATACACGATATCCAACCTCTTCCAATAAAGACTGCACAATAAGTTGATTTGTTGTATTATCATCAACAACCAAAATCACTTTTAATTGCTTCATATCCATAACTTTTTTCGTTTCTACCATATTATTATTTGTTTTTTCAATAGCCACTGACTTATTATGAAATAATTCAATCAATGCATTGTACAAAACAGACGATATGATCGGTTTCCCAATTCCAATATCAATCTGATACTCCTCCATAAGATCAAACAAATCTTCTCGCATCATTGGAAACAGCATAATAATTTTTGGAAATTTAATAATTTTTTTATTCTTTCGAAGGGTTTCAATGAATTGAAATCCATTCTCTGTTGGCGTTTTATAATCAACAATTAACAAATCATACCCATGTTCCATATCTCCTTGTATGGTTTCTAGCATATTTATCGCCGTAATTTCGGAAGATGTCATTTCACACTGCATACCAAATGCGCCTAAGTAGTTGTCAATCAAATTCCTATCTTCTCCCATTTTTTCAAGAACTAAACTTCTCAAGTTATTAAAACATACCGAATAGACCGAATATCGCTCATCTTTATGATGTGCTTCTCTTGGTTGATCAATTTCTAACCTAATACGGAATAAAAATGTAGATCCATTTAAAGGTGTACTAAATACTTGAATCTCACCGCCCATCATTTCAATCAAATTTTTAACAATAGACAATCCTAATCCAGTTCCGCCAAATCGTCTGTTAATACTGGAATCTCCTTGGGAAAAAGGTTCGAATAAATCAGCAATTTGACTTTGTGACATACCAATACCAGTATCTTTTAATATAAACTCAATATGACAATACTCCTCTTCTTTTGCAATCATTGCTATTTCAAACGATATTTCTCCCTTTGATGTAAACTTTGTTGCATTATTAATAAGATTGATTAATATCTGTTCCAATCGCTTACTGTCACCATAAAACCAAGTTGGTAATTGAGGATTCTTAATAAGTCGAAACTCGAGTTCCCTCTCATCTATTTTATAAGACACAATATTTACAACATCTTGTATCACTTGATCCAAACTAAATGAAATTCGTTCCAATTCAATCTTATCTGCCTCCATTTTTGCAAAATCAAGAATATCATTGATTAGACCGAGCATACTATTGGAAGATTTAATAATCCGTTCATTGTATAATTTTTGTGTTATACTTAAACTGGTTTTCTTTTGCAGGTATGCCATACCCATAATCGCATTAAGTGGCGTTCGTATTTCATGTGACATACGTGCTAAAAACTTCGATTTAATGTCATTTGCATTTTCTGCTTCTTTTCTCATTCGCTCCAAATCTTCTTGCATTTCGATTCTTTGTTTGATTTCTTTTTTCAATTTTAAAATCCAATAAATGGATACCAGCCAAATTAATATAAGCGTTGATGTAATAATTAAAACAATTCGTATAATTGGCCAGTAATCGGTCTCGATTTCTGTGTTGATCCATTTATTATTTATGTTTTCTTTTTCTTGTTGATTTATACTATCCAGTGCTTTGTCCAATATATCAACCAGTTCCGGCCAATCTTTTCGAACGGCAAACTGTATCCCTTGTTTTTTTTCTGCTTCAAATGCAACAAATTTCAAATTAGTCAACCCATTATTATGAATGATATAATTTGATGTGGTTAAATTCCCCAAATAGTAAGCTTCCGTACCATTTGCAACAGCGGTCAATGCTTCCTCCACGGATTCATAAAGGCTTAGATTTATATTAGGCAACTCCATCAAATAGCTTTGATAAGAACTATTTCTTTGTACGGCAACTGTTCTTCCATACAAATCATTTATTCCCTTAATTTTAGTATCGGTATCACGTGTCACAATTATCCGTTTAAAATAATAATACGGCTGTGAAAATATAAAGTATTGTTCTCTTTCCCTTGTTTTTGAAATAGCCGGTAATACATCAATTGTCCCATTGATTGCTTCCTCATACGCTTCCGCCCATGTCAATTCCTCAACTACTTTCATTTTAAATCCTGTTTTTTCTTCAATCAGATCTATATAATCTGCTGCAATTCCTTTATATTCTCCATCTTTATCAATAAATTCAAACGGCACAAAGGAAGGATCAATTCCCATTCGAATCGTGGGATGCTCCTCCATAAATTGCTTTTCTTCTTTTGTCCATTCTATATTTGAATTGCTGGCTTTTGCCGAAAAACTCATCACTAACATAATGAGTGCGGTAATGATGCACAGGATATAACGTCGCATGGATACGATTACTCCTTTCTGGTATCAAATAACAATCTTCTCTTGGTCTTCTTTATACACCTCATAGATTTTTTGTTGAATTTCCGTAAATGCCGTCACAATCTTAGGATCAAAATGTTTTCCACTTTCATTTTGTATGTATTCCATACAGTATGAATGATTATATGCTGGCTTATATACTCGTTTATTAATCAATGCATCATATACATCAATTATCGCCATTAGCCTCCCAAACAATGGGATTCTCTCTCCCGAAAGACCCAAAGGGTATCCACTCCCATCATATTTTTCATGGTGTGTTCGAACAATATCCAATGCTATTTTTATAAAATCTGGAACATCTTCCTCACAATATAATTCATTTTTTAGTGCCTTCACACCATAATTCACATGTTGTTTCATAAGTTCAAACTCTTCTGGCGTTAATTTTCCTGGTTTTAATAAAATGCAGTCGGGAATACCCACTTTACCAATATCATGAAGTGGTGTCGTTGCTACTAATTCTTTAATAGAATAATCCGTTAATATTCTCTTATATTCTATTTTTTCTTTCATGTGTTCACATAAAAGTTGCATCATTTTTTGAGTTCGTATGGTATGGTGGCTCGATTCAATATTTCTGATTTCCAAAAGACCAATTAATGCGTGGATTGTAATATCTCTTGTATATTCGAATTCTTGTGTTCTTTTTTTTACTAAGTACTCCAACTCACTTTTATCTTTTTCAATTAATCTTTGTGCTTCCTTCAATTTCAAATGTGTTTTAATTCTCACGCTTAATGCAGACATATTGATTGGTTTTCTAATATAATCAACAGCTCCCATTTGAAGACCTTTGATTTCATTATCAATTTCATAACTATTCGTCAATATTATAGTTTTTATTTTCGCGTATTGTCCTTCTTGCTGAAATTTTTGCAACACCTGAAATCCATCTAAATTAGGCATATTCAAATCCAGAATCATAAGATCAATATTGGGAATCTCATAAACCAATTGAATTGCCTCTAATCCATCACTAGCAGTTACTATTTCATATTCACTTAACATTTCCGTAATCATCATTCGATCGGTAGAAGAATCATCTACAATTAATATCTTTGCCCTCATAAGCCCCCCCTATCTATAACATAAGCATAATAGTGCTCCCTTCATGTAGCAGATTTATTCATTAAAAATATATCATATTTACATTATAAGCCAATATTTTTCTTTTTACAACACGTATTATGTATATACTCTTCCTTATTAATGATTAAATTGTTTTTCATTTTTGTATTAGAAGTGTTATTTTCTTTTAATCTTGTTTTTTTTATTTTTTTACACGAATAATGATTTTTTAAATTATTGACATATGCCAACAATAGTTTTATTATAATATAAAGTAGGAATGTGCCTTTATATGACACACTCCTACTTTATATGAATATTATTTTAAAGGAGCTCTAATTATGAAAATTGCATTACCATCACAAAATGATCTCATTGACAGCCACTTCGGTCATTGTGAATATTTTACTGTTTTTACAGCAAATGATAGTGAACTAATCAACAAAGAAATTGTAGAATCCCCAGCAGGATGTGGCTGTAAATCAAACATCGCAAGTATTCTTGCAAAGATGGGCGTTACGCTTATGCTTGCAGGCAATATGGGTGACGGAGCTGTAAACGTTTTAAATAATTCCGGTATCGAAGTCGTTCGCGGATGCTCCGGTAACGTTAAAGAAGTTGCTTTAGCATGGCTTGCCGGACGTGTCACTGATTCTGGCGATTCTTGTCACGAACATGAATGCGAACATTAATTACTTGCTTACAACAAAGAAAACCTCCATCTGCTACTTACAGATTGGAGGTTTTCTTTGATTTCACAATTCAATTATCGCAACTTAATCCTTATTTCTCTCAAGCTTGGAATGACTCGTACTCCCTCTTTACAAGATATAACTTCACCACCTACAATTCCCTCCACATCATCGATATGATGAAGAACAAAAGTAGGTTTTTTTTCTATCGAAGATAATGTAAGAACCATCTCTTTTCCATCTACTTCTGCTTTTCCAGTCAATACAGTCGCTCCTGACAAATCAGGTATTTGCACTTCTGCTCGACATCCATCTTTTAATTGATATAGATGAAGTGAAACTTTATCGGCATAATCATAATCTGGAAGTTTATTGTTACTACCTCTTGCGAGTAATGTATTTTCTCTTACATAGAACGGAAGATTAAAATAATCATAACAATCCGTATACCACCTTCCACCTTCTCGAATTTCATTCGATATGACATTTACCCAGCTTCCTGTCGGTAGATAATACGTTGCACTTCCTTTGTCATTAAATATTGGAGCAACCAATAAGGAATCGCCCAGCATATATTGCATATCCAGATAGCTAACTCCTGCTTCGTTTGGAAATTCAAACACCATCGAACGCATGACAGGAACTCCTGTTTCGTGTGCTTTTGCCGCCATACGGTATACATATGGCATAAGTTCACATTTTAAATTTGTAAAATATCGTACTACATCACAAGCTTCTTCATCAAACAACCATGGAACTCGATAGCTAGTAGAACCATGCAATCTACTATGCGTAGACAGCATTCCAAACTGTACCCATCGTTTATATAAATCAGGAGTAGCCGTCTGTTCAAACCCCGATATATCATGGCTCCAAAAAGAAAATCCTGACATAGAAATAGATAATCCACCTCGCAAGGTTTCTGCCATCGAAGGATAACTAGCCGAACAATCTCCTCCCCAATGTACTGGGAACTGCTGCGAACCAGCGGTTGCACTTCTCGCAAATAAAACAGCTTCCGATTCGCCCTTTTCTCTCTTTAAAAGTTCGAACACTGCTTTATTATATAAAAACGTATAATAGTTATGCATTGACTTTGGATTTGATCCATCATAATAGGTTACATCAATCGGAATTCTTTCCGCAAAATCCGTTTTAAAACAGTCAACACCAGCATCTAATAACGTTTTCAATTTATCGGTATACCATTTTACTGCGTCAGGGTTTGTAAAATCGACAATTGCCATGCCTGGTTGCCAAAAATCAATTTGTTTTACACCCTTTCCATCTGCACGATTTAGAAAATATCCATTACGAGCACCTTCCCTAAAAAATTCTGTTCCTTGTGCAATGTAAGGATTAATCCAGACACAAATCTTTAGTCCTTTTTCTTCTTTATAGCGCTTTAACATAGACGGTACATTGGAAAAGATTGCTTTATCCCATTCAAAATCACATAAATGAAGACTTCTCATCCAATAGCAATCAAAATGAAATACACGCAATGGTATATTTCTATCTGCCATTCCGTCAATAAAATGACTCGTTGTTTCTTCATCATAAGTTGTAGTAAACGAAGTCGTCAACCACAGTCCAAAGCTCCACGCTGGTGGTAATGCTGGCTTACCCGTCAAATTAGTATAATACTGCATTATTTTTTTTGGTGTTTTTCCATATAAAAAGTGATACCGCAATTCTTCTCCTTCAACAGAAAATCCCACATACTCTACTTTTTCACTTGCCACTTCAAACGATACATTCGACGTATGATCTACAAATATTCCATACCCTTGATTTGTCATATAAAACGGAATATTCTTATAAGCAATCTGAGAAGATGTTCCACCATCTTCATTCCAACAATTAACCACTTGTCCATTTTTTACCAACGCACTAAATTGCTCCCCAAACCCATACACACACTCGCCAGGCTTAAGCGATAATTCATTTACCATATATGGTGTATAATCCGATGCTAAATAATTGTCTTCTGGAAACATGGTTGCCGCTTTTTTATCATAACGAATATAACCTAAATTACGAAATCCACAAGAAGTAATCACACTTCCATCTGCCTCAAACTGATAACTCCAGTCCTTCCTATTTACGCGAACTGTTATGTTTCCCGCTTGCATAACCGCTTCATCTTCCGAAATGGTAATAGCTACAGGAAGTGAATTTTTATTTAATGGAAACCTGGGTTCTCTGGATTCGTAGCTCTCATAATGGCATGCTTTTACTAGAATATCATTTTCTTGATACGAAATAAAATCAATCGTTATCGTCGCAATATTCATTGCATTTCCTCTTCCAACAATCACTCGTTCTGGAGCAACGATGCGCATACCATTTTCGATTTCTTCCACACTAAACCCTTGTGATGCATAAGAAGCTTCTACTCTTTCACTTCTTAACCAGTAGCCTTCCGTAAATTTCATGATTATTTCCTCCCCTTATTGTTTTATTGAGCTCCTTCGATCTCAGCCCACTGTTTCTCAATGGATGCACACGTAGTATCCTTGTCTGCTGAACCCACGATATAAGACTGCATTAATTCACCAAACACTTGGTGCCAACTGTCTGTTGAATAACAAACTCCAAGTGGTGCAGCACCTACGGTTGACTCAAGTTCATTTCCTTGTTTGATAATTTCAAAATCGCTTTCCGTTGTTGTTGTTACTGGAGGAACCACTCCTGCAACATCGGTAAACCAACTGATACCATAATCAGATGTATACCACCAGTTAACAAAATCCAAGGTAGCCTGTAGTTCTTTTGAATCCTTGTATACATGCAGAGCCTGATCCGAACCAGAAATGATCTGACATTGAGAAACATCTTCCGTTACTGGATACCCATTGAATCCAATGTGGATATCTGGATTAATCGAAGTTACATCCCCCTCTATCCATGCCCCCTGTCCAACAACCATCGCTGCTTTTTTGCCAGCAAATGCTGACTCTTCATTCTCCAATGCCGTTTCAAGCGGTTTTGCATCTCCATATTTTATTGTTAAATCGATAAAATCGAAAAAATTATTGTATAATTCTGGGTAATCACTCACCTTAGCTTCCCCATTCTCAAAAGCCTTTACTAAACTCCCCACATCCGTTCCAGCATTTTTTGCAGCTGCCGCAAGGAAGTGTTGCCATACATGTTTAAAGACCCACCATTCGCTATAACCAGTCGTAAATGGAGTATACCCAGCAGCAGATAATTTTTCACAAGCATCCTTCATTGCAGAAACGGTACTTGGAAACTCGGTAATGCCTGCTTCACTAAACATATCTTTGTTATAAACCATACCAAAGTAATTTCCTTTGATGGCGATACCATACAATCCACCGCCTTCTTCCGTTGACTGCATCGAAGATGCCACAGAAGGGAGTATGGTTTCTTCTAATGGTTGTCCTGACAAATCGTAGGACCATTCTCTGTAAACATCAATCTCTTTGCCAGATGTAGAAGAAAATATGTCTGGTACTTCACCCGAATTTAATTTTGCTTTTAATAAAGTTGGATAATCATTTTGTGTCGTTTCATAATTAATCGTTACATTCGGTGCTACTTCTTTATAAGCATCGATCAACTCATTGATTGCGTCTGCATACTCTGGGGAACTAATAAACATATTAATTGATGCCGGTTCACTGGATGTATCTACCGTATCTTCATCCCCTGTCACATTACCAGACTGCTCTGTTGCATCCTTTGAAGCATCCGATGGTGTGTTTGTCTTTCCACATCCAACTGATAACCCCGCAACCATAGTTGCACATAATAACAAGCTAATAACTTTTCTTTTCATTGTATACCTCCCAAAAATGTAATTACCATGATAGGCATGGCACCTATATCAATTTCATACGTCATTATAACCATATAAAACAAATACCTATCCCTTTACAGCACCTGCTACAACCCCTTCTACAATATATTTTTGCAATAATACAAAAATAATAATAGATGGAACTACGGCTAGTACCATTGCTGTCATCGCATAATGCCACTTGGTATTCATCTGCCCTACAAATGTATAAGCAGCCAATACCAATGTTTTTGTTTTATTATTACTATTTACCATTAATAATGGAAGTAAAAAATCATTCCAAATCCACATAACATCTAACACAATCACGGTGACGGTAACCGACTTTAATAGCGGAAATATCACGGATAAAAATGTTCTTGTTGTAGTCGCTCCGTCCATTTTTGCACTTTCATCTAGCTCCTTTGGTATTGTTTTCATAAAATTATAAAATATAAACGTCGCCATTGGTATCCCAAATCCCCAATATTGAATCCCGAGGCCAATTTTGCTTCCTGATAGATGGATAACTGACATTGTTTTAAGAAGCGTAATCATAATGGTCTGAAATGGAATCAACATCGGTGTAATAATCAAAAAGTAAATAATTTTTGTATAAGTATTCCTCCTGCGATCCAATATATACGCTGCGGAAGAAGAGAAGAAGACAATTCCCACAATTCCAATTACCGTTATAATTACATTATTCATAAATAAACGGGCATAATCTATTTTGTCAATAACATAGCTGTAATTTTCAATTGCTAGTTTTGTCGGAAATGCAATGGCATCGGATACAATCTCTCCAAAAGGCTTAAAGGAATTCATAAACATCAAAAACACAGGATAAATGTAGACTAAAGCAATTGCTATAACTAGCACTACGAGTATTATTTTATTCATTTTTCGTTTGGTTTTATGGTTCATTCGCTTTCAACCTCCCTATTACTAAATAATCTCAAAACAAATTGTGTAATTATCAAAACAAATAAGAAATATATAATCGACTCCGCCGACCCCAACCCATAGTTATTGTTTTGAAATGCCTCTTTATAAATCTGTAGGGCAACACTATACGTAGCACCTCCAGGGCCCCCTTTAGTTAATGCAAGTATAATATCAAACACTTTGAGTGCATTGGTTAGTGACATAAAAATACACGTTGTAATGGATGGTCCAAGCAAAGGCAATGTCACTTTAAAAAAACGCTGAACGCCCGATGCTCCATCAACGGTTGCCGCTTCTAAAACATCCTTAGGTACCGCTTGTAGCCCTGCAATATATAGTACAATATAAAATCCCAGCGACTGCCAAATCCCCACAAAAATAACCGAATATAGCGCAAGTTTTGGATCTCCTAACCAGCTAAAGTTCCAAATACCCCAATGTGTTATTTCGTATAATTTTGCAAAGCCTTGTGTGAAAATAAACTTCCATATAAATCCAACAATTGTCATACTCATAATATATGGAACAAAAAAGACAGCCCTTATTACATTTACTAATTTAAATTTTTTTGTAAGGGCAACCGCCAACGCAATTGCAATGATATTTGAAACGATCACAAACACGATGGTATATTTCCCCGTAAAGAGAAGCGCATTTCGGAATTCCATACTATCAGAAATAATGGTCTTGAAATTATTAAGACCGACAAAAACTGGTTCTTTTGCTATTCCATTCCATTCCGTCAAAGAATAATACCCACTCATAAGAAATGGGATATAAAGCATTAACGATACAAGCAGGAGTGCCGGAATCGTATAGATACAATTTTCAATTGCTTCTTTCCTCTTTCTTTTCGATACAACCAATTTTCTCATCCTCTCTTTTCAAAATTTCAGTCTTCATGCCTATGTTTTGCATGTAGCATATTGTACAATCCACTTCATGTATATCATTATATATAAGACACTATCTATATGGAATAGAAAATAGCGAACAACTAAAGGTAAAATAATGAACAAACCTTTTCTCAAAATTGTCTTTCTCTTCACGGTAATGTATAATATTCTTAAACATACTATGACATTTGGAGGAACTACTATGAAACGTTCAAAGCGAACCATTCGTTTTTTTAATTATATCCCATTATGGGCACAGTTATTTATTCTAATGACTTTTGTTTTTTCAATGATGATTGTGGTTATATTATTTAATAATTATTCACGAAATCGAAAAACAATTTTAAATACCGAAGTAATAACATCGAACCGCCTTCTGGCTTTAGAAATAGAGAATTTAGAACAATACATTTCAGATTTAACCTATTTTTCTATACAACCATGCTATGACACGAAATTATCTCAGATTTTAAATTCAAAAAAAGCACTAAATACATGGGAAAAATCTTATATAAAAAATCAAATGCGTGCTTATTATTATTCCAGAAATGATTTAACCGCTTATCATATGTATCTGATACAGCAAGGGATAAATTTTGGAAGAAATCAAGATGACCAAAAAATGTCAGCTCATATTGATACTAGTATGCAAGCTTCCAATGGATTTCAAATCAGTACAAAACGTAACATTGCAATATTACCTACCAGTGAAGATGATACCTTTTTAGACTTTTATTACTCAATTATTCGGATAAAAACCAGGAAACCAATTGCTGTTATTAATTTTACCGTTGATACTACTTATGTAAAATCGTTAATAAAAAATCATCAGGATAATGGTGAATTTATCTGTATTTTAAACGAGACAAATGATTTACTTTATAGTGGAAATAAAGAATTGATTGATTCGAAGTCTACCACTATATTTGAGGACATTTCAAAGCAATTTAGTTCTAATTACTCCACCATTGCTTTGAAAGATAAAACTTTTATTGTAACATGCAGTGTAAGTGATCTTTATCACTTGAAACTCCTTTCCTTTACTCCGATGACTATTATTGATACCGCAATCAATAATGCCTTTCGTATCAGTTTGCTCATGGGATTGCTCGTATGGATTTTTTCTGTTCTTTTGATAACTGCTATTATCCGGCTTACCACGATTCCATTGTCTACCTTGGCAAACAATCTTCGAGGTGTTGGGAATGGTGATTTTACCTCAACCGTAGATATCGGAGGAAACCGTGAAATCACAAATTTGTCCTATGATTTTAACTATATGATTCAACATATTGATGAACTAATCAAGAAGAACTATCTATCCGAAATCAATGAAAAAACTGCACGACTTATTGCATTAGAAGCGCAATTAAATCCCCACTTTCTATATAATACATTACAGGTAATTTCAACGGAAGCCCTAATCAATGATCAGCCCCGCATTCATAAAATGATTACTTCCCTTGCTAGTATTCTTCGCTATACAATAAAGGGAGGTGACTTTGTCAGCTTACAAGCAGAAATGGATTATGTGAGCCATTATATCTTGTTGCAAAAAATGCGCTTAGATGATAAATTAACGGTAAGCATACAACTTGACGCAAATACACTGCATTTATTGATACCTAAAATAAGCATACAAACCCTAGTAGAAAATTCTATCCAACATGCTATGGGGAATAAAGACAATGCAATACACATTACTATCACATCCAAAATAAAAGACGAATATCTGACTATTATAGTAGATGATGATGGATGTGGTATCAAAGCAGATTATTTGCAAACACTAAAGGAAGAATTTTCAAAGACGCTCATTTCGCAGGGAAATACGGGAATTGGATTAATTAATTTAAACAGTCGACTGCAACTTCTTTATTCAAATAAGGCGAAACTAATCATAAACAGTAAAGAAGATGTTTATACTTCCATTACCCTATTAATTCCTGCCATAGAGGAGGTACCTTATGTATAAAGCATTAATTATTGATGACGAAAAGCCCGTTCAGATTGCTGTCTTAAAATTAGGCAAATGGTGTTCCTATCATATTGACCCCCCAGTTATCGCATCTAACGGAAAAGATGGTTTATATGCGATGCGTGAATTACGACCAGACATTATTTTCCTGGACATGCAAATGCCCATCATGAATGGAATTGAATTTCTTGAAATTGCACATACCGAATTCCCAAAGACAAAATATATTGTCATAAGTGGATACGATGATTTCCATTATGCACAAAATGCGATTCGGTATGGCGCAATCGATTATATCCTAAAACCAATCGTAGCAGAAGAGTTAAATGCTTCGATTGAAAAAGCGATTTTACAATTAAATCCAAATGCCGATTTTTCTTCCATTAATTCAGAAGAGCCGGATGTTTTACCCGATGAAATCGTTACCACCATCAAAGAGTATATTGATAAAAATTACAGTCAAAATCTAAAAATTTCAATGTTTTCCGATAAATACTATTTTTCAAAAGAATATTTATCCAAGCTGTTTAAATCGAAATATAATTTTGGGATTTATGAATATGTCTTAAAGGTACGCATGGAGCGCGCAAGAGAATTATTGCAAGATGAAACCATGAAAATTCAATTCATATCAGAACGTTTAGGATACGCGGATAGTAATTATTTTAGTAAAGCCTTTCGGACTTATTATGGAATGACACCTTCTCAGTTTCGAAATAATTCAATTAGAAAGCACTAATTACGAAACACACAGATTCAAAGTAATTACATGGAATGATAAAGTTTCTTACAAATACGTGAGTTAGTCACAGACTCCTTTGCATGTAGATTGTATAATAAGAAAAAGTTAAAAATGAAAAAACATGGAAGGTGGTTATTTAAATGTCACATGTAGTTATTATTGGAACTGGTCCCGCAGGTATTTCTACTGCTTTATATACAACTAGAGCTGGAATTGAAACTACTATCTTAGGAAAAGATGAGGGTGCTTTGGGAGTGACCTCTGAAATTGAGAATTATTATGGGTTTAGCAAACCTATTTCTGGTAAAGATTTAATTCATGATGGAATTGAAGGTGCAAAACGACTTGGTGCAACCGTAATTTCTGATGAAGTTCTTGGAATTTCTTATTTAGATAAGTTTGTTGTTACAACAAAAAGCAACGAATATTTAGCAGATAGTGTCGTTCTTGCTACCGGAACCTCTCGCTCAGCACCAAAAATCAAAGGGTTGAAAGAATTGGAAGGACACGGCGTAAGTTTTTGTGCCGTCTGTGATGCCTTTTTCTATAAAGGACGTGATGTTGCAGTTTTAGGGGATGGAGAATATGCCTTACATGAGGCTTTGGAATTATTGCCTACCTCCCATTCTGTTACTCTTCTTACAAATGGAAAACAACCAAATATTCTTATTCCCGACAAAATCAAAGTAAACACCAATCGTATTGAATCCTTACAAGGTAACGATGTAATCGATTCGATTGTTTTCCAAAATGGTAATTTATTGCCTGTTTCAGGATTATTCGTAGCAGTTGGAATTGCTGGAAGTACGGATTTGGCTAAGAAACTAGGTGCAGTAACTGAGAATAATAAAATTTTGATTGATAAGTCCATGGCTACCAATATTCCAGGCTTGTTTGCTGCTGGTGACTGTACGGGGGGATTTTTACAAATTTCAAAAGCCGTTTATGAAGGTGCAAAAGCAGGTACCGAAGTCACTAAATATTTAAGAAATCAAACAAGTAAAAAAACTGCATAAATAATATAAAACTATTAGTCGAGGTGATCTATGCGTAATCATAAGTATTTGTTTTTAATCACAGTCTCTTTCTTTGTATTGGGACTTATTAATATCCATTTTTCCTTATTCGGCATTCTATGTATGATATTACCCTTTATACTCTTACGAAAAGAGCACAAAAAAACCTGGTGTCAAGGATATTGTCCGAGAGCAGGTTTATATAGCACATGTGGAAAGTCTAAAAAATGGAAACCGCTTCCTACTCCGCGATTTTTAATTAGCAAAGATATGAGATGGATTATGTTAGTATATTTTGGAATCAGCCTATTTTTTATCTTGATGTCTACACTTGGGGTTGTAAAAGGCATGAAACCTGCTATGGAATATCTGAGATTTTTCATATTGTTTCCACTTCCCTTTGAAATGCCTCAGTTACTTGATATCATTAACCTTTCACCATGGCTCACTCATTTATCTTATCGCATTTATTCGATGATGATGACTACAACAATCCTTGGATTGTTGCTCGCTATGTTTTATAAGCCCAGGACCTGGTGTGCCATTTGTCCGATTTCAACCATATCTGACACTTTATTAAAAAATTAGTGGAAATCATTTCATTTCTATTACAAATGCTTACTTGCAAAAAAGGGATGTCGCCTAAGTACAAAGTCGACATCCCTTTTATCATGTTTATACTATATCAAATACAATTTCAGATTCTTTTTGTTTTAATTACAATACCATTTTTGTTACAATAATACTTTTTACCATCTTTGTTCACCCATTTTGATATCACAAGTTTCCCCGATTTGGTAGCAATGTATTTGTCTCCATCTAGTTTAAACATTTTACTCGCTACTACTTTTCCACTTGATCTTGTTACATAATACAGGTTACCTTTAACAGTTACAATTTCCCCTGCTGCTAGACTACCAGATTTTGTTGCATAATATTTATTTCCATTTAATTTGAATAATTGAGCGGTTACCACTTTTCCTGTTGACTTGGTTGTATAATATCTATCCCCATTCGTATTAATGATTTTTCCCGTAACTATTGCTCCAGATTTATCTACAATATACTTTGTTCCAGTTGTTGTTTCAACGATTGCTGATACATATTTTTCACCATTTTTATCTACTATGTAACAATCTCCTGATTTCGTTTTTACAATAGCATCCCGAACTCTTTGACCATCTGCACTATAAAACAGATTATTCTTTTCGCTTGCTGATACCTGCTTTGTTGTAACTTCAGCTTTTACCAATTGTATCTTTGATGGAACTACACCTGGGATTGGTGCTGGGGTTGGTGTAGAAATTGGTGCGGATCCCTGGTCAATCGTTGGTGTTGGTGTTGGACTTACCGTTGGTTCTGGAGTTGGCGTTGGTTCTGGAGTCTCTATCTTAGAGAACTTCCAATTATCAATAACAACAGCATTATCATTTTCCGCACAATCAAAAACAAAGAATAGATTTTTTACACCAGTAACTGTTGAAGAAAGATTAGCTACCACCGTTTCAAACTTTGTAATATCTCCTGTATTTGGAACATCAACTGTTCCAATCAGCGTCCCCGTTTTGTCAGTACTAGAATAATCCGTATAAATATTAATTTTGCAATTATCTACAATTCCTGCCACCTTAAATGATACGGATATAGCTCCATTTGTTGCGAAGTCTACATTAGACAAACCAATCCAGTCATCCGTACTAATAGAAGAAAGTTGTCTATTTACATTGCTCGCTGTTTCACTTGCTTCTCCACAAGTTTGAGTAGATGTTCCCACCGCCCATGCAAATGTTTCGGCTTCATTTACAACATAAGGATTCAGATTAGCAATCGAAGTAACAGTACCTGTTTTTGTCATAAAATAAATTCCAGTGCACATCACGTGTTAATAAACATGATGTACACTGGAATTTATTTGCTCAACGTTCCATTTCTGAAACTTTTCCACTTGTATGATGATCTTTTATAATAGAATCAATTTCTTTTATTTGGAGGGATGTCATATCCCCTGGTATTGTATTTTTTACAGCACCGGATGCATTTCCATATTTCAGTGCCATTTTACAGTCAAAATCATTTGACAAAAGACCAAACAATACTCCAGCAATATAAGCATCTCCACTTCCAATGCGATCGACAACTTCGATCATTCGATATGGTTCTTCTTCATAAAAAGTATCACTATCTTTTTCATAAATAATCGATCCGAACGTATGAACCCTCGGACTATGCACAATACGCTGGGTAGAACATATAATTGGAATTTTATACTCGTCCGCGAAACTTTTCATGATTTGCTTTACGGTTCCTTCTTTATGAAATGTAAGTCTTGCGGTATCCTCTGAACAAAAAAACAAATCAATCAGCGGCAATATCTCTTCGATGCAACTCCTTGCTTCTTCTCCACTCCATAGATTGGATCTAAAGTTTACATCAAACGAAATGAGCGTTCCATTCTCCTTGAATCTCTTTATCATTTCAATCGCTGTTTCTCTACATTTTTTACCAAGCGCCAACGTAATTCCTGTCGTATGAAAACATCGAGAAGACGCAAACATACCCTCATCAAAATCATCACAATCTATCGTATTAACGGAAGTAAAGCGTCGGTCATAAACAATACTTGGTTTTCTAGGATAGGCTCCATTTTCATAATAATATAGTCCAAGTCTTGCATCTTTTGTTTTGTCATCCACCAAATAATCATCACTGACTCCAACAAACCTTACTCTGTTTTTTGCATAAATCCCCAAATTATTGGCTGGCAATTTTGAAATAATGCCACATCTTAGACCGAGTAATGACGCGCCAGATACAACATTGAGTTCTGCACCACCAACCTGCTTTTGAAAAATTTCTCCTCCGACAATCCGCTCATTTCGTGGCGGAGACAAACGCAGTAAAACTTCTCCTAATGCTACTATATCAAAACTTTTATTCTCCATACCTCTCCTATCTGCACAAATCATACATTTTTTTAATAAAAGACGCCACATTTTAGTGGCGCTTTCTTTAGGAGTATATCCCCTTTGGCAAAAGGGGGTATTCTATTATCGTTGGACACGACCGGATCCATTGCCCTTTGCAAGCTTTGTAACCTCGTCCATTGATACCATATTAAAGTCTCCCTCGATGGAGTGTTTTAAACAAGATGCTGCAACAGCAAACTCAATGGTTTCTTGTGGTTCATATTCGCACAAAGATGCTGCGATCAGACCAGCTCCAAAGCTATCTCCACCACCAACACGGTCAACAATATGCATGTCATACTTTTTACTAAAGAAATAGTCTATTCCATCATATAACATTGCAGACCAGTGATTATCATTTGCTGAAATAGATTCTCTTAATGTAATTGCAACCTTTTTAAATCCAAAACGATCCATAAGCTGCTTTGCAACATCTTTATATCCTTCATGGTTTACTGTACCACTATTTACATCCGTATTTGCTGCACTGATTCCAAATACATCCGATGCATCTTCTTCATTTGCAATACATACATCAACAAACTTACAAAGTTCTCCCATGACCTGACCTGCTTTTTCCTTTGACCACAACTTGTTTCTATAATTCAAATCACAGGATATAGTAACTCCTGCTTCTTTTGCTGCCTTACATGCTTCCAAACAGATTGCCGCCACCTCGTCGTTAAGAGCTGGTGTAATTCCTGTAAAATGGAACCAGTCCACACCATCAAATATTTCTTTCCAGTTAAAATCATTTACTTTTGCACTAGCAATGGAAGATCCCGCTCTATCATATATTACTTTTGATGGTCTTTGAGAAGCACCCTTTTCTAAAAAATATATACCTACTCTCTCTCCTCCTCTTACAATACAAGAGGTGTCTACACCGTATTTACGGAGTGAATTGATTGCTGCCTGACCAATTTCATGGTTTGGAAGTTTCGTTACAAACTTGGTATCAAACCCATAGTTTGCAAGCGATACGGACACGTTTGCTTCTCCCCCACCATACGTTGCTCCAAATGTATTTGCCTGTACAAATCGATAATAGCCTTCTGGTGCAAGACGTAACATAATTTCTCCAAAGGTAATAATTTTCTTTGCCATGTTCTTCCTCCAATGTATAATTAATTATTTTTAATAGTTTCCTATTTTCTAACAAGATGTAATGCGAACCCACCGATTTCATTCTTTAAATATACCGCAGTAATCAAATCTCCCTGATATTTTGCAGTCTGCATATTAAATTCATAACCCTGGCTTTCTAAATAGTTCATTGCCCTCTCTACACTATTGGTTCCAACTGCAATATGTCCTTTGTCTCCTAAGTATGGAGTTTTCATTGCTTCTATCATGCTTCCAGCAAAGATGGAACTATTTCCTTCTTTTACAGCCATTCCAAATATGGAGCCAAACAAACCTGCCGTATTCTTTGCTTCGTTCTCATTTTCACAATTAACTCCAATATGCCTTAATTCAAATCCCAACATAGTCATCACTGCTTCTTTTGTTAATTCTCTTATCTTATCAAATGCTCCTGCCTTTACAAGATCACCACTTACCATCCAACTTCCTCCGCACGCTAGGATTTTAGGATATGCAAGATACTCATTGATATTTTTTGCATTAATTCCCCCCGTTGGCATGAACTTCATTTTAGTATAGGGTGCTGCCATTGACTGAATCATTTTGAGACCACCCGCAGCTTCTGCAGGGAAAAACTTAACCACATCCAGTCCAAGCTCAATAGCCTGTTCAACATCACTCGGATTGGATGTCCCTGGTGTAACCGGAATATTTTTTTCTATACAATATTTTACTACCTTAGGATTCAACCCAGGACTAACGATAAACTTTGCTCCCGCGTTTACGGCACGATCCACTTGTTCAATTGTTAATACTGTACCTGCTCCCACTAACATCTCTGGGTAATTTTCAACCATAATTTTTATGGACTCTTCTGCTGCATCGGTACGAAATGTCACTTCAGCACAAGGTAAACCTCCCTCACACAATGCTTTTGCAAGTGGTTTCGCATCGTTTTCATCATTTAATACCACTACCGGTACAATCCCTATTTTTTCTATTTTTTGTAAAATTTCATTCATAATATCTTCTCCCAATCTTTCTTGTGTTTCACATTGTGAAACGCGTTTTCGTATTACGGAACTCTATTAATTTGATTATAGCAATCATACGCTAAAAGTCAAGTAGTTTTTGTACTTATTTGATTATTTTTTCTTTCATAAAACCGGACGAATATAAACTTGCTTCGTTCTATAAATCGTGCTACAATGTGCATGATTGGAGGTATTAGACATGAATGAAGACAAAAATCCAATACAGGTTGCAGATCGAATTTTCTTAGTAATTGAAACTCTCGCTTCCATAGGTCCTTGTGGATTAATGGAACTTAGCAATGAACTTCATTTAAATAAGACGACCGTACACCGAATATTGAATTCCCTCTTATATATGGGTTATGTAAAGCAGGATCCTTCCACTTCAAAATACCGTCTGGGTTTTAAATTGTTGGATATAGCAAACCAGATATTAGCAAAGATTGATATTGTTAACATTGCAAAACCTTTCTTACATGAATTAGCCCAAAAAACCGGGGAAACCGTTCATCTTGTAGAACTCGATACAATAAATGCTGTTTATATTGATAAAGTTGAATCTTCTCAAAACTCGGTTCGCATGGTCTCAAAGGTCGGAAAAAGTATTCCACTTTATTGTTCTGGAGTAGGAAAAGCTTTGCTTTCTGAGATGACAGACAATGATATTACACGTGTTTGGAATCAAAGTGAAATAAATCCTGTCACCATCTATACCATTACAGACTTTCAAAAATTTATGGAATGTGTCAAAGAAATAAGGACTACTGGATATGCTCTGGATAATGAAGAGAATGAAATTGGTGTTCGCTGTATTGCTGCTGCACTAAAAGACTTTACTGGAATGACCCGCTATGCATTTTCGTTATCTGCTCCCGTTAATCGTATGAGCGACACTCGTATTACCAAACTTAATTCTGATATCTTGCTTACAAAACATTCTATTTTACAAGCTTTAAACTCTTAACCTATTTATTATGGTACATTTGGAAAATAACCATAAACAGAAAAGAGCACGCAAGTTTTTAAGCTTGCATGCTCCATATTTTTACTTTTTTTACTCCGATTGCATTATTTTTTCTAGCCTTTTTGCAGCATCCATTAAGTAATCACAAGAAAATCTTTCAAAATTTCCTTCATCTACTAATTTTGCAATCTCTGAATCAATTGGGATTCTTCCTAAAATATCGACTCCTATTTCTGCCGATATTTCCTCTAGCTTACTTTCACCAAACAGATTAATCTCTTTTCCACAATCTGGACATTTAACAAAGCTCATATTTTCAATTAATCCCAAGATAGGAATATTCATTTGTTTTGCCATGTTATATGCTTTCTTTACAATCATTCCAACAAGCTCTTGTGGGGAAGATACAATCATAATTCCGTCTAGCGGAATGGATTGAAATACTGTCAATGGAACATCTCCCGTTCCCGGTGGCATATCAATAAACATATAGTCCAAATCTTCCCAGACAACGTCTGTCCAAAACTGTTTTACCGTACCTGCTAGGATAGGTCCTCTCCAAATAACAGGAGTATCCTCTTCTTCTAATAATAAATTAACTGACATAATTTTAATGTCATTGCTGGTTTTTTCAGGTACTATTCCAAGTTCATTTCCCTGGGCTTTCCTCGTAATTCCAAACATTTTAGGTATAGAAGGACCTGTTACATCCGCATCTAAGATACCAACTTTGTACCCCTTTCGATTCATTAATACCGCCAGCATTGCGGTTACAAAAGATTTTCCTACCCCACCTTTTCCACTCACAACACCGATTACTTTCTTCACTGAACTATACGTATTTACATGTTCCATTAAGCTCTTTGGGTCTTTTTCACAACCTTCACAAGACTCTTTTGTGCATTCACTCTCTGAACATGCTTTATTTTTTTCTGCCATAACATTTTATCTCCTGTTCTTCTATTCAGTCAAAGCGGATATTCGCAATCCGCTTTGCTACTTCCTTATAGATTATAATAGCTTCACGCATTTTTATATAAAATCAATCTTTGAGAAATCAATTGTTCCTTCTGCATCCACTAAATTTCCATCAGCATGCACATATTCAACTTTGCCAATAAACATTTCATGTGACCCTGTCATAATTGAATCAACCACCGTACACTCAATATTTACCGGACAATCCGTTAAAATAGATGCATTCACTATTTTTCCATCTTCAAGTGTTACATTCCTATCTTTCAATTTGTCACAATCTCTTTTACTATATTTTCCTAAATAATCAAAGGTTTCCTGATAACTTTTTTCCACAATATTTACAACAAAGCATCCGGATTCTTTAATCATCTGGTAGGAATATCTTGTAGGTACAATCCCCACCATAACCATTGGCGGTGCATAACTACAGTTTCCACAATAAGCAACTGCTAATACATTATCTTCACCATCCAATCCTCGACATGAAACTAGAACCTTTGGCGCTGGTTGAAGTGCACCTTTTTTATTTGCTTCTTGTTTTTGCATATTTGTCTCCTTTTATATTAATTTTAATTGATTCCTCTTTTTCTCCCTATGTATTATTTCTCACACATAATAATTTTCAATCGCATCTTCAATTATGGTCTTATGCTCATTAAGACAGTTTAATTCACTTTTGGGCATATGTCAATATCATATTAGGATGTTTTGTAAAATAAAAGCCGATAACTACATTTACTACTGCGTGTTATCGACTCTACGTCTGGCTCTTTGATAATGGAAAATTTTCAATTTCTTTTCTTCTTTTACTAATAATTATTATAATAAATGTATTCAACATCAGGAGCCTCTGCTTTCGTTATAGTAACATCCGTAAGCATTGGAACCGCATACCCATTATATTGATAATCAGTTATCGTACCCGTAACCGTAATCCACTCCTCCTCTTTTAATTCATTTCGTTTATCACTTTCACATATAATTCCATATCCAACCAAATCAGCAGCACAGCATACCATAAAATACCTGCCTGCTAAAAATTGATTTTCCTTAAAATCTTCCATCGAATATACTTGTGCTAAATATTGACACTTTTTACCAACAAAATCATCTAAATGATCATACACATCGTCATACCAAGACGCAAAAATATCATCATTAATGACCATTACGCCATCCACTTCATATGGATTATATTTTTCTGATTCATCATTTTCAGGTTCTGCATTTTCAGGTTCTGCATTTTCGGATTCGATGTTTTCTGATTCCACTTTATCCTTGTTTGATTCCTCTACCGCTATATTCTCCTCATTTTCTTGTGAAATTGATGCAGAATCATCCGTTTGTTTATAATTTTCACTCGCATTATAGTTTTTTGCTTTTCCCTCTTCTATCGTCATAGTTTTTCCATTAACTCCTGTTGGCGGAAACAACAGAGCCGCCAACAGCGGAATTATAAAAATAATATAATGTTTTACATTTACATTATGTCTGGCCTTTTCTAATTTTGATACTAAACTTATAGCAAACAAAATCAAAATGATGATTGATATCCATAATCCAATATAAAATCGCGGATGCACATAATAATTTACTTTTTTACTAAGCATGGCATACAATAGTAAACAGGCACTGACAATTAGAATAATAAATTGAATGATAGCTTCTGTATTCTTTTTTTTACCCATATAGACCTCCTTATAAAAAAAGTGATAAAACGCCAAAAATGATGGCACTTTGAACAATTACCATGCATGCAAGAATTATCAAAAATCTTTTTTTTAAGACTTCCGACAGCATAATCATATTTTTTAAATCCAGCATGGGTCCCATAACAATAAAGGATAAGATTGGAACGGTTGCAAAGTTATTTGAAAAGCTTCTCCCAATAAATGCATTAGAGGTCGAACACGTTGACATCAGCATTGCTGCCACTATCATAATCATAAACTGTAATATCAGATTGTTATTCATAACATTTTTCATCGCTTGCGGCATAATTGTCTGTAGGAATGCCGATATCAAAGCACCTATGATTACATATTCCGATACTCTAAAAAATTCCACTTTGGCTCCAGCAAAAACAGCCTCTATTTTCCCTTTTATTCCTTCATACTTTAGCTCCAAAATATCTTTCCCAATATTATTAACTCTCTGATTTTCTTTTACAACATCCTGTGTTTTCAGATGAATCAATTTTAATAGTATTCCAACCGTTATTGCGATCCCCACCCCAGACACCACTCGAATGATTGCCAGATATGGATGTTCTGGAAAGGCATACAGCATTGATATAATAACAACTGGACTTACTGCCGAAGATGCCAGCCAAAAAGTAATGGTTTGTGGTAATGGTGTCTCCTTCTTTAATAGCCCGGATATAATGGGAACCATTCCACAATCACATATTGGTAAGAAAAAACCTGCTACCGAAGCAATCAAAAATGATTCCCAACTCCCTTTTGATATTTGATTCATAATCCATTCTTTTGATGCAAATATCTGTATAATTGCTGAAATAAAAGCTCCTAATAAGATAAAGGGCACTGCCTGCATAAGAATACTCAAAAAAACAGTCACAATGGACTGAACATAACTATGTACATTAGGGAACATAAATATCATCAACAAAAGGAAGCAAATAATAGTAATTATTATTAATTTTAAATTCGACTTTAAATTCAACGAGATGTTTTCCTTATTACCAGATTCCATAAAATACTCGTTCAGTACTTTGTCTGTTTCAACTTCTGTTATAAACGTCACTTTTGTTCTTGGGTTAATATTTTTTATATTACGAACCAGTTTTTTTTGCATCTCCACATTTATTTTTTGATATCTATTAAATGCCACAATATCACTATTTAAAATATGTGGCTGCATCATCACTGCCATATTACTCAATTGATTTTTAAAAGTTCCTGCATCACTTACAAAAATAACATTTCTAAATTTATAATCAACCGGCATTCTCGAGCTTAAAAGCTTGGATATATTCCATGTACCATTATATTCTATTACAATATAATCTGGATTATATTGCTTAGATATTTTTCTAAACATATTTCCAGATATATCAGACTCTTTCTCCAATACTATACTTGTTATATTTTTTGCTTTCAATTGCTCTTCTTCGTATTCTGTAATTCCTTCTTCACCCACTACTAACACTATTCTTGAATACGCTCTTACCATTTTGCTATTCAGCAGCTCTTGAATCAACGTAGTTTTACCGCTTTCCAAGAATCCTGTAATAATATCAACATAAGTTGCCATAACTATCTCCTCCTTACATCCCCGCAATTATAACGCAAAAAGAAGGTACTTCTATCTATCACAAAATACCTCCCCCCCCTGTAACATTGCCATAGTCAAGCCATTTATCTGCTATTCATCTGACTACCTTGACACTCACTACAATATCCATACAAATATAATTTATGTCCCAAAATTTCAAAATCAGTTTCACTTTCCAGTTCTTTTTCATAAGAACCCAACGGACAATTTTTAATCGTGATTATTTTTTTGCAACCCACACACACTAGATAATGCCGATGCCCTATCTTATTATATTCAAACAGCATTCTGTCATCATCCATAATACTGATTTTTGTAATCAAGTCGATTTGTTCTAGTGACTCCAATGTCCGATATACCGTTGACATATTTATATCTATCTTACTTTCTTTTAACGTAAGATAGATTTGTTCTGCCGCCATCGGTTGATTGCTCTTTACTAATACATCTAAAATTGCTTTTCGATGCTTTGTAGATTTTAGCCCACTTTTCTTTAGCTTTTCTTCATATTCTGCATGTTCACCCAAGTCAATAATCCTCCTAGTTCTAAACCATTATTTTTTCACTGTAATATGCTTTCTTTTTATTTTAGTACGAATTGCACGAATTGTATATGCCCCAAAATAAAAAGTAACCGATAATATTACAATACAAGCTCCCGATGCAATGTTCATGCTATAAGAAATCCATAAGCCAGTAATACAAAAAAATACTCCAAGAATAATCGCATAAATCATTCTGGTTTTTAACTTTTCCGAAAGCATGGAAGCACTTGCCGCTGGTGCGGTCAGCAGTGCAAGAACCATTATAATTCCAGCCACTCTAATCAAGACCACAACCGTCATTGCTACTAATATCAGCAATAAATATTCTAAAGCAGCAGTCTTTATCCCAATAATAAAAGCAAATTCTTCATCAAAAAGATAGGCTTTCCAGTCATTAAACAATGCCATCACTACTGCTACTACTATAAAGGTAAGGATAATCATTAATTGCAAATCCAGTTTAGTTACCGACAAAATATTTCCAAATAAATAAGAATTTAAATCCGGTGGATATCCTGGCATGAGTGCAATAAATACGATTCCAAGTGCCATTCCCAAAGACCAAAACAAACCGATAATAACATCCGTCTGCACACCGCCTTTTCTTTTGATATAGCCAACACCCATTGCAGCACAAACAGAAAAAAGGAATGCCCCAATGATTGGTTCAAATCCTAATAGATAGCCAAGACCGACTCCACCATAAGCGGTATGGGCAATTCCGCCACTCATCATAACAAGTTTCTTTTCTACTACAATGACTCCTATAATACCACAAACAATACTAGCTAAAATACTTGCAAGCAATGCATTTTGCAAAAATTGATACTCAAATAATGCATGAATCATTTTACTACTCCTCCTTCATGCGTTTTTAATACTCGATGCGGTACTCCATGAGCAATCAAATCAACCGGACAGCCATATAGTTCATTCACAATATGTTCGTTCAATTCTGGCTCTCCATGATAAACTAAGCTTCCATTCAAGCAGGCTAACTTTTGAACCTTTGACGAAATAGCCAACAGATCATGCGTTACAAGAACAATTGTCATTTCCTTGTTTAATTCTTCCAACAAATGATAAATTTGTTCTCTCGAAGTCAAATCAACACTAGCGGTTGGCTCATCTAAAAGCAACAGCTTCGGACTTACAGTAAGTGCTCTTGCAATTAGAAGTCTTTGAAATTCACCTCCTGATAATTCCGAAATCTGTCGCTTTGCCAAATGTTCAATACCAACCCGCCTTAACTGCTCATAAGCCATTTCTTTATCTGCTCTCGAATATTTCATAAATGGAGACAACCCAGCCTTTAAGCGTCCTGATAAAACAACCTCAAATACAGATATAGGAAACCGCCTATCCATAGTAGCAAATTGAGGGACATACCCAATCGCAGTTTTGTTTTTCCTACGCTCCTGTCCATATATCTCTATACTTCCTGCTGTAATCGGAATCAACCCAAGAATAGCCTTTAAAAGAGTCGATTTGCCCCCACCATTTGGTCCTATGATTCCCAAAAATTCTCCAATATTGACATCCAGACAAATATTTTTGATAGCTGGCGTTTCTCCATAATATACTGACAAATTATCAATATGAATTGGTATTTCCATTATTGCATTGCCTCCGCCATTGTTTTTGCCATATTTTTGAGATTATCAATATAATCTGCTGCTAATGGAGATAATCCCATGGTCTTTCCTCCAATTTCTTCTGCAAATGCTTCCGACTGACTGCTGTCTATTTCTTCTTGATAGAAGATTACTTTTATATTTTCTTTTTTGGCAAGATCAATCATTTCCTGTAAATGTTCAGCCGTTGCTTCTTTTCCTTCTTCTTCTAATGCATACATTTCTAGTCCATAATCATCTGCGATATAACCAAATGCAGGATGATATACCATAAACTTTTTACTTTGTACCCCATCCAGTGCATCCTTTATTTCCTGATCTACTTCATCTAATTTTGCAATATATGCGTTTGCATTCTTTTCATAGGTATCTTTATTGGCCGCGTCCACTTCACCCATTTCACGTGCAATTACCTCAACCATTACTTTTACTCGTTTCGGTGAAAGCCATATATGTGGATCTCTTTCTCCTGATTCAAACGTTCTGTCTTTGTAAACAGCTGCAACTTCATCCTGTAAGGAAATCACTTTTACATCACCTACATTGGGCAATATATTTGCTTCTTCTGTTGGCACCCCAATAGAAAAATAAAGTGAAGCATTGCTGAACTTTTCCATTTCTGCAGGCGTTGGCTCATAATTTTCCGGACTATTTCCCGGTGGAATAAGCGTAACTACCTGGACTAAATCACCACAAACAGCCTCCACAAACGTCTGTTCTGGCACAATTGATACTGCTATAATAGGTTTTTCTTGCGTAGCCACTTTCTGTGTCTTATTACTGCATCCAAATAAAGATATTACACTGAACACAAGAAGACTTCCGATGATACTTTGTTTCATTTTTTTTAATTTCATAGTTCCTCCCAATTTCTTTTATTCCTAAAATTTTTAAGTTTAAAGCTTCCAATTGCAATTGCAAATCATTTGCATTTATGATTATATATCCATTATATTCATATGTCAATCCCATTTGAACAAAGAAATAGATTGTTCCTCGTTTACTAAGAACAATCTATTTCATCAATTTTTAAATCTTATTTCACGCTTCTATTTCATTTACATGATTGGAGTATCCTAATTTCTATTCGTTACAATGACCTTCATGTACATGTTCCGTACATACGCTTCCTGTTGATTTTAAACCACCGGCAATATATTGTTTTATCACGTCATCTGCAATTCCCTGTGCACCGACAACAACTTTGATTCCATTTTCGGCAAATAGTTCTTGTGCGGTTTCTCCCATTCCTCCAGCCACAATAACATCTGCATTTTGTTCTTTTAAAAACACAGGAAGATATCCTGGTTTATGTCCAGGATTTGCAACAAACACCTTGTTTGTTACTTCACTATTATCAACATCATACATCGTAAACCCTTCACAATGTCCAAAGTGTCCACTTACCTTATCTCCATCACTTGCTACTGCTACTTTCATCGTTTAATTCCTCCAATTATTATTTTTTTCTTGACTCGTACGTTACCGATTTCATGCACCTTATATATTTCCATCTTTTCCAATCATACTATGATTCATCTGAATCCACATTTCCTCAATTGCTTTTCTTGCCAGGCTATCTTCAAATTCCGTAATCGGCTTTAAAGTATTAACGGATTCCATAACTTTTTTATCAAATGGTATTTTTCCTACTACAATAAGTTTTTTTTCACTGGCATAATCTTCAATCTGCGAAGTCATTTCCAAATTGATATCATACTTATTAACACAAATCATAACTTGTGTTTCAAAACGCTCTGCCAATTTTAAAATTCTTTTTAAATCATCCAGCCCAGACTTGGTTGGTTCTGTAACAATCAGTGCAACATCTGTTTCCGTAATCGAAGCAATAACAGAACACCCGATTCCTGGTGAACCATCAATAATGGTAATCTCACTATCTTTGGAAAAACGTTCTGCATTTTTTCGAAGATAGGTTACTAGCTTACCCGACCCATCACTTCCAATTCCCATCCTAGCTCTTGAAATGATTCCTTTATCTGTTTTTGTTAAAAAGGTATCTGCCGCCTTATCTTCCACGAATGAAATTGCATTTTTAGGACATACGATTGTGCAGGCTCCGCACCCTTCACATGCAAATGAGTCAACTACACAATTTTTAATCGCTCCAAATTTGCAAACCTCTTCACAAATCTCACAATCTATACAAAGGTTCTTATTTATTTTGGCTTTTTTCCCAGCATAAAAATTTTTCTTTTCAATATCCATTCCCTTATAAAACAAATAGAGATTAGGTGCATCCACATCACAGTCAACCTTAATTACTTTTTTTATAAGTTCTGATAGAGCTGCAACCACGGTTGTTTTCCCTGTTCCGCCTTTTCCGCTTAACACCGCTATGACCATGCAAATGCCTCCTTTATCGTATCTGCTATCTGAATGAATATTTTTTTATAAAATTCATCTTCACACAGCATTTTTCCGTTTGAATATAACGCAGCTGCCTCCATACTATAAGGAACTGTTCCCAACAAGGAAATTTCGTTTTTAGCACAATATTTTTTCACCATATTTTCGATTTCATTATCTTTATTAATGATGATTCCGTATGGTATTTTATAAATCTTTACAAGTTCAACCGCCATTTTTAGATCATGCAGTCCAAATTCTGATGGCTCTGTAACTAGTATAGCCGCATCCGCATATTTCAATGCAGTTACCACATTACAAGAAGTTCCAGGTGGACAATCAATCAAGTGATCTTGCCTAGATAACCCACCCAGCAAATTTCTTATTACAGGAACTGCCATAGGCTCACCCACATTTAAAATACCTCTCGAACACGTTATTTTTTTCGCAGTTCCGCTTTCTAGTTTACCAATGGAACGTTTCGCATAAGATAATGCTCCCGTCTTACAAACCAGCTTACATGCTCCACAGTCATGACATAATTTTTCAAAGACAACTATATCGTTTCCTGCCTTTGCCAATGCATTAAATTGACATATTTTAGCACATGCTCCACACAATATACACTTATTTTGATCAATGACAGGATATTCTACTAAAACATCTTCTCTCTTTTGGATAGAAGGATTCAAAAAAATAAATCCATTTGGTTCTTCTACATCGCTATCAACATAAGAAATGCCAAATGTCATTGCTAGATTCGTAGATACTGTAGTTTTTCCGGTTCCTCCCTTTCCACTAAGTATTGCTATATTCATGCCAGTCTCCTCATTTCTCTATTTCAATCCATTGTGTGCCTTCCCGGCCACAGTAATCTTAGACAGTTGATTTTTTAAAAACAGGTCAACTACTTGGTCTATGGGAAGTGCTTCACAGCTATACGCTTTGATTCCTGCTTTCTCTAACAACTCAAATGCATTGGGTCCTAGATTTCCGGTAATAATTGCACCTGCCAAATCTTCGATCCATTCGGCTTTCTTTCTTTTTATCCATTGCTGATACTGCTATTTTCATGTTGTTACCTCGCTTTCCTACACTAGCTTTGTTTTTTTATGGGCATATGCTTATTATAATACTATTTTTACAAGCATTTGTCAAATTTTCTAGCATGATACATTCAAAAAAGATGAAGACAACTCTATTATTTAAGAGTTGTCTTCATCTTTCTTATTTTTTGTTTTACTTTATGCATGCTGATCAATTCTTTTCGAACATATGATTTATTTTGCAGCCGGTCAATCTATTTGTTCTTACTAGCATTCGACCTTTTATTCCCAAGCTTTGGTGATTTATAAAGACTCTCTCTTTCTTTCCGCATACCATCCATCTTCATTTGATATTTTTTTGGCTGATTCAAAGTCTTTCGCAATACATCTTTTTTTGGCTGTGTGGCTTTGATTGCTGGAAAATTATTCACTAAAGGATAGGGATGTTCTACTACTTCATTTATATGTTTCCCTATTAATTTTTCGATATCAGCAAGCTGTTCTTTTTCATCAAAATCACAAAAAGAAATAGCCACTCCTAAAAGACCTGCTCTTCCAGTACGTCCGATACGATGGACATAAGTCTCCGGAACATTTGGAAGATCATAATTAATGACATGCGATAATTCATCTATATCAATTCCTCTTGCCGCAATATCTGTTGCAACTAATATTCGTAACTTTTTATTTTTGAAATCATTTAATGCACTTTGACGTGCTCCTTGCGATTTATCTCCATGGATTGCCTTTGCCGTCACTTTTTCCTTTGCTAATTGTCGAACAATTCGATCTGCTCCGTGCTTCGTACGAGTAAATACCAATGCGGATTCAATTGACTTATCTTTTAGTATATAAATCAATAAATTCTTCTTATTATTTTTATCGACATAGTACAAATTTTGTTCTATCGTCGCTACTGTCGTCGCTGCTGGTGTTATTTTAATTTTCTCTGCATTTTTTAACATACTATTCGACAACTTCTCAATATCTGGTGGCATAGTAGCTGAAAAAAGCAACGTTTGCTTATTGCTTGGAGTCTTTGACAAAATCTTTTTTATATCATGAATAAATCCCATATCTAACATCCTGTCAGCTTCATCTAATATAAATATTTGAATAAATTTCAAATCGATTCGTTTTTGCTCTACTAAATCATTCAATCTGCCTGGAGTCGCTACAAGAATGTCAACCCCCTGTTTTAGTATCTCCTCCTGTGGTTTTTGAGCAACTCCGCCAAAGATAGCACAATATTTCAAATTTGTATGTTTTCCATAGGTACAAAAACTTTCATAAATTTGAAATGCCAGTTCTCGAGTCGGTGTTACAATAAGTGCCCGTATTTTCCGCTCTGGCGTGTTAGGTGCTTTCTCATTACAGAGCAGTTGCAAGGTTGGGATTGCAAATGCTGCTGTTTTCCCTGTCCCCGTCTGTGCGCAACCAAATAAATCTTTACCGCTTAATATACAAGGGATTGCCTTCTCTTGTATCGGTGTTGGAACTGTATAATTTTCCTCTTCTAAGGCCTTTCGTATGGATGGTATTACATTTAATTCTTTAAATTGCATATTGGCTCCTTACTGTCATTTTTTCCTATATCAAATAGCCAAGCCGTTCGTAGTTATGAAACAATCCGTCCAAAAACATAGGCCTGAATTATTATTATACTACTTTTTGCGCAATTAATATATTTATTTTTCAGTATCTCATAAAAACATCCTCGCGTAGTCGATACCATTTTATTCTCTGCGCCTTATATCTCAATCAAGTTGACATACCAAATATTGCTCCTGAAATATATGGAATTAGCCATATCACCCATACAACGATACTGAATTTATGAAAATTATTTCTTTCTACCGAATTATTTTTGATTAAAACTTTTGTTGCCCATATTGCATGAAAAAGCATAAGAACAATGGCTATGATTCCTGTTATCCCATGAAAATTAAAAGTAAATCCCCCTTTTGCAATTTTACCCATCAATGTTGTTCCAAGCGTATCAAAGACAAACCCAATCCAAAATATAATCAAGTGCCATTTTTTTAGAATCTTTTGTAACTTTTCACTCCAAACCCCAACTGAATAAAAAACAAATGCAAGTGAAATAAATATGATAGCAAATATAAGCATATTCTAGAACCTTCCTTACTTTCAATTACTTAAACTTTAACATCTCTATTTTAAAGCAGAGTCATCACTATGTCTATCATTTACACTCTTTTTTAAAAATTTTCACTTGCTGTCATGATAAATTTTGTCTCAATAATAAAAAATAATAACTCTACGGAGCGTTTATTGAAATATATCTACCACTAAGCTACAATTATTTCATGAAGGAGCAATCAAAGGCAAGAGAACACCGCCTGAAGCAGTATGTAATTCAAAATTAAAATTCTTTTAAATGGATGGTGAAAAATAAATGGAAAAACTTTCAAAAAAAGCTCTAAAAGAGCAATGGAAAAACAGAGCACTTATAGGTGGTATATATTGTGTTAAATGTAATGGCACTACTAATCTTTGGATTCGAGCAACAACAGATATGCAAGGATCTAAGAATCGTTTTGAATTTTCTATATCGATTAATTCTTGCCCAGAAACGTGCATGAGTGAAGCATGGAAGCAGTTTGGATCATCTGCTTTTTCCTTTGAAATACTAGATAAAATACAAAAGAAGGAAACGCAAACCGAATGTGAATTTTCAGATGATATAAATACTTTATTGGAAATATGGACCGAAAAATTAAAAAGTTAATGAAGGGGAGAAACATAAGATTGGGACAAAAAGTTGATGAAACCCGTAATTATAGTGAAAAAGAAGTAAACTCCATCTGTGAAAAATGGCATACTTTTGGAGATTATTTCATACTCAGGCGAGAACTTATTGATAATGGGTTATTATGTCGTGTGCCGAACGGTTCTCGTTATTGGAAGCCTAAATTGGAATCGAAGAAAGAAGAAGCCTATCCGTCAAATAAAACAGATAGACAATCACTATAATAATTGTTCCTTTGTTTTCATCGTGTCTCTCTCCTCGTATAGCGAAAACACACTAAACGATTAGTATGTTTTCACTACTGCCATTTTAGAATCTGATGAAATCAGTCTACTCCGTTCTTCAACTTGTACTAATGTTTCTAGTTCCTTTAATGCATCCTTTCCAATCCAAATCTGAGTTTTATCATTGCTATTTTTTAAGTCATAAGCCAACAGAAGCGCCCTCTCTTGTAATTCAAAATTTCTTTTTCCTATTTCACGCAATGCCCAAGAAGCAGCTTTTTTAACGTGTTCTCTTTCATCAAAAGAATTATCCCGAATCAATTGTAAAAAAAGAACAATTGATTCCTCTGAAATATTCTTTTCATGAATAGCTGCAGATGCAATCAATGTATACATCCCTCTCTTAAAATATGTTTTATCTAAACTACTCCAATTCAAAATTAATTGCTCATAATTCTTAAGTTTAATAATAAGATTTTTACAAATATGATCACATAAATCCCAAGAATATACCTCATTCATCAGACTATTGATATCATCAAAGTTGAGCGTCTTTTTATCAAATAACAATACCGCTAATAGTTTTGCCTCATGGTATCCTGTACCCCAAAGCTCAAAAGCAAGTTCGTTTGACTTTGAAATTGATTTTGCTAATTTTCGAATATCTCCGGTACAAACACCAATGCTATTACTTTCAGGTATACCGAGTTTTACTACATTTTTTTTATATTTTTCAGACGACAATAATTTTAATTCTTTAATTATTTCCTTACCATCCATTTTTAAACTCTCCTCCTAATCTCCTTCCACCAAATCATTCCAATCGCTATCGCAAAACACAAAATAACCGGTGCAATTCCCACAAAAGTCATCTGGGTACACGAAAAGCCCAGATTTCCTATAATCATGAAATCTGAGCTAATGTATTCAACAACTATTCCCCTTATCCTCGCCTGTTTCGTGTAATTTCTATATTTATTTCTAGTACTGCTGCAATGAAACATCTAAAAGCCCAGGATTTTTAACTTTTACTTCGATTGTATATGTGCCTTTCTTCAATGCAATTTCTTTCGTTCCTGATCCACCACGTTTAAGAGCTGCTATTTTTTTGCCCTTTGCATTCGTAATCTTGGTTTCCGGATATATATATGCATTGTTTTCTGTACCATATGGCGTTATAAGTGAATTAATTGCATATTGACCATCTTTAGGAACCGTAATCTTAAATTTGTATGTCTTGTTTTTTGTTACACCAATCGTCGTATAACCAGAGTTTTCATCCGTAATGAACTTTATTTTACCACCTTTATTATTATAAGTGACAATTTTCATAATACCATCTAAGTTTGTTTTTGCTTTGATAGAAACTTTATAAGTACCTTTCGATAATTTTATACCAGTATTGATTGTATATATATATTCCTCTTGCCCCGTACTCTCGCTCCATCTTTTTTCTTTCGATTTTTCTGGCTTAATCGTCTTTACTTTTTTACCAGCAGAATTTATAAGTGTTACTGTATAAGCGGCAATATCCTGCAAGTAAAACGTAGTTGTTCCGGATGGGACAGTTAATGAAAATTTTACTGATTTCTTCTCACCATTTCCAAAATATCCCACGACACCATCATCACCTATCGTCGTTTGATTTTTTCCAGACATTTTAAGCTCTGATGATGCATTTGCTACATTACACATACTTCCTACCATTATTACGGTTAAAGCAAATATGATAAATCTTTTCATACTGTTCTTCATTATCCTTACCTCTCTTTTCTTAAAAATTAATTGATATTTCCTGATTAGTTTTGCGTATGCTCCTTACAACATTGGATGAAAAGGCCTATCTACTATGTTTATCCGTAAGTCATACTAACAATTTTATGATATCACATAAAAATCCAATCATTCACAAGGCTGCATGAAATGTCACTTTTTTGACATGGAATGAATTAATTTGTTCTTTTGTTTTATATAACCCAAATTCTTTTCATAACTTCTAGCTGCTAATTTCTGATTGTTTCGTAAACATTCATCTTTATGAAAAAAATATTCTATTTAATTATTCAAAACTACTTCTCAACAGGGGGAGCCGGAAACCAATTTATCGTTTTATTTGCAATTTTGACCAATATCAGCATAATTGGCACCTCTGTTAATACACCTACTACCGTTGCCAGAGCGGCCGGTGATTCCATACCGAATAGAGCAATTGCGACAGCTACCGCAAGTTCAAAAAAATTGGATGCTCCTATCATTCCTGCAGGAGCTGCAATATCATGTGGTAACTTCAAAACGCGTGCTGCCATATATGTGATGAAAAAAATTAAAAAAGTCTGGATTATTAATGGAACTGCAATTAGTACTATGTGCAAAGGATTGTTTAGAATAACATCACCCTGGAAGGAGAATAAAAGTACAAGCATTAATAACAAACCAACTATTGTTGCATTATCAAACTTCGGTAAAAATTGATTTTCGAAATATTTGGTTCCTTTTCTTTTACTAACATACATTCTTGTTAAAACTCCAGCTGTTAATGGGATTACTACAAACAGAACAACGGAAATAATCAAGGTATCCCATGGAACAGAGACCTTACTTACTCCAAGTAAAAATTTTACGATGGGTACAAATGCCACTAGAATAATCAAATCATTTGTTGCCACCTGCACAACCGTATATGCTGCATTTCCTTTCGTTAACTGACTCCATACAAAAACCATCGCAGTACATGGCGCTGCTCCTAACAATACGGCTCCTGCCAAATATTCCTTTCCTAGTTCTGCAGGTATGAATCCTTTAAATACTAAATAGAAAAAGAAGGAAGCAATTCCAAACATAGTAAATGGTTTTATCAGCCAGTTCATAATCCATGTAACATATAATCCTTTTGGATTCTTACCTACATTTTTAACACTTTCGAAGTCAACCTTCATCATCATCGGATAAATCATTACCCATATCAAAACGGCAGTTGGAATTGATACATTTGCATACTCAAATTTGCTAAAAAACGCAGGCACAGCCGGAAGAAACTTTCCGATTAAAACTCCAACAGTCATACATAGTGCTACCCATACCGTTAAATATTTTTGAAAAAAACTCATTCCTTTTGATTTTTCTTTATTCATAATTTTCTCACCTTTCATGAGGTTTGTTTATATGTGCACAAACATCCAACGTCTTGTATTTTTCACATTTCGCATGGTCGCTTTGATAGGTTGGTAATTCTACAATTTTATTTTGTAAATACTCCCATAGATCGTTGTGTTCCTTCATAAAGTTTTCACTTATTTGATAATATGCCCATTGTGCCTTCTTGTAACAGTTTAGTATCCCACAATTTCTAAGTATAGTCAGATGTCTGGAAGCGTTTGACTGCGTCATGTTTAAACACATTTCAATCTCACAGACACACATTTCTCTTTCCATCACGATAGCCAGAATTCTTAACCTGCTTTCTTCGGATAATGCTTTAAAGATATCAACCACAACTTCATCCCTTCCTTTATATATATTTATATGAGCATATATGCATATCCTATGCATGGAGCAATCATTTCTTGTAATGATTTCTTACTTTTTCTATAATTCTTATATCCGCCTTGACTACTGAAGTAGCTGTATCTACTGTACCAATTATAATTAATCGCATCTATTGTCCTCCTTAATTTTTTTGCAGATACAGTTTTCTTGTTCTGTTGTAATGTTATTCCAGAAGTTTTTTATAGTTTCTATTAACTCAGTATTATTGCTGTACCGCATCCATGATCCTTCTTTCCGACTTTTCACAAGACCACATTCTATTAATATTTTCATATGGTAGGATAATGTCGGTTGAGTAATCTCAAAAGATTCCAGAATATCGCAGGCGCAAAGTTCCCCACAGGATAACATTTCTATAATTTTTAGTCTCGTGGCATCACCTAATGCTTTAAATACAGGTGCATAGTCTACAGGTAAATCCATTTTTATCTTTCTCCATTTCTATTCCTTTATAATTTACGTTAGATATAGACATCTATCTATATCTTTATTATAAAAACCATATAGATATTTGTCAATGTGTTTAGTCATTAAAAATATAATATAATTCTTTTTCAAATAATACGCTTATTCGTTGAACATACAAATTGTTTATAAAGTAAATAGTTGCATTCAGAAATTATTTATTTTATACTTATAGAAAATATTAAACAAATTGGAGATGCCCTTATGAATATAGATAAAAGTAAAGAATTCCGTGAAGCCACAAGAATTTTAGAAAGAAACTTAGAACACATCAATTCTACTGATTGCTGTTTATGTAATATCAGCACAGCCCAGTGCCACACCATCGTAGAAATAGGAAGAAAGAGAGATTTCATGCTAAAAGACCTTGCTGCTATCCTTCGAATCGATGTCAGTACAGCAAGTAAGGTAGTAGAGGAATTGGTGAAAAAGGGGCTTGTTAAAAGAGAACCGTCTAGTTTGGACAGGAGAAGTGTTCAGATTAATCTATCCAACGAGGGAAAACGAATATTCGAACAAATAGAAAATGATATGGATCTAGTTTTTGACGAAGTACTCGGATTCATCGAACCATCAAAACAAGATACATTTCTTCGCTATCTTTCTCTTTATAATCTAGCAATCGAACAATGGAAGGCGGCAAAACAACATGAATGATAAAAATAGCTTACTGACAATAAGAAAATTAACACAAAACGACTGGATTTTCGTAAAAGACATTTACCAACAAGGACTAGACTTAAATATTGCTACCTTTCAGACCATATGTCCAAGCTTTGAGGAATGGAATAATGGGCATTTACCGGACTGTCGGTTTGTAGCGGTATATGAAGGAGAGGTGGTCGGGTTTGCCGTACTCTCTCCCACTTCCAAACGAGACGTGTATCATGGCGTAGTTGAAGTGAGTATTTATCTTGATATACAGCATACAGGACAAGGAATTGGAACAAAGTTGTTCAGCTATCTCATAAATGCAGCTGAAGAAAAGAAATACTGGTCTCTTTATTCTAGTATTATTGAGGAAAACACGGCTAGTATTGCACTTCATCAAAAATGTGGATTTCGAAAAATCGGATACCGGGAAAAAATTGCAAGGGATCGATTTGGCAACTGGCATAATACCCTCTTGTTTGAACGAAGAAGCAGTTTAATCTAGAAACTAAATTACAACATAGGAATGAGGCACGTGTTAGCATTTTTACGAGATATGAGGGTACATAATACGACTACAATAAGATACTTCCATTATCTTCTACTACCCGGAATTTTAACAATTCCCCTAATCAAGCCAGCGTTTTGTATAGATTGGCTTCCCCCGGTTTTTCCATGTAGCTTGCAAACAACGCCATCGCATCTTTAAAATGCTTCGATGACATATGTTTGTTCAGCGATTCCCGATCCTCCCATTCCTCTAACATCATAAGTAACTGCGGATTTTTCACATCCTGCAGCAACTCATATCGGATGCAGCCCGCATCATACTTCCTCGTATCTTGCACAAGCTTTTTTGCCAAAACAATAAATTCGTCTGTTTTGTTCTCTTTAATGTTATTTTGAGCCACTACTTTAATCATAATAAATTCTTCCTTTCAATCACCATTTCTCATAATGGACACGTTCTTCTTGATATCGGTCAACAAATTGATTTTCTTGCCCATCCGGATAACCTACGGAAATAAGAGCAAAGGGCCGGATGTTGCTTGGAAGCTTAAATAGCTGACGGACATTTTCTGCAACAAAATCAGCTGTAGCTACGCCAAACCAGACCCCGCCAAGCCCCAAGTGGACAGCTTCCAGCAACAAGTTCTCCGCAGCAGCACTCATATCTTGTTCCCATCCGGTCGGCACTTTCATCTTATTTTCATCACCTAGCAAAACAAAAGTTACCGCTGATCCTGACACTGGCTTTGCGTAAGGGGAAGTTTCCGAGACCTGTTCCAGTCGTCCCTTATCCTGTACTACAATGAATTCCCATGGTTGCTGATTAGCTGCAGATGGAGCCTGCATAGCCGCACGGAGCAACTTGTCTATTTTTTCTGGCTCAATTGCCTGATTTGTAAATTTACGGATACTTCTTCTGATAAAAATTTCTTTCATAAATAATAAACCTCCTACTATGTTTATTGTTAATCTGCTTTATTCTCTAGTTTCTCCAAAAGTTTGCCGCTGATTTCAAGGAAACGAGTAGTTTCTGTTTCGGTTAGTATGTTTTGATATCTGTCATGGAGCCGATTCCAAGAAACTATGATTTCATCCTGTTGTGCCAATCCCTTTATTGTTGTCCGAAGATAAATATTTTTTCCTTCTGACTGTTTTTCCACATATTCTTTTCGCTCCAGCTTATCAATCAAGCGGGTTATGGTAGATGGCGTCAAATGAAGGATTTCCCCGATTTCCTTCTGTTGTATTCCGCCTTTCAGATTGACTATATACAACAGCACTGCATGGCTTGGGGATAGCCCTGTTTTGCTGAACGCTTCGTCTGCCAGCTTACCCAGTTCTCGCGCTAGCTTTGTAGTAGAGAAAAATAAGCAGCCATTGAGTCTGCAGTCTTGAAGATCTTCGTCTTGTGCTTTATTCAAAATGCGCCTCCTTTGTTTGTACATACAAACGTATTGTATCACTCTTTCCATTCACTGTCAATCTTACAGTATCATTTTCATTGTACCACGCATCCGGTCATTGCAATCACTGCGATCAAGATTGTAATCAACCATACTGTTGTATCCCTGGTCCACAAGGTGCTACTGGTCCACAATGTCCTGCAGACGGCATATTAAACTTTGCAGATTTCTTTGCACAAATGCCTCCTGAAAATCAGCAACTGTTGGTGTATATCAAGTATTGTTTCAAGTAAGCGTAACAGAACCTGGTCAGTTAGTCTTAACTCTTGCAGGGGGAGCCGAACCTGTATCTGCAACATTCCAACTCATCTATTACTAATATCGCCCTAAATTGCGGTTTTTCAAATGCCTCACAATTTAGTACTATCTTTAAAGAAATGTATCATATTTCACTTAAGAATTATAGAAACAGTAAACAGAATGAACTTTAAATTATCAATTGGTGTTCAGTATAATCTGTGCCGTATATAGAATTTTGACATTATCTTTCATTTATTTTTTAATTTATGAAATAACCAGCACCTATTGAGGAAGCTCTTGTTCTAATAAATTGAAAAAATATAAAATTGTATTACGATCTTGCATGGTTCCATATAAATTACTGCTAAAGGTTATTTGGTCTGCAAAGCTGCTTAATGCCATTTGAAAATGAGGGCGATATTTTATTGATCCACACATAAACGCATTCTTAATTGGTGAACCTTCAAAAACAAGCTTTTTTGAATCCAATATACCAATATTCGTCATGCAAATATAAGGATTTTTCAAATTTCTTTTTGTGATGGAGTAACTTCTGGCATTATTGAATATTCTGTTTATTAATGCCAATTTAACAAATCCATTCATTCCCATTTGTTTTGCTTTTTTTTCATTCATTTCTTTATTCACCTTTGTTAAAGTTTCTTTAAAACTTTCCTTAGGTTCTACCGTTATAGTTGTAATAACTGTAGATGAAAGGTTATCAAGGGAATTGCTGCTTTGTTCTTTCAAATATCTTCTCATATCTATCATAATTGGTATACTGAGTGGCTTTCCCTTCATGTTCATCATTTTAGCAAGTACACGATAGTATGAGGTAAGTACAACATCATTTATTGTCACATTGTTATTTTTACAGTAATCATGCAGTCGTGCAAATCGCTTCGCCGAAATTTCATGCGTAAGAATAAATGGTGTTGTGTTTCCTTCTTGGCTCATTGAAAATTTATCATTGTTTTTTTGATTGCTTTCTTTATTTTGAAATAAAAAAGCCTTTACTTTATTTGAAAAACTAATTTGTGACGTAATTTTTTGAATGCTGCGATCACCATTCATTATATATTCTGGTGAAAAGCTAGGATTTTTCATCAAATTTGTATACAAATTCGATAATAGGTAAAGGCATTGCTTGAATCCTGCGGCATCGCAAACCATGTGATTCATTACAATAGAAAGTGAATCCTCATCAAAACGATATAAACAAGCTTTTATCTGTGGACCTGTCCGTTCATTCGTCTTTGAAGTAGTAAACGTATTAAAATCAGCTTCATTGCTCACTATGGTAAAAATATCATTAAATTCTGAATGGATTGAAGTTTCCCAATATGAGTTTCCATTGTTGTGATTATACACACATGATAGAAGGGGAACTACTTTTAGTAATAATTTTATGGCCTGTTTCATAATGTCAGCATTTAGCTTGTTTTCAAATTTTATCACACAATGCAATTGATGATCATTGAATTTTGTTTCTTCATATAAATATTGTAGGTTATCAAATATCTCTGCTTTATATTTCATTAAATTCATCCTCATTTCTTTTTCTTATACTATACATTATTAAGGAATACGAATTCATTGACTTAAGTCAATTTTGTTTTTTTACGTATTCTACTTAACGTTTCTGGTGTTATTCCAATATATGAAGCAATATGAAATTGAGGAATTCTCATAACCAATTCTGGAAATTTTTTAGTAAAATTATTATACCTTGTTTCAGCATCATCACCAAGTAATTCCATTTCCCTATTTTCTTTTTCGACAAAAAGCATTTGTGAATATTTTGTAGTTATAATTTGCCAACAAACATGTTCTGTGGATAATTCAATATAATCATTTAATGATATATATAATAAAGTGCTGTCCTCTAACGCTTGAAATGAATACTTTGATTTAACATTTTCTAAAAATGAACTATATGCAGAAAGAAATTTATTCTCATCTCTAAAAACAAGTGTATTATCATTTCCGGACTGGGTTAAATAATATACTCGAAAAACCCCCTGTACAATAAATGCTACCTTATCAGGGATATCGTCAGATTTTATGAAATAATCGTTTTTTTTAATTGTTATGCATCGTAATTTTATCTTTAATTTGTTCCATTGAATATCAGGAATACATACATAATCATTAAGTTCCGTATACATCTGCTTTAGCCACTTATCTTCTATTGGTAATTCATCCATTCTTTCACCTCTTTATTCATATATAAAACTTATCCTGTCGTATGGTAACTTTATTCTAACAAAGTTACCGTTCTTTATCTATTATTTTCTCTAGATTATAAATTTAACTATGTTGCTCTATTTATAAGACAGATTGTAAAAGACAAATAAATAATGTAATATATTTATAAGCATTCACAGTTTGGAGGTATTATTCATGAAAAAAATACTATTAATCGAAGATGACAAACCATTAAGTAACGGTATTTGTCTTGCAATAAAAACAAATGTAATTTCAGTTATACAATGTTTTGATTTACATACTGCCAAAGAACAGTACCGCAAAATGCACTTTGATTTACTTATTTTAGATATCAATTTGCCCGACGGAAACGGACTTGATTTTTTAAAAGAGCTAAAACAGACTCCATCTACTCCTGTTATTTTGCTCACTGCCAATGATATGGAAATCGATATTGTTTCTGGACTTGAATTGGGAGCTGATGACTATATCACAAAACCATTCAGCCTTGCGGTTCTTAGAGCGCGAATAAACACGCAGTTACGTAAGCTTACAACTATTTCATCCTCAAAACGAATAATTGATGACTATATTTTTGATTTTGACCATATGGAATATTCCAAATCTGGTATTTTCATAGAACTTAGTAAAACAGAACAAAAGCTACTGCGATGCTTAGTTGAAAATAGTGGAATCATCCTTTCGCGTGAAACGTTGATAGACCGAATTTGGACAAACGATGCCGAGTATGTGGATGAAAATGCTCTATCTGTTACGATCAAACGACTGCGTAATAAATTGAAAGAGAATCCATCTAAGCCTCAGTATATCAAAACAGTGCATGGTATTGGCTATACCTGGGCGGTGAACCATTAATGAATCCATTACATATTTTGTTACTTAGTCTAGCGATTCTATCCATTGTCTTCTCTATTTTGATAGTAATATGGTATCGTTGCAAAACAAGACGTATCATGACAACTATGAGCGAAATGCTAAATGCTGCCATCCAAGGTGAATTTTCTGAAATGACCTTTGATGAAAGTCTACTTTCCTCTGTGGAAACAAAGCTTGCACACTATTTATCCGCTTCCGAGGTTTCGTCTAAAAATCTTACGGAGGAAAAGATGAAAATCAAGGAGTTGATTGCCGATATATCTCACCAAACCAAAACACCACTTGCAAATATTTTACTCTATGCGCAGCTTTTAACCGAACAAAACCTGCCAAAAGAAAGCAGTGCTTGTGTCATAGCTATGAATCAACAGGCTGAAAAACTAAATTTTCTCATTGGCTCCCTTATCAAAACTTCACGTTTAGAAACTGGCATTTTAACACTGCATCCAACATGTAATGCTATAGAGACCATGCTAGAGAGCATTGCAAACCAAATTAGCCCCAAATCATCAGAAAAAGAAATTAGGCTTGTCATTGCACCAACCGCTGAAACTGCCTTCTTCGACATCAAGTGGACAAGTGAAGCCATCTATAATATTGTAGATAATGCAGTTAAGTATACACCAATCGGTGGGAGTATCCATATCAACATAATACCTTATGAACTGTTTTGCCGCATTGACATCACCGACAATGGAATTGGTATTCCAGAAGAAGAACATGCTAAAATCTTTAGACGATTTTACCGTTCTCCATCTGTCAGTGATATGGAAGGAGTTGGTATTGGGCTTTATCTCTCTCGTCAAATTATATCAGGCGAGGGTGGATACATCAAAGTGACATCAACTAAGGAAAATGGAACTACTTTTTCTGTCTTTCTATTAAGAGAGTAGTAAAATCTTACAAGACTGTTAGATTTGATCGTTTTTTCGAAAGATTTTGGAAAGATTATTGTGTTATAGTCTGTATCATAGCAATATGATATAGACTTTTCTTTTGGGAGGAAAATAAAATGAACATATTAGAAACGAAGGATCTTACTAAAACTTATGGTTTTGGTGAAACAGCCGTTCACGCTCTAGATGGAGTTGATTTTACAGTAAAAGTCGGCGAATTTGTGGCTATTGTTGGTATGTCTGGAAGTGGTAAATCGACTCTACTTCATATACTTGGAGGTCTTGATCGACCTACAAATGGCAGTGTTATCGTAGATGGTAAAGAGATTTTTACACTGAAAGAAGAAGCACTTACTATCTTTCGTCGCCGCAAAATTGGATTTGTATTTCAAAATTACAATCTAGTACCAGTATTGAATGTGTACGAGAATATTGTATTACCAGTACAATTGGATGGAAATGAACCAGATAAAGCATATGTGGATCAGATTTTCGAAACACTAGGTATTGAAAGCAAACTGCAAAATCTTCCAAATAATCTTTCTGGTGGTCAGCAACAACGTGTCGCAATTGCCCGTGCTCTAGCTTCAAAACCTGCTATTATCTTGGCCGATGAGCCTACTGGAAACTTAGACAGTAAGACCAGTCAAGATGTACTTGGATTGCTAAAAGTTTCCAGCCAAAAATTTAACCAAACCATTGTGATGATTACCCATAATGAAGAGATTGCACAGCTTGCTGATCGTATCATACGCATTGAGGACGGCAAAATTGTGGGAGGTAAACACGTTGATTAAAGTAAAAAATAAAAAGGTTATTGCAACCCTTTCCTATAAAAGTATGAAAGCAAACCACACTCGTAACATTATTGCCGTTTTAGCAATTGCGTTAACTACTATGTTATTTACTGCCCTGTTTACAATTTCAGGAACTATACTTAACTCCTTTCAACAGGCAACTTTTCGTCAGGTAGGCGGAGATTTTCACGGCACATTTAAAAATGTCACGCAAGAGCAGATACTCCTGTTGTCAAACGATTCACTCGTGGTAAAGTCAGGAGCTCGTTTGATGCTTGGACTACCCTCTGACCCCCCCTTTAACAAAGCTCATGTCGAAGTAAGTTACATGGATGAAATCTGCGCAAAAGGCGACTTTTGTACCCCTATCCAGGGTTCTCTCCCTACAGAGGGAACGAATCAAATTGCCTGCGATACCCGTATCTTAAAGCTGCTTGGAATTAAACCAGAAATAGGCACAAAAATTTCTCTTGCTTATTATCTTGGTGAAAATACATCCTCCCCACAGTTGGTCAAGGACACATTCACTCTTTCTGGATGGTGGATCTATGATGAGGCTAGCACCGCAAGTCATGCTCTAGTGCCTTTATCCTACGCCAAACAAGTTCTTGCAGGATATACAAATCAAGACTCGAATGATCTTACGGGCAAATGGAATTTGAATATTTATCTAAAAAGCACTGCACATATTGAAAAAAACCTAATCACCATTTTAGAACATCATGGATATCAATTGGAAGATTCAACCAAAGACAATTACATAGCAACTGGCATCAACTGGGCCTATATGGGAGCACAATTTTCGCGAAATGCAGACATGGGGACAATTTTAGCTGTAATTGCCTTGCTCGTACTCATTACTTTTACTGGCTATCTTATCATTTATAATATCTTTCAAATTTCTGTTACAAATGATATTCGTTTTTATGGTTTACTTAAGACAATCGGCACTACAGGAAAACAGATCCGTCACCTTATTCTCCGTCAAGCACTTCTTTTGGCAGCTTTTGGAATTCCAATAGGGCTTTTTTTTGGGTATTTGTGCGGTAATACATTAACACCGGTCGTTATGTCCACACTCTCTTATCAAAATACATTCACCACTTTAAATCCCCTAATCTTTCTTAGTTCGGCAATGTTTTCTATCATTACTGTATTGATTTCTTGTCGCAAACCAGGGAAAATTGCTGGAAAAGTATCCCCAGTGGAAGCTGTCCGATATACAGAAAATACAAGAGTTAAAAAAATAAGCAGAAAAAATGGTAGTCGTATGAATCTATATCATATGGCTTTGGCAAACCTTGGCCGCAGCAAAAAGAAGACTGTTCTCGTAGTACTATCATTGTCTCTAGCCGTAGTACTGCTCCAAATAACAGTTACCTTTACAAATGGTCTTGATATGGACAAATTTTTACGCCACTTTGTAGTCACTGACTTCATTGTTGGAAATGCAGATTACTTCAATTCATCTACCATTGGTATAAGTGAAGAAACAGCTGTTCCTGAAACAGTTATTAACGACATTGATACCCAAAAAGGCATTCTTAACTCTGGTAAAATCTATGGAGCATTGGGAAACATTGTGGACTACGTCACAAAAGATTGGTATCGCCAGAGACATGGACAATGGAATGACGAGAAAAGTTTAGATCAGATGCTCAAGTACGAAGAACACACTGACGATGGTATGGTCTCGAATGACGTTAACCTCTATGGTATGGAGGATTTTCCACTCGATCATTTGAATGTAATAGACGGCGATCTTTCCGCATTATACGATTCCAGTCAGAACGCTATTGCAGCCGTCTATGAAACTGACGACTATGACAAACCAGAATCAGATAGTCAGTGGGCTAAAGTTGGAGATCAGATGACCTTACGATATATAGATACTTGGGAGTATTATGACATCCGTACTGGGGAAGTATCGAAAGATGCAGCTACTATTGAACCTGAGTTTTTAGGCACAAGAGCTTGCAAATTTCATGATGTGTCCTACACAGTGGTGGCTTGTGTCACGATACCATATGCTATGAGTTACCGCTATTTTGGTCTTGATCCGTTTGTTTTAAATGCACAGGTATTTCAAAGAGATACCGAATCATCAAACATTATGACCTACCTATTTGATTCTACTGATGAATCAAATGCTACAATAGAAACTTTCCTAGCTGACTATACTGAAAATACAGAACCAACCATGAACTATGAGTCAAAGCAATCCCATATCGACGAGTTTGACAATTTTCGAACTATGTTTCTACTGATGGGTGGCGTGTTATGCGGAGTTATTGGTCTTGTGGGTGTGCTCAACTTTCTAAATGCGGTACTAACCTCTATTATGATACGCAAACGAGAATTTGCTATGCTCCAGTCCATTGGTATGACTGGTAGGCAACTAAAACTAATGTTAATGTGCGAGGGTGTGCTCTACTCACTTTTTGCAATTGGAATTTCCCTGGCCTTGAGTATTGTTTCAGGCCCTCTATTAAATAGCACAATAAGCAATATAGTTTGGTTCTTTACTTATCATTTTACCCTGCTTCCAATCGTGATGATAGCTCCAATATTTCTATTAATTGGTGTGCTTTTACCTATTATCGCCTATCGATTTACGGCACGTCAAACTATCGTGGAACGTTTGAGAGAAGCAGAATAACTTATTCATCGTTAGCTACTAATACAGCTCTGCAATTTCTAGTGATACGATAGTTTCTCCACATTTACTGCAGGTGGCAGTGCATCGATGACAACAGTTTCCCATGGAGTTCCTATTACAGGATCCAAAATAGCAATTATTCCATGGTCGTTTTGTGTTCTAATTAACCTGCCACATCCCTGCTTTAATTTAATTCCCATTTCAGGATAATCTACTGTGATGAATGTATCTAAACCTTGTTCTCTTGCCTCTTTACGTTGAACTTCAATGAAAGGATCTAGTGTTGGAAAAGGTAGTTTCCATACAATGAGCAAGGTTAATGCCTCTCCAGGCACATCAATTCCTTCCCAAAAATTTGTACCAATCAATACCGAGGTCTCTACCTCTTTAAACATTCGGACAAGATAGCCTCGATCTCCTTTATCTTCCCATAAAACTTGAAAAGGTAACTTATATTTACCTAATCCTATCCTAATTTTTTGAACTTCTTCCATTGAATTTGTAAGTACAAGAGCTCGTCCCCCATTTTGATTTAATAAATATACCAACATTTCAATTTTATGGTTAAAGCTATCCTGTTTGTTCTTAGCGGATTCGTTCAAATAGACAATCACTTGCTTTTCTAAATCAAACGGACTTCCTACCATAGATTTGGATGCCATTTTTAACCCTAGTGTTCGGATGAAGTAATCAAAATTACCTTTGTGACTTAAAGTCGCCGAAGTAAAAACAATGGGCAATCGCTTCTGGAATAAATGCTTATCTAACAATTCACTTAAATTCCTTGGAACCACCCAAAAACTACCATCCCCTTGATCTACCCAAGGAATTATATCCATACTTTTATTTCTACAAAATCTGTCCAATGCGCTTATTGCTCTCTCAATTTGTCCTTCATATGCTTGTATTTGAGTGATTGATAAGGATTCCATATAGAGTTCTTGTTCAATTTGTAGTTGCAAAAGAAGATGATCTAGTTTCTTATGAAATATACCTGCTGTTTTCAATAAGTTGTCTGTGATCCGAAAAGATAATCGTTTCGAACATTCATCGGTTATCAAGTTGTCCCTTAGATTTATAAAAAACTCATGAAACGAATCTTCCATCGCAACGGTTGCCGACATAAAAGAATCTCTGGCATCCTGTATTTCTTTTATGGATTGGATCATATTTTCGATTTTTTCCTGATCAATTTGGTGACCTGCTTGCATGGCTGCGGGCAGTAATATTTTATGTCCCTCATCAAAAATAACAGCCGAATAACTTGGAAGTATCGGTAATTTACCATTTGCAATGCGTTCATCTCGTGTCCATAAATCATTAAAAAATATCTCGTGATCTGCAATAATTAAATCCCTTGTCGATCGATAATGTTCTCTTGCCTTAACTAGTTTGCAAAATCCATGGTTTGTACATATATCACAATCCATAGACTCATCCCACCCAATCCACTTCCACACACGATCCGGTACGGTCGGTATTTCTGAGCGTTCCCCACGTTTTGATTTATTTATCCACTGATTAATTTCATCTGATAAAGTACTTACTTCTTCGGTCGTATCATTTGCTTTAGCATCACAAATATATTGACGTGGGTCTTTTGCCATTCTTGCATCTATCTCGAATTCAAGTAGCTTTGAAAGGGTAAAAATATCTCCCGCATATCCAGCAAGCTGTTCTTGAAGTGCTGTGCTTGCACACGCAATTACTACTGGTTTGCCGCTGAAACGAGCAAAAGCGACCGCTGTTAATAAATAAGCAAATGTTTTTCCTGTACCAAGCCCTGCCTCCGCTAAGTGAACTTTTTTATTGCAAAATGCATCAGCAAACTGAAACGCTGTAAATATTTGTTCCTCCCTGACTTCATAGCCGTGTTCAGGAAGGATGTCATAGAAAACGTCACCAATCCATTCCATTAATTTTACTTGAAACTCTTCTTTACCATTGTAATCAAATGGTTCTTTTATTCTTGCACACATGTTTCTATATCTCCTATAGGGTAATCTGTATTTTATCCAGAATACACAGTATAGTTCATTTTGCAATTCTTAGCAATATCTGTATTATCGCTTTTTATAAAGACACCAACATGTCATTTTGTTAATTTATTTGTTATCTTCTTCATTAACGTTAAAAATTCCGTTCTTTCTTCTGCATCTAATGTGTCTAATATTTTTCTAACCATCTGATGTTCATACTCTATATGTTCTCTTTGTGCCTGTATTCCCTTCTCCGTTAACGAAAGTCCATATGATCTTAAATCTTTCTTCGTGATTGTACGAAAAAGATATTTTTTCTCTTCCAGCCTGTTAATCGTATTGGTAAGTGTGCTTTTTGGTAAATCAAGTATTTCACATATACTTTTTAATATAATATCAGGATTTTCCGAAACAATATGTATTACACTAATTTCGTTCGTTGTTAACTCCAGAAAGTTAGAAAATTTTTGTTCGAACTCTTTCTTTTGATCTAGTATCAGTAATTGATGCCATAATTCCCCAAATTCTTGTACTTGTTGATTAAATACCATGTTATCCATATTTTTTACCTAAAACGAATACGTTCCTTCCCTTTATATTTCAAACGATAAACCCCACAATGCAAAAAAACATTACAACGGTCAACGTAATTATTTGCGTTTTTTTCAAAAGGATTCCTTTCACCTCTCTAATATATCGCTGATATTCTTCGTGAAACACCGGCTGCAATATTCTCTTCTCCTCAATAATAGCATTCACGTACTGTCCCGCTGTCAATAACAAAGCTACTATAATTCCATCGAGTGACCGTAGTGAAAGAAACATTCCCATATACAAAATAGCAAATGTTCCGTACATTGGATGACGCACCGAAGCATAATACCCATCCCTCAAAAGCCGTTTCGGTATATCTTCACTTTTATTTTTCACACTGTGGTTTTGAATCGTAATGTGAAACAATCGAATTGAACCATAACATATCATAAGAAGTCCCATGAAAAAGTAAATTAAGTCTATTTTTACAAACTTTAGGCGTTCAAATGTAAACCAGGATTCAGCATGCTTCCAGGCATAAACATCTGGAACATAAGTAATTGCAAATTTTAAAAGTAGATATACCATTGTATACCACATAATACTACTTAGTATACTCCAACTAATCCGTATCCGATGACTTTCCTGTAATTTCTTATAATGCTCATCAAAATGAAGCATTTTTTCATACTTAAGCATAACTATCCCCCAATCTTAATAATTACAGATGATTATTTCTAATATGTTCCATCCATTTGTCCCAATGCCACCATTCTGATATATCGCTTATAATCAGTATCCAAGCTATCGCAAGCACTATTAAAATCGTTATGAGTAAAACTTTCTTCCATTTCTTCATAACAAACCTTCTTTCCTACTATTGGATCTTTTTCAGTTCCATATCGGTATTATACTGTCATCGAACTAAATTGTCAATATTTCACTACTGATTTTATTTCCACCTATATTATTACTGCATTTATGTCAATGCGTCTTTATACTTCTCTGCCACTACCTCATTGACTAATTGAAAAACATTGGTTCAATACACTCTTGAATAAGTTTTATTCGATCCTTAGCACGTGGCATAAAAAGAGAAGCAATTGAAACTACCATTTTTTTCTTTGTATTAACATAAATCACATTTCCACCATCTCCCAAAGCTGCATAGATATGTTCTTTATCATCCATAATCCACCACAGATAACCATATGGCAGATTACCCCATTTCCTACATCGACTATGCTCCTTTGTACTCTCATCAATCCACCATGCCGGTACAATTTGTTTATCCTTCCACCTTCCGCCATCCAAATACAATTGACCTATTTTTGCCATATCCATAGGCGTCAAGGTAAGACCCCAGCCTGCTGTATTTATCCCTTGCTGATCGGCAACCCAACCGCTAACATTTTTATCTTGAAAAAAGGCAAGTTGTTCTTCTTTATTGTGTAACACTACATTGTTTCCAACATAAATTTCCAATGGCAAGAACAAATTTTTTGTTGCAAAATCAAACACAGATTGTCCGGTAGCTTTTACAAGAATACCCGACAAAATATGTGTTCCTACGATGGCCGAATACGTAAATTCTCCTACCTTCCCTTTCCCTCCTAATAAATCAAGTGCAGCTTTTATCCAGTTATCACTTGCAAAAAACGTTTCGTATGGTTCCGCCTTATATTTATATGGGGCTGTCATAGTCAGCATATGCTTAATCGTGATGTTTTGTATCGTTCTTTCTCCTCTATTAATGGTGTAATCCGGAAAAAAATCCAATACTTTCTGTTCTATACTTTTGATATGTCCATTCTCTATGGCAATCCCAATCAGTGCAGAAAAAATACTTTTTGTTACTGATGCTATATGAACGGCATCAGCAGCAGTATATTCATTAAAATAGTTTTCGTATAATGTTTTACCATTTTTTAGTACAATTATTCCTGTAGTATTTTTATAATTACTGTTTATTGTCTTTTCTAACCATATCTTTTTTCTTTGATTCATATAATTCCCTTCTTACCAAACCCCTGACACTTCCGATATCTATGTGTATTGCTAAGTTCATATAAGATATTTTCCTGTCTTAGAATTTGGATTGCCTCGCAAACTCTCGGGTGTTCCTTTGGCAATGATCTCACCACCCTTGTCCCCACCTTCTGGCCCTAGTTCAATGATATAATCACAGTTCTTTAAGACCTCTACATTGTGTTCAATGACAATCACCGAATTGCCACTGGCAACCAGCTGATTTAATAGCTTTAGTAACAATGCCGTATCATACAGACTAAGTCCGGTGGTCGGTTCATCTAATACATAGAGCATATTGCCCTTAAACTGTCGTCCCAGTTCTTTGGCAAGCTTCACCCTCTGTGCCTCACCACCGCTTAAAGAAGAAGATGGCTGACCAAGCGTTAAGTACCCCATGCCCATCTGCTCTAAGATACGCAGCGGTTTCACAATGTTATTTTGATCGGCAAAAAAAAGAACCGCTTGCGCAATACTCATCTCTAACACATTGGTAATCGTTTTCCCATTATAGTCTACCAAAAGACTTTCTTCGCTAAACCGTTTGCCATGGCACCTCTGGCAGAGCTTATCTACGGAAAAATCAGAGGTCAGAAAGATCCTTTCATAACCACTACCGCCACAATCTCTACATGCCCCTTTCGAGTGAAACGAAAAATGGCCGGCACTCATGTTTCTTCTTTTGGCTTCCGGCTGTTTTGCAAAAAGTTCCCGAATCTTATCCCAGATACCAATATAAGAAGCAGGCGTAGAACTGGCACTTCTTCCAATGGGCTCCTGAGATATCTTTACAAAACCGCTAATTTGCTCTACCCCAGTTAACCCACTTGCATGACCATATTTGCTTGCACTGGTAAGACGTTTCAAAAGCGTCTCCATGGTCAGAGAACTCTTACCACTTCCGGATAATCCAGCAATACCAACCATGGCATGAAGTGGAAATACTACTGTTAAATCTTTTAAATAATGAGTATTGGCATGTTCCAAGATAAGACAGTTTTTATTAACAAATGGATGCATTCTGCGCATTCGTTCGGGCATCAAACGTTTGCCAAAAAGATACTGACTAAGCAGAGTATCCACTTTCTCGTATTCTTGGTAATCTCCTTGATAGACCACGGTTCCTCCTTCTACACCTGCCTTAGGCCCAATCTCGATTATATGATCGGCATGACGAATCATCTCTTTATCATGCTCCACCACAATCACTGTATTTCCAAGCTCTCTTAGTTCTTTTAGCGCTTTGATCATGCCATGCTTCTCTGATGGATGTAATCCTGCCATTGGCTCATCAAACACATAAATCAGGGAATCCAGTCTAGACTCCAGATGGAGATGGAGAAAAATACGCTGTATCTCGCCACCGCTTAAAGAAGCCATCTCCCGATAAAGAGTCAGATGTCCTAAACGAAACTGGATTAGATGCTTTAATTTCTCTTTCACATTTTTTATCACATTCCTGCCAAACTGAGATAATTCTTCCTCCGTTATTTCACTTAAGAAATGAAGAAGAGCAGACAGTGTCATCTGTCCCAACTCGCCAATCTGCTTTCCATGAAGAAGCGTTTTTCTTGCTTTTTGGCCGATTCGATTGCTATGACAATCTGGACAAATGGTCTTTGCATAGACATCTTCCACATCCTCACCCTTTTCATAAGCATTTCTTAGTATTCGTTCCAAACAATAGCTTTGTTTGCCATTGTCATACGTTCCATAAATCACTTCGCCCCCAATATCTTCTGGAAGTTCCCAAAATGGGGTCTCAAAATACATGCCGTATTTCTTCTTTAAAATCTGTAAGAATCCAGCTGTTACTTTTAGTCTCTCATAGACCTTCAAAAGTGATGTTGTTTTATCTGGAATCAACTGCTCTAGATTGATATCATAATAAGAACCTCTGCCCTGGCAGCTAAGACACATGCCATCGACTGTTGTATAGAGGAAGTAGCCTGGGGATAGATGTTCCCTATGCTCACCCATTGCTTTTCCATCACTGAAAAAAATAAGAGCTAACTGGTTTAAAATCCCAGTCTTTGTACCAACTGTGGAACGCGGGTTGCTCTGCCTTATTGTATTCTGGCGTACCGCCACTGTAGGACCAATACCTTCCATCGTATCGAACCGGTCTTCGTTATCAAGTCCAGCCAGAATGCCAATCGACCTTAGATACTGGTTTTTACCTTCTTCAAACAAAATATCAAATGCAAGACTGGATTTGCCAGAGCCACTGATCCCTGTAATGATCACCAGTTGATGCTTTGGAATTGTTAGGTTGATATTTTTCAAATTATGGATTCGTGCTCCTTGAATCTTGATTTCTTCCATATGCTCACCTCTAAATCGATTTGCAGCATGTTAGAAATGAATGGGCTCAATGGGAACGTAGATGTCCACCTCATGGATAGGGCTCCCATTGGCATACGGTTCACTACGATACAGTTCAAATGGATAGGAGTTTCTTGGAACATAACCACTGCCCGTGATCCACTCTTGGTACATGTAATTCCATGCATTGCTGTACTGTTCCTTGTGAATCCGAAAATGTCCGACCGCATACAGACCGCCTTCTACCTTCATCCTTCCAAGGACTCCGTCTTCTAAAATCCGAATATCATCTGGCACCGTCAGACATAGACTGGTACGAAACTGCCTCTCTTCTCCAAATTCCGGATTGTCATGATACATGGCAAGCACCCAGTTTTGACCATTCACAAGAAATTGCTGCTTCTTTGCATAAGTAAATAATATCTGTATCAAATTGGCATATTCTTTTGCTAATGTCTCATAAGTACCGATATGTCTCACATAGGCAACCTGTTTTTCCTCCATGTTCTCTATAGTAATTTGCCCCGTTACAGGAAATAAATTGCCTTCCCATTCTTTCTTTGCTGTGTTCTTATTGTACTCAGACAATAAAAAAGAATCTTTGCAATTCTTGCTATATTCCTTCCGGTATTCTCTTGGACTAATGCCATAGAAATTTTTAAATGCCCGGGAAAATACGGCTGAATCCGAAAATCCAAGTTCATAGGCAATGTTCGTCATATTTTTATCTGCTCGATGTGCCAGCAAAAATAATGCTTGTTCCATTCGAATCCGATTCACATAATGAGCTAATGGTTCGTGTAACATGCTCTGAAAAAGCCGGCTAAAATGATATTTTGAAAACCCGGCAGCATTGGAAAGTTCCTCGATGGACAGGGATTGTTCTAAATGGTGCTCGATATAGTCTTGCACTTTATGAATTCTTCGTATGTACTCCTCCTGACACTTTCGATCTAACATATGATTTTCTCCTGTTCCTATTCATTGCCGTATAACAAAACAAAAATAATACTTTTCTCTTCACCAAATTTTCCTCCTAAAAAGCTATGCTTTTAGTTATCATATCGTTTCGATGTAACCTTTTCCTGCATCATAACATTATACTAAAACTTTTTGGAAATAACAAACATTGCAACCAGGCTATGAAATGCAGCCATTACTTAACCGAATTATTTTGCATTATTTTGCTTTTAAAAGATTTAGATATCCCATTAAAAGAAATAAAAAATTATCTAGAGCATATATCTCCAGATAATCTATTTTTTTTATTCAAAAATCTCTGTACATGTACAAAGATAATGATACATGTAATAAGCTGATTTCTCCTTCCAGAACATAAATCAATTTTATATAATAGCAACCCAAATAGCTATCATATAAAAATAGCTATTTAATCAAAAAGAAGCTATTTTTTCTATTTCTTTAATTGAAGAAAATAAAACCCCCTTGGGGGGTTTTAACTTTATTTCTTTAATTTCATTAATATAGCTTCTGCCGCTTTAATAAGTGGATAAGCAGCAGGTGACGCCGTCAACATTGGCTGCGTTCCAATCTGTGCCACTAGTAAATCTGTTAATGAAAATCCTCCTTGAATTATGAAGCCTATTACATTCGTTAATTCTCCGACACTGTTTCCTCCAACAACCTCACCACCAAGAATATGCTTACTATCTTTTGACACTATCAATTTTACTGTTTGTTTATGTGCGTTGTCTAATTTCCCCGGATGACGATCAATTCCGGTAAATTCACCTGTTACTATATTAAAACCTTCTTTTAAAGCAGCTTGCTCTGTTAATCCTGCAACTCCATATGAAGATGATCCAATATTGGTAGAATAGATTCCAATCGTGCCAGAAAATGACTGGAATGTTGACAGATGATAAAGATTAAGCCCCGCCACTCTTGCTTCCGCACACGCTGTCGATGCAAGCATAATATTTGATATTTTACCTGTTGCAAAATCTCTCTTTTCCGCACAATCCCCTACAGCAAATATATCTTTTTCTGTTGTTCTCATGTATTGATCTACTTTAATAAAGCCCATTTCATTAAGCTGTAAACCCATGCTTTGTGCCAATTCTGCATTCGGGCGATATCCCATAGATAAAATTGCCGCATCCGTTTCTATTATTTCACCATTCGTAAGTTTGATTTTCTCTACTTTATCATTTCCAATTATTTCTTCTACGCCTATTCCCGTAACAACATTTACACCTCTTGATTTCAATTGCTTCTCTGCTTCCAACGCAATCTCTTCGTCAAATGCTAGACCCAATATATGAGGCAATATTTCTACTAAGGTTACATTTTTCCCTACTTTATTAATTTCATCTGATATTTCAACGCCAATAAACCCAGCTCCAATAACAACAATATTTTTGAAATTCTTCATGCATTCCATAAAATTATCCAAATACACTTTATTTTTCGGAACCATAAATACATTACTCAAATCACTTCCCTTTAGCCATTTTGGCTTAACCGGAGTAGATCCAGTTGCCAAAATTAATTTGCCAAAATGAACAGCAGTTCCATCTTCTGTTTTGCATTGCTTTTTATCCTTATCAATATCAATAACCGTATCAATTTTAATTTCAATACCCAATTGAACAAGTCCACCATCTGGCAAAATATCGCCATCCGAATTTCCTAATGTTCCAAAAATGTAAGGAATACCACAAGGAATCATAACTTTTTCTTCTTTACGAATCAACATAACCTCTTTATCAGGGTTATTTGATTTCGCAGTCATTGCAGCTACTAGCCCTGCAGCACTGCCGCCAATTACTAAAACATCAACATCTTTCATTCTTATCCACCTTTCCATTGCTTAATAAATAATAAATTGAACTTTCATCGTACAATATCATTTATGAACAAATCTATTTCATAAATTTTTCTCTAATTATAACATTATACTGATAATCCTAAATCTCACTTCACAATGCTTTTGCTCCCAAACACCCAATACCAAACAATGCATTTTGTTTTCAGGAAGTACCCCTAATGCTACAGTAATATCGCCATCCGATATTTTCAGAGCCTCATCAATGGTTTTACCTTTTGCAAGTTCCGTTATTTCCTATATTACTAGCATATGTCCATAATTATGATAGTCTAATTATGAGCATATGTCAATAAATCAAATTGATTTTAATAAAATAAATTTCTCCCTTCCACAAAAAGAAAGGTCACTGTCCACGGATAGTGTACACTTCTTTCTTGATTTGAAAGAGTAGCATTATCCATAACAACGACCCATGAAACAATCTTCGACTTTAAACTATTCTTGTCTCCTTATTTCCTCAACTATACTCATTTTTATTATTTTTAGAGATGGCAGAATTGTTGCTATCATAGCAATTGTAATAGTAAGCAGTATTATAATAAAGTACTTTCCTGCGTTAATCGTAAAATGAGGAGCAATGTACAAATATCCTATTTTTACAATAAATAACACAGCCGCTTGACCAAGTAAAGATGCTATAACCGTAAAGGCACCTGCAAACATTCCGTATAACAAACCTTCCCAAATTATCATCTTAAAGAATCCTTCATTTGTAATCCCCATCGCACGAAGGACACCAAATTCATTCATTCGCGATAAAACATTATAGCCAATATTATTTAAAATATTAAACAAACTAATTATAAATAAGATACCCGTAACACCATATAAAAACATTAGTTGCTTATTTACGAAAGCATTATGCTCCGCTATTTCAACCGTTAGGTCCGTGACAGAACAACGCAACGTATCTTTTACAACATGATTAATTTTTTTTGCAACAGCAACATGATCTGCCTCCTCTTTTTTCGTTATACTAACCATGTTATAAGTATTAACTCCAAAATCCTTTTGAAACTGACTATTTGTCATAATAATATCTTCGCCATCATCTCCAATAAAGTATTCATTGCTTGCAGCAACTCTTTTTAAGGTTGCAGCAACAACATAATTTTTTTCCACATATTCAGATCCATCCTTAAATTTCAAAGCTTCTTCCGATATTTTGGGACTTTTTTGATATGTAATCGTAATGGTATCGCCGGGTTTCACATCGATCAAATCATATAACCCATTTCCTCCATCTTGTATTTGCTTAAATAAAATAAGATTGCTCTGCTTCATTTTATCAATATCAATTTCACCCTCAACTATATAGTCTTTTAAAACCTGCAGCATATGATCATCATAGCCATAAATGCCCGTTCTTAAAAGATAATTATTACTGCTATCATTAATTTTTTTATATATACCGCCAAAGGAATTCTCAATATAAGGAATTTTATTACAAGAATCCCACATAACCTTTGAAATCATATGGTCATCATTTATCACAATACTCCCAAAGTAGTAGCTAATTGGACTAACCATATCTACACCACTAATATTCTTTAATTTTTTTATCTGATTATTCGTAATCCCATCATCAAAATCACTTAGTTGCATACCAATTTGATAATCTGAATTCAAGTCATTATTTGCCTTTATTTGTAGCTCATTGTTCTCTTTTGTTAAATCTGCTGCATAATCCGAACAAATAAATATAGCTCCACCCAAAGACAATGATAATAAGATACCAATAAAAGCAGACTTCTTTCTAGTCATGTACTTAAATGAAATCGCATTGGTAATGCTACCTTTTTTCAAGGTATATAGTCTCTTACTCCTTGAGTTAATTGATTTTAACCCATATTGTTTCTGGATAGCTTCGATCGGGGTAAGTTTATTTAACGTCTTCAGCATTCCTATGGCTATAAAGAAAAATAAAAGTAATAAAAATAATCCTCCACTCAAAATAGATATTGTTGATATATAGATTTTTTCGGTTTTCACCACTTCTCCAATCAACACACTCGAAAACCCTTTATTCAGTAATTTTGCACCGAGAATTCCGGTTATTGTACCGATTGGAAATCCTATCGCAAACAGTAGTATAAGTTCCGAAAACAAAATAGTAAAAATCGATAGATTGTCCGCTCCAAGTGCCTCTATCAAACCATACTCCGAAATTCGTTGCAAGGTCGATATAAAAAAAACACTGTTTATTACAAAAGCACTGAATACGCTAATAATAAAAATTATTCCGATTAAATCGAAATGATATTTAGCTATAATATAACGTATACTTCCCTTCGAACCCATGGAAGGAACATAGGTAAATACATTCATTGCTTCTAATAGCTCACGGTTAACCCGAATATCTTTTTGTTCATCCTTCATTTTTTCCTTAAGTACATTCATCTGCTTTTTGATGTCAAGTTGCTCGTAAAATTTTATATATACCCTTAATTGCTCCGCATTTTCATTTAAATCAATATACCCTTCCATTATTTGATTCTTTTTATTCTTCGGAATATCTTTTAAAATTCCTACCAATTGAAACGTCTCACTTTTCTTTGCCTGCTCTAATTGAAAGGTAACTTTTTCTCCAATCATAGGTTTTATATTCAAATTTTGTATAACCCACTCTTCAAGCGCTATTTCACCTTTATGGTTTGGCATTTTTCCCTTTAAAATCTTTGAATTAAATAGGTCAATATATCTTTCATTGGTTTGTACAATATTAATTACATTAGGTTCAATTGCAGAATCATAATACTTTGTAGCAGCTATTTTCTCTACGCTGTTGCTATTTGTAATCATTCTATACTGTTTTTGGTTAACGATAAATTCAAACTGATAATCAGCGTTTTCCATCCTCACCTTCTCCACATTTGCATGTTTTGCACTGTTATACAAGGTTCCAATACCAACGATTAGGGAAACTGCAAGTACAATACTAAGCAAAATAGAAAACGATTTATTTTTATAATATTTTATGTGTTTGACCGCAATCTCAAGGGTGATTTTCATCGCGAATCCCCCCATCTTTCAAGTATTTTCCCATCTTCGATGCGAATGACTCGGTCACAAAGCTGTGCAATCTCTTCGTTGTGCGTAACCATTACAATAGTCTGATGAAATTTATCACTGGTCTCTTTTAATAGGCATATCACTTCCATTGTCGTTTTCGTATCTAGATTACCTGTCGGTTCATCTGCTAAAACAATTGCCGGTTTATTTGCTAGTGCACGTGCTATTGCTACACGCTGCTGCTGTCCTCCAGAGAGTTGATTCGGATAACATAATTTCTTATTACTTATCTCTAAGCAATCCATGATTTCTTCAATATAAGATTTATCAACTTGATTTCCAACATCTAATTTAACTGGTAATGCAATATTATCAAATACATTAAAAATAGGTAAAAGATTATAACTTTGAAAGATAAACCCTATATTACGTCTGCGAAATACAGTCAATTCCTTTTTCTTCATACAGGCTATGTTTTTACCTGCAATCAAGATTTCTCCAAAAGTCGGTTGGTCAATTCCTCCTAACATATTCAACAGCGTACTTTTACCACTTCCTGAGATTCCAACAATTGCATTAAATGTTCCATGCTCAATCGATAAATCAATACCATCTAGTGCTTTTACAATCGTTTCATTCTCTCCATAATACTTTTTAATATTATTTGTTTGTAATACTATCATTTTAGAATTTATCCTTTCAATGGTACTTGAAAATTTTTAGGATGCTATCCATTCCTTATTTGATCGCAATTCTATCAGACAGTTCTTACACAAATGCTACAAAACAATCTTTTTGTTCTTACAATTTTGTAAGAACAACGAAAAGGAGCTTCCAATACCCAGCTTTGAATAAACGGTAATATTACCGCCTTGTTTAGTAAATATTAACCTTGCTAAGTATAAGCCTATTCCTGCACCCTGATAAGCCCTAACCTTATCACCTCGATAAAATCGTTTGAAGATATCATTATATTCTTTTTGTTCAATGCCAATTCCTTGATCGCAAATAACAATAGCTGAGTATATTTCTCTTACTTCTAAACTAACGGTAATGGTAGTACCTATATCCGAATACTTGATTGCATTTTCAAGAATATTCGTAATAGCTTCTGCCGTCCATTTTCTATTATGTATTAACTTTCTATCTGCAAAATCATTAAGTTCAATTATAATTTTCTTCTCACAGGCTTTTTCAAAAACAGCACTAATGCTTTGTATAATAGTCTCCTTAATCGGTAGTTCCTCCGTTTCAAACTCAATTATTCCACTCTCAAGTCTTGACATATTAAATAATGATTTTAACAACCAATCCATTTTACAAGTTTCTTCTTTTAGTCTCTTTGTAAATTCAATATGTTTTTCAACACTTACTTCGTTTGATTCAAGTAAATCACTATACATAATGATATTGGACAATGGGGTCTTTAATTGATGCGATATATCAGATATTAACCTTTTTACTTCTTCTTTTTCATCTTGGGATTTTGAATAATCCGATTCTACCATATCTGTAATTTTATTTGCTTGATGAATTAATTTAGCCAATCTAGTGTCACAATTACTTGATGAAGCAACCCATGTTTTCTTAGAAATAATATGATTTAGAATATTACTGATTTCATCACAATAATAATTATAATAATGTATAACAATTACAATTACAATAATCGCAAAGCACATGCAGCCAAGTATACACCACACTACCATTTAGCTTACCTCATTCCATACATATCCCATTCGATATGCTGTTTTTATATAACACGGTTCCGAGGGATTGTCCTCAATTTTAATTCTCAGCCTTCTTATGTTAACGGATAAAATGTTAGCATCAACAAAACCATCTTCCGTATCCCATATATAATCTAATATCTGATTTTTTAACAAAATCTGACCTTTGTTTTCTATTAGATAGCATAAGAGTTTATATTCAACCGAACTAAGATCAAGATTTTTATCATCTTTGTATGCCTTTAAGGCTATTCTATCGATTGTAATATTATTGGAATACAGTATATTTCCATTTATATTTGTTTTTAATGCGGCTTTTACTCTAGCTTTTAATATAGAAAGCGAAAATGGCTTAGTAATATAATCATTTGCGCCAATTAAAAAGCCAGTCACCTCATCGATTTCTAAAGATCTTGCTGTCAACATAATAATCGGAACATCCGAATGTCTTCTTATATCTTTACAAAATGTGAAGCCATCACCATCAGGCAAATTGCAGTCTAACAATACACAATCTATTTTTTGAGATTGAAAAATTCGATGAGCATTTTTTATGTCATTCGCTTTTTGAACCTGATAGTCCTCGCTTTCAAACAAAAATGTCAAGCCGTTGCATAGGTTTAAATCATCCTCAACAATTAATAAAACACTCATTGGTTTTTCTCCCTCTTCGTAAAAATAGTAATTTGATTTTATCATTTAATATAAAAATTATCAACCAAGTGCTGATGTCCTGTATGTTTAATACGTTATACAATCAGAGAATTTTACTCTATACTCAAAAAACTTCTCGACTATTTTTGCTTATTTTAAAGAGGCAAAAAACCGTCATTTTTTGACCGATTTTTGCCCCTTTTTGCCCTATGAACACAAAAGTTTCTGTACCTTCGCTTTATCACGGGTGTATCTGTATATTTCTTTCGTTGAGGAGCTACTATATTCTCAGATTTTGACTAATCGATATCCGTCAAAGTAATCCTCCAAATCAAAACTTTTTCTTTTTCTGTTCTTTTAGATACCTACGTGCATTTTTCATTCCACCGACTTCTTTAAACATCCTTTCATATTTACTAGTTTCAATTTCCTTTGAACTCAGTCCATCGTATTTTGCCTCACGCTTTATTTTAAAATAATTATCAAGTCTTCGCTTCTCTATTAAACCATCGGCAAGTGCTTTTTGTATCGCACACCCCGGTTCTGAAGTGTGAGTACAATTTCTAAATTTACACTTGGCCTCCAATTCCTCAATTTCAGCAAAAGATTTTGACAAATCAGCTGATTCAACACCAATTTCACGCATACCTGGAGTATCAATGACAATCCCTCCATTCGGGAGTATCCGCATTTCACGACCTGTTGTTGTATGTCTTCCTTTATCATTCTTACCGATTTTTGCAGTTGCCAAAGCATCGATTCCCATTAGCTTATTAATAAGCGTCGATTTCCCAACTCCGGATGATCCGATAAATGAAGCCGTTATTCCCGGTTTCAGATACGAAAAGATTTTTTCATCAACCGCATTATCAAAAACAGAAGTAACAATAATATTGCTATAAGCAGCTATACCTTCTACTTCCTGTATCTTTTTTTGTAAATCATCACACAAATCCGATTTTGTTAAAATAATTACCGGAGTAGAACCACTGTTCCATGCAATCGAGAGGTAGCGTTCCAATCTGCTTAAATTGTAATTATTATTGAGTGACATACAAAGAAACACAACATCAACATTGGTTGCTATGACCTGCGATTGACCGGTTACGCCAACAGCAGTTCTTTCAAAAGAACTTTTTCTCGTGAGAACATTTTGTATCATTGCGTGTCCCTGGTCTTCAGAATGGGAAACCATAACATAATCACCCACCGCGGGGAACAATGAAACTACCGTTGTATCATGACGGAATTTTCCTGATACCTCTGCAAAGCATTCTCGATTTTCTGTGGCAATCTTATATAATCCCTTAAATTGGGTAATCACTCTGGCAAGTTTTAACTTTGGATATAACGACGCTTCGTTAAGGAAACATTCGTTAAGACCATATTCTTTTAATGTATTCATTTTTATCCTCCAAAATATAATATTCTTACTGAATATCTCGGAGGTATTGCGTATTACTCAGCATCTACCCCCGAGTATAACACCGACTCCAATGTACTTATTATAAACATAAAAACCTCCTATTTTGACAAAAGTGTACAAATTTTCATGTACGTTGAGTAGACCATAATGATGTGATTAAGATCTATCTATTCCTTGGTGACAGAGCATCTTTTGTTATTATACCATCAATGAGCATAGTTGTCATTCGTTTCCTAAAGTGACAAATCTCTCACCGGAAAGTCACACTAATGTAAGTTGAAGGTTCTATTATATAAGTAAACCATAAGAAGGAGTGTAACAGCATTTATGAAAATTAGTATTAAAAACGTGAGTATGACATACAAAACAGGAAAAAAGGCACTAAACAACATGAGTTTAGAAGTGAACAGCCCAAATTTTATAGGTCTTTTGGGTCCCAATGGTGCTGGGAAAAGTACCTTTATGAAACTATTGGTATCAAAGATAATACCGACAGCTGGCGAAATAATTATTGATGGTAATTCAATCCAAAACCACGAAAAAGAGCTCAGGAATCATTTGGGTTATTTGCCGCAAAGCTTTGGTTTATATGATGAATTAACCGTTTATGAGTTTTTGGATTACATGTGTGCATTAAAAGAAATTAAAAGCAACGTGAAAGATATTATCGGACAAGCTATTGAACAAACTAATTTGCAAGAAAAAAGAAATTTAAAAATCAAAACTCTTTCAGGCGGTCAGAGACAACGTATTGGTATCGCGCAAGTATTACTTGGAAATCCTGAGCTTATCATTTTAGATGAACCTACCGTTGGCCTTGATCCAGAAGAAAGAATTAAATTCAGAAATATATTTTCACAAACTGCAAATGACAAAATAGTATTACTTTCTACTCACATCATCGATGATATACAAGCCATTTGCAATCGAATTATAATCATTAATAACGGTACGATTTTATATGACGGAACTTCTCCAGATTTAATAAAAACGGTACGCGGACGTGTAGGTCTAATTGAAGAAAAAGATAACGAGGCTTTAGAGAAACGAATTAGCGGTAAGTACAAAATTACATCGAAATTATTTACTGGCAATGGCATCTCTTGTCGTGTTATCGGCAAAGAAATAGAAAGCTCTATTCCACTGATAGAACCTACCCTTGAAGATGCATACACATACGTCATACATAATAGGGAGGCTATTAAATGAAAAATGCATTTTTTGCCTATGAAACAAAGCGGATTCTAAAATCTAGATTTACTCAGATAATAGTCTTGTTAGCGTCCATTTTTCCTTTGATTGGTTCACTGCTCTTGCCCTACATTAACCAAGATATTAGCACTTTAATCTTTGGAATAAATAGCTCTACTCTTTTATCTCAAACGATACTTTTTCCGGCAAAGGCAGGGGCAGTACTTGCAACGCTTGCATTTACTGCACTAACAGTTTTTGAGTTTGACAAAATGCTTCGATTTAGAGTCAATTATATAATTGAACCAATATCAAGTTCTATAAAGATACATTTAACCAAACTTACAAGCTTAATCTGTGTCGGTCTTTTTTCAACAGTCGGATCAATGATAATTATGATCCCTCACTATATATTTAACATAGGTAGTTTAACCAATTTTAGTTATTTCCTGCTCAGTTACTCCTTAATAATTTTTGGGTCGATTGTATTGGCAACACTTATGACCGCAGGATTTTATCTTATATTTAGGAACGTTAATATAACATGTATTATTATGTTTTTAGCAGTGCTCTTTAGTTTTTTGGCAGGAAGTATCGATTATCAATATATGTGGATTCAAACAGGTGCTAGTGGACTTTCTGAACATTTTGGAAGCGGAACTATCATTTTGGGAATGATTTGGAATAGGCTGTTTGGGTTGTTGGTGGCTATATCGATATTTTTATTCGGTCTGCTGTGCGATCGATGTTATGAAAAAGGATTATTTAACTCTTTCTTTAAAAACTGTCAAAAATATAAATTATTACCGATTTGCTTTTTGGTTTCCCTTTTTGGAGTATTTTTTGTTTTTCAAAATGAACCAATTTTCAAATCACTTTCGCTTGTGGATTTCTCATCCATATTGATTAGCGGTAAAAAAGACACGCCTGTAAATACCAATGTCATAGGAACTTCAAATATATTTGTAGATCTTGAGATAGAAAAAGACAAAAAGTATGCTACCGGCACTTATATTCAAAAACTTCAAAACAACACGGATAAGCCCCAAAAGATATATTTTGAATTAGCAGACGGCTACCACATTAATACGGTCAAATTAGACAACGTAGACATAAACTACACACAGGTTTCACCAAAGATTTTGAATAGCGCAAAACTTAGAAACGTTTTTGAGCTAAGCATTCCCAAAAACACGAAAGCCAAACTAAGTATAAAATATTCAGGTACACCAAAAGCCTTGAATGTAAATAAAGATTTTTCCGTAGGAATTAGCAAAAATTATGTAAGTCTAGGCCATGTTATGGACATTACTCCTTTTGTTTGTATTAAACAAAAGGATAGGATTATTGAAGGGTCAATAAAAATAGACTCAACGTTTACAGTCATAACACAAGGTAATAAAAATCGCAAAATTTCCGAACACGACGGTCTTACTTCTTGGAGTTTCTCTTGTAATAAAATAAGTGACTTATCTTTGACAGCCGGACAATATGGAATATTTGAAAGAAATGTAAATGGTACAAATGTAGAGTTTTTCTATCCATTGTCTGCGGGCAAAGAATTTGAGTCCAGGGGAAGTGACACACTCGATATATTCTCGTTCTTTTCGGATAAATTTGGTTCTCTCGGCAAAGATACTCTTAAAGTAGTTGTAACATCAGGAGTATATGGTGGAGGTGGACTTCAAAAAGGAAATATTTCTTATATTTCCGAAGATTGTTTAACGAAAAAATCCAACGTGAATTCATCGCAAGCCTCTTCTTCTGACACTTTTGCTTTGTTAACACATGAAATTGCTCATCAATGGTGGGGCGGCGGAATCGATGCATCAAACAAAAACAGCGATAATCAAATCGATAAAAATCACGATGAATGGTCAAATGAAGCTTTTGCGGATTTTAGCACTTATTTATTCTTGAAAAACAAATTTGGAAAAGATTACGCAAAAAATTTAATGCTGAAAAAATGGAAAGAGGGAACAAATGAATTAAATCGAAACTTTTATCGAAGAAATCCTGAATATATGACCAAATTATCAATGATTCCAAAGTACAACGTCTCATTATTTTTAAGAAGTAATCAACTTTATGCTTTGGGACCACTCACCGTTTACAATGTTTATAATCACATTGGTGAAGACAATTATTTTAATGCCATGAAAGTTATCTACAAAGAATATTATGACAAAAAAGATAAAAAACTATCTTTTTCTGAGTTTTTAACTATTACTGGTGTCACAGAGGAGGTAGCCGTCAATGAATAAAAAAATTCTTAAATACGAACTAAAACGAATCATTTTTTCAAAAATGTTTGTGATAACTTTCATAATTGCACTTTTCTTTTCAGTGATTAACCTCTATACAAAAATAATACAAGGTGTTTCTGGTACAGCACCTTTTTCTCAGTGGAGTTATTGCAAGTTTTTGTGTGACATAAATACGATTATGTTATTAATTCTAATGCTTTCTTGCACAGGACTTTTTTCTAGAAATGAACAAAGAGTAAAAGAAATCACTTCATCTACTCCTTTACCACAGAAAAAGTATCTGACTACAAAAAGTTTAGCTCTGTTTATTTCTTACTTAATTATTGCGCTATGTTGCATTTTGATAAGTTTGGCGTTTTACAAGACAACATTTAATTTTACAAATTTTCAAAACTTTTTATTACCGATTTTAATAATACTACTTCCTCCTTTTGTGTTTGTCTTTGGAATGAGTATGTTTTTAGGCAGTAAAAGCCAAACTTTACTTTATGCATGGATTCCAATTGTTATGATTTTGTCATTGATAAGTTTTAATAGCACACCTTTTATTGATATTTTCGCCAAAGGGTATGTGACTTATATGCCTACCGTTCTACCCGTTGATCGTATCGGTGAACCTGTTTTTAGTTTGTCTTTCGATTTTATAGTGAGTCGGCTGCTATTTACTCTAGTAGGACTGGTTTTATATGTGGCTTCATTTAAGAAGCTTTCTAAAAAGCCTTAAACCGTAAAGTCCCATCATTTTATATTTATGATGGGACTTTACGGTATGCTTATGCTATTCTCCTACTCTATTTGTCGCATATCACCTACTGTTTACGTCTGCCCCTAACAACAGGCAACTGGCAAGGAACTGAAAGAAAATAGAACTTTAAAACTATAAACTTAAGAAAATCTTAAGAATTTCTCATGCTAAAAATCACAATTAGAGTAGTTTTTTTTGATATAATAAAATATTCCAAGTATGTCTGAAAGGAGAAAGCCAGCTTGAATGGTGTTGGGTATAAAATTTAACTTCTATATGTCATTAGGAAAGGGAAAATATGCTATGGAGAAAAAAAGAAAACGTTTAAAATCTATTGCTTCAATGATATTCGTACTTTATTTGTTGATATTGGTATGGGTCATACTATTTAAGCTACAATTTACATTGAGTGATATAGATCATACAAGAAATATCAACCTGATACCGTTTCATTACTCTACTGCTACAAGCGAACATTTTCACATTGGGGAAGTTAGGGACAATGTCTTGATTTTTATTCCTTTCGGAATTTTGTTATCTATGCTGGCTCCAAAAATGAAGCTACGAAGTAAAATCCTCATCTTTTTTGGTACAAGCCTTGCTTTGGAAACAATGCAGTATGTTCTTACAATTGGGAGTACCGATATTACGGATTTAATAACCAATGTATCCGGTGGAGCAATCGGTATTATTCTATATTCACTCTTGCTGAAAGCGGTAAAAGATAAGCAGAAAACAGATACGGTGATTTCAGTTGTTGCAGGAAGCGTTGCGGCTTTATTCTTGGGACTAATGTCTGTCCTGCTACTATCTAATTAAAAAAACATTACAAATACGGTGGTGATCACAATGATGAATAATGGTATAGAATAGAAATTGCATCTAATTGAATTCCAGCTTTATTTACGAACATCTAAATACTCTTCAAGGCAAATATCTTGTTCATATATTTCTTTTGCCGCTTTTTTGCCAACATATCGGTAATGCCAAGGTTCGTAATTCACACCTGTTATTTGTTCTTTATCAGCAGGGTATCTCATAATAAAGCCATATTGGTAGCTGTTCGTATTTAGCCAAGCATACACCTCTTCATTTGTGCACTTGTCTTTTTCGGCATTAATGTCAAGTGCCAATCCTATTTGATGTTCACTTGTTCCGGGAACAGCTACCCAAGTTTTTGCCAATTCATTCGCTTCTTTTTTCGAACAACCCTCTTCAATATAAGCATTGATTTTATCGGTAAGCAATTTCTGTTGTCGTTTGGTTGTTCGATATGCCGAACCAATCAATGGATATATTCCTTCATTTCTCGCTGCATCAAACATTTCTTGCAAATCAGGATAAATTCTTTCGTCTATTTGAAAATCGTTTTTTAACGTCATTAATGTAACTGTATAGTCGTCCGGAATACAGTTCCAAGCATTTACAACAATTAATTTCCAATCATTATTTTCTGCGTTTGATAAGTTGTTGCTCGATACGTATAAACTATTTGTTTTTGCTTTATTGTCATGATAAATTTGATCATGTAAAATATCGCTACCATTAGTTATAATTGATATTGCACTTATAATACATAGCAAAATAATTGTTGTGAGAGTAATCGTTATTACTCTATTTCTTTTTCTTTTGCGCACGTTTTTCATTGACATAACCTCTCTCTTTAAATTGCAAAGAATACAAAAAAAAAGCATCCTTGCTTTGGCATATTAATCATACCAAAATCAAACATACTCTTTATCCGTTTTCACTGTATAAAAAACTATTTATTCGTGATGAAACTCTTACGATTTTCCTACAATGAGGGAATGGTCAATTCAAAATTAATCATTTCATTCTCACTAATCGCCGTTATTTTACCTCCATGTAGCTCCACTATTTCTTTTGCAATAGCAAGTCCAAGTCCTGCACCACCCGTCTTTGTAACACGTGCAGAATCCAATCGGTAGAACTGCTCAAAAATTCGATCAAGCTTTTCTCTCGAAATTGTATTACCATGATTTACAAAGTTAATTTTTAATGTTTTCTCTGATTGCATAACCGCAATGTCAATCACACTGTCATCAAAACTGTAATTTACCGCATTGCGAAGCAGATTATCAAAAACACGCTGCATTTTATCTACATCACACTTTATCATTATGTCTGGTGCCAAATTAAGAACACATTGTAAGTTTTTGTCTAAAAGCATTGGCTTAAACTCATATATTAGTTGTTCGAGCATACGAGTTAAATTCACTCTGCTAAATTCAAGTGTAATATTAGAAAGATTGAAACGAGTGATTTCAAAAAACTCATTGATTAAATCTTCCAGTCTTTCCGCTTTATTCAATGAAATGGACAAATATTTTTCTCGTAGTTCATCGGAAACTTGAGATTCATCTCGAAGTAAGGTAAGATACCCAATAACTGAGGTTAGTGGAGTTTTTAGGTCGTGAGCAAGGTAAACAACCAGATCATTTTTTCTCTGTTCCGCTTCTTTTGCAACTTGCTTGCTTTCACTTAAATTAAACTTAATTTGGTTCATTTGACTTTCAACTTCTTTAAGTTCAGGCGGTAAATCAATTAAGCTATTTTTATCGCTGTATACATTTTCCGTAGCATTCAGCACATCTTCTAAATACCCCAATGCCTGTAGCCAAGCACGTATTAATAGTACAATTATACCAATCATTATAATAAATAATACTAAATAAGGTAAGTAATATTTAAGGGCGTTTAAAAAAAAGTAAGCAGGTTCATCTTGTTGCCAAGTCCGAAAACTGCAAGTAAACCTTCCTAAAAAATATAGTATTGTTAGTACTACCGCAAGACCTACCATTTCAATTATTACACGCCCTAATAGTTTGGCAGTCATTTGTTGTTTGAACTTTTTCAATTTGCTGTTGCTTTTTCTATTCAACTTTATACCCTACTCCCCATACAGTTTTTATAAATTTCGGTTTTTTTGCGGGTTCATTCAGCTTTTCACGCAACCGACCAATGTGTGCCATAACAGTATTGTTATTGTCAAGATATTTTTCGCCCCAAACTGCTTCATACAATTCCTCTGAGGAAACAACATTACCACGATGTTCACACAAATGCCAAAGGATTGAAAACTCCATAGGCGTTAATGCTAATTCTTTTCCAAATAAAGAGCACTTATGCGTATCTTTGTTAATAACCAATCCTTTTATATCGTATTCATTCCCTGCTACTATAAGTTGTTCGTCTGTATGATTATATCGTACATATCGCCGCAATTGCGTTTTAACCCTTGCTACCACCTCTAATGGATTAAATGGTTTGGTAATATAATCATCTGCGCCAATCGTTAGCCCCATTATTTTGTCCATATCTTCAACCTTTGCAGTAAGCATAATGATAGGAAAGAAATACATTTCACGAATTTTTTGGCAAACATGAAATCCATCCATATCCGGAAGCATAACATCTAAAATCGCCATATCTAATTTTGTGGACATGACACAATTAAGTGCATCTGTTCCATTATAAAATTTATAAACACGGTAGCCATCATTCTTAAGATAAAGCTCTATCAAATCAGCTATCTCTTTTTCATCATCAACAATTAATATACTTTCACTCATATATGAATTTCACTCTCCCTATCATCGCTTTTGGATGTCGCTTCCATATTAAAACTCTCTTATTTCTTTTATAATAATGTAAAAACATTGTACTATTTTATGTCTAGAAGCGCAATGCTTATAAACTTGCTAACACTTTATATTTGATATTGTGTGATTTCAATACTTTTTAATATCTCTTTCTTTTTTAAACAAAATGCACATAAAAATATAGTAAAAAATATGATTTATATAAATAAGTAATAAACTTACGTTTATGGGAAAATAATGCTTACGAAGAAACATTTTATCTTATATAATGGCTAAATGTGTCACTTGATAATTAGAATTTATAGAGGTACGATACGAAAAGATTTTTCATATCTGCTAATATATGTAGGAAAACCTAAGACTGGAGAAAAAATGGAACAAAATCAACATGAAAAAGAGAATAATAGCTTTTATTTAACCGAGCCCATCGGAAAATTAATTGCAAAATTTGCAATTCCTTGTGTTATATCACTTTTAGTAAATGCACTTTATAACATTGTAGATCAGATTTTTATAGGAAGAGGTGTTGGATATCTTGGAAATGGGGCAACAAATGTAATTTTCCCTATTACAGTAATTTCATTGGCATTGGCACTATAAATTGGAGATGGTGCCGCCTCTTATCTTAGTCTTAAACTTGGTGAGGGTAATAGTAAATCTGCTGCAAAAGGTGTTGGTAATGCTTTGACAATGCTTTGTATTTCGGGTATCTCTATGCTCGTTATAGGAGTATTATTCATTAAACAACTCGCTATTTTGTTTGGTGCAACAGAATTAATTTTACCATATGCTCTTGACTATGGAAAAATTATAGTAATTGGATTACCTTTTGTTATTATTTCAACGGGGCTTAATTCTATTATTAGAGCGGATGGAAGTCCAAAATTTGCAATGTTCTCCATGTTGTTAGGAGCATTAATTAATGTTGTATTAGACCCTGTTTTTATTTTTACATTTCATATGGGGGTAAAAGGTGCCGCACTCGCCACAATTTTAGGCCAAATAGCTTCACTTATAGTTACATTATTCTATATTAGAAAATTTAAAAACATTACCCTAGATAAAAACAGTTTTAATATCGAGTGGAGCATCGCAAGAGTTGTGCTTGGATATGGAATCTCCAGCTTTATTACGCAGATAGCAATTACAATTGTTATGGGCGTAATGAATAATGTATTAAAAATATATGGAGAAATTTCTATTTATGGGGCAGAAATTCCATTAACTGCATTAGGAATTGTTATGAAAGTTAATCAGATTCTAATTTCAATTATTGTTGGAATTGCAGTAGGTGCCCAACCTATTATTGGTTATAACTTTGGAGCGGGAAATTATAAAAGAGTGAAAAAGGCACTTGGTATCGCCATAATTCTTTCAACAATTGTAACTGTACTAGCCGCATTATTATTCCAATTAATTCCACAAAGCATTGTAAATATATTTGGATCAGAAGAAGGACTCTATAATGAATTTGCAGTGAAATGTTTTAGAATATTCTTATTGTTTTGTATTTTAAATGGTTTTCAGACAGTGTCAGGAATATTCTTGCAAGCAATTGGAAAGCCACTTAAATCTGCAGTCGTATCCTTATCACGACAAATTGTTTTTTTAATACCAGCTGTCATTATTCTACCAAAATTTTGGGGAGTAGTAGGTGTATTATGGGCAGGACCAGTTGCAGATGGTTTGACATTTGTTTTATCCGTTATTATTATTGTGTATGAAATGAAAAAAATAAATAAATTAGAAAAACTATATAATTAATAAATCATCACAACAATCACTTCTTGTGCTTTCATCTCAAGATATAATACCGTCCCTCCTAGAATTCATGTTCATATGATGGCTTTTTACATTTGCTATGGCATTCGTGTCACTGCTATTCTTTATTAAAATTCCTGCTGTCACAGACCAAAACAGTGCAATTCATTGCTTTTTTGCACGAAAATTCCTATTGAAATACAGGGGCGTGTCTATTCAGTTTGGGACACCTTTCAGTCTTTCACCATACCATTGGGCTATTTATGCAGTGGTATTGGGGTTGACAAGGTGTTTGAGCCATTTATGGCATATTTATATCCAACAAATCTCAAGATTTTCGCGCTACAATTGTGAAAATTGGTGTCGGATTATAGAACTGGTCTATGTCACTATAAATTCTGTCCCCCACTTGTTCGTCAATCGTGATTTCCTTAAATCCTGCAAATTTCAGCAATTCAACATCCCAAGCAGGTCTTTTATTAGAAATAGGACGAAGTTCTCCCTTCAAATGCTCATATGCATTCCACTGTTCTTGTGTGATTTTTGCATGTGCATGATTTTTAGGCAATTTCTGATGATTGCTCTCTCTGCAGTAATCCGCATCAAAATTAATGAACACACCATCATTTTTCAAAAGATGGTACCATCTCTGATAAGCTAATCCAAGATCTGGCAATGTCCATGAAACATTGCGGGTAACAATAACATCAAAACTTTTATCCAAAAACTCTGGCATTTCTGCATCCATTACATAAAATGTCGCTGGAATCTGCAAAATTGTTGAAGATTTTCTTGCTTCTTGTATCATTTCTTCGGTAAGATCAATTCCTGTCAACTCATGCCCTTCCCCCGCAAGTAAAAAACAAAAAAATCCTGTTCCTGTACCGATATCCAATATTTTAAGACCTTTTTGAGCAGGTAGATACTTCCGAAACTCCGCCAGCCATCGTCTACGCATATCCGATTTCAGCTCCTTCATTTTCAATTTATTGAATTGTTCTGCACGCGAACTCCAATAGTCTGTTACCTCTTCTTTAATTTTTTTATTTAATCTTTTATTTACTTCCATCATATGTATCTGCTCCTTTATTTCCTATTAATTTCTTATATATCCAGAAAAGCAGGCAGATTGCCCGCTTTTCTTTCCTAATGCGTCAACTTGTCAATCAGGAAATAGATGTATCCTCATCAACCCAATAGAAATCTGCCGGTGTGCAATTAATGCCATCAACAGTATTCTTCATTACAAAGTTCATGATTGGATAACAGAAATAGATAGCTACGGCATCATCCAAAAGAATTTGCTCCGCCTGTTTGATAAGATCTTTTCTCAGTTCGTAATCTGCGGTTACATGTACTTCATCCATCAAAGAATTGAACGCTTCGCTAACATATCCTGTCGCATTATATGTGCCACCCTCTTTGAAATAGGTGTTAATCTGGTTCTCTGGATCTCCACAGTTCATAATGTTAATACTCATGCAAAGCAAATCATAATCACCTGTCTTTTGCATATCCATGACGGTCTGTGTATCATGCACTTCTGGAGTAACCTTTATTCCAATCTCAGCCATTGTAGCTTGAGTCACTTCAACAACTATCTGCTGTTCTGGACGTCCGGTATAATATACAAAGCGAAGATTGATTGGCTCGCCATTTGGTGTCTCACGGTAACCATCACCATTAGTATCTACATATCCAGCATCGTCCAATAACTTCGCTGCATTGTCAGGATCATATTCGTTTGGATCAGTCAGCGTATCATATCCATAGTCTGATGCAGAAGTTATGAGTGTCTTACCTGGAACATACTGATTTTTCAGCAAATTCTCACAATAAGAATCTTTATCCTGCATTTGAAGAATTGCTTCACGTAGCACTTTATCACCTAGCTGCTCATTCTGATTCATAAAACCGATGGTTGTACGTCCACTCGGGTTCGTCTCAATCTTATAATCACTATTCTTATCGAAAGTTCCAATGTCATTCATGCTGACATTATATACTGCATCGAAGTCACCTGACTGAAGTCCCATACTAATTATGGATTGATCCTCGGTATAAATGAAATCAATCTTGTCTGTCTTTACTTCTCCATTCCAGTAATTTTCATTCTTAACTACAACACACTCTTTTGTAATAGAATCAAAAGATTCACCTATATATGGGCCGGTTCCAATTGGGCCATCGTCGGCAATATTACTGTTATCAATCGATGTATCAATAATACAAAATAACGGATCAGCCAGCTTATTTGGCAAAATTGGTTCTGGCTTTTGAGTGGTAATAGTCAGTATCTGATCATCCGCTTTCATAGAAACAGGAGTGAAATACTCAGATCCTCTTTCTCCGTTATCAAATACATTCTCAAGCGAAGATTTTACTGCATCCGCATCTAGCTTGTTTCCATTCGAAAACATTATGTTATCTTTCATGGTAAACGTCCATACCGTATTGTCATCATTTGAAGAATAGCCATCTTCTGCCAGCCATCCTGAAATGGAATAATCATCATTCATTTTTGTCAGAGTCTGGCAGATACCATAGCGTACCGAATACCATCCATCATATGCCTGAGTTGGATCCATTGTCCCTGCAGATTGACCACTCCCGATAACCAGTGTCTTTCCAGTTGCTGCTGTATTCCTAGCAGTTTTTTTGTTACTGGTTGAGCCACATCCAGTCAGCAGACTGCCACACATAACTACACACATAAAAATTGACATAATTTTGCTGAATTTTACTTTCATGTTGCTTCCTCCTAGTTTTGGTAGATAGATTAGATTTCATTCTTTCGTTGTTTAATCATATAGATGACAGGCTACCAGATGATGTGGTTCTACCTCTTTCAATTTTGGTTTCTCTACTTCACATACCTTCATGCAATGATTGCATCGATTTCTGAAAGAACAGCCTGCCGGTACATTCAATGGACTTGGAGCTTCGCTTTCAATGCTGACAATTTCCTTTGAAAAATCCATACGCAGGTCAAAAATAGAATCCAACAAAGCCTGCGTATATGGATGTTTTGCATGGATACCAACTTCTTTTCCATTGATTACTTCAACAATATTACCCAGATACATAACGGCCACCTGATGTGCAAATTGCTGCACTAATGCCAGATCATGACAGATAAATCCAATTGATATATGTTTTTCATTCTGTAGTTTTACAAGCAACTCAACCATCGTTTTTTGTACAGAAACATCCAATGCCGATGTTGCCTCATCAAAAATAATCACTTCAGGTTCTAGTGCAAGTGCTCTTGCAATTCCTACCCGCTGCCGCTGTCCACCACTCATATCATGCGGGTAACGGTCTGCAAAACTGCCTGAAAGTTCTACCGTTTCTAAAAGATCTCTGGCTTTTGCATCGATATTTTTTTTGTCAATCAACATAAAGTTTAAAAGCGGTTCACAAATTATTTCTTTTACTTTCATTCGCGGGTTAAATGCTTCCAATGGATCTTGAAATACCATCTGAATATTTCTGCGATTTAACCGCAACTTTTCACCTTTTAGTTTAGTAATATTTTTTCCATGGAAAAATATTTCCCCAGAAGTCGGTTTATCCAAACACACAACAATTCGCATAAAGGTACTTTTCCCGCAGCCACTCTCCCCAACGATTCCAAGTGTCTGATTCTTGTAGAAATTTAGGCTGACATCCTCACAGGCAGTCAGAATTCTATGTCTGGAAGCTGGAAATTTCTTTGTTACATGTTTTGCTTCGATGATTATATTTTCTTTCTCATACATAGTATCGACCTCCTATCGACGGCACAGCAGACAGAAGATTCTTTGTATAATCGTCCTGCGGATTATACAAAATATGATTGCGATTACCACTGTCTACAATTTTCCCATCTTTCATTACCAGAATATGATCAGACATATATGCTGCCAGAGCCATGTTATGTGTAATCATAATAATACTTGTACCATAATCTTCTCTCGACTTCATCATCTGACGAACAATCTGTGCCTGTGTTATTACATCCAATGAACTGGTAGGCTCATCTGCAAGCAGAAGTTTCGGCCGATAACTCATAGCGAAAGCGATTCCCACACGCTGTCTCATACCACCTGAAAGCTGGAATGGATAACTGTTCATGATATTATTTCCATCTGGTAGTCGCACGCTTTCAAGCATCTGCACACCTTTATCCCAGGCTCCTCTTTTGGTATACTTACCATGTGCGCGAATATACTCAACAAACTGTGACCCAATTGTTCGGATAGGATTCAACATAGCTCCAGAATCCTGAAAAATCATTGAAATTTCTGTACCACGAATCTTTCGCCAATCATTTACTGTATATGTCAGAAGCGACTGTCCCTTAAAAAAGATATCGCCTTTTGTTACTTTTCCATGTCCTGGAAGATTCCCTTGTACTGCACGGATAACGGTTGTTTTTCCACTTCCACTTTCTCCAACTAGACAGCAGATTTCGCCCTGCTTTATATCTAGAGAAAAATTTTCAACCACAGGTTTGTCATTTTTTTCATATTTAACCGTAATATTGTGTATTTTCAGCATTATTTCCTCCTGCTTCCAAAATGTCATCAATCATTACCTGGATCAAGAATATCCCTCAGACTATCTCCCAGTAGATTAAAAATAACAACAACGATAAATATAGCCAATCCTGGAAAAATCATCATCCATGGAGATGCCTGTAAATAAGCACGTCCCTCATTCAACATCAGACCCCATTCAGCTGTTGGGGGCTGTGCTCCAAATCCTAGAAAGGAAAGCGCCGCTATTTCAAGCATCATAGTACCAATATCTGTAGCTGCTGTAACAATCAGTATTGGCATTGTCATCGTAAGCATATATTTTCTCAAAATATATCTTGTCTTTGATCCTGTCATTATTGCTGCCGATACATAATCTTTATTCTTTATTTTTAAAACGATACTTCGGGCAAGTCGTGCATACTTTGTCCAACTAACAACCACAATAGCAATAACCGCATTCAGCATACTAGAACCAAGAATCCCCGCAATTGCAATAGCCAATACAAGTCCTGGAAATGAAATCATCATATCGGAAATTCTCATAATAACTGAATCAATCACTCCACCGAAATATCCTGTGAGAATACCTAAGAATGAACCAAAGACAAGCGTTGTAACTACAAGAATCATTGCCAATATCAAAGAAGTTCGTGTTCCATAAATGACACGCGAGAACAAATCACGTCCCAGTTTATCCGTTCCAAACCAATGTTTTGTACTAGGCGGTTGTTCCACATTGGATATAACCGCTTTATACGGATCATGTGTAGCAATAAAAGGAGCAAAGATAGCCACCGCAACAACTAAAAGTGCAAAAATGAAAAAGACGGTAAACTGTTTGTGATTTTTACAAAATGTAAGCACTTTCTGCATGACCGTTACCTCACTTTCGTCCTTGGATCTAAAACCTCGTAGAGAATATCAACAAACAGATTAATCACCATATAAATCAGAGCAACCCAAAGAACATATCCTTGAATCAGTGGATAATCTCTGGCTGCTACTGCAAAAACACCTAGATTACCTAATCCTGGATAGGAGAAGATAACTTCTACAACCGTTGTCCCTCCAAGCAGAGATCCTAACGATAAGCCAAGTAATGTAACTAACGGAAGAAGTGCATTCGGGAAAACATGCCTCCAAAGAATCGTACTCTCCTTCAGTCCCCTTGTCCGTGCACCAACAACATAATCCTGATGTAACTCTTCCAATACAGCGGCACGTACTTGTCTGGTATATTTTGCTGCCATTGAAAAAGCAAGTGTAATAGCTGGCAAGATCATTTGCTTAAATCCCGTGTCTGTAGATATAACAGGTAACAGCATTAACTTCAACGCAACAATATAAATCAGCATCATTCCAACCCAAAAGCTTGGCAATGATACTCCTGTAAATGAGATGCCACGTATAATATAGTCAACTACCTTATTGTGTTTAACTGCTGAAAGCATACCCAACGGAACTGAAACAGCAAGCAATAAAATCAATGAAAACAGTGTAAGTTTCAATGTCGGCCAAAGTCTTTGTAACAGCAAGGTTACAACTGGTTTATTCAACGAATACGATGTTCCAAAATCTCCACGCAGGCACCCTGAAATCCAGTTGTAATACTGTACCAGAAATGGATCGTTTAATCCCATCTTCTCTCGCATAGTTTCTATCACCTCATCACTCGGAACACTTCCGGTTGCAGCATACATTGCTTTGACTGGGTCACCGGGTGCAAGATAGGTAAGGCCAAATGTTAAAAAGCCAATGCCAAACAATACGATGATAATCTGTAACATGCGCTCGGCTATCTTTTCCTTAGTCACCTTTTTCCATTTCCTTCCTTAGATTATTTTCAAAGGCATGTATCTGTTCTATAAAATCCTCTAGATCTCTTAGATAAGCTTCCTGACTTTATGACAATTTTCTGGCACATATCTCAAACAATGGAGACTCTCCATAAAGATCTTTTTCCCATTCTTCGTAAACATTTTCACCAATATCATCCTGTATCTGTACATCCATACCGATTTCTTCAAGAATACGTTTATCCCATGCCGGACGTAGCGTACTTGTCAAAGGTGCAGTAGCAAAAAACTTCATATTTGCAATTGCCACAAGTTCTCTGCACCCATATCTACAAAAATACCTCTCTTCTCTCTCTCTGACACGATTCAGCCTTTCTTCGTCAAAGAAATGAAGATGCCAATTCGCATCATAAATTAAGAGCAAACCACCTATCTTCAATATACGCTTGAATTCACTGTAGACCTGCTCTGGATACTCAAATGTCCATGTCACATTTCTTATAGCAATCACATCAAATTCTTCATTCTGAAATACCAGATGATTAATATCCATTTTCCTGAAATCGGATGAAACACCCAATTTTTCGGCATTATCTCATTTGCTCTACTCTCCACTTCTATCAGTACCTTTTTTCTGTTTTATATATAATTTTCAACATTTTTTTATTATACTTTAATGCATAATTACTCACAAGCCAGGGGAGGGGATATTTTTCATGCTTCCTTTCGAAATACCACAGCGTAATGACCCTCAGTTTTCGTAATACAGCGGATCACAAAAAAAGGCATTGTCACGGTCATACACCGAATCAATGCCTCTATATTTGTTCGAATGGCATTCGCCACAGAGTGTTCGAAATACCGGAAAGATATAACACCTTACTTAAGATTATTTTTTGTGTATGTTTCGTCCTTTTTTTGATACTGTCGTTTTATCCTCAAAACCTTTTGTACAAAGTAGCATAACGATTGATAGCGCTGCCATAATAAACAAGACACCAATTTCTACAAAACAATTAAAGATGAGGGTACCATCTCCCGTAAATTTAATAATTCCAAGTCCAGCGGTTATAGGGTAGTAATCAGTCAATGCTCTGCCCGCAATAAAGATTCCACAAAAGCTGTAAACAAATGCCAAACCAGTTCCAGCAAGAAAACCGTTTTGTTTTCTACTAAAAAATATGATAATAGGTAACACGGCCAGATAACAGCAAAGTCCCAATCCAACGAGTTGAAAGAGCGATTTCATTACAATAGTTGGAGACATGTCTCCATGACAGAACAGCGCACCTAAAACATATGTACATAAAAAGCTAAAAAAACCGTATAATGCAGTCACAACTCCAACTGTAATTACTTTCCCCGCCAATAATTTACGAAACGGAATTGGTATCGTCAACATGTTTTTCAATGTATGATCTACATACTCACGATTTATGATATAGCCTCCAATCAAAACAATCATAAAAGGAAAAGCCATGCTGAAGTTATTCCATATGACACTGTTCGCATAGCTTTCGTATTGCATCCTTCCATTCCCACTGTTCTGCTGGAAAACGGCTAAAAGTGCTGAAAACAACACGGCTACAATGCCAACCCAAAGAATGCTGTAGCGCTTAAGTTTTTGAAATTCTGTAACAATTATATTAATCATAGTTTCCTCCTAATCTTCCTGCTTTTTGAATGCAATTGAAATCAGCAGAATTGATATTGCCGCTATTAAAAATAGTATTCCTGTACAAACCGGGGTGGATAACATATATGGTTTTCTCAGTGTAACGTATTCTGCGGCTAGTCCACTCCAATAGGACATCCACCAACGCATAATGACTGGTGCAGGCAAAACGGTAATGGGAACACTATTAGGAGCAAAATTCATCATATTAAGCGCTATGCCAAAATTCAAAATAGAATAGATAAAGGCAATGAGAATGGAAAAAATATAGCTTTTGTTAAAATAGACAATGAGAATAACCACGGGAAGGACTGAAACAAACAGCATCATGCCAAGGATAGCACTTAGTCCTAATTTAAAAGCAACGCCTTCCACAGACCCCACAATTAGTCCACCGATGATTGTAGCTCCTAATCCAGCTATGGAATATAACACGGCAACAATCAAAAGCACAGCCAGTTTTGCTGCTACAAGTTTGGTTTTGGAAACCGGTACCGTCATTAGGTTTTTCAGCATGTCGCTGTCCCTTTCCATGAAGAACAGGATGCTAGCCACCACACTTAGTACGCATGGCAACAGGAGAAAATCCCCGAACGTAACTATCAGCTTAAAAAGCTGTTCAAAATGCAGACTGTCTTTTGCCACTAATGCGGTCAGGGGAATAGGGAAGAGACAGGCTGCCAATATAGAAAACAAAATAAACCGCTGCCGTTTGATTTTAGCAAATTCGCATATAATTAAATCAAGCAATTCCCTCACCTCCGGTGACCTGTTTGAAGTAATCTTCCAAGGTATCATTTTTGGTGTGCGCTTCTGACACATTAAGACCGCTTTCTATCCATTTACGTGTAATAGAACCTACATCTATCTCCGTATCATATAGGCGTAAATTACGATTGTCATCCACATGAAAATTGGAAGTATGAAATTCGGCCTCCAAAATTCGGGAAGCTTGAGATGTATCTGTTACGATGAAATGAACATATCTGCTGTTTTTCTTCTCTAGTTCTTCCAAACTTTCCTCTTCCAGTAAAACACCATTATCAATGATACCAATGTCATCCGCTAACAAGGCCATTTCGGATAGAATATGGCTGGAAATTAAAATTGTTTTACCTTGTTCTGTACTAAGCCGCTTTATAAAGTCACGCACTTCCACGATACCAATGGGATCAAGTCCATTGATTGGCTCGTCCAAAATCAAAAGCTCCGGGTCATGTAAAATAGCATTTGCAATGCCAAGCCGCTGTTTCATGCCAAGGGAATACTGTGAGAACAGTTTCTTATCCGTATAAGGTAGCCCCACCACGTCCAATGCGTTCTTAATGGCATTGCTGTTTGGTACTCCACGCAACCTTGCCATAATCTTAAGGTTTTCAGTGCCGGTGAGGTTAGGATAAAAGCCCGGCGATTCAATCAGGTTACCGATTCGAGAAAGAATTTTCTTTTCATTCGTACGCATATTTTTCCCAAGTATTCGTATCTCGCCGGATGTAGGAGTTGTCAGACCAAGCAGCATCTTCATAGTGGTAGTTTTTCCAGCACCGTTACGCCCTAACAAACCGTAAACCCTGCCTTTCCCTACATGGATACTTAAGTCAGCAACACTTTTTTGTTCACCGTACTGCTTCGTCAGATTATTTGTTTCAATTACAAAATCATTCAAAATGTAAAATCCTCCTTTATTTTTATAAATTGTATTGTATCTCCTCAACCTTGCATAAACCTTGCACGAACCTTGAATTAACCTTGAATCTCTTAAGAGTAACAAAAAACCTGCTTTTCAGCAGGTTTTTTCGTCAGCCAGAGAAAATTGTACGATAAACTCTGTTCGTTGATACGATTCACTTTGGACTGAAATCGAGCCGCCCATCTTTTCCACAAGCTGCTGCACAATAGAGAGCCCTAAACCACTTCCTTTTTCAGAACGTGCCGTATCGCATTTATAAAGTCGTTCAAAAACATGTGGCAAATCCTGTTTGGGTATACCCTTACCGTTATCTGCAACAGTAATCATTACATTAGCAGTAAGAAGAGAAACTTTGATTTTGACATGGGTTGCTCCACTATGGGAGATTACATTCTGAATTAGATTGTTTATAATACGGGCATAGGCATCCTCATCTAAATTGACCTTGATGCGCTTTTCTGGAATATCTATATCGAAGTCAAGACAATTGTTCTCAAAGATTGGAATCCAATCTTTGAGTAGGTTTCTGGTGAGTTCTGCAATCTCTACTTTCCCAATAATAAAGGTTTCTTCATTGGAATTTAGTTTAAACCATTCAAACAGCACATCTACATAGTCTTTCATATCATGTGCCCTCAGCCGTGCGGTTTCTATATATTCTTCCCTCTCCGCTCCGGCTACAATACCTTTTTGCGCCGCGTCTAAATATCCAATCAGAGTTGTCAGCGGAGTACGCACGTCATGAGAAAGACTCGTCATCAATTGGCTATTCGCAATCTCCGCTTTTTTTAAATCAATAACCTGTTCTTGAAACTCATGAACAATATCATTCATTTTATAGCAGATAACAGAAGTCATATCGCTGGACTTTGCCAATATTTTTCGATTGCTGTTACCTTGTGCAATGTCGTCTAGTGTTTCCGAAATTTCATTCAGTTTTAACTTTATATTTCGCATTTTCTTAAGAAGTAAAAGGGTGCACATGACAGCAGTAACGGCAACAAAAACCAAAGCCGTAAGCAACGGAAGCTTCACATATATTTCATCCATCCTTATACCTCCCTACTAAAGCGGTAGCCTACACCTTTCACTGTTTGAATATAGGTGGGATTGTTCGGGTCAGGCTCTATCTGTTTTCTCAATTTGCTGATATACCCCATGATGTTACTGTCATCATAAGCATAAGACTCCTGCCATATTTCTTCATATATTTGCTGCTTGGTCAGAATTCTACCTTGATTTTTTGCAAGGTAGCAGAGAATATCAAATTCCTTCGCATGTAGTTCAACCTGCCCATTTTCGATGTGAACGATCCGGGTGTCCTGATCAATGATTAGATTCTGAAAAGAGAGTCGATTCGTTTTTTCACTGGAACCATTGTTTAAGGTTGTATATCTGCGAATCAAAGACAAAACACGGGCGATAAATTCTTCAACGTCAAAAGGCTTTGTCAGATAGTCATCTGCACCGGAACGCAGGCTATTTACTTTGTCAGCACTGGCAGTTTTCGCAGTAAGCATCAACACAGGAACAGCGCTTATTTCTCTTATCTTTTGGAGCACCTGAAATCCATCCATTCCCGGCAACATAACATCCAAAACAATAAGGTGATAGTTATGTTGCGCTATCCTTTTTAAGCCGTCCGTTCCAGTATGCGCAAAATCAGCCGTTAGATCCTCCCTTTCTACACACTTTTTAAGTAATTGACATAGTTCTATGTCATCGTCAATAATCAAAATATTATTTTTCATGGGTTTGTCCCTCGCTTATAATTTGAATTTATTATAAACCTTTTGGTTGATGACCGCAATCCAATTTAACAGCACCCTGCTCCGTTAAAACCAAAAGTCGATAAATCCATTGACAATAATGGCGCACTCTTGGTTTTTATTTGCCAGCAATATGATTATTTAATTATTCCTGTACCCACCTTAAAAGTTCACTCTTAACCTGTTCCAAAATTTGAAAACCTTTTGTTTTAGTTTCTGTATCTCCAATCAGAGTACAGTTCAACGTGCAAACATTCTTAAATGTGCTTATAGATAACTGGAAATCTGGTGGAAACCGATACGTTCCTGTCAAATAACAATATGTGATATTACTATCTTTGAAATAAAGTCTGTTACGGTCGATCACACCGACATTTGTATAGGTAACGGGAAGCAATCGATAACCTCTTTTAATGACAAAGTTCAATATTGAGCGGGGAACTTTGTGATAAACAAAGTCAAGAATACAAATACCTGCAAAACAACGATAATGTGATTTTTGTAATTCCATTTCAATATGGATTTGCGCTAAAATAGAATTAAACGTATGCTGAGGCGTAATTTCCACAACTATCATCCTGTAATTTCCGGTCATGTTTGCGATAGTAAGACTGTCCAAAGGTGGCTTAAACTTACGAAGATTAGCTGGACAAGGGATAATAACCTTATCTGTGTTTTGTAACTGTGCAATGACATAGACATATGCTGCCATAAATACATCATTAAGTGTTGCACCGTAGTTCTTAGCTTTTGTATGGATAGCTTTCAGTTCTGCCTCTGCTATTATACTGTTCAGACAGAAATATTGTGTGCCTTTGCTATCGTGTAGTAAGGGGGACATGACAAATTTCTTGCCGTTCTTGGTCTGCTCTGTCGGAGATTTAACATGAATATCTTTCAAGATAGTAGAAATCTTTCTACTGTTCTGTATTTGGCTGTTTGGATACTTTTCGTTGTATAGGGAAGACAATAGATAGAGATATTGTAAAAAGCCCTCTCCATCAGTCAAAATGTGGCTCATGCCAAAAGTAATGGTAGTTTTCAGCTCCTCCTGACAAATGAAGATTTTGATTTGGGTATCCTTACTTAAATCCCACCAAAAATCAAACTCTATATTTTGCTTCGTAATAACAATCGCACAATCTGAGCATAAGCCTTTATTGACAAAGCAGTCATGCCTAGAATCATATGTATAGAGAACTTCAGGCACATATTGACTGGAAACGTTCACCGCATTTTTTAAGCGGTCACCGTCAAGGGGTCCCTCAATCTGCATTCTGCAATACATTACTGGATATACTCTGTTCCTATAGGCTGCTTCGACAAAATCTAAACACTCGCATCTTGTATTGTCCTGATATCCTCGTTTCATTATTTTATGACAGAAATTAATAATTTTATTTTTAAATCCTATTCCGAAAACACCCACAATACCGGTAATAAAAAACACAATTAAAGACATTTTCCATTCACCTTGGCGCATGGTAGCGCCAATCATAGTCGAGGACAAAACGGATGGAATGCGAGCAAGCATAGATATGCCGATAAATTTTCCTGTACTCATTTCAGTCATCCCAACAATGTACGTAAGCATATCTTTAGGTGTTCCAGGAATAAAGAAGAGAATGAATATTACCATATCGTTTTTCTGGCTTTCATGCAGCCATCGCCAAGTCTGAATCTTATCTTCACTAAACAAAAGATACAGTAACCGTTTTCCAAACTTTTTCGTTAATGTAAAGATGATTGTTGAAGCCATAATACATCCTGCCAGACATATTGTTAATCCCCCAACTGCTCCATACAATGCGCCAGATAGCATTTCAACTGGTTCTCCGGGAATAAAAGCAATAATGATCTGCAACACCTGCCCCCCTAAAAGGGCGAACATTCCAACAATACCCATCTTATTCACCCATCGTTGTATTTGGGCTTGATATGCGGGTTCTGATAAACGTTGAAAGTAAGGTAGCAATATAATAGTCACTACAAATATAAGAAATAGGAATAAAATGCAGTAAGCAATTACTCGCCTACGAGTTTGTTTTTCCATCTAATTTGTCTCCAATCCTCAAATTCATTTCGCATATCACAATCGCACTTGCGAATTCAAATTTGCAATTTTCAGCATGGTATATACACATTGTGAAGAAATACATGCGCTTCTTCATTGTGTCACATGTATATTCCCATTATTTGTTTCTACTTTAATAGTAACGGTAGGATTATCACCAACAGCTCCGCTAATCATCCGTCCATTGATGGTAATGCTCTCCTGAAAAGTGGTAGCGATAGAGCCATTCTTGGTCGTTGCTTCAAAGTTAAACTCTAAGTCTGTGGGAATGGTGAGTTCAATAGCATCGTTCTTGTTGAAAAATGATAGGTCTCCATCTACACCAGTATATGCCACATTTAGTTTGCCAGAATTGTTTGCCTTATAACTGCCAGAGCCGCTGGCAGATTCTATTAAAACATTCCCACTGGTAGAAGTATATGTAACATGCCCCTTCAACTCAGAGCATGTTACGTTTCCGCTGGTCGTTTCCAATTTGATTTGTTCCGCTTGAATATTTCCCAACTTCAATGTTCCGCTCGTAGAGGACAAATGAATGGAGGATGCAGTTGCACTATTAAGTTTCATAGTTCCGGATGTAGTATCTATGCGAAGCATCGATACATCCAAATCAGAGTTGGATAAATCGATAGCTCCATCCGTTGTGGTAATGGCAAGATTTTGATGGTACGATGCAGGCAAATAAACTTCGATATACCTTGAAAATCCGGATTTAAAAAATGGTTTATCTCCCTCGCTGATATGGATGCTTTCGTTGAGCTGATTTACTTTTGCATAATAACTGCTCTTATTAACGGTCATATATTCTTTGATTACAAGCTCATCACTGTCACCCTCAAAAAAGATGATTTTCTCTTCATCGTAAGAAATGGTTAATTCGGATATCTCATTCAGTGAAAATTGCAGTTCATTCGCCTTTTGTGGAGATTTTGAATGAGAGCAACCGCCCAATACTAGTAAGCAAAGAATTGAAATTATACAAAGAGCCCTATGTTTTCTTGATTTTGTCATAAATTTACCTCCCTTTCAATTGTAAATGAATTGTTCATTCATTCTCTTGGTAAAAATAAGAGGGCTAATTACGCCCTGCAAATTTTATTGCTTATATGCAGTTATAATGTTATCCATACAGATTTTTTTCGCAAGCTCAGTAGGAATATCTGATAGTTCAAATGATGTAAAATGCATATCCATTGCCCACCAAGTCAAGATTTCAATGATCAGGGTAGTGGATAGTTCAAGATGCTCCAACGGTCTGACAATTCCCTTTTGAATGAAAATGTTTACGTACTGTGACATCGTATCAATAAATTGCCTTCGATATTCTTTGTAATGTTCTGTAAGAAATTTAAAATCAAATTGATTTTTCTCAATAAACAGGCATCCGACAGCATAGCGTTCAAGAAGATCAAACGCATCTGAAATAAGAGCTTCAAAAGTGTAATCAGCAGTATCCGTTTCAAGGTTTTTGGCAAAATTATTTGCTGACCGCTGAAAGAGGGCAACAATGTCATTTTCCAAGCCTGCAAATTGGTCATCTGTTATTGGTCTTTCAAACTCTCGATTAATAAAATCTGGATCAATCGTACTTTTTAAAACAAAGTGCATGATTTCCTGTTTTCCTGCAAAGTCATGATAAATCGTGCCAACAGAAACACCTATGGCCTTTGCTATGTGGCTGATTTGTGTTTTGGAATAGCCCTGCTGCAAAAATAATAGTGTCGCTGCATCGGAGATTGCTTTGATTCGTTGATTCAAATATCTACCTCCTTTAAAATGAATGAATTGTTCATTTATATAATATGCTAACGAATTATTAATGTCAAGACATTTGCCATTTCTGACAGATGTCTATGTAAAATAATTATTTATCACTGTATTGACCACCAAAAAACAGCACCATTCATTTTCAAATAAGACTTCTCATGCGATAGTGCTTCTTGATGATATTTTGGATTTGTGTAATTTTTATAATAGTATTCTTTTAGTAATTCCAGATCCTTTCTATATTTATCTACTTCCATAGCACACACTCTAGTCCATAGAAGTCTATCTATTGACACAATTAAAATATTTTCTTCTTCAATAATATCTTTTATGAAAAAATTATAATCAAGGTGTGCACTATTTCCTCTCGACTTCTCTTTTTGTTGCATCTACTCACTAAAGATCACTCTTATAACCTGAAACTTCTTTGACTAACATACTTACTAATCTTGCATGAATACCACCCGCTTCCTTATAAAATCCTTAAAAATGTCTGTTACAATAACAGTAACAAATCAAAAGGAGATACAATCCTATGGAATGGATACTGTACCAACCGCAATGTAAAATGGAGGAAGATAAGATGTATGAGTACATAATAAAAACCAATAATGTTTCTAAAAAATTTAAAAAGACATATGCAATAAAAGATTTATCTATATCGGTAAGAAAAAATTCTGTCTATGGTTTATTAGGACCTAATGGCGCTGGCAAATCAACATTATTGAAAATGATTACAGGAATTATCAGACCGACTTCAGGTGAAATATTATTCAACAATCACCCTTGGACTCGAAAAGATCTATTGAATATTGGTTCGTTGATCGAATCACCTCCACTGTATGAGAATTTAACGGCATTTGAGAATTTAAAAGTGCGAGCGACTCTTATGGGGATTTCAGCAAGTAAATGCACTGAAGTTTTACAAAAAATGGACTTAATGGATACTAAAAATAAAAAGACATCCGATTTTTCGTTAGGAATGAAACAGAGATTGGGTATCGCATTGGCGCTGCAAAATAGCCCCCAATTATTAGTCTTAGATGAACCTACAAACGGGTTAGACCCTTTTGGTATTGAAGAATTAAGGAAAATGATTCGAACATTTGCAGAATCTGGGATTTCAGTCATTATATCAAGTCATATTTTAAGCGAAGTACAACAAGTTGCCGATGACATAGGGATTATATACAATGGATCGCTCCTATATCAAGATAAAATTGATGCAAATGAAAACCTGGAACAATTGTTTATGGATATCATTAGAAAGGAGCGTGCATCCTAATGTTACGAGCATATTTAAAAGCAGAACACTTGAAATTTAAACGCTCCCTATTTAGAAAACTCATTCTATTTATTCCAGTAGCTTTGATTTTAATATCTATGGTATTTATATTTATTGGTATTGGTTTAGGTGGTTTTTCAAGCTCTATCGTTTGCAATTGGTGTATGCCTATTGCGTCTTTGTCCATTATGTTTTTATGTCATTTAGTAAATAATAAGGATCAAAAACACAAATACCGAACTCTTTATAGTTTACCCATCGACTTGAAAAAGACATTTATTGCTAAAACAATTTTGATAGCGCTTAATCTTTTGATCATATCATTATTGTTATCATTAATCACTGTTATCTCCGAATGCATATTGTCAGGTGTTTCAGCTGCAATTGGTCATTCCGGATATTATATTTTAGGATACTGCTTATTGTGGCTTTCTTTATTATGGCAAATCCCGTTCTGTTTGTTTTTGGATCAAAAAGTCGGATTTGTTGGTTCTGTAATAATAAATTTATTTGCCAGCGCGTTCGGCGGTTTGTTTTTTTCCTTGACGCCTTTGTTTTGGTTCTTCCCATATAGCTGGCCTGCAAGGTTTATGGTTACATTATTTGGAGTTTTGCCAAACGGATTATTGGTCGAAGCCGATGCAAGATGGATTTTAAATTTAGGAGAAAGTTCGTTGCTAGCATTGATAAGTTTGCTTGCTATGTTAGTTCTTTCCGCCTTGTTTTCGCGCTGGTATAGAAGGCAGGTGTATCGCAAATGACTATTACAAGAGAGTTTTTTTCTAATTTTACCAAAATCAAACGAACCCCAATTATTTTATTGCATTTGTTCCCGCCTATCGTAGTCACAACATTATTTTTAGTTTATTACGCTTCTGGCGGATACCATATTATTTCTGATGTGCGGTTGTTTTTCATTATATTACAAATATGTTATCCTATTTTTGTTAGTATTGTTGTGCCAATTTTAATTCATTTAGACAAGAATATAAACAATATTCAAAATGCTCTGGGTTTAGTGGAGTCTCGAAGAAGCGTATATCTGGGAAAATTGTTCTTTCTACTGTTTCTTTCAGCCATAAGTATGATATTATATGAACTGTGTTTCTATATTGGAGTCAATTTGTTTTTGGATATCAGCATAACACACTTTGGTTCATATCTTGCCATATTTTATATATTTTTGTTTAGCAACTTATTTTTATATTTATTACACGTACTGATTGCTTTTCGATTTGGTTCAAGTATTTCTGTTTTGTTCGGGATATCTGGCACAATTTTCGCAGGTTACTTTGAAAATGCGATTGGTGATAAAATTTGGCCGATTATTCCTTGGGAATGGGGTGTTCGATTTTTGGAAAATTATTTTGGCTTTTCAAGTGCACCTGTTATTCCTGGAATTATCTCTCTAATTATGATTACTTCGATTATTCTAGTTTTGTCACTACTATGGTTTAGTAGATGGGAAGGTAGCGTCATACAAGAATAAAACAAGAAGGAAAAACAAGAAGGAAAATCCTCTGCTCCTGCATAAGCAGTCGCATTTTTCCTTCGGAAAAACAAGGAGGATTGACTATGCCGAAACTGTTAGTGGTCGATGATGACCTCGATATGCTCTCCCTGGTGCGCGCCGCCTTAGAAAAGGACGGCCACCAGGTAGACACCGAAGCGAATGCCGCTACCGTGCAGCCTGCCCGCTGCCAGCTGTACGATCTTCTGCTACTCGATGTGATGATGCCCGGCGAGGATGGCTTTTCCCTTTGCAACCGTATCCGTGCCGAGGTGGATTGCCCCATCCTGTTCTTAACCGCCAAGGCGGATGAAGCGGCCCTTGTACAGGGCTTTGGCTTGGGCGCCGATGATTACATTAAAAAGCCATTCAGTATTGCGGAGCTGCGCGCACGGGTAAACGCTCATCTGCGTCGGGAGGTGCGTCAGCCGACCCGCAGCACCCTGAACCGAGGCGGTATGCGCTTTGATATGCAGGCAAAAGTGGCCCTCGTGGGCGAGCATACACTGCCTTTTACCAAGAGCGAATACGCTATCTGTGAGCATCTGGCTCTGCACGCCGGACGGGTGTTTACCAAAGAACAATTATATGAAGCGGTTTTCGGCTTTGACGCCGAGGGCGATTCGTCGGCCGTTGCGGAGCATATCAAAAATATCCGTGCCAAGCTGAAAGCCGACGACATAAACCCCATAGAAACCGTTTGGGGGGTGGGCTACAAATGGCGAAAAAACAGAATTCTGTAAGCCTTTCCTTTGTGCTTTTGCGCTTTGCCATCGTTATGCTTGGCTGTATGCTGTTATGTTGCCTGGTATGGTATTTCTGCTTTGGGCGACTTCAAAACACCGGCGTTATTTACCAGGGATACGTCTCTAACCAACAGGTGGAGCAAATGCTGGCAGGAGAGCCAAAAACTTTTGTTTCTCCTGGTGACGATTTTCTAGCCGAGTACGCTTTGTTTGGTCCAAACGGCGAAGTGTTGGAAAGCAATGTAGATGGAAAAAAGTTGGAAGTCCTGGCAAGATTTTTACAGGAGGACACATACAGCATACATGTTTCGCGGCACATCTACGCGGATGGAAGCATTGTAATCTTTCGCTGGCATTACAGGGCAGAGTTTGCCAACCCTGTGCTGCGCGACATACTGCCCCCCTTTGAATACCTGTGGCTGGCCACACTTAGTGTGGCCTTGGTGCTTTGTCTGCTGTTTAACACCCTGTGGCTCCGTCGGCGCCTCGCCGCCAAGCTGAAGTTATTTGGCGAGGTGAGCGAAAAGGTAGGTGCACAGGAACTGGATTTCGCAATTCCTCATGCAGGTATACGGGAGTACGACCAGGCGCTCAGTGCTATGAAGCATATGCGTGAGGCATTGTACAACTCCCTGTCCGCCCAGTGGGCGGCACAGCAAAAACGTGAAGCGGAAATAGCAGCACTTGCGCATGATTTAAAAACCCCGCTCACCCTGGTGGGAGGTAATGCCGAACTTCTACTGGATGAAGAACTGCCTGAGAATAGCCGCAAAATGGTGGAAACAATTGTGGCAAGCAACAACCGTTCCAAGCAGTATCTTGCCAGCCTGCTAGAAACCTCCGCCGGTGCGGATGAGGCATTTGAAAACACTAGCCTTCCCACTATGTTTGACGAGCTTTCCCAGAATACAATGTCCATTGCAGAAGCCAAGAGGGTTTGCCTGCAAACTCAAAACAACCTGGAGGGTATTGTGAAGATTCAAAAAGACCATTTACTTCGCGCCTTTGGTAATGTGGTGCAAAATGCCATCGAGCATACACCCGCGGGTAGAAACGTATATTTGGAAGGCAACATGGTAGATGGCGGCTGGCAAGTCACTGTGTGTGATGAAGGTTCCGGCTTTAGCAAGGCGGCACTACACCATGCAACAGAGCGCCTATGGCGTGATGATGCAGCGCGTGGCGCCGATGGACACAATGGGCTTGGTCTTTGGTTTGCATCACAAGTAGTAAAAACGCACACAGGACAACTAGAACTGCGCAACTACGATTCTGGTGGGGTGGTTACAATCAAGTTCTCAGAGACTATTTGGAACACTTAAACATATAAGAATCTAGACGGCCTTGATTGTAAAATCAAGGCCGTTGAAAAGTGCGAAATTTTCGTATCACTATTGCCATATCCCTGCTGCTATTTTCATCGGTCTTAACAGCGATAAATAAACCGTAAGCAAGGCAACTATGATTGCTAGTAAATAAATCCACCCATGATAACGAGAAAATTTCTTTTTATCTAACAACTGTTTCATCGTTATAATCATTATGCGAACCCACACCGCTCCAACAATCTTTCCATTAACTTCTGCAACCAGACAATCATCATCTTCAAATGCAATCTCGTAACACTTTAAGGCGTAATAAACACCTAAGGCGCAACCGTGTTGTCGATAAAGTCAATAGAAGATTTTCCAAAATAACACATATAGTTATGGCCATTGTCATCTGTAATACGGATAACTTCGTCAGAACATTTTTTGTTTAGGTCAACCAACTGCACCCGTGAAGCCACGGCTGATGATAAATCAATCTCTGCTTCGCTTAGCTTATCTGCAATCTCATCTTTGTTAGCTTGTAAATCATATAAATATGACGTTTCAATCACATTTATTTTTTGTAGGCTAGATCCATCGTATGACAGCACAATATAACCAAATTTATCATTATCCGCAGAGAAGGTACAGTAATATAGGTTTTCATTATCTGCAACGGAAACCATATCATAATCTAAAATTTGGTATTGTGCGAAACTATCATAATTCCATATTGGGTTTACAATATCATCGTCTGTCCAACCATCTATCATACTCTTAAAAATTGATTTTTTTAACATTGAGAAAGCATGTGAACTTTGGCTCGAGTAATACGAACTAAAAACTGTTTCTAAATTGGTAGTTGATAGTTGTAATGATGAAGTTGATTCATTATTCTGGTTGGCACAGCCTATAAGTAACAAAGTCAAAAGAACTGACAATGCACTGCTTAACACTCTTTTCATGTAAGGTATCTCCTTTAAAATTAGGTTGATGTTTATTTGCTCTAATACTTATAACAATACGCTCTATACAAATGTTTCATTTACCACTAAAATATATTCCTACCATATTGATTGTCCTCTCCGTCATATTCCGACTAAACTACGAGTTATCTTAATTCCCATACCATTTAATATGTACTATTTCTGCTTATATTTTTCTTAAAATTCACTTCCGCTCAGACCTTTTTCCGCTCCAATAAGCAATGCCAGATATCCCCATTCCCATATTAAGTTTTTAAAGCTTTTTTCCAGATATTCATAGATATCTTCTTGGTCATATCCCATCATTCGTGATATAACAACAATATAATCACGTACTACCGCATACGGCAGTTTTTCTTGTTCATGAAGTATCCACCATAAAAAGATTGAGTGCCTCATCATCACATATTCCATGGCAATCCACTGAATCATAACAACTATGCTTTCTAAATCCGATTCTGGCAGCAGAGTATTTGTGAAAATTTCTACAACAAGGAAATTGCGAAACAACTTTTCATAGAATATCTAGAAGACTATAAAAAATCATCATCATACTCTTTGATATAGAAAAGTGCTGATTTTGCATAATAGTAATCATCATAGATCGAATCTGCAGCAAAATGTCTTCATGCATATCAAACATATTCTGCGTAAAACAAATTTTATCCTGCTGATTCATCAAATCCACAACTTCTGGGCAGCAAGATACCAAAGAATATTCTTTTCTATCTGCAAATTCGTGTATCTGCCTTGGGAAAATCGCACAGGTTTCAGGCAAAACTTCATCTCCAAAATTCAATACTAGATTGCAAAGTTTCTGTTCATTTAAGAAAGGACACTGCTTTTGTTCATTCAATGCAATGACACGTGTGCCATCTTTTTGTTTTACATATTGATCTAAAAAATTATTGTTTTGCTTTGTTAAGCTTAAGTGCTTCCATTTTATATAAGTATCATCTCCTAAAGTGCACTGATAGAGTCCTTTTATATCCTTCTTATTTTCTCAGTGATTCTCATAAATCCAGTATATAACTATTTTGTTATTTTTTCAAATAGCACTAGACTGGATTATATTATATTGGTAAAATTTTTATATTTTTATTCCATAGCTTATCTAATAGTATCAAAAAAAGAGTAAGAATTACCATGCTGGCAACACTTACCCCTCATTACTTATGATTATTTACTGTTTTAGGAATCGCTAAAGAACGTAATTTAATTTACCTTGGATCGCGGCTTTTTTCTATCTCATAATACCAGTCCCATCCTGCATCTGTTTCTATTATGTCCTTATCGGTTCTGTGAAAGGCTATGCTAGTGACATATCCTGTGCTACTCGCCCAACTGATTGTCTCACTACCAGCATAGCACGTGTATGTAATGATATCACTTTTCTCATCATAAATGAGCTCTTCCTTTGTTTCCTGCATGCTATTCGAATCTTTAGAGACTGGGCAGTCATGCAAATCGCTAAATTCCAGTCCGCTTCCGGTTTCACTCACAAAAGAGCCATCCTCTCTGGTTACCTTGAACCATTGATCAAACTCCGGGCAATAAATAATGGCATCCAATGCAAAAGATGTATCTCCTAATGCACGCTCCCGCACACCCAGTATCCAGCCTTCATCAGACTCCCATACTCCGGTAAGTATTTTTTCATCATCTGTTAAACGACTATTCTCAAGGATGGCGCCAGCATGTTCTGATGCAGTATCCATCTCTTCTACTATACTATTTGCTTCATTTTCGTTGCCATTGTGACTATTAACGAAAAAGAAAATTCCAACTCCAATTCCTGTTATCAAAATGATAGACCCAATAATTATTATAAGTTTTTTCATCTTCTCCTCCTTTATCCTTTTTGTTAATCCATTACAACATAATCCAAAGTCGTAAGCATTCATTAATTTTATAAAATAGCAAACACAAAGTACATAGACTAGATTAAGATTTGTTGGTAAAATCTTCATATCTTTATATTCTTTCCTGTTGAATCACACAAAAAAAGTATGAATTATCTCATCATGATGTGCCGAATATTATCCCAATAGACTTCCTCTGTCTGTGTTGGAGAAGCCTCTATATAATTTTTAAATTAGTCAAATGCGAATGAAAGTCAGGGCTATTGGACATAACTCCAATTGGATTATTTATTAACTCTAGACACCTACTGGTAGATTCAATTACTGCACAGGCTCCACTTCTATCTGTAGCAATCTAAATGTATTCATATTGCATAATCAATCCTATAGCCTTTCTTATAAATTTACAATTAAAAAACTTGATAATTTTTTTGTTTGGTGTTAGGATGAAACAAATATTTCAAATGCAATGAAAAGAAATAGTACATGTGATTTTGATTTCAGAGATGGAATGTTCGGTGTGAATTCAGTAGCTACCGCCGGATTATTCTACCGTTAAAAAGAATTCGCTATAAGATTACTAGTTTAATCCGTATCGATAAAGTGCAGATACTATATCTGAATTTAGGTGGAACCGCGGAGATAATCGCCCTAAGCATATTTTTATATGTCTAGGGCTTTTTTATTGCATTTTTAATAAAAAAATTAAGGAGGTTATTTTTAATGAAAAGAAATTTTAAAATGGATGAATTAGTAAGATATTGCAATGAGTATGGTTTTATATTTCAAGGTAGTGAACTATATGGTGGATTGGCTAACACATGGGATTATGGTCCGCTTGGTACACGGTTAAAAAATAACATCAAAGATGCCTGGAGATATTATTTCATTCAATTGAGAGAAAATAGCTATGAACTTGATTCAGATATATTAATGAATGCAACCGTCTGGGAAGCTAGTGGTCATTTGGCTGGATTTACAGATCCATTATTAGATTGTAAGGGATGTAATATGAGACATAGAGCAGATAACTTAATAAATGAATATGACTCCACCATGAATGCTGATTCCATGTCACAAGACGAAATGATGATTTACATTCGCGAACACAAAGTTCCTTGTCCAAAGTGCCAAAAATCTGATTATACAGACATAATACAATCGAGAATAATCTATTAACTGTTCGTCATCACAATACCATGGAACAAGAAACAATTTCAATTGAAAATCTTCCTGGTTATTTAATTGATCAATTGGAAAATAACTATTTCTGAAAAACATTATTTTTTCCTAATTATATTTAGTGATTGCATCAATTTTCAAACTTGGATATCATCTGTGATAAATATCTTTATGTAAAAAGAAAAGACATTAACGCATCTTTACCTTACGGTACCAATCACGCCAATGCCTTTCTATATTTTTTTATTATTTATTTATACTGCAATTGTACTCTGTGGTATCGTTTAGTTGGTAGCTTCAACATACTTTATATCATCGCACCAATTGCCACTCATGTCTCCACTAAAAATCGTTTTATCGTTTCCATCGAGCGATTGACCTGTATATACCTGAGCCGGAACGAAAATCATTCCATCCATTGCCTTTGTATTTCCTGCTGCAATGATTTTCCCCCCATTGCTGACACTTAAAACTCCACTCTGGTAACCATAATTATTCCGATAACCTATACTAGTTTCTGCATTACCTCCATACATTCTTAGCACAGAATCATCCGTTATAATTATCGTTGAGGTCGAACCAGTCGCCCAAAAGCCAGTACTAAATATTGCACTATCTGTTGCGACAATTTCCCCACCTGTTGCGGTGACTGCCACTCCCCCTTTGATCGTCGCTGTATCTTTAACTGCCAATCCTGCACTCAACTCATCCGCCGCGCCTGCCGTAATTACAAGGCTTGCAGTGCTGTCTCCGCCTATCGTAAGTGAATTATACTCATAAATACCGGACTGTCTCATTCTAGATGTATCACTTGGCATATTTATGACGTTTGTTCCAATTACATTGATGGTCAGCGACGAATCACTTTGTCCATCGTAAATAGCGTATATATCATTTTCACCATAATATCCTGTAATTGTCGCATTGTTTAGTGTAAGTGTACTTGATTCCGGTTCGTAGGAAATCGTACCTGTAATGGCGCTCCCAGTAACGCTATTCATGTTATCCGTAGTGACTTGAACGCCACCTATCCAAAGCATATATTTTGCATCGGTTCCGTCCATTTTCCACTTGGCTATCAGTGTGATATCCTCAGTCACCAATGTATCAAAGTTGTACGGTGTCGTGAAACTGCTATCGATGTACCAGCCTTCGAAAATAAAGTTCAATCTGGTCGGATCTTGCGGTCTATCCGCGATTGAGTTGTACATCGTCACCCTGCTAAACAGTTCAGTTTGACCAACGGAAACATAGTTAATTGTACAGTAGTTGCGCCTGTAATACAGCTTAAGTGTTAGATTTTCGCCTGCTACCAAGATGCCGGAACTAACCGTATCTTGCTCAAACTCAAAGAAGTTGAAACCTTCATATTTTTTGGCCTCCGCTGTAACTGTGGAACCGGTAATTCCAGTGAATGTTTCAGTTTCCACCAGCGAAAATCCACTGGAACCTACGTTTTGTTGATAATGCTCTACCTTATATTCCGTATAGGTAATGCGATCATAATACAGCTTAAGTGTTAGATTACCATCTGCTGTCAAGATGCCGGAACTAACTGTTTTGCTCGCATTACTATTGAAGGTGAAGCCTTCATAAGTCTTTGCGGTCGCCGTTACCGTGGTTCCTAATTTCCCTGTGAGATTTTCAGTTTCCTTCAGGGTATATTCTTCATCCAATATATTTTGTTGATAATGTTCTACCTTATATGCCGTACCGGTGCTCAAATTCCACTTAGCGTAAAGGGTAATGTTCTCTGCCGGCATAGTGGAAAAAGTGTATGCCTCAGTTAATGCTTTATTCCTTAGCCAACCGCCAAAGATATAGCCTGATTTCGTTGGATTTTCCGGTGCTGACACAGTGGTTCCATATTTCTGATTCATCGCTTCCACGTTACTTCCTTCGTTGGAATCAAAGGTTATGGTATAGGTATTGCGATCATAGTACAACTTAAGCGTTAGATTACCGTCTGCTGTCAAGAGACCGGAACTAACTGTATTGCTCGCACTATTATTGAAGGTGAAGCCTTCATAAATCTTTGCAGTTGCAGTTACCGTGGTTCCTAATGTTCCGAGGAGATTTTCAGTTCCCTTTAGCGTATATTCTTCATCCAATACATTTTGTTGATAATACTCAACCTTATATGCCGTATTGGGGATCGAATACCACTTAGCATAAAGGGTGATGTTCTCTGCAGGCATAGTGGAGATAGAGTAATGCTTAGTGAGACTACGGTCGCGGTACCAACCAGCGAAAAGATATCCTTCCTTGGTGGGCTTTGCTGGCTCAAACAATGTAGTCCCATAGGCTTGGGTGATCGAGTCTACATCGTTTCCACCATTCGTGATAAAGTCAATGGTATAGCTATTAATCACCCACTGAGCAGTATATGTCGCATTTGCAGCTGGCATGGTTGCATCAACCGCCGTATCCCAGCCATAGAAGGAATAACCGCTCTTAACCAATGCAGGAGCTGAAATATCTGCACCGTATTTCATTGTTGTTACGATATCATCACCTCCATTTTGGGGCTTAAAGTTCAAGATGTAACCGTTGCGGTCATAATACAGCTTTAGCACAAGGCTGCCTTCTCCTTCGATGATACCAGCGGAAATTGTTTCTTTGGTGTCACTATAGGTAAAGCCCGTGTAGGCCTTGGCTGTCACTTTTGCAGGAGTGTCTGTAATTCCTGACAATGTCTCGGTTTCATACAAGGTGTAGTTATCATTTGCCACATTTTGTTGATAGTGTTCCACCTGATAACTTGTATCTGTCTTAGCCGTCCACTTAGCATAGAGGACAATATTCTCTCCTGGCATGGTGCTAAAGATATACCTAGTTGTCAGTTTCTCATCGCTGTACCAACCGCTAAATGTATAGCCGGCCTTCCTAGGCGCTATTGGTGCGGTTACCGTTGTTTCATAGCGCTGCGTGACGCTGCTCACCACACTGCCACCCATGGAATTATAGCTTATTGTATATCCATTATCATTGATATTATCCCATACTAAGTGGAAACTACGTGTTATTGGCAGCGAAGAGAAAGCTAAGCTTGTGCTCCTCCAAGTAACCGTCATATCACACTCCATCTTACGAGTTCCTTTCGGAACATTCACCATAACTATATTACCATCTAATAATCTAAAATTACGATTGGAGAAGGTAGTCCAAAAATGGTTAGCATCATATCTCTTTGTGGAAATACCACCTTTCCGAAGATCCAGGCAGGTCATATTGAACCTGTCATCTGGAAGGATATAACGTACGGTATCCTTCATTTTGATTGTATTTTTCGGATCGTCATAAGCAAAGTCGTATACATTATATCTTGATCCTACACTCAAAAGTGGCCATTCATGCTTGTATAGCATCGGATTGTATTGGTACTTGCCATTTAAAACCTGTGCTTTGAAGGCTATCTCTAGATATATTCCAAAATCCAATAGCAATGCACCAGACTTACTAGAAGTCTTTAGCTTATTTATTGACTCCAGATTATAATAAAAATAACCATACAATCTGGTATATACCCCTGCCTCTGCCGTAAGTCCAACACTATCTAAATTTACTGAAAGAAGTCCGACGGCAAACTCAAGCTTAATTCCCGCCCGAAGGCCTAAGCTACCCATGACATAGAATTGAAAAGAATACACTTCATCTATAAGGTCAATGGTATTGCTACCAGCTTTTCTAGCTCTAAGTTTTGCCCAGAAACAATACCGCGTACCGCTTTTATACTCAAAGTTGCAACCAAGTGCCATATTTATTTCTCCACTGACTACAAAGTCAACGGTGGTTCTAATTTGAATAATACCGAATAGCACACTTACATTGCTAGTAACGATATTTTGCTTGAAAATTTCAATCCAATCCACATCATTGTCCATCATATCGCTATAAATTTCAAAGAGATTTTGAACACCGGCTGATATCTGTTCAGAGTTGCTATTAGACAGAAGCTTCTGGATTTCCTTTGAAATATCAAAGGAACCACCTTGTTTTGAAGTAACTATTGCTTGGAAACTTATTCCGGTGAAGTTATATACATCGATATTGGCATTCATGCTATAGTCCGTGATATGTGGAATTATACTTTTCTTCCAAACCGGGTGACCGGAAGCATTCACCGATATCTTCACCTCTTCCACAAAGGTAGCGGAAAGAGATATAACGATATAGTCACCATCTTTTGTTTGTACCGGGACATCAAAGCTGGCTGCGACCGCACAACGTACTCCCTTTCCACTTATTTTATTAAGTTTCGTTCCAATACTAGCTTTAACCTTCAAATTACGTATTGATAGCTTTGAAGGTACCGCCATAAGACTTATTTCATTCAAATTGACACTTGAGCCGTCATCCATCTTGGCAGAGAGGGACTCCAGTTCAAAATCATCACCCACCATTTTTTTGAATCCATCAGTCTCCACCGCTAGCGCAGTCAGATATGCAGACGCATCCTCAGCAAATCCGCTCTCTAGAACCTGCTGTTCCACTTCTTTCTCTACTACAGCAATGTCGATACCGTCTAGCAATTCGTCACCATCGACATCGTTCTCTGAATAGTAGTCAAGAACTTCTTGCATTTCCTCCACGGTTGTTGCGCTAAAGGTTACCGTCACTGATCCGTTGTTATCAGTGACACCGGTCACCCTTGCGTAAACGACCGAGTCTGCACTGCTCGCATCACTTAAAGTGCCAGTATAGAAGGCAAGGTAGTCGCCCACATCAACCGTGGTATCTTCGGAAAGACCCATCTCACTATAGGAACTAAAGTTCAAGTTCGATAATTCCTCTGTAAAGGAACCATCAGAATCTACTGTAGCAGCCGTATAATTCAACTCAGTATTGTCGACCAATGATATAGGCAGGACATCTGGCAGGAAGATGACTTCTTCCTCTTCGACATCGGAGTAGCGAAC
>JBGUEO010000001.1:0-453248 GCA_041821315.1 Velocimicrobium sp. | reverse complement strand
AGTGCGGAAAACAGTCCTATTATTTGATTTCTATTTCTATAGCAGCGAGAGGTGTTATGGTTCCGACGGGGCTTATTAAAGTGTCACTACTCCAGTTACTGTTCACTCCGTTCAGAGTAACATCGTATTTGCCATTGTTTAATCCTTCTTGCTTATTGGTTTCTACACGTTGTATACTATTCTTAGGATGTAACTATTCAATACCTTCCTAGTTACCGCTAAGCGATTCAAGCAAAAGGAGCAAAACATGTTATACGGAAATGGAACTGATATTTTAAAAATCGATCATCTTAAACCGTTTATGAATCAGTTTGATGATCCATTTATTCAAAAAACATATACAAAAAAGGAATTAGAACTTATTTCAAGCCGTCCTACACCAATTAATAGTCTAGCGACTCGTTTTGCTGGTAAAGAAGCAGTATTTAAATGTCTAGGTATTCATGGAAATGCAATATCTTTAAATGAAATAGAGATTCTTGAAAATGAAATCGGACAACCTACTGTTTTCCTTCTTGGTAATGCAAAACTTCTGGCTGAACAATTGGGAATCACCAATATATGCATTTCTTTATCCTACGATACAGACTATGCAATTGCCTTTGCTTTAGCAGAAAAACTCTAGTTCAAAAGGACGAGACAGATAATGGTGCACAAAAATAAATGTAACAGTTCATCCATGCCATTTATACTGTGCCCGAATATACAAATATGCCAATCAGTTTGGTACTAGACTGGCACATTATTCATGTAGGCTATTGATAACCGTTCTATCCTTAGCGCTTACATGGAATTGGTTTTTGAGGACAGCGTGGCTTAACAGCTCCTGCTTTCACAATTGCCTTTTCTTCACATGCTTCTACACATGCACCACACTGTGTACATTCATCTTGATCAATGACATGGATAAAGCGTTTTTTACCAAGAATAGCATCCTCCTCACATTCATCCTCACATTCATTACACCCAGTGCACATGTCAGGTAAGATATGATAGGTAATGAATTTTGCACATACTCCTGCCTTACAACTTTTTTTAGTGATATGAGCTTCTATTTCTTCTTTAAAACATTCTATTGCTGTTGTTATTGTATTTGCCACTGATTCTCCAATTTCGCAAAGAGATTGATTCTTCATTTCTGAACATAAGTCCATCAATAATTCTATATCTGTTGTTTTTCCCCTTTTTAGCGTCATATCCGATAAAATCATTTGAATCTGTGTAACACCCTCATGACCAAACACACATCTTCCACAAGTTTCTTGCCCAAAACGATTTGCAATTGATAATAAACAGTCTAACATGCAGTCCGTCTCATCTATTATTTCAACGTAATCAGTCGTAAGGTCTATTGCCTCGTCTAACTTACTTTCATCTACGAAACAGCCCATTGGATAACCAAAAAACATACCTTTAAATTTTTCTTTTGTACCGCATAAATTTACAATATCTCTTGGTGTTATTTTTCGTTCAAATTCAAAGGCACCGTTTTTCTTAGCCTTACCTCCAATATAAACCGTCTTTATTTCAAGTTCCAATAATTCTTCAACCGTTACAATTTCTATATTCTCATCTAATGCTTGTCTATTTGAAAAAGAAGGAATTGGCTTTTCACCTTCCAACACTTTAATTAACGAAGAATTATTTTCGAATACAAACCCAAATCCACGTTCCTCCTCTATGATTGTTAACCCCTCAGGGATATTGCCTTGAAACTCTCCCTTTGGTACCATCAGATAATGTTTGCTTGCTTCCCTTTTCATTAATAAGGACACTACCTTATCTATATTGTGTTTCAATAAGGTTTGAGAAACTGGTGCTTCCTTATAAATAGGCATTGCATTGCATAAAATTATATCTTTCATCTTTTTCACCTCCTAATATTCATTCCACAATTTTGGTTGTGTCAATTGAAGTCTTAAATCACACTGCAAACAGCGACTTGCTTCATTTTTTGCCTCATCATTAGTAAACACATCTTCTACTACATCAAAGTTCTTCTTTCTTACTTCTGCATCCTTTAGGTGAGGCTTCAATCTCATTAAGTCTCCAAATCCTTCACATCTTCCAATGTAGGAATCGCCATCTTCTTTTTCCAGTAGTTCTTCTGAAATATCTCCATCTCCTCCAAGGAAACAATCCATTACTTCTGCACACCTTCTGCCTGCTGCAATTGCCTCCACTACAGACTTCGTTCCCGTGACTACATCTCCTGCTGCAAATACACCCTTCATACTTGTAGACAAATTTTCATTCACCTTAACATATGGTCCATGAGTTAGCTCAACGCCTAACTTCTCTGTACCTTCTGGTTTTTGTCCTACAGCAAATATCACGTTGTCTACTACTATCAATTCCTTTGTTCCCTCTACCAATTCAATTACTGCCTTGCGATTCTCATCGAAATAGAATTTGTCTATTTTTTGAAGTTCTACTCCTTCTACTTCTTTGTTTCCCTGAATACGAAGGAACGAATGTGCCGAATGTAAGATAATACCTTCTTCTCTTCCTTCTTCAATTTCATCAGAAGTTGCTGTCATCGTTTCTTCATTTTCCAGACAGGCAATATGAACCTCTTTCGCTCCAAGACGAAGTGCTGTTCTTGCACAGTCATAGGCTACATTTCCTCCACCAAGAACCATTACTTTTTCTCCTATGGTTTCTACGATTCCCATACGAGATTTTTTCAGGAACTCTGCATTCACCATAACACCCTCTAGATCATTTCCTTCTAGTGGAAGACGCGTTCCTTGATGTGTTCCTATTGAAATTAATACCGTGTCATATCCTTGTTCAAGGAGAGTCTGTGGATTATCTAGCTTTGTCCCAAGTTCTAATTTAATTCCAATTTCCAATATATCATTGATTTCACGATCTAATACTGCATCTGGTAGTCGGTATGATGGTATTCCATATCTACATTGACCACCTGCTTTTTCATTTGCTTCAAAAACCGTTACTTCATGACCTTTTTTTGCTAGATAATAAGCCGCCGTTAAACCAGCTGGTCCCGCACCAATGATAGCTGCTTTTTTATTCGTTGGCTCGGCCTGTTTTCTCTTTTTCTTCCATTCATCTGTATCATTTGCTGCTGCTTTTTTCTTCAATTTACAAATTGATAACGGTTCACCAAGTTCATTTCGTTTGCATTCACTTTCACATACATGGTTACATATGCTACCAAGTGTTTCTGGAAAAGGTAGCTTTTCACGAATTACTGCTATAGCTTTTTCATATTCGCCTTCTTTGATATAGCGCAAATATCTTGGTATATCTGTATGTCCTGGACATGCTGTTTTACAAGGAATAATCGATTCCGCGTAGGACATATCTTCTTTCATAACGCCTAATGCATCCATGATAGACCCAGTTGGACACACTTCAATACATGCACCACAAAATTTACATCCTGCTTCCTTCAAAGATACATTACCATCAATACCAATTTGAATTCCCGACTCTGTTTTTTGGTAATCCAGTACTTTAACTCCTCGAAGTTCTCTACAGGCACGAACACAGCGTCCGCATCGTATACAACGTGTAAATAAGTGCTTAATTAATGGATTACTTTCATCCGTAACAACGGTGCGTGATTTTTTCCTCCAACGTTCTGGTCCTACTCCTAAATACTGATACATTGATTGCAATTCACATTTTCCATACTTTGGACAGCCAGTACAATCTGCTGGATGTGTCGCAAGGATTAATTCCATCGCCATTTTTCTTGTTTTCTCGGCTTTGGGTCCGTTTACTGCAATCTTCATTCCTTCTTGAACCTTTGTCTTACAAGAAGGAACTGTCACATCCATTCCCTCTATTTCTACGCCACACAAACGACATCCTCCCACTGCCTCAAGTTCTGGATGCTTGCAAAGATGTGGAATGTATATTCCTGCCTCTAAGGCAGTGTCTAAGATAGACATTCCTTCTTTTGCTTCTAATTCTTTTCCATCTATTGTTATCTTCATAATTTGATACCAAGTCTCAAGTAAACATTCTCGCAAGTTCATTTGAAAAGCAAACATACTAGGTGAAAGTTATGCGTTTGCATTTATCCTTTCATTAAAATTCTTTCACCTTTTCCTCCATTCGTGGAATTATAATTCTCACCTGTTGGTGGAAACAACCATATTTATTTCATTCTTTCGTAAAGTGAAGGGCTGCAACAAACTACATTTATGTGTTTCTTGCAGTTTATTACAGCCCCTACATGGTAAATCTTATTTAAAACTCAACTGCTTGCTCTGCCGCATTTTCACCAGCAATTCTTCCACTGTTTAAACAAAATCCCATTGTGTTACCTGAAAGGATGAATGGGTAACTATCCCCAAAGATATTACAAGCATCCGTACCAACACAATAAAGCCCTGAAATAACCTTAGATTGTTGATTCATTACCTGTGTCTTATAGTTTATCAGTACTCCGCCTAATGAACCATATGCACCTACATTCTGACGACAACAGTAAAATGGCCCTTTTGTAATTGACTGCATATATGCACGATCCTTTTCAAATATTTCATCGAATCCAGCATCACACATCTCATTATACGCTTCAACTTGACTCATAAATCCTTCTACATCAATTCCTGCTTTTTCTGCCAATTCTTCTAATGTATCTGCTTGACAGATTGGCTCATATCCATCTGCTAAATCTTTCTCCCACTGCTCATCAAAATGATCATATAGATCATGTGGATGTACGTGTGATACCATATCTGGACCTTTTTTCTTATATTTTTTTAGTAATTTACTATCAAATATGGAATAAGCAATACAACCTGGCTGAGCTGTGATAGCATTACCAGTAAATGTAGTATTAGCGATCTGATCTTCTGGCATAAAACGCTCTCCATTACGATTTACCCATAGGCAAGGCTGACGAAATGCACCATCTAAAATAAAATGATTCATATTATCTGGTAACTGATACATCAGTTCCATTGTAGGTGAAACATGACCTGCTCCAGCCTCCCAAGCCATGTTAATGCCATCCCCTTTCATTCCTGGAATTGCAAAATTAAAGATAGTCTTACCAAATTCATATCCAGTTTCTTCTTTAATCATCTTTGGATTATCGCCAAAACCACCAGTTGCTAGAATAACTGCTTTTGCTCTTGCTTCAATTTCCTCTCCGTTTTTATCTTTTGCAACAACACCAACTGCCTTACCGTTTTCCATTATTACTTTATTAACTGGTGTTTCCATCATAAACTGAACACCTAATTCTTTTGCTTTTTCTGTCATCTTCTTTGTCATTGCAGTTGCACAACGTGGACCTGGAGCTCCACCACCTTCTGGTTTCACAACATGCCATGTAAATTCACCATCCGAATATGCTCTTGTAGCCTCTGGAGCACTAAAAGCTCTTTGAACTCCAACAAATTCTACACCCATATCCATCAACCATTCAATGGTATCTCCTGATTTAAAATAATAATCACGAACCATACGCGCATCAACACGATAATGCGTATAATACATATGTTTACGAAATGCTTCCCCAGGCGTTAAAGTAACCATTTGTGCCTTTTGAATCGGTGAACCAACTCCCAAAGGTCCCATTCCCATGTTTGCGGCTCCTCCTGTTGTATTTGATTTCTCAAATACAATAACATTTGCCCCACCTTCCGCTGCTGAAATACTAGCTGCCAAGCCTGACAGACCTGCTGCAACAACAATTACATCTGATTCTAAGTTCTTCATGCGTAAATACCTCCTATACCTATTTTTGTTAAATTATTAACATATCAATATCTCTATTATAAACCTATAACTGCTACTTCGTCCAATAGTATATCGAAGTAGCAGTTATAACTAAAAGTTATTAGTTGGTAATTCTTTGTGCCGTTTTCATAGCAGGCCTGTTTGCTATAAAAGATACAATATATCCAACTATGTAAAGTACAGGATAAGTACCTAAAAATCCCCCAACGAAAGCACCTATTGGTAATTTCTCCAATATTACTACATTAAAACAGGTCATAATCAGACTAATAAGTGTGACATAAATAAAGTTAATTGGTAGATTAACTAATAACCCAAACACTACTCCCTCTTTTACCTTAAAAAGTTTAGCAAACCCAACCCCAATTGGTTCCACTGGAATTAACATACCAATTAAAAATGCAATACCGTATGCAATCAGCAAATTAATAATAAATAATGATACTATGATTTTTCCAATTGCTAATAATTGAGCAGTCAGCGCAATTGCAATTGCAACCGGAATATTTATAATCAATACATATAATAATTTTGTTTTTCCCTTCATACACTTCTCCTATTCATGTTTTACCTTTTAATATAGTTTTTACATTTTTATATCGTTTTAAATTTCAACTCTTTATACTTTATTATTTTTTTATTAACCGTTTCACGATTGTCCGAATTTGTAAAAAATCCCCCCTGTGTATGAGCAATTTCTTCCAAATGCTTTGCTCTACCTTCCACTGTTGTTCGGTCACGGCTTAAGCCATCTTCTTGAATAACAAACTTCCATTTGTTTTCTTGTGTTTTTTCTAACGTTCCACCCGCTCCACATACTTGGCACTCTATAGGGAAATGAAGCCCATCCCATTGTACTTCTCCAAGAACTAGTGCATTCGAATGGCAATTTGGACACCACCCCATATCCTCATCTCCAAGCCATTTACGCTCATTTACTGGTGTATTGATTGATGTCATAATATTTTCACCGATTTTTTTAGCTCTTGCAATCATATCATCATCAAGTAGACATTGTGCTGGAGCTGGCACTCTTGTTGCAAGGTACATATCTACAACTTTTAAGTCCGTTGTAAACATAGCCGCCTGCATCGTTTCAAGTGCCATGGATTGCCATGCACGAGTGGAGCCTCCAACAGCAATTAACGCACTAATTCTGTCTTTATGTTCTATTGCACCAATTGTTTCAAGAAAAGCTGTTTCATAGCTTAAGCTTCTTTGAGCAAATCTTGAAAATGAAGCACAAGACATTAAATCATAAGTAGGCACTGAAAAAATAACTGCATCTGAATCCAATAATACATTCATTATTTTTTTCTTATCATCCTTTTCGTCTAATACACAACCTGTATTTTTACCCTGTGACATACCCATGGTGCAGGACGTACAACCAGTACAGTCTAGTATATTGTAATCTTTTAAATTAATCATTGTTACGTCTGCCCCCTCTTCTTGACAATGTAACAATGCCTCCTTTAATAATATTTCGCTATTACTGTTTGCGCGCCCCGCGCTAATTCCTAAAACTTTTGCTGTCATTTAATTTCTCCTTTTCTTTTTTATTGAAATTTAGTACAATTATTGAAAGCCTATACTATAGAGATATTAATCTAAAAAATCATTTTGAGATCAATATTCTATTGCTTTCTTAATTGTTAAAATAATAACATATTATTCGTTTAAACTCATCCATTATTTATCGTATTATTAATTCCATATTTATTACTTTTTCAGACATTTGTCGGAACGTATCCAAATTATAAAATATATTTTTTACTTCTATCTATGTATGATACAATTAAAAAGAACGGAGAATATTATGGCTAATTTAAACAAGATAATACAACGAATTGAAGAAACCTTTCAAATACATGTTCATCGTGCAATAAATGGAAATAAGCGCATAGAGAATATACAATATTTAGTTACAACAAATATTGACGCTCTTCAATTTCAGCCAGAGACTCTATACATTGGTAATTATCAAGATTTTTACAATCTTAGTTTAGAAGGATGTATTTTATTATTAAATTGTCGTACAAATAGCGGAAATGAGAATGGTCTTTATATCTACCAATCGCTCGATCCTTTTGCTGTTTGTAACTGCATACAACAAGAATTATTTAATCATCACAAAATTAATATGAAGAAAGAAGAAATGTTTAATGTTCTTCAAGCTGGTTATGGCATTCAAAGTATTATTGACACTGCAAGAACTTACCTAAAAAATCCAATTACAATTTGTACTACTAGTTTTTCTGTTCTTGCGTTAAGCCCTAAAACTAGCCTTGATAATAAATTTGATCTTGATAATGGCAAACGCTATTTAAAAAAAGACTTTATTGAGAACTTAAAAGATAAAAAAATTCTTCAGCATATTTCCACCTATTCCTCCCCTATCATTACCACGTTTGAGGATGACTTTGAATATTCTTATTTATTTTGTAGTATACACATCAAACACGCAGCAATAGGTTATATTTGCCTGCGTTCTTATGATCACGCGTTTACAGAGGATGACTCTGTTTTCATTATAGAATTATCTAAAATGCTTTCCATCGAAATGCAAAAAGATGATTTTTATAATGACAAATCTGGCTTAAAATATGAGTACTTTTTAACAGACCTTGTTGAACAAAATTTTAATAGTCTTGAATTCATTAATAAACGTCTGGCTCAACTTGGGCAATCTTTTTACCAGTATTTTTGGGTATTCGCTTTTACTTTTAGTGGTCAATCCATGAACCATTTAAATCCCAACTACTATATTGACCAGCTGATTGGAATATTTAAGCATAGCATGTCTTTCTTTTATAAAGGTGAGTTAATAATGTTACTCACCAGCAAACATGCAAATCCCTTCACAAATATTGACAAGCAAAAGTTCTATAGTTTCTTACAACTCAATCGGATTTACGCCTCAATCAGCTTTCGTTTTGAAGATATATTAGAAACATATCAATACTATAATCAGGCCATATTTTTATCCAAAAACCATACTTGTGTAGCGAAGGATCGTTGTTTTAATTATGAAGATAACTACCTCTATCACCTTTTGGATTGTTCACAAAATAAGTTTGGAGCGTCTACTCTTCTTCATTCAGATATTCATTTTTTATTAAAATATGATTCAGAAAATAATACTGATTATATTGATACGCTAAAAGCATACTTCTCCAATAATCGAAATGCACTTAGTGCATCAAATTATTTACATATACATAAAAGTACATTTTTTTACCGCATAGGGAAAATAGCTGACTTAACTGGATTTAACTTGGAAGATTCTCATTTACTCTTTTCATATGAATTTTCATTTTATGTATTAGATTACCTAAAAAGGAAAAACAAACAAGAAAATATAAAATAAAACTGTTCACATCTACCTGTATGTGCTTAGAACACCCACGATTGGAGGAAATTATGTATCGCATTACCTTTCAGCAAATTCATTATTTTTTAGCAATTGCAAAAACATTAAATTTTACAAAAGCTGCAAAGTCTTTGTATATTTCACAGCCTGCTTTAAGTAAGCAAATTCTAGTATTAGAAAATGAACTTGGGTTTTCTTTGCTCAAACGAAACAAAAGAAGTGTTGAGTTGACTTTAGAGGGTGAATCCCTTTATCATGACTGGATAATTTTAGAGAATATGATGAACTCCTCCATTTACAATGCCAAACTCGTTAAGAGAAGTGCAGTTGGTAATCTTCGTATTGGATGTACAGACACCTTTCAAATTGATGAATCGCTCTCAACTCTGATACAAAATTATCAAAGTCATTACCCAAATATTGATATTGATTTGGGTAGCTATGGTTTTCGTTCCCTACGTGAACAATTCAATAATGGGGATTTGGATGTCATTTTTATACCAGACTTTGAACGCATAAATTATAAAGATATCGACTATCTACTGTTTCAAAAAGTAGAACTTTGCATTGCTGTGCCTTCTTCCTTTTCCCTTAGCCAAAAGAAGAATGTTGTCATTCAAGATTTAAAAGATCAGCCAATTATAACGATATCTCCGAAAGAGTCTATCATTGGTGTAGAAAAAATAAAAACGTATTGCAGAAGTTATGGATTCGAACCAAACATCGTGAAGTATTTATTTAATCTTAATTCTCTCATTTTAGGCGTTAGAAACGGCATTGGAATAACCATTTGTGACAATAAAATTAATGATAACAAAATTAAAACCTTTAATCTAGAAAATCAGCCTAATGATTCTGATATTATGGTCGTTTGGAAGTCAAACCTCGATAATGCCGAACTAGATTTATTCGTAAGTGAATTGAGTGCTATGCAAGATTTAGATAACGAGGCTAATCAAGATTAGCCTCAGAAATACCAATCCTCCTATTAATTCTATACGTTAGCTCCGCTTTAATGTACTCTTTTTAGAAACTGCAACTAATATTCCTAACAGTATAGACAAAAATGCTGATGCAAGTACTCGATATTGCGAAGGAAGTAAAAATACAAGAGAATGACAAGGTACCCAAACAAAAATACAATTTTTTAGCCATGAGAAACTAACCATACTATACCAATCAATACGATTCACCATCTCTTTAACCGTAATCTTGCCTTGTAAAGTACCTCTGTTTTTTTCATAACATAGGTCTATAAAAAGATCACCAAACCTATGATATATATACATCATTGGTCCAAAGGTTGTATTCATAATAGCACTTCCAAATATTGCCGTAGCAATTTTTGATTCTTCAAATGGTAATTTTCCACTCGCTTGTGCTCCAATTGCACCAGTCATAAATACGGTAAATACCAATGTAACCATCATACCTATAATCCCCCATACAAACGCCTTAAATATAAATCCCTGAGAAAAGCTCCATTCTCCATTTAAGATTCTTCTTCCTAACATATCTCCCATAGATGCTAGAATTGAAAACTTAACAAAGCCTCCCAAATAAGGATGTGATTCTGTTGCAGATATAAATAAAGTTCTTGTACCCGGTATCACTAAAATAATAATCCAAACAAATAATAATAGTCCCCATATTATATTTCCTTTTATATTTTTCATATTAATCCTCTTTTTCATATTATTGATCATCTTCTCTTTTATTTTAAGAATCTGGAGGCTACAATCCTTTGAAATTTGTCAACTCCTGCACCAACATACCAAACACCTACGAGCATGGCTACCCCAATTTGAATTGGAATACTTCCAATATTTTCAATTCCAATTGGTGCCATAATTGTAAGTCCAATCGCCCAACCACATAACCAAGCTGGTAAATATATAAACCTTGGAATAAGATTTGCTACAATAACTGCTACCCCTCCAAATAAAAATAAGGTAATAAACAATTCTAAATCCGCTTGAAGACACATGAGATCCATTACCAATAATGCTGCTACTGCCCATAAATCTCCACACAAAAATCCAATAGAAATACTTACTCCATCCGTAATTTTATTCCCATTTGCAACGTACAATCCAGCGCAAATTAATGCAACTGCACCCGTTGTTATACCTATATAAGGTGACAGTACCGCCCAAATAGGTGGAAGCAGTCCAATTCCAAGTGCCAAAGTAACAATATTAATCCATTTTTCTTTCTTTTTACTCATCATTTCCTCCACATATCGTTATAAATCACTCTATATCTTAAATCCGTCAAATACAGGAATTCCAGTATATGTTTTTGCTACTTCAGCCCCTTCTAATACTCGAATTGCACCACTTGCCATTGCTTCCATTTCAAATTCTCCCGGATACGCACTAACAGGTGCAATAAAATCACAGCTTTCCGTAATCTTTTTAACCAAATCTTTGTTATATACCATGCCACCACCAAGCAGAATGCCATCTACTTTACCTTGCAACACGCAAGCCATTGATCCAATGGCTTTAGTTATTTGATAAATCATTGCATCCCAAATAAGTTTTGCATAAGGCTCTCCTTGTTCAGCTCTCTGACTAACGACAAGAGCATCTGATGTTCCCAAATGATCCACGATCCCACCACTTCTGGTACATTTTGATAGCATTTCTTTTTCGGAATATAGACCCGAATAACACATGTGTATCAATGGTGCTGCTGGGATAGCACCAGCACGAGTTGGTGCCATTGCACCTTCCCCTTCAACAATGTCGGTTCCATCAATCATTTTCCCATTCCTATGTGATGCTATTGAAATACCTCCGCCAATATGACATACAATAAAGTTGCAATCCTCATATTTTTTACCCAAACTAACGGCATGCCGAATGGCAGTTTCTTTTTGATTAAGGGAATGAATATGACTTGATCTTGTAATTTCCTTTATTCCAGTTACACGAGCAATGTCCTCATATTCATCCACATCTGGTGGATTTACAACAAGACCAATTCCACCATATTCCTTGCAAAATTCATCTGCCAACTGACTTCCAAGCTGTGCTGGATGAGCAATCCCATTTGCACCTCTTCTTGCATGATCAATTAAAAAATCATCAATTTTATAGGTTCCGCCTTCTAATGGTAGCAATCCACCCCCACGTCCTACAAAAGCATCCACTCCATCCAAACTAATATCATTTTCTAATAATAGCTTCAGAATGGTTTCCTTACGATAAGGCATCTGACTTGAAATACTATCGAACTCTTCTAATTTGTTTGCATCATGACTTACATTTGCTGAATATAATACTTTTTCATTTTCAAACAAAGCTATTTTAGTTGAAGTTGATCCTGGATTAATTGTAAAAATTTTATATGTCATCATCTATTTACCTCCTTGTGCACGTACTGCTGAAATCGCAATATTTCCTACTAATTCCGATATTGGTGCACTTCTAGAACAATCACATACTACTTTTTTAAATCCCTGCAACACTGGTCCATATGCATCTGCATGCGCAAATTGTTGCAACAGCTTAACTCCGATATTTCCCACATTTAAATCTGGCCATATAATTATATTGGCTTTTCCAGCTACCTCACTAGGACGATTTACCTTCTTTGCTGCAACTTGAGGACAAATAGCTGCATCTAATTGAAATTCGCCATCAATTTTTAAATCTGGTCTTGTTTTGTTTGCAATCTCCTTTGCATTTAAAACTTTATCAACAAGTTCATGTTCTGCACTTCCCGTAGTCGAAAACGAAACCAATGCACATCGTGGTTCCCATCCAAGTATAGCCTTTGTAGTATCACATGCAGATATTGCAATACTCGCTAAATCCTCAGCAGAGGGATTGGTACATACTGCACTGTCTCCAATTACGAGCAAATCTCCTTCTGAACCTTCATATCCAGGAATGTTAGCAATTCCAACGCTTGATACTGTTGTAACTCCATCTTGTAAACCAACTATCATCTGTCCCGCCATAATTACATCACCTGTTGTATGAGACATTCCCGCAAAGGTAGCGTCTACCTCTCCGAGCGCTTCCAACATAAGTGCTACGTACAAAGAATCTTTTGACTTACGTTTCATGGACTTTTCACTGTATATTGGATTTTGTTTTACATACTCTGTAATAACAGCCTCTAATTTTTGTTCGTCTTCACAATCCCATATTTCCATTCCTGATAAATCGATACTAAATTTGTTAGCCGATTCATTTATTAGCGTTTTTTTCCCCACCAGTAATGATTTGCAAATTCCTTTTTCCATTGACTCTTTTGCTGCTAATAATATTTTTTCTTCTTCTATTTCAGAAAAAGCAATAATCATTGACTGTTTTTTTGCTTTTTCAAAGATTTCATCTATCAGACTCATATCAATTCCTGCTTTCTATTTTTTTAGAGTGTCTGCTTGCAGACACTGTTGCACCCGCGTGGTATGCATTTGGCACGTAATGCCTTTATAAAAAATAGGGAAGTTCGTGGAACTTCCCTATTTTTTATAAAGAAGACCATTGCAATCTTTTGCAACAGCCTCTTATAAGCTTCATGCCCTCTAATGGCGTGCTTCTATCTATAAATATAATTACCTGCTTGATATTTTGGTGGAATAACTGGCACTTGAAGATAAGAATCATATTTACCGCCAGTATGAATTACATGGTTTCCTTTGTTATCTGTTTCCCATGACAATGGTTCAAACCAACCCTCACGAACATATTTGCCCGCAACCTGTATTCTGATTTTTTGTCCTTTATGCCATATTTTACTGGAAGGTACAATGGCAATATCAACAGGAACAATTTCACCTGGACTCAATTTATCTTCCTTCAAATGAGATTGCACAGGTTCATAATCCGTACTTAGCTTTTCATCTAGCGCACGATGAGAAACTCTCATTTTGCCCCAAGTTCCTGGATGTGGTTCTCCCAAAATATAGGTTGGAAGCCAATTTCCTTTTTCATCTGTTTTCTGTATATTAATAAACATATCCATATCATCATGTCCATCTGCTTCTACCCATAAACGAAGTTTCATATATCCTGTAATTTCTGTGTCTTCGTCAAACGCCATATCAAAATTAACAATACCTTCATTTGCATCGTAACTTACCTTAGATTCTGCTTCAACTGGCATATCCTGCATAGTCATGTCCTTTGCATCTAGATACAACTTCTTGTATTGTGTTCGAGCAAGTGGGAATTCCTTTTCTGGACGATTTGTCTGATAATCGCAATCAAATGCATCCATTACCTCTAGTCGATATCTTGGTGTCATTTCCCAACCATTGTTAATATTTCTTAAGTAACGGTCAAAGAAACGTTTTAAATCCTCAATATTGTCTGGATTATACATATCTGGCCATTCTTGCTCTCTATGTGATCTGATCCATTTTCTTGTTGAACGAATTTTACGGAATGCATTAAATGATCCTCTTAAATGAAAATGACTATATGATGCACATGCATAGGTAGGTACTTTAACTTTTTTAAAATCAGGTATTTTATCTTCCCAATATGCATTCATGAGAGGATATTTACGTCCCATTGCAACCTGATCGTCAATTTTATTTGGTCCCGTCAAGGATGCTACAATAAATTCATTAAAGGATAGCGCTGGTATTCCACCTTCATATAAGGATTCACGATAAATGTCTGTAGTTGCTTCCCATGGGGCAATACAAGCTAGATGAGGTGGTTGCTGAGCTGCAACTCTAAACTGCGTCATAGCTACACAGGAATTTCCTCCCATACCAACTCGACCATTGCACCAATGTTGATTTGCTACCCATTCAATAAAATCATATCCATCTTGTGAATCTTGCGTACCAAACATGTTAATATCACCTTCGGAATGTCCTGTTCCTCTGGGATCAACATTTGCAATTGCATAACCATGATGGCACCAATATCCTGGATCAGGTGATTCAAATTTAGCCATAGTAGACATGGTTCCTGGTGGGACTCCCATTACTTGCCATTCACTCATTCCATCTCCTGGACGTTTACCATAGTAGCTCCATGAAACAATACACGGAATATTGGTCTCTCCCTCCATACGATAAATATCTGTATAAATTTTTGTTCCATCTCTTAAAATAACGGGAACATCTTGTTCACAAATAATTCCGTCTTCATTCTTATAAGTACGTTGATTGAATTTTGCACAAAATCCATGAGCAGTTGCAGCAATTCCTTCTAGCTTAGATAAATCTAATCCTTCTTCTGGATCTACTGGAACTCTTGCCTGTCGGTAAAGAGTTTCTATTTCTTCGCCTTTAAAAACTTCTTTTTTTGTAAATAATTCTGGTTGCTCCATTTTCTTCCTCCTACATTCTATTTTTTTTCAAATGCTATCCTTCAACTAGTTGCACAATATAATCACCAGCTTCAGCAATTGTCTTTTTACGTTTGAAATCCATGTAAGGAATTTCTACATCGAATTCGTCTTCTAGTGCTGTTGTAAGCTGTGAATAGTTTACTGATTTCATATTTAATGATTCAAAAGTAGTTTCAGCAGTATAATCACCTTCTCCTATAATAACTGCTAATCTTTCTTTGATTAATTGAATCGCTTCCTCTTTTAATTCCATAATTACTCCTATCTGCCAATTGGCCTAACATAAAATTTGCTTGTTATTTGTACCTCTAGTATATATAATTAAATCATTGAAATCATTGGTCTTATTCACAATTAGATCATGTATCACGAGAAGTTATTTGTGCGATAGCACAATTAGGGAAGGAGAAACTCATGGAATTATTTGCAATTAAGGAACATTTGAAAAGTAATAATTTAAAAAGTTTTGGTAATCAAGATGCAACAGTAGATATCCGAACAATTAAATTATTAACCAAGGAACAGACTCGATTTCACAAGCATATTCTATATCTTGGTTCAAGTGATTTGTTACCAACAAAACCTGATAATTATGATTCAACCATTCTCTGCTTTGGAAAAGAACCCGATCAGGCTATATATCAAGATTCAAACCTTCGGATCCTTTATACCAAGAATGAATTTGATTCGGCACAAATGTTTAATACAATTTCTGACAAACTTCAAGATATTCAAAAAATAAACGCCGCACTTCATATTTTAACCAATGCCTTTTTAACCGAACAAGGGATTCAATATATAGCGGATATTGCTTATGAAGTATTTGGCAATCCATTTTTTGTAGTAGATACCAGGCACAAGTATTTAGCCATGTCTTCTGGTATCATAGCCGATACTTCTTTTGCTTCAAAAGAAAATCAAATTGGTTATATTAATGAAGAGGGAATTGCATATCTTAAGAGGAATAAAATTGATGAGAAAATCAGAAAACAGAATGCTCCAATTTATTTCGTAAATCCACTTCACAATAAAGGAATGATGGTAGATGCAATTACTATTAACAATATTGAAGTGGGACACGTCATGCTTTATGAACAAGATCATCCCTTTGAAGAATTTGATAGTATTTTGTTGCATCGAACTAGTCGAATTATTTCTATGGAACTCCAAAAAGACAGTTTTATTACAGCAAACAAAGGATTTATGTACTCCTATTTCCTGGCAGATCTTCTGGATAATCCATTAATTAATTATTCCACGGTAAAAGATAGGCTAGAAACAATTGGATATGATCTAAAGGAGGATCAATACATTCTCGTTATTCCCTCACAAAGCTATCGAAATGCAGCAACAAAGCTAGATGTTATTGTAAATCAGCTTCATTATCTTCTTCCACATAGTATTTATGCAATCTATGAAAATTCTATTGTTTATTTAATTAGTAGAAACCGAAAGGATGGGATTAGTGAGCAAGAATATGCTCATTTAATTGAATTTTTGAAAGTAAATAAATTAAATGCAGGCATGAGTAATTTCTTTGAAGATTTAAGAGATGCCCGACGTTTTTATAAACAGGCACTCAAGTCATTGGAACTAGGTAAAAAATTAAATCGAAATGATCCAATTCATTATTACTATGATTACTATTTATATCATATCTTTGAGATGTGTGAGAAAGAAGAAGAAATACGCTTTTTTATACATCCAGGTATGATGAAACTATTACAATATGACAAGACTCATGGTACTGACTTTTTGATGACCTTACATGAATTTCTAGAATCACCTGGACAACCTACCCAGATTGCAAAACGTCTTCATATCCATAAAAACACACTTCTCTATCGGATGAGTAAAATCCGTACAATTATGGATTGCAAAATTGAAACGGGTGATGAATTTATGTCTTTTGGCCTCTCATATAAGATTATGCATTATTTAAATTTAGTTTAATCTCTAGTATTAGATATTTTGTTGAGCCTAATGAAGCAATCTTTAACCTACCACTTACCAAAAACCACATGCAACTGATGAACGTTTACATGTGGTTGGTTTTATTCATGAATTTGTTTTAGACTTTTCCAACTTTCGCTTTTCTATCCTCTGAACTAGAGTTTTTACAACTGTTAAAAAAGAAAAAGCAAATAAAAAGGAGGGTATCATTTTCTGAAAATTTCGGGTCAATCATTTTTCTCGTGGGATTGACACTACTAAAATTTACTTTTCACCTAATACGCGTTTGTATGTAAAAACTGTATCCAACTCTTTAAGTTTTTGAATACAGCTTCCATAAGTGAAAATGTCTCTATAAACATCACTTTTACGGATTGCTATCAGCTTTCTGTAATGGTTTAGCACAGAAGTCTCATCCTCCACTTGCTTCCAATTTCACAGATTATCTTCTACAATCTATTTTCATCATTACAATTCATTTATATTTCACACATTACATATGATATTTTACAATAAGAAAAACCACTTCCAAACCGTAACCGCTTAAAATCCAGAATTTTCAAGCCCTTTTCTATAGCTCATAAGGCGTTACCTGATATACATAATAATTCAACCAGTTAGTATATACCGTATTGGCATGCCCTCTCCAACTCATCTTTGGCTGTTGCTCTGGATCATTTTGCGGATAATAGTTTTTAGGAATCGCAATGTCTAATCCCTTTGAGCTATCTCGTTTATATTCTTTATCCAGCGTTATTCGGTCATACTCTGGATGTCCTAAAATAAAAATTTGCTTTTGATCTTCTGCAATCGCAATATAGACACCTGCCTCTTCTGATTCTGCCAAAATAGAAAGCTTTTCGCATGCCTTAATATCTTCTTTTAAAACCCCCGTATGCCTGGAATGTGGAGCATAAAATTCATCATCAAAGCCCCGAACCAGTGGGCATTTTCTATGATTTACAGTGTGTTTATAAACGCCAAACATCTTCTCTGGTAATACGTATTTTCGCACTCCATAATGATAGTAAAGTCCTGCCTGCGCTCCCCAGCAAATATGGAGTGTTGAGGTTACACTGTTCTTCGACCATTCCATAATCCTTACAAGCTCCTCCCAATAATCTACATCGTCGAATTCCATCTGTTCAACGGGTGCACCGGTAATAATGAGTCCATCAAACTTTCGATTCTTTACATCTTCATACGTTTGATAAAAACTATCCAAATGATTCGTAGGTGTGTTTTTTCCTACATAACTTGCCGTAGTTAAAAAAGTGATATCTACTTGAAGCGGTGTGTTGGACAAGCTTCGCATCAACTGAACCTCTGTCGCTTCTTTTAGTGGCATTAAGTTCAATATTGCGATTTCAAGTGGACGAATATCCTGACAAATCGCTCGATTTTCATCCATAACGAAAATGTTTTCTTCTTCTAAAACCTTCTTTGCCGGAAGATTATTGTGTACTTTAATTGGCATACTTACACTTCCTTTCTCCGTTTACTCTAGCATCTCTACAAACTCTTTTTCCGTCACAATTTTAATTCCTAAATCCTTCGCTTTTTTATTTTTTGAGGAGTTAGACTGATTATCATTATTGATCAAATAATTCGTCTTTGAAGTAACACTTCCTGTTACTTTTCCGCCTCTGCTTTCAATCAATTCTTTCACTTCATTTCGATTTGCAAAATGCTCCACTGAGCCCGTAATCACAAAATTTAATCCTTCTAAGTTTCTAATCTGTGCCACTTCTTCCTTTATAAAGACGACTTCTTGTAATAAATCATCAACAATTCGATTATTTTGCTCGTCTTGAAAATATGCGACAAAGAAATTTGCTATCACATCCCCAATTCCTGCAATATCAACTAAATCCTCTTCCTTCGCATTACGAATTTGATTCAAATCATAGTTCAAACTTTTACAAATTAATTTTGCATTGGAAAGTCCAATATTCGGAATACCAAGACTATAGATGAATTTTCCAGTTGTTGTTTCTCTTGCTTTCTCAATGGATGCGAGCAAATTTTGAAAACTCTTTTCGCCAAATCCTTCCATCGTAACGATTTCGTCTTTATAATTTTTTACTTGAAATAAATCAGCAAGCTCCTTGATTAATCCCTTACTGATTAATTTTTGTATGGTTGCTTCTGACAATCCGTCGATATTCATCGCATCTCTTGACACAAAATGTGTAAACGATTTGATTTGTTTTGCTAAACAGTTTGGATTACTGCAAAAGAGCACCTTTACACCGTTATCATTTTTTATTTGTGTCTTTTCATGGCACACAGGACAGTTTTCTGGAATTTCCACACTTTTACTTCTTGTAAGGTTTTTAGCAACTTGAGGGATAATCATATTTGCTTTATATACCTCAATGGTGTCGCCAATCCCAAGTTCAAGTCCCTCCAAAATGCTAACATTGTGGAGGCTTGCACGACTTACTGTGGTTCCCTCTAGCTCAACTGGTTCAAATATTGCAACTGGATTTATCAAACCCGTTCTTGATGCGCTCCACTCAATTTCTTGCAAAATAGTTTGTTTTTGCTCATCCACCCATTTAAAAGCAATGGAATCCCTTGGAAATTTTGAAGTTCTACCCAATGAGTTTCCATAAGAAATATCATCATACGTTAGTACAAGCCCATCGGATGGAACATTATTGTTTTCAATCTGATCCTGAAACCATTGTATTGTCTCTAAGATTGTTTCGCGATCCACCAATTTTCCATCTGCAACATCAAATCCCTGTGATACAAGCCACTTTCTTTGTTCATTTCTAGAGTTTTTAAAATCAACATCCTCTACATTCACAAGGGTAAATGCATAGAAATAGACTCTTCGATTTGCTGTAATCTCATTGTTTAATTGCCTTACGGAACCACTGCAAAGATTTCTTGGATTTTTGTATTTTGCATCGATTTCATCAATTTCTTGATTGATTTCTTTGAAATCTGAATACTTAATAACCGCTTCTCCTCGAAGCACCAGTTCTCCTAAATAAGGAATCTTCGTTGGTATATTTTTAAATACCTTTGCATTGTTCGTAATTACTTCGCCTATTTCTCCAGTTCCCCTAGTAACAGCCTTAACAAGCCTTCCAGCTGCATAGGTAAGAACAATCGTTAATCCATCTAATTTCCATGATAAGACTCCTTTTTTGTCTTGCAACCACTCTTGTAAGACTTCTCGCTCTTTCGTCTTATCTAAGGAAAGCATTGGCTCACGATGTCTTTCTTTGGGAAGCTCACTTAATATTTCATACCCAACATGAATGGTTGGACTATTCGATAATATCATATCCTCTTTTTTTTCAAGCGCAGCAAGTTCATCGTAGAGTGCATCATACGCAAAATTAGTCATTATTTCACTCGCATCTTGATAATAGGCTTTTGCCGCTCGATTTAACAGTTCTACTAACTCTTTCATTCGATTCAAATTATCACTCATCGTTTAACCTCGCTTAAAACCGGATGTTCTTCCTTCACTAATCGCAGTAATTCCCTGCTCTCTTCCTTGCTTACATTCCGGTAAGTTCCTGCCTTCAAATTACCTAATATAACATTCATAACACGCACACGTTTCAGCTTTTCTACACGATAACCAAAGTGCTCACACATACGTCGTATCTGTCGATTTAATCCCTGTGTTAATATAATACGAAAGGTATAATCATCCATGGGTCTTACTACGCAAGGTCTTGTAACCGTATCTAAGATAGGCACGCCAGTTCGCATCCCTTGCAAAAATGCCTTTGAAAGTTTTTTGTTCACTTCTACAATATATTCCTTCTCATGATAATTACTTCCACGAAGAATTTTATCAACCAATTCTCCTTGATTGGTTAAAAGAATTAACCCTTCCGAATTTTTGTCTAAACGACCAATTGGGTAAATACGCTTCCCATAATTGATATAATCAATAATATTGTCCTTATCTTTTTTACTGGTTGTACATACAACCCCTTGCGGTTTATGAAAAGCAATTAGTATCTGCTCTTCTTCCTTTACTATTTGCGTTCCATCCAGCTCAATCTTTGTATTGTCAGAAACTTTCATTCCAATTTCTGCAATCTTCCCATCTATTTTGATTCGACCGGCTTCTAATAATCGGTCGGCTTCTCTTCTCGAACATATACCTGCATCACTTAAATATTTATTAATTCGTATTTCTTCCATGCTAATCTCCTATCCTCTATCTCTTTCCCATAAATATGAATAAAGGACAGTACACCACGGGATGTCTGCCCTCATTTATCGGAACGAATTACATATCATCGCCATGGAAACCGCAAAGTTCCTGCTCTGTAACGATTCCATTCATAAGTGCCTGTGCTCTCTTTGCCGAATATAACTCCGCAAACGTTGCATTTATATATGGTACTACAAAATTTATGCCAACTAAACAAAAAGCCAATCCTAAAAGCTCCCATCCAATGAAAGAAAGTTGAAGAATAAAAATATCAAACTTTTCACCTTGTGTCATCCGTTTGCTAATCTCGAACACTCTTTCTTGCGGGAGTTCTGGATTTTCCGCAAGTATGTATGGGATAAAGAAATACTCATATCCTTTTATAATACCAGGTATAATCAAAAGCATAGACCAGAAAAAGATGTATAGTCCTCGAAAAAATAATACCTTTACTACATTTAAAAACGATCCATTGGAAAATGTAGTAAAGAGTCTCCCTAATGACACATCATACTGTCTACTTGTTAAAAAGAAATTGTTTAAACCAACACTAAGTGGACTGGAAATAAAAATTCCATATAAAAGACTAAATAAACCCACCGTAACAATCACCGATGTAGGAAATTGAATGTCAAACTCTATCTGCATCGTATTCATAGTACTTGCTGAACTACTTACTCCTGCTAAAATACTTGCAACCAAACTAACTGCAAAAGAAAGCCAATAGGTTCTCTTTAAGACTAATTTAGCATTTTGCTTTAACTCACTTCTTTTCCACATAAATTTCTCCTATTCACTGTCATTCATTTATTCGTTTGAATCTGCATCCTTTTCTTCCTGCTTTTTCCCCGCTACTGATATTTTATCAATAAAGGCTTTTAAATCTTTATCAGCGCTAATTGCTTCTTCCATTTTTGTATTTACTTTTTCTACTAGTTTCCTAACTTCACTTGACTGATCTGTTTCATTGATAAAATCTTCTAACCCAGTGTCTGCGCCAAAAAATACGCGGTATTCTCCATTATCTCCAATCTTAACATAGACACGACTTAGACCTGGTGCGAGCGTATTAATATCCTTTAACTTAAGCTCACGATACGCATAAACAAGAAATCCATCTTCATTCGGATCTGGGATCATATAGCATTCCATATTACTAACTGATTCTACATATTCATATTTTAATTTCAATTCATCTTCACTTAGCATTGAAATATCATTTAGGGTATCTTCCAATGCATCCATATCACAAGCAACACTTGCAATCAAATAATCTTTAACAACCTTACTAACCTCTGTATTTAAATCTTTTTGAATCACGGATGTGTCTATTGTAGGCGTTGGAGTGGGTACCTCAATCTCTTGTTGTTCCTCTTGTGTCTCCTCTGTTTTCATAGACGTAACCTCATCCTTTTTCGGACTTACCGTTGAAAAGACGACAAAACCTATTAGCATTGTACCCATCGTTATCATAAGTATCATTTTTTTATATTTAAACTTCATTATTTCTCCCTCACTTGATTCTTCATCCAATGTATTCATTATTTGGAACCGTTATTGTTTAGAAACACATTTCTTATCTAACAACAAAAAACGAGGACATAGCCTCGTTTTAGACCTGCAACTGACGGGATTCGAACCTGCGACACCTGGCGTCGGAGGCCAGTGCTCTATCCACCTGAGCTACAGTTGCATACACCTAATACTAGGCACAAATCCTATTATATATTACTAGCGAAAAAAAGTAAACACAAAAAGTAAATTCCTCATTCCGCTTCGTCTTTTTTACGAATGTGATAGCTGTCCCTTGACTGCTTCTTTACCAAATATAATGATTTATCGGCCTGTGATATATAATCCGATAATTTTTTACTTTGATTCAGTCGTCCGATGAAATATCCCTGTGATACGGTCAGAACTGGTGATACGGTGGATTGGTGATGCGGTATTTTAAGTCTTCTGACTTCTTTCATTATATGTTCTGCAATCTCTGAAATCATTTTTTCATCCAAATTGGGTAATAGTAAAACAAACTCATCGCCACCATATCTTGCACATATTCCATATTTTGGTTCTAAAAAGGAGGATATTACATTTGCTACTGCTCGCAGACATTCATCCCCCTTTATGTGACCATAATAATCGTTGTATCCTTTAAAAAAATCCACATCAATAATACCCACCGCTAAGATTTTTCTCTCTTCTTCCTTTTTCTCATGAATCAGTCTTTTATAAAAACGTTCCAATCGATAACGATTTCCAATATGGGTCAACGGATCTTCCTCTGTTTTTTTTTGCAAATGTGCATTTATCTTTTCACTTTCTTTCACATTTTGCTCTTGTTTACGAAGTGCCAACCTTGTCTCAATGGATTTGATTCTTTTCTCATTTGTTTCATTTGTATGACATTTTTTTAACTCATAATATTCAATGCATTTTTTTTGATAATTCTGAGTATCCTCAATTGCCTTATAATAGCTGATTCGCATATCCAATGCTTGTAAGGACAAACTCATAATATTTTGCTTTTCAACATAGGTTTCAAAAATAGAGATGACACGGTCTAATTTTTCATATTCTTGCATATCAATCAGCAATTCATAAAACTCACCAATATCTTGTGGATAATCAATTTCCTCCTCAGATTGAAAAAAAAGTTCCATTAAATATGGTAGTTTCCCCTTTGCCATTTCTGTTTTTTGCTCTTTTACCTTAATGCGACACCAAATACAATAAATGATAAATTCAATGTCTTTCGCTTTTAATTTTTCATAATATTCAATGGCTTGATTCACATAAAAATCTGCACGTTCATATTCATGCAAATAAAAATAGGAAATAGAAAAATTTATATATATACTTATTTTTCTTCGATAGTAATCCTCAACTTCCACATTATCTTGCATCATTATTTTTTCTGCTTTTACAAAATATTGAATAGATTTCCTATGATGATTTAAATTTTGATATAATAAGCCTATGTTTATCATAAAATTGGAAGTCAACGATTCCATCTTATATTGATTGGATATTTCTAATCCTTCTAAATAATATTCGAGTGCTAATGTATCATTTTGATCCAAATAACTAAGAATTCCTAATGTATTATTTACTTTTACAAACGTTTCTGGATCCTTATGCGGATTGACATATTTTAGTGCCTTTAGGGCAGTTGACATTGTTTTTTCAATTTGACCTTTTCTCCAATATGCAAGTGACATGTTATAAAGTGCTTTGGCCATATAGTCCTTATCATTTTGTAATTTTGCCTTTTTAAGCAGCCCTTTGCTCAACTCTAACAATTCGTCAGCGTTATCGTTTTTTATTTCCTTCATTCGTAACAACAAAGCTTCTAAATCCATTATCTTCACTCTCCTTACATACCATAACTTTATCTTATCATATGTGTCAGAGAAAATCATTACATTCTTGAACAGAATTATCTACATTTCAATTGCATTTTTGTTTCTATGGTAAATATATACGCGATTGGACAATACATCCTCCATCGGAACTTGTGTCGTATTTACATCATTTACCATTTCACTTAATACGTTCTTGGAAAAATTTCTTTGATAGGGAATTAAGATTACTTCATGAATACTACTTGGTAGTATATAGAAATCTGATTGATTTGAATATGCGAAATTTGCAATTACATCCTCGTATAGCAAGACCGAAGCGCCATTGATTCCCGCTTCATTAGAGAAAATATACATTTCAGATTGTGGAAAATCATGTTCCATCGAAACGACTGTTTCTTCTTTCTTTAAGACATCCGCAATCACTTCTGTCATAGTACGTATTTGAATGGGAAATAACTTAGGCGTATTTTTCTTTGCTTCTTCCCAAAGTTGCTTTGTTTCGACTTTCCACCGATTCATCATACTTTTATGAATTCGAATGGTACCAATTTCTTCTTCTTCGCATTTTACAAGACAATGAAACGTAATTGCCAAATCCAAATATCGAATATGGGGAACTTTCTTTAACTCTGATTTGTTCTTTTCGTAATTCACCAAACGATAAATAATTTTGTCTTTTATACTCTCAAATGATATGAGCGTTTGAACCGACACTGATTTAGAATTTTCTTCTTCGTCCTTTGTAATTTGAATGATTTCTGTCAGAATTGAGTCCATACTTCTTCCTTCTAAATGTTGCAAAAAGTACTCATTGATATAAATCGTGGGTGCTGTTTTTTCTTCTTTTTTTAATACTACAATACCATCCAATTCCAACCCGTTGTTCTTTACAACATGGTTCATCCGAATATCGTAGTCGCTACCCATCTTTTCTTGCATTGCTGCGACCAACTCCTCGCAAAACACTTTGAACATAATATCCTCCTTTAAAAAAATAAATGTTGAATGTTGCTTCGAAAAAAGCAATTGAAATTTAGAACTTTAGAATGTTAGATTTTGTAAATGAATGTAATGATTTAACAATTAATATCATATCATTTTATGCTCACTCTTGCAAGTATTTTTTGTGTTTTTTGTAAATAATAAATTACTCATTCCAATCATCATCTGCCCCGGCAAATAAAAGAACCACATTGCAAAATAGAACCAATTTCCCATTCTATAAAGCCCTAGATTGCTTTTATCCATATACGTAGATAAGTTATGAAGTCCAACATGGATATCACAAAGAAAGAAGAGAAAGAGCCCAAGTGTAAAAAGGAGCATACTTTTATTTTTCCATTTTGCGTTCACAATTATTTGAAAAACCGCCAGAATAATATTATTTAAAAAACAAAAAAAATAAAGTAATGCCAATGCTGTAACTACATCGAATCTTATTGAAAAAACGATATAACTTATCATCCCACAAACTAATAAAATAGCAAGTATTTTAAGCTGCAATTGGAACCGCATGAAAAATACCTCATGCAATCGAACAAATAAAATTCCTTGTACGATTAAAAATGCAAGTAGACCTGGAATATAATTGGAAGAAAATAATAAAAAGAAATCGGCAAATACAGAAAATCCAAGTGATATAGGAATAAGAAACGATTTTTTTAATTGAAAACTTCTTATAAAAACAAAGAAAAACAAGAGTACAATCGCGCTATATTTTAAATAGGCAGAACATACAAAAAAACCGCATATATCTAAGCTTAAAAAGCCTAGATATAATACAGTCTCTATGATTAAAAAAAATTTATTTCCAATAAAGTTCATCTAATTTACCACCATTTCGAATCAGCTCGAGCAAATGTTGTGTACCTTCTTTGGGAATTGGCTCACTATACAAGAATCCCTGTGCACGTTTACATGCTGCATTTTTAAGAAAATCTTCTTGCCCACCACTTTCTACTCCTTCTGCAATCACCTCTATGTTTAACGCTTTTGCTAACATAATAATACTAGATACAATTGCCTGATCACTCTTATCTTCCATTAAGGTATCTAAAAAACTTTTGTCAATTTTTAAATTATTCACAGGAAGTAATTTCAAATAATTCATCGAAGAATAACCAGTTCCAAAATCATCTAGAGCAAATCCAACTCCTGTCTCCTTTAATGCTTTTATGGTTTGTATGGAATACTCTAGATTTTCTATGGCAATACTTTCTGTTATTTCAAGTTCCAAATGTTGTGGATCAATTTGGCTCTCTTCGATAGCATGCTCGATTTTATCTACTAATTCAGCATCTCTAAATTGACGTGGAGAAAGATTCACGGCAACTGAAATATCTTGATACCCTTGGTTTCCCCAAACTTTCAACTGCTTACAAGCTTCATTAAGTACCCAATTTCCGATTGGAACAATTAATCCTGTTTCTTCCGCAACTGGTATAAAATCATTGGGTTGAACCAATCCTTTTGTTGGATGGTTCCATCTCACCAATGCCTCAAATCCAATAATAGAATCCTTTTCTAAATCAATTTGCGGCTGATAAAACACAACAAATTCTTCATTTTCAATTGCACTTCGCAGTTGTGACTGAAGTTCGATTTTATCTTTCAAATCTTGATTAATCATCTCATTATAATAATAGTATGTATTTTTACCATTGTTTTTAGCCGCATAAAGTGCCGATCCCAAATTTTTATATAAGGTCTGCGTCGTTTTTCCATCTTTTGGTGCAAAACTAATACCTATACTAACCGTTAGAAACACTTCTTTTGTAGCTAAAATAAAAGGATAAGAAAATACATTTTGAATCTTCTTTATCTTTTTATCATAATCATCCATATCTTCAATATTTTGTGAAATAACAGCGAATTCATCTCCACCAAAACATGCAAGATAATCATTTTCATCCATAACTTGCTTGATTCGATCGGTTGCATCAATTAATAACTCATCCCCATAGGAATGTCCCAATGATTCATTCACCAATCTAAAATTATCAATATCAATACTCATTAATGCAAATACTTCATCTCTTCGAAGTGTTTTTGTTACACTGTCTAAAATTTCAGTAAATGCAAGGCGATTGGGAAGTCCCGTAATATGATCCATATATGCCATCCTACGGTTTTTTTCGTCACTTTTTTTCAGCTCTTCATATTTGTTATGAAGTACTTCCTTTGAATATTTTACTTCCTCATATGCATCTTCCAGTTCTTCATAGTTTTGCTCTAATTTTTCCTTTGATTTTTTTTCTATTTTTCTATCTTTGTTTCCCTTACGAATAAAGAATAGTAAGACGCACAGAAGTATACCTAATACTCCACTTCCGATTAATAAAATCTGTATCAATTGATTAGAAAAGAAAAAATTACTCTCCCCAAGAGCCGCTATACTTGCCAGCATTATTTTTTGCATATATATTCTCCCAACTTACTCAAATAAAAGGTCTCTCCCCAAAGACAATTTAAATAGATTTAGTTATTATACTTCATTTCGTATAAAGAATCAACCATTGCTAAATTCTTATTTGCATAGCGTTCGTCAAATGTTACATCTTTACCAAACCACTCGGGAGGGACAAAAGAATCTACCTCATCTTCACTTTCAAATTCAACTTCCACAAATTGAAGTCCCTCGAGATATCCATGAAAGACATCGAGCTCAGCAACCAACTTATTTGTGAGTGGTATAAGATAACGTGTCTTTTTAATCAAATGTCCATCAATCTTTTGCTTTAAATGTTCAAATCCTTTTTCATCCAACAAAACCTCAACTTCATTGCACACCTTTGCTTTTTGTCCTTCGGTTTTTGAAAGACCAATTTTAGATTTATATGTTAGAATATAATTTGAATTACTCTTTCTTATACGAACCACTGGGCTTTCACAAAGATATCCTTGTTCAATTTCCTTTTTCTCATATTGTTCAAACTGATTTGGAACATATTTTATTTGATATTTTTTTTCGATTTCCAACTGCTCACCTCCTAGCGAAAAATATACCATCTACTTAAAATATAATTAATTAAAACCACAATTACATTCATACACACTTTAGAGAACAAATTGTTAATGGAGAGCGCATCTACTAAAAGAAACATACCTGCTTCATCAATCAATAAAGAAAATACTCTTGCACCAATAAATTGTATCCAACGCTTTATAAGACTATTTTTCTTTGATTTAGCTGAAAAAACAATCCAATCATTTGCCACAAAAGCAAATAATACCGATACTGCCCATGCAACTACATTTGCTACTAGATTTTCTAGTTCCCATTCATTGCAAAGTATATGGTAAACGATAATATTAATGGCAGTTGTAATTACACCTACAATCAAGTAAGTAATTACTTCTCGATTCCATAATTTTTTGAATAATAATTGCATGTCTCATTTCCTCACATTCTACGTTTTAATTGTAACAATATTAGAAAGTAGTTTCAACAACTCTTTTCTGTTAAATTTTCGTTTTCTACTGTATTTATTGGTATTTTAAGCCTGCAAATTCTCTTTTGCGAATTATTTTTATTTTTTTTATAATTTGTGTTATTTTGTTGTTGACATTTTCCTTTTTATGTTCTATAATTCAATACATAAGATAAACAAAGAAATTCATTCCGGGAAACAATTGCTAAATCAATTTTTTTCACAAATAATGTTTTTCTTGAATATCTTAACCCACTACATATTATACTCCTTTCAAAAAAAGGAGCATAATTATATATTACTCCATCCTCATTATATATACTCATTTATCCCCAGAAAGGCCCTCCCCCAAAGGGTCTTTCTACTTTTGTGTAAAAATAGCTATTTTCTAAACAAGAAAAATCGAGTGATGAATCACTCGATTTTTGTTATCAGATTTAAATATTCGTTTCAATTTTATTTGCTTAAATATTCATGAATACCTTTTGCAGCTGCTTTTCCTGCACCCATTGCTAATATTACGGTTGCTGCACCAGTTACTGCATCACCCCCCGCATAAACTCCATTTTTTGTGGTTGCGCCATCTTCTTCTTGTGCAATGATACATTTACGTTTGTTTACTTCGAGCCCTTTTGTTGTGGAAGCAATCAACGGATTTGGGCTAGTCCCAAGAGACATAATAACCGTATCCAGCTCTAAGTCAAACTCTGATCCAGGAATTACTACAGGCTTTCTTCTTCCAGACTCATCTGCCTCACCAAGCTCCATTTTTATACAAGTCATTCCCTTTACCCATCCATTTTCATCTACCAATATTTTAGTTGGATTAGTCAAGAGATTAAAAATAATTCCTTCTTCTTTTGCATGATGCACCTCTTCCATTCTAGCTGGAAGTTCTTCTTCACTTCTGCGATATACAACATGTACTTGAGCTCCAAGACGAAGTGCCGTTCTAGCAGCATCCATCGCAACATTACCACCGCCTACTACTGCAACTTTTTTACCCGCTGCAATTGGTGTATCATATTCGCTGAGAAATGCTTTCATAAGGTTGGAACGAGTTAAGTATTCATTGGCAGAAAATACTCCATTTGCATTCTCACCAGCAATCCCCATAAACATAGGTAACCCCGCTCCAGAGCCAATGAAAACTGCATCAAATCCTTCTTCTTCCATTAATTCATCGACTGTAGTTGCCTTACCAATAACCACATTCGTCTCGATCTTCACTCCTAATGCTTTCACATTATCAATTTCAGGCTGAACAACATCATTCTTTGGAAGACGAAATTCTGGAATACCATACGAAAGCACTCCTCCTGCTTCATGCAATGCTTCAAAAATAGTCACATCATACCCAAGCTTAGCTAAATCACCTGCACACGTAAGGCCTGCAGGACCTGAGCCAATAACCGCAACTTTTTTTCCATTAACCGTCTCTGGAGCTTTTGGTTTAATTTCATGCAGTTTTGCCCAATCAGCAACAAAACGTTCTAATTTTCCAATTGATATTGCTTCCCCTTTTATTCCACGAATACAATGACGTTCACATTGCGATTCTTGTGGACATACACGTCCGCATACAGCAGGAAGTGCTGAATATTTATTAATGACATGATAGGCTTGTTCAAAATTTCCTTCTGCAACTTCTTTAATAAAACCAGGAATATCAATCGAAACTGGACATCCCGTAATACATTTTGCATTTTTACATTTAAGACAACGACTTGCCTCAGCCATTGCTTCTTCTTCATTATATCCTAAGCATACTTCATCAAAGTTTTTTGCTCGAACCTTTGGTTCTTGTTCCCTTACAGGAATCCTTTTTAACACATCAACTTCCATTATTCATCACCTCCGCAATTTCCGCATCCACCATGGTGTGTATCACCTTCCTGCACCTTCAACACAGCCCTGCCTTCCTCCGTTTTATACATTTGCTGCCGCTTCATGGATTCATCAAAATCAACTAAGTGTCCATCAAATTCTGGTCCATCCACACATGCAAATTTTATTTCATTTCCGACTGTTAACCGACAAGCACCACACATACCAGTACCGTCTACCATAATTGGATTCATACTAACAACCGTAGGTATTCCCAATTCTTTTGTTAATATACTTACAAATTTCATCATAATAATAGGACCTATCGCTACGACCAAGTCATAATGCTTGCCTTCGTTATTTATTAAATCCTTAATTTTATCATTTACATTTCCCTTAAATCCATAAGATCCATCATCGGTTGCCACATATACATGCTCCGACCATTGTTTCATCTCTTCTTCTAGAATAATAAGACTTTTATTTCTAGCTCCAATGATAACATCTACCTTATAACCATTTTGTTTCATCCATTTAACCTGTGGATACACAGGTGCTGTTCCAACTCCACCTGCTACAAATAAAATACTCTTTTTCTTTAATTCTTCTGAATCTTCTTCTATTAATTCAGATGGGTTACCAAGTGGTCCCACAAAATCACGCATATAGTCTCCGACATCCAGATTCTTCATTTTCTCAGTTGAGGAACCTACTGCTTGAAATACTATTGTAACCGTTCCTTGTTCTCTATCATAATCACATATTGTTAAAGGGATTCTTTCGCCTAATTCATCTATCTTTACTATAACAAACTGTCCTGGATAGCAGTGTTTTGCTACTCTGGGTGCTTCTATGTCTAACAGATAAATCTTATCAGACAAGTTTTCTTTCTTTACGATTTTAAACATCCTAATTCCTCCATAATTTTTTCCTGATCTCTTTGAATATCAAACAATATTATAGCATTACATTAAAACTTAGGCAAGCCAATTTTCAGAACATAAGTTTGTAATACTACATATTTTTGTATATTCGTGGTTTTTTTTGAATATGAACGAAAATGCCCTACACCAAGCAAACACTTTGGTGTAGGGTATTCTATTATAAATAGGTTATCTTTTTACTTGTTCTGGTTAGAAATCTACTTTGGTTCCATAATATATACAGGTAAATAATTGTTCCATTTCTGCAGGTGTGATTGGTCGAGGATTTGATCCTGTACATGCATCTCCTATTGCCAGTTCAGAGATTTCAGCAATTTTCTCTTTGAATTCTTCTTCATTGATGCCAAACTCTTTCAATGTTTTTGGAATTCCAAAGTTCTTATTATACGTATCAATCTTATCACAAAGTTTTGTTACACATTCAGCGTCGTTGCCGGTAATTCCAACGCTTCTTGCAATTTGAGCATAACGTTCTTCTGCATTTTTTGCATTAAATTTAATGACATATGGTAGATATATTGCGTTTGCACATCCATGAGGAATGTGTCCTGTTGAAAAAGCCGCCCCTGTCTTATGCGCCATGGAATGTACAATTCCCAGTAAAGCATTCGAAAAAGCTTGTCCTGCTAAACATTGTGCATAATGCATTTGTTCTCTGGCATCCATATTTCCTTTATAAGAATCTGGAAGATATTCAAATACCATCTGAATTGCTTTTATTGCAAGTGGATCCGTAAACGGACTATTTAATGTAGATACATATGCTTCGATTGCATGTGTCAATGCATCCATACCTGTATGTGCCGTTAAAGTAGGTGGCATTGTTTCAGCAAGTTCAGGATCAACAATTGCAATATCTGGTGTTATATTAAAATCGGCCAACGGATATTTGATTCCTTTTGCATAGTCCGTAATAACTGAAAATGCAGTTACTTCCGTTGCCGTTCCGGATGTTGATGGAATTGCTAAAAATTTAGCCTTTTGTCTTAACGTAGGGAAGGAGAATGGCTGAATAATTTCTTCAAATGTTGTTTCTGGATATTCATAAAACACCCACATAGCTTTTGCTGCATCAATAGGAGAGCCGCCACCCATGGATATTATCCAATCTGGTTGAAATTCTCTCATCGCAGCTGCACCCTTCATTACTGTTTCAACGGATGGATCTGGTTCTACATTTTCAAAAAGTTGCGTTTCTATCCCAGCTTCTTTTAAATATGCTAATGCTTTATCCAAAAAGCCAAACTTTTTCATAGAGCCGCCGCCGAGCACTAATATTGCTTTTTTACCTGGTAAATTTTTTAATTGTTCAAGGGCACCTTTTCCGTAGTACATATCTCTTGGTAAAGTAAAACGCATCATGTTTTTTATCCTCCTATAAAAATATTTCATTTACAAGGAGTATTATAACACCGTTAAAGTTTTAACACAATATGTTTTTTAATTTTTTTTATATATTTTTTTTAAAAGTAATTTTTAAAGTTTTATGCGTTATTTCTATATTTTCATTTGTTTTTTTTATTTATTTTTCTGTTTTTATTGTTTTTTGTTGATTGAGAAAATATTTTCTTTTTTTATCGCAATTATTTTGTTAAATTTTTCTCATTTTTATCATTTTAAATAGATACTGTAGTAATTGGCTTGTTCTTTATCGCATATTGTATTACCGACCAAGGATTATAGCGTTGTATTCCTAAAAATAAACTATCTTCATACATTTCTGGTTCTTCCTCATTAAATTCTAATCCATAATATGTAAGCAATTCTCTTGCCTCTTCTTCTGACAATCCAAAATAAGAAGAATATTTTTTATCAGACATCGTGTAAATTTGTACATTATTAAGCTTTAATAATATATTGTCTTTTACTCTCTGCTGTATTCCAACTAACAGTGCTTGCTCTAAAAATTTATTTCCCTTTAAAACGGAACCATAAAAAATAGAAAAGAACTCTTTTAATGTTTTATAATAACCATGTTCACTACTCGTAATCATCGGTTGGTCATATTCATCAATTAATAAAATTGGCCGTATCTGATAGTACTCCGCGACCATATGTATTAGATGCTCCATACTGATTGCCAAATCATCAAATTGGATTGTTCCATCTTTTAACTGCACAAAGATTCGATTGAATATTTCTACATAGACATTATTTCTATCTAGTTTATCATCAAATATTTTATTATAATGTTCATATTCCTTTAATAATTCTCTTGCTAACATTTTTCGAAGGGTTTCCTCTTTTACTCCACAGCAATCTTTAAACGAGAAATAAATTACAGGTACGGTATTTATCATATCCTTATATTCCGTTTTCATAATTGACAATCCTTCAAATATTGTTTCACTCTGTTTTGTAATATCAAAAAATTCTCGTAGCATCGTCATATTTAGTGTTTTCCCAAAGTGAGGTGGACGGGTAATCAGTGCTACTTCATCTTGAAATTCTATAAAATCTTTTATCATAAGTGTTTTATCTGCATAATATGCATTTTTCTCACGTATTTTTTGAAACTGGTCGTTCCCAATTGGCAAATTTCTTAGCATATGACATTTCCCCCAAAACTCATTTTCCCATTACTTCTATTTTTTATTTTACCGAATGGAAGATATTGGCGCAAGAAAATGTCATCTTTATAATTTTCCAAAATACTTCCTAATGTTTTTTCTTTTGACAATAACAATCCTTTAGTTTTGAAATAGCCTTCTTTTCAATGCGGGAAACATAACTTCTGCTAATTCCCATTTTTTCAGCAATTTGCCGCTGTGTAATCTCCTCTGATCCATGAAGACCGTATCGTAAGTTAACAATGCATTGCTCTCTCTCATCAAGTGCCGACTCAATATATTGATAGAGCTTTTTAATGTTTTCTTCAAGTTCCATTAATGCAACAATGTCCTCGTTCTGCGATTCAATTACATCCAGAAGATTGATTTCATTTCCTTCTTTATCCGCACCAATTGGTTCATACAGATAGACTTCTCTTCCCTGTTTCTTTCCACTACGAAGTAACATTAGAAGTTCATTGTCAATGCAGCGTGACGCATATGTGGCAAGACGAATCCCTTTATCCATGTCAAAGCTGTCAATTGCCTTAATCAGACCAATTGTACCAATGGAAATCAAATCATCGATATCCTTATCTAGTGAACTATATTTCTTAACAATATGTGCTACTAGACGAAGATTACGTTCAATTAATATCTCCCTTGCTTCCCTACTACCTTCTTTTAATTTCAAAAGATATGTCTGTTCTTCCTTGGTGCTTAATGGCTTTGGAAATGATTTAAACAAAAAAGCACCCCAACATAAACGCTTTTTAACAGTTTATGCTACGATGCTTCCTTTCGTGCCTTTCCACTTCTATTCTTTTCTTCTTAATAAATCATAAGTTTCAAGCATACATCCCAAATCAACCGAAATTTTTTGCTTTGGATGTGGGCAAGATTCCATTTCAATTCCTTCTTCGTCAAAAATATGGAGTACTTTAACTGCAATATTTTGCCCATCTGGCTTCATTACTTCAATCATTTCCCCTTTGAAAAATTTGTTTTTTTGTTCCAATTCATAGTATCCATTCTTTGTTTTTCCCAAAATGATCCCTAAGTAAGTATATTCTTTGATGTACGTATTATTATCATATATTTGTGCTTCATGCGTGGTAGGTCCATAAAAGAAACCAGTTGTAAACTGTCGATATGTGCACTTTGAAATTTCATCTTTATAATACGACACATTTTTTTCATATCGTGATGGATCTTCAAAGTAATCATCAATTGCCTGACGATATGTTCTCGCAACGGTTGCCACATAAAGTGCTGTTTTCATTCTTCCTTCTATTTTTAAACTATCAATTCCTGCATGGATGATATCTGGAATATGCTCGATCATACATAAATCCTTGGAATTAAAAATATATGTCCCACGCTCATTTTCCTCAATTGGCATATATTCGCCAGGTCTATTTTCCTCTGATATATAATATTTCCAACGGCATGGATGTGTACAAGCACCCAAATTAGCATCTCTCCCTGTAAAGTAGTTACTAAGCAGGCATCTTCCAGAATACGAAATACACATTGCACCATGCACAAAGGTTTCAATTTCTAAGTCCTCTGGAATATTTTTTCGAATTTCACCGATTTCCTCAATTGACAATTCTCTGGCAGAAACAACGCGTGTCGCTCCTAACCCTTGCCAAAAACGATAGGTTGCATAATTTACATTATTTGCCTGTGTACTGATATGCACATCAATTTCTGGGCATACTTCTTTGGCAATATTAAACACGCCTGGATCTGAAATAATGAGCGCATCTGGTTTGATTTTTTTTAAATCTTGAAAATACGCAGTGACACCTTTTAAATCGTTATTGTGTGCTGTGATATTTGCGGTAACATACACTTTTTTATCATGTTGATGTGCAAATTCAATACCTTCTTGCATTTCTTCCATCGAAAAGTTTTTTGCTTTTGCACGTAAGCCATACATGTCTCCACCAATATATACCGCATCTGCACCATAAGTTACTGCAATCTTTAAAACTTCCAAGCTACTAGATGGTATCAACAATTCCGGTTTCTTTCTCATTTCAAACTCCCTTTTTCTTACAATATTTTTTTGCTCATCGTAATTCCATCTCCAATTGGCAAAACAATGGTTTCTAGCGTTTCATCGTGTGTGAGAGAATACAAATACTCTCTCATACGATAATGAATGGTTCGGTTTCTTCTTGTAACAGCGAATCTCGATTCCACAATATCCCCATCTTGCAAAACATTATCAGAAATTAAAGTTCCACCTAATGTTAGCAAAGCAAGCACATCTGGCATAAAATGTATATACTGCCCCTTCGCTGCATCCATAAATATCATATCATACTGTTTTCCCTCGGAGAGAAGTTTGGGGAGTATATCCATTGCATCTCCCTCTAAAAGAGTAATCCTATCTTCCCTTGAAGCCATTTGAAAATTTTTTTTGGCTTCTTGTATGCGTTTTGGCTGCTTTTCAATTGTTGTAATATTTCCCTCCAAAGGTAAATACTCACTCATAAAAAGGGAAGAAAATCCAACAGCTGCTCCAACTTCTAAAATTTGCTTTGGCTGATTTTGATAAATCATAAACCGAAGCATACTTCGTGTTGGTCGTTTTATGATTGGTACCTGATCTTGCAACGCTTCATTTTCTATTTTTCGCAACAATGGAGGCAATTCTGCCTCCAAAGATTCTATATATCTTGCTATTCTCTCATCTGTTATCATATTAGCTCCTTTAGACAAACCAATCTACAAAATACGCTTTATCACTCGGTAGTCGTACTCTCATTGGTTATTACACTAATAATCTCTTCATAAGACATGGACGTGTTAAGTTTATAAATTCCTGGAAGAATTGGTTTTCTAGAGCTCGTAGAGAGTTTGACCCGCACATAAAACGTATATTTATCGACAATCAATCCCTTATTCTCTAAATCAGTCGCAAGTTTCATTGTACCTTCTCCCTTATTGATCTCAATCGGAAAATCCGTTCCCGGAGCTTCTTCGATTGCCATATTCCCAAAAATTTGATAAGAGAAATCGTAAACAGCGGTACACAATCGAATTGCCATTATAATAATTACTGTATATATCAAAATATTAAAAATCACCTGCACGATAATCTTTAATATATTAAGTATTAATTTTGTACGATTTGATACTGCTGTCATTCCTACTCCTCTCTGCCTCATTCCGGCTTTTGAACGAAATGTATGTAAGAATACTCCTTCATACAAATCCATTCAAAACATTTATTTCGTATTAAATTTCCATAATAATTGGTAAAATCATAGGATTACGCTTTGTTTTTTTCCAAATATAATCACTTAGGGAGTCTTTGACTTCATTTTTAATTTTACCCCAATCAGTAATATTACGTTCAAAACATTTGTTTAATGCTTCATTTACTACTACTCTTGCTTCATCCATCAAATTTTCTGACTCTCTTACATATACAAAACCTCTAGAAACCAAATCTGGTCCCGATATAATCTGATTGCTATATTTTTCAAGAGTAACCACAACAATAATTAATCCGTTTTCTGATAAATGCTGTCTATCTCGAAGGACAATATTTCCAACATCACCAACGCCAAGTCCATCTACTAAAATACCATGAGCTGGTACTTTTCCTACTACTTTTGCAGAATTCTTACTTAATTCCAGTACATCACCAGACGATAAGATGAATATATTCTCCTTGCTAATTCCCATGCCTTCTACTAATTCAGCATGTGTCTTTAGAAAACGATATTCTCCATGAACCGGTACTGCATATTGAGGCTTTGTCAATGCATAAATTAATTTTATTTCTTCCTGACAAGCATGTCCAGAAACATGCGTATCTTGGAAAATCACGTTAGCACCTTTCATTGACAGTTCATTGATTACTTTGGATACAGACTTTTCATTGCCTGGAATTGGTGTAGAACTAAATATAACCGTATCTCCTGGCTTTATGGATATTTTTCGATGTATGGAAGCCGCAATACGAGAAAGTGCTGCCATCGCCTCGCCTTGACTTCCAGTTGTTATAATTACAAGCTGATTATCCTTATAATTCCTCATCTGTTCTATATCAATTAGTGTAGATTCCTTGGCATTGATATAGCCAAGTTCCGTCGCTGTTCCGATGATATTTACCATACTCCGACCTTCTACAACTACTTTTCTACCATATTTTTCTGCCGAATTAATAATTTGTTGTACACGATCGACATTGGATGCAAAGGTTGCAACAATAATTCGACTCCTTGTATTTTCAGCAAAAATAGTATCAAATGCTTTTCCTACGGTACGCTCAGACATTGTAAATCCTGGTTTCATAACATTCGTGCTATCACACAATAAGGCTAGAACACCTTTTTTCCCTAACTCAGCAAATCGTTGTAGGTCAATGGTTTCTCCGTATACTGGAGTATAATCAATTTTAAAGTCTCCTGTATGAATAATAATTCCTGCAGGAGAATAAATTGCAAGTGCTGTTGCGTCTGCAATGCTATGATTGGTTCGAATAAATTCTATACGAAACTCTCCTAGATTAATTGACTGTCCATATTTAATTACTTTTCTTTTTGTTTTCTTTAATAAATCATGTTCTTTAAATTTATTTTCTATAATTCCCATTGTAAGTTTTGTTGCATAAATCGGAGCGCTCAGCTCTTTCATTACATAAGGTAAGCCTCCTATATGGTCTTCATGACCATGTGTAATAACAAAACCTTTTACCTTATCTATATTATCTTTTAAATACGTTACATCTGGAATTACTAAATCAATTCCTAACATTTCATCTTCTGGAAATGATAACCCACAATCTACTACAATAATACTTTCACCAAACTCAAATGCGGTAATGTTCATACCAATTTGCTCAAGTCCACCCAAGGGAATAATTTTTACCCCTGCGTCTGTTACTTCTTTCGCTTTTTTCAAATAATTGCACCTCCAAATTTTTTAGCATGGATTATGTGCGTTTTTACTTTATGCGTACTAAGTTATACATTTTTATTTTGTTTTTCACTACATTTCTTACAGTAACCAAACAATTTCACCTCGTGATTGACGACTCGAAAGCCTTGTGTTTGATTGATATGTTCTTCTAGAGAATCTAACATATCTTCTCCAAAAGCAAATACCTTCCCACAACTTAAGCATATTAAATGATGATGGTGATGTGCTTTTTGTCCATCCATCATTCCAATTTCATATCGAACATATCCTTCATCTAGATTAACCTTATCAATTAACTCTAATTCCGATAAGAGTTGAACGGTACGGTATACAGTTGCTAGTCCTATTTCCGGATAATCTTTTTTTACAAAATCATAGATTTCCTCTACTGAAAGATGAGATCCCGAATGTTCTCTAAAAATCTCCAGCACAGCAATTCTTTGATTTGTTACTTTTAATCCATTGTCCTTCAACTTCTGCTTAAAATAGTTTTGGTCTTCCGTCATACCGTTCACCCTTTTAATTGTATATTTTAATACATACGAAAAGCTCGCACATTTTTTTCCATAATTGATTTACATATTTATATCTATATCTTCTAAAAGCTCTTCAAATACTTTTGAAATTGCTTTCAATTCTTGTTCATCCTCTACGACATCGTAGATTGATTCTTCGTCATTATCACCTTTTAATTCTTTTAAAATAAGTGCTTCCGCTTCTTCTTCCGTGGAATCCGTAACCAATAGATAACTATCCCCAGATATTGTTGTCTCTTCTAGTATATAAAATGCGATTTCCTCGCCGTCTTCTGTAGTAAATATAATCTTACCATCTTCCATTATGACCTCCTAAGCCCTTGGCTTTCATAAAGTTACCTTTTTTGCATTAAAGTGCTACTCATTTGGTAACCAATCTAAATAACTTTGTAATATAAACGTAGCTGCCACCATATCAACAACTTGTGCTCTTTTCTCTCGTCTTACATTTCCCTCAATCATTGCTTGATTAGCAGATACCGTTGTGAGTCGTTCATCCCATAAAACTACTATAAGACCAGTTCTTCTCTCAATTGTAGCCTTCAATTCTTCTGATTTTAATGCTCTCTCGCCGATACTGTTGTTCATATTTTTAGGATAACCAAGTACAATTTTTTCTATTTCATATTCTTTAATTAATTGCTCAATTCGACTAAGTGTCTGACGCAATTTATTTTCTTCTTTTCTACGGATTACTTCGATTCCTTGTGCCGTAATTTTCAAAGGATCACTGATTGCAACTCCCATCGTTACAGAACCATAATCCAAACCCATAATTCTCAATCTCTAACTCCTAACCAACTTATTTTAAGTTGCGGTTGATATAATCTTCCAGTAGTTCCTCAATAATTTCATCACGCTCTGCCTTCATAATTAGGCTTCTAGCTCCTTTATGACTGGTAATATAGGTTGGATCGCCGGACATAACATAACCCACAATTTGGTTGACCGGATTATATCCTTTCTCCGTTAACGCTTCATATACAGATGCTATGATGTCCTTTACTTCTATCTCTTGTTCTTTCTGCACTTTAAAATATTGTGTATTATTTATTTCCTGCATTTTTTCACATCCTTTACTTCCTTTTTCAATCCGATGTTATACGATATTACAATTTTAATATAATTTACCAAAAAACACAAGTCTAAACGTTAATTGCATGACGAAAGAATAATTCCATCGTCTCTCTCTTTCATTAAATGTACTTGTTCGAAGCAATTATGCTTCCTTTCATCATCCGTTTGAACCTGACATATTATTTTTAAATAACGCTCATTATATCCAACCCAGTACTCTTTTTCGCTTCCATCTTCCCCATCTAGCAGCATTATTTTTTCTTCAAATAATACCCATTGTAAAGTTCCAATAAATTGCTGTTCATAGGTTCTCTTTAACTGTTTGCCTAAGTTTATCAGCCGATTGCTTCGCTCCGTTTTAATTAATTCATCAACTTGTCCATCCATCTTTGCGGCCTTTGTTCCTTGACGTTTCGAATATTTAAAAATGTGAACATCAGAAAATGCTATTTGTTTCATAAATTCTTCCGTTTGTTCAAATTCTTCATTGCTCTCATACGGAAATCCAACAATAATATCAGTGGTAATCGCTGGTTGTACAAAATACTTTCTTAATATATTACATTTATCTAAATACGCAGACGCGGTATACTTTCGGTTCATACGCGCAAGTGTTTCATCACATCCACTTTGTAGGGACAAATGAAAATGCGGACATAATTTATGAATACTTGCAAGACGTTCTACGAATTTCTCTGTAATAATCCTAGGTTCCAACGATCCGAGACGAATTCGCTTTATTCCCTCTACCTCACTGACTTTTTGAATTATTTCTGCTAAAGGATCTCCTTGCAATTTCACAAAATCATTTTCACCTTGCAAATCAACTCCATACGAAGATAAGTGAATTCCTGTAAGAACAACTTCTTGATATCCATTGTTTGCTAATAGCGTTACCTCTTTCAAAATATCCTCTGCCTTACGACTCCGAATCTTACCTCGTACAAATGGTATAATACAATACGAACAAAATTGATTACATCCATCTTGAACCTTAATATAGGCTCTTGTTTTTTCCTTCACTTCTTTAATCGCAATTTCTTCAAATTCATTGAAATTTTTCATTTCTTCCACACAAGATATTTCAGTATGGTTTAGCAAATATTCTTCTACTAATTCAACAATTTTAGTCTTTTGATTATTTCCAATAATCAGATTGATTGCTTGATCTTTTTCTAATTCTTCTCTTGCTGCTTGTACATAGCAGCCCACTGCAACTACAATTGCATCCGGGTTTATCCTTGTTGCTTTATGAATCATCTGTCTTGATTTGCGATCCGCCATATTTGTGACTGTGCATGTATTAATAACATATACATCTGCTTTTTCTGAAAAATCTTTTATTTCATATCCGAAATCCTGAAACAGTCTTTCCATTCCATTGGTCTCATATGAATTAACCTTACATCCCAACGTTAAAAATGCTACTGATTTCATTACATTCTTCCTTTCTATCTCTATTGTAAAATCTACTTTTTCCCCTATTTTTATTATGTTTTTTATCTACTTTGTACATTGACTTTTAAAAGACGAAACGTTAACATATAAAAGTAGTAGTAAGAGGTAATAGCTACTTCCTAAAACTAAATAATAAGGAGGATTACGAAATATGAAAACCGTAAAAATTTCACTAAACTCTATTGATAAGGTAAAATCTTTTGTAAACGATGTAACAAAGTTTGATACAGACTTTGATTTGGTTTCCGGAAGATATGTAATTGATGCAAAATCTATCATGGGTATCTTTTCATTAGATCTGTCAAAACCAATCGATTTAAGCATTCATAGCGAAGATAAATCCGAAGAAATTCTTGAACTCTTGGCTCCTTATATCGTAAAATAATTATCGTTATATCAAATGAATTTTTGCAAGCATGTTCTAAGGAACAATGCTTGCATTTTTTTATTTAATCACACACCATCACTTCAACCGTTTGTATTGCCTCTTCTATCATGCTCTCGATCTTTTCTTCCAGATTTCGTTCCGAACATCGAATCACTTTTCGATTTGGTTTTGTTACCGGATGTTTTGCCACAAAAATAGTACAACAATCCTCATATGGTTGAATGGAAGTTTCATACGTATTTATTTTCTCAGCAATATCTACAATATCTTGTTTATCAAATCCGATAACCGGACGATAAACCGGCAGAGAACATACTTCATTTGTTGAAGCTAGGCTATGTAATGTCTGACTCGCTACTTGACCAATACTCTCACCAGTAACTAATCCAAGACATCCATTCTCTTCTGCAATACGTTCCGCAATTCGCATCATATAACGTCTCATAATAATAGTTAATTCCTCATGTGGACATTTATCATAAATGTATAACTGAATCTCTGTAAAATTTACCACATGTAATCGAATCGGTCCTGCATATCTTGCCACTAACTTTGCAAGATCAACTACTTTTTGTTTGGCTCGTTCACTTGTATACGGTGGTGCATCAAAATAGGTTGCTTCAATTGTAACCCCTCGTTTTGCTACCATATAACCTGCCACAGGGCTGTCAATTCCACCTGATAGTAAAAGCATCGCTTTCCCATTTGTTCCAACTGGCATACCACCAGGTCCAGGAATACACTGGCTATAAATATATGATTTACTTCGCACTTCAACATTTAAAAATATATCTGGATGATGCACATCTACGGTCAAATTATCAAATTCGTCCAATAAGTAAGATCCCATGTCTGCACATATTTCTGGTGATGTACGAGGATAGTTTTTATCGGCACGTTTTGCCTGCACTTTAAATGTCATTTTTTTGTTTCCATACACCTTATTCACATATGCCTTGCAAGCTTTGGTTAGACTTTCCCAGTCACATGCTTCCACAAGTACCGTAGGACAAATTTGTGCCACTCCAAACACTCTTTTTAAAGCATCCAAGGTCTCGTCATAGTCAAAAAATCCCTTTGCTTCTACATAAACTCTTCCTTGCTCCTTTGTAACTTCAAATTCCCCTTCCACATCTTTTAGGGCAAATTTGATTTGATCACGCAAGGCATTTTCAAAGATATAGCGATTCTTACCTTTAATTCCAATTTCAGCGTATTTTATTAAAAATGCTTGAAACATATTTTTTCCTCTTTCTTTCTCATTTATCAATGTCTTGTATATCGACGAAGGGTTGGAAGTATTTCCTTTAGTGCTTCAATTGTAATCGTCAATTCTTCTATGGTGGTCATTTCTGATAGACTCACTCGAATCGTATTATCAAGCAACTCTTTCTTTACTCCAATTGCCTTTAACGTTCCACTAATGTTTGGATGATTTGAGGCACAAGCAGAACCAGCAGATACACATATTCCTTTTTCAGAAAGTGCATGTAATAATACTTCACTACGCACATCTGAAAAACTTACACTAATGATATGCGGTGCTGTTTGTTCAAGTAAAACACCATTCATTCCATTAATATAAGATCCATCAATCTTTTCTACTTCTTCTACAAAATATTGCTTCAATTCATACATTTTTTTTATTTTTTTTTCGTGGTCTTCATATATTTTTTTCACAGCAGTTGCTAAACCTGCAATTCCGGGAACATTTTCTGTCCCTGAACGCATTCCCTTTTGCTGTTCACCACCATACAGCAATGGCTTTATCTTTGTCTTATCTTTTATATAAAGAAAACCAATTCCTTTTGGTCCATGAATCTTATGTGCGCTAACAGATAACAAATCAATCGACATTTTATTGGGATAAATACGAAATTTTCCATATGCCTGAATAGCATCTACATGAAATAATATCCGTCTATTTTTTTCTTTCATAATACGAGAAATAGTTTCTAAGTCCAGTATTGAACCGATTTCGTTATTCACATACATCACAGAAACAAGAATTGTTGTGTCTTTTACAGCATCAAGCAGTTCCTGCAAATCAATCTGCCCATTTTTATCTACATTAAGATAGGTCACTTCAAATCCCATCTCTTCCAGGTAAATGAGTGGATTATACACGGACGGATGCTCAATTCTCGTCGTAATGATATGATTCCCATTTCTCTTATTTGCCAAAGCCGTTCCGATTAATGCAGTATTATTAGACTCTGTGCCTCCTGATGTAAATATAATCTCTTTTTCCATAACCTTCAATGATTGTGCAATAATTTTCCTTGCTTCTTTAATATAGCATTCCGCCTCTACACCTTTTTTATGTAGAGAAGAAGGATTTCCAAAATCAACCTCTAACGTACGCATCATGATTTCTTTCACTTCATCAAAAGGTTTTGTCGTTGCACTATTATCTAGATAAGCTCTGAGTTCCATTTATATTCACCTTTCATTCTTCACCGTTTCGTTCGACTTCAAACATAAGTAACGATAATGTTGTAAGACCAGCCGTTTCCGTACGAAGAATTCTTTTCCCCAAACTAATAGGTTGTATAAACGATTCCAATGCACAACTTATTTCCTCGTTTGAAAAGCCACCTTCTGGTCCGATGAAAACACCAATCGTCCCCTCTTTGCAGACTCGGTCAATTGCATCTTTTGACGCAGTCATTCCTTCTGATTGTTCATACGGAATAATACATCCTCCAAGATTTTTAGCCATTCCAATTGCATCATGAAAATTCATAATTTCATGAACCCTAGGAATTATGCCTCTTCCAGACTGTTTTGCCGCTGCTTCACTAATTGACTGCCAGCGTTCTAATTTCCTAATTTCCTTTTTAGGATCTTCTATTTTTACAACACAATACTTGGTTGCTACTGGAATCACTTCATAAACACCCAATTCGACTGCTTTTTGAATGATTAATTCCATCTTATCTTTTTTCGGAAGTCCTTGAAAAAGATATATCTTCGAAGAAAGTTCTGTTTCTGCTCTCTTTGTAGAAATGATTTTAGTTTCAATATTAAAACCATCTATCTTATTAATGGTACATGTATAAAACTGACCTTCTTTGTCACATAAAAGCAGTTTTTCTCCCACATTCATCCGAAGAACATTCTTGATATGATTCACATCATCCCCGACAATGTGAATCAATTCTCCCTCAATTTGTCCCCTATCAATATAAAAGCAATGCATTTTAATTCCTCACGTTCTAATGTTATCACAATGGATAACGCCACACAGCAAATGTCATAATATCATCTTTGTTGCAAAAAGTCAAATTCTTTCCATTTCTGTCCGTTTCCAACGAACCTCCATAAAAATTATCAAATCTGTTCTTATAAAATATCTATAGCAATGAAAACTAGTATAAATTATTTTATTACATATCGGTTTCTCCCCTGCATCTTTGCCTCATACAAGGCTTGATCCGCACGGCATAGAATCGTATCAACGGTATCGATTTTTTGAAAACTAGTTAAACCTAGGCTACTTGTCAACTGATATTCCTTTAGTTTAACATCTTGATTCATTGCTGCAAATATAGCGTCTACGATACGAATTACTTCTTCTTCCTCTCCATATATGTACCCAGTAAACTCGTCTCCACCCCACCGTGCCAATATCCCATGTTTCGATAGATGTTCCTGTACGATACTTCCAACCAATTTAATAATTTTGTCTCCAATTAAATGACCATAGGAATCGTTGATTGTTTTAAAATGATCAATATCTAGTACAAATACATAAAAAGATCTTTGACTATTGGTTAACATATATTCCAACGCCTCATTAAATCCACGTCGGTTAAGCATATCAGTAAGTGGGTCTATCTTCGCAAGCTTCATTAATTTTGAATCATTTCGCTTCATTAAACGCAATACAATCCATAAAACACATAAAATAACTGGAATAATAATGAAAAATTCTTTGAGTATCTGTTCTTCAAGGGTATCCACCAAAATGGTAGTATCCTTTTTTATTAACAAATACCAATCTAAATCATCAATATAACGAGTAATCACGTAGCCACTAGACTCTTTGTCTTTATAATTATAGACGTCGAGTGTATAGTAATTATTTAGTAGTACTTGCTTATTTTCTTTCAAAACTGGTATATCAAATACATTTCTTTTCTTCCATTCATAATCAGAGTCTATTAAAACATTTCCTTCTTTGTCAAACAGCATTGCTTCCAAATCAAAATCTTTTCCAAAAGATTCAAGAAGTTCTTGTACTTGATTCAGTTCTAACCCTACGCCGGTTACCCCTAACAAATTTCCATCTTCGTCTTCAATACGACAGTTAATAAAGATAGACCACCTGTTTTCATTGGCTTCATCGGTGTCAATTTCCAAATCATACAACTTTTTAGTGTTCAAAAAATCATAATACCACTGGTCATGTTCGTTTTGATTGCTGATTACTTTATTAATCCCATTATAATAATAGTAGTTATTCGTTTTATTGGATACTAAAAATACCGATTCGTAATTATATTTTTCTCGAATACCATTTAAATAGTCAAGCAGCTTTTGCTCATGCTTCTTGGAATCAACCATTGTTTCTTCATCTCGTAACCAGGTCTTCAAAAAACTATCATTTGCCATAGTCAAAGATACAAAAATGGGTTTTGTTAATTCATTATTGATATCCGAATATATGTTGGTCGAGGTAAGCTTTGATATATTTTTTATATCATCCCGAATGATCCTATTATACGTCACAGAACTCATTACGCATATACATAAAAACCCCGTCAAAATAGTTGCTACAATTAAAATATTAATCTTTATCTTAAACTTTTTTTCCATTCCAATCCACCCTTGTACTCGTTATTCCATTCATAATATCATTACATATTCATGTTTAATACTTCGTTTGATTTCTTCCATTATTTTTTGCTTCATATAGTTCTAAGCTATATCAAACGAATGTTTCTATTTTTACATTAGATCAGAAGTCGAAACGGAAACATGCCATTTCAATGCCTCGATATATGCCTTTCCATATCTGCTAAGAGGCATTTTTTTTTGCTTTATGGTTCCAATACTCATACTCTCCTCCACCATAAGGGGTTTTGCTATGATATTTTCTCCATTTAATTCCTTATTGATTATTCCTGTACTAACGGTATATCCATTCAATCCGATGGCAAGATTAAAAAGGGTTGCTCTGTCTCTTACCTTTATATTTTTATTTCGGTCTAAGGTACTTAGTATCTCCTCTGAAAAATAAAAGGAATTGTACTCACCCTGTTCAAAAGAAAGGTAGGGGTACTCTTCTAACTCTTCCAGTGTAATTTTTTCATTTTTTGCAAGGGGATGTCTCGAACTAATGAAAACATGCGGTTTAGCTACAAAGAGTTCTTCCCATTCTAACTCATTTTGCTTGATCAGCTTTCCAATCACTTTTTCATTTTTGGAGGAAGTATATAGAATTCCAATTTCACTTTTTAAACGATTTACATCATCGATAATTTCATAGGTCTGCGTTTCCCGAAGAGTAAAATCATATTGGCTGCCACCAAATTTACGGATTACATCCACAAATGCATTTACTGCAAAGGAATAGTGCTGGGTAGATACCGAAAATCTAGTTCGTTGCTTTTTAACACTTAAATACTTTTCTTCTAAAAGATTTGCCTGCTCTAGCACCTGCCTTGCATAAGCTAGAAATTCATCTCCTTCATTGGATACCATCACGCCCTTATTGGTGCGGCTGAAGATGGTAATCTGCATCTCATGTTCAAGCTCTTTTATTGCATTTGTCAGACTTGGCTGGGAGACAAATAACTCTTTTGCTGCCTCGCTGATTGTCCCCTTTTGTGCAACGGTTACTACATATTTTAACTGCTGCAATGTCATCTCTTCATCTCCTTATCTGAATTTCGAGAAATTCCCACTTATCAAAGCGGTTTTTTTGCGACAAACGATACCCAGTCTCCCATTTCATTCTCCTCTAAGATATCAAACCCATTTTTTAAAATTGCAATTCGCACTTCTTCTTTTTTCATATCGATAATTCCAGATGAAATAAATAATCCACCTGGCTTCATATGTTGTCCAATTTCTGCCGATAATGGAATAATTACATCTGCTAATATGTTGGCAACTACAATATCATATGAATTAAATCCAATCGTTTGTTGTAGCACTTCGTCCGATATAATATTACCTGCATGTGCACAAAACTGTGCTTGGGTAATGCTATTTACTTCTACATTTTCATACGTTGCCTTCAATGCTGCAGGATCAATATCCGTACCAACCGCATACTTTGCACCTAACTTTATTCCTATAATCGATAAAATACCACTTCCACAACCTACATCTAGCATTTTTGTTTCACTCGTAATATATGTTCGAAGTCCTTGAATACAAAGCTTCGTCGTTTCATGTGATCCAGTCCCAAAGGCTGTTCCAGGATCAATTTCAATTACAATATCGTCTTCCTTCCTATCATTAAGTACTTCCCAAGTTGGTTTAATCACAATATCACTCGCAACGCGAAATGGCTTAAAAAAGGCTTTCCAATTATTAATCCAATCTTCGTCATCCCTCTCTTCCATCGTGATACTTCCTTCTCCAATATTTACAAATTGAGAAATTTCAGTAAGTCCCTCTTTGATATCAACGGCTAATTGATCCATATTCGTGTCAAAATTTACATAAGTACTAACAATTGCTTTTCCATCATCTGGTCCAAGTTCTGGTAAAATATCAATGTACATTGCCGCTTTATCTTCTTCACTCAATGGAATTCTATCTTCAATTTGAATTCCTTCTAATCCTAATTCATCAAATAAATTACTAATTAAATCAACTGCCTCTGTTGTTGTATTTATTGCAACCTTCATCCATTTCATCGATTTTATTTCCTTTCTAATCAAACAAATTCTCATATATCCCATTATAATATAACACCGTTGGTTTATTCAACTAAATTCTGGTTTAACTGGTCAATGAACGCGGAGGGATTTTGGGGGACGGACACAAAAACAGGGGTAGGTATTGTTACACTCTGACAGAAAAGTAGGAAGCCGAGAACAATCAAGCGCATAAACACTATGCAGAACCTCAAAGCAACGACAATTTACTCGTGTGGGAGTAAATTGTCGTTAGAGTTTCAGCTTCGTATGCTAAAATGACTGTCCCCGACTTCCTATTTTTCTGTCAGAGTTGTATGTAATCGAAGTGTTTTTGCTGACGCTTGAAAAACTTCCGCTGTCCATTTCAATCGTCAGGTACAAAATTTGTAATTATCGTAGTCCTTGAAAAACGACTTACCCTCCCCCGATAAATTCTGCATTTATGGTTAAAATAACAGCGGAACGTCTTAGAAAATCAGCAAAAAAAGATGCTCCAATACCTTACAGTTGAATCAAAAGGGGAATGGCTGCTAGAAAATCATTTGAGCATATGTAGTAAAAACTCAATCTAAAATTGGCTCCCCTAAGAGTCAATTTTAGATATATCTGAGGTTTTACGCAATGCACATGCGCTTGATTTTCTAGCAGCCGTTCCTCTTTTGATTCAAATACATATACATACAAAACATCTTTTTTGCGTAATTATCTCAATTTTTTCCGCGCCCGTTGCTCTCCTAAATCAGAATTTGCAACCTACTACTTTACTCGAACGGTTACGGATTTCGTATTTCCTGCCACTGTTACGCTTATTTTTGCTTTTCCAGCTTTCTTTCCAACAACTTTAATTACTTTTTTACTGCTTGTTTTTGAAACGCTTGCTACCGATTTTTTACTAGTCGTCCAAGTAATGTCGGAATCATTATATCCACAAACTTCAACTTTAAAGGATGCTTTTTTGCCTTTCTTTAACGCTTTGGTTGTTTTTACTAATTTAACACTTGCTTTATTTACAAGAACTGGAGTTTCTATTGTTTGCTTTGAGCCATCTGCTAGCACAAGCGTTGTATTAATTGTTGCTTTCCCTGTCGTTTTAGCTTCTAATTTTCCAGTTTCATCCACTGTAACCACCGCAGCATCACTCGATGTATAGGTTGCGCCTTTAACAACACTTGCATCCCCAACCAATCTCATGCTAGATGTACTACCGGTTGTTCCTTCAACATAAAGGTTTTGCAATGATTTTGATACCGTTGCAATTCCTTTTAAGTCATCTTCTGTGACTGCCAATACATTTGGAGTTCTTCCATCTTCAGACGTTGGAATAGCAAGCAAACCAGCCGACACCAAATCAGTGACTGCTGCATGTTCTTGTTTGTCCCAATTTGTCCCTGTGACTTTCCAATTTTTAGAAAGCTTTGGTGAAATAACACCGTGTTTTACGTTTTTAATATAATCACCAATTAACTCGCGAACACCACCAATATTTCCAGCTACATCTTTTTCTAATACAACTGGAAGTTTTTCTCCTTCTTTAAAAATAGGTCCATAAGTTAACAATTGAGAACTTGCACGATAATTATTTACTGCTACTACTAATACATCTGAGTTCTTTAACTTTGTTCCATCTGCTTTTTTAACATTTTCGATTCTACTTCCAACTGGTTTTGATACATTTACATCATATGAAATACCACTGAACATATCATAATTATATCCACGTATATCTGGATTAAAAGAAAGTGTTAAGTCTCCAGTTTTATATGTGTTATAATAGCTTGCTGACCACTCCATGAATTTCTTCAATTGTGTCCCAGTCATCTGCATTTTATATAATGTATTGGTATACTTATAAATCAATGCCGTATCGCATTTTTTAATATTACCTTCATACATATTTGCTGCACTATTGAAAGCTGCTGCAGCAGACACATCTGCACCTGTATAGTACATCTGAACTTCATTAATCAGATTAATCATAGCACTTTCTGCTATCTGAGACTGTGGTATTCCTGTAATTTCATCTGCATCTACAAGATTTCCACCTTTTAATTTACCAATTACCTGATTTGCATCTTTGATTGCTTTACTATTGTAAGAATCCAACCCTTTTACAAGTGCTTCATCTGGATCATAAGTTGCAGTTGAGATAAGTTTTGACTCTTTATTTTTAACTTCATAGGTTCCATCTGCTTTTTTACTCAAGGTAATATTAACCTGTACAACCGTAGCTCCATCGCTTTTATTTTCAACGGTTAATACGCCATTGTGTTTTACACCTTCTACCCCTTTGTGCTCATGTGCAGCAATAATGAGGTCGATATCAGGACAAGCGTTGGCTAGATCAATCACACCTGAATCTGCTACATCATATTCATTGCTTTCACCCATATGCTCTGCTGCAATGATAACATCCACTTTATCTTTAATTTCAGCAATCACTTTTTTGGTTTCCTCAACTGGATCGGTAACCTTATAGTTCTTTAGATTTTCGCTATCCCATCTTGTAATATTAGGAGTAACCATACCAATAATGCCAATCTTTACTCCATCTTTTTCAATAATAGTATATGCATCTGCAAGATTTTTCCCTTTTTTGGTGTAAACATTGCCAAATAGTACTTTAGCATTTTGCTGTTTCACTATTTTTTGAAGTGTTGGAATTCCATAGTTAAATTCATGATTACCAGCAACAAACACATCATATTTCATCAAGTTCATGGCCGCAATCATTGGATGCGTTTTCTCATCTAGAAATAATTCCGCCGAATTCCCCTGAATTGCATCCCCTGTATCAATAAGAATCGTATTTGCATTTTCTTTACGTAACCCATTTACTACCGTTGAAATCTGCGCCATACTTCCAGACGTAGATGCCGCATTCAATGCATAATCATATGGAAGAAATTTTCCATGCACATCGCTTGTCGCAAGAACCTGAATTGTTACATCACCAGTAGATGCTGCAGTTACCGTTTCTTTGGCGAGTGCTGTCATGCTTGTGCTAGCTGCAATCATAGCTACTGCGCTTACCATTGCTAAGGTTTTTCTAAATACGTTTTTCATACCTTTTGTCTCCCTCATATTATTGTTAATTTTAACTAGTTTCTCCAGTTAATACCTTAGATTATAGTCTTATTGGACAAATTTTTAAAGGGACATTTGTCCTATTTCAGTTTTCTCACAATAAAAAAATACGACAACGTATTTTTCGTTGTCGCACTCTTATTACTCAAAAAATTCATTCAGTTTATCTTTGAATTTCTTTTTCCCTTTTCCGTGTTCTACTTCCTCTTTTACTTCTTCTTTTATCTCGTCTGCGCCTTTTTTCCCTGTCATTGCCTGATCAAATGCTTTTAATAGTTCTTTTTGTTCATGGTTTAATCCAGTTGGAACTTGAACGACTAAAGTAACATAGTGATCGCCTCGGACAGATTTATTCCGTAAGGTTGGAACACCTTTACCACGAAGCCTTACTTTTGTATCCGTTTGCGTTCCTGGCTTAACCATATACATAACATCTCCGTCAACAGTCGTAATTTTAACTTCTCCTCCAAGAACCGCTTGCGCATAAGAGATTGGAGCAGTTGAAAAAATATCATACTCCTGGCGCTGCAAAATTGGATGACGACTTACATTGACTTCAACTAATAAATCACCTCTAGGTCCACCATTGAGTCCTGGTTCACCCTTTTCGCGAATACGAACGCTTTGACCATTGTCAATACCAGCAGGAATTGTAATTGTGATTTTTTTCTTATTTGTAACATATCCCGTACCATAACAATCTGAGCATTTTTCTTTTATTATTTTACCAGTTCCACGACAATCTGGACAAGTTTGTACATTTCGAACCATTCCAAATAATGATTGTTGTGTAAATACAACTTGACCTTTACCACCACATTTTGGGCAAATTTCTGGTGAACTTCCTGGTTTTGCTCCACTTCCATGACAGGTATTGCATGCATCTTTCAAATTAAGTTCTAAATGTTTTTCCACACCAAAACAAGCTTCTTCAAACGTAATTCGTACCGATGCACGTATATTGTTTCCTTTCATTGGTCCATTATTGGTTCTTCTTGTACGGCCACCACCACCGCCGCCAAATAAATCACCAAATATATCACCGAATATATCACCCATATCCATACCAGAGAAATCAAAGCCGCCGGCTCCAGCTCCACCATTTTCGAACGCCGAATGACCAAACTGGTCATACTGTCTTCTTTTATCTGCATCGCTTAAAACAGCATACGCTTCGGAAGCTTCTTTAAACTTCCGCTCAGCCTCTGCATCACCTGGATTCATATCCGGATGATATTTTTTTGCTAATGCTCTATATGCTTTTTTTATTTCATCATCTGTAGCAGTTTTTGCTACACTAAGCACTTCGTAATAATCTCTTTTACTCTCAGCCATAATTTTGATTCTCCAGTCTTACATTTCTACTTTTATATCACAATTTCCCCCGCCAAAGAGCGGGGGATATTTTATTTTTTGTGATGAGCACCTATTTCTATACTTCGCGATAATCTCCATCTACAACATCACTATCATAAGATTCCTGCGTAGCCTGACCATCCATATTTCCCATATCTGGTCCAGCACCCTCTCCCTGTGTTTGTTCATATACCTTTTGGAATAAAGCCTGTGCATCATTCATTAATTTTTCTTTTGCAGCTTTAATATCTTCTACTTCACCATCTGACATTACTTCTGGATTCGATTTTTCAATTAATTCTTTCAAATGTGCAAGATCTGCTTCTACTCCAGTTTTTTCTTCTGCACTTAGTTTGTCTCCTACTTCCTGTAATGCTTTTTCTGTCTGGAATACCATAGAATCTGCATCATTTCTTGTATCAATTGCGTCTTTTCTCTTTTTATCTTGTGCTTCAAATTCAGCAGCTTCTTTCACTGCTTTGTCAATATCAGTATCTGACATATTGGATCCAGCTGTGATCGTGATATGCTGTTCTTTACTAGTTCCTAAATCCTTTGCTGATACATTTACAATACCATTTGCATCAATATCAAAAGTTACTTCAATCTGAGGAACACCTCTTCTAGCTGGTGGAATACCATCTAGACGGAACTGACCAAGTGATTTATTATCTTTTGCAAACTGTCTTTCCCCTTGCACAATATTAATATCAACAGCAGTCTGATTATCTGCAGCAGTCGAGAAAATCTGACTCTTCTTTGTAGGAATTGTTGTATTTCGTTCAATTAAACGAGTTGCTACGCCACCCATTGTTTCAATAGACAAAGAAAGTGGAGTTACATCAAGTAAAAGTATATCCCCTGCACCTGCATCTCCAGCTAATTTACCGCCCTGAATGGATGCTCCTAATGCAACACATTCATCTGGATTTAAGTTTTTAGATGGATCTTTTCCAGTTAATTGTTTTACTTTATCTTGAACAGCTGGAATACGAGTAGAACCACCAACTAATAAAACCTGACCCAATTCAGAAGATGTAATTCCAGCATCTCTTAATGCGTTTTGTACCGGTGTAACGGTACGTTCCACTAAATCATGAGTCAACTCATCAAACTTTGCTCTTGTCAAATTCATATCAAAATGTTTTGGACCTTCTTGTGTTGCAGTAATAAAAGGAAGGTTGATATTTGTTGTTGTTGCGGATGACAACTCTTTCTTTGCTTTTTCAGCTGCTTCTTTTAAACGCTGTAATGCCATTTTATCGGTAGATAAATCAACACCTTCTGCCTTTTTAAATTCATCAATCATATAGCGGGTAACTCTTTCATCAAAATCATCCCCACCAAGTCTATTATCACCAGAAGTTGCTAATACTTCAATGACACCATCACCAATTTCGATAACGGAAACATCAAATGTACCGCCTCCTAAATCATATACCATAATTTTTTGTTCATGTTCATTATCAAGACCATATGCCAATGCAGCTGCCGTTGGTTCATTAATAATACGTTTTACATCTAAGCCAGCAATCTTACCTGCATCTTTCGTGGACTGACGTTGTGCATCGTTAAAATATGCTGGAACAGTAATAACTGCCTCTGTCACTTTTTCACCAAGATAACTTTCAGCATCTGTTTTTAATTTCTGAAGAATCATAGCAGAAATTTCTTGAGGTGTAAATTTCTTATCATCAATTCCTACTTTAAAATCAGTACCCATATGTCTTTTAATGGAAGAAATTGTTTTGTCTGAATTCGTTACTGCCTGACGTTTTGCTGGTTCACCAACTAAACGTTCTCCTGTTTTTGTAAATGCTACAACAGATGGTGTTGTTCTTGCTCCTTCTGTATTTGAGATTACAACCGGCTGTCCACCTTCCATAACAGCTACACATGAATTTGTTGTACCTAAGTCAATTCCAATTATTTTACTCATAATGAATTCCTCCTGTTTTTAATATTTCGTTAGTTAACTACTTTTACCATACTGTGTCTTACTACGGATTCGCGATACATATATCCTTTTTGTAATTCTTCAGAGACGATATTCTCGCCAAACTCTTCATCCTCTGCATGCATAACTGCATTATGCAAATTTGGATCAAATTCTTTCCCAACTGCCTCGATTGGTGCCACTCCCGCAGATTCCAACGTTGACATTAACTGCTTATAAATCTGCTCAATTCCCTGTACAAATGCAGAATTTTTTTCATCATCTGGGACTGACCCTAAGCCACGTTCAAAATTATCAATGATTGGCAATATCTTTTCAACAATGTCTTTTGCCCCAATTTCAAACATTTGTACTTTTTCTTTTTCTGTACGCTTACGAAAATTATCAAACTCTGCCATCGTACGTATAAGCTTATCATTTAACTCTTCGATTTGCTCATCTTTTTTATCTTTTTTCTTTCGAAAGCCTTTTTTTTCTTTTTTTTCAGAGTCTTCCTGATCCTTTTTCTCTTCCGAGTTTTCTACTTGCTGCGGACTCTCTTGTACATTTTCTTCTACCTTGGCATTACTACATTCTTCCGCAGCAACTTCTTCATCTTGTTTCATTGTCTCGTTTTCTTGCACCTTTCAATTCCGCCTTTCTTATGTTTTATTTTTAAATATATCATCCAATTGAACCATTAAAGTTTTTAAAGTTCCAACTACTTTTTCATAATCCATACGTTTAGGTCCTACAATTCCAATTTTTCCATAAACGCCTTTTTCAATTTCATAAGTAGCTGTTACCATAGAACAATCTTTCATAACCTGCAGAGGTGCTTCATCTCCGATGTATACTTGAATACCATGATTTTGATTATCATCCCATTCATTTGCATCATTAATTAACTTTGTAAGTTCTTCCTTCTCTTCAAATGTGTATAAAAGCTCGCTTGCTTTACTTGCATCACTAAGTTCTGGATATTTAAAAATATTAGTTGCTCCACTTGTATAAATCTCCAAGTTATCTTCTTCACTAATTGCCTCTGCAATCGCATCTAGGATGCATCCAATTACTTCGCTATATTCGCCAGCTTGTTCTTTCATTTGCTGAATCAAAGCCATATTAATTTCGGTTAAATCAAGTCCTTGTAAAAATGTGTTTAAAACAATATTTAATTTTAATGTCATTTCTTTTGTTAAGGATACATTCAAACCAATAATCTTGTTCTTAACAATATTACCTTCAATTACAATTACCGCTAGTAATTGATCTTCCTCTACTTCCGAGAGCTGAATGAATTTCACTTTTTTATGTCGATAATGCGGCTTTGAAACCATTGATGTATAATTGGTATTTACTGCCAAAAGTTTAGCGACTTGTTGAAGAAGTAATTCAATTCGATCGGCTTTCTTATCAAGCTTATTCTTAATGTCTTCCATCTCCTGAATCTTTTCTACCACCATGTGATCCACATATAATCGATATCCCTTATCCGTTGGAATACGTCCGGCTGATGTATGGGGTTGAATAATATAACCTAGCTCTTCAAGATCAGACATTTCGTTTCGAATGGTTGCAGAGCTTAAATTCAAATCCGTATATTTTGATATAGTCCGAGAACCAACAGGCTCACCAGTTTCTAAATAATTTCGAACGACCGCTTGCAATATTTTAAGTTTTCGTTCATCCAGATCCATTTGCAACCCTTCTTTCATTCTGTTAGCACTCAGCTTTGTGGAGTGCTAACATCTTTAGACATAAAATACCACTTCTGAAATGCTTTGTCAATATTATTTTGTTATTTTTTTTGATATTTATAGAATATTAAGCCATTTTAATGCATTTTGGATTCCATTTTCATCAACATCAGTCGTTATATAAGTTGCCATATCTCGGACTTCCTTAGTTGCATTTCCCATAGCTATGCTAGTATGTGCAAAAGCAAGCATGGATATGTCATTATTACTATCTCCAATGGCAATTGTATCCTTAACATCCATTCCCAGGTACTCCAGTAAATATGAAATAGCACTCGCTTTTGAAAATCCTGCAGGTACAATTTCCCAAAATCCCATTTCACGATCAATAAAATCAAATTGATGTGAAAATTTATTTTTAAAATATGATAGCTTACTATTTTCATCCGTATATACAAATAGCTTGTCCACAATCATATCTGGATCACTCCATTTTTTATAGATAATACCCGTTTCATTGAGGAGTGTTTTAAAAAAATCCGTATGTATATTTTCAAATTCGTCTCGATAATCTCCCTCCTCTCCTTCAAGCACTGCATCAATCTTGCATGCCCTCAACTCTCTCATAAGCTCATCCGTTACTTCCTTCGCAATGCTTTGATGCATCAACTCTTCTCCGTGAAACAAAATAGAAGTTCCACATCCTAATAAATATCCGTCAAATCCAATTTCTTCCGAGAGCTCCTTGCCAATCAAATAACTGGTTCTTCCCGTATTAATTAACGCATAATGACCATTTTCTCTTACTTTTTTTATTGCTGCTACTGTACTCGGTAGGATTTTTCGGCTTTTTTCACCTAATATGGTTCCATCAATATCGAAAAAAATTAATTTTTTATTCATTCATTTACACTGCTCCCGTCTGTCGTTTTAGCGACTCTTATCATCTATTTTATTTTCAATCCAGTAAAAACTTAGCAAGCACATAATTACTGACATCAATTCCCCGCTCAGTAAGAAAAATTTTCTCCTGCGTTTCCACCAAGAGCTTATCGTTTACTAATTTCTTTATAACAGCTGAATATATCGATTCCATTGAGATATGAAAAGATTGAAAAAAATCTATTTTTCGAACCCCAGCTGTTTTTCGAAGACCTAAAAACATAAACTCTTCCATCTGTTCCTTTTCTTCTAAGCATTCCACTTGCTGCCAATGGGTTTCTCCCCGAACGAAACGTTCATATTCTTGATGCGTACACGGGTTTGCAAACCGCGTATTTTCAAATAAAGAGGCGGCAGAAAGGCCAAAGCCTATATATGGTATTCTCTCCCAATAGCCTATATTATGCTGACACATATACCCCTCTTTGGCATAGTTTGAAATTTCATACCTCTTGTATCCTGCTTCTTGAAGAACTTTTTGTGTCATATAATACATTTCTCGCTCAATATCTTCATCTGGTAACTGCCCTTTTTTTGTTTGGTAGATATCAAAGAATGGCGTTCCTTCCTCAATAATAAGACTGTATGCCGATATATGTTCCGGATTTAGTCCGATTACAGAGCGAAGTGTGGTATTCCATGAATCAAGCGTTTGCCCCGGAAGTGCTGACATCAAATCAATATTGATGTTAGTAAATCCACAAGATCTGCATAATTTATAGGTATCCAAAAATTCCTCATATGTATGGATTCTTCCTAGAAGATTTAATTCCTGATTGTTTGCAGATTGAAGTCCTATACTCAATCGATTAATACCCAACCGTTTATACACCATCAGCTTTTCTCTTGTTAAGGTTCCGGGATTTGCTTCTATTGTAATTTCTATTTCAGATTTTAAAGCAAAAGAAAAGACCTCTTTTACTTTCTCCATAATTCCTTTTATATAAGAAGCATCGATAGAAGTAGGGGTTCCTCCTCCAATAAATATGGTCTTTACCATGTAGTCTCCTATCGGATAACTCCCATCACCATAACGTTCGATTTCCATAAGCAAATTTTGATAATATGCATCAATCACCTCTTTTTTCTCCGGTGAAGATACAAAATCACAATACTTACACTTCTTAATACAAAAGGGAATGTGGATATATAGTTGTAGGTCTTTTTTTATATTCATTAATCATCATCCAATTTAAGCACGCTCATGAATGCCTTTTGTGGAATTTCTACATTTCCAACTTGACGCATTCTCTTCTTGCCTTCTTTTTGCTTTTCCAACAGTTTTCTCTTACGTGAAATATCGCCGCCATAGCATTTTGCCAATACATCTTTCCGCATCGCTTTTACCGTTTCTCGAGCAATTACTTTTGCTCCAATTGCGGACTGAATTGGAATTTCAAATAACTGTCTTGGGATTTCTTGCTTTAATTTTTCACACATTTTCCGACCACGTTCATACGCTGTATCTGCATGAATAATAAACGAAAGTGCATCAACCGACTCTTTGTTGATTAAAATATCCAATTTTACTAAGTTTGCTGGCTCGTACCCTTTCATTTCATAATCAAAAGACGCATATCCCCTAGATCGAGATTTTAATGCATCAAAAAAATCATAAATTATTTCATTCAATGGTAAATTATATCTCAATAATGCTCGTGTTTGTTCCATATACTCCATACCAAGATAAACACCACGTCGCTCTTGACAAAGTGTCATAATTGGTCCAACAAATTCTGTGGTTACCATAATTTCGGCACTTACCATTGGTTCTTCCATATGTTCAATTAAAGACAAATCTGGCAAATTACTTGGATTGGTTAAATCTATAACCTCTCCATTCGTTTTATATATTTTATAAATAACACTTGGCGCTGTTGTAACTAAATCAAGATTATACTCTCGCTCCAAGCGCTCTTGTATGATTTCAAGATGAAGCAAGCCTAGAAATCCGCAACGAAACCCAAAACCTAGCGCAATTGAAGTTTCTGCTTCAAATTGAAGTGAAGCATCATTGAGCTGAAGTTTTTCAAGTGCATCCCTCAAATCTCCATATTTTGCACCATCCGCTGGATACAATCCACAATACACCATCGGATTTACCTTCTTATACCCTGGTAATGCCTCCTTACAAGGATTATTTGCATCAGTAATGGTATCTCCAACCCTTGTATCCTTTACATTCTTTAAACTTGCTGTAACATAGCCTACCATGCCTGCGGATAACTCCTCACATGGGATAAACTGCCCTGCACCAAACGTTCCAACTTCTACAACCTCTTCCATTGCACCAGTTGCTATTGTTTTCATCTTTGTCCCTTTTTTTATTTTTCCATCAAAAATACGACAAAATACAATAACACCTTTGTATGAATCATAAATCGAATCAAAAACCAATGCCTTTAGAGGTTCACTCTCCTTACCCCTTGGTGCTGGAATTTTTACAACAATCTGCTCTAATACCTCTTCTATATTAATACCATTTTTGGCCGATATTAAAGGAGCGTTTTGCGCCTCGAGTCCAATAACATCTTCAATCTCATTTTTCACCCGTTCCGGCTCAGCACTCGGCAAATCTATTTTATTAATCACTGGCATAATTTCCAAGTTATGATCCAATGCTAAATAACAATTTGCTAGCGTCTGGGCTTCGATTCCCTGCGCTGCATCCACAACCAAAATAGCTCCTTCGCAGGCTGCAAGACTTCGAGAGACTTCATAATTAAAGTCAACATGCCCAGGGGTATCAATTAAATTAAATATATATTCTTGCCCATTTTTTGCTTTATATACCGTACGAACAGTTTGGGCTTTAATCGTAATTCCTCGTTCTCGTTCCAATTCCATATTATCAAGTACCTGCGCCTGCATCTCCCGACTGGTAAGTAATCCAGTTCTTTCAATAATTCGATCCGCTAAGGTTGATTTACCATGATCAATATGCGCAATAATACAAAAATTACGAATTTTACTTTGATCCATTCCTGACATTCTTTTCTCCTATTCCATGTATAATACTCATACGAGTATATCATAGCTTTCACTTTCATTCAAGCACTTGATTTAGGATGTCAGCCAAAGGTTCCATTGCATTTTTTGCTTCCTTCAGTGTATTATTTTGATTTCCAAGCTCAATGAGTAACGAACGACTTACAAGATGCAAATTGTAGCGATAGCCCTTTAAATAGTTTGGTGTTGTAAAATTAGGGTACTTCTCCATCGCCGCTAATTTAAGTTGCAGCGAAAATGATAAATTATCAAAAAGGTTTGGATTTTTCAGTTCTTTAACTGCCCCATTTTTTGTACGGCTGAGGCCATTAAATAACATGATTTTAGCCGTTTTCTTTCCATTTACAGTTGTAAGTTTCTTTGCTTTTCCACTCACACCATCTCGATGTATATCAATGGTAACTAGTATGGTTGGATATTTTTCTAAATTCTTCTTTATCCCAACTGCTGCCTGATTATAAGCTTTATTTCGATCAATAACACCATTCACAATATCATATGGTGTTTCATCATGAATTACGTTATACCCATATTTCTCTTCTAGAATTTCTTGTAAATAAGCCCCTACACCTATAACTGATTCGTCCTTATTTCCTTTTTCACTGTCAACAAAGCTTTCCGAAGCACCATGTGTATGATAAATTAGTATTTGTGGCTTGTCACTTTTTTTCATTGAAAAATCTTTGTTTAACATCTTTTTTACATTAAAAATACTAGTATCTGCAGAAGTCGTCGCATCAACGACATAAAAATTATGAAGTAAATATTGAGCATCTAAGGTTTTGTTCAATTCCTTTATTTTCGATTGATTTGTTTTTGCAATTGCACTAACATCTTCATCCTCTACACTATCTTCCTCGTAATAACTTTCACCTGTAATAATTGGAAAATCGGAATTTTCTTGAATCAGTGAATAATCAATTTCTGTATCCCCTTCCTGAAATACTACACTAGTCGCATCTGCCGTTGTTTTACATTCTATAGCATCCAAAAGATCCCAGTTTTTCAAAATTTCACTGATATATGGATACGTATTGTATTCATATAATGTTGCCTTCTCACGGATAAAATCAAGACTCCATTGTTTCTTTACATATGCCCCAATTTCAAGGTCTAAAACATTTCTACCTTTTACAATCAGGCAGGCTGCTCCAAAAAAAATACCTGTCCAAATTATAATAAACATAAATTTTGTTACTTTGGTAAGCTTCATATGCCTTCTCCTCTTCTAAGAGTTTATTCCTTTCAAGAAGATTTTATGTTTGAATTCCTATTCTGCATTTTCATTCCTTTATATCGGATAGAATAGCTGATTAAACGCATCGGCAAGTACCTTACTCATACGATTCACTGATTCGTCAATATCTTTGGGCGTAACAAACATATTTTTCATTGTTTTACTACTAATTTGCTTTATAAACTGTTCGGATTCCTCATTCGAAAAACCTTGTAATGATAGCACCTCCTGCATTCGATCTACTACAATCGTGTGTGCATCAACAACAGTCGGAACACCTAATGCAATTACTTTTATTCCTAAACTTTTTTCATTTAATGCTCTTCGATTGTTTCCTACTCCTGCACCAGGACTAATCCCTGTATTAGTAATCTGAATGGTTCGATTTAACCGATTTATACTTCGTGCTGCCAATGCATCAATGACAAGCAAGCAATCTGGATTTGTTTCTTTTGCAATACCGCTTAAAATTTCAGAAGATTCCATCCCCGTTTGTGCCATAACTCCAGGAGCAATTGCACTAAGAGCTTCCAAATGATACTTGTTTTTAAAATCATCCCCAAATTCCCGAATTAAATGTCTTGTAGTAACCAAAGCATCCACTACTTTAGGCCCTAATGCATCCGGTGTAACTTCTCTATTTCCAAGACCAGCCACCATAATATGTTTGTTTTTAATCCCACCTGTTAATTCCATAATATAGCGGCAAATTAAATCCTCAACGCCTGGCATATCCTCTTCCATATCATTTACTTCAATGGTGATATAGATGCCAACTGGCTTCCCCATGGCCTTCGCTGCTCGCTCATCCTTTATCTCAAGTCTTGTAATCTTAATTGCTCCTTCTTCTTCCTCTTCTAATATTACCCCTTTTACCTCAACGTCATCTTCTGGAAAACTCTCTCTTGCTTCAAGTGCTAAGTCAGTGCGAATCATATTTGCTCCTATCTGCCACATAACGGCATATAATTAAAAAACTTAATATCAATTTTCCCAAATATAGTTCGAACTATTCCAATCACTTAAAAACAACTTCTAAAAAAAACACAAATGAAATAAAAGAGAAGAAGCAATTGTCATACCAACAATTACTTCTTCTCTTTTGTTATCTGAATTTTATTACATTCTATAAATTAAGCAAGTTTGTTAACAGCTATCGATAAGCGAGATACTTTTCGCGACGCTGTATTTTTATGATATACACCCTTACTTGTTGCTTTATCAATTTCTGCAATAGCAGCTTTTAAAACAACTTCAGCAGCGACTTTATCATTTGCAGTGATAGCAGCATCTACTTTCTTAATAGCAGTTTTCACTGCTGAACGAATCGCCTTATTTCTTGTAGCCTTCGTTTGATTTACTATGATTCTCTTTTTAGCAGATTTAATGTTTGCCAATCTGTACACCTCCAATTAATTTAAATGCTCATAACTATTGTTGCATCAAAATCGGAGACACGGTTCGTTTCGATGCAAACATACTCTCTTATTTTAGATGAAAGGATATTATCTGTCAACCATTTTTTCATCTTTCTGTGTTTTTTTTTATTTTTTATATGTAACCATTATTTTTTCCCGCAGCTTTACCGATTATATAAAAAAGAAGCCAACTATATATACAATCGACTTCTTTCACACTTATAACGGAGAGTGAGGGAGTTGAACCCTCGCGGCTGTTACACCCTAAAGCATTTCGAGTGCTCCCTCTTCGGCCTCTTGAGTAACTCTCCAAATTAAATTTGAACATCCGTCCCACTGAACGTTTATTCTATATACTTATCAGTCATCCATTGTTATGAACAACTGTAGGTAACAATTAATACTTCAACACCCATATTTTCTGCTAACCGACCACTTTTAACTTGTTCTTCGGTATCTGCACAATTTTGCAATACATCCATTAATTGTGCGTGCTTAAAATTTTTACTCTGGGCAATATATTTATTCACTGCAAACGGTGGAATAGCAACTTTTTTTGCTAATACAGAACCTGCATATCCTTTTTTTGAAAGCTCCTTTATCTGAAGGAGTATATTAAAATGCCGTGTGAGTAAATACAAAATAGACATTGGTTTTTCTCGTAATGCTAACAAATCATAATAAAGAGTAAGTGCTTGTGTTTGCTTATGAAATCCAATAGCATCTATCATCTGAAAAATCTTACCAGTAATCTGAGTCGAACAAATTGCATCAATATCTTCTATTACAATCACTTCTCGATTATACGCAAAACAAACTAACTTTTCAACCTCATTTGATAAATTTTTCATATCCATGCCAGATTTACTAATAAAATAAGAAATTGTCTGTTCAGTAATCCTTTTTTTTTCTTTTTGAAGAAGCGATGCAATCCAAAGTTTTAGATTTTTTTCATCCATTCCATTCATTTCAGAAACATACCCAATTTCTTTTACCGCTTTAAACAATCTACTTCGTTTGTCAACTTCTGTTTCAACAAATATAAGAACCGTAGTATCCGGAAAATCTTTTATGAAGTCAGTGAGCGTATTTTGATTTTTAAAGAATCCACTATTTCTGATTAATAGTAATCGCTTTTCGCTAAAAAATGGAAGTGTCTGAGCAATTGATACAACTTCTGCTTCATCTATCCCTTTTCCCTCAAAACAAGAAAAATTGATGTCATCACTACTACTTAAGACCGCTTCTTTTAACTTATCTTGATACAATTTCTTTAAATAGCTTTCTGTTCCATACAGTAAATATGCAGGTCTAAATTGATTATTTTTAATATGTTCCTTTATAATCTGCATATCAACACCTCTATCCTTGCCTAAGTCCATTTACTATTGTACAAAATATTTACAAAATAATCAAGCACAAATTTTTTCCCATCTGTTTGCACACATACTGCACCTCCATCCTTTGTAGCATATACTCCAGTATTCACATATTCTAACCGTGCAAGCGTCTCTTCGCTCGGATGACCATATCGATTTTTTTTTGCACAAGAAATAACAGCGTACGCAGGTTTTACCCGCTGCAAAAACGAAAGTGAAGATGACGATTTGGAACCATGATGCCCTACCTTTAATATTTGGTAGTGATCTCTCTTAAGATAATGCATGGCCACTTTTTCACTCGCTTCCATATCTCCAGTTAGAACCATGGAGAATTCACCAAAACTCACTTCTAATCCGATGGATTCATCATTTTTATCACTCGATTCACCAACGCCTGATGGATTGATGCAATGAAGATTAAACGCCTCTTTATTTATACTTTCATCCCGCTTTATATATAATAAATTTACTTTATGTCGCTTTAATAATCCAATTAGTGCATCATATGACTCATCTTCTTCAATTCCTGCTCCCAATACAACATTCTCAATTGCCACGCCACCAAAATCTGTAAATTCTATAAGCTCGAGTATTCCGTTATAATGGTCTTCATCCAAATGTGTTATAAAAACATAATCAAGTACTCTACATCCCTGCGATTTCAAAAACGGTTCTAACACATACTGCCCTATCTTTGATTTAGTACTGCTTCCTCCGTCAACTAGAATCTTCAAGTTGTCTGCTGTTTCTATATAAATACTGTCTCCTTGCCCCACATCTAAAAACGTCACCTTCATCCCTGGATTTTTAGGCAAAATCGGAATAGCAAATACCAATACAAGCAAAAACCACACTCTTTTCTTTTTAGTAACGTAATACAAAAGTAATATTAATAGTAGCAGCAAATAATATAGAATAAAAAAGCTAGGCTTTGGCTTACCAGTGATTTGGATTGCATGCGGTAGTAAGATTCCTATCTTAGCTACCTTTTCATAGATGTTTAAAATTACGTAAATTCCTCCTGCAAAAACACCAGCAAAGTTAATCCACAGCATGCCAACTAATCCAGCTACAACAGAAAGGCTTGCAAGCAAAGACATGAGTGGCAAAACAATTAAGTTAATTAAAATTCCGAATACAGGATATTCATAGAAATTATTTAGAAGGATTGGAAGTGTGATTAATTGAATCGAACTACTTACTAGAATGGCAGATATCACATTATGTATCCAGCCTTTGCTCAACACTTGATTTTGACCAGATATTTTTTTTACTTGCATTTCAAGTAATTCCATAAAAATTGTCGCTAACATCGGATAAACCAAACAAATACCAATCACTGCCCCAAACGACAGCAAAAAGCCTGCATTTCGTATTTCTAATGGATGAAATGCTAATATAATACTAGCTGCCAATGCAGCTGCCGATATCATATCATAGGTACGCCCAATCAAAATACTTACAAAATAGATCACCATCATGATAACCGCACGATTTGTTGAAATACTAAATCCAGTCATACTACCATATAAGAAAATAGAAATCACAGAAAAAATAGCAGCAACTTTTTTTCGCTTTAATAGTTTTTGTATCAAATGATAAATCCCTAATCCAATCAGCGATACATGTAAACCAGAAATTGCTAAAAGATGACTCATTCCATTTTTTTGATAGAGTCGCTTTGTATCATCAGACAGATCACTTTTATCTCCCAAAAACATAGCACATAGTACTTCTGCCTGACTTTTAGGAAGCCATTTATTATATACCGCTTCTATCCGTTCTTTTCCAAAATTAAGATATGTCATCAACCAATCTTTTTTTCTATCAAGAATGTCTATTTTGCCATTCCTCATAAGATAATGGATATGTTTACTATTATAGTAATAATAAGAATTGAATTCACCCGGATTTTTGGGTGTTTGAATTTTTGTTAAGATTCCTTTTACAAGGATTTGATTTCCAAGATGCACACTCGAATTGTCTGCATAAACAAGAATTTTTTCTAGAAAATAATTTGATTTTTCCCCTTCTTTTTGAAACGAAGCATTCGATAAGGTAATTGTCATTCTTTCCTTTTTTCGTACTATATTATCTACTTTTCCTACTAAATTTCCCTTTTGTTCGGTGTCAAATTCCGTATCAATCTGACTTTTTGGAATTGACACCGCTAAACTTATCATTGCAAAAATCAAACCAATAAAAACCAATGGTCGTTTATGGATAATAGTTATCCCCCCTTATTCACTTTTCTTTACCAAATCAAGATTTCTCTCCAATGGAATATCGAGTTCTATCCCCTCTTTAAAATCTTTCACCTGCTCCCCATCAATTGCGAACTGCACTTTATTGACTTCTGAAATTTCAACTAAAGTATTTACCACAGAATAGATTGTTGCATTTGTAGATACTCCTTCCACTCCCTTTAAAAACTCACTACTAAAATCAACATAGCATACCCCATCTTTTACCGTTACTTTGTTTAGTTTTGCATTTTCAGGTATAGTCAGAAGTAGTTCATCTTTTTTTACTCCCTCAATGCTGCTAGGTCCTTTCATTAGTTGATTTAACACCAGCTGCTCCAACGGAATTGTACCATCATATTTGATTTTTACTCTGGTTTCAACCAAACTATTTCCACTTGAATCTGAAAAATACAAGACAACGGTTGCGTTTTGCTCATATTTCACCTCGCCTCCCGTGTTATCAATAAAATCTTCTGCCTGCATAAAACCAATCGGAAGATCATAGCTATCTTTTAAGGGTTGGCCATCTACAATAAACTGTACATATTCGATACCTTCAATCTGACAAAAGGTCTTCACAATTGCTGCGCGACACAAAACTTCAGACGCTCCTGTAAGATTCAAGTAATTACTATCAAAATCAAGGGTAAGTTGCTCGTTTTCAACCGTATCCGAAACATTCATTGTCACATAATCCGGTAATGCTTTTTTATAAGTAAGATTGGATGGCTTCTTTTCCCGCAGCGCATCCGTATACTCTTCAATTTGCTCTTCCATCGTTGTTCCTTTGGGTTTATAAGACTCACTAACAACCTGTGTTTCTTTATTATCCAAATAATAAAGAAAGTAATCCGAATCCAGCTCACTCGTTCCCTTTTTCGTTGTTGACTCTTTGCATCCCACTAGCAACATTACAAATAGGAATAAAGATAACACAGTAACTATCTTTTTCATAATCTTTCTCCTTTTCCTTATGCAATAAAATTAAGTGGGATACGAACCGTAAAGGTCGAACCTTCTTTTTCTTTGCTATGAATCTTGATTGCGCCTCGATGTAACAACACTGCGCTCTTTGTAATGGAAAGTCCAAGACCTGTTCCTCCTGTTTCTCTTGACCTTGCCTTATCCACACGATAAAATCGTTCAAATATACGATCTTGAAACTCTTGTGCTATACCAACACCAGAATCAGAGACTGTAATATAAAAGAATTTATGATCCGCATTCAAGGAAACTCTTACCCATCCATCATCAAAATTATACTTAATGGCATTTTCAATTAGATTACTAATTGCAAGTGAAAGCTTTACCTCATCCACATCAGCCATAACTGAACGAAAACTCTCATATACTAACTCAATATTTCGCTTTTCTGCAATTGGACGTAACCGTTTTAGTATTTGTTCTAACAAATCATTAATATTAATTTGTGCTACATTTAGTTCTCCCGATGTCTTATCCAATTTTACAAGGGAGAGTAAATCATTGATAATTTTATCTTCGCGATCAATTTCCTCTGCAATATCAAGCATAAATTCGCGATAGAGCTCCGTTGGCACCTCTTCTTGCCCAAGTAGAGAATCGGATAAAACCTTCATTGATGTAATTGGCGTCTTTAACTCATGCGATACATTCGACACAAATTCCTGCCTTGATTTTTCCAACGTCTGTAATCTTGTCAATAAATGATTGAACGAATCTGCAATCTTTTGAACCTCTATAAACCCGCGAATTGAAACTTTTTCCTCTAAATATCCTTCCGTTGCATGATCGATTGCACCCACTATTTTATCCAAAGGTTTTGATAGGGCAATGGAATATAAATATGCAAGTAACACAATTACGATAAAGAAAACTGCACATAAAACACTCATTTTCTGCACAATCACATTATATACAGCAAAAATATTTTTTGTGGAAAAGCTCATGATAATTATACCCACTTGTTCTTTTGTTTTACTATTTATAATGGGTTTTATCAATTCTACATATTCATTTTCATTATCAATATACTTACTTGCCGCCCCACGATAACAAGCGATTACTTGTGCTGATATAATGGTCTTTCCTTCTTCCAGTCCATATGTATCCTTTAGAATCTGCAAATTATTATCCACAATAACAATTCTACCATGATATCCTTCTGCAACCTGCAAAATTTCTTCATTCACATCCGTATTATCCTGTGCTTCGATTCCAGAAAAATAGCTGGATGAAACTAATAAATTTGATATAATCCCGCTTCTTTCTTGTAGTTCCTCTACCCTGTTTGATATTGCCTGAACTTGGTAGGTGTTAAGTAATATAACAGAAAATACATAGATAGGCAAAATTCCAAATACAAGTAATACAACAAATACCTGTAGCCGCATACTACCAAAAATTTTTAATTGCTTCCTATTTCTGAAAATAATAACCAACTCCCCATTTCGTATGTATATATTTTGGTTCGCTTGGATTGCTTTCAATCTTTTCTCGCAAACGACGAATGTGTACATCTACCGTTCGAACATCTCCTGGATATTCATATCCCCATACTATATTCAACAGGTTTTCACGACTATATACCTTATTGGGATGGAACATTAAAAGCTCAAGTACATCAAACTCCTTGGCTGTTAAATTCACTTCTTTATTTTCAATAAAAACACGCCTGCTCTCACAGTCTACTCGAAGTCCTCCAAATTCAACTATCTTCACTGGCTCTGCCTTTACTTGCTTACTCTTACTTCTTCGCATAATTGCCTTTATTCTTGCTTTTACTTCTAAAATATTAAATGGCTTGGTAATGTAATCATCAGCTCCATACTCAAGACCCAATATTTTATCCATGTCATCTCCCTTAGCTGTTAACATGATAATTGGCATATCAGAAAAATCGCGAATCTGCTGGCAAACTTCAAATCCCGTAAATTTCGGAAGCATAACATCCAAAAGAATGACGTCATATACTTTTTGCTTTGCCATTTCCAAAGCTTCCTCTCCATCATATGCACAATCTACTTCCATACCATCTTGTTCCAAACTAAACCGGATTCCTTTTACAATTAACTTTTCATCATCTACAACAAGCACTTTTTTAGACACTGATTCATCCTGCCTTTCTACTCACTCTATTTTTATCAATTCTTTTATTTTCTCATATACGCCATTTTTAATACCATCTACACTTGTAATTTCTTCAACTGATTCAAAACGCTTTGTTTTTTCGCGATATGCTATTATATGTTCTGCCTTTGCCTTACCAATTCCTGGTAAACTCATGAGTTCATCCACATCTGCTGTATTAATATTGATCCGCCCATCCGCAATAGTCTCTGTTTTGGATGACATATTACTTACAGTATTTGCTTCTTCCGTAGTCATAATATAAATTTTTTCACCGTCATTTAGATGTGCTGCTAAATTTAGTGCATTTTTATCTGCATCTTCACATAATCCTTCGCATAAGTCTACTAAATCAACCAATCGATCACTTACCTTTACCTCATAGACTCCTGGTGATTGAACAGCTCCACAAATATAAACCTTAATGGTTTCCTCCGCTATTTTTTCCGCGGTATCTATGGAGTCTTCCAAGCATACTTTTTCCTCTTCATAAACATCCACAATTTCCCAATCATCGTTTTTCTCATTTTTCACTTGTGTAAAATAGTATAACATTCCTGATGCACATAAAAATAAAACACTTCCTAGTATCATCCATTTTTTATTCATATCGATTCGCTCCTATGGTATATTAGCCCTCTATACCAAAGCAGTATGATATAAGTTTATTCTACACAATTAGTCTGTTGTTTACAATAGGCAAATAGTAATTAATTTATTCCCATTTAAATGCAATAACTCCTCCAATGATAAGCAACATCCCAACAACTTTTCTCCACTCAAAATCCACTTTTTGTATTCCAAATAGTCCAAATAATTCAATCAAATATGCAATTAGTAATTGTGAAATCAAAATAAACATAACGGATTTTGCTGGTCCTAGATTATTAACGCTTTGAATTACCGTATACGTAATAAACGCACCCATAATGCCTCCAAGTAACATATACTTTTGGCTTATATGAAAAAGTGCAGCTATACTACTTCCTCTTCCAGTCATAAACCAAGCAGCCGTACAAACAATAAAGGCACTAAACTGAACAAATGCCGCAGCAATCCACACATTTGTTTCTTTGGTTACTTCTGAGTTAAAAACGCCTTGAACACTCATTAATGCTCCCGAAATCAATGCAAGTATATAGCCCCACATGAAAAGTCTCCTTTTTACTCACATTATAACCAACTTCTATTATTTTAACCTTCCAAGTAATGATTTTATTTTACAAAAAAACGTTGCCCACATAAGTCCATCCATCAGGAATACTTACACAAGCAACGAATTCATCTTCTCCACTATATTTCAATTGTTATACTTCTATCCCTTCCTACTATCTAGGACTCTATCAAGAATTTCTATCATTTCATCAATTTCTTTTTTTTCTACAATAAGAGGCGGAACAAACCGTATTACTTGACTTCCTGCACTTATTACAATAACGCCTGCATCAATCACCGCTTTAATAATATCAGCAACCGGAATTGTAAATTCCAATCCTTGCATAAAGCCCTTCCCCCTACGTTCTTTGATGCATTCATATTTTTCGACCAACGCATCCAGTTTTTCTTCGAAATAAGGGGTTACTTCCTTCACATGTTCAATTATCTTATTTTGTTCAAACAAATCAAATACTTTACTGACTGCTGCACAGGCAAGTGGATTACCACCATATGTGGTTCCATGATCGCCCGCTTTTAGAACTTCCGATACTTTACCACTTGTAAGGAATGCACCAACTGGAACTCCACATCCTAATGCTTTTGCCGTTGTTAAAACATCTGGCTTTACCCCATACTCTTGAAAGGTAAACATACTTCCACATCGTCCCATACCACATTGAATTTCATCAAAAATAAGTAAGATATCTTTTTTGTCACAGATTGAACGAATTCCCTCTATAAATTCTTTCGTTGCTGGGAAAATGCCTCCTTCCCCTTGCACTGGCTCCATAATAATCGCACAAGTTTTCTCATTTACTAAATCCTTTACACTCTCAAGATTATTAAACTCTGCAAATTTAACACCTGTCATAAGTGGTTCAAATGGTTCCCGGTATGCTTTTGTTCCAGTAACTGCTAGTGCTCCTGTACTTCTTCCATGAAAAGAATGATTCATCGCTATCATTTCATATCGATTCTTCTCTCCTTTTAAATACATATATTTTCTAGCAACTTTGATGGCTCCCTCGATTGCCTCTGTTCCGCTATTCGTAAAAAATACTTTATCCATCCAAGATGCCTTTTTTAATTTATCAGCTGCCATGGCCATTGGTACCGAATAAAACAAGTTACTCGTATGAATCAGTTTATCCACCTGATCTTTCAAGGCATCGTTATAGTCTTTATTCCCATAGCCTAGTGCAAATACCGCTATTCCTGCTGTAAAATCCAAATACTTTTTACCATTGATGTCATAGAGATTGGTACCAGCTCCCTTGTCTAGAACAATCTGATATCGATTATAAGTATGAATCAAACTTTTTTCTGCCAATTCAATGTATTCATTCATCGCATTTTCCTCCTAATCTTCATTTGAGTACCGTTTATTATCTAAAATTGCCGTTCCAATGCCTTTTTGTGTAAAAAACTCTAACAGCAGACAGTTTTGAATTCTTCCATCTAAAATATGCACGCGACTTACTCCATCTCTTACTGCATCAATACAATTTTGAAGCTTCGGCAACATTCCTCCTCCAATAAAACCAGATTCAATATAACGTTCCGCTTCTGTTACTGTCATTGCTGCAATCAAAGTATTCTTATCATCTGGATCGGCATATACCCCTTCTGTATCGGTTAAAAAGGCAAGTTTTTCTGCTTTAATTGCACGTGCAATGGCACAAGCTGCATCATCTGCATTAATATTATAGGTTTCAAAATCATCATCGCTTCCGATTGGTGCAATAACTGGTATAAAATCATTGTCAAGTAATGTATTTATAAGATCTTCCTTTACATTTTTTACATCTCCCACAAATCCTATATCTTCTCCGTCAATATATTTTTTATCAACCGTTAAAAGCCCCCCGTCTTTTCCGCTGATACCTACTGCCTTTACGCCTACCTTTTCAAGCATCTGCACCAACGTCTTGTTTACACGGTTTAAAACCATCTCTGCAACTTCCATTGTCTCTTCATCGGTTACTCGAAATCCCTTGTTAAACTTTGCCTCTTTTCCGATTTTAGCAAGCCAACTACTTATTTCCTTGCCACCACCGTGTACAATAATCGGACGCATTCCAACTAATTTAAGCAACGCAACATCACGAATTACGCTCTCTTGTCTTTCTTTACTCAGCATTGCACTTCCACCATACTTTACAACAACAATTTTATTATTGAATTCTCTGATATAAGGCAGAGCCTCAATCAACGTATGTGCCTTAGTCATGATTTGTTCCATATATGCATCCATTTTAATTTTCTCCTTAAATTATGTTTCTTTTCATTCTTTCGCTTTGTAAAAAATTCGTACTATGATCGGTAGTCACCGTTAATTTTAACGTAATCATAGGTAAGATCACATCCCCAGGCAGTTGCCCTCGCTTCTCCCATATTCATATCAACATATGCAGTAACTTCGTCTGCTGACAAGATCTTTGTTGCTTCTTTTTCACTATAATCAGTTGCCATCCCATGTTCAAATAATAGCAGCCTGTCTCCATTGCTTTCAATGAATAATTCTACTTTTTCTGGATTAAACTCTACCCCTGAGTATCCAAGTGCACAAAGGATTCTTCCCCAATTTGCATCACTTCCATAGATCGCAGTTTTTACCAGATTCGAGGTGATCACTGATTTAGCAAGTACAATTGCTTCTTCTTTTGTCTTTGCATGAACTACCGTTGTTTCAAATAATTTAGTCGCTCCTTCTCCATCTTTTGCCATGGTTTTTGCCAAAGTCTTTGTTACGATCGATAACGCTTCACAAAAGAGAGTAAAATCTTCTCCCTCCTTTGTAATTTCTGCATTCTCCGATAATCCATTTGCAAGAAGTAAGTATGTGTCATTTGTTGATGTATCACGGTCTACTGAAATCATATTAAAAGAATCGGCTACATCTGCACTAATCGCTTGTTGCAACATTTTTTTAGAAATTGCTGCATCGGTGGTAATCACACAGAGCATGGTTGCCATATTGGGATGTATCATACCAGAACCTTTGCTCATTCCTCCAATTGTAACCATCTTCCCATTTAATTCAAATTGTATGGCACACTCTTTTTTTATGGTATCGGTTGTCATAATCGCCTCGGATGCCAAAGTTCCACCCTCTTTTGAATCTGAGAGTGCCGGAACAAGTAATTCAACTCCGTTTTTTATCTTCTCCATTGGTATTTGTACTCCAATTACTCCCGTGGATGCCGTTAAAACAGCTCTTTTAGAAATTTTCAGGGCATTCGCTACTTCTTCTGCCATTTCCTCATTGATTTTTTTCCCAGCTTCGCTGGTACATGCATTAGCAATTCCGCTATTTAATATAACGGCATGCGCTTTTTCTTCCTTTTCCACTATATCTTTGTCCCAAAGTACCGGAGCTGCTTTCACCACATTTGTTGTAAAAACACCTGCCACAACCGCTTCTTTTTTTGAATAAACAAGTGCCATATCCTTACGGTTTTTATATCGTATCCCAGCATGTACTCCCGCTGCTACAAACCCCTTTGCACTAGTAACGCCTCCGTCTATTATATTCATAACATTTCCTCCATTTTTCATTCTTTATTCTGATACATTATGGGAACATCGGAACCTGTTTTAACCCCTTTGATTCTTCTAATCCAAACATCAAATTCATATTTTGAACCGCTTGACCAGCTGCTCCTTTGACTAAATTATCCATGGCTCCCATCATAATAATACGACCAGTACGCTCATCTATTTTAAAGTTTACATCTACAAAATTACTTCCTTCGACCCATCTTGTCTCTGGTGGCACATCTTTTTCCAATACTCGAACAAAATATTCGCTACTATAGTATTTTTCATAAATGGCTTTCACTTCTTCATAAGAACAAATCCGTTTTTGACTTGCATATGCAGTAACTAAAATACCTCGGTTCATTGGCACTAAATGAGGGGTAAAATTTATCATAACTGGATGGTTACTTGCATAGGATAATTGCTCCTCAATTTCTGGGGTATGTCTGTGATTGCATACTCCATACGCTTTAATGTTTTCGTTTACTTCGCAGTAAAGATTAGTAATCTTTGCTCCTCTTCCAGCTCCTGACGTACCTGACTTTGCATCAATAATCAAGGTATCCATGTCAATGATTCCCTCTTTTGCTAATGGATAAATTGATAAGAAAGAACAGGTCGGATAACATCCTGGATTTGCAACTAATCTTGCCCCTTTTACGTTCTCCCGATTGATTTCACATAATCCATATACAGCTTCTTCTATAAATTGTGGACTCTTGTGCTTGATTCCATACCATTTCTCATACGTAGCAACTTCTTTAATACGAAAATCTGCACTTAAATCAATCACCTTTACTTTTAACAGAATTTCTTCTGTAATAACGGATGCACAAAAGCCCTGTGGCGTTGCCATAAAAATCACATCCACCATCTCTGCTAACTTTTCAATATCATCTGCTTCGCAAATATTTTCAACCAGCCGGAACATATTTCCAAATACCTGGTAATACTTCTTATCAATATAACTTTGTGAACCATACCATACTACTTCTACATCTTCATGTCCCAAGAGTAAACGCACAATTTCTTGCCCTGCATATCCTGTCGATCCTATAACACCCGCTTTTATCATGATTTCATCACGCCTTTCATGGTTTTGTTTGTATGATTATACATCGAACATATGCATAAATCAATGCTTATTTTTATTTTTTTAAATTTCGCTTGCATATTATGCATATTTGTTGTATATTTATTTAAAACAAATGAACAAATTTTACGGAGGTAGTTATTATGAAAGAAAAAGTTATTCTCGCTTATTCCGGTGGTCTTGATACCACCGCTATTATTCCTTGGTTAAAAGAAAATTTTGATTACGAAGTAATCTGTTGCTGCATTGATTGTGGTCAAGAAGAGGAACTCGCTGGATTAGACGAACGCGCAAAATTATCCGGAGCCACTAAATTATATATTGAAAATGTAATTGATGAATTTTGTGATGAATACGTAGTTCCTTGCGTCCAGGCAAATGCTATTTACGAAAACAAATATTTATTAGGAACTTCCATGGCTCGTCCCATCATTGCAAAACGTCTGGTAGAAATTGCCAGAAAAGAAGGGGCTACTGCTATCTGTCATGGTGCTACTGGCAAGGGAAATGATCAAATACGATTTGAGCTTGGCATCAAAGCACTTGCCCCTGATCTTAAAATCATCGCAGCTTGGAGAAACGACAAATGGACCATGCAGTCTCGTGAAGATGAAATTACTTATTGTGAGGCTCACGGCATCCATCTCCCATTTTCTGCTGATTCAAGCTATAGTCGTGATCGTAATTTATGGCATATCAGTCATGAGGGTCTTGAATTAGAAGATCCTTCAAAAGAGCCAAATTATGAGCACTTATTAGTCCTTGGTGTTTCTCCTCAAAAAGCACCAGACGAAAGTGAAACCGTAACTATGACATTTGAACAAGGCGTGCCAAAAACATTAAACGGAACCAAAATGAAAGTATCTGACATCATTAAAGAATTAAATATTCTTGGTGGAAAGCACGGTATCGGTATTATCGATATTGTAGAAAACCGTGTGGTTGGAATGAAATCTCGTGGTGTTTATGAAACACCTGGTGGAACTATTTTAATGGAAGCTCATCAGCAATTAGAAGAGTTAATCCTAGATCGCGATACTTATACGTTAAAAAAGGATATGGGAAATAAATTTGCCGATATCGTCTATGAAGGAAAATGGTTTACACCGTTACGAGAGGCAATTCAGTCTTTCATCGAAACAACACAAAATTATGTAACTGGAGAAGTTTGTTTTAAATTATACAAAGGTAATATCATGAAAGCCGGTACGACGTCTCCTTATTCTCTCTATAATGAATCACTCGCAAGTTTTACAACTGGTGACTTATTTGATCACCATGATGCAGAAGGATTTATTACTTTATTTGGTCTCTCCTCCAAGGTTCGTGCAATGAAAATGCAAGAACTTGAAAAAACAAATTCAAAGTAGAATTCTTGACAAATGAATTCAATATATGATACCATTTTATGCAGTTGTATTCTCACCAAAGGAATGCAACTGCATAAAATTATTGTAAAGAAAGGAGAACAGAGTCAGCCCAAGATTCAAAGGAACAACAACAGAAATGTTTTCACATTTGTGATAAAATTAGCGCCATGAACCTTTATTGGGTCGTACTATGAAAGGTCGACGAGGAGAAGAGAGAATCGAAAATTCGGCGGATGCTCTTCTGCGTTACTTTGTACGCATATATATTGCAAAAACAGCAGGTAACTGCAACACAAATGCAATATAGGCAAAGAATTATAAAACTTAATAAAGGAGACTACATTATGTGTGGAATTATAGGATTTACAGGTATTTTAGATGCAAAGGAAATTTTAGTCGAGGGATTACAAGAGTTGGAATACCGTGGATATGACAGCGCAGGTATTTCGTTTTTTACAAATACAGGAGTAGAAACAATCAAAACAATCGGCAAAGTCTCAAGCCTAGCAAAAGAAGTGGAAACTGCAGCCGCTACTTCCACCTCATGTGGAATTGGCCATACACGTTGGGCCACTCATGGTGGTGTTTCTGCTACAAACTCTCACCCACATACGTTTGGTCAAGTCACACTGATTCATAATGGAATTATCGAAAACTATCAGGAACTCCAAAAGGAATTTGCCGCACAAGGAAAGCATCCAATTTCTCAAACAGACACAGAAATTGCAGCTATGCTAATTGATTCTTGCTACAATGGAAATCCTGTGAAAGCAATTAAAGGGGCAGTTTCTATATTAGAAGGAGCGTATGCTTTTTGCATTATGTTTCATGACCAACCTGGTGTTATCTATGCAATACGAAACGGCAGTCCTCTTGTTGCTGCTAACACCCCTCAAGGTTCCATTATTGCCTCTGATATGGTGGCTTTAATCAAATACACAAAAGATTATTTTGTATTGCCAGAGCATCATATTGCAAGACTCACCTGTGATGATATCACCGTTACCAACTTAGAGCATCAAGTAATCTTACCGAAAATGCTCCATGTAAATTGGGATGTCGCAGCCGCCCGAAAAGGTGGTTATGATTATTTTATGTTAAAAGAAATTCATGATCAGCCAGAAGCACTTCGGAATACTATTCTGCCACGCATCGTAGATGGATTACCTTCTTTTGACGAAGATGGTATCCCAGATTCTTTGTTCACAGATCTTAATCGCATTATTATTACCGCTTGTGGAACTGCCATGCATGCTGGCATGGTCGGAAAAAATTTAATTGAAAAACTCGTCCGTCTCCCTGTTACGGTTGACATTGCTTCCGAATTTCGATATGCAGACCCAATTCTTGATGAAAATACATTAGTTATCACCTTGTCCCAATCAGGTGAAACTGCCGATACATTAGCTGCCGTTCGTCTAGCACATGAAAAGGGAGCAAAAACCTTATCCATTGTTAACGTAAAAGGCTCTTCTATTGCGCGGGAAAGTGATTATATTTTATATACACATGCCGGTCCTGAAATTGCAGTTGCTAGTACCAAAGCGTACACCGTACAACTTGCCATTATGTATTTAGTTGCTTTCCGTTTTTCTATGGTACGAGACAGCTTATCGACCAAACAAGTCAAAGCATACACAAACACACTCGAACAGACCATTGAAACCGTGCAAGATATATTGGCCTATGACAAAGCCATTGAACCAATCAGTGCGCGATTACAAAATGCTACCGATTTGTTTTTTATTGGACGCGGAATTGATTATTCCCTTTGTTGTGAAGGTTCTATTAAATTAAAAGAAATTAGTTATATCCATTCGGAATCTTATGCAGCTGGGGAATTGAAACACGGTACGATTTCATTGATTACAGATAATGTACCCGTGGTAGCAATTGCCACCCAAAAACATGTTTACGGAAAAATGATTTCTAATATCCGTGAAGTTCGCTCACGTGGTGCAAAAATAATTATGATAACCAACGCCAACGTACAAGTAGATGCTTCTCTTTGTGATCATCATATTATGCTTCCAAAAATGGATGATTTATTTACTCCATTTGGTACCGCTGTAATCCTTCAATACCTCGCATACTACACTGCGATTGCACGCGGTTTAAATGTTGATCAGCCGAGAAACTTAGCAAAATCTGTAACCGTAGAATAGAGGACACTTATGATTAAACAACTGTATATAAAAGAAAAACCTGTTCTTTCTTTGGAAGTCTTTCCTCCAAAGAAAGACAGTGACATTGGTTCCATATACCGTGCATTAGACGCTTTAAAAGAACTACATCCTGACTTTATTAGTGTAACTTATGGAGCTGGTGGAAGTACTAGTAAAAAAACCATTGAGATTGCTTCTTATGTTCAAAATACTTGCAATATTCAGGCTGTTGCACATTTAACCTGTGCAGACCTTGATGCTTCTTCTTTACAAAACTTTTTGGATGAATTAAAGTATCACAAAGTAAAAAATATTCTTGCCCTACGAGGTGATATACCAAAAGATATGTCCGAAGAAACATTTAATCAACGTATCTTTACCCATGCTTCTGATTTAGCTTCGCATATCCGCAAAAATCCATTTGGTTCGATTGGCGGCGCCTGCTATCCAGAGATACATCCAGAAGCCATATCAGCAACCGATGATATTCTAAATCTCAAGAAAAAAGTAGATAACGGAATTGACTTTTTAATTACACAATTATTTTTTGACAATTCTATTTTTTATCAATTTCTGGAAAATGTAAGAAAAGCAGGGATTACAGTTCCAATTTCTGCCGGAATTATGCCAATTACCTCTGCTTCACAAATTCGTAGAATTGTTGAGTTATCAGGTTCTCAAGTTCCTACAAAACTTTCTCACCTTGTATCAAAATATGCAGATTCACAAGAAGACATGAAAAAAGCAGGTCTGGAATTTGCTACTAAACAAATCGAAGACCTACTTTCTCATCAAGTAGACGGCATTCATCTTTATACCATGAATAAAGTAGATATAAGCCAAACGATATTCAAAAACATCGGACGCATTTAATTTAATCCAGTTTTGTATATCGATTGCTCCCATTCCATAGAATCCATTCATCGTATCCAGCATCTTCTACTGCTTGAATCTGCGATTCTACCTGTTCTTTACCATACGTTTGGTGACTGGATAACCAAGTTGCTGTAAAATCTTGCAGCCATGGTCGAACCGTGGCTGCTTTTGTATCTGACAAAACAAGCACAGAATCATTCAACGCTTTATTTACTATTGCATATGGATCTAAATCAGGGTGCTCCACTCCAAAACTCCCATCGGCATAATGCGATGGGTATATCATAGGACAAATATAGTCTAAATTTTCAGCCATATTTTTGTAATTTTGACCCACAATTTTTTGGTCAATTGGACTGTTGATTACAATACCATACACATCCGCTGATACATAAACCCCTAAGTTTGACAAATTTTCATACATATATTTTGTAAACTCTGTAATGACATCCTCCTTAGATTTGCTTTTTGCTGCTTCACCAAAATCGACCTGCTTCATATGACTATCGGTAGAAAAACGAATATAATCATATTGAATTTCATCAAATCCCAAACTCGCTGCCTGTTTCGATACCTCCAATAGATAGTCCCATACCTTTGTTTCATATGGATTCACCCAAGCCAACCCGCTTTTATCCCTAAAAATCGAACCATCCTTTCCCTTTAACGCAAGTTCGGGTCTCTCTTCTGCCAGGATTGGATCTTTGAACGCTACCACACGAGCAATCAGATAGATGCCCTTACTTTTTAAAGTCTTTATAAGGTTTGGCATATCTGTAATATAATTCTTTGCCGCTCCAATCTCTTTTACCGACTCAAGATCCATTTTATATGTAATCTCTCCTGCATCATTTTTTACATCAATCACCATTGCATTCAATTTTGTATCTTCAACAAGTGATATCAGCTCATCCATGGAAGAAGACCCCGCCTTTGGGCCAGTTACATATATTCCATGCACAGAAACTGGCTTTCTTGCCTCCTTTGGACTTAGTGTTTCGATTGGGGTTGGCTCTGGAGTTTTTGTTACTTCAGGACTTTTTGTTGCTTCAATATTTGTAGTAGTATTTTTACTCTCTCCCTTTTGATCTACTCTTCCATCTGCGTTTTGGCAGGAAGTACATAGTATAAATAAAACCATTGATACAACAATCAACTTAACACTTTTTTTATATTTCATTCTATTCTCTTTCATTCTGCCTTTAGTTTATTTTGAATTTTATTAAAAACTTCTATTATTTCCGGGTCAAAACTTCGTCCCGACTCCTCATTAATAATAGCTGTACTTACTTCATGAGTATACGCTTCTTTGTAACACCGTTTGTTTGTTAAAGCATCATATACATCAACCACCGACATAATACGGGCAGATAATGGAATTTCTTCTTTTGCAATACCATTTGGATACCCCATTCCATCCCATCTTTCATGATGATACCTTGCAATATCGATTGCCATTTCCAAAAATTCATTATGTTCATTTAGTTCATATAACTCAGTCAACATATTTGCCCCCATTGTTGGATGCCTCTTTACAACGTTTCGCTCCTCTTCATTAAGTTTTCCAGGTTTTAATAAAATATCATCATTGATGGAAAGTTTTCCCATATCATGCAACGGTGCTGCAATTTCTATTGTTTCAATAAAGTGATTACTGACTTCTTTTTCAAATTTTGGACTTAACTGTAAGCTCATTGCAAGTAGTTTACACCGCCTTGCAACATCTTTTATATGTCGTCCACTTGGGTCTTCTTTTGATTCGGAAAGTTTAGCCATGGAAAAAATGAAGTGTTTTTGGCCTTCTGTTATCTTTTTCATTTGATCACTTACCATCTTATGAAGCTTTTGGTTATACACTTCCAACTCTTGTTGCATTTTGTAAATTCTCAAGTGATTATTAATTCGAAGTGTTACTTCCTCTAATTCAAATGGTTTTGAAATAAAATCAACCGCACCCAGATTAAATCCTTTAATTTTATCTTCTTTGGAATCCATCGCTGAGATAAAAATAATAGGAACTTCTCTTGTCTTCACATCTTTTTTTAGCAACTCACAAAACTCATACCCATCCATATCTGGCATAGTTATATCTAATAATATTAAATGTGGCATTTTGTAATTAATCGCTGCAATTGCTTGTTTTGCACTTATTACTGGTCTTGGTGTATATCCTGCATTCTTTATCATCTCGGTCAATATTACGAGGTTTGATGTAATATCGTCCACAATCAAGATATTTTGCATTTCACTGTTGACTCCCTGGTATTCCATCCCTTATCCTCCGTGATTATTCTTAAATACATCCCCTATTAGTTGTTCAAGTACAATATAAAGTTCTTGCGCTTTTTCAGTCGCCTCCTTTCGAATTGCCAACTCTAGTCGAAATACACTTCGCTTTAACTCTTCATTTGCACTACCAAGCAATATTTTTACCGTTTTAGCAAATTCTTCTGCCTTTTCCCAATTACTCATTTCAATACAAAGATTAAGTTTCTCCATATTTTTAAAAATTTCTTTTTGATTCTCCGCACTACCTAACCGAAACACTTGATTTACATCAAATACATTAATCCCATCTTCAGAAAAATGAAACTGAAGGGCTTCTTCTATAGAAAGACTAGAAATAGCTTTTTTCCGCAAATCTTCATAAATAAAACTTCCAGACTCTACTTCCTTTACATTTCCTTCATTTCCATCATCACGTTGTAAATGTACAGAAAACGAAAATGTACTCCCCTTACCACGTTCACTTTGTACAAATATATTCCCTTGCATCAATTCAACCAACTGCTTGGTAATACTAAGCCCAAGACCAGTTCCTCCATAACGCCTGGTTATCGAAGCATCCACTTGTGAGAAATCTTTAAATAACTTATCCATATCTTGCTTATCAATACCGATTCCAGTATCTATTACCATGAAAAACAGCTCAACCATACCATTTTCATCTTCTTCGGTTTTGTTTACCTCAATGCTTATTTGTCCTACATTTGTAAACTTAATGCTATTGGATAATAAATTATTAATAATTTGTGTGAGTCGAAGCTCATCTCCAATAAAATATTCTGGCACATCTGGCGTAATATTAACGCGAAGTGTAAGTCCCTTTTCATTAATAATAGGAAGATACGCTTCAATTGTACGATCCATAAATTCACGAAAACGGAAATTTCGCTCTTCCAGCAAAAATTTTCCTGCTTCAAGCTTCGAAAAATCAAGAAGATCATTGATAATTTTCGACATATTCTTGCAACACCGTTCAATAATTCCCAAAAGGTTCTTCTGCTCCTCCGTAAGCGATGTATCTCGAAGTGCTGAAGCAATTCCCTTAATTCCATTCACAGGGGTGCGCAACTCATGTGTAACAATAGAAACGAATTCATTTCGAATCTGTAACGCGTGCTCTGCCTTTTCTTTTGCACGTTCAACCTGCCGATAGGCAACTACACGTTCCGAGATGTTAACGGCACTTAAAAATCCATAAAAATCGTCTTCTTTTTCCAGAAATACTTTCATTTCTACTGGGAAACAAGTTTCATTTCTGCGATAAGCAAATCCATTTTTATCTTTATTTATATATTCAATTCCATCTGTGGTCATTCCAAACTCTCTTCGAAAAATATCCATAATGGAAACTTTTTTACATAGTTTATTATACCCTAGCTCCTCCATCGCCTTCTCATTCCATTTTACAATGGTACCTTGGCGATCAAATACCAAGAGCATACAACAAGCATTACTAAACACACTCCATTTTAAATCTTGCACTTTCTTTGATTCCATAATCGTTCTCCTAGTTGAGTCGGCTTATTGTTCCTATAACTCCATTTTATTTCACAATATGTGATTTGTCAATCATACCAACATAGTTATGAAAGTTAAACGTATTTCACTTGACATTTCGCAAAATAAGAGTATATAATAAATTGGAACTATACGGTATGTGTATACATAAGGAGCGAGCCATATGACCTTTAATGTACGTTTAAAGCAATTAAGACAAAAGCATAAACTGACACAAAGTGAATTAGCTGATATTCTTGGCTTGAAGCCTACTGCTATATCAAATTATGAGTCTCAACGAAATGAACCATCCTTTGATAAATTGATTTCACTATCAAAATATTTTGATGTTTCATGTGATTACTTGTTAGGGATTTCCGATGCATACCTTCCTGTCGGAGGAGAAGTACTGGACAAAGATATCGTAGAATTCTTTGATTTATATCAAAGATTAGATGGCGAAAAAGCGAAGGAAGTTCGTAATTATACGAATTATTTAATTTATTGTCAAGAACATCCTGAACGTTAACATGCAAATTAATTCTTTAAAATATAAAAAATGCTGTGGCCTAATTGGCTCCACAGCATTTTTTATATTTCTTTCCACTTCCACATGGACATGGATCATTACGACCAACTTTCTTTTCTTTCACAATTGTACCTGATTTTTTTTGCTCCTTGTACAGTTCCCGTCTTCGTTCTGGTGTCAAGAGATTGTCCCACACCTCTAACTCATATAACCAATCTGCTTTTGCCTCTACCATATTGTAGTATAACTTTTCTTTATCAAAATCCAAAGATACAGCCGTATCTTTTTCCATCTCTTCAATTGGATTTGGAGTCTTCAAGCTATCATTTATACCATCTAAAAATCCTACCATTATGCTTAACTTTGTATTATACTTGGTTGCAAGCTCTTCTACCGTTCCACACACTGCATGCTCAGAATCCATAAGGATTTCTTCATAAATACCTTTTTCAATCACAAAATAGTCAGCCCAGAACTTTTCTCCTTCTTTTGTGTTTGTCATTTCTTGCGAATATGCGTATTCTCTCCAGTCACTTAATAAACTCATACTATACCTCCCTTTTTATGGTCCGCTTAATAGTATACCATATTCATAATAATTTTCCAATCAATTTTTATTTTTTTCTATTGTATTGTATAAAAAAAAAAAGAGTGATAATACTATAATCATACCAATGAAAAATTATAAATACTTATCCTCCCCTGTTGAAGAGGTCAACACATAGTTTCTAATTTCCCCCTATGTATTGGCCTCTTCATAATTTACCTCTATTTTTCTATCATAAATTCTGTCTTCTATCTATTCCGCAAGATATGCCAAAGAATCAATCAAATATTCTGCATCTATATATATATCATACCCTTCATCCACTACAATCACTTCGATGTAATAGCCATCGACAGAAAGGTTGTATGAAATCGTTCTCGCTACAGCAGTTGGAGTTGTTAATAGAAAACTATAACAATAAGAAATAGTTCCGTTTTGTGAATTATAATCAAAATTAGCTAATTCTGATACCTCTGACGCACCCTTACCATAGTTCTTATCATACGCCGCTTGCAATTCTTCTTCACTTAATGTCTTAAGTGACGCTGCAATATCTTCATAAGAAGTAGTTTCCTCTCCAGTAATATTAGCAATTACTGTGATATTTGAGCGGGAATGAGGAAGTTTCATTATTGCTTTATAGGAATTTTTTGACATTTTTTCTGTGGTAACTTCATATACACTAGGAACAACACAGCTAAGCCCTGCCATTTGTACTTCCTGAAAGAGAGCATTTATCTGATAAGGATTTATTGGTTCCTTTACGGTTACGCTACAAGTATATTTCCTTTTATTAACGGTCGCTGTAATTATGGCCTTCCCCGCTGATTGAGCTGTTACTACTCCTTTGCTTGTAACCGTTGCAACTTTCTTTTTATTACTCTTCCATGATATCTTGTTTTTAGTTCCTGATAGTTTCAGTTTTTTTATTGCACCAATCTCCATGGATAATTTCGTTTTACTAATTTTTACGCTTGCCCCTTCCGCTACTGTTACATTACCCGTAAACGGTATTGCTATCGGTGCTGCAAGTGTAACTATAAGTAAAAGTGCAATGACCATTATCTTCATCTTAATACGCTTCTTCATACATTTTTCCTCCATTAATAATTTTTGATATTGCTTCTGAATGTATTATATCTAAAAATATAACTAAAATAATATCACTGGCATGAAACAGCCTATTTTTGACATGAATTGATTCATCCACAGTATTTCTTTATGGTATAATTCAAAAGAAACGTATCAATCATTTTGAGATTGCACGTTTTATTGTATTGAAGGGAGATTTTATGTTAAGAACAACTACTTGTGATGATAGCATTGCTAAATTAGACGTACAAGACAGCGCAAGCTTTTTTATAAAAGCCAAGGCAGGACTAACCCAAATTTATATAAATCAGTTAGAGTTTGCTGAGGTTATCGGCAAAACCATATTCTATCATTTCACCGATGCTTCAGTGATAAAGGCTTCTGGCACTATGCTTGAACTCGAAGAAAAGCTTCGCTCCCAGTGTTGCTTTATAAAACCTCATCGTTCTTATATCATTAATATGGAGCATATTGACACACTCAGTGAAAAGGAGATTAAAATGCAGTCTCTTGCCTTAGTACCAATCGCAAAAGCTAATTTCCGCACTATAAAATTAGCATATATTGCATTTTCATTTAAAGAAACCGAAAACCAGGAAACGAACTGAACGCATTTTAAACAAATAAGTGACAGAAAAAAGAAAAAGCAAACTTTTCTGTCACTTTAAAAAAAGTAAACGATTCATTTAAATAATTAACACTATTTTTTAAGAATACGATACACTAATATGTAGCCATAAATCATAACCGGAATTGCTACCGTAGAAAAAATACAAGCCATAAACAATCCCTTTGTAGCAGGGGTCGTAAATATAGCTGAAATTAACGTTATAACATATAATGCAAGTAAGAATACCACTCCTATCATAGCTAATACTCGCTGTCCCTTAGGCCTTTTTTCTTTTTTCATTTCAATCTCCATTTCTACTTATTTTTCTATACATAGCAAGTTCGTATAAATTTACAAATTTTCCTTTATATATAAGAGTGCTTGAACGATCATCCTTGGATGATCAAACGCAATTTCATCATTTTTAATCACCTCATACTCTGTTTCCTTTAAAATACCTGTTATATTATAACTTACCGAGACAATACTATAAAAGTTCAGTTTTTTTTCTTGATTGGATACGACTAATTCATACATATCTCGCATACGCTCCACATTCGAAAAGTCCAAACGTTCCGACTCTACTTTTTTTAAAGAAATATCCATCCATAATGCATCTGCTGCATCATCGCCCGCCTTTACTTGTGCAACAAAATCATCGACAATCGCTAAATAGGAGGTAGTTATAATCCTTGTTCTTGGATCCCGCCAGACTTCTCCCCATGTATACATCTGTTCCATCTCAATGTTACAAAGACCCGTTTCCTCGGTAAGTTCTCTTCTTGCTGCATCAATCAAATCTTCTTTGATTTCAACAAATCCACCAGGTAGCGCAAAACGTCCAATACTTGGATGATTCCGTCTCTTGATCATTAATACTTTAAGCCCTTGGTTGACACTTTCTACCTTCCCTTGCGAGCGAATCACAATGATATCCGCTGTCGAACACGGATTTTTATATTTTAGTGGATTATATTCCTCCAAAAACTCCTCTAATGTCTGCCCTAATTCATTTTTAATTCCAGTCCCATAAAATGGTTCTATATTTTCGATAAAAGCTGCCATAATAACCTCCTAAAATTCTCATCTATCAACAATATAATAGTCCAATTGCAATAAAATTGCAAGATGAAGCATTCCTCATATAGCCTTTATCTTCTCTTCGTTTATTGGATAATACTTGTATTTTCAAGCATTCTGTGTAACACTAATAGCAAGGAGGATTACCATGGAACCTAATATAAAAACACACGAAATTTTGAGCTTCCCGAACAATTATACCATACTTGACCTTGAAACGACCGGTCTTCATGTCGAGGAAGATTTTATCATAGAAGTTGCTGCATTAAAAATAAGGAAAAGTGAAATAGCAGGACAATTTCAAACATTAATTCAATGTCCGTTGAGCATAACAAAACGAATAGAAACATTAACTGGAATTTCCAATAAAATGCTGGTGGGAGCGCCTCAATTTTCTAGCATTGCTTCAGAACTCACATCCTTTATTGGAGATGATATCATTATTGGACATTCTATCCTATTTGATATTACCTTTTTAACAAAAGAGTTAGAAGCTATGATGCCACTCTCCCTTGAAAATTCTTATGTGGATACCTTACCCATCTCTCAAAAACTTCTTCCCGAATTGGTTCATCACCGCCTAAAGGATATGGCCGCGTATTATAAGTTTGATACGCAACATGCACATCGTGCCATGGCCGATTGCAAAATGAACTATCAAGTATTTGAAGCAATGAAGACTACAATTCTACATTCTTTTGGCAGCTATAATAATTTTTGTTCCAAGTGGAATACTCTCTCAAAACGGATTAAGGCAGAAACCATTGTTCCCCTTAAGCATTCTTTTGATAGGGCACATCCATTTTATCAAAAGAAATTCGTTATCACTGGGGCTCTCTCCTACCTGTCTCGCAAAGAAGCGATGCAAGAAATTGCAAATCTTGGCGGATTAAATATGGATAAACTAAATACTACAACTGATTTTCTTATTCTTGGTAATAACGAGTATTGTGATTTGCTAACTAAAATGAGTATAAAACAGAAAAAAGCCCTCCGCCTGATTGACGAAGGGTATTCTATCAAAATTCTATCAGAATTAGACTTTTATGAATTGCTTCCTTTTGAAAAACATATGCTTACCCCTACACAAGGTTAAGTACTTCTTCCTTTGCAGGTTCTGCATTCTCTATCTTAATTGCATAAAGAACAGGACCTTTTCCATTGTAATCTGACCAAAATTCATTTTTCACCTCTGCCGTAACGTTTATCCATTGCTTGTTATCAAGACGCCTTGCTTCTCTTGTTTTACATACAAAACCAAGAAAAGCAATATCGTCTGCACAGCATGTCATCGCCATTCTTCCCGGCACAAAATAATTCTTTGAAAAGCCACCAGGTTTTAATACCATCCCTTTAAACTGAACCGTCTTTCCCGCATACCGTTCCGTATTTTCAAGCGCATCTATATACCAGATTCCAAAATCTTCTTCTTTTATTTCAACAATAGGAGCCGCCATATCATATGGCAAATCCTCTTCCGTAATTACATCAACCATATCTGCATCCGCATCTTCAAATATGACCTGTGCTCTTTGATTAATTGCCTTTAGTGCTCGTCGATATACTGGCAAATCTTCTATTCCTTTGCATCGATTAAAAATAATCAAATTTGAGGATCGAATCATTTCAGCAAGTAAAGATTTCATATTTCCAAAATATGTGGTAAATGTAGATGCATCAATAAAAGAAATCTGTTGTTGAATTTCCCAATGTTCTGGAAGTTTCATGTTTTTTGGATTCCACATTCCATTATACTCTATCAAAACGCGCTCTGGCTTGTATCGATTTTCTAATTCATCTAATGTTATCGTTGTAAATTTGTCTTCTGATTCTATCAATTCCATAACTGTATGATTTTCTGTTAACTGTTTGGAATCATATTCTACAAGTCCGTCTTCTAAAACAAGTAGTAACGTAACTCCATCTACTGCAAAATAATCTTCACCGATTGTCTCACTCAAAAAGGTCGTTTTCCCACTTTCCAAAAAACCATTGATCATATATACAGGCATTGTCTCCATATTGTCACCTCATTTTCTTTTTCAAGCATTTTCTACTGCTTGAACAGAATTTCCAATGCTTCTTCTTCTAATTTAGAGCCAATCACACAAACTTTTCCAGTATAATCTGGTTTTCCGCTTCTAAGCTCCATTTCACCAGGAACATAATCAAAATAAATCCATTCTTCCTTATCCTTTGCCTTAACCATTCCTTTGGCTCGAAGAACAATCCCGTATGTTTCATCCTCTTCTAATCGAGCTAACTTACTACGTAACTCATTCTCTGTATAGGATATTGGTGCTTCAAATCCCCAACTTCCAAACACATCATCTGCATGGTGGTGGTCATGGTCATGATGGTGTCCACATCCACAATTTTCGTCGTGCTCATGATGATGCTCGTGATCATGGTGATCGCCACACCCACATTCCTTGTCATGCTCATGATGATGCTCGTGGTCAACTTCTTCTAACATTTCACTTTCTAAATTGCTTGGGTTTTCAATCGCTTGTAGTATCCGATCACCATCCAGTTCGTCCCACGGTGTTGTAATAATCGTCGCATTTTTATTATAATTATAAATCAAATTGACACAATCATTAATTTTTTCTTCGCTCAATTTATCCGTACGGCTTAAAATAATTGTACCAGCATGTTCAATCTGATTGATAAAAAATTCTCCAAAGTTTTTCACAAACATTTTACATTTAATTGCATCTACAACAGCAACCGCACTATTTAGAGTGCTCCCTGTTTCATGCACATCCTTAACTGCTTTTATCACATCAGAAAGCTTTCCCACTCCAGATGGTTCGATTAGAATGCGCTCTGGCTGATATGTTTCAATTACTTCTTTTAAAGAGGTGCCAAAATCACCTACTAAGGAACAACATATACATCCAGAATTCATTTCACGGATTTCGATTCCAGCTTCCTTTAAAAACCCTCCATCGATTCCGATTTCTCCAAATTCATTTTCTATTAATACAACTTTTTGACCATTCAATGCTTCTTTTAAAAGCTTTTTGACCAAGGTCGTTTTTCCTGCTCCTAAAAATCCAGATATAACATCAATTTTAACCATAATATTCCTTCCTATATTTTAAAACTAAGAATGACCTTCTACCTATAAAAAGGAAATTGCCATTCATTTCCTGATTTGTCGATTACGGACTACATCATAACACAAGCAAAATAAGAAATCAAATCATTCTCTTAAAGTTCATATTCAGATTCCCCTTTTTCATATAAATCATAAAGAGACTCCAATGCACCCTCCACCATACTGCACACTGCAGCATCCGTATAAAAAGCCATATGCTGTGTCATGATGACATTTGGGAACTGTCGAAGATACGCCATATCTTTGTTGGAAATAATATCAGAACGCAAATCATGATGATAAATTCCATCCTCCTTCTCAAACACATCAAGTGCAAGAGCCCCAATTTTTTCAGATTCTACCGCATCAATCACATCCGAAATTGACATCAGTTCCCCTCTTGCACAATTAATAATTACAACCCCTTGCTTCATTTGTGCAATCGAATCCTTATCAATCATATGGTAGGTAGAATCAAGAAGTGGCGTATGCAATGAAATGACATCACTTTCTCTATAAAGTGCCTCTAATGATACATAAGTTACCCTTCCCTTTAAACTTTCTTTTTCCGTTGGATTATACGCTATAATTTTGCATCCAAATCCTTGCAGATTTTGAATAACTGCTTCCCCAATCTTTCCAGTCCCGATAATACCAATGGTAAGATTTCTCAGTTCTCTTCCTTGTAATCCTTGTAAAGAATAATCATTCACATTCCCACGAAAAAGTGCTTGTTTATAATGTCTTAGTGACATTAAAAGAAGCATAATTGTATACTCGGCAACTCCATTGGGCGGATACTGTGAGTTACTTACACGTATCCCTATCTTTTTAGCAAATTCTGTATCAATGTGATTGTATCCAATCGTTCGCGTAGCTAAATATTTTATATTATTTTTCTTCATTGCCGCTAATATCTCACTGCTAATATTACTTCGCCCCAGTATGGTAACTGCATCATACCCCTTGATTTTAGCAATGTTATCTTGACTTAAAGGCTCACTGCAATACGCAACCTCAATCTTTAATCGTTCTGAGATTCTTAAAAAATCAGCCTTTTCATCATCTCTTACCTCAAATGCTACTACTTTCATTTTACACCTTTTCCCATTTTAATCTACTTTACTTGTCCCATTTCAACGGAAGAATGCTCAATCCGTGTACGCTCCTCTTTCATAATATGAATATCCATACTTCCAGAACGAAAGCCTTCGGCATCCAGCGTAATATAATCAAATCCCAATTGCTTCATTTTTTCTATAATAACTAGGCGTTTCTCAAGAAAAAGCGAAAACTGGTCAGATTCAATCTCAATACGAAGAATCTCACCATGTAAGCGTAACCTTACGATCACAAATCCAAGATTTCTTAAATAGACCTCTCCCTCGTCTAGCGTTTGTAATACCTCAAAATTAATATTCGTGTTATAAGGAAGTCTCGTTGCCATACACGGCTGAGATGGTCGGTTTGCAACCGATAAATTAAATTTCCTTGCAATGATTCGAATTTCATCCTTGCTTAGATTGGCCTCCATAAGCGGACTTTTTACCATCAGTTCACGCACAGCACGAATACCAGGACGATACATTCCTAAATCATCTGCATTCGTTCCTTCCATAACCACTTCTATATTTTGTTTTTTTGCCCAGTTAATTAATGTTTCAAACAAATATTTTTTACAATAATAGCAACGATCCACCGGATTATTCAATATGGCTGGATTTTTTGTTTCATCCACCGTAAGAATGATATGTGTTGCTCCACATTCTTCTGCCACCTGTTTTGCAATTAAAACATCCGCTCTCGGATGCAGCTTCGTATCAAACGTCACCGCATACACTTGTGTTCCATTTTCTTTAGCATACCGACTTATAAGTTTCAAAATCAGACTACTATCAATTCCTCCTGAAAAAGCAATACAAACATCGCATTTAGCATATTCCCTTAATCTTTCCTCTAATGTTCTTAATTTTTGTTCGCACATTCTAACACCTCATAATAGACACTTTGATAGTCTGTTTCATTTTCCATGCTGAGTGCCTTCACACTATCATATTCTGGATAATATCGTTTTCCTTGTAATCCTTGGCATACTTTTACCGTTGCCATTCCAAATTTTGTATCCACCGTTTGAATTTCTCTCTTTAGCATACTTCGTTCAAGTTTTCCTCGTCGAATCCCTATCGTTGTTGTATTGGCAAAAATTATTTCTTCACACTCTTCTATGTTCTCTTCATCACAAATTACAGAAAACAGATATGCAGGCCGACATTTTTTCATAAAGATTGGAGTAAAAAACACGTCCTTTGCTCCAATTTGAAAGAGCTTTTCCATAGTAAAAGAAAGTGCTTCCCCACTGCAATCATCAATATTTGTTTCAAGCATCCAAACAGCGTCAGCTAGTCTATCACTCCTTTTATCCTCCGCAATCAATTTATGTTCAAGAATCATCGCTCGAAGAATATTGGCTTGTTCAAATTCCTTCTTCCCAGAACCAATTCCAACTGCTTTTATTATCATATCCTCAGGTAGTGAATCTTTCGTCGAAAGTGCTGCAGCAATTGCTGCACCTGTTGGAGTCACCATTTCTCCTTGATTATCTGATATAAAAAGTGGCAGCCTATATTCAGATATAATATTCATTGTAGCTGGCACTGGTACCGGTAAGATACCATGCTGACAGGTAACATGTCCCTGCCCTTCATACAGTTTTGAGACAACAACTTCATGAATACCAAGATCACAAATGCAAAAAGCAACACTTACAATATCAACAATTGAATCAATTGCTCCTACTTCATGAAAATGCACGTCCTCCAATGGCAGGTTATGAGCCTTTGCTTCTGCCCTGGCCACAATTTCAAATATTTTTTTTGCTAATTGCTTAACTCTCTCATTTGAAATGGTATCTAAAATTTTATTGATATCATATAGATTTCGATGCATGTGATGCGATATTTGATGTTTGTGATGATGTTCAAACTCGTGCTTGTGTTCCTGTTCATGATGATGCTTTTGTTCATTTTGGTGCTTCTCGTTATCATCTTGTTCTAAAATTACATCAAATGAAAAACTGTCAATTCCACATTTTTTACATCGCTTCATTTCTAATTGATATCCGTCTACCGGCAAACTCTTTAAAGTTTCTATTAGTTTTTGTTGATTTGCTCCAAGATCAAGCAAAGCCCCAACTGTCATATCTCCGCTAATTCCCGAGTAACACTCTAAATATAGAATCTTATCCATTCTTCTCTACCGCCAATCGATTTATTTGTGTAGCAAGGTAAGCTGCTCCATATCCATTATCAATATTTACCACTGCAATCCCATTTGCACAGGAATTTATCATTGTAAGCAAAGCCGATACTCCACCAAAATTCGCTCCATAACCTATAGATGTCGGAACTGCAATGACCGGTTTGTCAACAAGACCTGCAACTACACTTCCAAGTGCTCCTTCCATACCCGCTACGGCAACAATGCAATTTGCCATTTTAATTTCCTCAAGTTTTGAAAACAAGCGATGAATTCCAGCTACTCCCACATCATAGATTCGATTTACCTTTGCACCAAAAAACTCAGCTGTCTCCGCTGCTTCTTCTGCCACTGAAATATCCGCTGTCCCAGCAGTACAAACGACAATGTTTCCAATCCCATCTTTCGGTTGTTTTTGTATCTTTATAATATGTGAAAGTGGATTAAATGTAACCTCTGGTATCTCTGTTTTCAAGAGTTCATATTGCTCCTTTGTTCCTCTTGTTCCCATAATATCCTCTCCTTTTTCATAAAAAGAGCGATAAATACCAAGCAAATGATTATCTTCTTTTCCACTACAAAAGATTACCTCTCCTATATTGGAACGAAGCTTTCTATGATGATCTAATTTCGCATAGCCTAGATCCTCATACGGAAGCATTTTTAATTGCCTTTCTGCTTCTTCAACACTCACTGTTCCATTTTTTATATCATTTAATAGTTTTGATACGTCCATATCTTATTCCTCCTTACAAACGTTGTCATTCATTATCCTATTTTACGCAAATCAATTCTAAGATTATAGAAATAAAATAACAAAGTAACTACATATAATATAATCGTAGTCAGTCCAAAAATCAAGTTTATGAATGCCACTCCCATTGCAAACAAAACAGCAATTGGAATTCCCACACTCACCATCCCAATTATCACAAATACGAAATTTGCCGCACTTTGTTTAATCACGACAGTCTCATTTTCCCAAGAAAAATTTGGTAGTTTTAGATTAATGGTAAGTCCTATCACTGCTGCAAACAAACAATAAGCGATTGGCGTCAAAAATAACCACAAAAGTCCCATCCACTCAAATGGAAGAACACACGCAAACATAAGTGATGTCAGAAGCGATGCCGGAATCGACAGTGTCAGATTAAGCAATAATTTACTATCAAAAATTGTTTTTGCATCTACTGGAAGCGATAATAAAATTTCCCACTGTTTTCCCTCTAACGATATCGCGGATGAAGTGGTAGAACTAATACTCGCCATCGCACTAATAATCAATGGCGAAAACATTATCATAATTTCTTTTAGACCTGAAATTGAAAGCAAGGTTTCAAATCGCTCTACTCCCATAAAGCAAAGCGAAAGTCCCATTACGAGCATTATAATATATCCAATTCCTGTATTCAAAACATAGACTGGTGAGGAAAAATATCTTCTTTTTTCTTTTTGGTAAAGTGCCTGTAGTGGCGTCTTTGTCACAAGCGCCAAGAGATTATAATGGTTCTTTGTCTTACGCGCTTTCAATGCACTATTGATGGTTACATATTTCCATGCTGTTATCGCTACAAAGATATAAAAAATTGCAATTGAGAAAAGAGCAAACATAAGAAATGCCATTCCATTATTTTCGACGATTGCTTTTGAATAAATCTGCGTTAATGGATAAATATTTTGTAACTGCTCTGTCATATAAAGAGAAAGATTTGCATAATCTACTTGATTCATCGATCCACTTCCAAACGATAGAACCATAATTCCAAGAGTTGCCGTCATCGTAAAAACAATTGTAATTAAATTTTTATGTTTCATTCGTGATGCAATTGCCGTTATAGCAGTCCCTATTATAGCGGCTATCGTCATTGGTATCAATGGAATTAGAAATGCACTAAGAATAAGCATTCCATAATACCATGGGCTAACTTCTACAAAGCTCACATATACATATGCGCTCGGAAACATTGTAACTACAGTAAATACGAAGTTTGTAAGATACATCGTTAGAAAACGACTTGCCACAATGACTTTTTGTGAAATAGGAAGGGAAGTTAATAGCTCATAGTCATTTGAACCAAATAAAATACCATTTGTTTTAACTATGGTAAATATCATAATGACTGCACTCGTAACCGCAAACATGTAAGATGGAATTAGTTTGATTAATCCCATTATTTGTAAAGAATATGCCATCATCCCAATATATAAAATCAACATAATCAAAACTATAAGAAAGGTAATCACCATAAAAATGGCATGATTTTTTTTCTTTTTATCGTTTGAATGTAAAATTTCATTGATTCCAAACAAACGTAGAAGCTGTACGGTAAGCAGACTACCTAAGTCTCTAATCATTGTTAACAACCTCCATAAAAACATCTTCCAAAGAACCATCTTTGGTTAATTCTTCCGTTGTACCTGCATACATCAATTTACCCTTTTTTATTATTGCAACCTTGCTGCATAGTTTTTCCGCCACCTCTAAGACATGCGTTGAAAAGAAAATTGCACTTCCCTGTTCACACATTTGATGCATTATATTCTTTAGTGTAAGGGTTGCCTTCGGATCAAGTCCCACAAACGGTTCATCTAAAATCAAAAGTTTCGGCTGATGAATGAGCGCAGATATGATAGCAAGCTTTTGCTTCATCCCATGCGAATACGAGGAAATCAAATCACCTAAATCATTCATAATTTCAAATTCCGTTGCATAGATTCGAATTCTTTCTTCTCTCACTATTTTTTCAACACGAAAAATATCTCCAATAAAGTTCAGATATTGGATCCCCGTAAGATGCTCATATAAATCTGGATTGTCTGGAATATAAGCAATCATTGCCTTGCATCTCTTTGGATTTTCCAAAATTGATATTTTGTTAATTAGTATATCTCCTTTATCAAAATCAATAATACCCGCAATCGCTTTTATCGTCGTTGTCTTACCTGCACCATTGTGTCCTATAAATCCATAGATATCTCCTGCCTGTATTTCTAAACTCAAATCTGATACAGCTTCCTTACTTCCTTTATATTGTTTGGTCAAATGTCGAATTGTTAACATAATCTCCTCCTGGCTAATTATATGGCTTAAATTCAAATAATTTTCCTGAAAACTTTGCAATAGACACGAATATATATGATTTATTATGCTTATCTTTCTCTGTTTTTATAGACGAAACTACATTTCTTTTCCTACTGGCACCACCAAAGAGTTTCCAATCGGTATTGAAAATCTCTGACAAATTCCCTTCCATTTCCATTTCTATCCTATATTCATGCACATCTTGATTGGAAAAATTAAAAGCTGCTACCATGGCATCTTCCCTTTTTCCTCGCCGATAACAATAGATGCTAGCGTGTTCCCCATGAACTTCGAGCCATTTAAAATAATCCTTATTATATTCCTCACGATAGAGCGTTTGTTTTGTCTTATAGAGGTGGTGAAGCTCTATCATATATCGATGAAACGCCTCATGCATCGGATATTCTAACAAGTCAAAATCCTGTCCCCTTTGTTCATCCCATTCACGGAATTGAGCAAACTCATTTCCCATAAAATTTAATTTTTTACCTGGATGTGTATACATGTACAAATAAAAGGCTCTTGCTTGTGCGAATTTTTCGTCATATTCGCCCCACATTTTTTGAATAATACTATCTTTTCCATGAACAACTTCGTCATGAGACAACGGCAGTAAATATAACTCTTTATAAAAATAATACATTGAAAATGTCAGTTTATGATAGTGGTTTGATCGCTCGCTTGGTGGAAGTCTAAAATATGACAAGGTATCATTCATCCAACCCATATCCCATTTATAATCAAAACCAAGTCCATCATACTCAACTGGGGCACATACCTTTTCATAATCAGTCGAATCTTCCGCAATCAACATTGCAGTCGGATGAAGCTGCCTTAATCCACTATTCATGACACGTAAGAATTCGATTCCCCACTCATTCACTCCACAGTTTTTATCTCCCTTCCAATAAATCACTCGACTTACTGCATCCATTCGGATTCCATCAAAATGATAGGTTGACAACCAATTGTTTACTGCTGACTGAAGGAAACTTCTTACTTCTCCTCTTGCAAAATTAAAGTTATGACTTCCCCATTCACTGATTCCAATCTCTTTTTCTGGATATTCAAAAAGTGCAGTCCCATCATATCTTTTAAGACCATAATCATCAACTGCAAAATGTACTGGTACAACGTCCATGATTACACCAATTTGAGATCTATGACAAGCATCTATTAGTTCCATTAACTGTGCCGGCGTACCATAACGAGAAGTTGGACTAAAAAACCCTGTATTTTGATAGCCCCACGAACAATCGGATGGATGCTCACTGAGTGGTAAAAATTCAATATGCGTATAACCATTTTTTAAGACATATGGAATCAAGATGTCTTTTATCTGTATATAAGAATACCAGCCATTTTCATCTGCTTCATTTGTCCTCCATGAGCCGAGATGGACTTCATAAATATTGAGTGGTCGGTTATAATTTTTATCGCGCCCCTTCATCCATTCTTCATCTTTGAATTCAAATGACATACTTGCAATCCGACTTGCATTTTTAGGACGCACTTCCATCGAAAAACCAAATGGATCACAATGTTCCACATAGCTATCATCCTGCCCCCAAATCTTATATTTGTAGAGCATTCCTTCCGTTGCATCTGACACGGGGCAAGAAAAAATCCCACTTTTTTTCTCTTGTATCATTTCTTCTTCCTGCCAGTTATTAAAATCTCCTATTAGCCATACCTTCTTTGCACCTGGCGCATACGTTCGAAACATCACGCCATTTTCTATCCTATGTGCTCCAAAATATTCAAATGCATCAAATGCCTTCCCAATATAAAAATCATGCTTTTTCATCCCCAAACCCTCCTTCACTTTCTGTAAAAATCAAAATAAAGAAAAAGCCTGCTATCGTAAATAAAACGCATGCAATCAGCATAGCACTTACTCCATATAAGTCAATCAAAGTACCACCAATTAAATTCCCAATAACTGCGCCTACCGTTATTGCACTCGTTGTATATGCCTGCCCTTTCACACGATCCTTTTCCCTCATCAAAAAATTCACATAATAAACGGATGCTGGAATCATAATTGCATAGGAAGGGACCTGCAATATCTGATTTATATACAACAATCCTATATTTGTTGCACCTAGCACTCCAACTGCCTTTATTATAAAGAAAACTGCAGAAAAACATAAGAGTTTTCGAATACCTGTTTTCTTCAAAACCCGGGCAAAGACTGCCATTGTCGGAAGTTCTAATACTGCCGCAATAAAAATAGCAATACCCATTGATTTACTTGTTCCTCCAATGCGTGTCACAATATGAATCAGGTAATTGTTAAACATCGTATGACACGTAAAAATTAATACAATTCCAAAAAGATACCCCGGGAATTTTTTGTAAGTTCTAGCAAAATCAAGAAGGCTTTCTTTCTTGATTTTATCTATAGGTTGCTTTGTTTCTTCATTACAAATGTCTTCTTTTTTTGATTTAAAACATGTTCTAGAATCTTTTATAAGAACAAACATAATTAAAACTCCACAAAGCATAAAAAACGATGTATATGGTAGTATATTCGTTCCAAAACGCACCAGCAAAATTCCAATGATAATGGAAAAAAATGCATAGGATACCGATCCTGCCCCTCTTGTAACACCAAAATTAATTAAAACTCCTTGATTAATAAATTCAAACGTAAATCCGCTTATTAATGGTTGCAGTATAATGATTGAAGTCAATAAAACAACAAATAAGACTGCAAGGATAGAAACACCCTTTTGAACAACAATAAGCATTGCAGAAAAAACGGTTGCAATACTTGCTAGTATACACAGTAATTGTTTGAGTGTAATGTGTTTCGAATCATCTGCAACCGATGCAATGATTGGTTGTAAAATGACTGCAAACACATTTGCAGCTGCAAGAACTACACCAACCTCAAGGTTACTGAAGTCGTTCGACAATAAAAATACAGAGCCAAATCCCATTGAACTACAAAAAGCCATCCAGTAAAAACTCTGTATTAAACTAAATTTTACATTTAATTCTCGTTCCATCCTCCGTATATTCATCAAATCTATACTCCTTATTTCTCCACTTTACCTCTATTATATTCTATATTCTACTATTTTTCTATCTTAATTTCATTTATGTCTATCGTTATTTATTCAATATTTTTAATAAATATGGATATACTACAAAAAGAATGATTCTCTCATTTGCCCCTATTTCTATATTAAATATGAAGAAAGGATTCGTTTATGACTCGAAAAATAATTTTGAATTTAGCAATGAGCCTCGATGGTTTTATTGCCGACACCTCTGGAAATTATGATTGGATTTATGGAGATGGAAACCGCAAAGTGGATACCAAATCTCAATGGTCTTATGATAACTTTTTAAAAGAAGTCGATACCGTAATCATGGGACATCACTGTTTTAAGCAAAATCTTCATCAAACCTTTTCGGATAAAAAAGTTTATGTCGCTTGTTCTGAACAAAAAGAAGCCAGTAAAAACATATGTTTTATCCAAGGTGACATCTGCAAACCAATTCTTGAAGAGCTCAAACAAGAAGGAAAAAATATCTTCCTATTTGGTGGTGGGATTACCATTGATCCTTTTATTAAGGAAAACATGATTGATGAATATATCATTGCAATGGTTCCCATTCTATTGGGTGAGGGGCATCCACTCTTCCTCACGCAAACTCCTCGCATTCGCCTATTTCTTGAAGCTTGCTATATCAGTAGCGGAATTACGATTCTCCACTATAAAAAGAAATTATAATTTATAAAAATAAAATGAAAGCATCCACAAAAAATGCTTCCTCCATTTTCCTTGTCCTCTTATTAAAATCGTGGTATTATAAAAATATTGACAATAAGAGGAGGTTTGTTTATGTCTCAAACAACAAAAAAAGCACTGGTTGCTTCTCTCAAAAAATTACTTGCACAAAAACCTCTGGATAAAATAACAGTAATTGATATCGTCGAAGATTGTGAAGTAAACCGCCAGACGTTTTATTATCATTTTCAAGATATCTATGACTTGATTGAATGGATGTTTTTAAGTGAATCCACGAAAGCTTTGGATGGGAAAAAAACATATGATACTTGGCAGCAAGGGTTTTTACAGATTTTCGAATATGTTGAACTAAATAAAACACTTATCACCCATGTTTATCACTCAATCTCTCGAGCTCATCTAGAACGTTTTTTGTGCAATGAGACTTATAATCTGCTAATCGGTGTAATTAACGAAAAAGCAAAAGATATGGTTATTCGTAATGATGATAAAAATTTCATTGCAAATTTTTACAAATTCGCCTTTGTTGGACTAATGCTTGATTGGATTGAAACAGGTATGAAGGAAGAACCTTCCTTTATTATCGACCGCCTGAATATTTTAATCCACGGTGATGTAACAAAAGCATTGACCAAATATTCTAGAACATTATCTATTTAGACAATTATACCAATTTGTCTAAACTTTCTACATTTGTAGCACCGTGTCGAAACTTCCGACATGGTGCTTTTTTTGTCTATGTAAATTTTTCATTGAACCGTTATACTTATATTAGAAAATAAATTTCGGAGGTGTCGTATATGTATTATAGCAATGGTAATTATGAAGCATTTGCTCGTCCTGAAAAACCAGCCAATGTTGATAGAAAATCTGCTTACTTAGTTGGTGCTGGTCTTGCATCTTTATCTGCAGCATGTTTTCTCGTTCGCGATGGTCAAATGAAAGGAGAGCATATCCATATTTTAGAAGAATTAAAACTTCCTGGAGGCGCTTGTGATGGTATTCATGATTCACAAAAAGGATTTGTAATCCGTGGCGGACGGGAAATGGAAAATCATTTTGAATGTTTATGGGATTTATTCCGTTCCATCCCTTCACTCGAAACAAAGGATGCTTCTGTCCTTGACGAATATTATTGGTTAAATAAGCATGATCCTAACTACTCTCTAATGAGAGCCACAATCAATCGTGGAGAGGATGCTCATACCGATGGAAAATTCACGCTTTCTGAAAAAGCATCCATGGAAATTGTAAAATTATTTATGACAAAAGATGAAGATCTTTATGACAAAAAAATTGAAGATGTCTTTACGAATGAATTCTTTTCTTCTAACTTTTGGCTATATTGGCGCACCATGTTTGCATTTGAAGAATGGCATAGTGCCCTTGAAATGAAACTATACATTCAACGGTTTATTCATCATATCGGAGGTCTGCCTGATTTTAAAGCTTTAAAATTCACAAAATATAATCAATATGAGTCCCTCATTCTTCCAATGGTAACCTATTTAGAGGAACATGGTGTTCATTTTCAATATGATACCAAAGTAACAAATGTTATATTCGATATAAAGAAAAATAAAAAAATTGCAAAGCAAATTGTATGTCTTCATACTGGAAAAGAAGAAAAAATTGATTTGATTGAAGATGATTTAGTCTTTGTTACGAATGGAAGTTGTACCGAAAATGCAACCCTTGGTGATGATAATCACGCACCCGAATTCAAAGTAGAACATGGCGGTTGTTGGGATCTTTGGAGAAATATTGCCGCACAAGATTCATCTTTTGGTCATCCAGATAAATTTTGTACGAATACAAAAGCCACGAACTGGGAATCTGCAACGGTTACAACTCTTGATGATCGAATTCCAAGCTATATCGAAAAAATCTGCAAGAGAGATCTATTTAGTGGAAAAGTTGTTACCGGAGGCATCATTACTGCCAAAGACTCTAGCTGGTTAATGAGCTATACCGTTAACCGTCAGCCTCATTTTAAAGAACAGCCAAATGATCAGACCGTTGTCTGGGTCTATGGATTATTTACCGATGTTCCAGGTGATTACATAAAAAAACCAATGAAGGAATGTACTGGCATTGAAATTACAGAAGAATGGCTGTATCATATAGGTGTACCTGTATCCGAAATTCATGATATGGCAACAAAATCTGCACATTGTGTTCCATGTATGCTGCCATACATTACAGCATTCTTTATGCCAAGGACAAAAGGTGACAGACCAAAGGTTGTTCCAGATGGTTGTGTAAACTTTGCATTCCTCGGTCAATTTGCAGACACCATTCGCGATACGGTATTTACAACAGAATATTCTGTTCGAACTGCTATGGAAGCTGTTTATACACTCCTTGATATTGATCGTGGCGTACCAGAAGTCTTTGCTTCTTGCTATGATATCCGTGTATTATTAGACTCCACTTCAAAAATGATGGATGGAAAGAAACCAATTGATATGAAGCTTCCATTCTTCGCTGGATTAATTGAGAAAAAAGCACTTAAAAAAATAAAGGGTACTGTGATCGAAGAATTACTAGAACGTTACCACATAATCTAACTTTGAGCAAACCCATTGTTCTCTAAAAAAAATAGGAAGCCAGGAATTTTTTGCTGGCTTCCTATTTTATTTTTGTTTGAAAATAAGTTTCATAATAGGGAAAAATACCCAAAATGAAATAACCGAATTGATTAGCATCGTCACAATATCTGCAGCGGTCATTCCAAGAGATTCTCCAAACTGTTTCATTAAAATGGAATAGGTTGGTGTTTTGTAAAGCCCCTGAAGAGCCGCCGCACCGATCGAAATAACTACCCATGAAACAAAATACCAAAAGGCTGCCCCTCCAACGCTTGTATTCGATTGAAATGTTACATTACGCTGTAAAAAGAAATTAATCACTTGCGCAATAAATAGAGTAATTTCAACTGCTAAAAAATAGGCCAGCCCACCGCCACCTCCCATACTGAGTGCTCCTCTTACATAATCAAATACATAATAGATACTTCCGTCTAAATTATGCCCAATCGGGATAATCTGAAAAGAGGTGTTTACTAGACTTGTAAAACCAAATGCATATTTAATGAGTGGCATTAAAATCATCTGTAATACAGTCACTCCATTACTAATAATAAAAAATACAAAAAACTGAACCATATTAGGGTGTTTTTCCTTTATTTTTTTCCATATCTCTGTCATTTTGTTATCTTTCTTTGTCGCTTGCAATCAATATTCCTCCCTATTTTCCCTGCTTTTGTAGCTTGCGATTTTTAAAATATTGGGTTATAAAATTCTTAAATCCCCGAAAAAAATGACCATTTACCATATGCACCATACTATGCGCCATTTCCATTGTAATAATTCCATTTGTCATTTTTGCAATCCCCCTAAATGGCATGTTATAGATAAATAAAACATTTAGATTGGGGATCCCTTTTGCTTCACTACGGTTTTTTAGTCCTGTTAATACCTTATACACCAAACGAGCGAGTCCATTCTTTGCATAATACATCTGACATAATGCATCGTTAACATTAAGCACACCTTTTTCATCCCAATTTCCGTTTGGTATTTCATGACATAAGAGCATTGCAAACACCTTGTCACTTACTGTTTTCACATTACCGCTATAATAAGGAGCCATGGTTTCTGGTTCATACCAAAGAGTTGCCTTACTCCCTTTTACGTATAGAATATCTCTTAATCGAATGTCCGCACTAGAAGCACCTAGTAAAATTTCATAATCACCTTCTTCTACTTCCCACTGATTGCTTCCTGCATTAAAATAACGAAATGCTTTATCATCAAGAGCAATTTGAATTCTTTTTTCTTCTCCTGCCTTTAAAAATACTTTGGTAAAGCCTTTTAATTCCTTTACCGGACGAAAAACATCTGAATTTTTTGCACGAATATAAAGTTGTGCAACTTCTGCTCCATTGACTTTTCCAGTATTTACAAGCGTAAAGGTTGCTTCCCTTTCACTCACTGTCAAATTCGAATATTCAAACGTTGTATAGCTTAACCCAAAACCAAATGGAAACTGAACCGGAACTTTTGCCGTATCATAATATCGATATCCAATGAACAGACCTTCCCGATATTCTGCATTGTATTCTTTTCCCGGAAAATAGTGATAGACTGGCGTATCCTCATATTTTTTTGGAAGAGTTTCCGCTAACTTCCCGCTTGGACAAATTTCACCTGTTAGCACCCGAAGTGCCGCTTGTGCTCCTGCCTGACCACCCAAATAGGCATGTACCACTGCCTTGCACTGATCAACCCATGGCATTTCAATCGCGGAACCTGCTGAAATGACCGCTACGATATTTTTATTTACCTTTGCCAACTCGGATAATAATACAATTTGATTTTCCGGAATCCTCATATGTGTTCGATCAAGTCCCTCCGACTCACTAATTTCATCCAGCCCTATGTATAGAAGCACAACATCTGCCCTTTGGGCCAGCGAAACAGCTGCCTCTTGCAGCGTCAGATTGACTTTTCTATCCCGACAATATCCAGGTTCAAACCCAGCTAATGTAAAACCACAATCCGTAATCAGATCCAGTGTATTATCTATTTTGGTACAGTTTACAATGGATGATCCAGCTCCTTGGTAACGTGGAGTCTTCGCAAAATCTCCAATCAAAGCTACTGTCTTACCCTTTGATAATGGCAGTAATTGGTCTTCATTTTTTAGTAAAACAATACTTTCTTCTGCTGCCTTTCTGGCCATCTGATGATGCTTTTCTTTATCAAATGTTTTATTTTTATTATCTTCAAAAACTGGTTGTATCTCGTATATTATCTTTAAAAGCTCTTCCACTCTTTGATCCAATAATTCTTCGCTTAACGCTTTATTCCTTACCGCCTCTACTAATTCCCTGTCACTGTCTCCACCAGTGGAAGGCATTTCCAGATGATTTCCAGCACGAACGGATTCCACATGTTGATTCGAGCCGCCCCAATCTGTCACAACAAATCCATCAAATCCCCATTCGTCTACTAAAATATCTTGAAGAAGTTTTTCATTTTCACTTGCATAAACTCCATTTACTTGATTGTATGAAGACATTATACTTCTTGGCTTTGCTTCTTTTACAACAATTTCAAATGCCGTCAAATAAATCTCGCGAAGCGTTCGCTCGTCAAGAATCGAATCACTTGACATCCTGCGAAGCTCCTGATTATTTACTGCAAAATGTTTTGGACATGCTGAAATTCCATTTTTTTGTATACCCCTTACATAAGAAGCTGCCATTTTCCCACACAAATAGGGATCTTCGCTAAAATATTCAAAATTTCGTCCACAAAGCGGACTGCGCTTCATATTCATCCCAGGGCCTAGTAAAACTCCCACATTTTGAACAAGTGCTTCTTCTCCAATACATGCACCTACTGCCTCTCCCAACTTTTCATCCCAACTATTTGCTACAGTAGCCGCAGTGGGAAAACAGGTTGCCGGAAGGCTTTCATTTAATCCCAAATGATCCCCAGCTCCCATCTGTCTTCTTACCCCATGTGGTCCATCTGATAGCACCACCGATGGGACAGATAGTCGTTTTATGGTTTTTGTCTCCCACATATCCTTACCAGACAGCAAAGATGCCTTTTCTTCCAACGTCATTTTACCAATTAACTCGTTCCATTGTTTCATATCTTTGTGTACCTTTCTCTTTCCATATGACATAAATCTTAGTATCCAAAGTATTCGTATCGTTACTGTCTTTATCATAGCATGGTTTTTCTATCCTGTTTTATTTGTTGCACAAAACGTTCAATCTATTTCACAAACCGCTTACTATTTACTGCAAAAGGAACTTGCCTGTTTTTTTTATTCTCTTTGTGATGGAATCACAACATTTAATTCAAACCAATTTGTTCTTTTATTAATTGTTACCCATCCATTATATTTTTTTGCCGTAAATTGAATGCTTTTAATACCGTAACCATGATATTCCTTATTGGCCTTTGTCGTCGCTAGCAAATTATTTTCATATTGAAGATTTCCTTCAAAATAATTTTCAAATCGTAAAACAACAAACTCTTTTTTTGAAAGAACTTCTACATGAATCAGTCTTTTTTCCACATCTTCTATTTGTATCTCACATTCAATTGCATTATCCAAGGCATTACCAAGTATCGTACAAATATCCATCACATGCATGAAATTGAGCAGCTGACCATCCACCACACAAGTTAGCTCTATCTTATGTTTCTGACACGTGATACTTTTTCCAGTTAAAATAGTATCCACTACCGAATTACCCGTTTTGTTTTGTGCCTCATACATTTTAATTTCACTTTCCATCTCATCCAAAAATGCCAATCGCTTTGTCTGGTCTTGTTCTGCCCGTAGTACCGCTATTTGATGTTTTAAATCATGATATTTTCGATTAATGATATCAATACTTTCTCCCGACTTTCGATATATGGTATATTGGCTTTGTAAAATATTTCGCATTGCATCTAAATCATATTTTGCCTGCATTTCTCTTCGTAGAATATGGTAAGCAAATAAAAAAGAGAGCCCGCATAAATCTACCAATGTCCGAATATTAAATATTTCCTTTGTAATTTGACTGCTAAATGGAGTATTTGCATATACATAACTTAAATTACTTGCAAAAAAGACCGTACTCCCAACCGCTATGACAAAGAAAAGTTCCTTTCTGGTCACTTGCTCCTGCCGCTCATACATATACTTTTTCTCTAAAAAATATGCCAGAAAAAAAACAGCCCCATAAACAATTATCAATACCAAGCCATTGAGCCATGGACTACTATTATTCGTACGTATCACAATATAGTAATATAACTGCCATTCTAGAGAAGCTGCAAATTCTGCTAAAATAAAAGCTCTTACACAATAATACCCTGCATTTATCCATGTAAACCCACAATATAAGTTAATATAGATAAGCATAGCACCAATTGCCAGAACCATGCCCGCAATCCAAAAAGCTTGTGGAAGCATACCTGCAATCCATTGCATGGTGCATTGTATTAATAATGCCACTCCCATTATTGCAGCTAAGAAACTATTTTTATCTTTCTTTTTTAACATAGCGATGTATATACTACAAGCTGCCCATTCTGCAATTGCGGTATACAACCGTGGAATTTCTGTTAGCATAATATGATTCATTGCATGCTTCCTCCAAGATAATTGGTTAATGATTCCATAAATTCTTTCTTTCTTGCACGACTAATAACCAAACGTTCTCCATTGATAATGACACATCCGTCCTGTACACTGTCCACATATGCTAAATTTAGCAGATATCCTTTGTTGCAACGGAAAAAATCCATCTCTTTTAATTTTTCTTCGATTTCCTTCATCGTTGCAAACGTTACATGCGTATCCGTTACGGTATGAAAAATAAGACGATGCCCCTGACTTTCAATATAGCAAATATCCGAAATATAAAGCTTAACCGTTCCTCCTTTTATTCCAATTGCAATAAACTTCTTTACTCTTCGTTGAATACGGCTTATGACCTTATCGATTCTTTGTGAAAAAGGAAAATAGGACACAGGTTTTAATACATAATCGGTTGCATTTACCGTATACCCTTTAATTGCATACTGTGCCATATTGGTAATAAATATAAGAACTACTTCTGGATCCATTTCCCGAATTTTTTGTGCTGCTGTCATTCCGTCCATAAATTGCATTTCAATATCAAGCAAAATCATATCATACTCCGCTTGATAGTTCTCTACAATCTCATCACCGTCAGAAAAGGTTTCAATTTGTAACTCAACGTTTCTCTCGTTTTGATACTGTATCAAATATTCTTTTATCTGGTCTACACATGCAGGTTCGTCATCTACAATAGCTATACGAATCATCCATTCAGCCTCCTATTCCATTTTGTTCTTATTATACAATAAAATGCAAGAATAGGTCTTCTTAAATCAAAACTGTGATTTAAGAAGACCTTTCTTGCCTAACTATACGTCTACTGGTTATTTTTACTCAATGGATATGTTATCCCTTGACTTTTTACGATAGATCTTAAATACCGTTACTTCCAAAAGAATGAACACTGCTGCTAATAAGATATCCATTGCAAGTGCTGCTTTCATCCAATTCTTAAGATGCAGTCCTGGCTGATACTCCTCATATACCTTGCTATTGACAACCGTATAGAGGATATTATGGCTCGATTTTCTCATTGCATTAAGTGCAGTTGCGCTCTCCGTATCATCGAGTGCTGATCCGCTCTCTCCCGTGGTAGAAAGCATAAGATCATTCCCTCCACGAATGGCTTTATCTGCATCCATATATCCATAACCACCAAAGTAATCAGTAATAACAAGACCTCTAAAACCCCATTCATCTCGCAACACATTGGTCAAAAGTTCTTTACAAGAACCAGCCCATTGATTACCAATGTAGTTAAACGAAGACATTACCGCCGTTGCATTTCCTTCTTTTACTGCTAATTCAAACGGTTTTAAATAAATCTGACGAATTGCTTGCTCTGTTGACCAGGTACAAAGCATCGCAAGACGGTTTGTTTCCTGATCATTTAATGCAAAATGCTTGATATAAGCATATAATCCTTTGCTTGCGGCACCACTTACTTCATTTGCTGCCATTTTACCTGAAAGAACACCATCCTCCGAATAATATTCAAAATTACGACCTGCAAAAGCATTTCTATGAATATTCATAGCTGGCCCATACCACCCAGAAACTTCAATTCCGTTCGACTCGTCAGCCATTGCAACGCCTCGCTCATGTGCAATGTCTTTATTCCATGTCGCAGCAATCATAATCGCACCTGGAAAAGCAGTTCCTTTGATTGCCGTATTGAAAAAGCTACTAAATCCAGCCGGTCCATCTGCATCCGTTGTTGAAATTTTTCCAATTGAAGATAATTCGCTTGTCTGATATCCTCCATACGTAATTAATGTCTTCATATCTTCAATACTCAGCTCATCCAATAACTGATTCCAGGTTGGGTCATCATATTCTAACCCTCTAAGCTCATATAGTTTTACTCCATTTTTAGCACCCGTTATTGGCATACTATCTTCATCACTAGATGGAATGACATAACTGGTATCATTCGTTAAATTTGCCGCGTATACTTCGCTCATTGAATAACTCGAAGGTTCCGCTGTTGCTACGCCATAATTGGCAAAATTATTTGCTCTGCTAAGATAAGTTACATCTCCTTCTGTAAAATCCTGAAACTCATTACTTGCTACTGTTTGATCACTGGAACGCTGATTCGTGTCATTGTAAACAATATCATCCGCTACGTTATAGGTTTGTTCATCCATAATAGTATGAGAATCCGACATGAGCTTTATCTCATAATCGCCCTCTTCTAACACATAAGAACCTTCACCGTACGTATCATAGGATGCCATATCTTCTTCATGAATGGCAATTGTAAGTGTTTGGCTTTCGCCGGGATTAATTTCATCCGTCTTTTCAAATTCAACCAAATCAACCGCTGATTTTTCAATCCCCCCCTCTGTATATGGAGCGGTATAGTATACCTCAACTACATCTTTTCCTGCAATATCCCCTGTATTTGTTACGGTAACATCAAAACTTATAATTCCATCGGTATCCGTATTAAGCTCCCCCATTGTTTGTTCGAAGGATGTGTAACTCAACCCATATCCAAATGGATATTGAACGGCATTTTGATATTCTTCTTCCTTGTTCAAATAGTAAGTTTCATAAAAACGATATCCAACATAAATACCCTCTACATAATTAACAAACGTATACCCTTCCTCATTATCATATGTAAATGCACCAATGTTATGAAAAGAAGGTGTATCCTTTAAATCATACACATACGTATCTACCAACTTGCCCGATGGATTTGTCTCCCCACTTAAGATCTTTCCAAGTGCATTAAATCCAGTTTCACCAGGTCCTGCCATCCATAATACACTCTTTATCGAATCATATGCATCAACCCATGCAAGTTCCATTGGATTTGCACTATTAATCACAACACATACATTATCAAACGTTTTAGTTACAAGGTTTACCATATCCGTTTCTGTTTTTGATAGTTCTAAATAGGTTTGACCTTCTTCGAAATCCCCTTCATTTCCTTCATAAGTAATCTTGGTCATATCCGTTGGAAGGTCAGCACCTTCTCCACCTACTCTTGTAATGACGACAACTGCATAATCAGAAAAATCTTTCGCATCCTGAAGGAGCTGATCGGGATAACTCTCTGCCGCAGGCTCTTTTAATGTCCAATCCTGCGCCCACATAGATACTTCGGGGCGGGTTGTTTCGTAATCCATATAAAAATCAGTTAATTCCGTATTTAGTTCAAATCCTGCATTACTTAACCCTTGTAGTAGCGTAACGCAAGTAGACGTATCTACCGAACCAGAACCAGTTCCACCATAACAAGGATTGGTAGATGCCCAGCCAAATACATTAAGTGTTTTGACATTTTCACTCAGTGGAAGCATTGCATCTGTATTCTTTAATAAAACCGTACCTTCTTTTGCAATTTCTTCGGTTAACTTCTGTGAATGCGTTGCTGCCTCATCGCTCACTCCATCTACATGATAAAACTTAAGGTTTAATATACTTTGCATCGGTGAAAAACATACTACGTTGACTGTTATTACAAATACTAACACAAGTCCTATTATACTTTGCCATTTTAGCATAAAACTTGTCGTTTCACTTTTCTTACTCCATAGAACTCTTACTATAATCGTAGTAAAAAGCAAAATTGCAAATGGTATAAAGTATGGTAAGATTGTTAGAATGGTAGCATATACATCCTCCATATTTAAAACCCCATCTTGACTTAGTGAGTATAAAGCATAAGCAACTGCTCCTGCGATCACTATAATTACTAAAAGAATAATCAATAGCTTTTTGATCCATTTTTTCTTTTCCATATTCTCTCCTCCTGGTATTATTACAATACTTGTATGAATAAAGATTAACACATCTTCTCCAAAATAAACCATACATTTCATAAACTGCTTCTTTTTTTACACAAATGGAAAAGTCTTAGGCAAATAAGAAGTAGCATATTCGAATTTGTACACAAAATAAGAGTAGCAAAAGCAGAAAATCTGCTTTGCCACTCTTATTTTATGTATAAACTAATCGAATCAATTCTGATTTTATTAAACTACTTATCCCTGAAACCTTGTATTATCACTCTATGTTATCTTTCGCATTCTGACCTTCTGTGTAGTTAGTGTTTATTGTTTTTTGATCTGCTGTTTTTTGATCTACTGTTTTTTTTGCTACTGTTCCTGCAAAGTATCCACCAAGTAATGATGACACATCGATACCTGTTGAATCTTGTAATCCGCTCATTACTTTTGTTAGCGTTTGCGTGATGTCACCGACCATCTTAGCCGTGTTTCCCTCTCCATACATCGTTATTTTATCAACCTTTGTAAGCGGCTCTGCAATATTCTTAGCAATTTCTGGCATTGCATTGAAGTACATTTCAAGAACGGACGCCTGACCCATCTTCGTCTGTGCTTCTGCCTTCTTTTCAATACCTTCGGCTTCTGCTATAAGGTTTGCTTTTGTAGATTCTGCATTTGCAAGTCCTACTTGACGAATACCTTCAGCTTCCTGTTTTTTTGCAAACAAATCCGCTTCCGCTTGAATTTTCTTAGCTTCGGCTTCTTGCTGTAATTCATATTTTTTAGCGTCAGCTTCTCTTTGTCGTTTGTAAAGCTCTGCATCAGCATTTTGCTGTGCAGCGAATCTATCTGCTTCAGCTTGTTTCTTAATTGTAGATTCAAGTTCTTTTTCTTTTACTTCCGCTTCTTTTTGCTTTAATGTAATAGCTTTATCCTGCTTGGCAATATCTGCATCGGAAGTTGCTATTTCAATCGTTTTTCTTTGTTCCTGCTTCTGAATTTCATAAGCCGCATCTGCTTCCGCTTTTTTGACATCGGATTCTTTCTTTAAGGAAGCCTGCTTAATAAGTAACTCATTTTCTCTTTCTGCAATCGATGTCCTAGACGCAACTTCTGCTTCATTCTTAGTTTTGTCTGCTACCGCCTGTGCTACTGCAATTTCTTTTTCACTATTTGCTCTGGAAATAGCAGCTTCTTTTGAAATACGTACTACGTTATCTACACCAAGGTTATCAATAACATTATTTTCATCTGAGAAATTTTGAATTGTCAAATTTACAATTTGGAGTCCCATCTCTTGCATGTCACGATTTGCATTCTGCTTCACCTTTTCAGCAAATTTATCTCGTTCCTGAACCAATTCTTCCAATCGCATTTGTCCTACGATTTCACGCATATTTCCTTCCAGTACTTGCTGTGCAATCTCCATAATATATTCTTTTGATCTGCCAAGGAAATTTTCAGAAGCTTTTGCTAATGATATTTCGTCAGAACCAATTTTAACATTTGCTACCGCATCAACAAAAATATTAATGAATTCATTGGTTGGTACTGACTGTGGGGTTTTTACGTCGCATTGTACTAACCCCAGCATTAAAATATCTTTTCTTTCTAAGAAAGGAATCTTTATTCCAGCTTTTCCAATTAAAACACGCGGTTTCTTTTTAATACCTGAAATAATAAATGCCTGATCTGGTGGTGCTTTGACATACCCACTTGCAATAATACCTAATAGAATAATGACAAAAGCAACTACTCCTATTACCCCTACATTTGATGATAAAAAACCCATTATACTACCTCTTCTTTCTTTTTATTTTTAGCAACCACACTTATTTTATTCTAAAAATGGTTCGTATTGCATTAATGCATGATTTTCGATATATTGCATTATGGCGACTACATCGATAACGTTCTACCTTTATAACCGTTTCTTTTTTTGTTTAATATAACCACCTGCATTTTAAACTCCTATTAATAATTTCTATAATTATACTCTCTTCCCGTTAGCTAGTCAATCCGCACATCCAAAAAATACCATCTACACTTTAGCGAAAGTATGATTACCCGATGGTAAAACCTATAATACGTAAAAAAAAGAAAGCTTGATTTTATCAGCTTTCCTTCTATTCTTTGTTAAGCGCGAGACGGGACTCGAACCCGCGGCCCCGACCTTGGCAAGGTCGTGCTCCACCACTGAGCCACTCGCGCATATTCGGTAACTTTGTTACCGAACAATCAATATAATATCACATTTGCATTGTAGTGTCAATATTTTTTTAATATAAAATAAGTTTACTAATTAAAACACACTTCTAATTCATCCACATCTGCCTGTAGGGTGATGTTACTATAACGCATCCCATCATTTAAATTAAGTTCGGTTCCATCCATTAATCGAACAATTGGACGAAGTGTATGTTTCGTGTTCTCTACTACAATTCCTCTTCGACCATCAGATAACACTACTCCCATTCCTTTTGGATAAATTGGAACATGTTTTAAAAATGCATCCACAACTTCCTTATTAAACTTAACGCCATATCCAGCCATTAAGTATTCTGCCGCTTCGGATAAAGCGTATGGCTTTTTATAAGGACGTTTTGCAGTTAATGCATCATATACATCCGCAACATGAATGATTTTTGCAAACAACAAAATTTGATGAGAATGTAGCCCACTTGGATATCCACTGCCATCTTCATTTTCATGATGATACAAAACACCTACTTTTGTCCTGGCTGAAACATCCCAACGACCTTTTAATAGGTTATACGAAAGAATTGGATGATCCTTCATAACCTCATACTCTTCTGCTGTTAACTTAGCCGGCTTATTTAATATTTCACTTGGTATCTGCAATTTTCCCAAATCATGAAATATTGCAGCAGCACACAAGTCAACTAAATCCTTTTCTTTCAACGACATTCCAAGTCCAATTACAGTACACAAAACGGCAACATTAACCGAATGCCTATATGTATAATCATCAAAGGTTCGTAAATCCACTAAATCCAGCGATATTGACTTACTATCAATAATTTGATCTACAATACACCTTGCAACTTCTAGACTTTCATCAATATTACACTCACGTAAGCTCTTAACCCCCCGATTACGGAGCTCTACGCTAATCGTTTCCTCAACATTAATTCCTTTCGAAATCTCATCATCGATATACAAACCTTGAAATCCTCGAATGGTAAGTTTTTTAATATAGTCTTTTGTCAGTACATTTGCAGCACCTAATAAAACACAATTTCCTTCATCAAAAACTGACCTTGCAAGAATCATTCCAGGCTCTACTCTCTCAATCGTAATATAGCGCATTTAATTAATTCCCCCACTAGTAGAATAAATATTTTGTCATTCATACTATTATAATATGTCAGTCCATAGAATTCAATCCAAAAGCTTATTTTTGAAAAATAATTGATACTAAATACTCATTATTTTTAAATGTACGTTCACAAATATTTCCAATTTTTCTTATTTCACTAGAATACCATAATTCTTCTGCTGCTAAATACATGTTAGCCAATGCAATTCCTACATCGATTTCTTTCATCTCTTTGCGTAGTTCAAAGGGATATTTCGTTTTTTTGCAGAATAAATGAATTCGGTTTTCGTAAACCACAAAGTGCCATGGTTGACTATTAAAGGAAGATGGTGCAAGTCTTGCTGCATTGACAATTTTTTTCATATCATCACTCACATCCGTCTTATAGCTGCAAATATCTGCAATCGGAAGGCGAATCGCTCGCTCAGCTTCACGATATAACCTTTTATTTGTCTTTCCAAAAGCAATCATAAGTAATGGTTCAAACCCTTGTATTTTGTGCACAGGGAGCTTATGGTATTTCATAAAACAACTGCCAAGCTCCTTCGTCATAATATACAGCATCACTTGTTGCATCAAAAATCCCGCATTTACTTGATACCCTTCTACTGGTAGGGCGGAAATAACCAAAAAATACGGTGCTCTTTTATCATTCCTATTTTCTATAATTTCGAATTGAACCTTTTGATTTTCATCAAGCATTTCTAAATGACTAGTAAAATTCATAATATGATCCAATATTTCTTTATCAACACTCTCCATACAAAAATGGCGAATTGTCTTTCTTACATATATCCCTTCATACAAATTCATCGTTTGACCACCATTCCCCAAAATAAAAAAACTGCATACGCTTATGCCTAATAATCAGACTAAGTGTATCACAGTTTTCTTCATTTTGTTTCACAATTTTCTTACAATTTTTTTATATTTTTTGTACGTATTGACATACTCAGGAATGAAAGCCAACTAGTATAGCTTTTCTAGCTTCTCTCACCTCTTCTTTACTTGGTTCCCGTATACCTTTTAACGGATATGGGATTGCAAGTTTATCATACTTTGTAGTGCCCATTGTATGATAGGGAAGGAGTTCGAATTCATTTATGTTTTTATAGCAAGATAATGCTTTTCCAAGTGCAATTAAATCTTTACTTGCCGTTGTAATCCCTGGTACTAAAACATGCCTTATACGAACTGAAATCTGTTCGTTTTCAAGAAAAGAGAGAAAATCAAACACCGGTTGATTATCCTGTCCAGTTAGTTCCATATGTTCTTCTTTTCTGATATGCTTTACGTCTAGTAAGACATAATCGGTCGCTTGAACTAGTTTCTTAAACTCTGTTTGCCGCTCATAAGAAAACATAATACCAGAAGTATCTAAACAGGTATGGATACCTTCTTCTTTTGCTTTTTGAAACAATTGTGTCAAAAAATCCAGTTGAAGGAGTGGTTCTCCACCCGTAGCTGTAATCCCCCCATTTTTGTAAAACACTCTGTTTTTCTTGTAGCTTTTCAGTATTTCATCCACTGTCATCAACGTGCCGCCTTCCACTGTCCATGTATCTGGATTATGGCAGTATTTACAACGCATTGGACAACCTTGAAAAAATATGACAAATCGAATACCAGGACCATCCACCGTTCCAAATGTTTCAATTGAGTGGATTTTACCATACGTCATCACTTACATTCCTTTATGAAATGTTCTGCTAATTACTTCGTCTTGCTGTTCCTTTGTTAATTTGTGGAAATTCACAGCATAACCAGATACACGAACCGTAAGCTGCGGATACTTTTCTGGATGTGCCTGTGCATCTAATAATGTTTCCTTTGTAAAAACATTTACATTCAAATGATGACCGCCTTTTTCAAAATAGCCATCAATCATAGTAACTAAATTATCAACCTGTGCATTGTTCATCTGTAGTTCCTCCTACTTTTCTATTTCGTCAAACATAATTGTTGGCTCATTGCAAGCACAATCTTGTTCCATGGAAAATTCAAATTCGCCCTTTGTAATTAGGTCATCCTGACCAAGTGCTCCTGGTATAATCGAGAAAGTATTGGAAATACCATCTTGTGCATCGCAAAACGGAAGTTTTGAAACGGAACTTAATGAAGCAATTGCTCCTCTTTCATCACGACCATGCATTGGATTTGCTCCCGGTGCAAATGGTTGTCCTATTTTTCTTCCATCTGGTGTAGATCCGGTATTTCTTCCATACACGACATTTGACGTTATGGTCAGAATGGAAGTAGTCGGTATCCCTCCTCGGTACGTGTGATTTGCTTTAATAAATTGCATAAACGTGTGTACTAAATCTGCCGCGATATCATCTACACGATCATCATCATTTCCATATTTAGGAAAATCTCCCTCTATTTCAAAATCAATCACCACTCCATTTTCATCACGAATGGTTTTTACCTTTGCATATTTGATTGCAGAAAGAGAATCGGCTACAACGGAAAGACCAGCAATCCCTGTTGCAAACCAACGAGTTACTTTTTTATCATGCAACGCCATTTGGAGCTTTTCATAACAATACTTATCATGCATATAATGAATTACATTTAATGTATTGACATATACCTTGGCAAGCCACTTCATCATGTCATTATATTTTTCCATTACTTCATCAAACGCTAAATACTCCGAAGTAATGGGACGATATTTCGGTCCCACCTGCTTTTTACTGATTTCATCAACTCCTCCATTGATTGCATACAGCAAACATTTTGCAAGGTTTGCTCTTGCTCCAAAAAACTGCATTTCCTTACCAAGTCTCATGGAAGATACACAGCAAGCAATTGCATAGTCATCCCCATGCGTCACACGCATCAAATCATCATTTTCATACTGTATGGAAGAGGATCGAATGGAAAGTTTCGCACAATATGATTTAAAGTTTTCTGGCAAATTCGCAGACCAAAGTACGGTTAAATTTGGTTCCGGAGCGGCTCCTAAATTAGTTAAGGTATGAAGGTAACGAAATGACATCTTAGTCACCATAGACCGTCCATCTATGCCAACCCCACCAATGGATTCTGTCACCCATGTAGGATCTCCAGAAAACAATGCATTGTACTCTGGTGTACGAGCAAATTTAACCAATCGCAATTTCATAATAAAGTGATCCACAAATTCCTGAATTTCACCTTCTGTAAATACACCATTCCTCAAATCACGTTCCGCATAAATATCAACAAATGTTGATGTTCTTCCTAGTGACATTGCCGCACCATTCTGCTCTTTGATTGCTCCTAAATATCCAAAGTATAACCATTGAATGGCTTCTTTTGTATTACTTGCAGGTTTTCTAATATCATAACCATAAATTTCTCCCAACTGCTTTAGTTCCTCTAATGCTCGAATCTGCTCCGACAATTCTTCTCGTTCACGTATAACGTCGGAATACATCACGGTTCTTGTAGAATCTTTTTGTTCCCTTTTATCATTCAGTAGTCGGTCAACACCATATAGTGCAATACGACGATAGTCTCCAATAATACGACCTCTTCCATAGGAATCAGGAAGTCCTGTTATGATATGGCTCGATCTACATGCTCTCATTTCATCGGTATACACATCAAATACTCCCGCATTATGCGTTTTTCGATGCGTGGTAAAAAAATCAACAATTTCTGGCTCAACTTCATATCCATTATCGGTGCAAGCCTTTTGTGCCATTCGAATACCACCATATGGCTGAAGAGAACGCTTGAATGGTTGTTCTGTCTGAAATCCTACGATGGTTTCTATCTCTTTATCCAAATATCCCGCTTTATGCGAAGAAATGGTAGAAACCACTTTTGTATCCATATCAAGAACGCCACCAGCTTCCATTTCCTGCTTTGATAATTCCATCACTTGATCCCAAAGCTTTTTCGTGTTATCCGTTGCATCAACTAAAAATTCCTCATCACCCTCATATGGAGTATAGTTTCTTTGGATAAAATCTCTTACATTAATCTCTTTTTCCCAAATCCCAGCTTTAAATTCATTCCACTCTATTTTCATGATTACTCCTATCTGTTTTCAGTATTTTTCCATTTGAATCGTCTATAGCATACTGAAAAGCAGTTTTTTTGTCAAGCCATTTACCAAAACATTCCTCTTATTGATACGTTGTATCAATTATTTAAAATACGAAATGCCTGACTCAAATAGGTATTGGTTCTGATTCCCTTGAATGTTGATTGCTACGCCTGTTCCTTTTCGCTCAGAATGTGCCATCTTGCCATACACACGACCATCTGGACTTGTAATCCCCTCAATGGAAAAGAAAGAACCGTTTGGATTGTATGTTTCATCCATGGTTGGATTACCACACAAATCCACATATTGTGTGGCGACTTGTCCATTATAAAACAACCGGTTCAACGTTTCGTCATTTGCTACAAAACGCCCCTCCCCATGAGAAACTGGGATTGCATGTATTTCTCCAATCTTTGTTTTTCTTAACCAAGGAGATTGATTGCTTACCACTTTTGTTTGTACCATCTTTGATACATGCCTTCCGATTACATTGGTAGTTAGTGTTGGAAAATCTTCCTTACATTCGCATATTTCGCCAAATGGCACTAATCCAAGTTTTATCAATGCTTGGAATCCATTACAAATTCCTAGCATTAATCCATCTCTATTTTTTAACAAATCATTGACCGCTTCTACTAGATACGGATTACGAAATACCGAGGCAATAAATTTTGCAGAACCATCTGGTTCATCTCCGGCAGAAAAGCCTCCCGGAAGCATAATAATATTGCTTTCCCTTATTTGTTTGGTGTAATGAGCAACCGATTCTTTGATGTCGCTTGCCGACTGATTCTTAAATACAAGAGAAGTCACATCCCCTCCTGCACACTCAAACGCACGAATACTATCATATTCACAATTTGTACCAGGAAAAACTGGAATAAAGACTTTTGGCATTGCCTTCTTTTGCTTGCAAACGTAAATTTCTTTTGCATCATATAACTTGGTTTCTATAGTTGTATTATCTTCGCTTGCTTTACTTGGAAAAACGCCTTCTAATGTTTGGGTATAAGCTTCTATTGCTTCCTCAATAAAAATAGTTTCATTTCCATATTCAAATTTATCCGAATCGGTAATTGCACCAATTTTAATACAACCTTTTATAGTACTCGCAACCTTTTTCACATCTTCTTCCTTAACTTCGACTAGTATCGTACCATAGTCGGCCTTAAAATAATCTTTGATGCTTATATCTGTTGATAACTTAATTCCAAGTTTATTTCCAAACGCCATCTTGCTTACTGCTTCTGCAATTCCACCAAATCCAATCGCATAAGCAGAACAAATTATTTTTTCTTTGTTTAGTTGATATATTTTTTGGTAGAGCTCTAATACCTGTGCATACTCTGGTAAATCATATGCATCTATTTTTATCGGCAACGATAATAAGATATTTCCAGCTTTTTTCAGTTCCGGAGTAACTATTTCATTCATGGTTCCCGTATCGACTGCAAACGAACATAGCGTAGGTGGAACATCAATATCTTGGAATGTACCTGACATGCTATCTTTCCCACCAATGGAAGCTAGTCCTAGCTGCATTTGCGCTTCATATGCGCCCAATAGTGCAGCCATTGGCTCGCCAAAACGTTCCTTATCCTTACCTAACCGTTTAAAGTACTCTTGAAAGGTAAAATGAATCTTGCGATAGTCTCCACCTGATGCAACAATTTTAGCAACTGAAGATATAATCGCATAAACAGCTCCATGATATGGACTCCAGCTTGATAGATATGGGTCAAGTCCATAGCTCATCATAGTAACTGTTTCACAATCACCTTTTAAAAGTGGGAGTTTTGCTACCATTGTCTGTGTTGGTGTCAACTGATACGTTCCACCATAAGGCATGATTACAGTGCCCGCACCAATTGAGCTGTCGAACATTTCGACCAACCCTTTTTGTGAACAAACATTTAAATCTTTTAATGTTTCAAGCCAATTTTTCTTTAATGTTCCTGTAATTTCATTATGTTCTGACGCTTTCTTTTTTGGGGAAGCAATATAAACATCATTCTCCTGATGTGCTCCATTCGTATTTAAAAAGCTTCTTTTGATGCTAACAATGTTCTTGCCTCTCCAATTCATAACAAGTCTTTTCTCTTTGGTAACTTCTGCTACGACAACTGCCTCCAGATTCTCCTGAGCAGCAAAATTTAGCATTGCATCTACATCCTTTGCATCAACAACAACTGCCATACGTTCTTGCGATTCAGAAATTGCAAGCTCTGTCCCATCTAGTCCTGCATATTTCTTTGGAACCAAATCCAAATTAATGATAAGTCCGTCTGCCAATTCTCCGATGGCAACAGAAACTCCTCCCGCACCAAAATCATTGCACTTTTTAATCAAAGAACTCACTTCGCTTCTACGGAATAAGCGCTGTATTTTTCGTTCCGTTGGCGGGTTCCCTTTTTGCACTTCAGCACCACATACATGGATGGATTCACTGGTATGCGCTTTGGAAGAACCCGTTGCACCACCACAACCATCCCGGCCAGTACGGCCACCAATTAATATGATTTGATCTCCTGGTAACGAATCTTCACGAATTACATTTTTTCTTGGTGCCGCTCCTAGTACTGCTCCAATTTCCATCCTTTTTGCCACATAATTTGGATGATATATTTCATTCACCAATCCAGTTGCCAGACCTATTTGATTCCCATATGAACTATATCCACTTGCTGCACCCTTAACTATCTTCTTTTGTGGAAGTTTTCCTTCCAATGTTTCCTCAAGAGGTCGCGTCGGATCTGCTGCTCCCGTTACGCGCATTGCCTGATATACATATCCTCGTCCAGAAAGCGGATCACGGATTGCTCCACCAAGACAGGTTGCTGCTCCACCAAATGGTTCAATTTCCGTTGGATGATTATGGGTTTCATTTTTGAAAAAAACGAGCCATTCTTCTTCCACCCCATCAATAATGGTTGGTACAATAATCGAGCACGCATTAATTTCATCCGATTCTTCCATATCAGAGAGTGTTCCATCCGCTTTTAGTTTTTTCATAGCAATCAAAGCCAAATTCATTAACGATGGGTAGTTACCCTTCTCATTTTGTAAAAGCTCCATTCTCGTTTCTTGATAGGATTGATAACTCGCTGCAATCGGGATTTTATAAGCTCCCTCTTCAACTGAAACATTTTTAATTTCAGTTAAAAATGTGGTATGTCTGCAATGATCCGACCAATACGTATCCAACATACGTATTTCTGTCATCGAAGGATCTCGATTTTCTTCTTCCATAAAATAAGTTTGAATATAACAAAAATCATCGAACGTCATTGCTAGATTAAGAGACTTATAAAGCACGAAACATGCATCTCTCTCCATTGTTATAAAACCCTCGAGTATCAAGACATCTGCAGGTTCCTCATAATTTTCAAGCAAAGTTTCTGCTTTTTGTTCTTTTGTAATTTTAGAATCCACTGGATTCACGCAATATTCCTTAATCTTTTTGATTTCTCTCTCAGAAAGTTCCCCTTTTAAAACATAGGTAGTGGCAGACTGTACCGTTGCTACTTCTTCCTCGTTTAAGAGCTTAATACACTGATTGGCTGAATCCGCTCTTTGGTCAAATTGCCCTGGTAAATAAGAAACAGTGAAGATAACCTCTGTTTCATTTCTCTCAAAGGTTTCATCAAATAAGTAATCAACGGTTGGCTCAGAAAACACGGTTCGTTTTGCTCGCTCAAAGGTCTCCTCACTAACATTTTCTATATCATAACGCACTAATATTCGAACCTGTTCAAGTGTTTCAATTCCCAAATACGTTTGAATCTCATTCTTTAGTTCCTTTGCACGTACTGCATAAGGAAACTTTTTTTCAACATAAATTCTTCTAACATTACTCATAAACAACCTCCATACTAAAAAAACGGTATCATTATCGTTACAATAATGATACCATATGTAATTTTATAATTAAAATTAATAAAAATAATGTTGTTTATAAGGCACGTTAATTTAAACGGATTAATTAGCTTAACGTAATTGTACCAAAAATAATGTCACTCCAATTTTCGTCAAATACTTTTACCTCGTAATCGGAATACAAATCTTCATAAACATTGTTAAACGCATCTTCTTGTGCCTTACTAATTGCATCCTTAACTGCTGTGTCATATTTTTCTGGATCATTATTATCAATCATATGGAATACATAATATCCATCGTCTGCTTCCACAACTGCAGATATTTCTTTATTGTCCATCTGAGTAATCATACCCATAATATCTTCGCTGAATGTATCATCTTTCGGAGTCAATACGGATGTTTTATAAGAAACCGTTGCATCTTTATCTTCTGCATCAATAATTTTACTCCAGTCGCCACTTTCATTTGCTTTCTTTAATACGGCTTCTAAATCACCATATATTTTTGTTTTATCATCTACTGCAACCGATTTTCCGTCATCATCCGTTGTTGTAGTTGGTGCATAGAAATATTCCACGCTATATCCACGATACGTATCATAATCAACACCTGCTTTGATTTGATCTTCATCCAGATTCAACCCATCAATCGTATCTTGTTTGTAACGACCTACTACTGAATCTTCCATTTCCCTTTGCGTTAATACTTCTTGGGTCAATCCCAAAGAACTTGCCTTCTTTTCTGTAAGGCTTTCAATATCCGCTTTTGCTGCATCTGCAGCTTCCTTTTTTTCATCGTCCGTTGCCTCATAACCCGCTTCGACTGCTGCAGTATAGATTACACGATTATACATATAATTTTCTACGGTTTGATCTTTCAAGGAACTCTGAGTTGTTGTTCCATCTCCATTGTCCATTGACCAATAGTCCTCTGTGTAGCCAAACTGAGCATAAAGCCCTGCCATTTGAGCGCCAACTTGTTCCGCTTTGTAGATGTCATACATTAAATCATTTTCCTTTAACTTCTCGCCATTGACTGATAACAAATATTTTGGTGCAAGTCCTTCCCATGCAACAACTCCAAGCATAACAGCTAATGCTGCAAGCATAACTCCAACTGCTACTTTCTTAGCCATATTTCCAGTTGGTACACTGTCTACCTTTTTATTTGTTTTTTTCTTTCCACTAATCGATTTTTTCCCGCTATTCAAGTTTCCATCCTCCATTTTATCATTCGGAACGTTCGTATGAGTTATTAAAAAGTTTTTCCTCTACCTTTGAATTTTCATCCCATGTGATTGTCCCTATTTCAATCGAATTCCATATTTTTTCCTGAATGATTATTTTATATTCTTTTTTTATTGTTTTATAGGCTTTCGAAAAAGCTTTTTCCCTGGCATTTTCAATTGCAGATGTCATTGCATTTTGATAGTCCATCTTTGAGTCATTATTTATCATTTTCATGATATAATATCCATCCTCTTCTTCCACGATGGAATCAGAAATTTGACCATTTGAAAGTTTAAGTGCTGCCTTTTCAAATTCACTCCCAAGGATTTCATCTCCAGCAATAAATGTAACTTCGGAACATTCTGCTCCTGCCTCTTGTTCTTTTTCTGTCAATAAATCAGCTAAATTGATCCCATGTTTTGCCTTCTCTAAATTTTTTTTTATCTGTTCATAAGCACTTTGTTTTTTTACTTTTGAATATGGAATCATATCATACTCTTGTGTAAATGTAACCGTTGGAACATACAAATACTCTACATCATATTCTTCATAATCTTCTTCATAAATACCTGATGTTACAGTTGCTTCATCTACATCTAACGTTTCCCGAAAATCCCTATCATATGCATTCGCAATCGATATTTTTGTAAGAATTTCAATTAGACGCTCTTTTGTGATTTTCATAACAAGCTTCTGCTCATCTGTCCACTCTTCCATCAAACTAGTTGCGTCATTTATTATTTCTTGCATTTCATTATCGGAACATTCATAGCCAGCATCGCAAGCTTTTTGATAGAAAATATCATTTTTAATTGCATGTTCCATGATGTTTGACTGTTCCAGTTCGCGATTTGTTTTCCCCGTATCATCGGTTGTATCCCAATAGCTCTCACCAAAAAAAGCTTGATATTTCTCTTCCATTTCATTTCCATCTACTTCAGCCTGATAGATATAATACATCATTTCATCCATATGAATCTTGGAATTATCTATCGTAATAACAACCGGCGTATCATTCTTTGCCCTTTTCGAACACCCTACTAATATGAAAAGAAGAACGACACTCAAAACTAACCCGATTCTTCTTTTATACTTCACTAATACCCTCCTTATTTTTCGATAAACTTACCTTACTATTTTAACTGATATTCACTATAAGTCAAGCTCTTAGGGGAAAGTTCACAGTATATTCATATTGTCAAACAAAAGAAGTTATGGTACATTATATTAGTACTACTTATAAATTGGTTTTAAAAATAAGGAGGGACTTTTATGGATATTAATTTAGAACTATATAAAGTATTTTATCATGTCGCAAAAACACTTAGCTTTTCCGACGCATCAAAGGAATTATTTATTTCACAATCCGCAGTCAGCCAATCCATTAAAACACTTGAAAAGCGTTTGGATCAAACTCTATTCATCCGAAGCACAAAAAAAGTACAGTTGACAAAAGAAGGTGACTTATTATTTAAACATATTGAACCTGCTATCAATCTAATTTTACGTGGAGAAACGCAATTACTCGACTCCGCTTCACTAAACGGTGGACAACTTCGTATTGGAGCAAGCGATACTATTTGTAGATATTTTCTAGTTCCCTATTTAAATCAATTTCATCAAATGCATCCAAGCGTTCATATTAAAGTTAGGAATGGTACTTCTGGACAATGTGTCGATTTACTCGAATCCAATCAAGTGGACTTAATCATAACAAACTCGCCCAATAAAAAGCTTACAAATATCCGAAATGTTTATGATATAAAACAATTCAGTGATGTTTTTTTAGCAAGTAAAAAGGCATTTCCTGAACTGGAACATAACGTATTAAGCTATGAAGAACTTCAAACGTATCCAATTCTTATGCTCGAATCTCATGCAACCACAAGCGTATTTTTGCATCAGCTTTTTTTAAGCCATCAATTAGATCTTGCTCCGTCGGTTGAACTTAGTAGCAATGATTTGCTTATTGATTTGGCAAAAATTGGACTGGGGATTGCATTTGTGCCCGATTTTTGTAAACAAGAAAATAATGAAGATTTAGTAATTCTTCAAATGAAAGAGCCACTCCCGAAGCGGAAATTAGTTGCTGCATACAACGACCAGTTTCCACTTTGGCGAGTGGCTGAAGAATTCCTAACTATGTTGACAAATCCATCTATTCTACCGTAAAAATTGCCGTCGCTATCTTTTCATGTCCGGCCTCATCCTTTATGGTATACGTAACTGTATATTTTCCATCCACAAGCTCAGAGATATCGACATCAATACTCGATGTTATATCTGAGCTTTTATCATATGCTTTGACATCAATCAATGCTTGATAAGTCCCCATGTATGTGCTCGATGAAATCGTTTTATCTTCTACTCCACGAAAGGATAGAAAATTGGTAATTGTATAGACTGCCGTTTGCTTTGCGATGTTACGGCACTTATCTTTTACCCAATAGTTTACCACATACTCCGAATCATTTTCTTTTGATATTGCCACCTTTATTGAATCTGGATCTATCGTTTTAAAATTATCAGAAACAAATACATTTTCCAATGCAAACTCACGATCCACCACCGTATCCATTGTAATCTCTTTATCCTTGATTCCTTCTAACGTTGGTGCTTCCAAATCAATATATACTTTTTTTATCTTTTTCCCAACAACTCCATTTGGTGCAGTTGCTTTATATGTAACTTTATAAACTTGCATATCATCGGTTACTTTGACTTCTTTCAGCGTTGCTTCTACGCTTCCTTCTTCTAACTCCTCGCCATGCCACTTAGCCGTTACGCCATCTAAAACAGTCTCTTGATCAAAGTCTTCCTCTCCATTTAGATATATATTGTACGCTCCGATAATTTTTGGTTTCACATGATCTACTACTGTAATGACAGAATCAGCTGAAGTTTTTTTACCCAATGCATCCATTACTTTATATGTAACATAATATTTGCCAGCTGTCGTAGTATCAATCGATTTCACTTTCTTACCTTGATACTTAATCAATGTCTTGATTGAACTACTAATCGATGTCTCCGTTGACGATTGTGCCGTCACTCCCTTTAAAACATTGAATGATACTCCATACTCAACTGTTTGATTTTCAACACCACTAATTTTTGGCTCATGGACCAAATATGGATTGTCCTTGCTCCAAATATCCGTTGGATCATACCCCATCAAAGAAGAGGTACTAACCCGAATTGCATCTGGTTTACCCAGTGGTCCTGGATTTGAAGAATCATAAATCGTTACAGTCGTCCCCGTCGGACAATTATCATAGATCCATTTTGCATCTTCCACATTTAACCGAACACAACCGTGTGAACAAACGGAACCTAATTTGTTAAACTGTTTGTTGGAAAGAGTCGAAGGATCTTGTTCATAGTACCATACCGAATGAAACAATACGCCTTTATTAATACGTGTGCTATATTGTCCCCAAACATCACCCATTAAAAGTCGCCAACGATATTTTTCTGGGGTTTTAAACGTTCCAATTGGAGTATCCCACCCCGGTGAACAAAGCATTGCTTTTACAGGCGATGTATACTCTCCGTTCTTATCTTTTTCATAAACAGTAACAACACACTGTTTGCGGTTCACTTTTATCAAATAAGGATACTCTGTCTGTGCTTGTGCTTGCCGTCCTCCCATGATACATACACCTAAAATCAATGTCACACATAGTATCCAAATCTTATTTTTCATATAATTTCTCCTTACATTATGTAATATCAGATTTTTATTACTATATAATAGCAATATGTCCATTATGTGTCAATTTTAATTCCTTCGCATAAACTAATAAAGAATCCGATATACCTATTTTATGCGTAAAAAGGAGATAGTATGTCCTCATTTATTGATTTTATGGAACGTTTTGGTCTTTTCGCTATGTTTCTATGCATCCTTTTGGAATATAGCTGCTTTCCCGTATCAAGTGAAATTGTTCTTCCGTTGTCTGGTGCAATGGCATCTCTACAAAAAATTCCCTTTACACTAATGGTCCTTTTAAGTGTAATTGCTGGTTTGATTGGAACTAGTTTCTGTTTTTGGGTTGGACGTTTGGGTGGAACCAGAATTCTAAATCGTATTTCCAACCGTTTTCCTAAAACAAAAAAGCCCCTAAGGGCTTCTTTTCAAAAATTCGATAAATATGGAATCTGGGCAGTGTGTATTGGAAGAGTCATCCCAATCTGCCGTACATATATTGCTTTTGTTGCTGGTGTCTCCAATCAATCATATTCTAAATTTACAATTGCCTCATTAGTTGGAATTTTTGTATGGAACACCCTACTGATTGGTCTTGGTTATTTTTTAAGAGATAATTGGCCTATGGTTGCACAATTTTACAACCAATACAAACATATTTTATTGCTTGCAATCATTTTTGTTCTTTCTTTATCTCTCATTCAGTCTATTGTGACGCGAAAATAATTCAAAGATAACTTATATCTTGCAAAAACAAGCCCTTCGCTTCCGCAGTCGGTCCTGCTTTTTCCCGATCAAGGCTCGAAAGAATGGTTGTCATTTCACTAGCTGCAAGATTACCTCGTCCTACTTCAATCAAGGTACCTACGATAATCCGAGCCATGTGAGGCCAAAAATCATCTGCCTTTATCGTAATTATAATTTCTTTGATGTCCTCACAAATATCAAGTGAATAGATTTCGCGCTCCGTTGATTTTTTCATACGCCTATTGTCGGAAAAACATTTAAAATCATGTACACCAATTAACAGACTTGCAGCTTCCTTCATTGCCTTAACATTCAGTGCATCAAAGCTATAATAATTGTATTTGCGATCAAAAACAGAGGCAACTTCACCCACCGCAATTTTGTATGCATACGTAAAAGAAGTTGCATTAAACGAGCTGTGGAAACGTTCTGGTACCTCCCATACTTCTAAAACTGCAATGTCTCTTGGAAGATATCGGTTCAAATAATGCTTAATTTCATATAGTTTTTTTGTGGATTCTGTTTTGAAATTTGCGATTTGAGCATATGCATGAACCCCTGCTTCTGTTCGAGCTGCACCCATCAAATCAATTGTTTCTCCATCCATTTTACACAAAACATCTTCTATCTTGTCTTGAATGGTAAGGCTCTTTTCATTCTTTGGCTGCTTTTGCCATCCATCATACCTAGAACCATCATATTCTACTAATAATTTTATATTTCTCATAGTACTCCTTATTCATACTTTCTTTTTGTTCTATTGTACACGCAAAGTGAATACAAATCAATATCACTTATTTTTCTCCTTGTTACACCTTTCGAATGTAACAAGGAGAACACCTATAAAATCTATGTTACCCGCACTTATAAATTACGGAAAATCCCCATAAAAATCAGGATACTTCCAGCAAATATACCACTCCTCTTTTCATCAATCCCTTTTTTAAAATTAGTGTTCTTTACTAATAATTTACCAAGCCACAAAAAAAGAATTTGCATGAATCCAACACATAGTGGCATAAAAAGAATCGATATATGAAACACCGCTGCTGCAATTCCTATACTCAAAGAATCCGCTGAAAGCGCAATTCCTAGTAAAAAAGCTTCCATTACATTAATATCTTTTGAATGATCAAAATCACAGGTACAATCCTCCTTTGCAAATAAAGCATTCTTTATAAATAAAGAACCAACCAAAATGAGGATTCCCGTTCCAATCCATTCCGATACAGCAGGCGGAAAAAATAGTACCATTTCTCTCCCTGCAAAAATAGCTCCTCCCATTACTCCTGCATTAATAATTCCCATCATAGTCCTTGATAAAATTCCTACTTTAATTCCCTTTAATTCATAGGAAATACCAATTCCAAGTGCATCTATACTTAACGATATTGACATCAAAACCATTCGAAATAGCATCCGATAACCAGCCTTTTATTTTTACAGTATTCATTTTCATTCCTCTTGGTGCATAAATTGTAAGTAATCCAAAGGAGGGTTTTTATATGTCCAATCAGGAGAACTTTCACACACTCCATCTTCGTGACTGCTTCAAACTTTTTTCAAGCAATCCAGACACAGGTCTTACAAATGAAGAAGCTAACTTACGATTATCCACCTATGGATATAATCGACTCGAAAAGAAAAAAAGTACACCGATTATCCTTCGCTTTTTTAAACAGTTTGCTGATTTTATGATTATTATCCTTATCTTTGCAGCCGTAATTTCACTCTTCCTTTCATTTTTGCAGGGAAAAACGGATTATATTGACCCCATCATTATATTTGCAATCATTATACTCAATGCAATCATTGGAACAATCCAAGAAACAAAAGCAGAAAAATCTTTGGAAACACTAGAAAAGTTAACAAGTTCAAGTGCAAAAGTTCTAAGAGATCATATAATTAAGACCATTTCAGCAGAATTGTTAGTACCTGGTGACATAGTTTATATCGAGGCCGGTGACTTTGTGCCAGCTGATATAAGGCTGATTGAATCCTTTCAGTTAAAAACAGATGAATCAGCCTTAACGGGAGAATCCACCTCTGCTTCAAAAGGAGCCGACTTTTTACTATCCAAAGACACGCCTTTAGCGGAGCGAAAAAACTTGTGTTTTGCCTCTTCCATCGTTACCTTTGGGCACGGGAGTGGACTTGTACTAAAGACCGGAATGCATACCGAAGTTGGAACGATTGCACGCTTGATTGCGGAGGAACAGCCACCTCTTACTCCTTTGCAAAAACGCCTCGCCTCACTTGGTAAAACACTTGGTATCTTAGCTCTTGTTATTTGTTGCGCAATCTTTCTTCTGGGAATTTATCAGGGAAGGCCTATTTTAGATATGTTCATGACTAGCGTCAGTCTAGCGGTCGCTTCCATTCCAGAAGGTCTTCCGATTGTTGTAACCATTATGTTATCGCTTGGTGTTCAAACAATGGCAAAAAAAAATACCATCGTGCGGAGACTCGCTTCGGTCGAAACGCTTGGAAGCGCCACCGTGATCTGTTCCGACAAAACCGGAACATTGACTCAAAACAAAATGACGGTAACAGCTCTTTGCTCTGCACAAGAAAATGAATCCTTACAAAGCGACTTTGCAAACTATTTCTTTCGCATGGCTAGTCTTTGCTGTGACAGTCGCATTCAGTATGAAAACGGAAGACAAGAAATATTAGGTGATTCGACCGAAAATGCCATTGTTTTTGCCGCCACTACGTTAGGGATTGATAAGTCAAAGCTTGACCTTACACATAAGCGATTAAATGAACTATCCTTTGACTCGAATCGAAAACGTATGTCAACCGTGTTTAAAGATGGTTCCACTTATACACAGGTAACAAAGGGGGCTTTTGATTTCCTTCTGCCTTGTTGTACACACATAGATAAGCACGGCATATCCACCCCACTTTCACAGAATGATCAGTTGCATCTCAAAAAATTAAATCTAAACTTTACAAGCAATGCATTACGTGTAATTGCAGTGGCAACAAAAACCGTAGCAAGTCCAAACGATATTAGTGAAAACAATCTTACTTTTCTTGGATTGATTGGGATGATTGATCCACCCAGGCCAGAGGTTTTTCATGCAATTTCCACTTGCAATGAAGCCGGAATTATCCCTATTATGATAACCGGAGATCATATCGCTACAGCCACTGCAATCGGAAAAGAATTGGGCATTATAAAAAATGATAGCCAGGCAATCTCTGGAAATTATTTGGATACGCTTACCGAACAAGAGCTAAGTGAAATCATACTTGATTATCGAGTTTATGCTCGCGTCTCTCCAAAACACAAAGTTCGTATTGTAAAATCATTGCAAAATCTTGGTCACATTGTTGCGATGACTGGTGATGGTGTTAATGATGCACCCGCATTGAGTGCAGCTGACATTGGCTGTTCCATGGGACTGTCTGGTACCGATGTAGCAAAAAATGCCTCTGACATGATCTTAACCGACGACAATTTTGCAACGATTGTAACTGCGGTGCGCGAAGGAAGGGGTATCTATGACAACATTAAAAAATCGGTTCACTTTCTTTTGTCTAGTAACATTGGTGAGCTTTTGACTATTTTTTCCGCGATTGCATGTAAACTTCCAACCCCACTTTTAGCAATCCATTTATTATGGATTAACCTGATTACGGATTCACTTCCCGCAATTTCACTCGGTGTAGAACCTCCTGATCGAGATATTATGAAGCGACCACCAGAAGTACCAGAGCAATCTATGTTTGCCCATGGACTATTAATCAAAATACTGTTAGAGGGATTATTGATTGGAAGCTTAGCATTATGTGCCTTCCTATTAGGTTATCATTATCTAGAAAGCCATAGTTTAGCACTTGGTAGGACCATGTGTTTTGCTGTATTAAGTCTCTCCCAACTGTTCCATTCCTTCAATATGCGAAGTAGCCGTTCGATTAAAGATATTGGAATTTTTACCAATCGCCAACTTTTTGCATCGTTTCTTGTTTGCTTCCTCTTACAAACAAGTGTTATCACAATAAAACCACTTCGTATAATTTTTCATGTTCTAGCATTAGACTTTTTTCAGTGGTCAATTGTAATTGCCTTATCCTTCTGTCCGATTCTTGTTGTAGAATTGCAAAAAAAGAGTTATAATAAAAGAAAATAATCAGAAAAAGGTGATTACTATCGATACTTCTGGTATTATCAAGCGGAAATTGAGACCATTTAATGCTGCAAATCGTGATGATTTTTCAATGTATAACAAGCTTCCTTATTTCCGTGACATTGACCTTTGTACACAAGAAATGATTACCCTTGTTACCGGAAACGTCATAAAATATTTCGAATGCAAAATAGAAGAAACACTTCCGTTATGTGGAATTGATACTCTTGCATTGCTCAAAATCAAAGAATATGAAAACCGAGAGCGCTTGCGTTTACAATCCTTCCCTAGTGAAAGTGAAGCAATTAGCATCTCTGTAAAAGCAATAGAAATGAATGAGGAAAACAATACGCTTATCGATGACCATTTGAACGGTGACACTTCTACTATAAATGAAGATACAAAAGAAAAGAAACAACGTCCCGCCTATTTAGATCTTGATTTTGAATAAAGGATGTGTTATTGCAATCTGCATTAACACATCCTTTTTATCTGTTTCATAGTATGATTCTTATTTTAAGCTCCATACAAACGTTCATATTTTTCTTTCAAATAATTCACATAATAGTTTGGATTAAATGCTTCCCCTGTCATGTTCATCAATATCTGATCTGTATTTTTCGTTTTCCCAAACTTATGAATCCTTTCCTTCAAAAACTCTTTTATTGGTATAAGGTTGCCTTGTGCTAAATAAGTATCAACTGGAATCTGTGTTTTCATATAATAATAAATTTGTGCCCCAATCGCACTCCCAAGTGCATAGGATGGAAAATATCCAAAATCACCGCATGCCCAATGTACATCCTGCAAACATCCCTCTTTGTCATTTTTTGGGGTTATCCCCAAATATTCCTTATATTTTTCATTCCAAATCTGAGGTATCTCATTCACAGTTATTTTATCTTCGAATAATAGTTTTTCAATCTCATATCGAATCAGCACATGCAGAGTATAGGTAAGTTCATCGGCTTCTGTTCGAATAAATCCACGCTCTGGTTTATTAATCGCCAAAATGAATTGTTCTAAGGAAACATTACCCAACTGTTCTTCGAATAGTTCCACTAATTTTTGATAAATTGGCTTCCAAAATGATTCACTTCTTCCAATTATATTTTCGTAAAAGCGAGATTGTGATTCATGCATTCCCATGGAGGTTCCTTCTCCAACTAAGGTTTGCGTAAATTCATCAGCAACCTGCATTTCATAGATTGCATGTCCTCCCTCATGAATAATAGAAAAGATAGCACTTTCTAAATTATTTTCATAATAATGATTCGTAATTCGAACATCCTTATTGTGAAAATTCGTGGTAAATGGATGTGCACTCTCTTTGATTACACCCTTTGTAAAATCAAAACCAATATAGTTTGCAAGGAATGTACAAAACTCCTTTTGCTTGTCCTTATCAAAATATTTGTAATTAAATGATTTATCAACATTTTGTGTCTTTTGGGTGACTGTTTGAATAAAAGGTACCAGTTCCCGCTTCATAAGAGAAAAGAACTCATCTAATTTTTCTTCATCAAATCCTGCTTCAAAATCAGAAAGTAAAATGTCATATATGCTTGTATCCTTATCTTTTTTCCGATAAGAAGCAAATTTTTTCTTATAATTAACAATTTTTTCTAGTGTAGGTGCAAATACATCAAAGTTCTCACTTTCCTTTGCCCGCTCCCACACATTGAGTGACAAGGTTGTTAACTCAGAATACTCCCGATATTCTTGTTTTGGAATCGTTTCAAGTCGTTCATATAGTAATTCTAATTCATGAAAAATAGAAGTCTCACGCGCGTCTAAACTCTCCATTTGCGCGCAAATCTCATGCATTAGTGTTTTTACTTCATCATTAATATAGGCACTAAAATAAAGGTCAGACAGTATTCCTACTACTTTTGAAGTATTTTCATCTGCCTCCTTCGGAGCCTCTGTGGCCTGATCCCATTCGATTAATGTCAATGCAGTAAATAGTGCTTGTCCTTTTTGCAAATAATTTTCTTCTAATTGTTTAAACAATACATTCATACTTACCCCTTCCTGTGCTTGCGTATCTAATTCCTTTTCATACTACTTATTTAAATATTTTTGATATATTTTTATTACTTCTTCGATTGCCTGTTTTCCCGGTGCACCAATTGTATTTCTCTTTTCCACACAAGTTTGTAAGCTAATTGCATCATAAATATCATTTCCAAACACCAACGATATCTTTTGATATTCCGAAATTGGCAATTCATCCAACGAACAATTTTTTTCAATACACAATAAAACCAGTTGTCCAATAATACCGTGTGCATCACGAAAAGGCACTCCATGATTTACGAGATAATCCGCTGCGTCCGTCGCATTGGTAAATCCATTTTTTGCACTTTTCTCCATTGCTTCATGGTTGAATTTCATAGTATCTAACATTCCAGTAAACAGCGCAATACAACCTTTTGTGGTATCCATTGCATCAAATGCAAGCTCTTTATCCTCTTGCATATCTTTATTATACGCAAGTGGAATTCCTTTCATTGTTGTAAGCAGCGATAAAAGTGCCCCATAAACACGTCCTGTTTTTCCACGTACCAGCTCTGCAATATCTGGATTTTTTTTCTGTGGCATAATACTTGATCCTGTACTGTAAGAGTCATCAATATCAACGAACTGATACTCATTTGAATTCCAAATGATGATTTCTTCACAAAAGCGACTCAAATGCATCATAATTGTAGACATAGCACTCAGAAATTCGATCAAATAATCACGGTCAGCTACCGAATCCATACTATTTAATGTCGGACCATCAAATCCTAGCAGGCTTGCCGTATACGTACGATCCAGTGGGTATGTCGTTCCTGCTAACGCTCCAGAACCAAGTGGAGATAAATTCATGCGCTTGTAACTATCATCCAATCTCGAAACATCTCGTTGAAACATTTCAAAATAAGCTCCCATATGATGAGCAAGTGTAATTGGCTGTGCCTTTTGTAAATGGGTAAACCCAGGCATATATGTTTCTTTATTTTCTTCCATTATTCGTAATAAAACAGAGAGTAGCCTTTTTAATAAATCTTTTGTTTCTAGTATTTCATTTCTAGTAAAAAGTTTCATATCAAGAGCAACTTGGTCATTTCGACTTCTTCCAGTATGCAGCTTTTTGCCAGCATCTCCAACGCGTGAAATAAGATGAGCTTCCACAAAGCTATGTATGTCCTCATACGTCCCATCAATTACTAATGTCCCATTTTCGATATCCTCTAAAATACCGGATAGTCCCGCAAGTATAGTGTCTTTTTCCTCTTCCGTTAAAATACCCTGCTTACAAAGCATTGTAACATGTGCCATACTGCCCTCGATATCCTGACGATAAAATCTTTGATCAAACGAAATGGATGCATTAAAATTATGTACTAGTTGATTTGTTTCCTTTGTAAAACGACCGCCCCACAGCTTCATATTCTAGTCCTCTTTTCTTTTCCTTTTATTTAACAAACATTATCCATGAAAAATTCTACTTTGTCTAGTCTGTTTCCTTGATTTCTTGCAAAAGTCTTTGTCTCTCTTCCTGAAATAAAAGCATATCGCTATATTTATAATAGTCCTCACTTCCGTTTTCGCTGATAAATTGCATACTAAAAAAGTTTCTGGTAAGCTCGGATAAAAAAACAACCATTTCTTGACTATTTCCAAATGCCTTCTCCACAAAATAAAAGGCATGGCTCAGTTTTTGCTTTGTATCTTCAATCTGCGATTCTCGCTGTTTTGTTTCCAACAAAAATTTCTCTCGTTTTTTCTCAAATTCTGCTTCGCTTGCTTTATCTTTTGTACTTTTATGCTCTTGCTTCAACTGTTCAAAGCGTTGTGTCACCAATTGATCAATTTCATAGGAATCCTTAAAGTCTTCTCCTAATCGCTCTAATAAAAGACCAATCACACTTATTTTTTCATCAAAAGCCGCTTCTTGTGCTCGTAACAAGGTATGTTCATCCATTCCTCCAGCAAGAATTTGTTCAATATGGTATTCTTCTCCATATTTTTGATACAATACATAATAATTTGCAAAATGCTTTGCTACTCTAGGGTGATTGATATATTCTAAAATCAAAGCTTCTGTAATTGGCAAATCCAAAGTTTCATACACCCTCATAATTTGAGATAAATCCTCCCATCCACGTGCTGTCACATAGTATGTCCCATCCACACTTGTTTCAATCACATAAAAATCACTCTTCTTTATTTCTAAATAGGACAAAATAGCCCCGTGAATTTTTTTTAAATAAGCATAATCTTTCCATACAGCAATGTCTTCCTCGATTGAAATTTCTCTTACACGGTCTCTGGTGACAACATCAAATTCTCGAACAGACTTGTTATATTCTGGTGGATTTCCCGCCGCTACTATCATAAACCCTTCTGGTATTTTATGATTGCCAAACGCCTTTTCCTGTAAGAATTGCAACATAGTGGGAGCTAACGTTTCAGAAACACAATTTATTTCATCAATAAATAAAATGCCTTCTTTGCATCCACTCTCTTCCATTTCATCATATACCGATGCAATGATTTCACTCATGGTGTATTCCGTTACCGAATACGATTTTCCTCCATATTCTTTTTCCCGAATAAAGGGAAGGCCAATCGCACTTTGCCTTGTATGGTGCGTCATTGTATAGGATACAAACGCAATTTTTTTCTCTCTTGCAACCTGCTCCACAATTGCCGTCTTTCCAATTCCGGGAGGTCCCATTAATAAAATTGGTCTTTGGTGAATCCTTGGAATGCGATATGCTCCCATTTCATTTTTTGAAAAATATGCCTCTAAAGTATGTGCTATTTCATCTTTTGCTTCTTTAATATTCATGGTAGTTTCATCCTCTTCTTTTTATAAAATCAGTTTCATCGCCCAAGGTGGCACTTCCATCTCTTGGTAATCTCCCGATGGAAAAATAAATGCAGTTTTATACTCCGTTTTCTGTTTGGGATAGATTCCATACCCATCCGTAAAGTAAAGAAGTCCCTTCAAATTTTTCAAGATTTTTTGCTTTTGTAAGTTGGCTACATACGAAAAAACAGGGCGAAAATCTGTTCCACCATGTCCTTTCACTTCAAACTGCTGCATCTGCTGTATTATCTGTTCTTTGGACGTCAAATGCAAGATATCTTTCACTTCATTATCACACTGAATCAAATAAATATCCATCTTGTTTCCAAACAAATTTTGACTTGTTAGTAAATCAAATGTAGTTTCGATAAACCTGGTTATGGTTTCGAAGGAACAAGATCCAGAGGTATCAATTGCAATTACAAACTCTCGAATTCGATATTCTTCCTTATACTCCAATTCTTCAATCAGTGGCATATTTCCATATAAGTTCATTCCATATAGATAAAATCCATAATCAAAACTATCAAAATCTTCCTTTATTTCTTCATTTATGGTTGCAAACTTATGAAGGAATGTACCATAATCCTGCTTTTTTCTATTTTTGATTCGAAGGAATTTCATCAATGTTCCGGTCTTATTGCCTTGTGCACGATAATAAGTTTCCAAGCCAGTTTCTATCTTTTCACTGAGTTCACCCCACCTATTTTCTTGTTCTTTTTTCTTCTCCTCTTCATAAGCACCCTTTTTACGCTTCTTTTGGTTCCAAAAACAATGATCATCCACAAGAAAAAGAAGAGATAGTCGATCTATATCTTCTATCTCTTTGTCATTTTTATTCAAATAATCATACACTCCATCTGCTGATATGATAGGGAGTACATGTTCTAATTTATCATACCATGCCATTTTTCGCTCATCTTCAATCCATTGTATCGATGAAAATTCCATATGATCGATTAGATATTCGCACACCATATCACATGATAGATGCCATAAGCTCTCTTCCAACTCATTTCCTTCTAAGTCGCGTTCTCGAAAAACATGCCCAAATAGGCAATGAAATAACAAATGAAGATACGCTCGATTCACAAGTATTCGATCCAACTGATAGCGTTCACTCAAAAAACGAGGTTGATAAAATAAAGATTCTCCATCCGTTGCAATCAAAAAAGTGGACATATTCATCCGATTGGTTAACATGGGAAATGCAAGTTCTAAAAAACGCATGGATACTAAAAGCTCATTTTTTGATACCGTTAATATATCGTTTCCAAGCCTTTGCAATCGCTCACGATTTGTATCTTCCATCTTTTTCTCCATTATAGCCTCCTACTATCTAAAACAAAAAAGTCTTTTTTTCATTGCCAAACTTTCTTCCCTTTATCGTTAACAGCAATGTGCTATATTCAATTTTTTCTGCTCTTTGTGCGATTATTAAAAGCTCATCCATCCATTCTTTTTTTACGATGGGAAGCCCTAATAGGAACTGGAACTGACTCATATCGTCTGCTCTAATAAGATGTGTTGCCATATTCACAAAATGTTCCCCTAAATATTCCAAATATATTTTTTTCTTTTCTTTCCAAAGGTGAAATGGATACCGAATTCGTAACAACGCTATCATCTCGACCACTCGTTCCTCTTCATTTGCTTTAGCAAAGGAAAAGAGTTCATCGTAACTGTCAAAATCAATTTGTTCATCATTGACACATTCACGATAATGCACCCCGCAGCCATAGGTTACTTGATTAATGATACGAGCCATTGTATTTTCTTCATAATCATGAAGATACCTTGGAAAGAGCAATTCCACCTTTTCTCTTAGTTCCCCGTAATAAATCCGAACTAAGATTTCTTCATTTACTTCTGACAGAACTCCCTTTAAAGGATACATGGTTTCCGCTTTTGCATCAAGCTCTAATTCATGAAAGGATAAACAATTTTTTAAAACACCATCTCCCATGTATTTTATACGATCTGACATCACTAGTTTCTTTAACATTCTGCAATCATAGAAGCAATGATCCCCAATCGCTTCGACTCCCTCTGGAATGCACACACTCTCTATAAATCTCAGATTCGAAAATGCGTAAGGTAATAATTGGGTCACCTTCTTCCCCAAAAGAGCATAAGGGATGCTAATATGTGCTGCATCCCCTTTGTAGGCTTTTATTAAAATTTCATCATTTTCTTCGCTATATTGATATATCTCTTGCATCTTGTTGCAACCATTTTCCCTTCTATGTGTACAAAGAACCGAAACAATATCAGTGAACAATTCTACTAATTTTTAAGAAACGTCTTTGAATTGCGCCATATACAAATTATAGTACTGGCCTTTCATTGCTAACAATTCTTTTGCGCTTCCCTCTTCTACGATACCACCTTTATCAATTACAAATATACGATCTGCCTTTTGTATGGTCGAAAGTCGATGTGCAATAACAAAAGAAGTTCTCCCTTTTAAAAGAGTCTCAATTCCTTGTTGTACTAATAATTCTGTCTTTGTATCAATACTAGAGGTCGCCTCATCTAGTATTAGCACTTTCGGCATAGATAACATGGTTCTTGCAAATGCAATCAATTGTCTTTGTCCGATTGAAATTCCAGCACCTCTCTCTTTTAACAAGGTATCATATCCATGTTCCATCTGCATGATAAAATGATGTGCATTCACTGCTTTTGCTGCATCAACAATCTCATCCCTCGTTGCATCCAATCTTCCATAACGGATATTGTCTTCCACTGTTCCAGAAAACAAAAAATTATCCTGTGTCATAACACCCATCTGCCTTCTAAGGCTTGCAATTGAAATTTCTTGTAAATCATATCCATCTACATAAATGTGCCCTTTTTGTATATCATAAAAACGACTAATGAGGTTTACAATTGTGCTTTTCCCAGCTCCAGTCGGTCCCACTAACGCAATGGTTTCTCCTGGTTTCACTGAAAAACTAACCTCACGTAATACCTTCGTTTCCGCACTTGTTCCTTCATCATAGGAAAAAGAAACCTTGTCAAATGTAATTGCTCCTTCTACTTCTGGCAGCTCTATTACATCTTCGTTGTCCAAAATATCTGGCTTTGTATCAAGGATTTCAAAAATTCGTTCAGCACCGGCAAGATTGGTAATAAGCTGATTATAAAAATTACTTACATTTAAAACAGGCGACCAAAACATGGAAATATAGGTACCAAATGCCACTAAAATACCCACCGAAACCTGATTGGTTCCAAGGACTGCAATTCCTACATAAAATAAAACCATCGTTCCTAGTCCCCAGCAAAAATCAATAATCGGACCAAACATATCTGCAAAGACCACAGCTTCTTGAAATGATTTTTCATGTTGATTCACTAAATCAGAAAAAGTATCTTTTGTTTCTTTTTCCGCAGTTAAACTTTTTACGACACGAATGCCAGATAAATCTTCATGAACAAACGCATTTAAATTAGATCCCTTTTTTCGAAAAATCTGCCACTTCTTTTGAGATCGTTTCTTCACATACCAAATACCAGCTATCATCAATGGCAGACTGCTTAATGCCGCTGCTGCCAATCTTGCATCTTTTACAAACATAATGACAACAACGGCGCAAATTGTCACAAAGTCTGGAATTAAAGTTGTCACACTATCTGCTAGTACTTTCTTTAAGGAATTTACATCCCCAATAATACGTGCCAAAATCTTACCCGTTGGTCTGCTGTCAAAAAATTGAAATGACAACGTTTGAATATGTTCATAAAGCTCCCTTCGAATATCTAATAGGATTTTATTCGATACCACTGCCATAACATACATTCGTAACTTAACCAGTAAAACAAATACTAAATTAATAGAAGCTCCAAATACTGCAAGCTTTATAAGTCCTGAAACATCTTTCTTTGAAATATATACATCAATCGCTCGCTCTATTAAAAGTGGATTGATTACCGATATTGCAATGGTTACTGCCATAATAAACAGCACCCCAACTACAGCACCTGTATAGTTCAACAGATAGGAAAATAAACGTACCAGCGTATTTTTTCTTGATACTGTTGTTGTTTTTTCATCTTTACGAAACGAATCAACTGCCATTATACATTCACCTCCAAAAATTCACCGTACTGCGCCATATAGGTAGCATAATAGAGTCCCTTTTTCTTTAAGAGTGACTCGTGCGTACCACGTTCTGCAATCTGCCCATTTTCCAGGAAAATAATTTCATTTGCATGACGAACGGCTGAAATACGGTGTGCAATGATTATTTTAGTTACACACTTTAATTCGTTGAGTTCTTGGTGTATCATATGCTCTGTTTCCATATCCAGAGCTGAGGTTGAGTCATCCAACACAAGAATCGGAGCTTCTTTCGCTACTGCCCTTGCAATACTAATTCTTTGCTTTTGTCCACCAGACAAACCAACTCCACGCTCCCCAATGACGGTATCATATTTATTTTCCATTCCTTCAATAAAACCTTTTGCCTGCGCAAATGCAGCCGCACATTCAATACAATCATCGGTCATAACTTCTCGTTTCCCCATCTTAATGTTTTCATTGATGGTATCCGAAAATAAAAATACATCCTGCATTACAATCGATGCACTTTCTCTTACTTGCTTTAATGAAAGTTCTCGAATGTCCACATTATCTAGCTTAATGCATCCCGCTTCTCCCTCTAGAAGAGGTTCATCCACATCATGAAAACGCTGCATAAGTTGAATAATCGAAGATTTTCCAGCTCCAGTTGCACCCATAATCCCTATGGTTTGCCCCACTGGCAGATGAAAACTAATATGTTCAAGAATTTTCGTATTTTCTAATGTAAGTGAAACATTCTCAAATGTTAAATCTCCATTTATTTTTTCCAAAACAATTGGATTTTCGACCTCTTGTATCAGAGATTGCTCTTCGTAGATCTTCCGAATTTTTTTGCGAGATGCAACCGCAGATGAAAAATCATTTGCAAGCCACCCAATCATTTCCATTGGCCACACAATATTTCGTGAATACTCTGTAAATGCAACCAACGCTCCAAGTGTAATTTCACCATTCATAACTAAAATTCCGCCAAATATTACAACTGCAAACGGAAGAAGTTTCGTCACCAGTTGAAAGAACGGCTGATATTTTACTAGCACTTTCGACTGCTTTATATTTAGGTCATAATAGTGTCCATTGTGTTTCATGAATTTTTTTATTTCAAATTTTTCTCTGGCAAATGCTTTCACGGTTCGCACACCAGCCAAGTTTTCTTCTGCAATGGTGTTTAATTTTGCATTTTCTTCGCTAATTTGCTCGTAAATTGTATTTAACTTTCGTTCCATTATGATTGCAAATGCTCCAATGACTGGCATTGCCACGCAAGGAATTAAAGACAATTTTGGGCTTAAACGAAACATACAATATAGTACAATTGCTACATGAATGATTACTTCGATAATAAGCATACCAACATAACCGAGTGCACTCCATATGTTATCAATATCCTCTTTCAAACGTGCCATCAGCTCTCCCGTATTTGTATTATCAAAATAGGAAGTTGATAATTCTTGAATATGACAAAATAAGTCATATCGCATTTCTTTTCCAATTTTTGCACTAATTACATCAAAAATATATTCTTTTACATATCCAAATATAGCTCTTCCAATCCCCACTAAAATAATGCCAATTAATAGATTTTTTAATAATGCCATCTTACCATCTATCATAACATCATCCACCAATGATTCACTGATTACTGGATACATCATATCAAGTACAATTGCAATAATCATTGCAAGAATAGCGATTAAATATGCAAACCAATACTTTAAAATGTAGCTGCTAATTTTCTTCAAATTGTTCTCTCCCTTCGGTCCCTCCTCAATACGTCCCGTGACTCCACGATTCCAAAAAATACAAAAAAAACCGTGGCAAGATATACCACGGTTCAAAACATACTTATTTATTTTATTGAAACTATAAATAAATTCGTTCCTTTATAACGTCATTGAGGTATTCTTACATGTGTTAACTCGTATTCTGTTTTCCATTTGTCTAAAACATTCATATGCGCTTCTCATTTTGGCTACCTCACTTTCTTTACTATTTTGAATGACCTTTCGGTCGGTTACTTTTGTAAGTATATGATAATTAGAAATTTTTGTCAATCTTTTTTTGATAAATTTGTAAATATTTCTGCTCCATTTTTAATAAATTTGCAAATATTATACTATGATTACTCCTCCGACAATTTTTCAATGATTTGTTCACACAATTTACCATCAGCATTTATCGTTCCATCCTCTTCAATACCCTCGTAAATTAAATGCTCACTTACCAACTCGTCGATTTCAAGTATTGATTCATTATCAATGCTTTTCATTACATCAAATGTAATTCCAGCCTTTTTCATCACTTCAATTTCTGCTTTAGTAAATGTAAATTTCATATATGCTTCCTCCTTATGCTTCCAATTCAAAATAAGCTTTTAGTAATTCCAACGTATTTTTTACTCCGTCAATATGACTTCTCTCATAACCATGTGATGCATAAACACCAGGTCCGATCAAGCCATGCATAACATCATTTCCTGCAATCAGGGCAACATCTGCATCGGAACCGTAATGTGGGTACACATCAACTGCAAACTCTAAATTTTTATTTTTTGCTGCCTTAATAAGTCCAGTTACCACCTCATAGGTATACGGACCCCTGCTATCCTTCGCACAAATAGAGACTTTTGTTTCATCACATGCAAGTCCCTCTCCAATGCATCCCATATCAACAGAGATAACTTCCGTTACTCCCTTTGGTATCGAAGCTGCACCACCATGACCAACCTCCTCATAAACCGTAATATGATGATACAATTTTCGTTTTAATGATACCTTGTTCTCTTTTACATACTTTGCAAATCCTAGCAAAATAGCAACACTTAATTTATCATCTAAAAAACGACTCTTAATAAATCCACTGTTTGTAATCACTAACCTTGGATCAAAGCATACAAAATCGCCCGCCATGATTCCAAGCCCTTTGGTATCTTCTTTTGTTTTTACCCGCTCATCAATTACTACTTCCATCTCTTTGTACTCGCGGTTTGTTTTATCATAATCACCATTTACATGAATGGATGCATTCGTAAGTTGAAAGGTTCCTTCGTAAACTCCATCAAACTTAGTAATAATGCGACAATTTTCTGCTTCTGCATTATTTGCATTCATACCTCCAATCGGTGACAATTTAAGTCTCCCATTTTCCTTAATTTCGGTAACCATTGCACCTAACGTATCAATATGAGCCTCTAGTAAAACGGCATTATCCGCATCAGAGCCTCCTATCTCAACTAGTATCCCACCCTTTATCGTACGCTCTGGCTTATAACCTAGTGCGGTATACTCTTTTATTATATAATCAGCTGCTTCCTTTGTATAACCCGATGGACTATCAATCGATACTATTTTTTTTGTTTCGTTTATAATATAATCAATTTCTGTCATTGTTATCGATTCCTTTCTTGTTTATTTATAGTTTTCGCAGGATTGCCTGGTTTCACTTTATAAAACATTTGCTGTGGAACGGCAAACCCAAATATAATTCCTAAAACAATGGCTCCAGCAATCAAAAAAGTCTCCACGCCCTTCGTCGACGCCATACTCATATCATTTGTAATCAGGTAATACGCCGTATAGTAAATTCCTGCACCTGGTACTAATGGAAATATCCCAGTCATTAAATAAATGGTTGCCGGAACCTTTCGTATTACGGATAACTGCCTTGATAATAAGGTTAAAACAAAGGTTGCAATCATAGCAGCCATTCCAATACTTACCGCATGTTTTGTCAAGAGATAGTAAGTAATCCAACCCACCGCTCCCGTTATGGAACAATATAGATATTGCTCTTTGGGTGCAAAAAATAAAATTGCAAACGAAAGAGTCGCAAACATTGACACAATAAATTGAACCAAATCTTGTAAGATTGTCATATAATTATCCCTCTTGATAGGAATCGAAAAACCTGAATCCCAGCTGCCACACCAACCGCAATGCAAATTGCTGTCAGCAGAGCGTCAATTAAATGTATTCCACCTGATAAATAATCTCCATTAAAAAAATCCCGAATAGATGTTGTAAATGCAACTCCTGGTACCAAGGAAATAATTGCACCGATCACTACACTATCAAAAGCAATTGTCGGAAAAAGTTGAACCGTCAACGCACTTAAAAAAGTGACAATCGTACTTCCTATAATGCTTGTAATAAACTTTGATAATTCTCGTTCCTTTGCAACATTCAAAAAAATCTGTAAAATCAATCCCATAAAAAAAGCAAACAAACAACCGAATATTTTCCCACCAAATAAGTAACAAAAACAAGCACTGCCCATTCCACAAGCTGCAACAAGCAATTTGGGCGTATATTCCTCTGGTCGGCTGCATGTTTCTAATCGTTTGAATGCCAGTTCCATCGAGCAGGTCTTTTCACAGACTTCTCGTGAAATTTGATTTACCATTGCAATCTTTCCTAAATTAACACTACCTAGTGGCACATGACGAACGGAGCTGTAAGAATCTTCCATGTTTTCATTGACAGTAGTAAATATACCATTTGAAACAACATATACATTATAATCCGTAATTTCAAATGTCTCTAAAATTAATGTTACCGTCTGTTGTACACGAAAAATTTCCGCACCATTTTTAAGTAATAACTCGCCTGCTAAAATCGCCAAATTCAATTTTTTTTGACTTTCTGACATTTTACTGCCCTTTCTCTCTAATCGTAAAAAACACACTTAGCCATTACTTAGCCATTATACAAAAAGGCATCCATTTTTACAATGGATACCTTTTTTATTTTTTCATCTAATTTCTGCAATTCGGCTTACCCCAACATAAATTTCTGAAATCTTATACCATGTTGCAAAATCCACGATTCCAGTTTGTGGAAGTCCAAATATACCCTGAAATACTTTTACTGCTTTTTCTGTTTCGGGACCAAACACTCCATCTTCTACCACCTTTGGAATCAAGGGATATCCCGTAGAAATGACATTAAGTTGTGTCTGCATTTGCTTAATCTTATCATTTGACATGCCTTCTGATAGGTTAGCGCCCGGCCATGAAGCTGGAACACCTGCAATCTCATCCGTACTATTAATATACATATCATAACCATAGTAATATTTAATAATCTCACTTGCTGTATAGCCATCGTCACCCAAATACTTTGACCCCCATTGGGTCAACCGAGTAGCTATAACGTATCTACTTTTCCTCTATTGTTCACTCGGCTTGCATTGTTAAATAATTTTTGTTCTTCTTTTCTTCTCCTTGTTAATCCAGTCAACTCTTTTCCATTTGCCTTATTGTATAAGACCATTTTATCCGCAACTGTTTTTGCATCGCGGCTTCCATTTGAAAGCAAGCGATTAAGGTTTCCAGGTCCTACATTGAACGTAAAGCTTACCAGTGCATCAAACTGATTTTGATTTGGTCTAAACCCTATCTTTGCTTTGTTTACCGATTTTTGGAATACTCTCAGATCTCTTTTGAGCAAAGCATCTGCCTTTTTATGACTAATTTTAAGCCCTTCTTTGATTTTCAGTCCACGCACCCTTCCTGTGTGACCATATCCGATTGTCCATACTCCTGCGGGACACTTATAGGCAGTTAACCTACACCCTTCAAAGCTTTTAATTAATTCAAACCCTGCTTTTGCTATCTTCTTTCCCATACGTTATTCCTCCCTTTTCCCCTCTTTATCAATCAAATTTCTCATAGCTTCATATAATCCTGTGGAAGCTAATCCACTTATCATACCAGCAAGTACTGTAACCGCGTTCAAATTTGGCCAATCACAAAGAATATTAATCACGGTACCCACACATAGCATAATGAGTGGTATGTATTTATTTTTAATACAAGTAAAGCTCTGCTTAATTACAAACCCAACACACAAACAGATCCCTAACGTTACTACGTTTACATAATCCAACAAAAAAGTAATGTCCATATCAATTTTTCTCCTTTTCTTCTATATCCTTAATCCTGTTATTTGCAACTTTAATTTTTTCCTCTTGAAGTTCCATAAGTTTTTCAAGTTCATACGTCCGGTCAATCACTCCATTATGCTTATCCACTTTCTCTTCAAGCTTTTTAAGACGGTATTCGATTAAAGATCGTGTTGTATTGTTTTGATAATGATTATTTACCAAGCAGACTACCAATGTAAGTGCTCCTGTAATAAGCGGAACTCCTAAAGTTGCTGCAAGTGGTGCATCCATTTAATCCTCCTTATAAGAAAGAGCCATTAGGTTTTTCTAAAGGCTCTTATACTTTGATATTTCGTTAGAAGCAAATACGTTACTTACGCATTTACGAAAGCGACAAGTTCTTTATACTGATCTTGTTCCAATCGATTATTGAGCAAAAATACATCGAGCTTGTCTAACATATCGGTTTTATCATAGTTTCCAGTAGCAATAATTTTTTTACAATATATATACGTCATTCCTTACACCCCCAATTCTAATTTTGATAAGCGGTAATCCAAATTAATATTATACTTTGCCTGCTTTTCCTCTTGCGTTTCCGTTCTTGGTAAACTTGATACTTCATCGGTCTTATCTTTTTGCGTAGTTTCAGTAATCGAACCGTCAATGTACTTATATAAGTGACAACCTTTCATATCTACGAGCGGTGGGTTTACGATCCCTAGTAGTTCAAAATGTCTACCGCCCTCTTCATTAATGCAAATATCCGTTTTTAATGAAGGTTCAAAGGCATCTGAAAATCCTTTCATAATTCGATTGTTTTCATCTACCCGAATGTAATGTTTGTTATAAAATTGATTCATACTCTACCTCCTATATTTCTGCATCTGCAATATAATGAAAGGAATAATACTCTGTAATTGGTGTAGTATCTAATATGATAGAGTTAAACCCCTCATCACTTAGTGAAGCCCCATTTACATAGGCTGAATATGCAGAATCTACTCCTGTTCCCCAAACAGATATTCTCCCATTTGTTCCAGCATTACTCTTTATTGTAACGGTTGGTGTAACTCTTTTCCTTGTTCTAAATCTTATATTTATAAATTGATATTCATTTATTGTAGATGCTTTAAAAACAAGAGCACCATTGACACCACCACTTGTTTTTGATACTTCATAATATCTCTGACAATCCCTTAATTCTTCTGCATAACTTTTAGGAATAAATGGTGTGGCATGATCATTTACTTCTGCTTTTACCCCATATATTATAGTAGAACTTACTTCTGGATTAAATGATATAATCCAACTAAGAAATGTTATATTCCCCTCAAAAGGAACAGAAAGGATAACTGTAATTATATCTTTTTTTATACTTAGAACAGTAGGCTGAATAAAACCATACTTATTATCAATAACATAATACATACCAATGAGATATATATTTGCAGTATTGTCAGCCTTTACTTGCATAGTTATTGTTTTATCTCTAAACTTATCGAAGTCAATTGGATCAATAGGTTGTGCTAAGTTATGATAAGTCCCTACAGTGGTTATTTCGTATTTAAGTCCATTTGTACCCTTTGTAACTGAAATACGTCCATCTCCACCTGTTTCCATACGCCATCTATCTGCCACATTTCCACCATACTTATTTAAAAAGCTCTCCCCCCTTTGCCATACTTGGAAATCTCCATTGATTAATAAATTTGGACGGTAATCATTCCCCTTTATCAGGTAGTTATCATTTTCCCAAACTCCTGTCCCTGCCGTACCATTATTTTTAAGGATCTGCCCTGTACTCCCCCCAGCAGGTACATGTCGGTATCCATTTGAGGTTGGATGTACATATACCGCTTCATCTACATTATTTATCTTGAGGATTCCGTTTTTTCCAGATGGTGCTGTTTTTGTAGCATCAGTCCTTGCATGTGTTGCCTGTGAGTGGTCAAACGCAATTTTCCCTCTGTCTCCACGATATGCGGTAGAAGCCGTTTCACCTAAAACGATATCTTTATCCGCTACCTTCTTTAGTTCCCGATCCAATGTATCAAAATTACCATTCAAATCGTCAATATTTATAACATCCGTTTGCTCTGGCTTATTTAAGTTATAATTTGATGTTTGTAACATCTTTCATCACGCTCCTTCATATATTCTAAGTTCACTCCAGTTCTTTTGCTTTATACCCTCCCAAGTCAATGCATTGATATGCTCCCATGTTGTATACGTGTATTTGAAACTATAGGTAAGATGTGCTGGCTTCCATTCTTCAATTGCATGAATTAGCCCGGTCATGTTTTGTGGAATCCCTTTCATTCCAATAAATTGAACCTCAAACCTATATTCCTCTGGATATTCCAAAATAGCTACTTCTCCTCCAGAAAATGCAATGGCAGCATTTTTTATCATTGCTTTCGTTGTCGTGCCAAATCCACGAAGTTTTGCCAAGAGAATTTCCCTGCGTCGCTCATAGGATTTGCTTTTATCGATTGCTACACCAAAGATCTTCTCCCACCGCTCGAGTCCCCAAGTGGCCTGCAATATAAAACATTGTTCCAGCGCAGCATTGATAGTTAAAATTACGTCTCCTATTTTATACCCTAGTATTGTTTGTAACTCCGTCATTTCTTTTGTGCTCTGATAAAATTCAGGCAGAAGGTTCAAAAGATCTATATAAGAATCCTCGAAATGCGTGGTATCTTGGCTTTTTTCTCCATACTCTGCCATTCCATATGTATCATTTCCGTACATCCTACACCCCCTTTAGCTCTCCCCATGAAATTTTTCCACCTAATTGTGTTGCTATGGATACATTTTGACTTCCATCAAAGGAAACCGATCCGACTACATCTCCCTTTAGTTCAATGCGCCTTGCCACTTGAAGCTTTGCTGCTGTTACTGCTGCATCCACTACGCCATCATTATCCGTATCATATATACTTTTTAGCATATTTTCTGCGCTTTGTGCCGTAACTAATAATACATTTCCCATAGAAGTTCCAATATAGAGCGTTCTAGTATCCGTACAATATCCTAATTCTCCTGGATTTAGAGCACCTAGATTCCTTTCGATACCATATAGAATTTGGATCAAAACTTTTCTTGCCATATATACCCTCCTTAAAATGTTCCGCCACTAACAACAGATACCGTCAATCGATTTCCATCTCCATACGTAATGCTTTCACCATCGATGTTAGCTTCAATTCCTGTACTGCCTACAGCAATTCCTTTTCCTGCCTTTGCCGATATTGTATCACTCCCAACGGATATCCCATCTCCACCACCTACATGAATTGCTACAGAATCTGCCTGCCCGCCTCCTATAAGACCATTTCCAGCTTGGATGGTCTGCAAAGCGCCTCCTGTCCTCACCCATGCCGTTCCATTCCAACTATAAACCTTCTGCTCATCATCTACATAGGTTGTCCATCCAATTGCTGGTGAATAATACGTCCATACTGTTGTATATTCTGCGATTTGATTTTCTTTTCCCGACCATTCACCGGATGCTTCAACCGGAATAATATATCGTTCCCCAGCAGATGGTCTGACTGCTGGTGTTGTTATATGTTTGTTTTTTACCGACGCCTGTGGTTCTATGTTGTGTTTTGCCAACTTAATTTCATTTTGTATCTTTTTGTGCACTCCACAAATCGATTGCAGCCATTCCAGAATCATTGATCTGTCGATGCTTTGTACTGTCATCCATATGGTTTTTAATTTCTGCTGCCGTTTTGCAATTACTGCCATCCGAGACCTTATTAACTTGTCCATTTGTAACATCTGCTAATCTTATCTTCGCATACGCTGTACCATCCGAGATATCATCTAAGCTACCAGAAGCCTCACTTAGTTTTTGTACATTTATTCTTACCCAATCAGAGCCAGAATCATAATATAAATAACCTATATTACTTCCGCCTGTAACATAATACAGTCTTCCTTGATTCCCAGCATTTGGTCTTGCTGCTTGTGTTCCGCTTAAAGCCCGTCCAACAAAATAGGTCTTTCCAAGCGTATCACCAATAAAAACTTCTTTTGTATCCGTACAAAATCCCATTTCTCCTGCCTGTAAAGATGCACCTTCGAGGCTCGCTTTTAGCCCCTGATATAGTGTGATCCTCTGTTTTCTTGCCATTTTTACCTCCTAAAAAGTCCCTCCACTTATACTTCCGACTTCTCTATAGTGTTCCAATTCCTCTTGAATTCTAGTTGCCGCCTCTTGCAAGACATTGATATCTTCTGCTTCTATGGTATCTCCTGTCGTTTCATATGTAATAAAAACGTATTCGACCGTTGCAAATATTTTTACATAGGTTTTCCATGGTGTTTCACTGGGTATTGAAAGAATAACATTTGTAAGTTCATCTCCAGCCAATTTTTGTTTGGAATAAACTTTAACGGTACTCAAATTTGCATTATCATGTTCGAGATACCCTTCATATTTTCCATCTACAACTGCCTGTTTTTCCTCCACTACATAGATGCTTCCATCCTGCTTTTTATTCAGTTTTTCAATAAACATATCACACCTCCAGTCCTATATTACCAATCATCGGTATTTCTTCTCCTTGCAAGGCAACATTACCATTACTTCCATTTACCTTCAAATTGTTATAATCTACAACTCCATCTGTGTTTAAAAGAATCGTCCCCACTTTTGCAAAGCTTACATAGGTAAGTGAAAAAGCTATGCTTTTAAAATATTCCGTCATATCTTTTTGAAAAGAAGTAAGCACTTCTGCTAAATGATATCCTGCTGCAAGACAAATCTTTGCTTTGATATCAATTTCCTTTGCCGTTGCCGAAGTTACCGTAACACTTGCTCCAATCGGACGCTTTTCTTCGATATATGCAGCCGTTTCTTCGATTAACAATTGAGAGGTCGGTTTCTTATCATTATCAACAATAACTACTTTTACACTACCTGCACCATTCCAAAGCGGAACTATCTCTGCATCACCTACACCCGTTACTTCTAATGCCCACTGCTTATAATCATTACAGTTTCCACTCGTAGAAGGCATTCTGATTTTGGAATAATAGCGGAAACGAAGATTCTCATCCGTCTCTTCATCTTCTCCGCTAATCAAAACATCCGTTAACATTGCATTTACAGTATTTATGTTGTCTATATTTTCTAGTACTCCCGTATATAAATTTCCGGGCGATCCTAATTGTTCACACTGAGCAGAGTATACTAGCTCCGATATCTTTTCAACAATGATATAGGTTGTATCATTTAATCCCCACCTAGACCCGATTTCTATGGATGCACTTGTCTCTACCTTTCGTTTTGCATAAGTAGCTGCTTTTCTTTTAATTCCATAATCGGAAACTACCCGATCCAGATAAGCCTCAACTGCCGTATCCCCACTTACCAAATCCATAAAGTTGCTCAGTTGAAAATAGGTCTCTGCCAATTTATATGCACAAGGGGCGAGTGCATCATAAATAATGGATCCTTCTCTTTTATCAATGCCATCCGTAACCTGATTTAACATATCAAACAAAATTGCATCATACGTCATATCTTCCCACACTAATTACTCACCTCCTGTGTAATCGTAATTTCTCCATACATACTCACTACCTTAAAGGTAGCGCATATAGTATCTTCTCCTACATCAAAAACAAAGTCTGTTACATCTTGTACCCTTTTATCCTGGAGCAAACATTCTTTGATCCGTCGCTTTAATTCAACTTTTACGTATGCCGCTTCCTTCCCAATTAAACTTTCTAGATTTATACCATAGTCAAAACTATAAATTGGATACTCATATTGTTGTGTACTAAGTATTTTGTATATTGACTGCTTCAACGCCTGCATACCTTCTATGTACCCTTGAATTTTAAAATCAAACAGCTGATACGTTTTTGTGGATTCCAGCTCATCTTGAATTTCAAACGCTTCATCCAATAATACACTTTGTATCATTTTTCTATCACCTCCAAAATATAAAACTGTTGTCCGCCATGATTGCGAAGAAGACGAACCTTTTGACCGTCTCTCATCACCATTTTTAGGGTTCCAACAATGAATTCATTTGGAATGACCAATTTCTCACTTATTTGAATTCCATTGCTCACAACCGTTCCAATCAGCATTGCACAAAGTTTTTCATTCCTAATGTAATTATCTATAATTCGTTTTATTTCATTTATCATATACATACCTCGATTGACATCGTGTGAACAGGCAAAAATGAATGCGTTACATTTTTTACGATTAATCGTTGTTTCATATCAATATCCCCAATTTGGGCATAAAAGCTATTGCCTGCGCGAATTCGTTTATCTCCTAAACATTTCAGTGTCAGGCTTTCTGCCTCTCTATTATAGAGTCGTAACAGCATATCTGCTTTCGCCTTTGCCTGACTAAGATTGCTATTTTCATCTGCTTTCTCATAATACTGCAAAAATCCATAGGTATCGATTGACTCTATATCACGTGAGACTACCATCTGACTCTCCTTTATTTCTTTTCCCTTTACAAACAGTTTTATCTGATTATAAAATTCATCATCAATTGATTTTGAATAATCAAATTCATAGCAAAGACTCTTGTCACCAAGGATGAGATTCAGTGTCAAATCTTCTAAATCTCGAATTGCAACTCTTCCGTATTCATCTCGCATGGAATACCATTTTCCTTTATTGGTAAGTGTATCTGAGATTGCTTCATATATTATATCCAACCACGTTTTATCTTCTTTTACACTCTTTTTCAATTGATACTTTGTATCCGTAATCTTACCCGTCCTGAATCCAAAGTTATTGCACATTCGATTGCATAATGTCGTAACCGTATCGTTTTCAATCACAATACTATCTTTCGCTTTTGCATATCGTAACTGATCATATGCTGTTACGCTGATTTCTTGTTTGCTATTGCTCGCATGTTTAAAGACACGACCAAAAAATTTAAAATCATCATATACAAACCTTACAATACTTCCGTTTTGAATCTTCAACTCATCCTCTACATAAGAAAACTCTAACTTGCTGCATCCATCATTCAGCTTCTCTGAAAAAGAAACTTCTTTTATAAGCTCACTTATTTCAAACAGCTTTCCATCCGTATCAACTATAAATTCCATTTCATCCCCCCTAACTTGGTATCGTAAGTTTTTGACCAACATAGATTAAGTTTGGGTTTTTTATTTTATCTTTATTGGCATGATATAGTTTTGTATACGCTGCTCCCTCTCCATAATATTTTTTTGCAATTGCCCACAATGTGTCATTTTTTTGTACAACATAGTATCCATTATTTTTTGGATATTTTGTCTCTGTACGATTCTTTTTTTTAGATACAGTCTTCTTTGTTTTCGAAGCACTTTTGTTCGGTTTTTCATTCACTAGGAACACAGACACCATATCAAACGGATTATATTCCAAGAGACTAAACGAAACATATTTGTCTCCTTCTTCTCCTGCCTTTTCAGTAATTGTAATGTCTTCGATCAGTACCAGCGTATTGATATCTTCGCTGATTCCATTGGTTGCAATCAGTCGTATTGCCTCCTTTTCACTTCTCCATGTTTCAAACAAATTTAAGTACGCATCTGCACCCAAAAACCGATTGGGCGTTACGATATAATGCTGCGGACGGATTGGAAGCTCCGTCTCAAACTTGAATTTTTTCAGTTCCATACCAGAAGGGATTGCTATTTGACCAGCATTTAATATTTTATACGTTTCTATACTCTGTGTACTTGACACTTCCATTTGCTCTGGATTTACCGGAAGTCGATATGTCTCATTATTATAATCAAAAAATATTGCATAACTACTCATTATACATAAGCCCCCTCTGCTGTTGTCGCTATTTCTTCTTGCAGTATTGTTTTTATTCTTCCTGCAATTGCATTTGCATCTGCATTTTCATGGATATCACCAAATGTCACTTGGATATTTGGTGCTAATGTTGCTGTTTTAAATTGATTGATATAGTCTCTCTCTGCCAAGTCTCGCAGATACCCCATATCTTCCTCTGACATATCAACACCTACTGTGTTATTCGCTCCTGTCCCTTTAACAGACAATGGGTTACTTACCGTGCCTGCTGGAACATTTAAAGTACTTTGATCCGGGTCATCCTTATAACCATAATCATCTGGACTAAGTGATTTTTGCAGATTTTTGATCTTATTCCCCATATCACCATAGATATCCTTTGCTGTTTTCTTTCCTGCATTATAGCCACTTCCCAGGTCCATTCTGTTTAATCCAAAATCAGATACACTATATTCAGCATTGTCTACCTCTTTTTTATATGTTTCATCTGGTGCATATTCTTTTACCGCTTTATCTGCCATATCTTTTATGCCAACTCGCCATTCGGATATGGTATCCGCCATCGTACTTCCAAATACAAAGTCCATTGCAGATGCTATTTTCTCAAGAACACCCAGTACGATATCTGCCAACCCTTGAAATAGATATATAATGGATGAAATTGGATTAGTGAACGCATTGGCCAAATAATTCACAAATACAGCAAAACAGTTCATCAACGTATTTACTATTCCTAGCACCAACTCAAACAAACTAAGAAATAGATTCCATATTCCAGCAATTGTAGCACCAATGATTCCACCAATCACTCCAAAAATATCTTCTACCGTCACACCCATCTGCATAAAAGCGTATATGATTAATGCAATTGCCGCTATTGCTAAAAGAATTGGCGCCATTGCCATAATCCATGCTGCCGCAATTGCTAACCCCGCACTTAATCCCTCAATCCCAGCAGCAATAAATCCAGGTCCTAGTACCGCAGCCAGATAAATTGCAGTTGCCATTAATAACGCTTGAATCATCGGCCAATTATCCGTCATAAAAGCAATCAGCTCATTTACACCACTCCCAATCAATCGAATTCCCAATAATATTATATTTACTATCGTGCTAACCTCTTCACTGTTTATCAATTGTTGTATAAGGTTGGCAATTGGAGTAAATTGATTTACGGCCGTATTTTTTATGGTATCCATAATATTTGAAAAATTCAATGGTAGCTTATCGAATGCTCCGTTGATACGATCCGCTGATTCAAACATTGCATTTTTGATTAGATCCGAAGAAATCTCACCATTTTCTGCCATTTTTGCAAGTTCTTCACTTGACTTGTCCGTATACCGTTCAATAGCCTCTGCAATTAACGGTGCGTTATTCGCTATAGATGTAAAATCATCCCCCTGCATCGTTCCCGCACTCATAATTTGTGTTACATGTTCCATTGCCGCATTTTGTCCGGATGGATCTGTCTGTCCAACTTTCGTACTTTTATTCGCAAGTTCTGTAAAGGCAAGTGTTTCCTCATTCGTATCAAATGCACCCGTTGATTGCATGCTTGATACATCCGATACCATATTGGTATACGACCCTCCGGAACGCTCTGCTGCATTCACTATTTTCTTTTGTAGGTCAAGCTGCGTTTGCAACCCATCATTCATGGAATCAATTTTTTTATTTGCATTGATAAATTCATTGGAAAGATTAATTCCCGCCTTAGCCATCTGAATCAAATTTTCCGGATTGATTTTGCCTAGTACATTGGAAACCATAGATGCATAGTTACCATATAATTGAATCACTGTATTTAAATCTGCCATTACCTTGTTCTACCTCCTTTCTTTGATTTCATTCTAGCAACTTGTTTTTTCTCTTCCTCGATTCGCAATAGAATACTTGCATACACAAATGCTTTTTCTTTTTCATCCATAGAATCAAGAACCGAAGGAAGAATATGTAATTTTTGTAATGCAAAATGTGCTAAATTCATTTCCGCATCATTTTGCTTTATTCGTTTTTTGCCTCTTCAATGTCATCATTGATACTTTCATCCAATCCACTAAGTTGTTGCACTGCCTGTGCTAATTCCGCATACTCTCCAATGTAGAGCATCTTTTGTAACAAGGATGATTCTCCAAGTACACCATATGCCTTTTGCAACTCTGCATTTGCTAAATCAGGATGAACAACTCCGCTTGCTGTAAGTGCAGATACATATTCTGTTTTATCAAAAGTTTCATTTCCTTTTTTATCTCTCTTGGTATACTTTTTAATCAAGAGCTTGTTTTCCTCTTGCTGAATTGGGCGAATAATAAAAGCGACTGGCTTTCCATTTTCAACAAACCTTTTGGATATAATCACTTCTTTTTCCTCTGCTTGGATTGGGTGTAAAAATGCATTTAATGAACTCATACTGTTCTCCTTTTCTAAAAGGGAGCCTTTGCTCCCCAAATTATTATCGATAAATTTCTGGTAGTGCAAATGATTCAAGGTTTTCAATTCCATCAAATGTAAAGTCTGTATCAAATGTAATTGGGTCATCCGAACCATCATCTAAAATAGCAGCAGGTATACTGTTTAATATCACATTCGTCAATAAAACTTCTTGTTTTCCCACGGTTGATTGTGAATCTTCATTCCATACTTGCAAATTAATTCCATTGTATCTTCCAGTACTCAGATAATGAATTGTCTGATTCAACGCATCACTATTCATAAAATACATGGTCAGGGAACCAGTTCCTTCTGCTCCAACTACTTTATGCTGTGTCATTCGATTTCCTAACATCCTTTTAGAAGCGACCACCAAATCAATTTGAGAACTGAGGGAAGACACCTCAAATAACTCTCTATTTACACCATCACGTGTAATATATGCTTTCCCTTCATGGGACGATATCGTATCTGCTAACTGAATAAATTTATCTGCCATCTTATCTTTCTCCTCCTTACGCTAAATTTACTGTAATATAGATTTTTTCAACGGAATCAACTGGTTGAATATAACAGTCAATCACAACAGCATCTGAGCCGTTTCCCTGCGTTATTTCTATATCTTTTTGTGTAAAATTCATAATTACTTGTAGTCTTTGAAGTTCATTGAAGTATTGAACTAGTGTTGCCCTTAAAAGCGATCGTCCATCTGCAGTATTATTTATTTTTCCAATGTAGTTGCTTTCAAAAATTTGAACAATATCTTTGTCAATACCATCAAGGGTCCGAATCACCCGATTTTTTCGAAATATCTTTCCCTTTTCTACGGTATACGTTGTTAATGAGTTAATATCATAAACCGCTGTTACATTTTCCGCGGTATCTACTTTAAAAATAAATTCACCCGCCGCAACGGCTATCTCCATTTCACGTTTCGTCATTCTAGGCACTACATCAATCACTCCTAGATAGATTTTTCCTGTAATCGACTGACTTATGCTGGCTCCCGCTGTAACACCACTAACCCAAGCTGTCGTCTGCGCCGATGTAAAAATTGTTCCGTCGGATAGCTTAACCCCCTGCGTTACATTAATAATTGCTTCATTATCTGCTTGATAATCTGCAAGTACTGCCTGTACTTTTAATCCCTCCTCTTTTCTCATTTCCTCAATCCATTTTGCAATCGTACTTTGGTTGGATGCATAGGTAGCATTTTCATAAGGATAGCAAATGGTATGAAATACAAGCGTCTTTAACTCATTCAGTGCCGTTTCGATTACTTGTGCCGTATGAGAAGTTCCTAAATTGTATACTATAACCGTTTGCGCGCCTTTTAGGGCTTCATCCACAAGTAGTTTATCCATTTGTGTTGTGTCACTAGGATATGCTGTTTTATCCGTCGCCGTAATCATATACTGATCACCCGCTGTTCCCGTACTCATCTCCTGCAGTAATACGACAATTCCTCGTTCTCCAGGAGTAATCGAAAGCACTGTATTTGTTAAAAAACTAACATATGCGCCAGGTAATATTTTGTTTTGACTTGTCCATGTTCCAGACATTGTTCTACCTTCTTTCTATAAATTTGTATTTATTGTTTGAGATTTCATTGTTGTTTCTGCTTGAACCTTTACTTCTAAATAACTAATATCAAACATAAAATGCAGTACGTGATCCGTAATTTTTGCTCGCCTACTGTTTACTCGGAAATTACCTAAGCAATCAAATATACGAAATAACTCTTGTTGAACCATTTGGCAATCTGTGCTTATTTCGGATGCAGGGCTTCCACTAAAATATGCAATATCAAAGGAAATCGTACTTTGGGTTTTTGCGTTTAATCGTCTAGAAAATGTTTGTTGTGTTATCGTAATTAAAAAAGCAGGTTTCGTACTCTCTTGCAGCATATCGTCGTTATATATCATACTGCCCTCGAAATGTTCTACCAATTTACTTGCAATCTCTTGTTTTATGCTATTTATCATTTTCTAATTCCCCTCTTTCTTAATGCTTGGAAACATATCGTTATAAACTTCTTTCATCCTCGCTATCTGCTCTTCAATACCTAAAACTATTCCATCCTCGTTTACAGATAATTTGCTTTTATCAATCTTACTAATTAATAAATCTGGGTAGTTCGCATCCATTAGCTTGTCCCTTAAAACGGAATTGATTGTTAGATCTGCTATTTTACGTTCAAATTCCTTTACTATTTTTTGATTATTTCTTTGAAGTTCAAAACTATTTCTTTTACTCAGAATCTTTATTTGTTCATCCTTTTCATTAATTCGCTGTTCCAAATCCTTTTTCTTTTCATTCAAAGCATCGAATCGTTTCTTTGGAATAAAACATTCTAATTCCTCTTTTGATAATAAAACGATTTTGTTTATTTGTTCTTTGGTTAATCCTTCTATCTTTTGTAAAACTTTTTCTTTCATTGATTCATTCCTTTCGCATACATTCTTTTTTCGTGGTTTCGTCCACGCATGCCTCTTATTAGTTTACGTCCAACAATACTAAAATGACGCATTCACTCATACAAAATAGCATAGATATTATCTAGAAATTTTAGTGGCCGTTATATTAAGTTCTTTCATAAATGCAACCGTCCCTCTCTCAACCATATGCTTTCTCTTTTCGTCATCCATTTCTTCCAGCAAAATTTCGCATTTTTGACCTGGAACGCTAACAAAACATTTGAATGATAATTTCATATAAAATCACCCCTATTTAATGTATGAATGTTTTGTTATACTTGTTACAACTAATAGATTTTTAATTTGAATTATAAAATCAGCCATTTGATACTATTGACAAACTTTATAAAATACCCTACTATTAGTTTACAGACTATGATTACCACAACAGCTTAGATTTTGAACTTCACGTTTTTTCTCATCTGCCTGTGTTATTAGTTTGTAACCTAATTATATTAGGTTTTATTCTAATTGTCAATAGTTTATTATCTATTTTTTTTAGATTGCAGACTAATAATGTGACGATTTTAATATAGAAATTTTATCGAACATATCCGATTGGAACTATGAGACAGTATAAAATTACAGGGGTTGATACATTGAATAAATATGAGGAATTATTACAAGAAGCATCGGATAATGGATTGACAGTCGAAGAAAAAGTACCCTTTGATAATCTGCGTATAAAAGGATTATACGTGGATGGAACGATTGCATTAAATCGCATTTTAGAAAAAAATTGCGAACGCTATTGTGTGCTTGCGGAAGAATTAGGTCATCATGCTACATCGGATGGTAATATTTTAGATTGTAAACGGACGGATTGCATCAAACAAGAACGAAAGGCAAGAGTATGGGCTTATGATAAAACAATTGCACTTAAAGGCATTATAGGTGCATATGAGAAACGTTGTTCCAACCTATGTGAAATGGCTGATTACTTAGGGGTTTCTGAGCCATATCTAAACGATGCACTTTCTTACTATAAAGAAAAATTTGGAATCTATGCAAAATACAATGAATATACCATCTACTTCGAACCAACATTAAGTGTATATAAAAATTTAATAGGAAATCCTCCCTCCATCTACGAATAATGTGCTTTTACTATCAAGCAAGATTTCATCTACACCTATTTTAAAATAGGTGTATTTTTTTTATCCATTTTTAATAAACATAACTAAGGAGTTGGTAGGATGAATGAGGAAAAACAAAGAAATCAAAAAGTGGCTGCCCTCTACATCCGTGTATCCACGGATAAACAAGAAGAGCTGTCCCCAGAATCTCAAAAAGATAAACTGCTAGAATATGCAATGCAAAATAAATACCTAGTACCAAATGAATTTGTCTTTTGGGAGCTTGGGATATCGGGAAGAACCGCCAAAAGGCGTCCAGAGTTTCAGCGAATGATTGGAATTGCAAAAGACAAGAGCCATCCTTTTGATGCCATTCTCGTTTGGAAATACAGCCGATTTGCAAGAAATCAAGAAGAATCTATTGTTTATAAGTCTATGCTAAAAAAAGATAATGTTGACGTAGTCAGTGTGTCGGAATACATCTCTGATGATGTATTTGGCAAACTAATTGAGCGTATTATTGAGTGGATGGATGAATATTACTCCATTCGCCTCTCTGGTGATGTCTTCCGTGGAATGCATAAACGAGCAGAATTAGGTGGCTATCAGGCAAGTCCACCGCTCGGTTATCAAATTGCCATAAAAGGAAAACCTCCTGTCATTGATAAACCAAATGCCAAAATCATACAGTCTATCTTCCACATGTATGTAGACGATCATATGTCAATCTATGCTATAGCAATTCAATTAAATAAAATGGGATTTACTACAAAATCTGGAAATCTCTTTCAAAAAAGAAGTATTGAGTATATCCTCAAAAACATTCATTACTGTGGATACACTAGGTGGAATGTTACGAACAATGCGACAAAACAGATAAAAGACGAAAAAGATTGGATTATAACAAAAGGCGATTTCGAGCCAATTATCTCAGAATATCTATATAACGCTGCAAAAGACCGTCTTGAAAACGAATATCGGCCATATAAATCAAAACCCGTATATAACCAAAAGCATTGGCTGAGCGGCATGGTAAAGTGCTCCGCTTGCGGACGTTCTCTTACCATTGGTTTCACACAAAAAAAAAATACCGAAAAAAAGTACTTTTATCTACAATGCTATGGATATCATAAAGGACTTTGTAAAATTTCCCATCACATAAGTATGTTAAAGATAGAACCTATTATTTTGGATGCCATAAAATATGCTTACCAAACCGGTGATTTTGATTATGAGCTAGCACATAAATGCCCTTCCCCCTACGATGACCATGAACGAATACTCTCACAACTTAAGAAACTTAGTGAAAAGGAAGAGCGGGTCAAGCAAGCTTACATCGATGGCATTGACTCCCTTTCAGAATATAAAATAAATAAGAACGTATTACGAAACGACCAACTATCTCTTATGGATCTGTTAAAAAAATCAGACCTGCAAGCCAAATATGACGCAACGAACCCTGTTTTACAACATCGAATCAAAGGCATTTACTCGGTTCTTGCTTCCAATGACTTTTCCTATGATGAAAAAGCAGTTGCAATCCGAACAATCATTCAAAAAATTGTATTCCAAAAAGAACTAAATCGGGTTGATATTTACTTTTTGTATCGGTAAATACTTAGGTGAAAACTACTGCTCAACAAGAACTATATGGTGAAAATGCAGAGAAATAACTCTGCACCGTTTCAATCAAGATACTTACGAGGATCATTGGAAACATTTTTTTAACATATCCTTTGCACTATCTGTCATATAATAGTATAAACTATTTTTTAAGGTACATTTATGAATTTAAGTATTGGTATGAGAGCCCCTAATTTTACTGCGATGACAACATTTGGACCAATGAACCTAACCGATTACAAAGGGCACTGGCTTATCCTGTTTTCCCACCCAGGAGACTTTACGCCTGTATGTACTACCGAATTTATCGCTTTTTCACAAGCAAACGCTGAGTTTGAAGCATTAAATGCAAAACTACTCGGTCTTAGCATAGACAGTAACCCTTCTCATCTAGCTTGGGTGAATCAAATCTATGCTTTAACTGGTATACAAATTCCATTCCCAATTATTGCAGATCGTATGGCCGATGTTGCAAACCTCTATGGCATGATTGCTTCTAACGTCAGTAAGCAAGAAGCAGTCCGGAACGTTTTTTTCATTGATCCAGATCAGGTAATTCGTGCCATATTAATTTATCCAATAACGAACGGTAGAAGCATTCCTGAGATACTGCGCCTGTTAACAGCCATTCAAACAACCGACCGCTGTCAAGTTGTAACTCCAGCTAACTGGCTACCTAATAATCCTGCTATGGTTCCCCCTCCCGCTACTTATGACCAATTATTAGCTCGTGAAAATGACTCTCAAGCAATGGGTCTCGATTGCATCGACTGGTTTTGGTGTTATAAAAGTTCGGAATGCTAACGGAAGTAGTAGGAATTCCGTGCCAGAATACTCTAATTCTGGCACGGTAAACTAACATCCCTTTCTAGTATCGTCTACTATTTTTCTATCACACCACTTCAAATGCTTCATACTTGTGATTTCCCATTTCCGTATGCTATTACCACTTGGTCATCCACCCAGGGCAAGAAACCTGTTTGCCATCGCAATACTGCGTTAAAATCGGTTGAACAACATTTGGTCTGGAAAGGTAATTTGAAAAAATTGTATCTACTGAAGATGAAATATTACGGAAAATGTTTCTTCCTGGGACCCATTTATGATCATAGGCCGTGGAGCTTGTAATTGTAAAATTGTATCCTTTATTACGATACCATTCGGTATAAACACGATTTAATGTAAAGGATTGAATTGCTAAAATATTAGCAAATAAAGAAGCTTCCGGCCATGTCGCATAAATCTCACTGGAAGCTACATTTTTTATATATTCCCGATATCTCACATAATAGTTTTTGGCTGTGTTGTCATTGGGTGGTCCATCATGAACAATCACAAATTCTGGTATAACCACTCGACTTAATACAATTTCTCCCGTTTCTTTTACCGTTTTAATTTCATCTTCGGCAATTTTTGGTGGAAAATCACCAAATAGACGATTAGGTGGAATCACATAACTTCTTGCCTCTCCCGCATCCTGCTCGGGCGCATCATTCAATCGCACCGGTTGAACAGCCGTTACATCAGGTAGTATCTGTGCTCCCGTTACTTCTACCGATAAATATCCAGGAGCCTCGATCAAAATTGTATATTCCGAATAAGGCTGCGTTGCAGAAGGTGTCATACTATAATCAATGGAAGGAGCCAAAAGATTAATTTCATCCGTTCTCCCCACCTCATCTGTCGTCAACTGTTCTATTACATTATCTGGCTCACCCGTTATTGAAATACTCACTTTTGCCCCGGGAATTGGCTTATTATCACGAATAGAAGTAACATTTGCCTGAAAACTTCCAAAGTTTTGGGTTTTCACTTCTGCCGGATATAATTGTCTCTTATCCATAAAAAACCTCGAATCAATCTCTCATTAATAGTATACGAGATAGATTGATTTGAGGTTCTTAAAGTTTCTAAACTTTTACATATTTAATAAATTCAACGTACCTTGCACTTGATTTTGTTCCATCTTCTGAGCAAATGTCTTATATTCATTTAGAATTTCTTCTTTCTTCTGATCGGACACTGCTTTTTCAACATCTAAATCTTCCATCTTACTAAACGAAGATGTAAGATTTTCGTTGGATAATTTATTATAAGCAACTGTACTGTCTAACGCATTGCTGGTAGCTCCAACACTAGAACGTTTCGAGTTAATTGTCTTAATTGCATCATCTATTACCGAAACATCATAATCACCACTGGTTACATCATAGTCACTAATACCAAGTGCTCCTAATGTGGCATTGCTATCTGAATTACCATCCAATAACTTTTTTGTATTAAATTCTGTATTCCCTGCTGTGGATGAAATTCCCTGCTTTAACTGTTCGATTTCTTCTTGAATTGTTGCTTTATCACTATCTGTGTTAGTTGCATTTCCAGCTTGAATACTAAGTTCACGCATTCTTTGAAGACTATCTGAAATACTTTGTAATCCTCCGTCTGTTACACTTAGCATATCCTGTTTTGATTCTGCCCCATCTGCAAGTACATTATTTTCCGTCGCCTGTGCCTTCATTCCCTCTACAATCGCAGCACCTGCAGCATTATCTTTTGCAGAATTAATATTCTTCATAGAAGAAAGTTTCGTATATGCATCATTTGTACTACTAATTCCTGATACTGACATAATATCACCATCCTTTGTAGGGCTAATTGACTACTTCTATCTTAATTATACTTTGTATTTGCCTATATTTCAATAAAAATTTATAATAATTAATATTGGCACGGTTTAGAACGCTTATCTACTGTAGAAAATTCATACCCCGCTTCTTTTAATTCATGTATAATTTCTGGCAATATTTCTACAGTATTTTCATTAATCGACGAATCATGTAATAAAATGACTGGCTCGTTGTATCGCCTGTAATCTTTTCTAATATTAGCTAATATTTTTTGTTTTGCAGGATTTCCAATGGAATCATCTGCACTTACATTCCAATCATAATATACATACCCCATCTTATCCATTTGGTTAATGATATCATCACAAATAGGAGAAACATAGCAATTTGCACTTCCCCATGGAAAGCGATAGTAAATAGGTGCAATCTGCGTAACCTCATAGATTCGTTCAGCTGTTCTTTTTGCATCATCAACATATGCATCTGCAGAAGCATAAATTTCTTTATAATTGTGTGTATACGTATGTATTCCAATTAAGTTTCCTTCTTCAACCATCCGTTTCAATACAGGTACCTTATCTTCCGTAACTTGTTTGCCGATTATAAAAAAAGTTGCTGTCACCCTTTCCGCCTTCAGAGTGTCCAATACTACTTCTGTCATCATGGAAGGACCATCATCAAATGTAAGATATGCCACCTTTTTTACATTATCCGTACTTTCTACTAAAATAGCCTCTTGAGAGAATGTATTCCCTGCATTCTTAACACACCCAATAAATGCAAGTACTAAAAAAAACACTCCTATTTTTCTTTTGTTATTATAAAAAAATACTGCATGGATAACTTGTTTTAACATAACAACCTCCGCTATGTCTTCTAATTATCCTATGCAATATAGTTTGATTGGTTCCTTGCTTATTATCGTAAACGGCTACATTCAAATCGAGCCTTCGTACGAAGGCAGTCCTTTAGTTCGGAAAGTCTTTGCTCGATTGGACCTTCATCAATAACGATGTCAACTGAAATTGCCAAATTATTAATCATTCGATTATCAAGCTCTCCAGCATATTCATCTAGTATTTTATATTTTTCAGTAATACCCTTTGCATCTAAAAACTTCATCAAAAATTCATCCGGTACTTCTTTCTTTTTTTCTTCTCGAACCAGTTCAAATCGATACTTTTGCTTTATATCTGGATATTTTTCATGATCTACTTCACTCAAAAACATGGAAAGTGGTCTCACATATATTTGAAATTCTCCATAAAGCTGTTTATAAACCACCATCTCTTCACCTGTTTCAGAATGAATTGCAATCGTAATAATTTCATATAATCGATCCTTGAAATGTCGATATAAGTCGCCAGCCATAGGTCTTCTTGCCTGTTCCATAACCTATTATCCCTCCAAATCTCTATATTGTCTGAATTAAGTATATCACAATTGGAATTGTAAATATAGATAAAATCGTAGTGATTGAAAACAGTTCCGCCATATATGCTGAATCCTTATCATACCGAATTGCAAACATAGTTCCTGTTGTTGCCGTTGGGCATGTAATTGCAATTGCAACGGTTGCTTTTATTAAAAAAGGAATGGGGAGTCTTGCCGTTATCAGTACAAATAAAATCGGTATAATCAAAAGTTTAATCGCTGCGATATAATAAATCCTTTTTTTCTTTAAGACAGATAAAATATTAGCATCCGCAACTGCCATTCCAGCAACAATCATTGCAAGTGGTGTATTCATAACGGATAACGAAGAAACAACCTGATCGATAACAGAAGGCAGTTTCACTTGCCACAAAAATGCAGCGAGTCCAAGTACAATCGCAGCAAACATTGGATTCTTGAAAAAAGCCAAAATTTGCTTTTTATCATTATTTCCAGTAATTAACATAAGACCTTGTGTCCAAACAAAAATATTAAATACTAACATAAATGCAGCCAGATAAAAGACTCCTTCTGGTCCAAACAAGGCATTCACCAATGGAATCCCAACAAACCCGCAATTCGAATAAATGCAAGCAAATCGCTCCACCCCTGCTTCCTCATTCTTTTGTTTTCGAATAAGAATACTAGATACCATAATCATAAATAAGAATGTTACGCAAGAGAGTATAATCGCAATCAAAAAACCCTGCAATCGTTCTTTGGTATATTCTTGTTGAAAGGACTCAAAAATAAGAACTGGATTTATTACCATTAGCAACAAATTAGAAAAGCTCTTACTACTTTCCTTTTCAATTAATTTGCGTTTATAAATCACAATAGTAATCACCGCAATACAAAGCATTGCGGTGACTTGTTCTAACGTAAGTAATGCATAAGTCATATATTATTTTACCTCTATTGTCCAGTTAAACTCGTCTTCTATTTTTCCTAGCTGAATTCCCGTTACCGTGTCATAGAGTCTCTGGCTGACTTCACCAATTCCACCATCCTTTATCTGTATTACGGTATCTTCAAATCGAAGATGTCCGACTGGCGATATCACAGCAGCCGTCCCTGTACCAAACGCTTCCTCTAATGTGCCATCCTTTGCCGCATCTAATAGTTCATCCACTGAAATTTTTCTCTCCTCCACTGGCAATCCCCATTTTTTGCATAACTGTATCGCTGAATCTCTGGTTACACCAGGTAATATACTTCCGTTTAATATAGGTGTAACTATCTTCCCATTTATCTTAAAGAAGATATTCATTGCACCGACTTCTTCAATATATTTTCTCTCAACTCCATCCAACCACAGAACCTGTGAATAGCCATCATCATGTGCCTTTACCTGAGCTTTTAAGGAAGCTACATAGTTACCGCCAGTCTTTGCCTCACCAATACCACCTCTTACTGCTCTTACATATTCATCCTCAATCCAGATTTTTACTGGGTTCAATCCTTCTTTATAATAAGCACCTACAGGAGATAAGATAATCATAAACAAATAGGTACTAGACGGTCTAACCCCAAGAAACTCATCCGTAGCAATAATAAATGGTCGAATATATAGCGAAGTTCCAGGTGCTGTAGGTATCCATGCTTCGTCTGTTTTAACAACTGCCTCGATTGCCTCTAAGAAATCTTCTTCTGGAATTTCTGGTATACAAATTCTTTGATTGGTACGATTTGCTCGTTCAATATTTTTATCTGGACGAAATAATAATGTTTTTCCCTCTTCTGTTTTATACGCCTTCATACCTTCAAACATTTCCTGCCCATAATGAAATACCATCGCCGATGGTTCCAATTTGATTTTCTGATATGGTACGATTCTTGGGTCAAACCAGCCTTTTCCCAGTTCGTAATTCATCATAAACATATGATCCGTAAAAATTGTTCCAAAATTCAAAGGATCATCTGATCCTGGAACTTCCTTTGGTTCTTGTGTCATTTCATATCTGATATTTAACATTTTACTTCCTTCCTCCCATTTATCCATTTGTATTTCTTGTATAATACTCTTACTCTTTTTATTTTTCAAGTATTTTAGTGAAATTCACAAAATACAAACTTACTTTTTCTTTCTTACATACTTTACAAACGTATATTCTAAATCATAACATGTTTGTTCTTCCGACTCCTCTTCAATCATCCACTCCTCATTTTTATCAAGATTTGGGAAAAAGGAATCTGCATGATATTCATAATCAATCAATGTGACATGTGCAATATCACAATAGGGAAGCATCTGTTCATAGATGCTTTCGCCTCCTATCACATAGACATCGTCTGTTTTATACTCCTTTACAGCCAATAGTGCTTCTTCAATACTGTGAACGACTGTTGCTCCTTCGATTTCGCAATTTTTCTTTGTGATTACGATATTTTTTCGATCTTTTAATGGTCTTCCTTGTGGGAAGCTCTCGAGTGTTTTTCTTCCCATAATCACAACTTTTCCAGTTGTTTCACTCCGAAAGAAACGCATGTCTGCTGGTATACTAACTAACAACTTATTTTGGAATCCAATTCCCCAGTTTTTATCCACAGCAACAATTATATTCATAAAATTTCTCCTCTTTTCTAAACAGCAATTGGTATTCCCTTTATCTGCGGTCCAGTCATATAATCTACTACGGACACATCTTCTCTTGTGAATGCATAGAAATCCTTTATTTCCGGATTTAAAGAAAATTTTGGTGCCGCATACACGGGACGCTTTATCAATTCCTCAATCAATGGGATATGCCTGTCATAAATATGTGCGTCGGCAATGACATGAACCAATTCACCAACTCTCATATCACAAACCTGCGCCAACATATGAATCAAAACTGCATATTGTACTACATTCCAGTTATTCGCTGCTAAAACATCTTGTGAGCGTTGATTTAAGACAGCATTTAGTGTAAGCTTGTCATCTTCCTTCTTTTGTGTCACGTTAAACGTCATACTATAAGCACATGGATATAGATTCATTTCACTTAAATCCTGATGCACATAAATATTTGTCATAATGCGGCGGCTAAATGGGTTGTTTTTCAAATCATAAATCACACGGTCAACCTGATCCATATTACCTTCCTTGTATTTATGTTTTACACCTAACTGATATCCATACGCCTTTCCAATTGAGCCCTCTTCATTCGCCCATGCATCCCAAATATGACTGTGCAGATCATTTATGTTATTCGATTTTTTCTTCCAAATCCAAAGCAGTTCATCCGTTGCACTTTTAAGTGCTGTCTTGCGAAGCGTTAATAGTGGAAACTCTTTGGATAAATCATATCGATTTACAACTCCAAACTTTTTTACGGTATAGGCCGGCGTTCCATCTTCCCATTTTGGTCTTACCAATTCACCTTCTGTGCTCGTCCCATTTATTAAAATATCCTTGCACATATGAATAAAAATATCATCTGCTTGACTCATTTTTTTCTCCTCTATAATCCAAGATATACTTCCCTTGGCACATATGCCTTAATAAAAATACCATCTTCCCGATACTCCTCTTCGATAAGTTGTCCATATTTCCGGATTATCTGAAGCTTCCCAGCATCTTGATAGGAATATACTTTTTCAATATATACTTTTCTCTCTTGTAATACTACTTCTAACGTATCTAACAGTTCTTTTATTCCTTCACCCGTTTTGGCCGATATCTTAACCGTCTTATCCGCCTGGAAATCCTTTAAAATCTGTTCTACCTCTAACTTATCCTGCTTATTGAATGCCGTAATAATCACTTTATCTTTGACATCCAAATTACGAAGTGTTTCATACACCGTATGCATCTGGTTGTAGACGGTTTCGTTCGCACTATCCACAACATGAATAATAATATCAGAATATTTTGCTTCTTCTAATGTACTTTTAAATGCATCAATTAGGTGATGCGGCAATTTTCGGATAAATCCTACTGTATCCGTAATTAATATTTGCTGCCCACTTTCTAACACCAAATTTCGTGTAGTAGGATCAAGTGTAGCAAATAACTTATCTGCTTCTAGAACTTTTGCATCCGTCAATGTATTTAATAAGGTTGATTTTCCAGCATTGGTATAACCTACAATTGCAACAATCGGAACCGGATTTTTACTTCTTTGTTTTCTTGTTGTCTCTCTTGCCTGTTTTACTTCATCGAGTTCTTTATTCAACTGAGAAATTCGGTCTCGTATGAAGCGACGATCCATTTCCAATTTTTTTTCTCCAGGTCCTCTTGTTCCAATTCCTCCTCCCAATCTTGATAATGATTTTCCAAGTCCCACTAATCGGGAAGAACGATATTTAAGCTGGGCCAACTCCACTTGGATTTTTCCTTCTCTTGTAGATGCATGGCTTGCGAAAATATCCAAAATCATAACGGTTCGGTCAATTACCTTTGCATCCAATTCCATTTCCAAATTTTTAATTTGTGCCGGAGATAGCTCATCATCACATACAATAGTTGTTGCATTTAACTCATATAATAATTCTTTGATTTCTGCAATTTTACCTTTACCAATATACGTACCAGGATGAACACTCTCTCTGTTTTGTATTACCTTTTTAACCGTCACTGCACCTGCCGTTTTTGCAAGTTCTTCTAATTCATCCAAAGATTCCTCCGTATCATCTTTATCATGCAAAGATACACCTACCAAAATAATTCTTTCTTCTTCTTGCTTCATATCATGCAATTGCGCCATATTACTCCTTATACTGAACTCTTGTTTCCAAAAATTCATATTCTTTTTTCATTGTTTCATCTGTTCCATATTTTTTTAAATAGGCTGCACACTTTTTAAAAGCCTTCTTATATTGTGCATTTTTTTCTAATAAAATAATTTGATTATAGGAAAGTTCTTTTAAATTCGTTCCATCACTCGTTTTAATTGCTGAATTATATACATCCAGAGCAGATTCATAATCCCCCTGTTTTTCATAGCAACTTGCGATACGTAAATTCACAAAATCCGATTGTTTGGAAAGAGAAGCTTGATATTCTTTGTATAGTGAAATAGCCCCTTTATAATTTAAGTCATCTTCTTCGATTCTTCCAAGGTAAAACTGAGCTTCTTCGATTCCTTTTTTTGAAGCCTCTTCCATCCCCTCTTTTGCTTTATCTAAATCTCCTAACATATACTGTATCTTTGCTAAATTAAATTCATATTCATTTCCGTGACCTTTTATTAATAGACCCTCGTTTAACGTCTCATCCCTCTTTTTATCTTCCTTTAATGCATCTAAGAGAAAGACCTCGCGAAACAAAAGAGAAAAATCTTCTTTATTTGCATCTCTAAGGGTTAGAACAAGGTCATATGCCCTTTTGTATTCCTCCAATGCGCATAAGGTGTCCACTTGATAATTTTCAATATCCCCATCCCATTCTTCTAAATATCGAATGGAACGTGCTTGCTCAAAATACACTTCTGCTTTTTCATATTTTTGTTTTCTAAAATAAGCAACTCCCAGTCCATAGGAGGCTTTTTTATTGATAATTTGCTTGGATTTACTTAAATCTTTATCGTCTGGTTTTTCAAACAATGCTTCTTTAAAACTTACGATAGCTTCCTTTAATTCACCACTATTTAAAGACACTAAACCTGCTTCGTATTGTTTTTTTGCTGCGCTATCTTTTGAACATCCTGTCAAGAGAAGCAACCCTAGCAAAACAAGCAAGCACTGAATGCCTCTTTGCTTTCGCCACATATTATTATCTCCCTATTGTATTGAACTACTACTTTTTATTATATCGTTTCTTGATTTACTCTGCAATATATTCCTTAAACCCACTCGAAAAAGCAAATTTCCCATCTTCGTATATCCACATAGCTTCCGTATCTGGCAAGCTCTCAATCAAAGAAAATCCTTCTTCATAAGGCATATTGTATAGTGCCGTTGACAAAGCATCTGCAACCCCAGATTGTTTATTTAACACAGAAACTGCTGTAAAATAGGTGGAAGGCATCAATGTTTCTGGATTTATAATATGATGATATACCGTTCCATCTACTAAATAGTAACGCTGATAGTTTCCACTCGTAACTAATGATTGGTTTTTAGCCTTTATTTTATACACATACGCCTGGTCACTAGTTAAATCTGGATTCTGAATTCCTAAAATCCAACTACTTCCATCTCCTTTTGTCCCAAGTGCTTCAATATTTCCACCTACACTAATCAACAAATGATCCATTCCCTGGCGTGCTGCTTCTTCTGAAATTTTCTCGACGGCATAGCCTTTTCCAATTGCTCCTACATCTAGGCTCATGTCCTTATCTTCCAAATACACCGTAGACGCTTTTTCATCTATTTTTACTTTTGTAATATCAACATGCTTACCTGCTTTGATAAGCTTGTCCATTGGTGGAAGTTTAGCATGTTCTGGATCATCTAAACCTTGGGTTCGATAGTCATGCCAGATGGATAGTACACTACCAAATGCAATGTTTACAGTCCCATTTGTCTTTTCATACATTTCTTTTCCCAATAGAAGTAAATCAATAATCTTTTTATCCACTTTAACGGGAGCAATCCCCGCATTATCATTAATCGTTTTCAAAGTATTTATATTTTCATAATCATTATAAATATCATAGAACTGATGATATTTTTTGAGTTCCTCATACAGTACTTTCGTTTGATTTGAAAATTCTTCCTGACTACCTGCATACCCAACAAATTCTGTTACGGTATCAAATAAATCTAAATACTGTATACTAAATCTTGTAATACCACTTGATTTTTGACATCCTACAAGCATGATACAAACAAGAATATATCCTGCTGCTTTATACATTTTTTTATTCATTTTGCTTACCTCAAACTAAGTATCTTGCATTTTTTTCATTATAATTCAAGTCTTTGAAGCGCTGGCAAAACAATCTTTAATAATAGGGACGTGATTGCACCTGCAGCAATTCCCGCTACCAATAAAACCGGCAAATAATATACTACCGCCATATTTGTATAAATAATCGAGATTGCAACAAACTGACCAATATTATGAAACACCGCTCCAGACATACTATATAAAAAATAGCTTCCTTTTTCCTTTAATACATAAAATAAAATTGCCATGATTCCGATTGAGAATAATCCGCCTGTAAGACCAACTAATCCCGCTATCGCTCCTTTTGTGAGTGCCGAAAACATACCTTTTAATATTGCAATCATGAGTGCATCTCTCTTCTTTAAGAAAAACATTGCATACATAACAACAATATTGGATAGCCCAAATTTAACCCCAGGTGCTGGTATTGGCATCGGAATCATACTCTCCACAATGGACAATACCATTGCAGTTGCAAAAAGCATAGCAATTAATACCATTCGCTTTGTTTTAGAATCGTTTTTTTTCATTTTTCCTACCTAATTATATCTACATCATTCTCTGCATTTTCTTTTGATGGTACAATTTTTATAATTATTTTATTGGGTAAACAGGCTGCGCTTTGTCCCACAAGATGCAATTTTCCCGCCTTTACGCAAATCTGATCCGGACAATCCGATTCTTCAAATGCAATCGAGCCATCTGCATATAGATGAAACGTGACATGATTCGATTCTGGAATAGTAAATGTCTCATCCTTCCCTGTATCTAACACCACTGTCTTTACTAATTTTGATGCATAATATATTTCTGCCTTTGCAGGTAAATGTGCTACGTATATGTGATATCCTGCAGAAAGGATTGCCGCAAACAGCAATACACCTAGTATCACATAAATATCTCTTTTTTTTATCCATTTCATAATTTAACCAACCCAGATTATTTTATTTGATAAATTTATCAATTGCATCATTTAGATCTTCCAATGCTTTTTTGTCTCCATTTTCAATTGCATCAACAATGCAATGATTGATATGATCTTGCAAAATTATTTTCCCGATATTATTAAGTGCTGATTTCACAGCCGCTATCTGAATTAGAACTTCGCTGCAATCCCGTCCCTCTTCTACCATTCGTTTGGTAGCCTCCATATGTCCAATTGCACGAGACATACGATTTAAAACCTTTTTCGTATCTTCATGATGATGTTTATGTACATGTGAATGCTCCTCTGTACTCATGTTGTCCACTCCATTTCTTCTTTCTTCTATATACTATAGCCCATTTTAGCATTTCTGTCATTAGAAAGTCTGTGAATATAAAAAAAGCTGTTGTATTCAATCTTTTACAACAGCCTTAACTTAGTATTTTCGATTGCAGTCTTCTTTATTTATAATTGCGACTCCTGTACTCTATTTCTTCTAACTCCATCGTTTTAATGCATGCACCATATAACTTGCTACATCAATTCCATATGTTTCATTTAAGCTTGTCAAATCAAAGTCCTCAACGTTATCACAAAGCTTAATTTTTCCATTCTCTAACAACATGATTTTATCTGCAAACATAAGTGCATGATTAATGTCATGAAGAACCCCGATTACACAACGCTTCTCTTTTTTTGCCCAATCTTTTATGTAATCTAATAATTCAATTTGATATTTTAAATCCAAATGATTCGTTGGTTCATCCAATAAAATAACTTCTGGATCTTGTGCTAATACTCGTGCCAAAAACACACGTTGTAGTTGTCCACCAGAAAGTTCTGTTATCAAACAATCTTTTTGTTCCAGCATCCCCACTCGTTTCAGGCAGGTATATACAAACTCTTTATCTTCCTTACTATCTGAGCGAAAAATTCCTCCTGCTTGATGCACATAACGTGCCATTTTCACCGTTTCATATACCGTATAAGAAAAATATATATTACTTAACTGGTTCAGTACAGCAACCTTTTTTGCGATATCCTTTCGCCCTGATTTTTTCAAATCGATTCCATTGACTTGTATCATCCCAGTTGCCGGCAACAGCCCCGAAATTGCACGCAGGAGCGTTGTCTTTCCACAGCCATTTGGTCCTAACACGCAAAGTATCTCATTTTCCTTAACGGTAAATGAAATATCCTTTATCACCAAATTAGAATCATAACCACAACTTACATGTTCTACATTTATCATAGCGGTTTCTCCTTCCTGCTTCGAAAAAAGACATAGATAAAAAATGGTGCTCCAATAATTGCAGTAATTGATCCAATTGGAATTTCAGATGGAGAAATCAAGGTGCGGGCAAATAGATCAGCTATTACCATAAAACTTCCACCAAATAACGCCGACATAGGAATTACATATCGATGGTCGGATCCAAACATACGTCTTACAACATGTGGTGCAATCAAATCTACAAATCCAATTATTCCAACAAAAGATACTGCGGTTCCAGTAAGAACAGCTGTCATTCCAATCAACAAACGCTTCACTTTCTTTGTTTCAATCCCCATAATATTGGCTTGTTCTTCGCCAAATGTCAAAATATCCAACTCTTTTGCGTATCGCATAAAAAACAAAATACAAAGAAGAACAATCGGAAATAAAGCAAATACATAACGCCACTCTTTTAAAGAAAAGCTCCCTAATTGCCACAAAGTGATTCGTTGCGAGTATTCCTTTGAAGTAGATGCAAGCATAGACATAATTGCATTTATAAATAAGGATAACACCATACCAGTTAATATGATGGTATAATTTGACATATTTTTATCCAGTCTTGATGCAAGCGATATGGACAAAAAAACAGTTGCTAATCCAAATACAAGTCCCACAACTGGAAGTAAAAAAGTGCCTAACATTCCAGAAGCAAATCCTCCCATCATTACTAAAACTGCTCCAAGTCCAGCCCCCGAAGTAACTCCCAATCCAAACGAAGAAGCCAAAGGATTTTTAAGAACTGATTGCATAATTGTTCCACTAACAGCAAGTGCTGCTCCTACGCAAAAGGCAAGGATGACACGCGGTAAGCGAATTTGTAAAATTAATCCAACATAAATGCTTTGCACACTGCTTGGCAGTGGAACTTGAAATATCTGATTCATAAATATCTGAAAAATCTGAACAGGAGAAACAAATACACTGCCAACTCCAATTCCAATTAAAATAGCACAGACAGCTATACCTATCATAATACCTACTTTTTTCTTCATTTTAGTATAGGTCTGGGTATACTGCTTTTGCCATTTCTTGCAGTGCCGTTACAATATTTTCATTAGGCAAAGAACTTGCCATATTATCAATGTAGTAAACCTGATTATCCCGCACGGCCTTTACCCCTGAAAATCCTTCTCGACTAGAAATTTCATCACAAGGATTTTCAATATAGTTTACGTTCGTTAAAATAACGTCCGGATTTGTATTAACCACCGATTCTGCCTCTACGCTAATCCAACTCTCTTGATCTGCAAACACATTGGTTGCTCCAATTAATTCAATCATTTCATTTAAAAATACACCCGAACCAAAGCTATACATGGAAGGTGCTGCCCCAATTTCAAAATATACATGTTTTTTATCGGCAATCGTCGCTCCGATTGCGGCGATCGCATCAATTTGTGTTTGCATCGTTTTAATGATTTCATCACTCTTTTTTGTATTTTGGATTACTTCTCCAAGGAAGTAAATGTCATCCTCTATTCCTTGTATACTATCGCTGGTCGGAATGCAAATCACACAGATTCCTAAGTCTTCTAACTGTTTAAAAGGATCTTGTCCATCCATTAAACTAATGCTTGATACAAAAACGACACTTGGCATCAATGCAATCATTTTTTCAACATCTGGGTTCATTAAGTCAAATGCCGGCAACTTATCTGATATTCCTTCACATCCTACTGAATTTGTATCAATTGCAATAATTTTATCGGTTACTCCAAGATCTATTAAAGTCTCTGTGACCGATGGTGCAAGTGAAATAATTGTTTCTATTTTGTTTGGAAGCTTAATCTCATTTCCTGCTCGATCATTGGTTGGCAGTGTATTACTGCCCTCTTGTGTTTCAACTATCTGCGCATTACTGTCTGTATTCTTTGCGGTATCTTCTTTCGCAGCACATCCAGTAATAGAGAATAAAAGTGTAACTACGAGCAATAGGGATACTAGTTTCTTATTCATAAAAATCTCCTTAAATTATAGTATAGTTTACTGTATCATTTATATCAACGAAATAACCTCTTCCAAAGGAAGGCTGCCATTCATAAAAGTTCTTTTGATTTGGGAAAAATTTTTCCATAATTTCCGATATGACCCCGCCATGCGTTATCGCAAGTACACTTCTATCATTTTCCTCCCTAAAGAGTTCTTCCAATTGCTTTAATCCTGTTTGAATTCTATCTTTAAATTGTCGCTGACTTTCCCCCATAGGACATGGGTTTTTTTCTATATTTTGAATCCAGTTTTGATATGCCGCCCTATCTCTTAATTCCTCATAGGACTTCATCTCAAAACTCCCAAAATTCATCTCATTCCACTCTGTCATACACACACAAGGTTGATCTTTATAAAGAATTTCTAATGTTTCTCTAGTTCGCTTAAGACCTGTCACAATATAGATGTCTGCTTTGGGGTATACAATCGTTTCTTTTTGTTTTAAAAGTTCCTCTCTACCCTCTCTACAAAGCCCGATATCCGTTTGACCACAATACAATCGTTGTTTATTTGCTTCTGTTTTTCCATGACGCAAGAGATATAGTTTCATTTTATTTTACTTCCTATTCCACAAAAAACACGTACCACTTCATCGGCTCTACTTGCAAGATAAGACAACGTTCGGCCACTTGCCTCTCGATAAAGACGCATATCCTTATCCGTTGGCACGATTCCACAAGAGGAATCTTCACAAATTATAATTTTATCTTGCAAATAATCAATCTGACCTTTCACATAACTCATACTATCTATTCCACATTTTACCTGTGCTAGAATCATGTGTTCCCAGCCATATATGACCGGCTGACTTGTTACGATTTCGCATTGTCCTTGCTCACAAATCAAAATATCCGCATCCGTAACGCAGTACTGTTTTTTTACATAGGCTAATTTTCCTTGGTAAGCTCCACCAATTACCACAATCATAATACATATCCTCCTGTTCTATAATATTGACACGGACAATAGTGCAGCCAATTCACTCAGCGTTACAATATATCCAGATATATCTCCAGACATTCCCCCGAGCTGTTTAAACGCATGCTTTGCTGACAAAAGAGCCGTGGTCAGCATAATCAGTACAATTAGTATGGTTCGAATATCCAAACATAACAGTGGTAGTGCAATACATACAATTAAATACCCAATTTGAAGTATCATCTGCCACTTGGCTTTATCCTTTTGATAAAGTGTAAGATAACTATTTTTTGAGATTGGTTTTCCCTTTAAAACGCAAATTCCTGTGAATGCGCGCGAAACGATTGGAATAAAGAAAAATGACACTACGCTTTTTCCTTCGGACAATATGGTATACATTCCACAAAAGGAAGCAAACATCCAAAGCAATATGGCAATTACAGCAAATGCGCCCACGTGGGAATCCTTTAATATTTTTCGTTTTTCTTCTACACTTTTTCTGGAACCAATCGCATCACTTGTATCCATAAATCCATCCAAATGTAAAAACCCACTCAAAATAGAGGGAATAATCATTAGCAGGAATGTTTTTAACATAATAGGTACAAGCAATCGTTGCAAAATCAAGTACAATCCATACCAGAATATCCCAATGAAACATCCAGCCATCGGATAAAATGGAATCAAATACTTGGTTGCTTTCTCATCCCAAACATCCGCCTTACTCGGAAATATTGTATACATACTAATTGACATGCATACTCCGTTCCATAAGTGCTTCAAATTTATCTCCTCCTTTGTGTACTATAACGTTCCCATAAAAAATTTCCAGGACAATTTCGCAGTTATTTGCACAAACTTGATCAAGATATGCCAAATTTTTCTGGTATTCACATGTTTCATCAAAAAACAATGCTGCATCTGAAAAAATGTAATCTGAAACAATGACTACGTCATCTAGTACTTTTAATATTTCTTCCAATTCGATTCCAATTTTTTTTGCAATTCCTTTTTTGCTTTTTCCTTCTTGAAACATCTCATTTGCAAGAAGTGCCGTCGTACTATCAATTAAAAAAGATGCCTTTTTATTTTTATAAGTAAGTAACTGAATAATATCTCGTGAACATTCAATTGTTTCAAACAAAAGACCATCTCGCTCACGCACATGCCGTCTGATTCGTTCCTCATCTTCTAAATCTACCGCTTCCATGGTTGCCACATAATACAGCGGTGAATTCTCTTTTTTTTGCAAAATTGCTAGGTTCTGTGCATACGATGATTTTCCATTTTTGCATCCCCCTGAAATAAAAATATTCATTGTAAACTCCCATTCCATCTTATACGATACAACTAAAAGGCATCCTGGTTTCGAATCGGGTTCAAGTAATCTGTATTAATTTGTGCTTTTTCAAAGGTAGCCATATCTCGCACAACCATACATGCCGTTTCCATTATTTCAAACATAATCGGACATCCGCTCCCCTCTCCTAGACGCATATCCAGATGAAGGACAGCATTCAATCCTAATTCATTTTGTGCCATTACATATCCCCGTTCATGGGAACAATGGGATGCAAAAAGATAGTCTTTTACCAATGGATTAAGCCTTGCTGCACAAAGTGCAGCTACAATTGAAATAAACCCGTCAATAGCAACTGGAAGTTGAAAGAGTGCAGCTCCTAAATAAGCTCCTGTCATTGCTGCCAAGTCAAACCCTCCGACTTTTTGCAAGCAATCAATGGGGTCGTCTTTTTGAGGCCGGTTTAACAACAATGCTGTTTCAATTACTGCAATTTTTTTTTGGTAAGCAGACTTAGTAAGTCCAGCACCCTTTCCAACTACATCTCTTACTTCTTCGATCGAAAGTCCTAACAATGCGGCAAGAACAGCACTGCTGGTTGTGGTATTGCCAATTCCCATCTCACCAATTCCTATGACCTGATAGCCTCTCTTCCATGCTTTTTCAGCCATTTCAATGCCTATTTCAACCGCTTGTATCACTTCGTTTAATGACATAGCTTCCTGTTTTGCAATGTTACTCGTTCCTCTTCGAATGCTTCGTCTAATTAAATCTTTATGCTCCACATAATCATGAATTCCCACATCGATAACCATTAAATCACTATGAAAATGTTTCGCAATTACTGAAACACCAGTCATTCCATCTAACATATTTCTTGTCTGAGCAGCCGTAATTGATTGCGGTCCAGATGCAACACCTTCTTTAACTACTCCATTATCTGCAGAAAAAACAAGAACACATCGTTTATCTAAATGATTCCTTTGTTTTCCTGTAATTGCCGATATCTTTTGCGCTATATATTCTAACTCACCTAAACTCCCTGGTGGTTTTGCAAGATTTTGCAAATAGTCTTTGGTATCAACTGCTACCTCTTGATGAATGGGTGGAATTCGTTTGATTTTGTAATATAAGGCTTCTTTTGTCATTCCTTCCTCCTATCCGCGTCATCATACTCTATTTTCAATAAGAAAAAACCTTAGTCACAGACTAAGGTTTACAACACACAAAAAATACTTTTCTAATTTGAGAAAAGTGAAAGAAAAACGTGTCCAAAACTCCATATCCTGTGAAGTAATATTGGTGTCTTGTTGGCAGGTCTTCCGACTTAGACTCTCACATCATCTTAGCCTTCCCAAGCAAAATGCTCAGTGGCATCATTAAGATGATTTAATCCATACGGCAGCAGGACTGTTTGGGATTCGTACCCAATTCCCTATTCTCATATAGGATAAAATCAAAATTCTATCCTATATGCACCAACAAGCATCATTATTCAAATACTAGATATATCATATTCATTTTGTCCAGTTTTGTCAAACACTACTTTAATCAAGTAATCAATCTAATTGCATTGATTCTTCGTTATGATATCCATTCGGATTTTGTGACTGCCATCTCCAAGAATCTTCACACATACGCTCAATTCCATACTGTGCCTTCCACAAAAGTTCCTTGCCTGCCTTATCCGGATCACAATAGCAGGTTGCAATATCCCCCGCTCTTCTTGGCTTAATTGCATAAGGAATCTTTTTCCCACATGCACGTTCAAATGCATGAATAACTTCTAATACACTATATCCATTCCCTGTTCCAAGATTATAGACACTGATACCGTTTCGCTCTCCTAACTTTTCAATTGCCCGTACATGACCAATTGCCAAATCCACTACATGAATATAATCTCTAACTCCGGTTCCATCTTTTGTATCATAATCGTCACCAAACACGCCCAAACACTCCAGTTTTCCTACAGCAACCTGCGCAATATATGGGAGTAAATTATTTGGTATTCCCTTCGGATCTTCTCCTATCATACCACTCTCATGTGCACCAATTGGATTAAAATAACGTAGCAAAATAACATTCCACTCTGGATCAGAGGTATGAAGATCAATTAAAATCTGTTCCAACATAGACTTTGTTTGACCATATGGATTCGTTATTTCCCCTTTCGGACAAGTTTCAGTAATTGGAACAAATTTTGGAGCTCCATACACAGTTGCCGAAGAACTAAATACAATATTTTTAACATTATACTTTTGCATCATTTCACATAGGATTATCGTTCCACTGATGTTGTTTTGATAGTACAACAAAGGTTTTTTTACAGATTCTCCCACTGCTTTCAATCCCGCAAAATGAATGACTGAATCAATTTTCTCCTTTAAAAAAATGGCTTCTAACGCCTCTTTATCACAAATATCTGCCTCATAAAAGGTAACTTCTTTTCCTGTAATTTTTTTAACACGTGTTAGAGCCTCCTTGCTGGAATTGCATAAATTATCAACAACTACTACCTCATATCCTGCCGTCAATAATTCTATCAACGTATGACTTCCTATATATCCTGCTCCGCCTGTTACTAAAATAGCCATATCATAATACTCCTTTATTATTTTCTATTATATAAATACACTGCTCTTTCCTATTATAATACGAATTATTTTATTTTTAAAGAGGTTCATCACATAACGATGCCCATTTCCAAGTTATAAATTTTTTGGAAATGGGCATCGTCTACTTCCCTACATTTGGTATCATTTGATTGTTACCTCCCTAATCCTTTATTAACACACTGGATAAAGAGATGAAATCTCATTATTCTCTCCGCACCAATCACATGGACATGGATAATTTCCATTGCAACAAGGGCCTCCTCTTTCACATACCGTATACTGATCTCCTTCAAAATCAGAATGTTCACATAATCTCCACTCACCACAAATCACCTTTAGTGATGAAACCTTGTTATTAAAACAATATTTGCTTAAATGTGGTGTAGGACGCGTAATCTCAAGGCATCTTCCTTGGAAATTCGGGTGTTCATACAGTAAAATTTTTGCCATCATAACACTACCTCCTTTCATTTGGTATATACCCATTATATGCAAACTTCGACATAAATTGACAAATGCACAAGACAAGCTTTGATTTTTTACTTACCATTCTTAATCAAGATAATGTTGTACGAGTAATTCTTTTTTCACAAGCAAATGATTCCTACTGTCGACATCGATTCCCCATTTGACTAAGCGTAACTGTCGATCCTCAATCTCAATTGCCATGATACATCTTGGATGGACACAGCTACCCGTGTTAAAATAGCAAGCTGCTAAGTCACTTGAACATAGTGCATGATGCGTATGCCCTCCAATTGTAATCTGCTTTGTACATTCCGCCCATTGTTCTACCTTATTGGCATGTTTCGGGCGATTGGAATAATTTCCGGCCGGTGTCATCGGGTTATTTATTCCTAATAACTCCAACGGTTTCCAAATGTATCGAACCATCCATCGTGTAAATCTCCACAAGGTATCATTCAATAAATCTCCTTGATGCCCATGTACCAAAAGAATCGTCCGCTGTTTTTCACAACACGTTAGCTTTAACACCAACCCTTCTGTCACCTCAATTTTTGGAAAGAGTGGTAGATATCGATTTTCTGCTTCATAATAATATTCACTCATGTATTTTTTTGTAAATTTTTTACTTTTCTTTTGTTTGTCATGATTTCCATACAGCATATAGAGTCTCCCTTCCCTATAAAACTGTGAAAGAAGCCAAAATATGTGACTATATAACTGAATTATTTTACTATAATCTCTGTTTTCCCAAAGTTCATCCCCATCTCCTAATTCAATATAAGTATAATCATTCCTATAATATTCTCGTAGTGCTGTAAAATAAATTTTTTCGTTTTCTGCAAAATTATCATTCCATTCGCCTGTTCCTCTATGACAGTCACTCATAATTGCAATTTTTGTAGTTTCACCTACTTCAATTCGTTCTGCATTTCGATAAATCTTTTTCATTTTTCGGTCCAGCCTACATTCTTCCATTTTTCTTCTCCCGTATAAACAAAATTTTAGTTATAAAATGGTAAAGAATCGGTAACCGCAATTTAATATATTCAAGTTTGTCGAGTGTACAAGTCTGTTTTCTAGTCAAAGAACAAAAAATTCTACAATTGATTCGATTTATAACCATTACTGCTCTAGCCCACACGCTTGTATTGGAGGCGGGTTGGGGCGAATATGGATGTTCATAACGGATGCGCACTGTGTTTCCCCATAGACCCAAACTTCCAAGGCTATAACCTTTTTTTATCATGGCTTCATAAAAAATTTCACTCATTTCACTATCATGGAAAGAAATGTCAATCGCCATAGATAGGTATTTGGGCTTTGCATATCCTCCCACTGAAAATGATGTAATCCACCACCCTCGTTGCTCACGGCTTGCAACCAGTTTTTTCCCCTTCCATAAATGATAACGCACAAATAGTTCTTCACTCGATGTTGCACTTCGATACGTATATTCACCATCCTCGATATAAATACCAACTTCAGCACCAATCGTAATACCATACTGCCCTTTCCATAGCTCAATCATCCATCGTTTATTATCATAGTCAAAAACAATGGGTTCACAGTCAAGTACCCAATTGAATGTAGCTGCCATTTCATCATACACTTTATGATATCCAAATTCTCTCTGCCAACAATCTTGTAACGAATAAAATATATCCAGCCTCGGATCAAATGCTAACCCTACTGTCCTTAACAAGTCATTAAACTTCTCAACTTGTTCCCTCGAATGATATTGGGGAGTAAATTGTTTCATCCGTCTCCTAATCACAAAATATCGAATTAATAAAAGAAACCCTATTACACTAACTACTATTGTAGCTAAAATCAACTTTTGTTCCATTTTTCTCCCTTTTACAAAACTCTCTTTTCTTACAAGATATGAAAAAAGTCGAAAAATGTACATTTTATTTGCCTACTTTTCAAAAAAAATGACGGTAAAAAATTTTATCAACCCTTTGATTACCTAGTGATTGATTTAAATTTTTTACCGTCAAGCATTTAAACTCCAATTACTTTACTTGCACCATGTTCTTTTGCTAACTTTATCATATCTTCCATATACTCTTTTGTAGTCACCTTTGTTCCAAAGCTTGCGATTCCTTCTTCTCGAACTCCGAATGGCCGATATCTTAGCAATTTATAAATACATGTATCTTTTATCTTATTTGCCACATATGAAACCGTAAGTTCATGTTGTAGTCCTGGTGCAAGCACAGTACGAACTTCATATAATTTTTGTTTTTCCAGTAAATATTCTAAGTTTTTTAAAACAACATCATTTGACATTCCCGTCAACTTTTTATGTTCCTCTTCCATCACTGCTTTTACATCCAGCATAAACCCATCCGTAAGATTAACAAATTCATTGGCATTGGATAAATCAATACTACCGTTGGTATCTATAAAGCACGTAAGATGTGTTTCCCCTTTTACTTTTTGAAATAACTCGGTTAAAAAAGGGATATTTAATGTACATTCTCCGCCACTTATGGTAATTCCATCAATAAAAGCCTCAGCGCGTTTGATTCGTTTCATAATATCATCTGGCGTACTATCCTTCGTCTTTGGAGAAGATAGATATTTGCAAGTTTTAATACACATATCACATTCCACACATTTTTTATCATCCCAGCATATTTTTCCGTCATTCATCGTCAATGCCCCTACTGGACAAGTCTCTGCACATGCTCCACAGTTAATACAGTGATGAATAGTCTCTGGATTATGACAATAGCCACAAGAAAAATTACAGCCCTGAAAGAAAATAACCATCCGATTTCCAGGCCCATCCACACAAGAAAATGGAATGATTTTATTGATTGCCATCCTCATACCTTTCCTCTCTGCGGTCAAAAGCTTTCCCATTATTTTTTGCACCTTTTGCAAAGATAGTTGCATTATTAAGTACAGCTTCACCATTTTCTAGACGTTCTACTTCCGAACGCTTAGCCAAATAACCGGTTACACGTACCACATCACCTCCAACACCATATGCCGAGAAATAACGAAGTCCATTATCAAATGCTCCTTTTACAATATGCACCAAGGAATCCGGATGCTTTTGATATGTCTCTTCTAATACAAAAATATCTCCAATTCCATTAAAGAAGTATTTATGGAATGGTGCAGACTGTAATATATGTTCCATCAATTCCGGTTCTTCGCCAACTGGAATCCGACATCCAGGTGAAAATCCTTCGTCCACATCAAGTCCTACCTGTGCATGAAGAAAATGATTACCATTAAAGCATGTTACATACGGACAATGATGTTCTTTAACAAGATCATTTAATCGTTCAATAATTGTAAGTCCAAGTTTATTTGCCTCTTCACCGTGTCCAAACCGTTCTGCAAGCTCAGTCTTGTTAAGCAACGTATTTACTGCTTCTGCAAGACCTACAACGCCTAGCATTCCAGCGAATAAATCAGCCGAAACAAAGCCTTCTTTCACAAGAAAATTAGAAGAAAAGAAAGTGCTTTCTTCGCGAACAAAACGAGAACGTTCATCAATTACATGGAGTGTTTCTCTCGCTCCCATCGGAAGTTGATTTTCTAAGAAATCCTCTACAGAAGTTGCTTTTTTTGCCAGGTTGCTAAGTATAAGACGTACAAGCGTATACCCGCCCCCTCCAATGTTAAATCCATTGTAGCAACTCACAATCGCATACTGATTGGTTCCAAAATCCTTTTTATATAGCTTATGATTTGCAAAACTTGGTTTTGCTGTCTTTAGTGCGACCAAAGCGCTTAATTTGGCAAGTTCTTTGGAGGTAACACCTTCTTCATATTTAAGTGTGATATTTGGTATCGAACACTCAAGTTCCTCGGTTGCTTTTAATATCAAACGTCCTGCCGTGGTGTCTTCTGGACCAATATTGGCATGAACAAAAGAATTGGTTAGTGTACGATCAATGTGCTGTAAAAATAATTTAATTGCAAGATAAGCTTCGTCCTCATCTTTTACATATGGCTGTAATAATGTATCAATATTGCCAAGATAAACTGGAAACGAAGTAATGGAAGGCACATGTTTATAAAAGATCAAAAGTGTATTTGTTGCTTCCCATATATTTTGTGGTGGCGCTAATTCAAGAAATTTGCATCCCTTTTCCATCAGTTTTTGATAATCTGGCACAACATAACGCGGACGATACGGAATTTCCCCTTCAAACATTGTACAGATAACATTTTCTTTGATTAACGTTTCCGCCCCATCACCATACTGTAAAACTTTTTCACTATTTCCAGCAACTGCTGCTAATTCCAAAATTTGCTGATGATAAGTTAATGACTTGTCTGTTATAACATCCAATACTTGACTCATACCTGATTCCTCATTTCTTCAAATTGATCGATTAATTTATTATACTGTTCTCTCGATATTCCTATCCCATTTCGCCTTACAGAAACAATATTTGCTTCTTTTAATTGCTTCAATACACGGTGCACCGTTCGAGTAGAAATACAAAACAATGTACTAATTTCTTCCTTGCTCTTTTGAATAAAGACCATATCATCATCCGATGCTTCATAGCACGCAATCAGATATTTTACTATTTGAAAAATTGCAGGATATACACGATGTTCTCCAATGGTAAAAGATCGTTCAAACATACTTTTTGATACAAATTTCAAAACTTCAAGGATTAACCATTGATCCTTATAAAACCAGTCAAAAAATACTTTCGTTGGTATCACTAAAATCTCACAATCTGTTTTTGCCTTTAAATATGCCGAATAAATCGTGCTGTCTGCGAGTAACTCCATAACACCAATATAAGAAATTGGTTCCGCATAATCAAAATTATAAATCGTTCCATTTAAAAACTCATTTTGAACCTGCATTTGCCCCTTGCAACATAGTAAAATTTCTTTGATTTCCTGCTCCTTTTCTACCACAAAAGAACCTGATTTAAGCTTCCTTACACGTGCACAATCAAAAACCTTTGCAGGCATATGTGCAAACAACTCTTGATTTTTTTCATCCTTCAATGCATTCTTCCATGCTTCTTCATTCAAATGTTAGGCACCTCCAAAATAAACTTGACGACCGTTCAACTTTATTTATATTTTTATTGTAATCTGGATATTGACAAACCGAAACGACACATGTCACTTTTTTGTATTCTTCTCTAGGTATGAAATTGCTATCTGCTCTTTTAATTTCTGATTTAGTTTTTGATAAATTCCCTGCATCCAAGGTTCACAAGATGCTGCTACCGCATCCTCTAGCGCAAACCATTTTACGCCACTATTTTCGTCTTCCTTAATTCGAATTTCATCCATCTCGTTAGCCTCTAATAAATATGTTATATTAACATGAAGATGAGAAGGTACGTACTCTCCTCTTTTTTCATGTCCATCCACCGTGATAATTTCAAGCGAAAAAATATCTTCAAAGACCGGAGTGACGTGTTCCACTCCCGTTTCTTCCTTTGCTTCACGAATTGCAACCTGTAATAAATCTTCTTCTCCATCCGCATGACCTCCCGTCCATGACCATGAATTGAAAATGTTGTGAAAAATCATAAGTATTTTTGTACGTTCTCTATTTACCACCCATGAGGAAGCCGTAAAATGTGCAATTTTATTTTCTCTTAATAACACCTGTTTCGATGTTTTGATAAAATTAATCATAACTGTTTTATCTTTTTCTTCTTGCTCATTATATGGAGTGTATTGTTCTATTTCTTCAAGTATTTTCATGTTTTCACCTGTTAATCCCTCTTTTTGCTCAATTTCATTTTTCTGCATCTTCCATTGATTACACAGACTCATAAAATCACCAACCACTTCTTGTACTGCGTTTGCATATATTAAAATCGATATAGACAAATTTCAATTCTTATTATAAGCTATAATTGTTGTTTTTTACAATATTTATATCGGAACTTACAAAATCCTTTATACACAAAAAATGCACAAACTATGTGCAAGAATGGAGATACTTATGAACTATGACATTTTAATATTTGACGCAGATGAAACGTTATATGATTTTGGCAAATCGGAACGCTATGCACTGCAACATGCTTCTTTGGATTTGGGAATTCAATATGATGAAACATACCACCTACCAATTTATGCTGCAATAAATGAAACCATATGGAAAGAATTTGAACTAGGTCAAATCACGCAAGAAGAACTAAAAGCAGAACGCTTTCGTCGTTTTATCGCAAAACTTGAGGAACCAATTGATTGTGACAAACTATCTGCCGCTTATCTAACACATCTGGCAGATGCCTCCTTTTTACTAAACGGAAGTTATGATTTGATAGAGGCACTCCATCCACACTATCGTATGGTTATTGTAACAAATGGCCTTACCAGTGTACAAAAAAAACGTATCCGCGCCTCTATTTTGGCACCCTTTTTTGAAGATGTCATCATCTCAGAAGAAATCAATCAATCAAAACCAAATCCAGGTATCTTTGATTATGCACTACATGCTATGAAATACACAAACAAGAAAAAAGTTTTGATGATAGGAGACAGTCTTACCTCTGATATAAAAGGAGGAAATAATGCTGGCATTGACACATGCTGGTATAACCCAAATCACAAAAAAAATACAATCGAAGCAGATATTAACTATGAAGTTTGCTCGTATCAGGAGTTAAAGGAATTACTTTTACCCCAAAATATATAATGGATTAATCTTAACTATTATTTTAACATTAAAAAATACAACACAAAATGAAAAACATACGAAATTGGAGAAATAAGATGAACGAGTTAACTTTTAAAAATAATGGAATTTTTAGCGATGTCATTTGGGACGGCATCATGCATCACATAATTGAAAATCACCTGAGCGATATGGACATTCTTGACGTAAAACCTGGTTATGCCTATGTTTCATTAAAAATAAATGACAGTAATAAAAATCTGTATGGCTGTATTCATGGAGGTACAATTTTTACCCTTTGCGATTTAACTTCTGGTATGGCGGTATATGCATACGGTGTATCAAATGTAACATTACAAGGAACGATCAATTATTTACAGCCTGGTGTATCAGACGTCATTTATGCCGAAGCTAAAACCGACCATAAGGGCAATAAAACCGCTGTCACGCGAGTTGAAGTAACCAATGCAAAAAAAGAATTATTGGCAATTGCTACCTTTACAATGTATATAACTGGCACTCTTTAACGATTGAATGCAAAAACTAAATTCCTTGATACAATTATTACACCAAGGAATCTAGTTTTTTATACGCTATTTAACAAATCAAATGTTACCTTTCTTCTTTATTGCATCGGAAACCTTATTTCTCACCTCATTTATCTCGTAAGGTCTTGATACAAATTCATTCACTCCCACTTCCATAATTTTGATTCCTTTTTTTTGATTGGACGTAATCTTGATAATTGCAATATTTTTATAGTTTTCATTCTTACGTATTTCACCTATCACATCGTAACCATTTGTAATCGGTACTGAAGTATCAATTAAAATGGCTGCCACTTTATCTTTGTGTAATCGTAAATATTGAATTGCCATCTTTGCATCTTCTGCTGGAATTGCATCATACTCTGATTTTAGAAAGTTACATAAAACAGCTCTACTTATTTTCACTTCATCAACTACTAAAATTAATGGTTTATCTGTGTTATCTTCTTTTATATAAAATTCCAAGTTGCCCACACCTTTTTTCCTAGCAATCGTAAGTGCCTGACTGGCCTGTGATAACATAGTATCAAAGTCAAGTGCCAGTTGTGAATCATTGCTTCTAATTCCTATGCTGCAAGATAGACCATTCTTTATAATATCTGATAAAATAGTGCGGACTCTTCTCGAAATGAGATCCGCTTTATATGCAATACTCTCTTTATCTCCCAATCCCTTGATGAATACAAGAAATTCATCTCCACCAAATCGTCCTAGAATATCATTTTCATCAAAAACTTTCCTTAAGACACCAGCGACTTCACATAAGATATAATCACCTTGCCTATCACCTATGATATTATTAATCTGCTTAAAATTATCTACTTCAATAAGCATAAGCGTACAGGACTGCTGCATTATTTTTTTATCAATATAGTTAACACACTGACGCTGTGTATACTCTTTATTTAAGAAACCAGTCAGCTTATCCAATTGGGCCTCTGCTTCATAATTAAAAATCTGTTTCATATAGCCAAGCATCATATTTCTTATGAATGCAATAAAAATAACGATAATAACAAAGCAACATACTATATTTGCAATATCATACTGAACAATGGTTGGATAATCCGCCTTACTATAATACGTTGTAATTCCAAAACACACGCACGCAAACGATGTCAACAGAATGGAATTAATTGGTGGTTCAATATAAATTACGGGAATAATACATAATACTACATAAAATGTTACTGCTAAATTTTGGGGACTAAAAACAGTACCTACAACTATTACAAGGGCATACATGGCAAGCGCAAATGTGTAATACAATATTTTTACAACTTGATGCTTTCGTTTCGATAAATAAAACGTTATTCCTGTCATGATAGCAAAAAATAAAGTATACCCAATATAAAAAACGGTAATATAGTTCAAAAACTTGTAGCTAACTGTAAAAACAGTCAATAAAAATGTAATCGTTGTCGCTGCCATGTAAACCGTCTTAATTGTTTTATAATTTATATCATCAATCGTTTGCCAATTCATCTTATAAAAACTTTGATCAACGGTTCCATATAATATACGATTCAAAATCTTCTTATTCATGTGTTCCTTTCAATACCTTTTCCTAATTTTCAATCTTACACACTTAAGTCAAAGCGGATATATTTTCTGCATTTACAGATTCCATATCAAACTACTGTATATTTTTAATTTTTCCCCACTCCTCAGTCAATCGTTCTACCGAATATATTGCATTTGCAGGACTTGTAGAAGGTAATTCTACAATATCCATTTTGGTTATTTCCTGTGCAAATGTCCGATATAATTTAGCGGCCGTCTTTCCATTTGCATAAATTTGTTTTATCTCACATTTTGTTAGAATTTGCTTTAAATCCATGGGTATCACGTTCTTTATACTGCTATCGCTAGAGCCTGAAATATTACAGCTCTTAATTACATCCCAAATTGCAATCTGGCAAGATAACAATAAATCAATTTTTTCATCCACCGTTTTAGGAACATCCCGGTCATACACTTTTGCTATCACTTTCCAAAAACGGTTCTGTGGATGACCATAATAAAATCCATTTTCACGTGATTTTACCGATGGAAAACTTCCCAAAATTAGTATTTTTGATTGTTGATCAAATATTGGTTCAAATGTATGTTGAATCATTTCATAGCTTTGCATAAACTTCACCTTTATACGGTATAGAAGGAGCTGCGCCCATTCGTGAAACAGCAATTGAGGATGCCATCGCTGCTTGCTTCATAATTTCTGCTATATTCTTCTCTTCCATCAATCCAGCAATAAAATATCCGGTAAATGTATCACCTGCTGCTGTAGTGTCAACTGCCTTTGTTGGAAAAATCGGCTGTTTTACGATCTCATTATCATCACTATATACAGCGCCGTCCTTCCCAAGTGTTAATACTACCTTACTTTCCGGATATTTTATATGAATTTCATTAAGAATATCTTCTGGCTTTATTTTCCCACTGATTTGCGCTCCTTCTATTTCGTTTAATACAAAGATAGACACTTTGTTCAAATCACATGTATTGAGTGCTTCATCAAATGGTGATGGATTCAATACAATACACATTCCTTGTTCATACGCTCGATCAATGATGTAATCCAACTCATTAATTTCATTTTGTAATAGCAATATATCGCCTTTTTCAAATGTTCGAATTATTTTATCCACATATTCCTTTGTAATTAAACGATTTGCTCCCCCATATAGCAAAATACAATTCTGCGCTTGTTTATCCAATTGGATAATTGCATGTCCACTTTTCCCTTCAATTTTTTCAACAAAACCAATATTTACATCATTCTCCTCTAAGGTTTGTAAAAGCATATCTCCATCTTGTCCTACCATACCTGCATGGAACACATTTGCCCCCGCTTTCGCAAGTGCAACGGACTGGTTTAATCCTTTTCCACCACAAAACGTTTTCATTGATTTGGATGCAATTGTTTCTCCTGGCATAACAACATGCTCCACTTGATATACAATATCATAATTTAATGAACCAAAATTTAATACTTTCATTCCGATCTCCTTCTCCAATTAAAATGTAATTCCCCTATTTTTATACTCCGTATTTTATCAATTGTGCTTATAATAGCCGCTGATTGATTGTTTCAATTCCTTCCATCAAATAAAATTCAAACAACTTCGTATCTACATCCATCAACACATTTATTCCCTCTTTGTCCTTCTCCACTATCTTATTAAAGTCACATACCGTCATACCTCGATTTAAGTGTTCTGAACAATCAACTTCTACTTCCATGCGAACTACTTTGTAAATTTCTGGATGTAACAGATACATAATTGTACTTGCATCATGAATGGATGCAAGCATCTTATCTTTGTAATGTGGACAGTCTAGGTAAAATTCTAGCATTTCGCCGCACATCTTACCTATGAAACCTTCGCAATTTTTCAAATATGCTGCCTGTTCCCGACAAAATCCACTTTTTGTTGTTACATCCAGTCCACACATTACAATAGGAAGCCCACTTTGATAGACGATTGATGCTGCTTCTGGATCAGCCCAAATATTAAACTCTCCTGTTTTTGTTACATTTCCACCTTTACTTGCACCACCCATTAAGCAGATTAACTCAATCTTTTCTTTTACTTCTGGATACATATGCAACAAAAGTGCAATATTTGTAAGCGGTCCCGTTGGTACCAGAGTAACCATCTGACTCGCATTCATAATTAAATTTCTCATAAATACGACAGCATGTTCTTTTTCTTCTTTTCGCTTTGGTTTTGGCAATTCGTAACTGCCAAGTCCGTATTTTCCATGAATATCTCCCGCCGTTGAAAGAGTACGCAATAATGGTTTTCTTGCACCTCTTGCCACCGGGATATCCGATCTTCCCAATACTTCTGTTAATGCCAATGCATTATTGGTTACTACATCGCTTGATAAATTTCCGGCAACTGTACTAATTCCTAAAATATTCAATTTATCATCATTTGCAATTGCAAAGATAAGTGCTATCGCATCATCAATACCAGGATCACAATCCATAATAATATTTCTCTTTTTCATGTTTTTCCTCCACCTATATCAATATAGTACTATTTCTCTCTATATTCTAATTCAATTTATATATTGTTTCAATTAAAACAACTATAATTATATCGAAAATAGTCTATGTATCCTATTTACTCCTCATGTTTACTCATATTTACTCTCACTAAATAATCCCTCGTTTCACTCACCACTATCCCACTAAGTGCAAGTATTGCAATTAAGTTTGGTAATGCCATACACGCATTAAAAATATCAGCAATTGTCCATACTGCTTTCACTGTCATGAACGGCCCAATAAATACTGCTAAAATGTATAACACACGATAAAAAATAACTGTTTTCTTATTTCCACCGGTTAAGTATTCCATACATCGTTCTCCATAATAATTCCAACCCAATATCGTAGTAAATGCAAAGAATACCAAACATAACATAAGGAGAAAAGAGCTAAACTGCACTGGAAATGGTAATCCCTTTTGAAAAGCATTTGTAGTAACATCAACACCCTCTAATCCTATATTATAGGAACCCGTAATTACAATACTGAGCCCTGTCATTGTACATATAATAATCGTATCAATAAACGTTCCTGTCATAGAAACCAATCCCTGACGAACTGGCTCCTTTGTCTGTGCCGCTGCTGCTGCAATTGGAGCACTTCCAAGACCCGCCTCATTTGAAAAAATCCCCCTGGCAATTCCCTTTTGCATTGCAATCATAATGCTTCCAAGCGCGCCACCCGCAACTGCTTTGATTCCAAATGCGCTTTGCAAGATAACAACTAGTGCAGAAGGAATTGCTTTTGCATTAACAATCATAATTATAAGACAAGCAAGAATATAACAGCCTGCCATAAATGGAACAACAATCTGTGATACCATGGCAATTTTTTTGATTCCACCAAGAACTACCATTCCTACACACACGGTTAAAATAATACCGGCTATAACAATCGCTATACTATAATCTCGATGGAATAAGGTTAGTGTATATAGCTTGTTTGGATCAAAAAAAGTTCCTACTGCAGAGGTAATTCCATTTACCTGTGCAAAAGTACCAATCCCCATCACTCCTGCCATTGCTCCAAAAAATGCAAAAACTTTACCAAGCCATCTCCATTTTTTTCCCATTCCATTTTCAATGTAATAAAATGGTCCCCCAAGTACATGATTTTCCTCTTTTATCACACGATATTTGACAGCCAAAACCCCCTCTGCATATTTGGTAGCCATTCCAAAGAAAGCAGCTACCCACATCCAAAAAAGTGCTCCTGGTCCACCCGCTACAATTGCCGTTGCGACACCAACAATATTACCAGTTCCTATTGTTGCTGACAGTGCTGTACAAAGTGCTGCAAAACTACTAACTTCCCCAGTTCCTGACGATTCATTTTTTACCATATAACGGATTGCTCTTGGCAACTGTCGAACTTGTAACCCCCTCAACCGAACAGTCAAAAAGATTCCTACGGTTAAAATCAAGATAATTAATGGAGCCCCCCAGATAAAATCATCCACTTTAACAAGCAGATGGCTGATTTTTACTAACATACATTTTTCTCCTTTTTAATTTTTATATATTTTAACCATAAAGCAAAAAAAAATTACTTATGATATGGCTCTCCTTTTATAATTCGGTAAGAACGATATATCTGCTCTAATAAAACTAAGCGCATCATCTGATGAGGAAATGTCATTTTACTAAAACTCAATTTATAATCTGCTCGATTTAACAGTTCCTCATCTAATCCAAGTGAGCCTCCTATCAAAAAGACAATATGACTAGTCCCATTAACACCTAACATCTCGATTTTCTTTGAAAATTCTACTGAATCTACTTGCTCTCCTTCAATCGCAAGCGCTATAAGATAAGAATCTTCTTTTATATATTTTTTTATTCGTTCCGCCTCTTTTTGCTTAATTTGAACTTCTTCCAAGTCACTTGCATTATCTGGTGTTTTTTCATCCGCTACTTCCGTTATTTCGAGTTTACAATATCGACTCAAGCGCTTTGAATACTCTTCAATTCCCAACGCAAAATATTTTTCTTTTATTTTTCCAACGCATAAAACAGTTATTTTCATTCCTTTATTCCTTTGCTTTATCCCTATTTTAACAATTTTCTTATTTTTCGCACGTTTTATTATATCAAACAATATTCGCAAAGTCATCACACAATCCCATAAATTCAAAGCAAAATGCTTTCAAATAAGGAGTTTTGTCTATTCCATGTTCTTTTTGTTTCTGACAAAAACTACATGATTTATATTTAATTTTGATTTTCCTGTACTTTTTTTCTTTTTTTTATTAACAAATCACTTTTCATGTGATATAATATACACATGCAGATATAGTTCATTGGTAGAACGCTAGCTTCCCAAGCTAGAGAGGCGGGTCCGATTCCCGTTATCTGCTTTTTTTGTACCTAATTTAGTGCTTAGACAATCAACGTATTTAAAATGGTTTGAAGCGTTTTACTTTTAATACACTTTATAATACTTTTAACGGTAAAAACTATTCACGGAAGTCAAAAAACTAGGATCATAAAATGATTTACAATCCTAGTTTTTCTACATGAAACATAAATTTAAATCCCCGGCTCTCACCGGGGAGCTTTTTATTCATTATAATATTTTACTTCAAAACTGTAGATTTTATCAAAGGACAGATACTCTCTATTCTCTTACTCTGACGTAAACCTGTCCTATTTCATTCCCTTCAGCATCTGTAGCTGTAACAATTGTTAGTCCTTCGCTTACTGCCTTTACTTTTCCATCTAAATTTTTTATTACATACTCATTTTATTAAAGAAAGGAAGATTTTAACAGTCTTATAGTTTACAAATGAAAGTGGTAAAATGGAAGTTTTGGAATAAATGATTGTTTACTGGCAAAGAAAAACTGAAACTAGAAATCTTAGCAGTAATTTACTGGAAAATATAGTAAATTAATGATACTATATTTATATGAAGTTAAGGGAGGTCTAAATAATGAAGGGAAAGAAATCTTTTTATGAAATTATTACAAATAATTTAGTCGGGAAATGGTGTGACGGTATTGCTATTATGGATTTATCAAATGATGAATTAAATGTTGATAATATATTTAATAACAATGAAAAAAATTCAGGACTAAGTGGATATCCTATCTCTTTAAAAGAGAAAACCTTTTCTAAAGTTATCGAAACAAATTACGACCAAGCTGTTATTGAATTAATTAAAAATCATAATAGCATTATAAGCCCAAAAGTAAGCACCGACGAAATTATTACATTTGATGGTTGTAGACATATAGAATATGGTGGGAATGTTTATTGCTATATCTTAAAAAATAAAATACTGGTAAATGATAAAGATCACTTTGATTCTTTTGACGATATTTTGAATTTTGGTTTTATAAGCAAAAAAGAGTTAGCTGGCAAATGGCTCGTGTTTTAGTTCGTTTGCAAGTAAAGAGCCCCGGATTTTGATGGCTTGAAAACCTTGATTTTTACGCACTTACGAAATTGGTCACAAAGTTATCACAGATTGGTCACATTTGTTGCCTATAATAGACTTCGGATAGTGAATAAAACACTTTCTACTCCCCACCCTATTATACGCTTGAAAACGCCCTTAATTCAGTTTTTTAAACTTGATTTTGGGCGTTTTCTTTGCTTTCATTTTTTTAACCGCTCCTCCAAGTCAATTAACAAGGATGAGATAAAATATTTTGCTTACGATTGACTAATTTTCTGAGTAAACTAATATACTTTTGAGGGTACTTTAAGCTTATCTCACCATGTTTCATACCTGGCGCAATATATAATTCGCATCCATGAATTGTTTCACTAAGTCTTTGAGCCGATTTTTTCATGACAGTAATCTCTTTTTCTCCCACAATAACTAACACTTTTGCCTTTGTATTTACAATGTCCTCTTTTAAATCATACGTTCCATTACTCAATGTTATATTAATTAGTGATCGTTTTGACATACGTAAACTATCCTGGTAGTATCTTTCAAACATATTAGAAGGAACACAGAGCGAATTTGCTTGCAGATTTGAAAACCACCTTTGCTTAATTAATCCATAACACAGCTGATATGTAGGCACTGTAAATTTTGTAATACCTTTGATTGGATAAACCAATGCACTTTCAATAATTGCATATTGTGTAATATTATCTCTTCGGGAAAGCACTTCCGTTACAATTTGTGCTCCTATCGATAACCCTGCAACTATAAACACCTGTCCATTACATTTTGTATCTATGTAACGAATCAATTTCGTGGCGGAATCGGAAATACTAGTAAACGTTTCTATAGCAGCTTCTCCATGCCCATCGATAATTGGTGTAATTACATGAAATTCCTTTCGGAATTCATCTACGATAGGCATTAACGACCAGTCAGACAGACCACCACCATGTATAAAAATCATAGTCGGAAATTCATTACATCCAGCTTCCTTAAATATCATATAATTGCTTCCCTTGTATAAAATTTTCTATTTCTAGGTTAACTTGTTCTGGATTGTCTCCATTGGAAAAATGAGCTGCATGTTTAATGATATGAAGCGGATAGCCAGTTGTCTTTGCCCAAGCTTTATTATATTGTTTTACCTTTCCAGTACTATCACTATCCCCAAGTAAAAGTAGAACCGGAAAATCAAATTGTACATCCTTATTTTCCTTAGCAAATTTTCCATACGCAATATCCATTTGCTGGATAATCTCTGATTTTGATAAAGGCTCAAGCATTTCTATCATTTTTTTATACGAATATTCTGTTTTAGAAACAGATTTTGCCATACTTTTTCGAAGCATATTGTCAGTAAAGCACTTGCCAATGGGTGCTACTTGCTTCAACCACCATAAGTCTGATTTTGAATAATACGCAAGGCCAAATGGCGTGGTATCAAGCATTACCATTCCTCCCACAATTTCTGGATAGTGATATGCAAATTCCTGACTCGCATAACCTCCCATAGACATACCTACCAGAATCACTTTCTTAATTTTCTCTCGCGTTAAGATAGACTTTAATTCTTTTGCTGTCTGCTCATAATAAAAATTTTGATAAGGCCTTGATAATCCATGTAACGGCACATCCCATGTAATCAACGTATAGTTTTTTCTAAGATATGCAACCTGTTTTTCGAACATGGTATGATTTGCAGTTAGTCCATGTGTAAATACGATGCATTTTGCATTCATATTACGATTTCTTAAAATCCAGTAGTGGACACAGCCATTATTTGATTCAATTTGTTTATGTTCTGCGCTCATGTTTCCCTCCCATACTATTTTTGATACACTTTTTCCCACATAAGGATTAATTTTTCAAAATCTAATTTTATTTTATCTACATTTATATTGCCCTGCATAAATGCCATATGTAAATATCCATCCGAAGCCCATACCATCTCCTGATACATTTGGTGTATATCAATATCATCTCTTAACATTCCAATATCTATGACTTCAAATGCCCTTTTTTCGCTTTTCAAATTAATTCGCCAAAAACTATCTTGGATTTCGTTCCTTACCTCGATATTTTCCTCATAGTATGCTCTTAATGAAAATTCACTCACATAGGGATATTTTCTCAGTAAATTACATTTTCCTATAAGGGAGCGTCTTAGCATTTCAAAATAATTGTTTGTTCCTAAGACATCTTGTTCTTTCATTGCAATCCGAGTCAACTCGATTGATTTTTTCCACAAAAATAAATAGAATTCTTTTTTGTTTTTAAAATGGTAAAAAAGGAGGGATTTAGAAATACCCGCCCTTGCAGCTATTTCTGCTACAGGAGCCTTCTTATATGTGCTCTGTGAAAAAACTTGAAATCCCATATTAATTATTTTCCTTTGTTTATCCTCATGTAAACTAAAAAACCCTTGATTCATAAATATCCTCCTGACCAATTTGGTTAGTACACCCTATATGCTAATATGACTGACCAAAATTGTAAAGACACTTGTATAAATGGTTACTTAAAAAGAGCTTACATACATAATTTAACCCATTATATATGCAAGCCCTTTTCTTATCTGTCAATATCAGCTGTTACGTTTGCTCTAATATTCAACGTTTACTTAATCCCAAATTTATAAACAGTAGTCGTGTCGAATTCTTCACCCGCTTTTAAAATACAATTTGATACATTATCTAGATGGATTGAATCTGGAACAGACTGTGTTTCTACGCAAAACCCTGCTCTTTTCTGATAGGTACAACCTTCTTTTCCAACTAATTTTCCACCAATGAAATTTCCTGTATAGATTTGACATCCAGGCAAATCCGTATAAACTTCCATATATCTTCCACTTGTTTCATCCAAAGCCTCCAAAACCAGACGTATTTCTTTTTCTTCCGTTTGAAACACAAAATGATGATCATATCCTCCAGCTATTTTAAGTGGTAAGTAATCTGCATCAATATCTTGTCCTAATCTTCTCCAATCACGAAAATCCATTGGAGTACCCTCAACATCCCTAAATTCACCCGTTGGTATTAAATCTTCCGTTGTAATCGCAAACTTGTTTGCATCAACTTTAAGTTTATGATTCAAAATATCACCTTTATTGTGTCCACTTAAATTAAAATAAGAATGATTGGTAAGGTTGACCAACGTATCTTGATCTGATACTGCGAAATACTCAATTACCAATGCATTATCTGCTGATAATGTATATGAAACCGTTAAATCAAGATTTCCAGGAAAGCCTTGCTCCATGTGTTTACTTAATCTTGAACACTCAATGCTAACCTCCCCCTCTTCTTCAAACGTTTCTACTTCATACATCATTTTGTCATATCCCACAAACCCACTGTGCAATGTATTTTCACCATCGTTTTTATCAAGAGGATACGTTTTATCATTTAATACATAAGTGGCTCCTCCGATTCGATTGGCACATCTTCCAATAAATGCTCCATAATAAGTATCGCTTTTTTCATAAGCTGCAATATTATCAAATCCAAGAACTACATCATTAAATTTTCCCTTTGCATCTGGTACACATAATCTTACCAATCGTGCTCCATAATCAATAAATTCTGCCTCCATACCATTCGCATTTTTCAAAATATAACTTGTAACATTTTTTCCATCTTTTGTTTTTCCAAAATTTCTTTTTTGAATACTCACTTTTGTTCTCCCTTCACGAAAACTTATTTTTAGGTACTGGATATCCAAAATAATATCCTTGATATGCATCAATATCTGATAAGAATAGAAATTCCATCTGATTTTTCGTTTCAATTCCAGATACGATAACCTTAATATTTAAACGATGCGCTAATTCAATGATTGCTACAAGAAGCGACGGCTTAAACTTATCAGTTCCATAGTTTTGAATAAAGCTTTCATTCATTTTAATATAGTCTAGCGGCAATTCCATTACTGTATGAAACGAAGAAATGCCAGTTCCAAAATTATCCAATAAGACAAAAAAACCAACTTCTTTAAGCTGTAATAAAACTGCTTTCATAATTTCAAATTCTTCAAAAACTACACTTTCTTTAATTTCAAACACTACACAAGCTGGATTCACTTTTGTTTTTTCTGCTAATTTGCAAATACGATCAACAATCTCTGGATTAGCAAGTTCAATGATTGAAAGATTGATATGAACGAAAAAAGTTTCTTTTAATCGATCGTTTTGTTCTCTACACATCAAAAATGCTTCCTGAAACACAAAATCACTTACTTCATTAATCACCCCCATATACTCAGATAAAGATAAAATATCCAACGGGCTAATTTCTTCGTCTTTCCCATTTTTCCATCGCAAAAAAGCCTCTGCTCCAATACATTTTTTCCCATCACTTGATATAATTGGCTGATAATTAAGCGACAGTTTGCTATCAATTTTTTTATTTTTCAATTCTCTTTGTCTTAAATCGCATATTGCTCTCTCTTTATTATTTAAAAATAAAGATTCCGTTTCCATTAAAATTCCCTGTTTAAAATTTATACCATCTTTAATCGTAGATTCTGTTGTTTCATCTTTTACCCAAATCACTTCACCATTTTTTTTACGAATGCGATATATTACGGTTAATTCGGATTTACCTGTACTCTCCAAACCCATATTTTTATATTGAAACAAAGGATAATCTTCCTTTACAATTATATCTTGAAAATTCAACCCTTCTTCATAAAAATCCTTACAAGAATATCCCCATCTTATTATATTAGGAGAAATAAAATCAACAACTCCCTTAGCACCCTTCTCCCATGAAACTGCAATTAAATTACTCCGTGAAATAGCTTCTTTCAAAATATTATTTTCACGCAAAATATCATCCTGAAATAATTGCATTGGATCATTTTCTAACATTAATGCATAAATTGTTAACGATCCAATCATTGTTCCATTTTTATTGAATAGTGCTATTCGATTCAATCTGGCAAAGCTTTTGTTCCCATCTTCAAGTTCTACTTCTTGAATAATGTCAAATTGGCTCTCCTGAGTCATTAAGAGCTGCTTATATTGGTTGAAAATTCTCTTTTGGTCAAAATTAGCTTCGGAATCTTCTTTCATACACTTTTCAATAACATCACGTTCCTTATCTTTCTCTAAAAATGTATTACAACCAATTAACATGCCTTTCTTGTCTCGCCAAAGTATTCTCAAAAGTTGCTTTCGGTGACGTTTACGAAATACCCTTTTATAGGATTGTTCAAATAAAACAATCATCAAATGCTCTTGTCCTAAATTGATTGAACTAATTTCTATATCAACTGCAATGCGATCTGTTTTATTGGAAATATATCGTTGATGCATAATAAAGCTTTTATTATTAAGCATATCCTGCGAAACTTTTAATTTTGAATTTTCTTCCCAAATTTTATTCATATTATTTAAGTTTTGACCAACTAAATATTTGGCTTTTGTATTAAGTGCAATAATATGTCCAGTTTCATATAAATATATAATCATCGGAAAATCAATTCGAGTCACTAGTTCGTTTAATTGTTGCTTAAATGAGGTTTTCAAGTACTTTACTCCCTCTCTTCTGATTTTACTTTTATTTCCACTTTAATTTATTATAAACAACCGCTCGTAAAAACGCAATAAAATCCTCACTCAACTATAACAGGATATCGTTTTAAGTCTTTTTTTAGCTTCTCTTTTATTCGGTACATCGAACTATCCGCTCGTTCCATTGTTGATGATAAATCATTATCAAGTTTCTTATCAAATATTTGATAGCCATATGCAATTGACATCTCTTCTTTTGTATATGGACCTTTGAGCTGAGACAATCTGTCTTGCATCTCAAATGCTCCCTTCGAAAACTCTTCCAATGAATAATCTTTTAACACTGCACAGAACTCATCTCCGCCGATTCGACATATCTTCCCCTTCTCTCCAAAAATATCTTGTATGATTTCGCTGCTAATAATCAAGTAATAATCCCCTGCACTATGTCCATGTACATCATTAAACACTTTCAGATTATTTAAATCAAACATAGCAATTCCATAATTTTCAAAATCATCGCGACTTATTTCATGAATGCTTTTCATAAAAGCAGTTCGATTTCCCATACAAGTGAGTGCATCACAATATGCAATGTTCTTCATCTTTTCACTATCTTGTCCCATACTAAGTACTCTCATAAATTGCTTTAACGTTTCAACTGCAATTATACCCATATATATACTTGCTCCTACACGACTACACCTTGCACCATCCGTAGCACCTAGATAATAATACGAAACAAAATCAATTGTTAAAAAAATCCCCATTACTGGTAAACAAATTAAATGAATTAAAATAAAAGATTTTCTTTTTCCATTTACTCTTCTATAAGCCAAAAGCATTATAATAAAAATAATTAAACCACTAAGCAACGAAATTGCCTGTGCAATTTGACCAAGAATATTACTATCAATGCCATAAAAAATAAAGCTTCCTACCACCAAAAACGTAACCACTAAAAATGAGGTTACGATAACATCAATTCTTTTCTTATTATGGCTTGCCGAGCTAACATAGGCTGAAACTACACAGCGCATAATCGGATATTGCACCAAAAGAATTATGAAATTTAGAATCGTTGCCAAATCATAGGTATGCCCAATAAACAACTGTGGAACTTGCGTTAATATACCTGAACATATTCCAGCTGCTATCGTGAACAATCCAATATACAAAATATTAATCGTAACTCCGATTTTTTTTCGATAAACCATCCAACCGGCACAAAAAATAATTCCAAAGCTTACCAACACACAGCTTAATACAAATGGAAGAAATTCTTCTACAATAACCCGTCGAAACAACTCTTCCTTATTACCAATTAAAATATTTGGTAAATTCAGGCTCTTTTTGTCATTTCCATAAAAGTGTAATGTTATTTTTTCTCCTCCATACTCACTTGACAAATCAATGAAATGCCATTGACTTCCCGCCATTTTCCATTTTCCATTTGTATCGGGCAAAAAAGAATAAATCAGTTTCTCATTTATATATACATCCAAAAACTGATTCTTTGTAAAAAACGAAATACCACTTCCTGTTTTAATATCTTTTGGTAAATAATTGTAAACCAAAGATACGTTCTCATTATAAACCCATCCATCTTCATATGAAACAATTGGTTGACTCGAGGCATCAAACAAAGTTCCATCACTTTTAAAAAACAGCACTGCCAAAGAAATAAAAGTCAGCACAAATAAAACTAAATAAATTTTCCTAGATATTCCATACATCAAATTTTCTCCCAATTATCCCAATTACCCTAACATACTCTTGGATAGCCACATAAGCAACTGCAAATTATATTTGCAATCCATAATTTGCAACAAATATCGCCACCAAATCCCCCCTGTGTATCATACATACTTCCTGCATTTTGGTACCATGTACCACCAGACACAAGCTGATTATACAAAATCTGATATTGCTGATTGTCTGGCTCCATTTCTAATGCAATTTTTGCATCATTCAATGCCTCAATGTTATTCCCATCTCCAGAATTTGCCATAGCACTATAATAATGCCATCTTGCATTATGATTGGAAACTTCCGAGAGAACATGCAATGCTTCTTTATAATGTCTTGATCGAATATAATTAAACGCTGCTTGAAATTCAATTGGTTCACTGCTTTCCTCTCTTTTTCCAAAACCGGAAAAACTTCCGCTATCTCTATATTGATAAGCATTTGTCTCTCCTAATCTCTCTTTCATAATTTGTTCATATGCAACCTGTATTTCTTTAAATTTTTCCTCCGCTGCCTCTTTATTCGGATTATTTATATTCGCATCCGGATGGTATCTCCTACTTAAGCTGCGATACGCTTTTTTTACTTCATCGTCACTTGCACTTTGTGATACTCCCAAAACAACATATGGGTCAAATATCATCATTTGTATCCTTTCTATGGTTCAGCTGCTCATATTTCATCCAAACACCTGAGTATATGATATTTCGTAAAATATCTGCCTCTTCAATAATTGGAAGTTTTTCAAATTCTTTCGCACATTCTGCCATCATTAATGTTAATATATGTTTGCTATACTCTTGTTCATTAATTTCTCCTTGCAATAAAAAAGGATTATAATGATTCTTCTTTCTATCTTCTGCCAAATCATCATATGCGTCTAATAAATAAATGAATTTTCCTAAAAAAAATCCAATTTTTCGCAACGTTTCTTCCCATTCATCTTCTTTATATATAAATAATTCTTCTGTTAATTTTCCAAAGCAACGACAGACGACATCTATATTCGTCTCTTTCCTCTTTTCACACTCAAAAAGTTCTTGCAATGCTGATTTTATTGCAGTACTCTGCCTTTTATATGTTTCACCTATGGCATTGCTCTTTTTACGATATAAAAATGAAGCAAGTAAACTTTTTAAACTCTTATCATCCTTCCAATCATCCAATAACTTATAATATGTCACGAGAATATTCATGTCAGCTGCATACTCTGATATTTCATTCACACGAATAGTATGCTTATTCAAGGGGTGCAGCAGACAAGAAACCTTCTTTATTTTTGTTTCCGGCTCATATAATGCGGTTAGAAATAGAATCAAAAACGTCATATCATAGGTAAGCGTAACCTGCCCCCTTCTCCCGTATGAAGTTTTCAATGTCTTACATAATCCGCAATAAAATGATTGATACGTTTCAAAATCTTTTATTTTAAGCTCTGGTTTATTCACCATAACATATCCAAACATAGTTAACTCCTTTTATTGAAATGTGTTCTACATTTAGGACAAGTTATTTCTATTTTCCCTTTTCCCTTAGGAATACGAATTTTTTGCTTACAACTCGGACATTTATAAATATGATGTGTTTTACGAATTTTAAAAAAATTCAAAAATCGATTTCTGATATTCCAATATTTTATGTTCTCATTATATCGTTTCTGGATATTTTTTGAAAACATCCGGACGTATCCCAATAATAAAAGAAGCATCGCCAAGCTATTAAATACAGAATTGCGAAACACGAGTCCTATTATCATAAATCCGACTGCAACGTATAGCATAAATTTTGTTAATGCATCGACTCCATATCGACCCCTCATAAACTTTGTAAGTTTGTCTTTCATTTTTATCATCCTTTTTAATTGAAAAATACATAAATTATGTATAGATTAAGGTCCCACTACCATTCTATTTTAAGCTGAGGTATTCGTCAATAAAAAAACAAGTAAAATTCTATGAATAATTATGAAAGTTGTGTTATTTTTTAATTTTTTCTACTTATCGAACTAAAAAAGTTGAATCCAAACTAAAAAAATTTAGATTCAAACAGATAAATTCAGATTTTTTATTGACAAACATTCACATATATTGTATTATATTTTTTGTTCGGTAACGAACTTATAGATTTGCGCGAGTGGCTCAGTGGTGGAGCACGACCTTGCCAAGGTCGGGGCCGCGGGTTCGAGTCCCGTCTCGCGCTTAAGATTTAAGGAAACGTCAATCTACGTTTTTATAAAAATGGGCAGACACGAAAAGATTTTGTGTCTGCCCATTTTAATCCTATGATTAAAGTGCTTCTTTTATAATCGCATCAAGTTCTTCCGGTGTAACGGTTGGTTCAAATCGATTCAAAACTGTTCCATCACGTCCGATTAAAAATTTTGTAAAATTCCATTTAATCCCATTACCATCTAAATTTTCTGGATAATGCTCTTTTATAACACCCTCAATTTTTCTTCCCATATCTTTGTTTAACTCAAACCCCTTGAAGGGAGCAGCTTCCGAAAGAAATTTAAACAATGGGTCGGCTGTTTCGCCCCAAACATCTACTTTTGAAAACAGTGGAAAGGTTACACCATAATTTAAACGACAGAAAGAATCAATATCGTCATCGGATCCTGGCTCCTGCGCAAGGAACTGGTTGGATGGAAATCCAAGAATAACAAGACCTCTATCTTTATATTTCTGATATAGTGTTTCAAGCCCATCATATTGAGGAGTAAACCCGCATTTACTGGCCGTATTTATAATTAATAGCATTTTCTCTGAATAATCAGAAAGAGCAACCTCCTCCCCTTTTATGTTTTTCATTTTAAAATCATAAACTGTCATATTCAACGACCTCCTTTATTTTTTATAAAATAGTTTTTCACTTGTTTTTTTTGAAATATGCCACTTATTTGCAGCATCCATTGTGTTCGTTTGAATCTTTATTATAGCTCAATTCTGTACAAAATACAAGCTGCCTCTCATTTTATTCTATTTTTAAAGTATTTTTCATTTAGTTTTTCGACATTTTTAATAAAATGCAACGAATTGTCATCTTATTTATAGGCTATTTTCTCATACAAGCTGATATTATAAAAGCTGAACTCTCATTTTTTCGGCACAATTAAAAAGGCCGGATAATTATCCCGACCTTTTTACATATACTTTACATTTGTTTTAAATAACCAACAAATCCCATTTTCATGAGCTTATCATCTTTTGCAACAACACCTTTTTTCATTTCTTTGCTGTATGCAGTCAGCTTTTCACGAAGAGGCTTGTTTGCAATTGCCAACATTTTGACTGCAAGAAGTGCTGCATTGGCTGATCCATCAATTGCTACAGTAGCTACCGGAATCCCCTGTGGCATCTGCACAATCGAATAAAGAGAATCTACACCACCCAATGCTTTTGTATGAATTGGGATTCCAATGACTGGAAGACGATATAGTGCTGCACACATTCCTGGTAGATGCGCTGCTCCACCTGCACCAGCAATAATAACTTCTACTCCACGCTCCTCTGCTTTGGTTGCATATTCAACAAAAATATCCGGCATACGATGTGCTGAAATAATCTTTATTTCATACTCAATACCAAAACGATCCAAAACTTCACATGCCTTACTCATAACTGGAAGATCTGAATCACTTCCCATTAAAATTCCTACTCTTGCCATAACTATTCTCCTTCGTTCTTTGTGTTAGACATACAAGTATCAATATACCTTATTCCATTCCTCTTGTAAAGCATATTAGGATTGATTCAGCTCATTTAATTCATCCAACGCAATGTTGAGTTCTTCCGTTCCCTCAAGTACAAAACGACCTTGCTTTATAATCACAATTGTATCACCATTTGGTTTATGAACAATAATATCACCTAATTCATGATATGGAATCGTAATATCCGTATGGCAGCCAAAATATGCCTCATCTATATTTGTCTTTCTAAGTATGGAACATTCGTTATCCTTTGCTTTCATTTCCTTTCCGTCTGGATTATAAGTTCTCATATCCTCACTCATACGGAAACAAGTATCTCCAACCGCAAAATGTGGACCGGTCTTTTCTGCAATCAAAATTGGAAGCAACGGTGATATTCCATATTTTTCTCCCATTGCATACGCCGTGGTATTCGTTCCAATTGCAAACTCTCCCATTGGCAGAGAATCATGTTGGTACATCACATTTTCTTTTACAAATTTTTGATTTTCCTCTTCATTTTCAAAATTTTTACAGGTATATTGTTTTATTTTTCCATCTTGAAAGATGAGTTCTAAGTCTATAAAATTCAAGTCCCGCAAGTACACCTTTGTTACATGAAGCACGCCATTCGTTCCAGTAAGCTTTGGTGACGTAAACACTTCTCCTACTGGTATATTTACATCGGCTAAACAATTTTCAAAATTCGTTTCTTTTTCTGGATTCAAAAGATTAGAAAGCTGAATTGACAAATTTGTCCTATTTTCTCCTCTTCCTGTTACCGTAACATAGTCCCCTTGATCAAGTACATCAATTATATTTTTTTGTATCCGTTCATACAAATCCATATCAAGCGTATTTACCCTTACTGTCTCATGAAAAATATCTTCAAATTGATTTCCGATTTCTGGTATTGGATAAGAAATAATTGTAAAACTAATTTCATCATTTTTCATGTACTGATTGGATAAAATTCCATAATCCTTTTGATACTCAAGCGAAAGTTTCTGCTGCTTTTGTGAAAACATAAGTGCCTCTTCTTTATTTTTTGGTAAAAACGGTACATCACCAAACACTTCTATAACTGCTGGTCCTGCATATTGTGCGGCCATCTCTTTCATTGATTCCAGACTCACTTTTGACACCGCAAGCTTACGCTCATTCAAAGCTTTATCTAGAAAGATTGCCTGATCAAACCGGTGATCATAATCATACTGTTTATTCGCACTTTTACTATGAAATCCTATTTTCAAATGTTGTTTTTTATGAATACTACTTACCGCTGCACGATAAATAGAGGTTTTAAGCCCCATCACTTCAAACTGTTTAATTGCCGCTTTTACCATTCGTTCAAACCCAACTGGATAGTGAATATTAACAACCGATTTTTTTGATAAATCAATACGATAATTTTCAAAACCCAAACGGAATCCTTCGGTATATGTGCTTGCCATACTGTCAATCATCTCTTGTGTCAGAGAATTTAGATACTCCGCAATTTTAATTTCATTGTCCGATATATATTCGCCAAATAGATAGAGATACCGAAGGTCTTCTAAATCCTGGTTCATGATAATATCGACCGCAAACGAAAGGTCTGGATCTAAGAGCTCTCGGATCCGTTTTGTTACGGTAACATCACTATAATCACTCACATAATAATAAATAGCTGATTTGACCGATTTATACACATCTTCCTTTTCTTCCATGATATTATATATTTCAATAAATAATTCCGCTGCAATTGTAATATCAAACAATCGGTTTTCATATGCATACGCGATGCTTCCTCTTATTTCTGTATATAAAAAGCTCAAGATCTGACCCATTTCTTTACCTAACATCTTCACTGCATAGGTTGGATTTGCATAGCTTGTTTTATAAGATTCTTCTATAATATCCGCATACATCTTTTGATTTAATTCCCTTAACTGTTCTAACGTAGCAGCTGTTAATTTATCATTTTGAGCAAGATCACAAACTGCCTTTATTTTCATAAAAAATCCTGCTACTCGTAAAAAATAATCTCGATATGGTAACTCTATTCTTGTTTCCTCTGTTGCAATCAGCAAAATACGTTCCATTGAAAGTTCATATCGTTCAAGGACTGCTTCGTTTTCTTCTTTTACTACCATTTGATAATTCATATTTTTTCCCTTCTTCTACCAATTTTTTAACATTATTTCATATACTTATCTTCCACCATTTTATCGCGATATTCTTATTTTGTCCAATCCAATACAATTTTTTACAAAAAAGGCGTGAAAATAAATTTTCACGCTTTTAAATGAGTAGCACTATAAGCCGGGTTCTGTATCAAATGATCATCTATCTGGTCCTGATGTCGCCACCAGGCTCAAGCGACCTACCCGAAAACACGGCGGACCACCGTATTGTTTTCTATTCGGTCTTGCTTCGGATGGGGTTTACATATGCCCTGCCTGTTACCAGGCAAGCGGTAAGCTCTTACCTCACCATTCCACCCTTACATAGAATTATTATCTATGCGGTATATTTCTGTTGCACTTTCCTTAGGGTCACCCCCACCGGACGTTATCCGGCATCCTGCCCTGTGAAGCCCGGACTTTCCTCACCTGCGACCTTTCGATACTAGCAGGCGCGATCATCTGTGCTACTCAACAAAAGATATTTTATCATGTCGCACCTAACTTGTAAACCAATATTTAAAATTTCTTCTTTCTTTTTGAAAAGAGTTGTGATATACTCTATAAGTTGTACATTAATACAAAATGATGAAACGACTTTTTGATCGTGTCATTCAATTGTTCTTATATAGAAATAGGAGATTGTTTTTATGAAACAAAAAAGAGAAGATATCCGTAATATAGCCATTATAGCTCACGTTGACCATGGTAAAACAACACTTGTAGATGAACTATTAAAACAAAGTGGCGTATTCCGCAGTAACCAAACAGTAATGGAACGAGTAATGGATTCGAATGACATTGAAAGAGAACGTGGTATCACTATTCTTTCCAAAAATACAGCGGTATATTATAGAGACACAAAAATAAATATTATTGACACTCCTGGACATGCTGATTTCGGCGGAGAAGTAGAACGTGTACTTAAATTGGTAAATGGTGTTGTTCTTGTTGTAGATGCCTATGAAGGCGCAATGCCTCAAACAAAATTCGTTCTAAAAAAAGCGCTTGAATTATCCCTTCCAGTTATTGTATGTATAAATAAAATTGATCGTCCAGAGGCAAGACCAGACGAAGTAATTGATGAAGTATTAGAACTATTTATGGATTTAGAAGCAGATGACGATCAATTGGATTGTCCTTTCGTATATGCATCCGCTAAATCAGGTGTTGCTTGCCTTGACTTAAATCAGACACCAACCGATATGAAACCATTGTTTGAAACTATTCTTAACTATATTCCAGCACCAGAGGGTGACCCAGATGCAGATACACAGGTACTCATTAGCACCATTGATTACAGTGAATATGTTGGTCGTATCGGAGTAGGTAAAGTAGATAATGGAACAATTAAAGTAAATCAGGACGCTGTCTTAGTCAACGAACATGATAAAACTAAATTTCAGCGTGTAAAAATTAGTAAACTATATGAATTCGATGGTTTGAAAAAAGTGGAAGTTACAGAAGCCACAATTGGTGCGATTGTTGCTATATCTGGTATTGCAGATATTCACATAGGTGATACCATCTGCTCTCCTGATAATCCACAAGCGATTCCTTTTCAGAAAATTTCAGAACCAACCATTTCGATGGAATTTGTTGTTAATGATTCCCCTCTTGTAGGTCAAGAAGGTAAATTCATTACATCTCGTCATTTAAGAGATCGTTTATTCCGTGAATTAAACACAGATGTTAGTTTACGTGTAGAAGAAACAGAAAGTGCAGATTGCTTTAAAGTATCGGGTCGTGGAGAGCTTCATTTGTCTGTATTAATTGAAAACATGCGTCGTGAAGGATATGAATTTGCAGTAAGCAAAGCAGAGGTTCTTTTCCAGTATGATGATAGAAATCGAAAATTAGAGCCAATGGAACGTACTTTTATCGATGTTCCAGAAGAATTTGCTGGAAGCGTAATTGAAAAATTAAGTCAACGAAAAGGTGAGCTGCAAGGTATGTCTATGGCAAACGGCGGATATACTCGTCTTGAATTCTTAATTCCATCCAGAGGCTTAATTGGGTATCGCGGTGAATTTATGACAGATACAAAAGGAAATGGTATCATTAATTCTATATTCGAAGAATATGCTCCTTACAAGGGTGAAATTCAATATAGAAAACAAGGTTCCTTAATTGCATTCGAATCTGGTGAAACCATCACTTATGGTTTATTCAATGCCCAGGAACGTGGCTCACTCTTTATTGGAGCTGGTCAAAAAGTGTATGCTGGTATGATTGTTGGACAAAATGCGAAAGCAGAAGATATCGAAGTTAACGTATGTAAGAGAAAACAGTTAACCAATACTCGTTCTTCTGGTGCTGATGAGTCGCTTAAATTAACAACACCTCGCATATTGAGCCTCGAACAAGCTCTCGAATACATTGATACCGATGAATTACTTGAAATCACACCAATGAGTCTTCGTATTCGTAAGAAGATTCTAGATCCAACTGCAAGAATGCGTTCAAAACGTAATTCTTCTTCGAAATAGAAAAAACAGTACACGAAAATTGATTTGTATCAAGAGGTAAGAATACGTAAACATCTGGTATTCTTACCTCTTTTCATTTACATCTTTATTTGATACAATATCTTTATCCATATAGGAATAGGAAAATGATCCAAAAGAAAGGAATGCTATGATAATAAAAAAATCAAAAATCGCAGTAATTGGTTGTGGATTAGTGGGATCTTCTACTGCATTTAGTTTAGTAACACAAGGGGTATGTGATGAAATTCTAATGATTGATATCAACGAAGAAAAGGCCCTTGGTGAGGTTCTAGATCTTAGAGATACCATCAAGTATTTAGATCGAAATGTAAAGGTAAATACTGGGACATATTCTGATTGTAGCGATGTAGATATTATTGTCATTACTGCAGGTGCACCACCAAAATCTGGACAGACACGCCTTGATACGCTGGAAATCAGTGCAAAAATTACCAAATCCATTGTGGAGCCTATTATGGAAAGTGGATTTGATGGAATCTTCATCGTTGTTTCTAATCCAGTTGATATGATTGCATACTATGTTTATCAATTATCAGGACTTCCTAAAAATCAAGTAATTGGTACTGGAACCGCACTTGATACCGCTCGACTTCAAAACTTTATTGCTGAAATGGTACAGGTAGACCCAAGAAGTGTATACGCCTATTCTTTGGGAGAACACGGGGATTCTCAAATGGTTCCATGGTCAAGTGTGACAATTGCTGGGAAAACGTTCTATGATGTTATATCTGACAATCAAGAACTAGTTGGTGATGTTGATTTAGATGAAATTGTTCGAAAAACTACAAGGGAGGGCTGGGAAATCTACAATCGAAAAGGAACTACCTATTACGGAATAGCTTCTGCCTGTGTGGGTGTCATCAAAGCTATCTTGTATGATGAAAATCGAATCATTCCAGTTTCCACTTTGTTGGAAGGTGAATATGGTGAATCTGGTGTTTTTGCAGGTGTACCAACCATTCTAAATCGCACAGGTGCTTCTGATGTACTAGAAATTCATATGACGCATGAAGAACTTGAAAAGTTCAAAAAATCCGTTACTTTACTGCATGAATATTGCAACCGCATCATGCAAATTTAATAAATCGTTCATTAAATTACAAAGAGTCTGCCAAATTCTGGCAGACTCTTTGTAATTTTATCTCACTTATTTTAGGTTATACAAGAGGATCCCCTTTTTCTTGTGCCTTATCCAAAAGCTGATTGATTTCTCCTATTTTAAGAACGATTTCATCCAGTTTATCATGAGGAACATTATAGTTCAAAAATGTTTCTTCCATTTTATGCATTGCCCCATGAAGCTCCAAATTAATATTAATAAAATCACTAAAAACAGTACTTTTTGAAGCCGTCTTATAATATGATATATCTTTCTTTATATAATCAATTATTTCAGATGGCTTAGTAAATACGCCAGCTCCTACCGGATATGGAAGTATTTTTTGTAAATAATATTGATCCTTCGCGTTTATGTTATACACGTAAAAAATCTCAGTATCCTTAATTGTAAATCGCACAAAACAAATCAATCCATGGATTGTCTTTACCTTGGCACCCATTTGTGTTAGCAGCATATCAATATTGTCTTGCTCAGCTGATAAAATGTTCATTGTTAAGCCCCCTCAATTTTATATTAAATAAAAAATAACAAGATATACAGTAGATAATGCAATTGACATAATCATCAATGGAAAACCTATCTTAAAATAACGACCAAATGATAATTTGTAACCATGTTTTTCTGCTAATCCAGCTACAACTACGTTTGCAGATGCACCGATTAATGTACCATTACCACCTAAGCAGGCACCTAGTGAAACCGCCCACCAAAGCGGAGCAATATTCATACCCGATGCTCCCATCGCTTGTATTAATGGAATTAACGTAGCAACAAATGGTATATTATCTAAAAACGCAGAGGATATCGCAGAAAACCAAATAATCAAAATTCCTGCAAGTAAAATATTATCTCCGGTAAAGCTCATGATAACTTTCGCTAACTTATCAATCAAACCAACTTCCTCTAATGAACCTACCAATACAAACAATCCGCCGAAGAAAAAAATGGTTGGCCATTCCACGCTATGCATTGCTTCATCTATGCTTTCCCCACTAATCAATAGAAGTAGCGCCGCCCCAGATATTGCTACTACAGCAGACGAATATCCAAAACTTGCATGGAAAAACAATCCTAGCATAACTAAGAACAGTACAATCAATGATTTTTTTAAAAGAAGTAAATTCTTAATGCAAACTTTCTCATCTAATTTCGTGATTTCTCTTTTTTTCTCTTCTGTTACCACTAATTTACTCTTATACATAAAATATAGTATCGTAAACGTAACAATAAAAATTACGATAATAATAGGTAATAAATTTCGAACAAAATCAAAAAAATCCAGACCAGCCGCACTTCCTATCATAATATTGGGTGGATCTCCAATCAAAGTAGAAGTTCCTCCTATATTGGACGCTAAAATCTCTGGAATCAGAAATGGAATTGGATCCAATTCTAATGTTTGCGTAATCACAAACGTCATTGGTACAATCAGTAAAACAGTCGTTACATTATCTAGTAATGCTGAAGTTACTGCTGTTATCAAACATAAACTTAAAATTATCCTCCACGGATCACCGTTTGATTTTTTTGCTGCAAAAATAGCTAAATATTCAAATATTCCAGTATTCTTTACAATACCGACAATAATCATCATGCCTATTAAAACACCTATTGTGTTAAAGTCAATGTATTCAAGAGCCTTTTGCCCTGAAAAAATATGCATTAATACAATAATACTTGCCCCAACCAATGCTGCTACCGTTCGGTTAATCTTTTCGCTTATTATGCATATCATTACAACTATAAAAACAAAAAGTGATAATACTACTTTAATTTCCATATCTACCTTCCTTTGTGAATGAATCGATTTAAATGCCAAATTTTATTATACGTTTAATCCCTTAAAATGTCAAAAATAAATGTATTATATAATACAATAATAATTACCTTCTTTTTGCTTGCACTTTTTTTTCAAATGTGCAATTTCACTTGAGAATATCTCCAAATTATGATACTTCTTTTGCTTATTCGTAGCAACCGCTATTGACAAAGATATAATTGGAAATTTTTCATTACTTCCATTTCGATTTTTTGAAATGATATATTGATTATTCCAATCATATTCATTATATGCGCCCGGAATAGATTGCATAAATCTTTCAATTATTTTTTTGCATAGTTCTTCAACCTCCCAATAATCACAAATGATAACAAAATCATCTCCACCAATATGCCCCTTAAATTCATTTTTTTCACAACAATTTTCCATGCAAGTAGCCACAATTTTTATCATAAGATCACCTTTATTAAATCCATAGGTATCATTGTAAGCTTTAAAATTATCCAAATCCAAATAGATGATTGAGAATGGGTTACGATTAATAATCCTCTCGTAAATGTATTTTTCTATCATGCGATTCCCCGGTAATCCCGTCAATGGATTGGCATCAACTGCGCGAGAAACCTGTATTGTAATTACCGTTTCTAATAAATCCTTAACCGTTACAACACCCATATATCTTCCATTTTGTGTTACAACTACTGCATCATAGAGGTGCTCAATGGGACGTATCAGAGCCATTTGTGAAACAGTCTCAATGGAAGTATTACAATCAACCATTAGAAAATTAGAATTCATAATATCTTTTGCTGTTCTTTTTAAATTCAGATTATAGCCATATCTTCCACCAAAAAGCTCGAATAAATCAAGCCTTGTACAAATGCCAACCACAATATTATCTTTATTTAAAACACATATTTCTGTAATGGTCGGATTATGTGAAACATATTCATACAACACTTTTGCTTGCGTTTCTAATGCTGTGGTATCTTTTACTTTACAAATTGTTCCTATATTTCCTAAAATAGATATATCTTTCCCACTTTTTATATTTTCCATCTGATTATTCATAATCACACACATACATTCCTTTGACAATTCCACCATTTTTTCCGTTGGAGGTTGAAGAAAATATCCTTGCCCATACGGAATCTCTAAACGAATGAGTTCCTTAAGTTCTTCCTCCGTTTCAATGCCTTCTGCAATTAAATGTGCTCCAATCTCCTCACATAAACAAACCATATTTTTTACTAACATCTGTTTCATTACACTTTTATGAATATCTCGCACAATTTCCATATCCAATTTTATGTAATCTGGTAATATCGCACAGATTCTATTTACACCAGCATATCCTTCTCCAAAATCATCAATGGCTATTTTAAACTTTTGATTTTTATAATGCTGTATTGTTTGTTTAAAGGTTTCTACATCCTCAATGGAACTTCTCTCTGTAATTTCAAAAATAATATCATCTGGCCGCAATCTATACCGTTTTAAATATTGATAGGTGAGTCCTGCTTTGAATTTTTCGTCATGGATTACCTTAGGATCAACATTCAAAAAAAGTTTTACATCACTTGGTTTGTTGCAAGCATTTCTCAAACTTTCTTTTCGACATATCCCTTCGAGTTCCCAAACTTTCCCACATTCCTCCGCTATTTTAAAAAGACTACCGACATCTAATTTTGCAGCATCCTTACTTATTCTACTCAGCGCTTCATAGCCAAATATGGAACCATCCTCCAATGATACAATTGGTTGATATACTGGATAAATCAATCGTTCCTCTAATATTTCATAAAATTCTTGTTCAAGCTCTTTGCCAAGTTTCATCTATGCATTCTCACTCCTATGTATTGTTCTAACTTATATCATAGGTTATCTAAGAATTTTCTCTATCCAATTTATGTAAAGAAAACGTAAAATTCGTGTTTTATTCTTTACGCAAAAAATATTCGCCTCAAATATCTGCATAATAATAAGGCAGGACAACTCATATAGTTGTAACACTCCTGCCTCATTTATTTAAGTTTTAGTGATGCAACTACATGATTGTAAAACATCACCTTTACTTCTTATACCTCAAATAACATATCACCATAAGACGGTACTGGCCAATATTTTTTCTCAACAATCATTTCTAACTCATCAATCGGTTTTCTCAATTCACCCATTGCTCCAAATACAATATCTTTGAAATAGTTAGCCTGTTCTTGCCCCTCTGCGATTTCATTTGCTTTTTGAGTAACTTCTTTCAATGTTTCCATTGCTTTCTTCGCATTCACAAGGAATGAAGAACACTCTTTTAATAGCTCTTCTTGAACCGAAACATCAGCAACTTTGCATGCAGCTGTTATTTCATTGATCGATTTCGCTAAATTTGTAGCATATTCAATCACTGCTGGGATATACTTCTTACTTGCCATTGTAACCATTGTCTTGGCTTCAATGTTAATTGCTTTTGCATATGCTTCATAATGGATTTCCGCACGTGATTCAAGCTCTGTTTTGGATAACACATGATGTCTCTCAAACATGGCTATGGTATGCTCTTCAACCAAAAATGGAATTGCATCTACCATTGTCTTAACATTTGGAAGACCACGTTTTTCAGCTTCCGTTACCCAGTCTTCTGAATATCCGTTTCCGTTAAAAATAACTCTCTGATGTTCAGATAGGGTTTTCTTAATTAAATCATGTACTGCAAGATCAAAGTTTTCAGCGCTCTCTAATTCCTCTGCCATATCTGATAAAACATCTGCAACAATGGTATTTAATACTGTGTTTGGTCCTGCGACAGAAAGAGAAGATGCTACCATACGGAATTCAAATTTATTTCCTGTAAATGCAAATGGTGAAGTACGATTTCTATCCGTTGCATCCTTCTTTAAATCAGGCAATGTATTTACACCAGTTATCAGTCTTCCACCCTGCTTACTTGATTTTGCTTCTCCAGTTTCAATCAGCTGAGAAATAACATCTTGAAGTTGCTCTCCTAAATAAATTGAAATAATCGCTGGAGGTGCCTCATTTGCACCCAAACGATGATCATTTCCAGGATTAGATGCGGATAAACGAAGAAGTCCTGCATTTTCATCAACTGCACGGATTACAGCAGCTAGGAATAATAAAAATTGAATGTTTTCATGTGGTGTTTTTCCTGGATCTAATAAATTTCTTCCAGTATTAGTAACCAATGACCAGTTATCATGTTTTCCAGAACCGTTTACTCCTGCAAATGGTTTTTCATGAAGCAAACATTCTAAACCGTGACGTTTTGCAACTTTTTTCATTAATTCCATTACTAATTGGTTGTGGTCAGTTGCGATATTCGCGGTTGAGAAAATTGGTGCCATTTCATGCTGCGCCGGTGCAACTTCATTATGCTGTGTCTTTGCAAGAATTCCAAGCTTCCAGCATTCTAGATTCAATTCCTTCATAAAAGAAGCAACTCTTTCTTTGATGGAACCAAAATAATGGTCATCTAATTCCTGTCCCTTTGGTGGCATCGCACCAAATAAGGTACGTCCTGTATAAATTAAGTCATCTCTTTTTAAATACTTTTCACGGTCAATTAAAAAATATTCCTGTTCTGGTCCTACCGAACAAGATACATTATCAACATCTGCTAAACCAAATAATTTTAAAACACGCACTGCCTGATTGCTGATTGCTTCCATTGAACGAAGAAGTGGAGTTTTTTTATCAAGTGCTTCTCCTGTATATGCACAAAATGCAGTTGGAATACATAATGTTACTCCTGCAGCATCTTCTTTCAAAAAAGCTGGCGATGTACAATCCCAAGCTGTGTATCCTCTGGCTTCAAATGTTGCACGAAGACCTCCCGATGGAAAAGAAGATGCATCTGGTTCTCCTTTGGCTAATTCTTTTCCAGAAAATTCCATAATCACTCCACCATCGCTCGTTGGTGAAAGAAAAGAATCATGCTTTTCTGCTGTAATTCCTGTCATTGGCTGAAACCAATGTGTATAATGAGTTGCACCTCTCTCGAGTGCCCATTCTTTCATTGCATGTGCAACAGAACCAGCAATTTCTGGATCTAATTCCATGTCCTTATCAATGGTTTCCTTCAATTTTTTATAAATTGGTTTTGGAAGACGTTCCCTCATGACTGCATCATTAAAAACGTCTTGTGCAAAAACTTGTTCAATTACATTCTTTCCCATAATTTAACCATCCTTTCATTTATTCGCAAGAAATGATTCTTTGAATCATCAAAAAACCATATTTCTTCACTCATTATGTAAAAAGGGGCATTCTCATTCTGTGATATGAGAACACCCTTGTTCTAAAAGTAAAATACCACTCTTTTCAAAAATTGAAAAGAGTTTTTTCACGGTTTTTTTTAATAATAAAATGTTTTGCATTTTTGAGTATCAATTAATACCCTCATTTTTGATATTGACATCCAATTGATTAAATGGAATTGAAATATGATTTTTATCAAATGTATCTTTAATTCGTTCCAACATATCCCATTTCAATTCCCAATAATCTTCTTTTTTTGTCCATACACGAACTGCCATAGAAATTGAACTATCTTCAAAGCTGTTCACACAAATAGAAATTGGTTCTTCTTTCAAGACAAAATCTTCTTGCTCAATTACTCCCATCAAAATATGTTTGACTGTTTTAATATCACAGTCATAGGAAACTGGTATCATTAAATCCAAACGACGCAAATCTTCATTTGTAACATTTACAATACTAGAGTTTGATAATCCTCCGTTTGGTATTACCACCTTGCGGTTATCAATTGTAAGTAATCTTGTATAAAATATATCAATACTTGTAACACAACCTTCCATTCCATTTGCCACAATGTAGTCTCCAATTCGAAACGGCTTCATAATAAGAATCAAGACGCCACCCGCAAAATTTGAAAGACTTCCTTGCAGTGCAAGCCCTATAGTAAGTCCCAAAGAACCAATCACTGCCGCTAAAGAAGTCGTGACTACACTAAGAATATTAATTGCAGCTACTATTAAAACAACATTAAGCGAAATAGAAATGAATGAAATTAAAAACTTTTGAACACCTTCATCCATATTGGATCGTTCGAACGAACGATTTAATATTTTTTTCAACCATTTAATTAACTTTTTTCCAATCGCGTAGAAAATGAGTGCAACAATAATCCGTAATCCAAATTTTACTGCCCCCTCTTTAAACTTTTCAAACCAATTGGCTAATTCTGCTACGTTTTTTTCGACATCACTATTTACGGAATCTGCTAAAATAGCACTTATCATCAGCATAATTGAACCATTCCTTTCATTTATTCTTTTTCACCTTTTGTTTTGTCTTATCGTTTATTTGATAAGAACAAGTAAATACGCAAATACCAAGACCTGGCAGGGTAATTTCAATGGAATTTTCTCTTCCATCCCAAGGAATTTTCTTTGAAATTTTCTGTCGGGTATTCACATTCGATGATCCACCAAACTCACTTCTATCACTATTAAATGTTTCCTTATATTTACCCGAATGAAGCACTCCCACTCTGAAATTTTCTCGAATCACTGGAGTAAAATTACAAACTACAAGTAAATGATCCGATTCACTTTCGCCTTTTCGAATAAATGAAACGACACTATGTTCTCCGTCTAGGCTGCTAATCCACTCAAATCCATCTTCCGAGAAATCTTTTTGATATAAGGCCGGATAGTCTTGATATAAGTTATTCAATGCCCTCACATATGACTGCATCTTTTGATGACTTTCATAACATTCTAATAAATGCCAATCCAATTCCTTTGCTTCACTCCATTCAGTAAACTGAGCAAACTCCTGTCCCATAAAAGTTAGTTTTTTCCCAGGATGTGTCATCATAAATCCAAATGCAACCCTTAGATTTGCAAATTTATCTTCATACTCGCCGGGCATTTTTTGAATCATAGAACCTTTCCCGTGAACTACTTCATCATGTGATAAAACCAACAAAAATTTTTCGCTATACGCATAAATCATGCTAAAAGTAAGTTCTCCTTGCTTCCCGCTTCGAAACAGAGGATCTGTTTTTATATAATCGAGGAAATCATTCATCCATCCCATATTCCATTTCAGATCAAATCCTAGTCCTCTATCTTCCACTTCTTTAGTTATCATTGGCCATGAGGTAGATTCTTCTGCTATTACAATTGCACCATCCTCACGCTTATGAAAAATTGAGTTAAGATGTTTTAACATCTCGATTGCTTCAAGATTTTCATTTCCACCATAAATATTTGGCAACCACTCTCCTTCATTTTTTCCATAGTCCAAATAAAGCATCGAGGCAACTGCATCCATTCGGATTCCGTCTGCATGATATTTATCTGCCCAAAACAGTGCATTTGCAATCAAGAAATTTGACACCTCTGGTCTTCCGTAATCAAAAATTAACGTACCCCAGTGTGGATGAGTTCCTCTTCTTGGATCTTTATTTTCATACAAACAATTTCCATCAAATGAAGCAAGACCAAATGAGTCTCTCGGAAAATGAGCAGGTACCCAGTCTAATATAACTCCAATACCAGCGCGATGCATATAATTCATAAAAAACATAAAGTCCTCAGGAGTTCCAAAACGTGCGGTAGGCGCATAATATCCTGTCACTTGATAGCCCCAAGACCCGTCAAATGGATGTTCCATAACTGGCATTAATTCAATGTGTGTATACCCCATATCTTTCACATATTCTGCAAGCATTACTGCCAATTCCCTATAATTATAAAATGATTCGTTTTGTTCTACTCCTTCAATTTTTGGTTTTTTCCAAGAGCCAAGATGCACTTCATAAATTAACATCGGTTCCTTTTTATAATCAGCCTTCTTTCGTTTTTTCAACCATACGGCATCCGACCAACGAAACTTTTTTAGATTACACACCATACTAGCCGTATTTGGACGCATTTCTCCTGCAAAAGCATAGGGATCCGCTTTCAACATACTAAGCCCATTGGGAAGCTTTATGTTGTATTTATAAATCATTCCCGCGACTACATGAGGAATAAACAACTCAAAAATACCGGTATCTCGAATCGGCTTCATGACGTGATGTGTTCCATTCCATTCATTAAAATCTCCCACCACACTTACGCTGCTTGCATTGGGAGCCCAAACCACAAAAGTCGCGCCTTTTATCCCATCCCGTTCTATCAAATGAGCACCCATTTTTTCATAAATAGTATAATGAATTCCATGTTCAAAACGATTAATATCTAAATTATCCATTGTAGATTCCAATTCTTCCCTTTTATCACATAAATTTTGATTCATACATTTCACCCTCTATACACGTATTTTTATTACTCCAAATACCATTCATCTTTCGATGCATCCACCGATTCCGGCATATATTTCTTGAGTATACGTTCCATTGGCATTGACAATAATAACGCTCCCGCGGCTGGCATAACAAAAATCAGCAAAGGGACGATATACGATGCTACCAAGGAAGCAATAAAAATAAATACCATTAAAACACTATATGGCAAGTGTTTGATTGCCATAAAGAATGCAGTTGATATCAACTTTTTCTTACTCATATTAAATCGAGATAATAATGGAAAAATATAAATAATTACAAGTGATATCGTAACCGCCATCATTGCATAAATACAAAATAGAACAAAACTTATTTTTCCAGTCAAAACATGTCCACTAAACCATAGGTTTAATCCTAAAATAGCACCTGCTAATAAAATAATTAACCATAATACTGTAGCTGATCCAAAATTTTCTTTAAATGACTTCCAAAAACTTTTAAAGATATAACTTCTTCCTCTCCTCACCGACTTTACAGCACTATAATAAAGTGCCGTAAACGATGCTCCCATTGTAATAATCGGAATTGAAAAAACAAGAAAAATCAAGCTTAAAATTATTACATCTGTTATCTTACTAAGCGTTCCCATTACGCCGCCGTCCATATTAAAAAAATTTCCCATCACTATCTCCTTTTATTTATCTATTAATAGTATAGCACATTCGAATTTTTGATGCACTTATTTCCTTCTCTTTCATGTAATCTTATCCATTAATTTCCTTCATTTTCTTTTTATCTAGTTGATAGAACTTCATTGCAAGTATCGTACAAATCCATCCTATAATCGGTATAATACAATACATAAAAATAGTTGCAGTTTTAATCAAAACCGTTGTTTTATCACCAACCTGCGGTAATTGCTTATCAAATCCAAGCAGTACAAGTGCAATTCCTACAAACGCCGTTCCCAGGGCTTGAAATGTCTTGTCCACAAACGAAAACAATGCTCCCATAAGTCCTGGTACATATTTTCCACTTCGATATACCTCATAGTCTGTACAATCTGCTATCATTGGTGTTACCATGTTGTTGGTAATAGACTTACACCCATTTAACAGAATATACACCGTAACAAACAACCAGGTAATTGTATTCATGCCATACAAAGAAAAACGTATGCTGCTGACCTGACTCGATAATAAGATAGCTCCCATTGGAATCTGCAAAATAATTGCTCCGACTGTAAAATATACCAGTGCTTTTTTTTGTCCAAACCATTGTGCTACTTTTATTCCAAATGTCACTACCACTAAAGTTGGAAGTGCTGTTACAACTCCTATCAATCCTGCAATCGTATAATCCTTCATGAGTACTCCATAAAGCATAACTCCAACGGTGGCATGTCCATAAACGGTAGCTGCAAAACGATCCGTACAAGCTGCAATAATAAGCATCCGAATCGGTCGGTTATGTCCAATGATATCAAAATAATCCCGAATTCGAATTCGCTCCTTCTTCTCTTTGGTTTCATAGTATTTATTATGATCTTTATTCCATATACCAGCAATTGCCAAAATAGTTGCAAGAAATGCTGCGATTACTATCGTAGTACACATCTCTTTATAGAGTCCTTCTGCTTGAAATCCTCCGTATTTAGGAACTAAATACACGGACACATATAGTGAAATTCCCCCGTAGGATGCCATAACAAATAAGGAATCAAAATACGCAAAAAGTGGTCGTTTTTCTGGGTTATTGGTAATTACTGTCTGTCCCGATTTACCAACCACGCTTTGTAAGGTAAATCCCACTACAAAACATGCATACAACATTGCAAAATATGGAATTCTAAAATAATACGGTATCCACTGTGTGGTAAAAAATAATGCAAGGCTGCTACAAGCCATTATTACATTTCCAATTAGCATAAATGGTCGAAACTTGCCAAATCTTCCATTGGTTTGATCAAGAAAAAACCCCGCTATTGGATCTGTAATTCCATCAAAAATATGTAACCCTGTTAGTAAAATTGATACAATAGCAACACTCATACCTGCTATCCCATTTGCATAATAGGAGACGTATATCATCATTGCCATATATAAGTTGATTGCCGCATTATTTAAAGAAAAAAATCCAATTTGCCATACACTCGCGTCATTATATCGTTTGGGTCTCTTCATAGGTTTTGTCCTTTTGTTTGTTTTATTGCTCTACGCTTTTATTAGTATATCATATTTCAAAAAAAGTTCGAACCTTTGTTGTTCATTTTATTAAAATTTTACAATTAAAATTCAAGTTTGCGTTTCTACTATTGCTTGCAAGAAGCAGAAAAATTGCATATACTTAAAGTAACTTAGTTTAAGGAGGTCACCTATGCATACATTTCAACCAGTACCAACTAATCTTTTTGATTTTAATCCATTTCAGACAATCGGTAAAGAGTGGATGTTAATTACCGTAGAAACCAATGATAAAATTAATACCATGACTGCTTCCTGGGGTGGATTTGGTGTTATGTGGGGAAAAGATGTTGCTTATATTGTCATTCGAGACAGCCGCTATACCAAAGAACTAATCGACCAGTCCGAAACCTTTTCCCTCTCCTTCCTAAATTCTGACTATCAAAGTACATTAAAGTACCTTGGTGCCGTTTCTGGAAGAGACGAAGATAAAATAACAAATGCCAGACTTCATGTAAATTATCATGAAGAAATCCCCTTTATTGATGAAGCTTCCACCGTAATGGTTTGTAAGAAAATGTGCCATCAACCATTAGAGAAAGAACAGTTTTCTATGGATTCTATCGTCACAAAATGGTACCCACATGACGACTATCACACGCTCTATATTGGTGAGATTATCAGCCTATTAGCTCGATAACCAAAGGAAGGACTATTGCAAGTTGTAATATATGTTCAACCGCTGCAATAGCCCTTTTTTTATAAATACCCCATTTATTCAGTCTTGCGATTCATAAGTATCCAAAAAATGATGTGTAACCCCATCTTTTTTATATGCAATCAACGTTTTCAAATTAACATTTTCCACACTTCGAAATATATTAATTGCAATGTTTGAATTTACTTGCTCCAATTGTTTGATGAGAACTTTCATTTCCTGTCGTTTTGAATTGCTGGAACCATCGTCTTGTACCTCCATGTTTTCAGTCATGCGACAAGCACATCGGATAAATTCAAGGTTATTATATTTACACCAATCTATAATATCTTCTTCTCGAATTAAATACATCGGTCGGATTAATTGCATTCCTTCAAAATTTGTACTATGGAGTTTTGGCATCATTGTCTGAACTTGTCCACCATATAGCATTCCCATAAGAATTGTTTCTACAACATCATCAAAATGATGACCGAGTGCAATCTTATTGCATCCCATATCCTGCGCCTTCTTATATAAATGTCCCCGACGCATCCGTGCACATAAATAGCAGGGGGACTCATCTACTGTCGATACAATACCAAATATGTCAGAATCAAAAATATGAATTGGTATATTTAATAGGTTCGCGTTATCTATAATACGCGCTCTATTTTTTTCATTATATCCAGGATCCATCACAATAAAGATAAGTTCAAAGTGTAGCTTTCCATGTCGTTGAATTTCTTGTAATAATTTTGCAAGGAGCATTGAATCCTTTCCTCCAGAAATACATACTGCAATTTTATCACCTTCTTGTATCATATCGTAATCATTAATTCCCTGCGTAAATTTGCGCCAAATTGGTTTTCTAAACTTTTTGATAATACTTCGTTCTATCTGTTCATACCGTTCCATCTTTTGCTCCTATTTGAATCTTTTTTCCATCAGATTACAATGCAATATAGTTTATCTTGTAATCCCTAGATTGTCAATAGGAAATCAACATCTGCCGAAACATATCCTTTTGTGTAATTGGAGCATTACAAACTGAGTTTTTGCATACATATGCCGTAATCTTCCCGTCTATTGTTTTATAATCTGCAAAAAAAGGAGCTATCTTTGACAAAATATGCTTTGATTTTTCATCAATGAGCACTACAGTCATAAATGGTCGATAATTTTCCCTTAAAATATTGATCCACCCTGAAAGCTCTGTATCCTCACCAACCGTAACCAATATAATTTCCTCACATACTGTTTTGTTAAAAAAAGCAGCTAATAATGCAAAACTATATCCAGTTGGATAGTGTTCTATCTTTTCTCCAAATGTATGCAAAATTTGATTTCCATAGTCTTCCCATTTAGGATTTCCCGTCAATTTAGCCAATCGAAAAAAATTGTACGCTGCTACAGAATTTCCAGAAGGTAATGCACCATCGTATATTTCTTTTGGTCTGGTTATCAATGATTCTGAATCGGTTCCATATAAAAACAAACCACCTTCTTCCTCATCCCAAAAATACTGAATGGAATCCTCTGCTAACTTTACAGCTTTCAACAAGTAAGTTGCATCAAATGATGTTTCATATAACTCAATCAATCCCCAAATGAAAAAAGCATAATCTTGCGCATATGCAAAAAATGCAGCATCCGTCTTGCGGTATCTAGCTAATAATCGCCCCTCCTCATTCATCATATGATTACTGATAAAATCAACCGCAGTTTGTGCTGTCTGCTTATACGTTTCCTCATTTAATACTCTTGCTGCTATCGAAAAAGCTGCTATCATCAAACCATTCCAGCCGCTGAGAATTTTATCATCCTTGTTAGGATGAATTCGTCTCTCTCGTAATTCAAACAACTTCTGCCTGCATCCCTCAAACAAATCATACGTTTCACTATTTTCAAAACCCATTCGATTTGGTATGCTTTTACCTTCGAAATTACCTACATCGTCTATATGGTAAATTCGACAAAATTCCTCCCCCTCCACGTCTCCTAGTGTCTGCATCACTTCCTGTTTACTCCATATATAAAACTCACCTTCCCTACCCTCAGAGTCTGCATCCTCTGCCGAATAAAAGCCACCTTCTTTATCCGTCATCTCCCTATTTATATAAGCGAAAATATACCTAGCTGTTTCCGAATACGTTTTTTTTCTGGTAATTTGATAGCACTCCAAATATGCAATTGCTAATAATGCATTGTCATACAACATTTTTTCAAAATGCGGCACCAACCATTTAGAGTCAGTAGAGTACCTGCTAAATCCGTACCCTATTTGATCAAAAATACCTCCACGAGCCATACTATCTAACGTTTTTTCCACCATTCGCAACGAATCTTTATCATTCGTGATATACCAATAGCGCAAAAGGAAATATATATTATGAGGCATCGGAAACTTAGGTGCACTACCAAAACCACCATATGCTTCATCAAATTCTGTATAAAAGTTTTTATACGCAGTTTGTAGCAACAAATCATCGATTCCCCGCTCCATCGATTTTGTTGACTGTTTAAATCCTTTCATAATTTTATCACTAACCTCTTTTATATAATTTGGATCCAATTTCCATAGCTTGCTGATTTGATTTAATACTGTAGTAAAACCCATTCTCCCCATTCTGTCATTTTTAGGAAAATAAGTTCCAGCAAAAAACGGTTCTCGGTCTGCGTTCAAGAATATGCTAAGCGGCCATCCTCCACTTCCTGTCAAAGATTGACATACTTCCATATAAATATGATCAATATCTGGTCTTTCTTCTCGATCTACTTTTATAGATACAAAATCACGATTTAATTGCTCTGCTATCACGTCATCTTCAAAACTTTCCTTCTCCATTACATGACACCAATGACACGTACTATATCCAATGCTTAAAAAAATTGGCTTACCTTCTTTTTTAGCTCTTTCAAATGCTTCGTTACCCCAGGAATACCAATTGACTGGATTATATGCGTGTTGAATTAAGTATGGCGATTTTTCTTGAATCAATCGATTTGGTTTTCTATTATTTACCCTCATAGGACACACCTCCTTGTTTATTTAAAATACTATTATCTTCATATTTCATCGATTCCATTCGATTTAACTTGTATAATAAATAAAAAAGACACTCAATTTTTCGATTTAATCGTAAAAATTGAGTGCTTCTACCTTGTGTATTATTTTTTATAATTTACTAATCGTTTCCATAATATAATCTGCGAACTCTGCTCCAGTAGCTCCTGTATCACGTCCAGTCATCGCAAGTTTCTTTTCTGTAATTGTACAAATATCAAGTGCCTTATAAAGCTTTTCCGACTGCTCAATATAACCAATATGAGAAAGCAACATTCCACCAGCACGAATTACGCTACAAGGATCGGCATAAATATCCCTTCCTTCTTTTACCATACGAGGGGCTGAGCCATGAATTGCTTCAAACATAGAATATTTTTTACCAATATTTGCACTTCCAGCTGTACCAACACCACCTTGTAGTTCTGCCGCTTCATCTGTAATAATATCTCCATACAGATTTGGTAACACCATAACTTGAAAATCTTTTCTTCTCTTTTCATCTACTAATTTAGCAGTCATGATATCAATATACCAGTCATCTGCTGCAATATCTGGATAATCTTTTGCAATGCGATAAAAATGATCTAAGAATTTACCATCGGTCGTTTTTACAATATTCGCTTTGGTTACAGCAGTAACTCTAGTTTTTCCATTTGCTTTTGCAAATTCAAACGCTGCTCGTATAATTCGATCGCATCCTTGGCTTGTAACAACGGTAAAATCAATTCCCAAATCCTCTGTTACATTGACGCCATCTTTTCCTGCGGCATATCCACCTTCTGTGTTTTCACGATAAAACGTCCAATCAATACCCATCTCCGGAATACGTACAGGTCTTACATTTGCAAATAAATCAAGTTCCTTTCTCATTGCAACGTTTGCTGATTCCACATTTGGCCATTCATCGCCTTTTCTCGGAGTTGTTGTAGGCCCTTTTAAAATGACGTCACATGTTTTCAATTCCTCTAATACCTCGGTCGGAATAGCTTTCATCTCAGCTGCTCGTCTCTCAATAGTCAAACCTTCAATTTCTCGAATTTCAACTTTTCTTTCTTTCACTTCTTTATCCAATAAATATTCGAGCACGCGTTTCGCTTGTCCTGTAATTGCAGGTCCGATACCATCTCCTCCGCATACTCCAATCACTATTTTCTCAAGACTCTTGTAATCAATGAAATCACCCTGTGCTTTCATATCTTCAACTCGTAATAATTGTTTTTCGAGAAGCTTACCAAACTGTTCTTTCGCAGCTTCAATTTGTTCGTTATACATTACGTATCCTCCTATCGTGATTATCGTCTATTCGTCTTATTTTATAGCATAGGATAAGTAATTGTCAACCCAAAATACTTTCATATTTTAACGTATCATATTGTCAATATTCGATTCGTATCACAAAAATATTCAATTCATCGTAAAACAAGGAGCAGAATTCATCGTATTGATAAACTCTGCTCCTACAAAACTATTTCTTCATTCATCTGCTTTAATAGACTTCGTTTCTGGTGGCCTATACCTCTCTTTCTTCCATTTTTATATCTAAAAATCTAAGTATTATTACACGATCCATTTGTATTACACTTTTTTTGTTACAAAAATCTTTCTTGTATTATACAATCTTTCTTATTACAAAATCTTTTTGTGTTACACATCTTTTTCTTTGCAAAAATGTTTTTTTGTATTACACATCTTTTTGTTACAAAATCTTTCTTGTATTACATGATCTTTTTTTTCAAAATTTTTCTTGTATTACATACTCTTTTTTTACAAAACTTTTCTTGTATTACATACTCTTTTTACAAAATCTTGTTCATGTTACATAACCTTTTGTATTCCTAATTACTTACTTTTGAAGTTATTGGAACTCAACCATAAGTTTTAAGGAGATACGTTTCTAAGTAGTACATTGGAACCAACTCCTTTTCTATTTGATAGTCTTATTATAAAATACTCGTACCGATTTGTCAATACTATTTTTGTTTTTTCTCTTTATTAACTGTGTCTATCTTTTATATTTTTGAATATTCTGATTCTTTTCCATTAATTTGTATTTTTCGCACAATTACTTATTTTTTTAATGTACGATAATAGCTCGCATAATCCTTTGTTATTAATTTGTGTTCTGAAAGTTGTTCTAATAAATCATAATACACTTGCTTAGACAACTTCTCTTTTGCAACATAAGTTAATAAGCTTTTAATACGCTCCTTATATTCGTTTGTCGTAATGACTCCATCTTTCCATAAAATATTATCTTTATAAGCCACTTTATAATATTCACTATAACTTTTAGAATTTGTAACATCATCTGATACACTAAACTCTACCTCGATAACATCAAACAAATTTCTAGCGGAAGTACTCGTAATACGAATATCCGGAGTTAATATATAAAGATTTTTATATACTCCTCTTTTCCCCAAATAAGTTCCTTCTTTGTAAATTGGAAGAAATTCAGAAAATACTTTTGTAATCAGGCAAGGTTCCATAAAGCTTTGATACTCATTCGTTGGCTTAGCTTCTACCATTTTTGCATATCCAATTCCTTTTATTCGATCCATCGAGATCTTTATAATCCTGGGTTTCTCTTCTAATAATAAAAAATTTACATTCTTGCGATCCTTCCACAAATAGGCTGGACATTGGTGCACGCGAAAAATCTCACTAAAATCAATCATAACCTTACGATGTTCTTTTTTCACCTTATATTTTACCATAAGCTTTTTAATTGATTTATCATTGTATTTTTCAAGATATATTTGTTTCTTTTCGCTACCCGCACCTTTATCCGTTGTTGTCACATTCAAATCATTGGATGATAAAGCGTTAATTCCCAATTCATCAATTAATTCATCACCCGTTTTCTTTGCCAATGCGTTTAAATGATCTGGTTGCAATTTCTTAGATTTTTTCTTAATCGTTTCTATCGTATGCCTTTGTGCTGCCTCTTCTCCATCTTTTACCATATCATTAAAGGAAACTGACTGATAAATTACTCCATCAAGACCAAGCGACAAAAAAGAAACAATTCCCATTGGAAAAGAGGCCATCCCAATTGCCAAAATTCCAAACGCCACTGCAATACATAACAAAACTAACATACTCCATAGATATGACTTTGTCTTGCTACTCCCATAAAGTAAACTATTTACTAGCTTTCTCATTTGTTTTATTTTCTCCCCGTTGATCCAAACCCACCTTCACCACGTTCCGTTTCTCTCAATTCTTCTACTTCCATATATTCTGCTGTTAAGAATGGTGTAATTACCATTTGTGCAATTCTCTCGCCTGGCTCAACAATCGCTCTTACAATCGAATGGTTATGCAATGCCACTATGATTTCTCCTCGATAATCAGCATCCACTACCCCAACCTTATTTGCAGGTGCCAATCCTTTTTTGGACGCAAGTCCACTTCTTGCATATATCAATCCGGCGTATCCAGCTGGAACTTCTATTGCAACCCCTGTTTTAATAAATGTAGTATCGCCTGGTTCAATGACTACCGCCTCTTCCAGGCATGCATAAAGATCTGCACCTGCTGCATATTCACTGCCATAGGTTGGTATCGTTGCTTTTTCATTTAGTTTTTTAATATTAACTTTCATCGTTTGCATTTATCATTTTCCTTCCCATAAAATAGTTTCATTTGCCTCTAATGATTCCTTTACTCGAATAATTCTCTGATTGGTAGACCCCTTAAATCTTAAATTCAAGTCTTTTTTCTCTATCATAAATTCTCCATCGATCAAAATATCAAGGTAAGAGAGCATTTCTTTCGTTTCTGCCCACTCACCTAGCATTCTTCCTTTGATATCCTTTTCAAAATCATATCCACTGTAGCACCATATCGTTTTGTTTGGATAGCACCTTTTTACTTCTCGAAGAAGTGGTAATAATCCTTTTTGATTCTCATGTTCAAATGGTTCTCCTCCAAGTAAGGATAATCCTACTATATGCTCATTTTCCAAATATTTCAAAATAGTATCCTGTGTTGTCTGCGTAAAGGGTTCCCCATACTTAAAATCCCAAGCTTCTTTATTAAAACACTCTTTACAGTAATGAGTGCATCCACTGACAAATAACGATACCCTTAATCCTGGTCCATTTGCAACATCCATTTTTTTAATTGTTGCGTAATTCACTCTATTTCCCCCTGTCTTTTATTCCAGCTAATATCAAAAATTCACTTTTTCATAAAAATGGATTTTTACTGATAAAAAATTTTCTTATCAGTAAAAATCCGTTATAGAATGGTAGCATTTTTATAAATGAAGAACTCTCGAATTTATTTCTCTCGTTTTTCCAACATTCCAGAAATTTTCGCCCAAATACCCACATGTTCTTCTAGTCACATTCATCTTTGTATGATCCATATTTCCACATTGTGGGCATTCCCATTCTAGTTTATCATTGATAATTATCTCACCATCAAAGCCGCATACATGACAATAATCGGATTTTGTATTAAATTCAGCATATTGAATATTATCGTAAATGTATTTTACAATTTCTTCAAGTGCTTCTATATTATTTCTCATATTTGGTATTTCTACATAAGAAATTGCTCCGCCAGAAGAAATCACTTGGAACTGCGATTCAAAATCAAATTTTTCTAAAGCATCTATATTTTCACGCACATCCACATGATATGAATTTGTATAATACCCTTTATCGGTAATATCTTTGATTGAACCAAATCGTTTTTTATCAATTTCAGCAAAACGATAGCAAAGCGATTCTGCCGGTGTACCATAAAGGCCAAATCCAATTCCAGTTTCGTCTTTCCATGTATCCGCTGCATGGCGCAGACGATTCATCAATCGTTTTGCAAATTCAGTTCCTTTTTCCTCTGTTTGACTTACTCCTGTCATAAGTTTTGTTACTTCATATAATCCGATATATCCAAGAGAAATCGTCGAATACCCTCCGTGTAACAGCTTATCGATTGTTTCGCCTGCCTTTAATCGTGCAATTGCACCATACTGCCAATGAATTGGACTTACATCTGAAATCGTTCCTTCTAGTGCACGGTGTCTACACATTAACGCTTCAAAACATAAGGACAATCTCTCTTCTAGTAATTGCCAGAATTTTTCTTCATCTCCGGCAGCTATAATACCCATCTGTGGAAGATTAAGACTCACAACTCCTTGATTAAAACGACCTTCAAATTTATAATTGTCATTTTCATCTTTCCACGTAGCTAAGAATGAACGACATCCCATTGGACTAAAAACATTTCCCTCATAGTTTTCACGCATTTTTTTTGCAGAAATATAATCTGGATACATACGTTTTGCCGAACACCGTACTGCTAACTTGGTAATATAATCATACTTCCCACCTTTTAGGCAATTGTGCTCATCTAATACATATACAAGCTTTGGAAATGCTGGTGTAACATATACTCCCTTTTCATTCTTAATTCCTTCTAATCGTTGACGCAGAATTTCTTCAATAATCATAGCATTTTCTTCTATATATTCATCGCCTTCCTCCAAATTTAGGAACAAGGTAACAAATGGTGATTGTCCATTTGTTGTCATTAATGTATTTATTTGGTATTGAATCGTCTGAACTCCTGATTTTAATTCATCTCGCAACCGATCTTCAATAAACTGAGTCATTAACTCAGAACTCATCTTATCTGCATATTTTTCAACGTAGTGCTTTGTATATTTTTCACGACTCCTACGCAGATACTTACCAAGATGTTTTATGTCAACCGATTGTCCACCATACTGGCTGCTGGCTACTGCAGAAATAATCTGTGTCATAACCGTACATGCAACTTGAAAACTTTTTGGGCTTTCAATTAATTTACTATTCATTACGGTTCCATTTTCAAGCATATCTCCAATATTAATCAAACAGCAGTTGAAAATAGACTGTAAAAAATAATCCGCATCATGAAAATGCAAAATCCCCTCTTCATGCGCTTTCGATATTTTTTCAGGCAATAAAATCCTCTTCGTTAAATCTTTCGAAACTTCACCTGCAATTAAATCCCTTTGAGTCGATGCAATCACAGCATTTTTATTTGAATTTTCTTCCATCACGTATTTATTATTATTATGAATTAAACTCATAATGGAATCGTCAGTTGTATTGGCCTTTCTTACAAGTTCTCTGGTATAGCGATATATAATGTATGTTTTAGCCAGAACAAATTTTCCCTCTGCCATAAGCTTTTGTTCAATTAAATCCTGAATATCTTCTACCATCATGGTATCTCTTCCTAAGCCCTCGATACTCCCAACCATTGTTTCTATTTTTTCTTGCGATAGTTTTTCATAATCCTCGACCTCAACATTTGCTTTACGAATTGCAGAAATTATCTTATTTCTATCATAATCTGCAACTCTTCCATCTCTCTTTATTACTTTCATTCCTTTTTTCCTTTCCTTTGTATCTTTTCGCTCGCACATGTCCTACGTCGCTTATTATAGCATATTGCAAAAACGCTGTCTACTAAATATAGTTATTTTTTTTATTTCAATTCATCAAATGTACTACATATTGTGTTCACTCTCCACTTCCAACCTTAACTGCATCCAGAGATAATGCTTGAATATCCGTAATTTCTTCCACAGAAAGCTTTGTATATTCTGCCAACTCATCAATTGTTGCAACTCGTCCTAACTCCCTTGCCAGATATTTTGTTGCTTCGTCAATTAAATTGATTCTTCCAAGTAAAGCATTCTCCAAATCCTCCTCACTTTCGTTTTCTAAAAGAGAGGCTTCTACTGCTTTTCGAATTACATTTTTTAAATACCCATCCACGTTTACTGTATCCTCTAAAGAAACAATTGTGTCTATGCCACTCAATAATCCAATGTTTCCTTCTTGAATTAAATCTTCCAAGAGTACCCCTTGGTTTTTGTACATTCTGGCAATTCGTACAACTTTCGGTAACCAATCATGAATGAAGCGTTCCTTTGCTCCCGGTTTTTCCATTTTTACTTCTTGTAACAAGAGGCTCTCCTCCTCTTTTGTCAATTTATCTAGCATTCGAAGTTCTTTTAAATACATTTTTAAATAAATGGAATCCGCCTCACTCATTGGCTCATCTTTTTCTACTTCTACTACCTTTTTTCCTTCAAATCCATCTATTTCAATCTGATTTTCTGCTAAATAATTATAAATATGCTGATAATGTTCCTCAGACAGATCCATTTCATTAAAATATTCTTTCATTTCTTTTTGTGTTAACGCATTTCCCTGTGTTGCTGCAATATCCTTCAAATCACGAAGCATCTCCAAAAATTTTGTTCGATCTAACATAGTACCTCCACTTCTAACCATTCATCTTGATTCTTAATACTTAACATCCATCTCTTTTAGTGCTCTGCAAATGGATGAAATAGGGAATCCTACCACATTATAATAGTCTCCTTCTATTCTCTCGATATAAGGAGCAAATTTGCCCTGAATTGCATATGCACCCGCTTTATCCATTGGTTCCTTTGTTGCAACATATGCTCTAATTTCCTCATCTGTCATCTTGGCTACATATACGTTCGTTTCAACACAAAAACTTTGAATTTGTTGCCTTCCATTTTCTTTTTTTATAATAGTAACACCTGTAAATACAGAGTGTGCTCGATCACAAAGATTTTGAATCATACAAACGGCATCCTCTTCATCTTTTGGCTTACCTAAAATCTTATTTTCACTGGATACTACAGTATCTGCACCAATAACAACACAAGGTTCTTGCTCGCCTTTTGCAATATCATTTGCTTTCATATGTGAAAGTTCTTCTACAACCTCGGCTGGGTTTGTACTTTTGATTACTTCTTCTTTATTACTTGGCTTTACTTCATATAAAATCCCAATCTGGTCTAATATCTCTCTTCTTCTTGGAGACCCAGATGCTAATATTATCTTCAATTTTAGTTCCTCACATTCTAATTATTTTGTTATTACTATACGATACTTTCTTTTTTTTGTAAAGAATCGTATAGTTTCATTTTCTTCCACTCATACTAAGAGAAACAAAACTAACAAGGAGGCATTTATGTCTAATACAATGATTCATTCTATTGTTGGAAGAGAAGTTCTCGATTCAAGAGGCACTCCTACCATAGAAGCAGAAGTTTTACTTATGGACGGACGGATTGGCAGAGGAATTGCTCCAAGTGGTGCTTCTACTGGTAAATATGAAGCACTCGAATTACGAGACTATGACAAAGACCGCTTTATGGGAAAAGGTGTCTTGCGATCGGTTGAAATTATCAATACCATTATTTCCCCTATGTTAACCGGAAAAGATTGCAGAAATCTTTATGAAATTGACCAACTTATGATACAGCTAGATGGAACAAAAGAAAAAAGGAAATTAGGAGCAAATACAATTTTAGCCGTTTCTATCGCAGCCTCGAAAGCAGCAAGTAATTCTTTGTGTATCCCCCTCTATGAATACTTTGGTGGAGTATCTTCTAATGTTCTACCTCTTCCTATGATGAATATTTTAAATGGTGGCGCACATGCCTCTAATAATATCGATATACAAGAATTTATGATACTTCCTGTCGGTGCAAAAAATTTTAAAGAAGGACTACGTGCCTGTACAGAAATCTATCATTGTCTTGCTTCTTTGCTAAAAAATCGCCAATTATCCACCAGTGTTGGAGATGAGGGTGGCTTTGCACCAAACTTAGGGAAGGACACCGAAGCACTTGATTATCTCGTAGAAGCCATTCGGCTGTCTGGATATGAACCAAAAAAAGATATTTGTTTAGCAATTGATGCTGCTGCTAGCGAGTGGAAAAGTGTAAGCCCTGGAAAATATCATCTTCCAAAAGCACAAAAAGACTATTCTGTGTCAGATCTTATCGACTTTTATAGTTTAATTTGCGATCAATATCCAATTATTTCGATTGAAGATCCCCTTGATGAGGAAGACTGGGATGGATGGAATGAGTTAACCCGAACCATTGGAAACCGGGTACAACTCGTCGGTGATGATTTATTTGTAACCAATACGGAGCGTCTGGAACGGGGAATTTCTCAAGGTTGTGCAAACGCAATTTTAATAAAACCCAACCAAATTGGAACAATTACAGAAGCAATGGATGCCATTAAACTGGCAAAACGAAATGGTTATACCACAATCGTCTCTCATCGCTCTGGCGATACAGAAGATACTTCTATCGCTGACCTTGCCGTTGGTCTCAATACTGGACAAATTAAAACAGGTGCACCCTGCCGAAGTGAACGTACTTCTAAATACAATCAACTCCTTCGAATTGAAGAACAATTAGGACGTGGCAGTAACTTTTGGAAGCCAATTTAGTTGCTTTTCCTCTCTCATCTATGATATAGTATTCTTTATTATATTTTTAGATAAGGAGTACTACTATGGAACACAATACAAAAGAAGCTTTCTTTGCAAAGCTTGCACTATTGGGCGCCGCCCTTATTTGGGGGAGTTCCTTTGTTTTAATGAAAACAACCGTGGATGCTATGGATCCTTGTTATCTTTTAGCCTCCCGATTTTCCATTGGATGTATTTTATTAGGTATTATTTTTTATAAAAAGCTACGACTCCTTACAAAACAATATCTTTGGCAAGGAGCAGTTCTTGGTTTCTTTTTGTTTAGCGGATACTGCGTGCAAACCTATGGGCTCGCTGAAACAACTCCCGGAAAAAATGCGTTTCTTACCACCACTTACTGTGTTATTGTTCCTTTTCTCTACTGGATTGTAGATAAAAACAAACCAGATATCTATAACATTGCTGCTGCCATTTTATGTGTAGGCGGCATTGGATTTGTTTCTCTCTCTGGTGGTTTTCTAATCGAACGAGGTGATTTTTTATCTATCTGCTGTGGTTTTCTATACGCTGCACACCTTGTTTTTATTTCAAAATATAACCATAGCAAAGATGCCATTCTCCTCACAATCCTTCAATTTGGCTTTGCTGCAATCTATGCGCTAATTGCTGCACTTTTATTCGAATCACCTCCAACAACATTTACAATTGATACGATAAAAGCTATTTTATACCTAGCTATATTTGCAACAGCAATCGCACTCTGTCTTCAAAATATTGGTCAAAAATATACCCACCCTGCCGCTGCTTCTATTATACTCAGCTTAGAATCCGTGTTTGGCATCCTATTTTCTATCTTGCTTTATGGTGAAAAATTGACAGGTCGTTTAGTTGTAGGGTTTGCTCTTATTTTTATTTCTGTTATTCTTTCTGAAACGAAGCTTTCCTTCCTTCGCCGATTTAAAAAAGAAGCAATCTATCGATAAGCAGAAAAGGCAGTTGGCAATGCATAAATTTCTTCCAATTCGATTCTTGGTACCCATATTAATTCTGGAAAGATATCTTCCATCTTTCCAGAATTTTTTTGTTGAATTAAAATTCGATAACCCAGCATATGCCATTCAACATGACTGAAAATATGCTTTGCTTCTCCTAAAAGTTCCATTTCATAATCTGTGATTGCATGATCTTCTAGCAATTTTTCTGCTTTTGGAATGGTAAGCTTATCTTCGGTGTTTGGAAACTCCCACAATTTTGCTAAAAGTCCCTTTTCTGGTCTCTTATGAATCGCAACCTTTCCATCATATTCGAAAATAAAGATAGTCTTTTCTTCTATTCTTCTAGCTTTTTTTGGTGCTTTGACTGGAATTTCCATTGCAATATTTTTTTTGTAAGCAACACAGTATTTTTGCACTGGGCATTTTTCACAAAGTGGTTTTCCATTCGGAATACAAACCATAGCTCCAAGTTCCATCATCGCCTGATTGAACGCTCCAGCTGGTTCTCCACCATGCTCTCCAAATTTTGTAACCATTGTATCTTGCAATACCCTCTCAAGCTCTGATTTAACTTTTGCTTTTGAAATATCTTCATAACTTCCAGCAAGACGTTTTGTCACGCGAAGCACGTTTCCATCAACTGCCGGCACTGAATATCCATATGCTATGGATGAAATTGCCCCAGCTGTATAAGAGCCAATCCCCGGAAGTTTTCGCAACTCCTCATATCGATTTGGAAGTATTCCTTCGTAGTCTTCCATTACCTGTTTTGCTGCCTTACCCAAATTTCTTACCCTGGAATAATAGCCAAGTCCCTCCCAAAGCTTCATCAATTTTTCCTCTGGTGCTTCGGCTAAATCCTCAATTTGCGGAAACGCCTTTGTAAATCGTTCAAAATAGGCTTTCACTGCTTCCACTCTCGTTTGCTGCAACATAATTTCGGAAACCCACACATAATACGGCAACGGATTTGTCCGCCATTTTAATTCTCTCTTTTCTCTCTCATACCACATCAACAAATCATCTATAATCACTAAATAATCGTACATTGTGTTCTCCTTTATCCATTATCCTATTGTTATCTTACTGATTTTTTATAGTCTTGTCTAGATAAACCTCTAATTTTCATTTCATACATATTGTGTTACAATAGGTTTGATTTGTGATTATTGTCTTAAAACAGGAAGAAGGTTTTTCATGAAAAAAATTGTTCTCTTTAAAAACGGAGTTGAAACATTAAGCTACTTTTCTTTAGAACTTGCAAAGGCATTTTTAAAAAATGGACATGAAGTCTATGTTTTTGATTTATTGGATGAAGAATTATCTCTACCTCAACTTATTTCATTCTATGAAAGTCGTAATACCGTCCTCATTACCTTTAATTTTACTGGAATCCGTGGAGAAGATGTTTTTCTTGATGAAAATAACCACCTTTTTTGGAATGTACTTAAAATTCCATGCATCAACATCGTAGTCGATCATCCGTTCTACTATCATGAATTACTTGCGAACCGTCCAATCTTATATCATCAAATATCCATTGATCGTTTGCATGAGGCATACATGAAACGTTTTTTCCCAGAAGTTTCATCCCTTGGCTTTCTTCCTCTTGGCGGCACTGAAATTAAGTCTCCTTCCTTTCCTATTCATTATGAAGAACGTACCATTCCAATTCTTTTTACTGGAAATTATACTCCGCCTTCTACCTTTGAAAAACACATCATGCGACAAGGAGATGACTATGCATTATTTTATCGCTCCATTATTGAGTGCTTAATAAAAGAGCCACAGCATAGTATGGAAGAAGTATTCGAAAATTTTCTCAAAAGGGAACTTGGTAATTTATCGGAAGAAGACCTAAAGCAATGTATGGCTAACATGATTTTTATTGATTTGTATGTTCGCTTTTATTTTCGTGGTGAAGTTGTAAAAACCTTGGTCGATTATGGTTACCCAGTTCATGTTTTTGGTAGCGGATGGAACTATTTAGATTGCAACCATCCGGAAAATTTAGTCTATGAAGGTTCGCTTGATTCAAAAGGCTGCCTTGAAAAAATGCAGAATGCAAAAATCTCCTTAAATGTAATGCCTTGGTTCAAAGATGGTGCACATGATCGTATTTTTAACTCTATGCTAAACGGCTCTCTTTGTCTAACCGATGAAAGTCTTTACCTAAAAGAGTCCTTCACCGACCAAAAAAATATCTGCTTTTACTCTTTATCAAAGCTACATCATCTTCCATCCATAGTAGATGCTCTACTAAAAAATCCGACTACTATGAAATCAATCACAGAAGCCGGATATAATAAATCAAAAGAACTTCACACCTGGAATAAGCGTGCCCAATTTCTTGAGTCTGTTATTTTGCATAACGCTTGACTATACCAATCATCAACTCAACGGACTTGTCCATTCCCTCTACGGTTACATGCTCATAAGGACCATGAAATGCAAAACCCCCCGTGCCAAGGTTTGGACAAGGCAATCCCATAAAGCTTAGTCTTGCCCCGTCCGTTCCTCCTCGTTCTGGAGCAACAATTGGTTCCAATCCTATTTCCTTTGCCGCTTCTACTGCATAATCAATTAGATGCATGCAAGGGACTACTGTTTCTGCCATATTTTGATACTGTTCCCGGATACTCAATTTTACACTGCCTTCTCCATATCGCTCATTCATTATCTTTTCAATATGCAAAAGAGTCTCTTTTCTAGCTTTGAATATCTCCTTACTATGGTCTCTTACAATATATTGAAGACTTGCCCTCTCCACATTTCCGCTCATTTCACAAAGATGAAAAAATCCTTCATACCCATCGGTATCCTTTGGTGTTTCTCCACTTGGAAGCATCGAATTAATCTCCATTGCCAGAAGTTGTGCATTTTTCATTGTGTCTTTCGCACTTCCTGGATGCACATTGAATCCATTCACTTCAAAAATGGCTTCACAGGCATTGAAATTTTCGTATACAATTTCTCCTTCTTCTCCACCATCTACGGTATAGGCAAATTCAGCGCCAAATCCTGACACATCAAAATGATCGGCGCCAGCCCCTACTTCTTCATCGGGTGTAAATCCTATGGATATCTTTCCGTGTGGAATATTCTCCTTTTGGATGCGTTCAATCATCGTCATGATTTCAGCAATCCCAGATTTGTCATCCGACCCTAACAATGTCGTTCCATCTGTTGTAATTAAAGTTCTTCCCTTTAGGTTTTTAAGATGTGGAAAGTTTTTTGGATCAAGAACTCGTCCACTTGTTCCAAGTACTACCTTTCCCCCATCATAATCTTCAATGATTTGTGGCAAAACATTTTCTCCACAAAAATCAGGTGCTGTATCCATATGTGCAATAAACCCAATTTTTGTCTTTTTCTCATAGCCTTTTGTAGCTGGAATAGATCCATATACATAACATTTTTCATCCATTCTTGCATCTTCTATTCCAAGGCTTTTTAACTCTTCTAGTAGTTTATTTCCTAAGTCAAACTGAACATTTGTAGTTGGTACGGTCAGACTTTTTGGATCACTTGCAGTGGCTACCACTACGTATCGAAGCAATCTCTCATATGCTTTCATACTTTTTCTCCTTATACTTTTCTTTATTTTTCCATCGTTCCATGTAAATTATACCACTGAACCTTCATATTTTCTAGTAATTATCAAAAGCTCAAACAACATAAGAAAAACTATTAGACATTTTGCGCAAAATATGCTTAAATAGGTATGGCTCGTCCAAATCTTTCTATGAAACTTGAATTGAACACACTTTATTTAGGAGGTATTTTAGCTATGAACCAGCGCAATTGTATGATAGGACAATCCGGTGGTCCCACCGCCGCGATTAACGCTTCCCTTGCCGGAGTGATTTCCAAAGCAATGGAAACTCATTCATTTGAACACATATATGGTACGATTAATGGCATTGAAGGCTTACTTAAGAGTCGCTATCTTGAACTTACGAATATATTTAAATCCGCAGACTTATTATTGAAATTACTGCACACCCCAGCTATGTATCTAGGCTCTTGCCGCTATAAACTCCCACAAATCCCGTCAAACGCGACTCAAACGACTGTAATAACAGAATATGAAGTTATTTTTTCAACTTTTAAAAAGCTTGCAATTACCGATTTTTTTTATATTGGTGGAAATGATTCTATGGATACCGTGATGAAACTCTCACGCTATGCCCTTTTGCATAATTCTTCCATCCATTTTATCGGAATACCAAAAACAATTGATAATGATTTGTATGGGACTGACCATACGCCTGGTTTTGGCTCTGCAGCCAAATTTGTCGCAACTAGCATGCTAGAAATCATTCATGATTCTATGATCTATACTACCAAATCGGTTACCATTGTCGAAGTTATGGGACGAAATGCCGGATGGCTTACTGCCGCTACTGCACTTTCCCGTACAAGCTATGGAGCCTCTCCTGATTTAATCTATCTTCCTGAAGTCATTTTTGACATCCCTAATTTCTTGCATTCCATTAAATCCCTATTTGAAAAAAGAAAAAATATTATTATTGCTGTTTCTGAAGGTATCCATGATAAAAATGGGAATTTCATCGATGACTCTAACTTTTGCCATGAGACAACAGCTACTTTCGCTCCTAAAAAGGATGTATTTGGGCATGTAATACACAATGGTACTGGAAAAGCACTTGAACATATTGTAGCAAATGCCTTTGGCTGTAAAACAAGAAGCATTGAACTAAATGTGCTCCAACGATGCTCGATGCATATTGCTTCAAAAACTGACTTAGATGAATCTTTTCACGTAGGTGAGGCAGCAGTATCTTCTGCACTTGAGAATGAATCTGCTATAATGATTACAATGGAACGCTTAACCACTTCAGACTGTCCCTATAAAATAAAAACAGCTACCAGGGAAATTGAATCTATTGCAAACATTGAGAGACGAGTACCACTCGAATGGATTTCAAAAGAAGGAAACGATATTACAAAAGAATTTTATGATTATTTATATCCTTTAATACAAGGTGAGGCAACTATCAAATATAACAACGGAATTCCTGACTACATGGATATTAGCCATTTATTCTAACACGAGCACTACAAAAACTCTATTTCCGACGGCTATAAAACCATCTGGAAATAGAGTTTTTATTTGTTTATACGTCTATCACAAAGTTACCCCTTGTTTAAAGATAGCCATATCATGAAATCCTGCGATTTCTGCCTTCACTTTTTCACCGGATGCAACTTTTAATACATAATCAAAGAGTTGATTAACAAGTTCCTCTTTTGTTGTATCCTCAATCATTTTTCCTGCATTGAAATCAATCCAGCTACTCTTAAATTCAGAAATTTTTGTATTGCTAGAGAGTTTCACGGTAGGAACCGGTGAAGCAAATGGTGTTCCTCTACCTGTCGTAAATAGGATAATGTGTGCTCCTGAAATGGCTAACGCAGTAGAAGCCACTAGATCATTTCCCGGTGCACTTAAAAGATTCAACCCTCTTTGAGTAACAATTTCTCCATAATCAAGGACGCCTCTAATCAATGCACTTCCTGACTTTTGCGTACACCCTAGGGACTTATCTTCTAGCGTAGATATACCACCTTTTTTGTTTCCAGGGGATGGATTTTCATAAATTGTTTGGTTATGGCTGGTATAATAATTTTTAAAATTATTGATTAAATCTACTGTTTTATTAAATAATTCTTTTGTCTCGCAACGATTCATAAGTAATGTTTCTGCTCCAAACATTTCCGGGACTTCTGTTAATATAGTTGTACCACCTTTTGCAATCAATAAATCAGAAAAGCTCCCAACAATCGGATTTGCAGTGATTCCAGATAATCCATCCGATCCTCCACATTTCATGCCAATAATTAGCTCGCTTGCATCAATTTTTTCTCTTGAAAAGGTTCCTGCAAAAGATGCTAATTCATCAAGCAGTTTCATACCCTCTTCCATTTCATTTTCTATATCTTGGCATTGAAGAAATTTAACCCGGTTGGGATCATAATCACCAATATAGTCTTTCAAAATCGAAATATTACTATTTTCGCAGCCAAGTCCAAGTACTAAAACACCACCAGCATTCGGATGTTTTATCATATCTGCCAAGACAATTCTAGTATTTTCCTGGTCGTCGCCCATTTGAGAACATCCGTATGGATGTGTAAATGTTACGATTTCTTCTACCGAACCTTTAATTAGTGCCTTTGCACTTTTTTCAAGACTTTGCGCAATGGAATTTACGCAACCCACCGTAGGAATAATCCATATTTCATTTCGAACACCTACTGTTCCATTTTCTCTTCGATAGCCATCAAAATAAGAGTGCTTTGTTTCTTTCAGATTTACTTTTGTAGGATTATAAGAATATTCAAGCAAATCACCTAACCCAGTTTTTAGATTATGAATATGAACCGATTCTCCAGCTTCTATCTTTTGCTTGCTATATCCGATTCGAAACCCATACTTGATGACCTCTTCACCTAAACCTATACTACAAATTGCAATTTTATGGCCTTGCTGAATTTCTTCTTTTGCAGCAATCTTAAATCCATCGATTGTAAACACTTCACCTTTTTGAATGGGTTTAAGCGCTACCACTACGTTATCCGTTGGATGAATTTTAATTATATCTTGCATGATTTTTCCTCTTATCCTAGCAATATAGCATCAAAAGCTGCTGCCATTCCTTTCTCTTTAATCAAGTTGTAATGTGCTTCAACTATCGGAATCATATCGCTTAAATCCGCTTGCCAATAATCGGTTCTTTCCAAGATTTCTTTGACCGTTGCCTTCTTCATAAACTCCATAATTTCCGGATTATCATTGCTATCATCGGTTCGATAAAACGCAATCAATGCTGACATAGAAAATGTCAATGCAATCGGATAACTTCCAAATTTTTCTTTGTACTCTAAAATGGTAGGAAGTACACGCACTTGAAATTTACTTACTGAATTCAATGCGATGGATAATAATTGATGTTTGATAAATGGATTTGAAAAACGCTCCAATACATCGTTCGCAAATTTAATATCGACATCGGTATTTCCTAAGGTTGGAACAATTTCATCAAACATACATTTTTTTAAAAATGCACTTACCTTATCATCAGACAAACATTCACCCACTGTTTTTAGACCATATAGATAGGCTCCCAGAACCATAGCCGTATGACCACCATTCAAAATGCGCACCTTTCTTTTTTTATAAGGTTTTACATTATCTGTCCACACCACATGAAATCCAGCTTTATTAAAGGGAAGTTCTTCTTCATGATTTCCTTCAATGACCCATAAATGAAAAATTTCTGCCGTATCAATTAATTGATCCACATAACCGATTTGTTCTGTCATAGCTTCCACTTCATCCTTTGGATAACCAGTTGCAATACGATCCACTAAGGTATTACAAAAATCATTTTCTGCAATCAGCCAATCTTTGAATGCTTCACCTAAATTCCAAAGGTCAGCATATTTTAGAATACACTTCTTTAAATTGTCCGCATTGTTATCAATCAATTCACATGGAAGTATAATAAATCCCGGGAGTTTTAATTCAAATCTATGATATAAAAATTGTGTTAATTTGGCTGGATATGACTTTGCTGGACGATCATTTCGTGTTTCAGTACCAATATATTCAATGCCTGCTTCCGTCGTATTGGATACAATTACACGCAAATCAGAATTTTCTGCCAATTCTAAATAATCATTAAATTGTGTGTACGGATTAATTGTTCTGGAAATTGAAGTAATATGAGTATGTTCATTTACTACCTCACCATTTTCAACACCTCTTAAAAATAAATTATATTCACAATTTTGTTTAGAAAGTAAGTCACACATACCATGTTCAATTGGCTGTACGACAACAATTTTTCCTTCATACAGTCCTTGTTCTTGTAATTTATGAAAGAAATAATCTACAAACCCACGTAAAAATCCACCTTCGCCAAACTGCATTACTGTTTCTTTTATTTTTGTATTCATCCTATGCCTCCATTTTAATCATACCTATATATTTATTACCATAAATCTCCATTATTATTGAATGGGAGATCTTCAGGTTCACTTTCAATCACTAAGTTCGGATGATTTTTTGCTTCTTCATAATATGCTTCCGATAACATAATATGTTCCAAATGCAAGCTGTTTGGAATCTTTACAACTCTTACATTCTTTTTATCGATTTCATTACAGGTTCTAATACAAACCTGAATCGCCTCTTTGTCACTTTCCATCACAATTGGTATCCGCACTCCACCTAAAACGGTACAAGTAATCGCATTGGGGTACATGGATGCTAAGTCCAGTTGGTTAAATACACGTTTTGTTGTTGCACTAGAATATCCAAGTCCAATTCCATTTCCATGGGTTTCTGGACTCAAATCCAAAACACAAACTCTTTGAGCCTTAATGCCACCTGTTGCATATGGCGTACAAAAAGTTCCAGTAATGTTGGGATCCATTCCATCTCCACTAAAGTTTTTCCCTATTTGATCAACAATCAAAACATCACATTCATCCACCCAGATTCGGGGCATGTTTGCAAATGCTATCTTTAATAAAGCTGGTTCTTTTTCAACGATTTCATCGGCATTTACTGCAACAATCATGCAAGTCTCATCGAATGCATTTTCAATCGTAGGAACCGCAAATAAGATGGGGGCGTTTTGAATGATTGCACGTCCAAACATTGGTACATATTTAGCCATATTTTTAAAACCAGCTTCATGACAGACTTCTGCACCATGCTGCTTTCCAAGGCCGATTGCCATCATTTTCATAATTCCACTTTCATAAGATCCCCGGAATGCAGTATGTGGTTTGATGCGGCATCCTAAAATGATTCCATCCGCTTCCGCCGCATTTTTATCAATAAATACATCCATTCCTTCTTCATTTATTCCGATTTTTTTAACTTCCATAGAAGAAATAATTGGGCATTCCATGGTTTCTTCCGTAATTCCATATCCTTTTAGTATCTCTTTTTGTCCTTTTGCAGTTGCACCTCCATGGCTTCCCATAGCAGGTACAATAAAAGGCATTCCGCCTCTAGATTTCACAAAATCTGCAATACACTTAGTTGTAAGAGCCACATTTGCAATACCTCTCGATCCTGCTGTAATTGCAATCTTCATTCCTGGCTTAATCTTAGAAGAAAACTTTTCTTCTGATAAAAGCTCATTTATTATTTGCGGAATTTCCTCTGCTTCTATTTTTGGTCGCTCAAATATTTGTTTGACCTTAAACATCCTTGGCAATTTAACATCACTTACCAAATCTGATACAAATTCTCTCTCTCTCATACAATAAACACCTTGCTTTCTTGAATAAAAGAAACTGCCTTATCAACACCATTGTGAATTTAAGGCAGTAACATCGTTTTATTTAATAGAATATATCCACTAAAAATGTTGTAAGTTGAGGAATATACGTCAACACAACAATATCTACTGCAAACAGTACATAAAACGGCACCGCTTCCTTGATGAAATCTTTGGTTCGACATTTTGTGATACCACAAGTAACAAACATAAGTGTACCCATTGGTGGTGTAAATGCACCAATTGTACAGTTAAAGATATAAATCATTGCAAAATGCACATCATTAATACCATATGCCGCTGCAACTGGCGCCAGCAACGGTGCCAAAACAATCATGGAAGCATTTCCTTCAATAAACATACCTACAAATAATAGAAAAACATTTACCATTATTAAAAATACATACTTGTTATGAATACTAGCTATCATCCAAGCTGAAAATTGCTGTGGAATCTGCTCCTTTGTTAAAATCCAAGAAAAGGCAGATGCTGCTGCAACAATTAACATAATTGAAGCTGTCGTGGTAACTGTTTCCTTACATCCAGCACATATATTTTTAAAATTTAATTCACGATAAAACAATCCTAAGATAAGAGCATATACAATAGCAACTGTCCCTGCTTCGGATGCGGTGAAGATTCCAATACGTACCCCTCCTATTATTATAATAGGAAGTAACAGTGGAAAGAACGCCGGTTTAATTGCCGCAATCTTTTCCGATACAGTAATTTTATCCGTTCGAATCGGTTTATACCCACGTTTTTTTGACAAAAAGTGAACGAAAATCATTAACGTTACACATAGTACAATTCCAGGTCCAATTCCAGCGATAAACAATTTACCAATCGAAATATTATTAATACATCCATAGATAATAAGACCAACCCCTGGCGGAATCAAAGGCACTACCATTCCTGATGCTGCCGTAATTACCGTTGCAAAAGGTTTAGAATATCCTTTCTTCTCCATTGTTGGAACTAACATCTTGCATTGCATTGCGGCATCTGCAAGACTCGAACCAGACAATCCACCCATCAATGTAGAAAGCAAGACATTAACCTGTGCAAGTCCTCCTGGCATACGTGCCGTTAACACTTCACAACAATTCATAATTCGTTTCGTTACACCAGTATAATTCATAAAGATACCGGCACAAACAAAAAATGGAATTGCAAGAAGTGACAGCCCTTCTGTTCCACTAATTACTTTTTGTGCAAAAATCGGTGAATTTGCTCCCATTGTGCCTAGGAAATAAACAGCGGATGCAGAAAGAACCGATATATATACAGGAACTTTCAGAAAGAGTAATACGAGCAGTATGATTGCGCATAATAAAACCATATTATTCATCTTCACTTACCTCCACTAATTTTTCAATTTCATCGTCATATCCAAACACATTTACTAAAAAATAATTAAAAATCTGTAACACACATGAAAATGGCACGACGCTATAGATGTACACAAACGGAATCTGCAATACAGCAGTACCTCTTCCAGTTTGCAAGAATAGTTGTAAGTACCGGATACTTGTCCAACACAAGTATCCAAGTACAACAGTAACAATAACTCCAATAAACATCCGAATTACCTTTTGTATTTTATTTGGAAATAACTCATACAAAACTTCAATGGATGCATGGTTTCCCGTACGATATGCGGCACCACCTGCAAGAAATACCACCCATACAATTAAAAATGCCTGAATTTCCTCAATCCATCCAAACGGATTCCCGACTACATATCGCATAATAACACCAGTGAAAGTACATCCTACCAATATAATGAGTGCCACAGATGCAATCATGATATCTAAATTAATTAATGTTTTAAATAGTTTACTATTTTTATTCATGTCTTACTCCTATCTAAATTATCCTAGGAATTACTTTGCTCCTGCAGCCTTTACGGTATCGTATAAACCTTCACTCCAACCTAATACATCTGCAGCAGAATCATAGAATTTTTGTCCAGCTTCTACCCACTCCGCTTTTTGTTCTGGTGTTAATTCAGTAATGGTAACACCTGCATCAATCAACAATTGAGTTGCTGTTTCTTCTGCATCTGCTTGTAATCCGTTATTATATATTCCTGCCTCGTTTGCAGTATCCGACAAAATTGTTTTCTGTTCATCTGTTAAGGTGTTATAGAATCCATCTCCACAAATCCACATAGAGGTTGCTAAGATATGTTCATCTTTCACTACATATTTTGCCACTTCCTGAAAGCTTCTGTTTGCTAATGATGTAATTGGGTTTTCTACTCCATCTATTGTACCTGCCTGTAATGCTTGGTATACATCTCCCATATCCATTCCAACTGCAGATGCTCCCAAAGATTCAAAGCTAGAAATAGAGAGTTTATTCGAAGATACACGTAATTTGACACCAGAAATATCCTCTGGAGTTACAACTTGCTTTGTAGACATGATATTTCGTGCTCCATAGATCCAATTGGAAGAAAGAATACGGATCTGCGCTTTTTCTGCTAACTGATTGCAAAGATTTGCATACCAATCACTCGCAATGACTGCCCACTCTTCATCCCAGTTATCAAACATAAATGGTGCATAGAAAATACCGAAATCAGCTACACCATAATCGGCTAAGAACGCACCATCTGCAACTGTAATAATTGGTTCACCCATAATCATCTGATCAATTAGTTCCGTTTTTTTACCTAATGCAGAGTTTGGAAACAATTCCAATTCCATGGTTCCATTACTTTTCTCTTTTACTAACTCAGCCCACTTTTCAACAGCAAGAGCAGCTGGCTCTGATGTTGCATTTTCATATCCCACTTGAATCTTTATTACATCACCACTTGATACCGTTTCATCCTTGTTTGTCTCTTGCGTATTTGTCTTATTGTTTGTTTCTCCTGTTTTAGTATCCGTTCCTCCACAAGCAGTTAAACTTGCGACCATAATAACACTCATTGCTAACGCTGCTAATTTTCTTAATTTCATTGTAATACCCCTTTCGATTCTCAATTTAATGGTTTTGTTTCATCTCTTCTATAGCTACACCTATTTGGTAAAGTCTATCACTACTTTTAACATATTTCCTGCATTTTGATCGAAATCTGAAAATGCCTTTTCTGCTTCGTCAAATCCATACGTATTTGTAACAATCTTTGCTAATGGTACTTTTCCCTCTTTTACCAAGTCAATTAATTCTAAGAAATCCTTCTTCAATGCATTTCTCGAACCAAATACATTCAATTCCTTCTTTTGAATCATTGTAAAGTTAAAATCAAGATTTTTCTTTCCTACACCAATTAGTACAACTCTTCCGCCAAAGCAAGCTGCATCGATACAATTTTGGAAAGTCGATGGAAGACCAACAGCTTCAATGGTAACATCAAACCCATTTCCATTTGTAATTTCTGCTACCTGTGCGTCAAATGACTCCTGTGAAGAATTCAAAATCACACCATCTACTCCAAATTGTTTTGCATACTCTAATTTTCCATTAGCAACATCGGCAATATATACGTTGGCTCCTTTTGCTTTTGCTGCTACGGCTGCTAAAACACCAATTGTACCAGCACCGATTACCAATACGCTATCATTTTTTGTAACATTTCCTCTACTCACTCCATGGTAGCTTATACAAAATGGTTCAATTAAAGCCAATGTTTTCGGATCAAGTCCCTTACCATCATAAATTCGTTCAATTGGCATAGTGATATATTCTGCAAATGCACCTTCCCGTTGAACACCCATTGTCTGATTATCCATACAGGCATTTAATAACCCCTTTTGACAAGAATAACATTCTGTACAGTTAAAATAAGGGTTACAAGTAACAATCATACCGGGTTTCAAACCCTTATCATTATCCTCAATCTCAACAATCTCAGCTGAAAACTCATGCCCAGGTACTCTTGGATAAGAAAAATATGCAAATGTGCCCCGGTATGAGCCCAAATCACTTCCACATATTCCACCATACAGTACTCTCAGTAACGCTTCCCCTTTTTTTTGCACTGGCTTTTCTATTTCTTTTATAGAAACCTTTCCCGGTGCGTCAATTGATATTGCTTTCATATTGTTCCTCCGTAATTCTGTTGTATACATGTTGTATACATCATAATCTAAAGCATATTGCATAATATGTCAAGCTGTTTTTAATATTTTTTCGTTTTTATTTCATATATTTTTTACTTTTTATCGTTTTATATAGAATTTTTACATATTTATGCTTGATATCAATCGAATATACTATTGCAATATTGGGAAACTAGTATTATAATTACTTCTGTTGCATACATCATCATGTGGATGTATTTTGAAAGGAGTATCACTATGCAAAAAGAAAGTTTAAAGCTCTATGCTTATAACCTAATAAAAGAAAAAATTATTTCTTGTGAATATATGCCAGGAACTCTACTCAGTGAAGAATTGTTACGCGAAGAATTTAACGTAAGCCGAACTCCTATCCGAGATGCACTTAGCCGTCTGGAACAAGAAGGACTCATTACCATACTTCCCAAAAGAGGAATTATGGTATCCTCGCTTTCTCTCGGGGAAATGAATATGATATTCGAAATCCGATTACTGTTTGAACCTTATGCTGTAATGAATTACGGCTATACATTTGATGGAACTACCTTATTGGATTTCTATCAACTCTTTCATCAGCCACTTGAAAACTTATCAAATCAAGATATTTATTCTTTGGATGATCGATTTCATGCTATGATTATGGATAGCATTCCAAATACCTATATAAAACAATGCTATTCTCTCATTCATAACCAAAATTTACGATTTCGCGTAATGACTGGAAATTGCACTTCAGAACGATTAATTCGCACACATGGGGAACATCTCGATATCATAAAAGCATGTCTGAAAAAGGATTGGGTTGGAGCTTCTGACGCCATGCGAAAACACCTGCTCGAATCTAAGAATTCCACATTTGAACTATTATTAAACACACCAAAAATAAAATAATGTACAAACAATTTTCTTATACCATAAAAAAGTGAATCCATACAGCGCTTTGAAGTCAAACTTCCAAACATTGTATGGATTCACTTGTGTATAATAGCCCTATTTTATATTATAAACTATAGTTTCTATTCAAATATATTGCTTCCTTCCGCGGTCATTCGATCAATTTTCTTATCTATTGTATCTAATAATTCAATTAGATTCTTTGAAATTTCTTTGGTATGAGCAAAAAGATTCTCTGCATTCTCATGATCATTACTATTAATTTTTTCAATAATCGCATCACCCATACCATGAAATTCATGGTGCAGCACATCAATTTTTTTCCATTCTTTCTCCAAATTAGGATGCGTAACCTCTAATGCATTGTAAAAATGTCCAAATGCACATTTATTCGAATTGGTCTGAATTGGTGTCACTTGCATTATTCGGAGCATACCTTCCACCTTGTCCAACCAGCCAAGATGCGCCTGTTTTGCTTTCCTAATAACATTTTGTACTTCTTCATTGCTTATGGCATGCTTACCATCTCTTAATCCTTTGAAAAGTTCGTTTACAACCGAAGACAATTTATCATCAATTTCCGAAATATTTCTTGCGTATTCCACACTCTCGATTGCGTCTTCATGAATACTTTGCGTCATTTCACTTAATCGTTGTGCATCCATACTAGATGACTCCATCGCCTGTGTTATTTCAGATGCAGCAACTTTGACTCCCTGCATTGAGGTTCCAATGTCATTCACACTAGCAATTAATCCCTGCAGCATTTCAATATTGGAATTAACAGTACCGGAAACCAAATCAATTTTTAAACTCATCTGATTTGTAGATTCATGCGTTCGCTCCATGCTTACTTTACCCTCTTTTGCAGCCAAATAAATATTATCCACAAATTCGCGCATTCCATCTAAGTTTTGCTTTGTATCATCTGCTAATTTACGTACTTCTTCTGCAACAACAGAAAACCCTCTTCCATGTTCGCCTGCTCTCGCAGCTTCGATTGCAGCATTTAATGCCAGTAAGTTTGTCTGATTTGCAATTCCTTGCACACTTTCTACCACCTTACCAACTTCACTTGCTAATCCAACTAATTGATCAATTTTAACATTCATATTGGTAGTATCTTCAATTACATTTTCCTTTAAATTAGTAACTTCTTTTAAGAGATTTTGACTTTCATTATTTTTGTCTCCTAATTGCTTTGAGTCCATTACAAGGTTTTCCAGCGTATCTGCAGTAGAATCAATCGTTTCTGTCACTTGAGTCATAGTAGCTGTTGTTTCTTCCACAATGGCCAAGTTAGAAGCACTAAGTCCTTGCATTTCCTCCGCAAACACCATTAGCTGCTGTGAAATATGTGTCATTCCTAAATCAAAATTGCTGATTGTACTTGCTATCTCCAAAATCTCTTTGGCCGCTACCGACATACGTTTTTCATTTTTCAAAAGTTTATCAAACTGCCCAATCACCTTACTATGTACATCATAAGAACTTGTTGGCAAAGGTGTTTCCACTCCATTGAGTGCATTTTCCACATATGTAACTACACACCCCATTTCTGCACAGGTTCCTTTTTTCTTAAATAACATATTATATTACTCCTTTTCATTTGTTATAGTTATTCATTATATAATAAGTGCAATTCACTTTTACATTTCAAATGACCTCTTTAATAAAAACACTTTTTTACAAAAAGTTAGTAAATACGGACGCTCCTACCACAGTTAATAATCCCGCTACACCAATTGATAAGCTACTCATCGCACCTTCCACTTCTCCCATTTCCATTGCTTTTACCGTTCCAATGACATGTGCCGCGGAACCAATCGCCACTCCTTTTGCAATTGGCTCTTGAATACCAACTAATCGACACACTTTTTCAGAAATGATACTCCCAAATATCCCTGTAACAATAATAGCGGTTACCGTAATTGTAACGATACCCCCTAGTTCTTCGGAAACTCCAATTCCTATCGCTGTTGTGATAGATTTTGGTAAAAGGGTAACATATTGGCTATGACTCAAATGAAAAAAACCAGATAAAAGCAGAATAGAGACAAGACTAGTCATTACACCAGATAGTAATCCTGCCATAATTGCTTTCATATTTTTTTGTAATAATTCAAATTCCTCGTACAATGGAATTGCTAAGCATACGGTTGCTGGTGTAAGTAAAAAACTTAAATGTTTTGCACTTTCATAATAACTATCATAGTCAATGTTAAAACACAAAAGAAATGCAATAATAATTATGATTGAAATAAGTAGTGGATTGAATATCGGTAATTTAAACGTTTTCTGTATTACCAGTCCAATCACATAAGCTAGTATACTAATCATTATACCAAAATAAATTGAATTTTTTAACATTTCTTGTATCACTTTTTATTCCTCTTTTCTAGCCGAATCACAAACTGCGTAACTTTTCCCGAAATCGCCATAACAGCAACTGTCGAAACTATGATAATTACAACAACAGGGATCAGCATAGAACGTAAGGTTTCAAATGAATCCATTAATCCAACAGCTGCCGGTATAAACATCAACGGCATTATTTCAATTAAAAAAATAGCTGTTTCTCGAACAGAATCGATTGAAATCCATCCTGTTTTTAATGCTATTAGCATAAGTGCAAACCCATAAATACTTGCTGGTATCGGAAGTGGTATAACATATTTTAACAGTTCTCCCAAAAATGTTACAACTAAAATTATAACAACTTGCTTTATATATTTCATCTTTTCTCCATATGTATACTAGTTTCTAATGTAGGCCAATCTTTTATAATGATACCATTATTTTGCCCAGGATGCTAGATGCTCACAAGAAAATTTTTATATTCAAAGGATTAACACTTTTAAGTACTCTTTTCACAGGTTGCTTTTCTTTATACAAAAATACCGCTATCCCTTAATAATGTATAGGTTTAGCGGTATTCATTTTAATCCTTTTAATCCTTTCTACTTGCTTGCAATCAACTATTGTTAAATTTCTTTCCTTAACGATCCCCTAATTTTGCTGCTCCAATTATTCCTGCATCATTCGAGAGACTGGCATTCCTAACCGGTGCAATAAATACATCGCCTCTTCCAAAGCAAAGATTCTTAAGTTGTCTATTAATTGGTATCGTTAAAATATTTCCTTGATTACTTGTTAGTTTATTTTTACAATTTTAACCTTTTTGTTAAGACCATTCTTACGGAATAATTTTGCATATTTTTTATAAGTTGCTTTTGGCACTTTAATTACGGTATTTTTAGGAATATTCATATATACATTGCTTCCAAGCTTTGTAATCTTTGTTGAACGAATGTATATTACTTTCAGATTACTTGCTCCCGCAAATGCCTTTGTTCCAATTCTTTTAACATTTTTTCCGATAACGATTTTCTTTATGGTATTATCAAATTTAAAAGCACTGGCATCAATGGATGTTACCTTAAAAGTAACTCCATTAATTTTAATGGTATTTGGAACCCTCGCGGTTGTTTCTTTGGAATCAATGACCCCCATATACGAAACAGTTTTACTTGTTGCACTGGCTTTTGTTACTTTATACATACTCTCACCTTGAACCATTATTTCATTCTTCTCAGGTAAGCTTATGCTTCCAGTATCGCCTGTTTCATCATCCGCATCTTCCGATGGAGTTGGCGTTCCGCCAATTGCTGGAGGAATATCCCCAGATCCTGGATCCGGTGTTGGTGTTGGTGTTGGCGTTGGTGTTGGCGTTGGTGTTGGATCCGACACTGACTGGAATATAACAGTCACATATACATTATCTTGAATATTGGATACCTGATAACTTCCACTGCCATCATAATCAACTGTGTTCCCATTAATCATAAGCTCAGATACTATAAATCCATCGTCTGGTGTAATCGTAATCTGACTTTCTCCGCCAAAAGCTACCAAATCATTTGTCACCTGCACACGTCCATGTCCGCTAGCCTGAGCTGTGATTATGCAATTACCATCAAATTGAAACCAATCAGCATTTGCTACGTATCCATGCGTTCCATCGTTACGAAATACCAAATATACATCATGAAGTCCATTTACTACTTTATCAAGATCTCCAGAAGTCATTTTATAGGTATCCCAACCAGTATCCGCCGTAATTGGATTTTGAATGGTTCCTACTAAATTTGCCTCATTTATGCTATCGATATAAATTTCTGTCCAGCCACCCGCATCACTGCCTTGTGCTGCATAATACATTTTTAAAGAGTTAATATTCCCTGAGAATAATACATTTTTATAGCTAGCCCAGTAATCCTGTTTAACTCCGCCAATATTATTGGGAACTTCATCTTTTTTATCTATGGATACGTTCCCCGAATCAAAATTTTCTGCTTGAATTATACTATTGGCTTTACTATACGCTCCATTCACAACAGTAATCATATTTTTCAATGCATTATATGCATCGGTATACTCCTGAATCATTAAATCTTCAATTTCATAAATTGCTATTGCACTTGCAGTTGCCGTATTCAATGCCGAGACTAATGTAGGCAAAGCACTGCTTAGATCCATATCCTTTGCCGCTTGAATCAGATTGCCAAGGCTCTGACGATCCTTAAGCTCATTTGCGTATGATAATAATTCAACTTCGGCTAATATACCCCCACTAAACTCAAATTGATAATGCTCATACTCGCCTTGTTTATCTTTTGGTATTACGAACGGTCTTGTATAGTTTGCCCATTTAAATTCCAAATTGTCATACTCAGCAAGTAATACCCATTCTCCTCCATCGCTTGCTCCATACAATTTAACACTACTTGGAGTACTTGCTGGATCCATTGAGGAGGTCAACGTAAATAGTTCTGCCGTCTTTGCTTTGTCTATATTATAGGTAATAAGAGAGTCACTTGGAATGACTGTTTCAGTTGATGAAGTATTATCGATTAAGTTCGTAGCATTCGTAACATCTGATACCAGTTCATCAAAATATACCTTAACGGCTGCATTTGTTGCTGTCTCAACGACCTTTGCATCACTTTTCATAATATCATCATACGCTTCTGGTGTTTCTCCTTTTGCAGTTAATGAGGTTGGAAGATTTTCTTCGCTACTTCCCCATTCCTTATTTGGAGTACTTCCCATGCTAAACTCAATGGAATCCGCATTTATGAGATCCTTATGTTTGATATATGATTTCGTATAGTCTTCACCATTTACCTTCATGCTCTGCACATATACATTTTGTTTACTATTGTTATTTGCTTTGATTACCAGTTTCTTTCCACCTTCTAAATTAAGCGTCACTTCGTCAAAAAGAGGTGAACCAATTGCATATTCATCACTTCCCATACTAACTGGATAAAATCCAAGTGAAGATAAAATATACCAAGCCGACATTTCTCCATTATCTTCGTCACCAATATAACCTTGACCAAAGGTTCCTCCCGTATAACAGCGTTCTAAGACATCACGTGCATACTTTTGGGTTTTCCATGGCTGTGCAGTATAATTATACATATAAATAATATGGTGAGATGGCTGATTACTATGTCCATATTGACCTAGTTTCACCTCTCTTGCTTCTTTTTGTTCATGAATACCACCAACACTATTACTTGCTCCATATCCATTGTAAATATCATTTGTTTCAAAAATGCTATCTAATTTATTTGCTAATTTATCATTTCCACCATACAAATTGGCTAATCCCTGCCCATCTTGTGGAACCGAAACAGACATATTATAGGCATTGGTTTCTGTATAATCATTTCCCCAGAACAGTGGATCAAACACATTGTTCGTATAATTTGCAGTTGTCCACTCCCCATTTTTTGTTTTTCCACGAAGCCAGTCATCCAATTCAGTTTCACCCGAATCATCAAATAATTTGACATAATTTTTTGCTCGATTTACATAATACTGATAGTCTGCCTCATAATCTTGCTTCTTTATTTGATCACTTTCTTTTTCCGCTAATACTTTAGCCATCTGTGAGATACCAAAGTCATTGATATAGCCTTCCATTGACCATGAGAAATCCTGCCCGCTTCCTGGCGTATATCCTAGAAAAATACCCGTATCTAATTCTGCACGTCCACCATTTGTGAGATTTGTAGAAACACATGCTGCATTTCGAAGAGCAGATGCATACGCATCTTCATAATCAAAGCTAATTCCCTTCACCATAGCATCTGCAAAAATAACATCACTACTTGTTCCAACCATACTATTTGTCCCACCTGGTGCAATCCATCTTGGAACCCATCCCTGATCCTTATAATGCTGTACCAATCCATCTAACATTTCAGATTCATCCGATGGTGTTAGAATTCCATACGCTGCCCAAGCGGTACGATATGTATCCCAAAACCCATTGTTAATATAGATTTTCCCTTCTACCGACTCCGCATCATTACTACGATAAGGGCTTTTATACTCCCATATGGGTGCTTCATTAGTTCCGGTATTTTCAGACATTACATTCGGATATGCAAACAAACGGTACATACAAGAATATAACGTTACTAATTCCTCATACGTTGCTCCTTTTACATCCGAAATAATGCCAAGCTTATCGTCCCAAGTCTGTTGTGCCTTTGCATAAATAGCATCAAATCCTTCGCTGTCGCTAATCTCAAGTTCCAAATTCCTTTTTGCTTGCTCCTCACTAATATAGGACGTTGCTATTTTCATTTCAACTACATCTTCTGAAAAGCTTGCAATTCCCGTTTTTCCACTTGTATTTACATTTGTTGCTTTTGTATTAAAACTTCCATATACATACATCCGTTTTGAACCATTGCTTGTATGGTCGGAATATCCAGTAAATGTAGTATTCGCACTGGTATTATTAAATGTAATTCCACCATCTGCCCTTACGCAATCAAAGATGACATTTCGGCTATCTACATCAGAATCGTACGTAAATCGTACCACAGCAGCATGCTCTGTTGGTGTTATTTCAAGTTTAGAACCTCTAGCTGTTCCTTTCTCCTTGTCAAATTCAACACTATAATAATGTGCATGCGCAACTTCATTTTCATGGGAAAAATCTGCTTTCGAATTACTAGTTCCCGGATTTTGTGTCGCTGCATCAGCAGTTGTGTTTGCCATAAACTGCCAAGTTCCTCTATCTCCTACCCAATACGAAGGTTCATGGCTAATTGTAATAAATCGCATCTGTGTATCCTGATAATCATAAATCTTATTATCACCTGAGTTTGTTGCCGGAACCCAGAAATTAAATCCATGTGGCATGGTAACAGCTGGAGCTGTTAGTCCTCTTGAAAACGAAGGACTATCATTTGTACCACGTAAAATGTAGGTATAATCCGAAAGATGATCCACCTGCTCCGTCCCTTGTGTATATAAAGATATATCATCAAAATAGGTCAAAAAATCATTTAAGTCTCCTTCACTAAACACCCTGTCATTCTTATAAACAACCAATACTTGTTCCACTGTCTTTCCAACTGCAACAGTACCAATGTTACTATAAATTCGATTCCACTGATTGGTTGTAAGCGTACGACTCTTTCCTTGAGAAACCGGATCTATTCCATTTTCATTTTGATCGAGTGCTCCTAATTCACTCAGATAGGTACCATCTGTAAATTTAAGATCCACTGCCATATACATTTGCGTAAATTGATAATCATAGGTATTACCATTTGACATCGATGGAAAAATGCAATATTCAAGATAAGTATCCGCAGTAACTGGGGTATTCAAATCCTTGTAAATTACATCATATGAATATGCACTGTCATCCGATATACTTCCCTTTGTTTCAAGTGCTTTACTTCCACTCCATCCCACAGAAGATGTTTGATTCCATGTAGAAGCTGGACCATCCGATATTTTAACAGACATTCCATCAATCTGGTACTGGTTATCCAAAGGATCTCCTGTTGCAATCATAATATCTGCAAACTGAAGCATATTTCCACTTCCAAATTTCTCTATAATCTCTAATTTATAACTATTATAGTTTCCCTGACTTTCTTCTGGAATCTGAAATTGCTTTGTCTCATATCTGTTTGAGAATGTAATATTTGATTCTGCATCCAGCAAAGTCCAATCATCGCTTTCATTTCTTCCATATAAATTCCAAGTTTTTGGATCCCGCTCCTGGGCATCATTTGCAGACACCAATTTGTATACCGAAATTTTCTTTTGTTCCCCATCTTTTAAAGACCATTGTACCGTTACTGGAACTCCCACATTTGCTAAAAACTTGCTTCCTGAGTCTGAGTCAAACAAATTTTTCTTTCCTTCATTACTATTGTAGTCTTCACTTCCTGTTATTGAATTTGAATCAATTTTATATGTAATATCTCCTTGAAGTGTTCCACTTAAATTCGCATCAATCCCCTTAGTTCCTTTATCTACCTCCAGTGTGGAATCATTAAAATCAGTATCCGCTTCAAATGAAGTAGACCAAAGTACATTTTTATCCTCAGAAGGTTTCGTATTAACAGCCGCAAACGCTGTATTTCCCATTACCATACTGATTACAAGTGACCACGCAATCATTCTTTCTTTATTTCTTCTCATATAAGCATGCTCCATTCTGCCCAATACATAGGCTCTTTCCCTTTTATAACAGATATATAAAAGGGATTACCACATATATGGTAATCCCAAATGTAGTTTTTAACTCTTATTGGAAATCAGCAAGATTGTCAATGCTTACTACTGTTACACCAGTATCCAGATCTTCTCCTGTTTCAGCACCATCAATTGCATTTACCGCTGTTTTAACTCCTTCATACCCCATAGTAGACGGATTTTGTGCCATAGCTCCAATCAAATATCCTTTACTAATCAGCTCTAATATTGCATCTGATGTATCAAATCCTACACCAAGAGCCTGACCACCTGTTTCTTTGATTGCATTTCCTACACCTACCGTAGATCCTTCATTACATCCATAAAGACCAACGCACCCTTGTGCCAAGAAGTTAGAAGCCGCATTTTGTGATTGAGCAGCTTCTCCTTCACAATACTGCGTTTCCAATAAGGTAAACTCTGTTCCATCAAAAGCTGCACGGAAACCCATTTCACGTTTCATTGTAGAATCTGTCGATGTATTTACACTAATAATTCCAATATCTCCCGAGGTAATTCCTTTTTCTTTTAATGCTGCAATCAATGTTTCTCCTGCTGTTGTTCCTGCTGCTTCATTGTTTGTAGATAACGTACGAACCGCTTCAAAATCTGCTGGTGAATCAACATAAATAATTTTCACTCCTGCTTCCTGAGCTTCTTTTAGAGATGCGTTTACTGCAGTTGGCCCATTTGCTGCTAATAAGATTGCTTGAGCCCCATCTGCAACTGCATTGTTAATCTTTTCAATTTGCTGTGCATCATCTTTTTTATCCGGTGCTGACCACTTATACTCGACCGTTTTTCCTTCACCAGCTAAGTCGGATACTGCTTGTTGACAGCCTTTATCAACGTTTGCCCAATATTGATCCATCTGATCCATTGTAATTAGATAAACCTTGTAGTTTTCACCTGCTGCCTGTGTGTCGGCTTCTGCTTCATCGGTGGCTGTATTTGTATTATCTGCCTCCTGTGTTGTATCGGATGTTGATTCTGAATTTGTCTGTGTTGGCTTTGAGCCACATCCAACTAAACATCCTGTTACCATTGCTACACTTAAAATAGTTGCTAATACCTTTCGTTTCATAATTGAAACCTCCTTCTTTTATAAATAAGGCTGTTTTTACAGCATTATTTCTTATTCACTCTTTTTTACTTTTTTTCCACTACGAACAATTACATCCAATAATACAGAAACGATAACAATAATACCAATTACAATATTTCGAATTGCAACCGGTGCTCCGACAAACTGAAGCCCATTTTGCAGTACTCCCCAAATAGAAGCCCCAATTACAGTTCCTAGTAATATTCCTTGTCCACCAAGTGTACTAACACCACCAATTACGGATGCCGCAACGGCATATAACTCATATGTATTTCCTGCATCCATCGTTCCCATACCACTTGTTGCACAAATTATTAATCCTACTGTACATGAACAAATACCACTTACAATATATGCCTTAATCGTTGTTCCAACGATATTAACGCCCGATAGCTTCGAAGCTTCAATATTGCTTCCAATTGCGTAAATATGCCTTCCTGATCTCGTCCTACTTAGTAAAAAGTTAAACATCAAAAATAATATCAAAGCAATCCAAATGGTATTATAAAACCCCAACGTTTTTCCATAATAGAAAAAGTTTCGAAAATCTTCTGCGCCTTCTCCAATTGAGTCCGTGTTATAGTTATTATTTACAATTTGTGCAATTCCTCTTGCAATCGTCATCGTTCCAAGTGTTGCAATAAACGGTGGAAGTGCACATTTTGCAACCAATAAACCATTGCAGATACCAACTAAAATACAGAAAAATAAAGTTACAAGAACAGCTACCCAAGGATTCATTCCTTTTGTCATAAGCGTTGCAGAAATCATACAGCTCATTCCTACCACCGAACCAATAGAAAGATCAATATTTCCTGTTATTAATACATAGGATTGACCAATTCCAATTAAAAGGACTGGAGCAATTTGCCTTAACAGATTTGCTACATTCCTGCTTGAAAAAAAGCTTGGATTTAACACTCCAAATACAATGCATAAAACAATCAAACCAACCGCTACCGTGATTACCTGTCCCATTCCTCGAACCGTTACTAATTTTTTTAATGGATTTTGTTTCTTATTCATTTCCAACTCTCCTTGGTCTTTTTTATTATGTCTTTACTCGTTTACTTTCTTATCAAATTTTGTAGCATACTCTAGAATTAGATCCTGCGTTGCTTCTTCTGTATTTATCTCACCCGTAAGTTTTCCATCACACATTACCAAAACTCGATCGCTAATTCCCAAAACCTCCGGCATTTCTGATGAAACAAATAATACACCAACTCCTTGTTTCTTTAATTGATTCATTAGATGATAAATTTCAACTTTTGCTGCAACATCAATTCCTCTGGTTGGTTCATCAAAAATGACCACTCTAGAATTTCTTGCCAACCACTTGGCAACCACTATCTTTTGCTGATTTCCTCCTGAAAGACTTCCAGCATTCGACTCACCACTTGACATTTTAATTTGTAATTCTTTTTCAGCTTTTTTTACCATTGCTTTTTCTTTATCTCGATTTACAACGCCTACTTTATTACATAAAATATCAAGATTTGGAAGTGCAATGTTTTCACGAATGCTAAGTTTCGTACACAATCCATCTTTCTTTCTGTCTTCTGGTGCAAGCACAATTCCTACTTTAATTGCATCCATAGGGCAAGAAATGGAAACTGTTGTTCCATCCAAAATAATTTCTCCACTTTCTTTTGGATCTACTCCAAAGATAGCTCTTGTAGTCTCCGTACGCCCAGCACCCATTAATCCAGCGATTCCAACAATTTCACCTTCGTATAATTCAAAATTAATATTTCGAACCATCCTTCCAGCATTTAGATTTTTTACTTCCAGTATCTTCTTCCCCTTATGGCAGTCTACTCGTGGAAATTTTTCTTTAATTTCACGTCCTACCATATATGCAATGATTTCAGGTAACGATGTATCTTTAAAATTCATACTCGTTATGTACTGACCATCTCGAAGAATGGTTACACGGTCTACAATATGTTGTAATTCTTCTAAGCGATGCGAAATATATACAATTCCACAACCTTCACTTTTTAGTTGTTTAATTATCGTAAACAGTTCCGTAATTTCTTTTGATGTAAGAGCCGACGTAGGTTCATCCATAATAAGAATTTTAGCATTTGTAGATAATGCCTTTGCAATTTCTACCATTTGCTGCTTGGATACGGATAAGTCACCTACAATCGTATCTGGATTAATGCTAATACGTAATTTATCTAATATTTTTTTTGCTTCTGTCCTCATTTCTTTATCCGAAAGGATTCCGGATTTTGTTTTTTCTCTTCCAAGAAAAATATTTTCTGCTACGGATAAATGTCCGCACATATTAAGTTCCTGATGTATAATGGCAATTCCTAATTCTTGTGCCTTTTTGGGATTCATTTCTTCAATTTCGTTTCCAAATACTTCAATAGAACCATCATCTTTTGAATACACTCCACTAAGAATTTTCATTAACGTCGATTTCCCAGCTCCGTTTTCTCCCAAAAGAGCAAGTACCTCTCCTGCAAATAGTTCAAACGAAACATCACTTAGCGCTTTTACACCTGGGAACGTTTTGTTAACATGTTCGACTTTTACTATCTTTTCTTGCATACAATCAACCCTGTCCTTTGTTTTTATTGTTTCTACAAAAAGTATATCATTTGATTAAATTGCAAAAAAGGGGTGATTGCTTTGAAAAAGGGGGGGATTCTTACGATATCTTGCAGATTTATTGAAGCTTTTTTATTTATCTTGTATGATAAAGATAATATTTTCTAATTACCCTGTTTTTATTGTTTCTAACTAAATAAAGAAAGTAGGGTACCCTTATATGAATACAAAAACTAAACAATTAAAACACATTCAATTTTCAAAAAGTATCGCATTTCGACTTATTGTTGGATTTTTTATCCCCATTCTTTTTTTGATTATTACTGGTGTCTTTTCTTATAAATTAACATCATCCGGTCTTATGACAAATTATGAAAATTCAACACAAAACTCAATTCAGATGGCCGTAAATCATTTGGATAGCGAATTTCAATTTGCACAAATCCAAGCATCTGATGTGATTTCAAACAACGATATTTCAAATTATACGTATGGAACCTATCAAACGGACGAAACCAAGCAGTCTATGTTAAAAACAAATATTGCTTCTGACCTTAAGCGTGTACTTCAAAATAGCAGTTTCATAAAAGCCTTTCATATCATTCCTTCCAATGATATTACTTCCATTTCTACAGAAACAATTCCTGATATAACGGGGTTTTACGAGGAATTATCATCAAATACATCGCAAATCAATTACTGGGTGAGTACACACGCCTCCATTGATAAACATTTTGGATTATCCAGTACTGACTATGCCTGTTCTTACTTACTGAGCACAGATAATAAAAAAGCGGTACTCGTTGCTGATATCAATACTGATATTGTAAAAGAAACGCTTGAACACTTAAATTTTGGTAAAAACACGATTATTGCTTATGTATTTGATGATGGAAAAGAAATTTTTTCCTCATCGACTACATCCAAGTTTAATTTTTCTAATCAGGAATTTTACAATGCTCCTTCACAAAAAAATAATTCCCTCTATATTACTATAAAAGGGACAAAATACCTTTATTCTGAGTGTCAAAGTTCCTTTGTAAATGCTTCAATTTGTGTTCTAGTTCCAAAAACAAATGTCATGGAAAGTGCAAATAAAATCAAAGTGATTACCACTGTAAGCGTTTTACTATCTTCGTTACTTTCCTTATTGATTGCACTTTTTATCATTTTAAATATAAGTCAAAGCATTCAGCGCATTACAAACAAACTAAAAAAAGTTTCAGGTGGTGATTTATCGGTAACCATGGATACTTCCCTAAAAAATGAATTTGGCTTACTTAATCGGGAGATTTCTAATACCATACATAATACACATGATGTTATTCAAAGTGCACAAACTATTAATGAAGCAGTCAAGCAATCAACCAATCAGCTCTTAGTAAACTCGGAGCAAATGACTGATTACAGCACACACATTTCATTTGCAATCGAAGAAATCAATCAAGGAATTGCCCAACAAGCTCAAGACTCGGAGCAATGCCTCAATAAAATGGATGTACTTTCAGCTAAAATTCTTCAAGTTACAACGGATATAGGTGAATCAACCTCCATAGCGGATTGCACAAAAAATTTGATTAACAAAGGATTTTTGTCATTAAGAGAGGTCAAAAACGATAGTCAAATCACATCGGAAATGACCAATTCTGTAATTGCAAATATTACAGTACTTGAACAAAATTACTCATTGATTGACCAATTTATTTCCGCAATGAATGAAATTGCAAGTCAAACCAATCTTCTTTCGCTAAATGCCTCCATCGAAGCCGCCAGAGCAGGAGATGCTGGAAGGGGATTTGCTGTTGTGGCGCAAGAAATTAACCAACTTGCCTTCCTATCGATGCATGCAGCAAAGCAAATTCAAGAAACCGTTAGCGACATTAAAATACAAACACAAAATACAATCGATTCTGCAAAAAATGCAGAGACCATTGTAAAAAAACAACAAACAGGTGTCAATACTACACTAGCTGATTTTGCAAAAATGAAAGAGTGCCTTGACAATTTACTTCTTATGTTTCAAGAAATAGGAAGCATTGTATTTAGCATGGACAGTGAACGCAGTGATACACTTGGTGCCATTGAAAGCATTAGTGCTATTTCTCAGCAAACTGCCGCAGCCTCCACTGTTGTAAACAATAGCGCAAAAGAGCAGCTCATTCATGTTCAGGAATACGCTCAAAATTTCCTTATTCTCCAAGAAAAATCAAATGATCTCACCCATACAATTAACCAATTTATTGTTCATTAAGAAAGATAGAGGAGCACTGCTCCTCTATCTTTTTTCTTTAAAATAATAAAATTCATCTTTTTCATATGCTTGCTTTATTTTTCCATCCTCTAGTAAAATCAAACGATCCGCAACGGATAAACAGTCTGCTAAGTTTACTGACCAAATAATAATCGTTATTCCTTTTTTTCTTAGTTCATAAAGCAGTTGTACCACATGTCTTCGCAAGTACATATCAAGCCCAGCAAACGGCTGAATACAAATTAAAAGATTGGGGTTGTATAGATGGACACGATAATAAATCAGGTTATAAAGAGATCGTATATCCAATTCTCGTATATCCTCTGTATAAATTTCTTTTCCTACATACTCTTTATATTCTTTGGTAATACTTTCCAATAAATATTTTTTCAGCGTAAAATTTTTCATTTTTCGATCCGTTAAAAAACATAAATTTTCCAAATAGGTTAAATTCCAAAAAATCAAGTCCTTGGTAAGGTCTTCTGAAATCTGTAAAATCTTATTTTCTACCCAATGTTTGCTTTTCCCTTTATCCAAAAGACTTCCATCATAATACACCATGCCTTCTGTTGGAGTCATCCCATCACATATCAAATGCAAGAAATCAGAAAGAAACTCATTGCTGTTATCTAGAAAAACCACGCATTCTCCTTTTTTTATTGAAAATGATACCTTATTTAATTTTTCCGTACAAACCTGGTAAAAGTCTAAAATTCCTCTCCCTTGATTTTCTTGTTTTTCACTTTCCCTTACATCAAATGAAATCGTATAAGGTTTTATCTTTTCATCCATCAATTCATCATTTTCAAGTATACGGATTACCTTTGCATTTTTCATTAATGAAACTCGGTCACAGATATGAAAAACTTCTTCATGGTGATTGCCAATGTACAAAAATGACATCCCTTGTTCTTTATAATACAGCATCAATTCATAAAATCGAAGCAGATCATCATTGGCTAAAAAACTTGCAATTTCTTGTACTATAATTAGTTTACTCCCAGCAACAACAGCTCGGAATAATTCTACAATGCATCGATCTAATTTAGACAAATCCGAAATCAAACTATTAGGATCAATGTTTGTAGCAAGTTCTTCAAACCAAAAAAAGAACTGGCTTTGCAAAAGTTTTCGATTGATTATATACTTCTTCAAGCCACGACGCATCACAAATATATTGTCTGCTACCGTAAGTGTCTCAATTAATCCAGAATTCTTCCCAATAACAGGTAACAAATTAGGCCCACCAGAATGATTATTTTCATAACTGTTTACCAGCTGTTTATTTAAATACACCCGTCCATCTATAATTTCCGTATTATTACATAATAAATCCACCAACTCTTTTTTCCCTTGAGAAGTCAAAAATATAAGTCCCATAACCTCTCTCTTATATATACAGAAATTAATATTATCGAGGGATATATTTCCATTTCTTCGTTGTGTCACCCTCTCAACTCTAAGTATTTCTTCTCTCATTTTAACTCCTCAAGCAGTTCACTTTATAAGATATGGCAATGTTATCTCTACCTGTGTTCCCTCATGTAAGGTACTGTAAACATAAAGTCCATATTCTTCTCCAAAAAGAAGCTGTATCCTACTATTTACGTTAGCAAGCGCTATTCCTCCACTTCTTCCCTCTGCTTCCACCTGTATTAATTCAACTGATCGCAATTTTTTATTTAACTTATCAACAGTATCTTCCGGTATTCCCAGCCCATTGTCAGAAATTGTAATTGTAAGTCTCTCTGCCGTTGTACGTACACGTATTTTTACAATTCCCTGCCCTAATTTTTCTTCCAACCCATGATAAATTGAGTTTTCAACAATTGGCTGTAGCATAAGTTTTGGCATTTTAGCAATTAAAAGTTCCTGTTCGTTTTCTGCATCTAGCTCAACAATAACTCTCAACCGATCCTCAAACCGAAATTGCTGTATAATACAATAGTTTTCTACATTCTTTAATTCATCTTCCAGCGTTACCAAATTTTCCACATTTGATATTGTGTAACGAAAAAACAAGGAGAGTGCTTCTGACATTTTTGCTACTCCTTCTATCCCCGCACACAAAGCTTCACTCCGTATTCCTTCGAGTGTGTTATATAGAAAATGAGGATTTATTTGATTTTGTAACGCTAAATATTCTGCCTGTTTCTTTGAAACATTAATTAATTCTTTGGTATCCAACATTTCTTTGAAATGTGCAAGCATTTTTTCTTCTTCCTTACTCATAGGATACCGCAATTCAAAAACTCCCTTTATTGTGTACCCTTCTGAAAAGAGTTGAAATATTTTATTGCTTTCACGATATGGTTTTATTGCCAATCTATAATTAATATAACTAATAAAGACATATATAAGCAACAAGCTTAAAATAATTATCGCTCTCCACTCATTGTATTTGCTAAAAAAAAATAAAAAGACAAATAAAAGGACGACAAACACATTAAGCAATATCCAGCTTACAAAAATACGATAAGACAGATAGTTACGATTATTTTTTTTCATTATCCCCTCCATTTATGAATAAAGCTTTCGATATTCATTCGGCTTTAATCCTGTATGCTTACGAAAACTTTTTGTAAAATATTTTACATCACTATACCCTACCTCTTCACAAATAACAGCAATATTTTTATTTCCCTCCTTTAATAAATCCTTTGCATGTTTCATTCGCACTGAGGATAAAAACTCCAAAAAAGTTACTCCTGTCTCCTTTTTAAATATTGTACTAAAGTGACTGGAACTAAATCCAACTTGGAGGCTTACATCCTCAATCGTTAACGAGTTCATGTATTTTTGCTCCACATACTGCTTCGCCAAACGAATGGGTTTGGTTGTCTCCTGCCTTTTATCTTCAATAATTCCTACAATAGACTTACTGATGGTTTGGCTCAAATGACGGAAAAGTTCCTGTGTTGAATTACAGTCATCCGCATACTCATTAAATTCTTGTATGAAATTTTCAGAATCCTCAATATACAGATTATTGCTTCGCATATACAGCAGATATAAATTACAAACTTCTTTTGTCATTTGCAAAATTTCATGCCCTGTTGTTTCCGTTCTCTCTAAAAGATTTTTCTTTAGCGAATCAATATCATCTTGTATTTGATTGAGGTTCAAGTTATTGATACTGAATGGAAACGATTTATTAAACTCCTGAAATATTATACTATCTGCAAGTCCGCTATTATACTCCGTTATACATTCTAATACCTTTCCCGTTCCATTCAAAATTCTCTGTTGATACGCACTTTCTGCATGTCGGTATGAATCAATCATCTCTTCGATATGTTCTGATACCGTTCCCATTCCAACCGTAACCTCTAATGGTTGATAAATAGCATCTTGGAGCATACTGTTTTTTAATAATGTTTTTATCTTATTTTTAATTATCAATTCATTTTCATTTAAAAAATTAAGTATGCAACTAATTACTCCATTTTCATATATCACGCCTAGATCAAAACAATATGGTGAAAGTTCCTGCATCAACAAATGAACACTTTTATCTTCCAATATCTGCGTATTAGAATGGTATATTTTCTTCGCATGATCAAGCTTAATACATATCACTTGAAAGCATCCCTTTTGAAACGAGTAATTATATTCCTCATTAATAAAGTCGATTTGCAATTCGCTCTTTTTAGAAGTACCTTTAAATAAAACATCTAAAAACAATCGTTTTCTCAATTTTAAACGATTATCTTCAATTTGCTTCTTTAGTTGTTCTTCGCTTGAAATGATAGCATCTTGTTGACGAAACTTCTCTTTTATTGCCAATAACGTATTAACTAGCTCCTCTTGCCGAATTGGTTTTAAAAGATATTCATTTACTCCATATTTTACTGCCGCCTGTGCATATTTAAATTCTCGATGTCCACTAATTATTATAAACTTAATCTTCTGATCTTCTTTTCTAACTTCTTGTATCATTTCTAAGCCATTGAGCCCCGGCATACGAATATCTGTGATGATAATTTGAGGTTTTTTTTCTCGTACCATCTCAAGTGCTTCGTATCCATTGTGAACCATTCCAACAACTTCCATATCAAGAGAATCCCATTCTACCAATATTTTGATTAGCTGGCATACCTTCTTCTCATCGTCTGCAATTAACACTTTATACATATAGACTTTCCCCCTGTCTTCTTGTTATGTATATAATAATTCTTGCATTTCAAATTCCCATTTTTTGTGAATTTTTACAATATACTCTCAGATAGTATACCTTCATTTTTTGTATTTTGTCAATTATGTATTTATACGAAACTATTTATTTAATTTTTTTGTACAAAATTATATTATTTCAAAATTTTTACAAGTCACGGATAATCCGAATGACATTGAGAATAATAAATGTGTGCTTTTATTTACATAAAAATACCACAAGCCATTCGTAAGGTCTTGCGGTATTTTTTGTATTCACTTAGAAGATATATCCTTGATAAATTTATTTTTGCTGGGTACACAAATCTATCAGAACCAACGCAGTAAGAGCACGCACTGCATGAAAATTTATGTAATATAAACGATTAATACTCACTAAATTTACTAATTTGTTTTAGAACCTCCCTAACTACATATGTTATTTGTTCGTACTCTGGTTTTTCAACCAATCGAAAGAACAGGCTTTTTAAGAAGGAATTTACATTAAATTCAATAACTAAATCTTCCGGATATATACCTGTTTTGGCTATTTTATAAAAGTTTCTAATCCACTCTTCTATTTCTTTTGTTGGTATAATTTTTCTTTCTAATATAGCCTTAACAACTGTAATCATACGTTCATCCTCAAAATGGATATAGCCATAATGATTTATATTTACTTTATTGTAAATAGCATTTAATATTTTTTTAATCCATCATATCCAACTTCTTCACATCTTGCAAATTCATCAAGCGCATCCGCACCATGTGCGGCTCCATGCGCCCATCCTTTACCCATTACATACCCTCTTACATCCTTGTCCTCATTATAAAATTTCAAAACTGTGTCTAGCGCTTTTTCGATATCATAAGCAATCTATTTACTTCATTTGTTGATAGGGTTCCCTCAATTATCCATTTTGATAGTTTGGATAGTATCAGTTCGTCACGTAATTCACTATCAGTATCCCCTATATTATCTATCATCACTAATGATAATTCATAGGGGTTTAAACCATAAGGTACCTCACAGTCATTGCTTTTTATACGTTTTAACAATTTTTTCAATTCTAATTTTTCCATATAATAGTTCTCCCTTATTAATCTTTGTCTCCTTTTACTTTTTTAATTCGTACTTTAAACAATAGCAAAAAACTTACTGTTGTCAGTAAATTTCTACGTCATGCAGGAATTTCAATTGTTACAATACCGCCCCCGGTAACTTCTGAATTAGCAATGGAAAGAGTTCCGCCATGTTGTATTGCAATGGAATTTGCAATAAACAATCCCATCCCATAATGTGTATTCGATGTACGGCTTTTATCACCCATATAAAATTGTTGGGTTGCTTGCTTAAGATCGACTGCTGAGAAGCCTTTTCCATAATCGACAACACAAAACCGGATATGGTTTTGCGCACTCTCCATTTTAAAAATGATTTTACCATTTTTCGAAGAAAACTCCACGGCGTTGGAAACAAGATTTAAAATGGCTCTTTGGAGTAGCCCATAATCTGCATAAAAAAACGTTGGAGCGTTGCTCGTTTCAAAATTCAGCGTCATCTTTTTTACCGCAACTACCGCATCTATTTGGTTACTGATGTTCTCCATGAAATTTTTGCTGTCAATAGGTTCTTTTCTGAGAAAATACCCTGCTTCGGCCTTGGATATTTCTATTAGTGTTTTGATGTATTGCTCCATTTGGTGGGTGCTTTCCTCTATATAAGTGATGTATTCCTTTTGTTCTTCCGTTTGATTGGTTTCTGATAACAAATCAACATTTCCACGGACAATTGTAATGGGCGTCTTTATATCGTGTGCAAGAGCAGACATTTGTTCCCGGCGAGTTTGCTCCAAATCCCATTGCCTTTTCAGTGATTCTTTCAATGCATCTTTCATCTTTTCCATCGAACGGAGCACATCGTCTATTTCAAGCACTCCACTGGATTCTACAGTGAATTCTAATTCCTGATTCTGTATTTTTTCAGTTGTATACTGCAGACTGCCCATTTTTTGAGTAAGCTTTCTTCCGAAGATGGAAGCCAGAATAAAAGTGCTTAAAATAAAACCAACCATAAAAATCAAAAATGTCAAAGGTTCAATTTTGGGTAAATACTTACGTAAAACAGGTGATTTATATTGCGGTGAAAGAGAATAACGGATTACACAAACCTGATCTTTCTTAGAAATTTTCATATAATTGTAAAATAAATCCTGACTTTTTTCGCATGTCAAGACTCTATTCCATGCTTTTTTGGCATCGTATTGATTCAAATTTCCTGAAAGTATAGCCCCGTTGGGAGTATATACAGCATAATCACATAAATTAGGAATCAATTCCGGTGATATAATTTCACTACTAACAATGACATCTTTTGTTTTTCCCAATTGCTGTTCCGCATAATTAGCAGGATAAAGCATCCCAGATGAAGCAAATACCGAATAGAAAAAAATCAAGATTAACGCCCAGAGAATTGTACCAAAACAAAACATCGATAAATAGCGAATAAAAATGGTACGTAACTTTACTGTCCTGCCTTTAATTTTCAGTTCCATTTGTACCCAATCCCCCAAACCGTCTCAATTGGCGAAACTTGAAATTTACTGAACTTGGCACGTATATTCTTAATATGTTCAACGATTGCCCAACTATCACTTTCGCCATCTATTCCAAATACAGATTCGTAGATTTTTTCTTTGGAAAATACATGACTTCGATTCCTACCCAGAAATTCGCAGATTTCATATTCGCTTTTTGTAAAAGAAATGAGTTCGTCATTAACCGAAATTTCTTTGCCTGACAAATTAAAATGAATATCACCCATACAAAGCACATTACGTCTTTGTCGTTTTTCACGTCGAAGGTGGGCATTAATCCGCGCTCGTAGCTCACTGGCACCGAATGGTTTTGAAATATAATCATCCGCACCTTCTCCAAGCCCTACCATAATGTCATTTTCCATTGTTTTTGCAGTAAGGAACAAAATGGGACAATCCACTTTATTACGGATATCCCGACAAAGCGTAAACCCATCAACATCAGGCATCATCACATCCAATAGAATCAAATCGAACATTCCAAGTTGCAGCTTAAAAATTTCACTCGTATTACAAGCTGTTGTAACAACATAACCGTCTTTTTGCAAGATATTTTTAATAAGAGCCAGGACAGCCTTTTCATCGTCAACCGTCAATATGTTTATCATAGTCCAGCCTCCTCATTTCTTATCAGTATAAACAATCTATGTGTAGAAAGCAATATCGTAAAACCCTTATCAATCTTCATATTTTTTCCCTTCCCAATGAGTAAACCAAATACAAGTAAAAACAACGCATAAAACGGTAGCAATGATACAAATTAAAATACCTGCATTCAATTCCACCTTCGTTTGGTCGGCCATCATGTTTTCAACTGACTGGAGAGCTGATTTTGAAGCATACTTTGTCCATGTGGTCACAAATCGGATTCCCCATGTACAAGGAAACGCAACCCAGATATTGTCTCCTAAATCTGTATTGAAAATGGCCGAAATTAAAAGTTCAGCTATTCCGACACCAATGGAAGCACCTTTCCCAAAACACAGGCTCAAGAATAGATGAAACATGTAATCAAAAACAAAACTGCCAATTAAAATCAATATAGCTATCAGGTAGAAACTCCATGAAAATAGGCTTTTGTGTGTAATCACAGTTATTCCGACCACATAACAATAAACAGCTAGCGAAACAGAACCAGCCCCAAAAATCACTAGGTACAAAAATTTACTTAAAAGTGCCAAATATTTTGGGTTTGATGAAATAAAAAGCACCTGAAAATTACCCGCCTGTGATTCTTGTTCAATGCTCATAGAACAAATTACCCCGATAAGCATCGGAAACGCTATTGCTACCAACTGTAGATATCCTAAGACATTTGATACATTATAAGCGGAAGGAGAAAGAGAAACATACAGTGCCATTGCAATCGCCCCAATTAATGGAATAGCAAGGTGCATCCATACTATCGGCGTATGTTTTGATTTTTTACAATCGCCGTTTAAAATCCTTATAATTCGCATTTTTATTTTGCCTCCTGTCGACAGAACCACGCCGTTGTCAGCATCAAAATCACAACAAACAACGCAAGTGATACTAATATTCCGGGTAAAATAACACTACTATTTAAAAGTAAACTTCCCCTTTTTGCCGGAAGCCCATTTGGTAAAATTTGAAGTACTGGACTCATTAACCGGACAGAAATTGCAAATGGGAAAATCCACATTGCTCCATCTGCAAATGCTGCTCCCCCTATAATGTTAAATAGCATATTTGTAATAATGGTAAAGAAGATTCCAAATTTAGCGGAAAGAAAAAGACAAAACGGAATTTGCCATAAAAAAGTAATAAAAAGTAGTGAACTTGCCGCAAATACTGTAATAGTAGGAATGTGTCCTATCCCTGTATAGGGAGGAATCAACCCAAAAATGATTGTTAAAAATAGAAAAACAGCACAGGAAAAGAACAACATTAAACTACTGGCCATAACCTTCCCTATCCATAATGCACCTTTATTTACAGGTAGAGAAAGGATACCACGATATTTCATCTTCGAATCTTTCAACATGATCATTGAACAAATAATTGTCAAGGCGCCCGGCAGAAACGCGACGTACCAAAAATAGAAACCGCTCAACTGTCCACCACCGTAAGCGCAAAACAGCGGCACTAACGGTGCTATCCAGAGTAATTTTAAAGAAAAGGTTCGCTTCATTTTCTGCATTTCTGCACTCATTACACACAACATCTTATTCACCACCCTTCCTATTCATTGTTACAACCTGCATGAACAATTCCTCAAGATCCTGCCCCGGTGTGATAACATCCTGATATCCCAGCACACCGTTTGCAATGATACCAATATGGTCGACAATCTGTTCCACTTCAGACAAAATATGGCTTGAGAGTATGACTGTGATACCCTGCTTGGGGAAAGACTTAATCAATTGACGCAAGTCTTGAATCCCGATAGGGTCAAGTCCGTTGGTGGGTTCATCCAAAATTAACAACTTCGGATGATTTAGAAGAGCAATGGCTATTCCAAGCCGCTGTTTCATACCCATAGAGAACTGACCCGCCCGTTTATTTCCGGTATTTTTCAAGTCAACGATTGAAAGCGCTTCATCTATGCGGGACTCTGAAAGCCCCATTAGGGTTGTCCTAACTCTCAAATTTTCTTTAGCCGTCAGATTTTCATATAAAGGCGGAGATTCAATTAGTGCACCAATGTTTTCAAGGTCTTTTCTCTGCCATAAATGGCCTTCAAAAAGGATTTGACCGGATGTAGGCCGAAGCATTCCGGTAATCATTTTTAGTGTTGTGGATTTTCCGGCACCATTTGGACCGAGCAATCCGTAAAGGGAGTTTTTCTTAATTGAAAGAGATATGTTGTTTACCGCAATCTGACCTTTAAAGGTTTTACATATATCTTTGGTTTGTAAAATAATATTTGACATTTTATTCATCCTCTCATTTGTTTTCCTCCATCATAAAAGGCAAATATAAGGAATTAATAAGAATTTGAAAATTTTTTAGGAGGAGCTTGATTGAAAAAATTTATTAACCATTTATTCTTTTTATTTTTTAATGTTTTTATCGGTATCGAAATCCTTGTACTTACGGGTGTTTTAGGGGGTGACCAAGACATATTTGTAGCGGCAAATCCTGATAGATGATTTCCCAGTGATGATAAAAAGGTTTTTGAGGATAACGCCAAGGACATTTTAGAGTCGATGAAAAGCGTGGCAGAAGAAATAGGGTGTATTCTGCTCGTTCCTACATTTGAAATGCCGAAAAACAGTGATTTAATGTATACCCATGCGCTTGACCGTGACACCTTGCTTAACAATACCGGAACACTGGCAAGAATAGATTTGCAACTGATAAATATTATAGATGATGCAAAAGAATTGTGCTTAAAGAAAGGCATAACGATACTTTGCCCTACGATGACGCTTTTGGAGAGGAAGATAGAAAAATCATCCTACTGGTGTTGGAGGAAGATATGCAAAAGCGGTGGGAAAAATCCAAACAAATTTATGAAATGCAAGGCTGCACCGCTGCTGAATTCATCACATATGATGGCGTAGAACACGAAATCACTGATGAAATACAAAACGATATTATTCAGTTTTTCAAAAACCATATTTAGTAGGTGAATTTATCCTTCCTAGTTCTCCCTTATCCATGAATAAACACATCCCCAACAAGGATTCTTGACTCAAGTGGCAAGTACAAGCATTAAATATGATTTGGTAACTTTACCACGCAACAACTGACCCACTATATAGGTAGACCTGGGAAAATTTGTCGCAGGCTCTTTTAATTTTAATTAAAACGAAAGCATAGCAATACACCTTGCGTTTTTGGCACGGGTATGTTGCTATGCTTTCGTACGTTTTATATCATTAGTATTTTCCTTTATAATAAAGAACAAAATTATTATGTACATTGACTATACAACAATCTGGCAAAGTAATTTCTTTACCTCTTGTGTAAGTAATCTTATCATCGTGTGATATTCCAAAGTAATCCAACGTTTCCAACAAATTTGGCCACAATACCCAGCTTTGGGATAGGTAACACTTTGTATATTGTCAATTTTTTGTATGGGATTTCCCTTTGTATATGGACTGTCATGATTTATCCTTTTTTCTGCATGAAATCCTATCTGAAAAATGGTAGAAGATCTTCTGCGGAACACTCTAATAAGTACGAGAAAAATGATTATTTGTTAGAGGCCGGCAAGCACCGCTCCACTAAGATGTGGTACTGCCGCCTCTATGCAATCATGATTCTCCAACATCTTGATGCATGGAAAATACCTTCCGTTGAGGATTTCTAAATGTCATTGAATAAACTAACTGCATAAAAGTTTATTACATAGTCATTTTAAAGCATAGCGTCAGCTATGTCTATTTCTCATACACAAAAATTCTTCTCATACACAAAAATGTCCAATATTCAGTTTTCAATTTACGTCAGCACCAATAGGTGCTAATTCCGAGAAGTTATTAAATAATATTCACTCATTCAATTCTGGCTGTGAATGACTCATTTGCTACAACTGCTTTTTATTGAATACAACTATAGACATCAGCAATAATGCAGCCGACATAAAGACCGAAACAATAAGTGGTATTATGAAATAGGAAACTGTCACCGCGCCGGAAAGCAAATCAATATTTTTTGATACTAAAATGACCGGGCTAAACCCTGCGGTCTGCTCTATCTGCTCCAACAATCCCATAATTACTGTTACTACCAACAAAAAGAGGATACTGGTAAACGCTTGCCGGAACAGCACACAGCCAAGCATAAGGATACATAGATACATTAACCCTGCAATCCATAGGGAAAAGGCTGCAAAAAAGACATTCGGCAGGGAAGTGCCCGGCCAGAGATAGACTGTATAACCATAGGTAACACCAAAAGACAGCCAATAACTAACAGTTAAAATGATCGCAGCAGTGAAGAACTTTGACAGAACTATAGCCGGGCGTGACAATCCTTTTGTCAACATGATGGTGAGCGTGCCTTTGGCATATTCGCCCGACAAACAACTGCTAAAAAGGATAATTGTCAAACTAAAGCCAAGTGACGAAACATTTTTATAGAACTGCATCCACGAATCTAATGCGGTAGGATTTTCAAATGCTTCGGCAAGATTCGGCATAAGGGCTTCCATAAGCTGCGGTGTGAATTTTGCTAGCAATGGACTCATCAAACCAAATATCAAGAAAATGGCGAGCATAATAAGTAGTCTGTAGTTCCGAGTATTTTCTGTAAGTTCCTTTTTTGAAAATGCAATAAATCCTCTCACGATACCACCTCCAAAAACTGGTTTTCAAGGGACGACTCCATAATTTCCATTTTTGAAGGACACAAGCCGGTTTCTGCAAGTGCAGAGATAACGACACGTTGAATATGTACGATGTCCTTACCTTGAAAAATGATTTCTGTCTCACTTTCTTCCGTATGAGGAATCAGTGACTTTATTTTCGCACAAGCCTTAAACTGACTAACTTCTGACTTTTTGGAAAACTCTAGTAAAAGGCGGTCTTTACCATGCATGGATTTAATCTCGGAAAGTGTCCCGCTAATAGCGATGTTGCCATTGTGCAGAACTGCGACACGGTCACAAATGCGCTCTACATCCGATAAAATATGCGTTGAAAAAATTACGGTCGTTGTACCTTTGATTTTTTGAAGAATATCAAGTATTTCCTTTCGCCCGACAGGATCGAGGGCGCTTGTGGGTTCATCACAAATAAGTAGCTTGGGGCGTGACAGCAAGGCTTGCGCAATTCCAAGCCGTTGTTTCATGCCTCGGGAAAAGCCACCGATGCGTTTTTTTACGCCATTAAGCCCCACAAGAAATAAAAGTTCATCGCTTCGACCTTTGGTTTCCGATTTGGACAGCCCTGCAATTTCGCTGCAAAGAGCAAGATATTCCATCGGTTTCATATAATTATAAAATTCGGGTACATCAGGCAAATACCCAATATAACGATTGGTTTTTGTCTGTCCGTAATGTACGATTTCATCACAGACAGTAATCTCTCCACGATCAGCTTCCAGCAAACCCAACGCCATTTTCATGGTTGTTGTTTTACCCGCGCCATTTTGCCCAATAAATCCGAAAACAGTACCTTCTGGCACAGAAAGGTCAAGATTATCTATGACTTTTTGAGTACCAAAACTTTTTGATAATCCTTTTATGGAAAGTACCTCTTTCATTGATCTTCCCCCCTTCCAAAGACAAAATAAATAATCGGACCAACAATATTGACGAGCATTACAATGAGCGCCCACATTATTTTGTTTCCAAAGCGGTAATGCGGGTGCCTCAACACATGAATAAGAGCAGTCAATCCAAAAGCGACTTGAACAACAATAAACGGAATTAAAATTGATAAATTATCCAATAGAATATCCATCAAACAAACCTCCTTACGGTTCTATAGTATTTTTTTTTGCTTTGCTATCAACGTAGCATTGATTCATAGCTTATCTTTTGAAATGATTCATTCATCAAAATCCATGCAATCGCTGCCAACAGGGCGCCTAAGCCCAATAAAATCCAACTGTTTATAAGGATAATCCCTATAAATTGCCCAGCCACCAGAAAGATTACCGGCAAAACCAGAAGTGCGCTGCGTTGCTGGGATTCTTCCATAGTTTGCGCCTTGGCAGAGCCACGCACAATCAACGTAATTGAGATTAGGGACACAGCAGGCTTCCTGTTGTTAGAAATATTTCAATCTGCGTCACAAGTATCCACAATGCGCTTCACAATCGGTGGAATTTCCTTCTCCGTCTGCACATTGATTTCAGCCCACTGTCCTTCCGTTTTCCTAAAAAGTATTTCTTCTGGAAAGCGGTTTGACTTAATATGAACGTTCAGCCCGGAGAAAACCCTGCTGCGCAAAGCATCAAGGCTGCCTACCGCCAGCAGTGTCCCATCATCAATCAACCCATATGAGGAGCAGACCTCCTGAGCATAATGTAGCTGATGCATACATAAGAAAACTGTGGTTCCTTTGTCGCTTGCCAATTCTTTGATCATATTGTTCACACTTTGCGCACTCTCAGAATCTAAGCCGGAAGTAGGTTCATCCAAAAATAATATTTTGGGAGTATGTATCATTGCCCTCGCCAACGAAAGGCGTTGGCGCATACCAGTAGAATAGGTAGTCAGCTTTTTGTCTTTAGCGGTAGTAAGATTCAATCCCTCTAGCAACGTAAGTGCTCGCTTACGGCTTTCTTCTTTTGAAATTCCAAATAACGTGCCATAAAACACAAGGTTTTCCTGCCCTGTCAGATTTCCATACAGTTGTGCCTGCTCCGTAACCACGCCGGAGATAGCATGTAATTTCTCTGGACTGGACGAGGGATCTATACCAAAAACATGGCAGGAGCCTTCTGATGGAGATATCATGCCATTTAAAAGTTTGACTGAAGTGGTCTTGCCAGCCCCATTGAGCCCAAAAAAACCGAAGACTTCCCCTTGACTCAGTTCAAAGCTGGCATTGTCCAACACTTTTTTTGGCCAGAATATATCTTAGTAAGACTTTCAGCAATAATTGCCTTCATATGTTTTCCTCCTTTTCACATCCTGCAATAATTAATTCCATTGTCGATATGATTATATTATCACAATGATAATATAATGTCAATAACAAAGCTCCTCTTGTTGCATGGGCAATAAAAGGAGCTTTGAAAGACTTATTTACTATAATTTTCGGGCGGTGAAATAATCAAGCCCAAAGTTCGTAATTTTCTATCCGGCATGGGCTCATTCTTATAAAGGCGCTGAATAATTTTCGCGTATTCAGCCATTGCAGATGCCAATTCTTCATCGCTCGCATAGATAGGCGCAAGAGAAAAACCCGACTGATCTTTTGAAATATTGATATCCGGATTCTTGCAATACTCTTGAAACTGTTTGGTAAAACCAAAGACATACTGCATAAACATTTGCATATAAGCATCCCCTGCGTTTTCACCGACTAACTCCTGCCCGCTGAAGTCTAATTCAACGGCAACTCCATAGGTTTTCTCCATCGTCCCTCTCACTTGATTTACTTCGACTACTTTCAAAATGCCGTCATTTGTCATACGTTTCAAGTAGCGGTACAGGGTTGCCTGTGGAATATCGTTATATATTTCTGCAAGTTGTTTAGCAGTTGCTTTTCCGTCAGAATATAGTTCTAATAACAGTTTACATTTTATTGGGTGTGTAAAGCAATCCATAACTTTTTGTTTCATAACATTCCCTCCTAACTGTTTATGACAATATTATCACTTTGATAATAAGCAGTCAAATCATTATGTTCTTTTGCTGCTTGTGGCATGATAAACACAAACAGGAAGGCGATGTGTCGTTAGTACAAAATAGATGATGAATCGTTCAACCCAAATCACGTAAATATGTTAGTATTTCATGAGTTCATCCTTTACTTATAATATTCACTTATTCATATTGGCATTCAGGGCGCCTAATCACATTCATATTTGGTAAAAAGTACTCAGCCACAAAACATACGCTCATTTCATATGGCTTTAGTTTTTCTATCGGCACGTGTAAATTAGGCGGTTCAAAGAAACGCTCTATAATATATTTGTTAATATAGCCTTCAATAATTTCTAATATTTCTCCTGAAACAGCTACAACAATGTTATTTCTATATGAGCTTAAATCACAATAGAAAGGTAACTCAAGATATTTTCTAGCATTGGAATTCTTCTTTGATATTACAACCCTATATTCAAAGGACTTAAAATCGTCAGCGCTACAATTGCTATCAACCGCTGATTGATTCAGCGAAATATTTAATATATCTGGATTTATCATGCAAACACCTTATTTCATAAATAAACTATTTAAAAAGCTTCTCTTATTATATTATAATTTCTTTTAAGAAAATTTGCGTCATTTGCTCAATTTAGATGCAACAGATTTATTCTTCAACATAATTATTATTTAACAGCAAGTGTCGCCCAAAATGTCGGGACTCCGTTCACCATTAATATCGGTATAACTCATTACAAAACTACCGTCCTAAAAATCATCTATAAATATAACAAAAAAAGAGAAAGGGTTCCCACTGATTATTATATAGCATAAAATGCGAAAAATTCATGTGGAGGTTTAAACCCGACACATGAATTTTTTAATGTTTATTAGTACAAAGTAGATGCTAACAAAAGGTTGTGATTAATTGACATTTTTCAAAAATCTTTATAGCTTGTTTTCATATAACTTGAAATGATGTAATCCATATCTGCCAAGCCCTAAATCTACGGTATTTACATACTCAAATCCAGATTTTTCATATAGCATGATAGCAGGTATGTTATTTTCATAAACATCAAGCCGAATGGATGTAGCACCTTGCTCAATAGCATGGCGATTGACAAAGTTCATTAGCTCCATACCAATTCCCTTTTTTAGGTGGGATGGGTGAACAGCAAATGTATGTACCACAAAAATCCTGGAATAATCAGAATTTTTATCTTTCCATCCTGCCTTGCTGTAAGCTGGCTCCGGTTCATGATTCAATATAATAGTTCCAACAATTTCTTCTGCAATTTTAGCAACATAAAGCGTTCCCTTTGCAATACCGACTTCTGCATCTCTACGATTTGGATATATGCCTTTCATCCAACCAGGATAATTCATGCCGCTGTTCAGAAAATCATTTAAATCGTCATATAGCTGTGCAACTTGGTCTATATCGGATTCGATACCACTTTCAATAATACTATTCATACATCTTCCTCTGATTTATAATATATAAATAATTAGGCTGCGACTGATACCGTTTTGCATCCATTCCATCCTAATAATCTGACTCGGTGCGGCGGGATTCGAACCCACGACCTCTGCGTCCCGAACGCAGCGCTCTACCAAGCTGAGCCACGCACCGTTTATCAAAATAATTTTAATCATTTTTTATTTAGAAGTCAACTCTAAATTTAAATTTTAATTGCTCGTAAACAACAATAAGAAGCATCCTATGCAAAAATAATGCATTTGATGCTTCTAGTTTTATTCTAAACTCAAATACTTTTTAGTTATCAATCAGTTTATTTCCATCATTCCAGCTATAAAGTTTACGAAGTTCTTTTCCTACTACTTCGGAAGGATGTGCAGCTCCTCTTCTTCTCATTGCATTGAAGTTTGGACAATTCACTGAATTTTCAAGCAACCAGTTCTTTGCAAATGTACCATCTTGGATATCGGTTAATACTTGCTTCATTGCTTTTTTTGTTTCTGCGGTAACAATCTTAGATCCAGTAATGTAATCACCATATTCAGCTGTATTGGATATCGAATATCTCATGCCTGCAAAACCACTTTCAAAGATTAAATCAACAATCAATTTCATTTCATGGATACATTCAAAATATGCACTTTCTGGTTCATATCCAGCCTCCACTAAGGTTTCAAATCCTGCCTGCATAAGAGCTGTTACACCACCACAAAGTACTGCTTGTTCTCCAAAAAGATCTGTTTCTGTTTCTTCACGGAAGGTTGTCTGTAAAACACCTGCTCTTGCACCACCAATTGCTAAAGCATAAGCCAAAGCCATGTCATATGCTTTTCCAGTTGCATCCTGATGTACTGCGATTAAACAAGGAACACCTTTTCCTTCTTTATACTGACTTCTTACCGTATGTCCAGGTCCTTTTGGTGCAATCATAGTTACATCAACATCCTTAGGAGGTACAATCTGACCAAAGTGAATTGCAAAACCATGGGCAAACATTAACATATTTCCTGCCTCTAAGTTTGGCTCAACCGATTCTTTATACATCTGTGCCTGTTTCTCATCATTGATAAGAACCATAATAATATCTGCTTTTTTTGCTGCCTGTGCAGCTGTATATACTTCAAAGCCTTGTGCCTTTGCTTTATCCCAAGACTTGGAGCCTTCATAAAGACCAATAATGACGTTGCATCCTGATTCCTTTGCATTCAATGCGTGTGCATGTCCCTGGCTTCCATAACCAATGACAGCAATTGTTTTTCCTTCCAAAAGTGATAAATTACAATCTTCCTGGTAGTAAATCTTTGCCATTTTACTTTCCTCCATTTTGTTTTATTCATTTTTCTATGGCTTACACCTTTAAGTCAATACCACTTACGATAATAGCTTAAAAGACTAGTCATCCATTCCTTGTGCCAAATCACCCGCACCTCTAATTAAACCAGTAATTCCTGTTCGAACTAATTCTTTGATTTCAAATCCATCCAAAAGCTTTATGAACGCATCCAATTTTACCTGATTACCCGTAAGTTCAACCATAAGAGACTCCATAGCAACATCCACTATCTTAGCTCTAAATATATCTGCTACTGCAATAATAGCCTGACGATTCTTTGAATCTGCCATTACTTTTACAAGAATTAACTCTCTACAAACCGATTCATCATCTTTTAATTCTATAATTTCCCGGACATCTTCCAACTTTGCAAGTTGTTTTTCAATTTGTTCTAAAATCAAATCATCTCCAGTCACCGCAACTGTCATCCTAGAAAATGCAGGGTTCTCTGTTTCTCCAACGGTTAGACTATCAATGTTATACCCACGCCGACTAAACAAACCTGCTACTCGGCTCAAAACTCCTGCAGTATTATCTACAAGAATGGATAGAGTCATTCTTCTCATATGATATCTCCCTTCACAAGCTCTTTACTTTATCACTGTATTTCGATAAATGCTACACTGCTACAATGTGTTAAAGAGTTAATGTTTAACATTCATTGTAGCAATAGTATCCTAATTTGTCAATTGTTACTTTCAAATATAAATTTTTGCAGTGCTGCACGGTTTACATCCCAATCCACAACCAAAACTGCCTGTCCATTGATTCTATCTTGGGTATAGCCATTATCAATCGGAACTCTAAGTTGCTCGATATCAGTTGTTCCCATCATAATAACCGACATTAGATAGGAAATAACCTCTTTATTCGTTATATCTGTTACAACACAAGGAAGTACATCTTCTGCCAATCCCTTTAACTGTGTTAGTGACATGCTCTTTGCTTCTTTGAATACAGCGTTTAGCACATTTCTTTGTCTTTGGGTTCTCCCAAAATCACCTTTTGCATCCTGCCGAATTCTTGTATAGGCAAGTGCTTGCGTACCATTCATCATATTAAGTCCAGGCTGCAATTTTAAGATACTTGTTTTTTTATTTGAATACGTGTTTAATAGGTAATTACATTCATTCTCAGTTAAGTTAATTTCAACCCCGCCAATGGTGTTAATTACATTCTTAAAAGCTGCAAAATCAACAATTACATATCCATCCAACTTAATTCCAAAGTTCTCTGCAATCGTCTGATACAATAGACTAATACCACCATAAGAATATGCTGCATTAAATTTTGCATTTGCGTATCCTGGAATTGTAACATACATGTCACGCATCAACGATGTTAATTTAAGTTCCTTGTGTTTCGTATCTAAAGTTGCAATCATAACTGAATCTGAACGCCCCTTTTGGCTCCAGTATTCTCTCTTATCCGCTCCTACCAACAAAATGTTTACAATTTTATCCTCTGACACTAAATCGTCTTCTTTTACATCTACTTCGCCCAAATCCATTTCTGAATCTCGATCCATCAGTGATAATGTTTCATTCAATTGATATTTCATTTTTGCTGTCTCATGACCTACTAAAATAGCTGCAGCAAAAACAATAATCCATAGTACCCGTTTCAATTATTCTTCCTCTTTTCTTTCCATTAATTCCCCTTGAAAATGAATTCTTCTTTCACTCTCAGGCGGAAGTTTTTGATAATCACCATACATATGTGTCAGATATTCATCCCACATTTTAGGCGCTCTCACCTCTAAGCCTTCAAATTCCAAAATCGAAGCTTCCTCATATGCACCCCAATAGGTTGTTGGAACAATTTCCTTTAGATTATATGCTCCCATAACCGTCCCCGAATACGTAGACTTCCGAAATTCCTGTTTTGAAAAAAGAGAATCCATCCTTCTATATATCTTGTGCACGTCCAATATTTTATAGATACGAACTGCCTTACATATTTGAAGTAGTACTTTTTCCTTTTTGGGTCTTGTCGACAAAATTCCAGTCGATACATTCGCAGCCCCACAAAGAAATCGATACATTAAGACTCTATATCCATACCATTTCCGTTTAAATGGATGATTGGGTGTCCCATCTAACGGAATAATATCAATCATATATCCAAGCCTCTTTGTCTTTGTATCATCCTCTAGCTTGTCAAAGATATCCACATTTACATTCCTGATTTTCCCAAAATAGCTTCGATAATCCGGTTTATTATGAGGAGACTCTACTACCAGATAATCTGGAAGATGCGCCGATCCTATCTCCAAAAATTTTTCATAGGAATCTCTTGGCATTGCTACATCGATATCATCATCCCAAGGAATAAAACCATGATGTCTAACAGCCCCTAGTAATGTTCCCCCTATCACATAATATTCTAATTTGTTTTCTACACATACTTTGATAAATTGTTCAAGTGCATCCCTTTCATATTTATGAAGTGGGCATAACTGCCTCTTTTGCGTATCCATACTGGTTCTCCTTAAAGGTCTCACCTTTCATTGATTTTTCTATATATTATTGCTATAATTTTAAAATACGAATGCTCTTTTTGCAAGTAAAAAGAAAGTTTTTTTGAAAGTAGGTTAAAATACAATGAATATAAAAATATTAGTTGCTGCACACAAAAAATATAACATGCCAAATGACGACATCTATCTCCCGATTCATGTTGGAAAAGAGGGAAAGAATCTTGAATTAGGCTATGTTGGTGATAATACTGGTGATAATATTTCGCAAAAAAATGCTACCTTTTGTGAATTAACAGGTATTTACTGGGCATACAAAAATCTAAATGCTGACTATATTGGTCTTGCTCATTATCGGCGTCACTTTCGATTTCGTAAAAAACAAGATAAGTTCTCTAGTATCTTAAATAGCAGCGAAGTAAATGCCTTATTAAAAGAAACCGATATTATTCTCCCTAAAAAACGCAACTACTTTATCGAAACAAATTATTCTCACTATATTCATGCCCATCATAAAGAAGGTATTGACTTGCTCGGTGAGATTATCAAAAAAGACTATCCAGCATATTGGAAATCATTTGATTGCTTTATGCACCGTACCAATGCACACATGTTTAATATGTTTATCATGCGTAAAGATTATTTTGATTCGTACTGCGAATGGCTCTTTCCGATTCTTTTCAAACTCGAACAAACACTTGATATTTCAGAATACTCTCCTTATGAATCCAGAGTATTTGGATTTCTTGCCGAACGTATGCTTGATATCTGGTTAGATGCCAACCAGCTTTCCTATAAAGAATTACACGTTATGTTTATGGAATCTCAGAATTGGTTTATAAAAGGAGGCTCCTTTTTAAAACGTAAATTCTTAACCTCCAACTTATCTTAATTTAGATTCCCAATAATCGTTTCACAAGCAAGACGGCTTCTTTTGCATCTCTCGAGTAGCCGTCTGCTCCAATTTCATCTGCAAAACTTTGAGTAATTACTGCACCTCCGATAATAATCATCGACTTTAAGTTCTCATTTTTTGCCAGCTCTACTACATGCTTCATTTCCATCATTGTCGTTGTCATAAGCGCTGAGAGTCCAATCACATCTGCTTTCTTTTCCTTTGCAACTCGAATAATTTCCACTGCCGGCACATCTTTTCCTAAATCAATGACTTCAAACCCATAATTTTTTAGCATCAAGACAACCAGATTTTTACCTATATCATGAATATCGCCTGCTACTGTTGCCATAACAATAGTCCCAAGCTTTTTATTTTCGCCTGTCTCATTTAACATTGGTTCTAAAAAATCAATTGCCTTTTTCATCGCTTCCGCGCTACTTATTAATTGTGGTAAAAAATAAATTTGCTGATCAAATAATTCACCCGTTTCATTAATCGCAGGTATCAAACGCTTATCCACAATATTAGACGGAGACTCCCCTTGTTCGAGTGAATGTTTAACATCCTCCAAAATAGTTCGGCTATTTCCCTTTAAAACATCCATAAAAATGGGATGTTGCTCTTTGGAGGAAGCTTCGCCTTTTTTTGCTGTTTTACCAGGTTCACTTTTGGAAGAAGCCGTCATCATCCCTGTAAATGGTCGCTTCGCAACCTGCTCAATATAGCGATTGGAAGCTTCTTCCTTATTTAACAATAAATCTGACGCAAATGCCGTATTCATAAGCAAATCCTGCGATGGATTTGCAATGGCCATTGTAAGCCCTTCTTTTATCGCAAATGACAAAAATGTGGTATTAACAAAAATACGTTCAGGTAAGCCAAACGATATATTAGACAACCCACAAATAGTAGCAAGCGAAAGTTCATTTTTGCAATAGCGAATTGTTTCTAGGGTTTCAACTGCTGCCCTTTTATTTGCACCTACTGTAGTAACCAAACCATCTACAATAATATCTTCTTTGGTCAATCCATACGCATAGGCTCGATCTAATATCTTATGAATAATTTCTTTTTTTTCTTCAATATTTTTTGGTAATCCAGCATCGGAAAGTGGTAATAGAACAAACATTGCTCCATATTTTTTTGCAATCGGTATCAGCTTTTCAAACTTTTCTTTTTCCAAGCTAATGGAATTAATCAGTGCTCGTCCCGGATAGATACGAAGGGCATGTTCCATTACAGAAATGTAACTTGAATCAATGCATAACGGAAGATTTGAAACCTTCATCACTTCGTAAATAACCTTCTGCATCATTTCATCTTCATCAATTCCATTCATTCCCATGTTAATATCGAGGATTGAAGCGCCTTGTTCTTCCTGCTCCTGGGCCATTTTTATAACCAAATCTAAGTTTCCCTCTCGTAGCTGTGCCTGTAGTGCTTTCTTTCCTGTGGGATTAATTCGTTCACCCACTACTAAAAATTCACCCTCTAATAAAATTTCAAGCGTCCGTCTCTCCGTTGTAAGTAATCTCCGTTTTTTTACTTGCCGATTGGGCAGGGAAAGCTTATTGATTTTGCTTTGTAAAGCAGCAATATGCCCCGGTGTAGCTCCACAACAGCCTCCTACAATAGAAGCTCCCGCTTCAATTAGCTTTGCAGCTTCCCTAGAAAATTCTTCCGCCTCCATATCATATATCGTCACCCCATTTTTAAGGTGTGGTAATCCCGCATTTGGTTTTCCAATCAACGGAATCGAAGTGTACTCACTCATTTTTGTTAAAACTTCACACATTTTTTCTGGTCCAGTGGAACAATTAACTCCAACGGCATCTACCCCCATTGCTTCCATCACAACTGCCGCTGTTACTGGATCTGTTCCATAAAGGGTACGCATATCTTCCTGGAAGGTGAGTGTTACCATAATCGGAAGGTCACAAGTCTCTTTGATTGCAAGTACCGCAGCTCTGCATTCTTGTAAGCTCATCATAGTTTCCACAATAAATAAATCTACTCCAGAAAGGAAAAGTGCAGTTACTTGTTCTTTATATACACGGACTAGTTCTTCGAATTCAAGATTCCCTACCGGATATAATTGTCTTCCCGTCATCGTCAAGTCGCCGGCAAGATAAATTTCATGATCAACTCCTTGTTTTTTTAATTCCTTGATTGCTTGTTTTGAAATATCCACTAATTTTTTGTTCATCGTGTCTACTTCGTTTTCTAATCCATACTCGGAAAGTTTAATGCGATTACACGTAAAGGTTGGTGCATAGATTATGTCCGAACCCGCTTCCAAAAATTCCAATTGCAGTTCTTTTAAAATTTCTTTGTTCTCCAAAATCCATTTTTCAGGACAAACGCCGATTGGCATTCCTCGTTTCATAAGATTCGAACCTGTCGCTCCATCCAAAAGAATCAATTGATTTTCTACCAATTCTCTAAATTCTTGTCTTGTCATCTTCTACCACCTTCTGTTTCCTACTCAAAATCTTTAATGCTTCTCTATAATCAAGTATCTTCACAGCTTCTATCACTCTTAAAACTTTATCTTTTTGCTCACTTGTTAGATTCGCTTTCTTTAAGGAATCAAGCTCAACTATCGCTTTTTCATCTTCATAATTCGATACAAGTTGATATACTTCTTCAAACTTTTCTTCAACCCGCCCAATAAATATTTTATTTTCTTCTTCAAACGATTCTTCCGTCTCTTGCAGTTTAAGTACATGCTCAATTGAATCAAGCAATTCTTTATACATCATAAGAAGATGTTCTCCATCTCTCTTTATAAAACGATCATTCCCAGCTTTCGCCTCTTCTTCATGTTTTTTTGCAAGCATTGATAATGGATTTGCTCCAATACTAGCAGCAACACTTTTTAAAGAATGCACCTCTACCATATAGCTTTTGATATTTTCCGTTGCAATATATTCCTTCATCATATAATGCTTTTTGTTTCCCTCTAACAAAACAGTATGCAGTAATTCAAAATAAAGTTTTAAAGAACCAGAACAGTTCCCAATCCCCTCTTCTGTATTAACATTCTTAATCTTATACGGAAAGACATCTTGACTCTTTTTACGCAAAAATTTGTCTTCTTTTATAAGTTCATGTGGTAAATGCTTACTTAGGACTTCATCAAGTCGACCAATATCGATTGGTTTTGATATATAATCTGTGAATCCACTTTCCAAATACATTTCGCGAATTCCTCGAATTGCATTCGCAGTAAGTGCAATTACTTTAACCTGTTTATAGTATTCCCCTTTTATTGCTCGAATTTTTGATAACACTTCTACTCCGTCCATTTCTGGCATCATATGATCTAACAATATTAAGTCATAATAATTATCCTTTACTAAAGCAAGGCATTCTCTCGCACTAAGTGCTTTGCTAACCTTCATTTGATACGGTTTTAAAAGTCCTTCTGCAACTTTTAAATTAACTGCATTATCATCCACAATTAAAATGCTTGCCTCTGGTGCAATAAATGTCTCCTGTAAATCCTTTTTTATCTTAGTTTGTAATGCTCCGTTTAGCGCATCTCCCACATTGATACAATACACTGGTTTTTGAATTGCAGACAACCATCCAACCGATTCTACATATTGACCATATTCCGTGACAATGATTACTTTTTCTTTTTTTGATAGGCTATCTACATAGGGTTTTCTCTTTTGATACAAATCATATGGCATAAAAATATGGCTAAATTTCACCTCTTGCAAAAGTGTCCATACCGATTCCGCCTCTACCTCATAAACAGCATTAATGTCTAGATTTTTTAATACATTCATCAATTGTTTATCGGACTCATTTTTAAGAATTACTAAAGGTTTAATCAATTCTTTTCCAACTACCTCAATAATAGAATCTTTACTGAAAATTTTTTGTCTTAAATTTACGTAAAAAGTACTTCCTTTTTCATACTGACTTTCTACGTAAATTTCACCTTCCATCAAATTAAGCAATTGCTTACAAATTGCAAGTCCAAGGCCTGTACCCTCAATCTGTCTTGTCCGAATCCGATCAAGCCGAACAAAACTTTCAAATAATTTTGCTAAATCATCTGGCTTCATCCCAAAGCCCGTATCTTCTACCGAAATATGCAAATTAACATACTCAGCCTCAATATCTCCTTTTATTCGAAGGAGAACATAGCCCTTTGCCGTAAATTTTACTGCATTTGTTAGAAGATTCAATAATATTTGGCGAATTCGAAGCTCATCGCCTAAAAGTTCGTTTGGCAGATTATGATCAACTTCAAGTATAAATTCAATTTTCTTATCTCTCATACGAGAACATAGCATATTGGTTATGTCATGGATGATAGAGGACAAAAAATATCGATCATTCACAATTTCTAATTTTCCTGATTCAATTTTCGAAATATCTAATATGTCATTAATGATGGCAAGTAACGACTGTCCAGCACTTTTTATATTTTCTACATTTTCTCTAACTTGATTTGTGACCTCATCACGAAGCACAAGCTCTGTCATTCCTAAAATAGCATTCATCGGTGTCCGAATTTCATGCGACATATTTGCAAGAAACGTACTCTTTGTACGATCCGCACGCTCTGCCTCAATCCGAGCCGCCTCTGCTTCTTTTGAAATATTTTCAAGCAGTCTTTTTTGTTCCTCTAGTTCTCCAATTCTTTTTTCACGATTATCAATATGCTCACTCGCATAAATTATGGTTCCGCCGCCAATTTCCTTTGCATCATTTATGGTATTATTTATAGTGTCTAAGACTTCCGTAACCGTTTGTGCATCCTGTGGACAGGAAATACAGCATATGCAAGTAGAAAGTTTTACATTGTCATCCCCGATTGCCCATTCACTTTGAAATCTCCTTAAAATTTCTTCAATTACTAATTCAATTGAAATTAAATCTGGCTCAAATACAATTGCAATATTATCTCCATCCAAACGATATACGCAATTAGGTGCTATGCCAATTAAAAATTTTGAAATAGTTTTGAGTAATCCATCTCCCATTTCAAACCCATACTTTTCATTGATATAACTAAACTGATCAATTGCCAAAACTACCATCGCAAACGATTCTTTTTGCTTTAAATAATCGCTAATCATAGTAATAGCAGCCGTTCGATTGAATATCCCCGTTGTATAATCAATCTTATCTTCTGGATTTTGTAACGAAATATATATAATAAGACTGGATATTGCCGTAGAAAATCCTCCTAACAAAACGTGCGGCCAAATTTTTTGTATAATAAGTGCCACAATTGTGCCCATAATAAAAAAAGCAATTGCAAATCTTTGATTCTTTTTTAGGCTTTTACGATATTTTATGATGAATAACATGGATAATATTAGATAAACAAAAGACGCAATGTATAGGACTTTCATCCCTGCTCCCCGACAATACATCTTTGCTTCATCAAAATAAAAAATAAAGCCAGTCATCGGGGTAACCAAAAAACTCATTAATATAACGAGTAATGGAATTAAATACAAATAAAATGTCCACTCTCTTTCTTTTTCTTCCGTTAATAAATAGACATATAGAAACAAAATTGGAGTCATCATGTTTTGTAAAAATAGGTAGCAGTAATTTAGTACGTAATTAACTTCTATTGGTATAACGAGGCTGTTACCAATAGAAAACACAGTCGCTAAATCAAGAAGCGTTGTAGCAAATGCCACTCCAATCATAATTTTATAAATTTGATTGACTAGATTTGGTAGCGTCTTTCCTGAATACGTATATACCATTGTAATAATAAATATTACAATCGCTGCAAGCTCAAAATCAATTTTAAACGGTAACTGCCCTAACATGATTTCTCCAATTCTTTATCCTCTTTCGATTTAGATATTCTTAATTCGTTCAATGGCTTTTACCGTATTTTCATAGGTACCAAAGCCTGTTAGTCTAAAATAGCCTTCTCCACTCGGTCCAAATCCAGATCCTGGAGTTCCAACTACATTCGCGTTTTGTAATAGGTGGTCAAAAAATTCCCAAGATGTCATTGTATCTGGCGTCTTTAACCAAACATAAGGTGCATTGATTCCTCCGCTTACACGATATCCAGCCTCTTGCAATCCTAATTTAATTGTCTTTGCATTATTCATATAGTATGCTACTTGTTCACTTAATTGTTCTTTTCCACTCTTTGAATAAACAGCTTCGCCAGCCTTTTGAATGATATATGGAGCTCCATTAAACTTCGTTCCATGTCTCCTAGCCCATAAAGAATGAAGCATTGTATCACCTGATTTTAAATCTTTTGGTACAACGGTATATCCCAATCTTACACCAGTGAATCCTGCATTTTTAGAATAACTTTTAAATTCAATTGCACAAGTTTTTGCTCCTTTGCATTCATATATTGTATGCGGTACATCATCCTCAGAAATATATGCTTCATAGGCTGCATCATATAAAATAATTGCTCCTACTTTATTCGCATAATCAACAAATATCTGAAGCTGATCCTTTGTTAGCGTAGATCCGGTCGGATTATTTGGATAACACAAATATATTAAATCCGGTGTTTCTTGTGGAAGCTCTGGAACAAAGTCATTTTCTATCGTACATGGCATGTAGATCACATCACTCCATTTTTCTGTCTTTTTATCATATGTTCCGGTTCTTCCTGCCATAACATTTGAATCAACATACACTGGATATACTGGATCGCAAACTGCTATTTTATTATCGATACTAAAAATCTCTTGAATGTTACTACAGTCACTTTTTGCTCCATCACTTACAAAAATTTCATCTGGACTAATCATTGCCCCTCTAGCTTCATAATCATCTCTTGCAATCGCATTACGAAGAAAATCATATCCTAAATCTGGCGCATACCCATGAAAAGTTTCTCGTGTTCCCATTTCATCAGTTGCTTGATGCAATGCAGCAATAATCGCAGGTGCAAGCGGCTGTGTTACATCTCCAATTCCAAGTCGTATCATTGCTTTATCTGGATTTGCTTCTTGATATGCCGATACCTTTTTTGCAATCGTTGCAAATAAATAGCTTCCTGGTAATTTCAAATAATTATCATTTAATTTAAACATTGTATTTCCTCCAACTAATTTTTACATAATACTTAGTATCATCTCTGCCGTTTCAACCATATTGGTTCCACTATCCATACTTGTCTTTTGGATATATCGATGCGCTTCAACCTCAGACATGTTATTTCTCTCCATCAATAGTGCTTTTGCTTTTTCTAATAGTTTTTCTTCCTCAATCGAACGTTCTTTTGGCTTTTCTCGTTTTTTCCGCCTTTGATATGCCTGTAACATCATTTCGATGGTGTTAATTAGCTCAAACGTTTTAAATGGCATACGTAGTGCAATGATATCATTTCCGACCACTTCTTCCATTTTAGTTGCAGATGCAAGAAGCAGCATCTGAAATCCTTCTGGAAGATAATCTTTTAATTCTTTATAATACATATCCCGAAAGCGGTAACTACATAGTACAATTCCACCATCCAATTCCTCTACTGTAGAAATCACCGAAGCAGCACTCGTTACCACAGCATTTACAGAAATTCCGTTTTGTACCAGTATATTTTTTATACTTTTTGCATCCTCCAATTTAGGGAATGCAACAATTACGTTATACAAGCCAGCTCACCTCCACTTATTTTTTATGAAGGTTTTTATATGCGATTTAGATACATATCAACTTCCCACCTGGTTACTTGTTCGCAATACGTATTCCATTCTTTTTTCTTTGCTTCAATATACTTTTCGCTGATATGGGTTCCTAATATACCTTGAATAAATTCATCCTTTGTAAACGCCTTAACTGCATCTTCTAACGTTGTAGGAAGAAGTTTTTTCTTATCTTCAACTATGTCAGAATCAATCTCTACACTTGATTGTACCTTCCTTTTTATTCCATCCAATCCAGCTGCCAAACATAAAGCTAATACCAAATAAGGGTTGGATGCACCATCGGGTGTTCGAAGTTCCATTCTTGTTCCATATCCACCAATACTAGTCATCCGTATAATAGCACTTCGATCAGTCGTTGAACATGTCACATTAACTGGTGCGCCATATCCTGGAACCAAACGTTTGTATGAATTTACAATGGGATTATTTATTAAAGTAATCCCTTCAATATGCTCCATAATTCCCGCCATAAAATGATAGGCGTCCTCACTCACCTTTTGTGAATCATTATCCTCATTCATAAATATATTTTTACCGTCTTTAGATAGTGAAAGAGAAAGATGCATTCCGGAACCGTCTACTCCATATTTTGGTTTTGGCATAAACGTAGCATGAACTCCATGACGTTTTGCAACATTTCTTACCACCAACTTGAATGTGATAATATTATCTGCTGTGCGAATTGGTTCATCACATTTAAAATCAATTCCATGATGAGCAGCCTCTTCTTCATGATAAGAAGATTCGATTTCAAATCCCATATCTTCTAAATATAATACCATCTCTCGACGTGCATTTTCACCAGCATCAATTGGCCCAATATCAAAATATCCAGCCTTCTCGGATGTATTGGTTGTAGGCTCCCCATTTTCATCCAAATCAAACAAATAAAACCGGCACTCTGGTCCTACATTAATGGAATACCCCATCTCGTTTGCTTGATCTAACACTTTTTGCAGAACATATCGAGAATCTCCTTCAAATGGAGTTCCATCCGCATTCATAACATTACAAATAAATCGCGCAACTTTTCCACTTTGTGGTCTCCAAGGAAAAATTGCAAACGTATCTAAGTCTGGGGCTAAAAAAAGTTCTGGGTTACGCTTTTCTGAAAATCCATCAATTGCAGCTCCATCAAACATGCACTTATTCTCTAACACTTTATTCAGTTGACTTGTTGTGACTGCCATATTTTTAAGCTGTCCATATAAATCAACAAATTGAAGACGTATAAATTCTACATCCTCTTCCTCTACCAAACGAATAATATCACTTTTTGTGTATTTTGCCATCCTTACCTCCTTGAATTAAAACTTAACAGTGACACTCATACAATAAATTTAACAGTCTATTTCTGGTTTGTCAATTTGTTTAAAAAATTATTATTAGCGCAATTTTACAAATTTCATATATCTTTTCTGTCTATTTTAAACAATACATTTTTTTCCATATTTTGCTATAATTAGATTCTGGGGATATTTTATAAAAAGGAGGAGTATTATCATGGAAATTGAAGAATTACAGGTTGGTGATAAAATTGAACTTGAGCTTGTTTCTGTTTCGGAGCAACTCTCTTTTCCAAGTAGCATTGTTGAGATATTAAGTGATGACCGTATTATCATATCGGAAATCTCCCACAACTCCAAATCCGTTGGTTTTTCAGATAAGGATTCCGTAAACTTTATTCATTTAGGTGAAAAACTTCACCGATGGATGAACCCTTCGATTCGATTAGTAAAATATAAAAAAGAAGTCTATCATTGTGTTTCATTAAACGGAGCAGGGACACTTTATAATCGGCGAGAATCATTTCGCTTATATTTGGGAATTAAATGTCCTCTTTTTATTGCCACTTCAAAGGGTATGGAACGCCATGATGTTTTAGTAAAAGATATTAGCAATGGTGGCATTGGATTCATCCTCTCCAACGATGAATTTTCTCTGCCACTTCATAAGAAAGTTCGTGTTCATTTGGAAGACGATTCATTCAATATGAATTTACACATTGAAATCATTCGAACAGTCGTATTAGAAGAGAAAAATGCTACCCTTTATGGATGTCGATATATCTCACCAGAAATACTAGTTGGCCGCTATATTATGCAAAAGCAAGGAAAAAAATTAAAAGAAATGAGAAGTTAACTTAATAGCTTCTCATAATTTTTTCATTGTTTGAAATTTCTAAAAGTAATTTTTCATATTGCTCAAAAAAAAGCTCTTTATTTTCACGTATAAACTCAATATTTTTTTCTTTTGCTGCCAGCTCATGTAATTTTGCCATATGAGAAAGTCCTATTGCACCAATACTCGCCGCTATGCTTTTAAACCCATGCATGAGTATCTCATACTTCTTATAATCCCCCATAATCTCTGCTCTTTTCATCAATTCAATTGTTTCTAATCCTTCCATATATACACTTTTTAGCACAATAGAATAAATTTCTTCACTTTCGCTACAGTGATGTAATCCAACCGACATATCAACTCCGTGTATTTCCATGAAATCTCCCTATATCAAATCTTTCCAGTCATCATCCAGCCAAAAATTTTCATCAAGTAATTGATCAAAGGCATCACTTATTTCATTTTTTGTAGAATCACAAGATTCACCCATTACACAAAAAACTTCTGTTTTTGCAGATTCCATAAGGTCAAATACCCTACTAATTCTTGCCTCAACAGTTTTCATAATAATTGGTTTTGATATGATATCTTTAATTCCCAATTTAAATCCTTTTGTCACACTTTCCCGATCTGCTTTCCCTGTCAAAAATACAACGGGTATCTCTTTCATGGAAGGATCTGCTTTCATAAGTTTTAGAAGTTCGATTCCACTCATTTCTGGCATTTGAATATCTAATATGAGTAAATCAGGCGTTGCAACTTTTATCCGTTGCAACGCTTCTTTTCCTGATGTTGCAGTATCAATTTCATATTTACTATAAAGAGCTTGTTGTACCATAATTACATTTGCACGAAAATCATCGACTACCAATATACGTTTCATAGGCGATGCACCCTTTCTTAATTCTCTGAATAAATAATAGTACAAAAGACCCACTATGTCAATGTGATATTTTTACAAAATATTCACTTTTCACTCTCTATAATATCCTGCAAATTCGAACAAGTTACCATCTGATGTGGCATTCTTATGTAACGTCCCTCATCTAGCATTAAATCATTTGGAAGTTCTCCTCCCGTTACTAAAGATAGACTAAGCTCCGCCATTGCACGTGCCTGTCCACTCCGGTCGTTTAGCACCGTCCCACTAAGACTACCTTCTTTCACTGCATCCAGCCCTACCATAGTACCGTCAATTCCAACAATCATTGGAAAATCACCAATTTTGATTCCATTTGCTTTGTATGCATCAATTGCACCCAAGGCCATATCATCGTTATTTGAAAAAACAACTTCTATTTTATCACCATACTGTTCCATCCATTGAACCGTCTTTGTCTGAGCCTGCGCACGATTCCAGTTTGCAATGGCATACCCTAGTTTTTCTACATTATAACCTGCTTGTGTCACTGTATTTACCGAATATTCGGTTCGAACAATGGCATCTTGATGCCCCGCCTCTCCCTCAAGTATCACATATTGCAAAATCCCATCACCATTTTTATCAACCTCTGAAAAGTTTTTTTCACATGCATCTACAACTAGTTGTCCCTCCATAATACCAGACTCAAGTGTCATAGCTCCTACGTAATATAGCTTATCCCATCGCTCCAAATCTTCTTCTACTAATTCACGATTAAAGAAAATAACCGGAATATCAGCACTTTTTGCCTTATCAATAATCATCGTAGGATCTGTTCTATCAACAAGGTTTACACAAATTACATCGCATCCGTTACTAATAAAATCTTCCACTTGACTATTTTGTGTGCTTTGACTCGATGCAGCATTTTCGATATCAATTGATATTGTTATCCCCGTCTTTGCTTCTAGACTTTTCACATATGAATCAAATGACTCCATGAGCTCTGCAATGAACGTGTCATAATGATCATATACACTAATCCCTATTTTCATTGATTTTACTTTACTTCTCTTGACCTCATCTCTTTGAAAATTACACCCACTCAACGTTACACAAATACAAATGCATACTAGCAAACACACTAAACATTTCTTTTGTCTCATGTTCTCCCATCCTCACTGAACCATTGGAAACATTAATTTCTGGTTCTCTACATCATATAAGTTTTCTTTATTGATTACCAAATAGTCAATTGCCATACCTTCCCCGCTTGTATTATAATTCAATCGATTAAACATACTTTTAACACTCATATATCCCATAATATATTCATTTGGTGCAACCAATCCCCCTACAAGTCCTTGATCTAAATAATATACGATTTTATCGGTATTCCCTACCCCATAAACAGTACCCAAGCTTTCACTTATTTTTGCAATATCCAAAAGCTCTTCTGTAACAATACTGTTTAATCCAACCATATAATCCACTGGATATTCTTCCATTTTCAATTGGATCTGCTCTTTGCTAACTTCTTCCTCTTCTTCAATAATCCAACTGATATTCTTCTCTCCAATTGCTGCAATCAAACCATTCTTGCGCTCTACGTTAGAATTCTTCCTTTTATTTCCTACCACAACACCAATTGTTTCCCCTTGTTTTTTGTGCAAAAGTAAATTATGTCCAAGGTCGTAGCCCATCTGATGATTATCGGGCGCTATATAAGAATACCCCTTTGCAATGGGAATTTCTGATTCAATCATTACAACTTGCGTATCCAATAAGATATTGTCAAGCTCCTTTACTAACTTTTTGTTATTACCCAAATCAAAAATAAATCCATTTGTCCCATTTTTTAGTTCTCTCTTAATAATATTGATACATTCTGTAATACCAGTATCTACTGAAACCGTAGTAAAATTAATTTCTACATTATAATCCTTTGCCGCATTTTCTATTCCTTGTTTTAAAACAGACCATCGTTCCGAATTATTGGATTCTAAAATGACTGATACATGATAGGTTTCTTTTTTTTCACCATTACTCATATAGCCATAAATTCCAATCAAAAACATACATCCTATTAATAAAAGAATGGATACAATATATTTAATTTTATTAATCATTCTTACGCACCCCTCTCTCGGATGTGTCCGAATAAAGAATTGCTGGTAATTGAATGGTAACTTTTGTTCCCTCATCGGGTTGACTTTTAATAATCAGTCCATACTCTTTTCCATATCGAAGTTGAATTCTTGTATGCACATTCTGAAGTCCAACTCCAGATCCCTTTGCTCTTTTTCTTGTATTATTAGTAAGAAGATTTTCCACAGTATCCTCTGTCATTCCAAGCCCATTATCAATAATATCGATAAAGATACTTGTTCCCTTCTTATAACCCCGGAATATAATTTCACCCTCCTCATACATTGCTTCCACCCCATAATAAATTGCATTTTCTAAAAGTGGCTGAATGACTAATTTCACTGTTTGATACTCATAAATTTCTTCATCAATTTCGTAGAAAATCTCAAATTTATCCTTATATCGAATCTTTTGAATATTCATATAATTTTTTGCATGTAAGATTTCATCTCTTAACGAAATAATATTTTTTCCCTTACTTAAACTGATACGAAATAAGCTGGCTAAATCAGTAACCATGCAGATTGCCTCTGAATATCGTTCCCCCTCAATCATCCAGACAATAGAATCAAGTGTATTATAAAGAAAATGTGGATTAATCTGTGATTGTAACGCATCTAACTCTGTTTTTCTCTTTTCCTCTTGTTCAATCACAATCTTCTCCATTAATTTTTTGAGTTGCACAACAACAGAATTTAATGATTTTCCAAGATGTTCAATCTCGTCAGAGCCTCCTCCTTCGTAAATAACAACATCCAAATTCCCATTTTCCAACCCCTTCACAGAATTATTCAGCCGTTTAATCGGTTTTGCAATCTGTGCTGATACAAACTGGTTCACAACAATCATAACTAACATCATAACACTGATAATTAATATAACAAAAAATCTAGTTTGATTCAAGCTCATATTAAACGTACTATAGGGTGTAATATAAATTATTTTCCATCCAGTATATGCCACTGTCTTCACTGTAACGATTCGTTTTTCACCTTCAAAATTCTCGCTATGTGAACCATCTTCATAATCAACTTCTTTCACATTATTTTCTTTAACTACCTGGGAATCAATTAACTTTTGCTTTGGGTGGTAAATAATATTTCCATTACTATCAACAAGATAAATATAATCCAGTTCTCCACTTGCATTTGATTTTTTAAAAAGTTGTTCAATCCCACTAAAGTTCATATCAACTAACAATACACCCCGAATGTTATTTCCCTTTGAGGTAAGTTCAACCATTCGGCTAAGTGATACAACCCAGTAATAACGAAAAGAGGTATCCTCAAATAAGTTTTGCACGTGTGGTGTTGAAAAATGAAGATTTTCCATTTGCTCATTTGCGGAAACAAACCATTCTTGTGAAGTAACATCTACATTACTTTTATAGTTTGCAACTGGTGTTGCAGCAACTAAGTCACCATCATCTCTAAAACAGGCGATACTTACTAAGTTATCCTTATTTACTTCATACAATAAGTTCATCTCAGCATCTAATGAATCCGTTGATATATCTTTATCCTTAATCACGGAATAATACATAGAATCCGAAATACGCATCATACTTCGAAGATATGTTTCTAGATTCACATTGGTCTGGTCTAAAAGCTGCTCGGTTGTCTTAATTGTTGCCTCTTCTGTTTTTGATACAAACTTTGAGTAAAAAACAATTCCCATGAAAAATATAGAAACCAAAGTCACCAGTGTGAACGAGGCGGATATTGTAAACTGAATACTACGATAATTCACCGCTTTTATTGCTTCATTCCAAACTTTTTTAATTTTCCGAATCATTTTGCTCCAATCTGATTCTTCGGTATTTAGACGGGGCCATTCCATACTTCTTTTTAAAGACATAACTAAAATAATTTGGTTCTGAGTAACCAACTTTTTCCGAAATTATGTACGTTTTTTCTTCGGTTCCATCCAATAATAAAATAGCCTTTTCCATACGAATCTCTGTCAGATAATTTAAAAAGGTTTTCCCTGTTTCTCTTTTAAAAATAGTAGAAAAATAAGCAGAACTTACATTTAATTCACTGCATATTTTTTCAATGGAAAGAGTAGAATCTCCATACTTTTCCTCCATATAATGAACCGCTTTATCTATGATAACTGTTGCCGTATTCTTTCGTTCCTTACAAATTGCTTTACGTACAGAAAGACATATGTTCATAAGCCACTCTTGCACATCTTCCAATCCATTAAAATGAAGGACTTTTTGGTAAACATCCAGATTATCGCCAAACACCTCCGACATATCAATATCGTAAGCACCTGAAAGCTTATACAGTTCAGTGGTAATTCCCATGAGTATGATTTGCAGTTGCTGAAGTGTGAGCTTGCGAAGTTTCATTGCATCAATAAACTTTTCTATTTGTAACGTAAGTTTTTCCTTATCACCCATCTTGATTTCATTTATAATTGCGCGCACATTTTGGTCATCTAATGAAACCGTCTCATTCAAAGCTGGTTGTAGTTCTTCAATAGAAGTAGCATGACTCCCTCCATCTGACCCGCAATAAAATGCTGCATTTTTTGCTCCTTCGTATGAAAATTTCAAATGGGAAAGCTCAGCTACACTTTTCCCAATTCCAGCAACAACATGCACATCTAACACTCGCTCTACCAGTTTACATATTTTATCTACCTCATCCACATAATGTTTTATATCTTCTGTTTCTTTAAAATATGTGATATGAATAATCTGTTCAAAATACAAAAAAGAGTTAAAATCAAATTCCTCTAAATTCTCATCTAGTATATGTTTTACCGATATTTTTTGAAGTTCTGACTTCATCTCTAATGCAGTTTCCCTCTCTATATTGCGTTTCGCACTGATACGATATACCGTTACCGCAAAATTAAATCCAGCCATTTTAATTTGATAATTATTCTTATAGTTTTTTATCTGTTCTTCTTCCATTCTTCCTTCAATCAATCCAATAAAGAACTGATCTTGCATAATTGGAAGACTATTTAGATAATACTCCTTTAGTTTCTCAATATTAAGTTTCTCACTTCTTTCCTTGTCGAGTAAAGCCTTAATATGTGAAAAAATTTCGGATAATTCATCTAATTTCATAGGCTTCAATATATATTCTTCTACTTCTATTTTTATAGCTTCTCTCGCATATTCAAATTCATCAAACCCTGAGAAAATAATTATTTTCATTCCGGCATACATTTCTTTTAACTTTCTGCTAAGCGTTAACCCATCCATAAATGGCATCTTTATATCGGTCATAACCACATCTGGTGTATCTAACTCTGATATTTCTAGAGCTTCTTCGCCATTTTGTGCATATCCAATCACCTCAAACCCCAGTTTTTCCCATTCCATTTTTTTAATAACCGCTAAGATTACCTCCGGCTCATCATCGACTAATAGTACTTTATACATATATAGTTCCTCTTCCGTTTTTCATTAATTATAACTACAATATTAATTTTCATATACAATAAAATATTCCTTACTAAATTCTGATTTAACAAATTAACAGACGTAGGGAAATCTTGAAAATTGACGCAATAAAAGATGCTTTGTAAGTGCTATATAATTGAATTAAAAGGGGAACGGCTGCTAAAAAATCAAGCGCATGAATATTTCGTAAAACCTCAGATATATCTAAAATTGACTCTTAGGGGAGCCAATTTTAGATTGAGTTTTTACTACATATGCTCAAATGATTTTCTAGCAGCCATTCCCCTTTTGATTCAACTGTAAGGTATTGGAGCATCTTTTTTTGCTGATTTTCTAAGACGTTCCGCTGTTATTTTAACCATAAATGCAGAATTTATCGGGGGAGGGTAAGTCGTTTTTCAAGGACTACGATAATTACAAATTTTGTACCTGACGATTGAAATGGACAGCGGAAGTTTTTCAAGCGTCAGCAAAAACACTTCGATTACATACAACTCTGACAGAAAAATAGGAAGTCGGGGACAGTCATTTTAGCATACGAAGCTGAAACTCTAACGACAATTTACTCCCACACGAGTAAATTGTCGTTGCTTTGAGGTTCTGCATAGTGTTTATGCGCTTGATTGTTCTCGGCTTCCTACTTTTCTGTCAGAGTGTAACAATACCTACCCCTGTTTTTGTGTCCGTCCCCCAAAATCCCTCCGCGTTCATTGACCAGTTAAACCAGAATTTATTTTTACAAACTTTATTTTTTTGCAAGATATTTTCTTAAATCAAGTGCTACTGCTACGATAATAACCGTACCTTGAACAATATACTGCCATGAAGTATCAATCTTTAAGAACTGCATAGAAGATTTCAAAAGTTCAAATACTAATACACCGATTAAGATACCTGATATCTTACCAACACCACCATTTGTGGAAACACCACCGATTGTACATTCTGCAATTGCTTCAAGTTCGTAGCTAAGACCTGTATTTACACTAGCTCCACCTGCTTTAGCACCAAGCAAGAATCCTGCTACTGCAAATAATGCAGATGCTAACACATAAATTCTTATTTTTGTTCTTGATACATTAATACCAGAAACTTCCGCTGCAACTTCATTTCCGCCAATTGCATACATATATTTTCCATGTCTAGTCTTATTATATAAAAACCACATAAATATCCCAATAAAGAATGCAATAAAGAAAAGAAATGGAATTCCTAAGAATTTACCGCTTGCAATATTTGTATAATCCTTACGGTAACCACCTAAAGGAACTGCTTTTGTATAAACCAAACAAATACCATAAACAATGGTCTGCATACCTAATGTAGCAATAAATGGAGGTACTTGCCAAAAGGAAACCACGCAACCATTAATAAATCCAAAGATAGCACACACTAAAACTACGATTAAAAGAACAAGAAGAATTGGTAGTTGAGGTAAATTTGGAAAGAACCGATCGCTATAATCCGCTTTTTGTAACAAGGTTCCCGCAATACAAGCACCCAATCCAACGGTACGCCCTGCAGAAAGATCATTTCCTTTTGTAATTAAACACCCTGAAATACCAAGTGCAATAATAAACCGAACTGCTGTATTCACCGAAATATTCGAAAAGTTATTCAGCGACACAAATTTAGGTTTTAAAATACTAACTAAAACTACCATCAATAATACTATAATAATCAAAATATTTTCGGAAACCATTTTTCTAAAATCAATACTTTTTGCTTTATTCATTTTGACATCCTCCTTAATTGAATCTTGTTGCGAAATGCATAATATTTTCCTGCGTTGCTTCTTCTCCTGAGACTTCACCTGTTACTCTTCCATTGCACATTATTACAATGCGGTCAGACATGCCAATAAGCTCTGCCATTTCAGATGAAATCATTATGATTGCTTTCCCCTGTTTTGCCAAATCAATCATAATCTGATATATTTCATATTTCGCACCAACGTCGATACCTCTTGTAGGCTCATCCATAATAAGGATGTCTGGATCATTTGCTAACCATCTGGATATGATAACCTTTTGTTGATTACCTCCAGATAATGATTGTATTAAAGTTTTTGAATTCGGTGTCTTAATACTTAATTTCGCAACATTTTCCTGTACCAACTTTTCAATTTTCCCATCATTAAGTACAATCCCTGCATCTACATACTTATCAAGTGATGCAACAGATACATTATCCGCTATGGATAATACACCAAAAATACCACTTCCTCTTCGATCCTCTGTAATAAGTCCAATTCCTTTTTTAATTGCATCTTTAGGACGTTTTATAATAAGTCGCTCGCCGTTTAAATAAATCTCTCCACTCGCAATATTACGAACACCAAAGACAGCTTCCATAAGCTCCGTTCTTTGAGCTCCTACCAATCCACCAAGACCTAGTATTTCGCCTTTTCTTAATGTAAGATTAATATCTTTAAATGACTTAGGTGAAATACTCGTCACTCCTTTAATCTCAAGAATTGGTTCTCCTGGCACATTATCCTTAGGTGGAAATAAATTTGTAAGTTCACGGCCTACCATTTTTGCAATAATCATGTCAATTGTTAATTCTTTTGATTCCCATGTTCCAATATACTGTCCATCACGCATGATAGATACATCATCCGATATACGTAATATTTCATCCATCTTATGAGAAATATAAATAATAGATACCCCTTTATCTCTTAAGTCATTGATAATCTGGAACAATGCTTCTACTTCGTTATCTGTCAAAGATGAGGTAGGTTCATCCAAAATAACTACTTTTGCATTCATCGATACTGCTTTTGCTATTTCAACCGATTGCATCTGAGAAATTGATAATGTTCCCAATTTTGCTTTCGGATCATATTCCATTCTAACTGCTTTTAAAAGCTCAAATGCTTCTTCAAACATCCTTTTATGGTCAATTATTTTTACTAGTCCAACTTGTTTTGTGGGATACCTTCCACAAAAAATATTTTCTGCAATGCTTCGTTCTGGAATTGGTTGTAACTCCTGATGAACCATTGCAATTCCTTTATGTAATGCATCATCTGCATTTAAAATACAAACGGATTCTCCGTTCAGGTAAACTTCGCCTTCATCCATCTTATAAATTCCAAATAAGCACTTCATCAAAGTAGATTTTCCGGCTCCATTCTCTCCCATCAGAGCGTGAACTGTACCAGGTCTGACTTTAATCGTTACATTATCCAGTGCTTTAACCCCAGGAAAGCTTTTGGAAATTCCACGCATTTCTAACATATACTCGCTCATGTCATAACCTTCCTTTCATAGAAACTTGGGTGTGCCCTTTTGCACACCCAAGAATTAGTTTTAACTTCCTTCCAATTACTGAAGAAGATCTAAAATTTCCTGTGCATTGTCCTGAGTTACTTTAATATAATCTACACCGATTAATGTATCAAGCGTTTCACCTGCTGCGAAAGAAGCTGCTGCTTCTGCTGCTGCATGAGACTGACCAATATGGTCATTGAATACAGTACCAGTAATTGTTCCATTGATAACACCTTCCAGTGCATCTGTTAGAGCATCAACCCCTAATAAATAAATATCTGTTCCAACTGTTCTTCCAGCTGCTTCAATTGCCTGTCTAGCACCAAGAGCCATTGCATCATTGTTACAGAAAACAACTTCAACAGCATCTCCGTTTGCAGTTAGCGCATTCGCAACAATTTCTTGTCCTCTTGCTTGATCCCAGTCACCACGTTGTGCATCTAGTTCTTCCACTTTCATACCAGCTTCTGTTAATGCCTTGATAGAAAATTCTGTTCTATATTGAGCATCAACATTTTCAGGATCACCAATTACCATTACATATGAAATAGTTCCATCGCCATTGATATCACCTTTGTCAGGTAATGCTAAAACGATTTCACCTTGATAAGTTCCAGACTGTTTCGCATCTGCGCCTACATAAGTAGCTTTGATTGAATTGTCAGTCCATCTTTGTTTTTCAGTATCATCTGGTTCACGATTGATAAATACTAATGGGATACCAGCTGCATTACACTGATCTGTAATTTGTTCTGCTGCTGAAGCCTGAACTAAGTTTACGATCAGTACATCAACACCTTCTGTAATAAAGTTCTGAATCTGGTTTGTTTGTTCTGCCTGATCGTTCTTGCCGTCCATAATTGTTACACTAGCACCACCATCTTCTAAGTATGTTTGCAATTCATTTCTATAGAGTGTCATGAAGTTATCATCGAATTTGTAAATACAAACACCAATATCCAACCCTTCTACACCTGGACAGCCTGTGGTTACTGCCGCTGTATCATCTGCTGCATCATCTGCTGGAGCAGCTGCTTCATCTGTTGTTGTTTCTTCTTGCGCTGTTGGTTCTGTAGTTGCTTCCTCTGATGCGGTATCCTTTGAACCTCCGCATCCTGATAGCATTGTAGCTGTCATTGCTAAGCATAGTGTAAGCGCCAATAGTTTCTTTTTCATGTTTACATATCCTCCCTTAAACATTTTGTACATAATTATCAGTTACAAACACATTATAGCAATGTGTTTATGCAATTTACATATAAAATCCTACTGTGAACCATGAAAATCCTTTTCTATTCATTAATTTTTCATAGTTCTTGCCCCATATTTTCTTATCATTCATATATTTTTATTACTAGTTCTCCTTATTTGTTTCATCTTCGGATTTTTGACAGTTGAATTGAATATAAATTGCTATATTTTTTATCAAGTTTTTAATATGTGATATTGCAGTTTGTAATATAAGAGAGGATGATTGCTTATACGATTAAAAAGTGCTCATTTTTTAAAAAAATAAAGCTTGGAGCATCCAATTTATAATGCTTCCAAGCTTTTTACTCTTTCCTAACTGTCAACCTTGAGACTATAGCAATGTATTTTTGCAATTTACATATAGTTTTTATTCCTTGTTCTCCTCATTTGTTTCATCCTCTTTAAGATTCGTGTTATCTTCTTCTCCTTCCCCACGATATTCCTTATAATACAATCCAAGGATTCCAGACAACAAACAGAACACACAAAATACGGAAAAGATAATTGTAGATATAATGACCAACATTGGATGCGTAACATTGGGTTCACTCATTCCAGAAATGATTTGATATACAATATAAATCAAATACGCTCCAACAAAAGTTCTCAATATATATGACGTCTTTGGCAACCTCTTGTCAATCCATAATAGTTTCTTCCAATTAAATTTCATTTTACTTCTCCTTTTTCTTTTTTTTCATTTTATCATTCCAGTCTATACTTTACAATACGCTAATGCATCTCATACAATATGGCTTTAGAATAATTTTGCTTCATTAATTATCTCATAGCCCTATATAAACCCATCTTTTTCTTGTTTTATTCGGTCTCATCTAGTAAAATAAATGAAGTCATTAGAACACGTTCTCTTGAAAATCGTAAAACATGAATAAGGGAGCTAACAGCTTTAAACATCACCTTTCAGATAACCCCCTCATTGGCAAACAATTACTAAAACAATTTTTAATATTCAACAAATTAAGGAGATAATGTGAAATGCCAATCAATCAATTTACTGAAAACGCACTTGCTGATTCACTAAAAAAATTAATGAAGCTCTATCCTATTAATCATATTCATATTCAAATGATAACGGATGACTGTGGAGTAACACGACATACATTTTATAACCACTTTAAAGATATTTACGATTTATTAGGGTGGATTTATGAACACGAAATCGTTGAAAATTTAGAAAATTATTGCAATTATAAATCCTGGAGCAGAGGAATTTTATTAGTCTTAGAATATACGATGGAAAACAAATTAATTTGTCTTAACACATATCGGTCATTAGGAAGAGATCATTTAGAAGCTTTTTTATATCAAGTTTTTTATCATGTTTTTGATGGTGTTATTACAGATATTTCAAATATTATAGCCGTTGATGCGTCTTTTCAAGAAGAACTTTCCGATTTCTATGCCAATGCACTTATGGGCGTATTTATTTCATGGTTGAAACGTGGTATGAAGGAAGAACCCCAATTAATTGCTGCGCGTATTGAAAAAATAATGAAGGGGCAACTAATTACACTCCTAGAAGATAACCAAAAAACAAAGTAATAACACCATCTAGCTACACAGCTAAAAGCATTTGTGCAAAAACTGCACAAATGCTTTTTTTGTTCATTGGAAAAGAGAAATCAACATGCTATTTTTAATATACATCAAAGATACCACGAAAGGAGAAATGCTTGCATTAATAAAAAACACAACGTATTGTCACTATGAAAAATGAACCATTAAAAAATCGAAAGGTAAGGTAAAATCATATGGGAAATTATCAAAAAATCAATCCAATTGCACCTAAAAATATTAAAAATAGAAATGCATATCTAATCGGAGGAGGAATCGGCTCGTTATCATCTGCAGCCTTTTTGATTCGTGATGGACATATGCCTGGAAAAAAAATTCATATATTAGAGCAACTTAATGTAACCGGTGGTTCGATGGACGGCGCTGGAACCGCCAAAGAAGGTTATACAGCAAGAGGTGGACGTGAAATTGAAGAGCACTTCGAATGTTTCATGGAACTCTTTAGTTTTATACCTTCTTTGACCGATAAAAGCAAAAGTGTATTAGATGAATTTCGTGCATTAAATTTAGAAGAACCAATCGAATCTCATTGCAGAATTATCCAAAATCAAGGAGAAAAGGCAGACTTTTCAAACCTTGGTCTATCCAAACAAAACGCAATGCAGTTAGCCAAATTACATCTTTTAACCGAAGATGCACTAGGAGCAACTACAATTGATGAATTTTTTGATGATAGTTTTTATGAAACAAATTTTTGGTATTTCTGGGCTACCATGTTTGCTTTTGAAAAATGGCATAGTGTGGTAGAAGTTAAGCGTTACATGGAACGCTTTATGCATTTAATCGGTGGCATGAATCAATTGAAAGGTATTTTACATACAGAATATAATCAGTTTGATTCCTTGATTTTACCTCTAATCACATGGTTAAAAGAGCAGGATGTAAACTTCTTATACGGTTACAACGTAACCGATATTGACTTTGATTTTTCAAATGGTGAAAAAGTTGCAACAGCAATTAAATATGCTGAAAATGGAGCTGATAAATCGATTATAGTAAACAGAGAGGATATTGTACTATTTACCAATGGTTCTATGACACAAAATACGACAAGAGGTGACTTAACCCATCCAGCAGTGCTTAATCGTTCAGATGATAAAGGTTGCTTTAGTGTATGGGAAAAATTAGCTGCAAAGTCTCCTGATTTTGGACATCCAGAAAAATTCTGTACTGATATTGATAAGACCAAATGGCTCTCCTTTACCATCACCTTAAAAGATGATGATATTGTCTTCCCTTATCTTTTAGAACTAACCGAAGATAAACCTGGCATGGGAGGTCTTGTTACCATTAAGGATTCCAAATGGTTTATGAGTTTTGTTGTACCAAAGCAACCTCATTTCATCAATCAACCAGATAATGTAAAAGTATTTTGGGCATACGCATTAAATATGGATGTCGAAGGTGATTACATTAAAAAAACAATTTCCAATTGTACTGGTCAAGAAATGTATGAAGAATTGCTATATCATCTAGGATTGCAGAATCGCATCCCTGAAATTATATCCCATACCACGAATGTCATTCCTAGCATGATGCCTTACATTACTTCTCAATTTATGCCACGTGTTGCCGGTGACAGACCAGCTGTCATACCAGAGGGAAGTGTAAATTTTGGATTCTTGGGTCAATATGCAGAAGTTGCAAATGATTGTGTCTTTACGGTGGAATATTCAGTTCGCAGTGCTATGATGGCTGTATATAAATTACTAGGCCTAGAAAAAGAAGTAGATCCTGTATTCCCAAGCCAATACGATATTCGTGTATTAATAAATGCAGCCAAAACCTGCTTAGGCGTAGATAAGTTACCTTTAGCAAGCATTCCAATTGGTTCACTTTTAAAAAATACAGAATTAGAAAAATTAATATAATACATCCATAAGAAGCATCCATTTATAACTATAGTTTAAAAAGCGGGAGTAAGCGTAAAAATACGCACTCCCGCACTTTTCACTAGAAAAATCATTGAAACAATTGATACCACCTAATATTCCGCCAGTACTTCATCCGTCTCACTTTGCAGATTACGTCTCATGATTGTCGTCCTAACACGACTACTTCCATCCCACCATCCGATACTGTTTTCTTCATTAGCAACATTGGCTTCCAACTTATAATAAAGTCTTCTCCCTTGAGCCTCCTTTGATATATATATACATTATCGCCTATCTCAAATGGTTCATTTGCCTTATGAGCCAAAGCGGGGGACTTCCTCAATAAGGTTAAACTTTCTTAGACAGACATTTTTATTTCATTTTTTAATATATTAGTAATAATCGATTTATTAGGAGTCTTTATGAAACTGAAATTAGATAAGGAAAAGACAACTACCTTTATTAAATCAGGACTACTCACCTTGTCAGCGATTATCTTACTCGCACTGGGATTTCACTATCTACCGAACGCTGTATATACCATGAAGCAAAATAATGAACGAAAGCTCCCAATTTATTGTGTGGATTGCAACGATTGCAAAGTAGCTATTAGTTTTGATGCGGCCTGGGGTAACGAGGATACTGGTGACATCTTAGCAATTCTAAAACAATATGATGTAAAGGCAACGTTCTTTATGACAGGTGGCTGGGTAGAAACTTATCCCGATGATGTAGCTGCAATTGCTGCTGCCGGGCATGATTTGGGCAATCATAGCGAAACCCACAAACAAATGTCCCAGCTTTCCAAATCAGAGTGTATCGCAGAAATCACGAAACCGCATGATAAGGTAAAAGAATTAACTGGAGTCGATATGACCCTTTTCCGTCCTCCATATGGTGATTATAATAATACCTTATTAGAATCACTCGAAGAATGCAATTATTATGGAATTCAGTGGGACGTGGAAGTATGCGAAACAAATGGAAACATAGATAAATCAAGGGATTACTTGATTTTTCAGACTTGATATTTAGGGATTTTCAGGCTCATCCGAGGATAATAAATATTCCCAATTACGCCTTTTATATAAGACACGAAGAACAATAACATTTTTATCAAATTCTGATATTTGATAAAAGATAACATAGTTTTCAATTGGACACCACCTTATATTTTTAACCCTATAATTTGGTTCTCCAATCAAAGCATTTCTTTCTGGAAATTCTTCCAGCATCATAATTTTTTTCCTTATCTTAGCCAACAGATTTCTTGCCGCCTGGCCTTCCCTTAACTCAAATGCGATATAGTCAAAGATGTCAAGCAAGTCCTGTTGCGCTGTTTTCGTAATTACAACTTTATTACTTGACATCTTTATACCTTCCTTCTAGTTCATTAAAAAAATCATCTGCGTTCGTGTAGTTCATTCGTTTTACATCTTCCAATCCTTTGTCTAACATTGTTGACAGTTCAAAACGACCAATAAGCTTTTCATATGTTTCGATATCAAGTACTACCAAATCGCCTTTGCCATTTTTGGTAATGTAAACAGGCTCCGAATAAGTATGGCAGTAGTCAGAAATTTGATTATATGAATTTCGCAAATCTGAACTCGGTCTGATTGTTGGCATCGCTTTCACCTCCTATTCATATCGTTATATTATCAAAATATTGATATGTTTTCAAGCTTATTATTGAGTTTTACCATGTTTTTTTATAGGGCAGGCAAGCTGTTCCGTAAAATAGAAAAAGCCAGGACTCACCCAGCTTTAGTATGTTTATTCTACTTTATTTAATTCAGCACTCTGCTTAATAAATTGGAAATCAAAATTTTCACAAAATATCATTATCGTTCTTCACAGATAACCATTTTTATCCACTGATACATTTCCTTAATTCTAGCAAGCGCCCTCTTCACATGATGGATACATTGTATCATATAAATGGAGTGCAGTTTTATAGTCCATTTCTGCAAACTCCATCCATTCCATAACAATTCTTTCATTCTTCATAAAGAAGCACTCCTTCTGACTTTACTGCTTTTTCAAGTGTCTCTTCATCCACTCTATTGCGAAAGCTAGTTTCATAGCCGACAACGATATCAACTGGACGTTTACGGATTCCCCTCAATGCTTTGTATGCTTTTTGGGATATTTCGATTTTATCTCCAGCATCATCTTGTATCACAATATAAAAATCATAATCGCTGTCTTCTTTAAACGTATCCTTTGCAAAGGAGCCAAACAAATAAATCTGCTTTGGCTTTACAGTTTCTTGTATTTTATCTGTTATTTCCATAATTTCAGCATTCACCATATGACGACCTCCTTCTTTCTATAGTTTACCCATAAAGATAAAACTTCGCAAGTAAATTATATCTTCCACACAATTTCAATTTCATCTTCATAGACAAGAATTTTTTCAACAAATTGTGAAAGTACAGCTTTCTTGTCTTCAAAATCAAGCAAATCAAACTTCACATTTTTATAACGCTCTAAATCTATCTTTTGGATCGTTTTCATACTTTGAAGCAATTCACTTTTTTGCTTATCCAGTTTTTCAATCTCTCGATTGATATATTTCATTGTAACTTCCGAACTTTCCGAAAGGGAATTCACCAATCGTTCTATTTTCAATTCAAGCTGCTGCAATAGGTTTTTCTGTTCTAAATCTCCTTGGTAAGGCTCTAGACTTCCTTCCATTTCTGTTGCACATGAATCAAAAATTTTCTGTATTTCAATAGAAACTTGTTCTTCAACCTCTTTTGGTGTAATTGGAAAACCAATACGATCACAGATGTGTAAATTGTAATGCCCGCTACAGCGAAAACTCAACACATCCTTATATTTTTTTACTACTAGGGCATATCCACAATCCCTACATTTTACTGTTCCAGAAAGCCAGGTATGTTTTCCTTTCCCAGAGTTTCCAATTTGAGCATTTCTTTCTAACTTTTCCTGACATTTTAGCCAAATGTCCGAAGGTATTATGCCCTTGAAATTAGTTTTGTATATACTATGTTCTTCGAAATTTGCATACTTTCTTTCATTACCCTGCCTTTTTCCAACCACCTGAACCGATGACTTTCCATCGAAGCACTCAATCGGATTGGCAAAGTTTTTTATCCCTTTATTCTTATAATAATTATAAACCAAAGAATCTGCCTTAACATAGCAAGGATTGTGACGAATACGAGAAAGTGCAACATTATCCCACGTTTTGCGGTTTGTATTTAATACTTCGTCCTGATTAAACATTTTTGCCATCTTTCCTAATGATATATCTTCACTTACATAGGTATAGAACATACAGATAGCATCTTCTATACAATCATTCGACACTAACGTTGAAACTTTTCTCCCATTTTCTGCAATATTTTTTCTATTATCAAATCCGAATGGTGCTAGATCACTTAACCATGTTCCATATTTCATCCATTCATATTAATTATCCTTTACTCGTTCAGAAATGGTTTCGCGTTCTAATTGAGCAAATGTCATGACAATATAGATTATAGCCCTTCCAGTAGGTGTGGATGTATTAAAGCAATTCGAACCTGCTCAATAAGCATCTCGATATTCTCATTCAGAGAATCGAGTTGCCCCTGCATCATAAGAACAAAAGTAATCAGTTCTTCACGACTGCATTTATTCAATTCTTCAAGTGTATGCTTATTGCCCATGATTGCTGCTCCTTTGATTTATTGTTCTTATTATAACTTATATCGCAGGAAATAGCGAATCATAGTGCAGCAATAATTCGTCATTTTGCCACCTTGTTAGGCAACGCAACAGCGCAATTATGATACTTGGAAATATAGAGTTTTCAACGTTCAAAAAAAGACAGCAAAGCCTTAAGAGTAGCCTTGACAGTCATCTGTTAGTGCCGTATTTATTCTGATTATGACATTTGATTTGTGAAAAGACGAGCTATTATTTTCTCTGTTTTGCACAAATGCTAATAAGTATTTTTAGGATTAACATCTCTGATTTTCGGATCCAGGGGATTTAAACCCAGCATTAAATAGTTGTATTGCTCTTCGGTAAGCTCAGCGGCTTCATGTGTCGTTCTTGGCCAGGATAGCCGCCCATTTTCGAAACGCTTATACAGTAATAAAAATCCTGTTCCCATCCAGAGCAAGCCCTTACATCGATCGGAACGTTTCCCGCAAAAGAGAAATAATGTTCCTTTTTCAAATGGGTTCTGTCCATATTTATCGCCAATAATCATTGAGAGACCGTCAATTCCTTTGCGAAGATCAACGAACCCGGTTGCAATCACGACACGACGAATCCCAGCAGCATCTTCAAGCATGAGATACCTCCTGAAGGATTCTTGACAGCAACTGATCAGATATGTCATTCGATATCGCAATAGACATCGTTGCAGTTTTAATTACGGCTGTTGGTTTAATAGTTTCTGAATTACATTCCATAGGAACTTCCTGATGAACAGGTGCTGATATCTCAACAAATGAGACCGCATTATTATCGTCCTGAACGGACGGTAGACAAGAATTCTCCATTTGGCCATAAGCTTCGTTGCGAAACTTACGTTGCCAGTAGTCATGCGTACATTAGTCCATGTTTTTTTAGTACCTCCTTGAAAAAATCTATTGATTTATTCAAGTATGCACTAAAAAAGAGTTCTTGCCTAGGCGCGTGGTTTGACGTTTACTAATATACAACTAAAAAACAACTATGTAACAATTAAAGAGAAATTAACGTTCATGACGTAAAATTAAACGTTTACGACTATATTGGTAATAATTGGTTATTTTGTGATATAATACTTTTGAAATAAAAATTGAAAGGAGGATTGTTAGTAAATTCTAAATAGTTACTAATTTGATACTATTAATTTGCTTGGATTAGGAGGATAATTTATATGAAAAAGTTTTTTAAGTTTATACTATTTTCTAGTGTAGTAATTATGTCAAGTTTTTTTACTAATAAACCTATTTTTATATCTGCAACAGAAGCAATTGAAAAATCAGAATGTGAAAGTTCTGAATATAGTGCTTCTGAATATGATGCTTCAATGATTGAAAGTAATGTAAAAACTGATAAGTTACGCTATTATGATATTGAAAACATAACCAATGATAAAGAAAATCAAATCATTAGAATACCAATGGAGCAACTACCAGATGATTTGACTAGTAGTAGATTTATAGCAAAAAATTCACTAAGTGCTAATAGTGTTGTTCAAGATGCTTTTGAATATCATTTTAAAAATTACGTAAAATTAGCTGTAAATTTTGTTGGTGATAGCAATAGTAAAATCACTCTAACATTTGACACTTATTCATGGTCTAGTAGTGATAATTTTAGTGTGAAAATGTATACACTTGATGGTACCTTACGGGCTTCAAAAAACATCTGGAAATCTTCTGGTAATCCTGCAAGTGTATATTTCTATTTACCAGAAGGAGATACTTATTATTTTAGATTTGAAAATTCTAGTTATGGAGAATCCATTGATGGAGTTGGATATTGGACACTGGAATAAAAAGGGAGGGTTAAATTGTGCAAGGAAAAAAAAGAGCTATATTGAAAAAAATATATATTTCAATTATTGTGCCATTTATTATGATTTTTTTAATACCTGTATTCTATGACCTGTATTTAAATCATACTGGTAAACGCTATTATTACACAAATCAATGTAATTGGCTTCTTATTATAATATCAATAATTTTAATAATATCTACATATTTTATAGGCATTAAGAGCAAAAAAAATCTCCTCATGCCCTATGCAATTGGAATTGGAATTGGAATAATTAGTATCATTTTCGAGCAAATATTTGAAAGTTATTTATACTTTCAAATATTTGTTCAGCAATGTATATTAATTGCTGGATATGCAATTTTATTCTTATTTCTGATTTTATCATCAAAATATACAATTATGAAAATGTAAATTATTTTGTGTAAAACTTTATCAGGAAAAATAATCTGCAAAATCAAACCAGTGAGTAGAACATTTTTTCTATATCACCATGAATAATTCATGACAAATATTATTTTTCATGATAAAATAAATAGAAATTTAAAAGAAACACACAAAAACAAGCAACTATTATATGCTCGTTTTTGTGTGCTTCTGCGTTTAAGGTCACTACTGCATTTGATTTTCTTACACGCTCAGAGAGAGTTAGCGTAAACGCATTGTTCGATTTATGCCAATATTATCATAATTCAAATTATCACAGCAATCTAGTTATTTCAGCAAATGTCTAAGAAAGTAAGTAATTCCGTGTTGATTATTTTATTGCTTACATAATCCTTCCCTTTTTTGGCATACTGTTCTTGGATGTGATTATATTTGAAGACTACCATGGTAATTAAAACATGTGGTCTAATTCTTGAGGAAATGCTGCTAAAAAATTTTCAGAACACAGCATTTATTTCTATTCACATGTTTATCAAACACTCAAGGCTTATCTTACTGAAAACAAATCTGATGATTTTTCAGATAAAATTAGGGGTGATTTTCTACTTGATATTTGCGAAATTCGAATAAAGGATTAATCTAAATTTTCCACACGATTTCTATTTCATCCACAAAAATAAGAATTTTTTCAACGAACTGGGAAAGTACCGCTTTCTTGTCTTCAAATTCTAGCAAATCAAACCTTACATTTTTAAAACGTTCTAGGTCTACCTTTTGGATCGTTTTTATACTTTGAAGTAGCTCGCATTTTTGTTTATCCAGTTTTTCGATCTCTCGATTAATGTATTTCATTGTAACTTCTGAACTTTCTGAAAGAGAATTCAACAATCGTTCTATTTTCAATTCAATCTGCTGCAGTAGGTTTTTCTGTTCTAAATCTCCCTGATAGGTTTCAAGACTTCCTTCCACTTCTTTTGCGCATGAATCAAATATTTTCTGTATTTCAATAGAAACTTGCTCTTCAACCTCTTTTGGTGTAATTAGGAAACCAATACGATTACAGATATGTACATTGTAATGTCCACTACAGCGAAAACTTAATGTCTCCTTGTATTTTTTTACAACCAGTGCATATCCGCAATTTCCACACTTCACAGTTCCAGAAAGCCAAGTATGTTTTCCTTTCCCAGAGTTTCCAATTTGAGCATTTCTTTCTAGCTTTTCCTGACATTTCAGCCAAATATCCGAAGGTATTATGCCCTTGAAATTAGTTTTGTATATACTATGTTCTTCGAAATTTGCATACTTTCTTTCATTACCCTGCCTTTTTCCAACCACCTGAACCGATGACTTTCCATCGAAGCACTCAATCGGATTGGCAAAGTTTTTTATCCCTTTATTCTTATAATAATTGTAAACCAAAGAATCGGCCTTAACATAACAAGGATTGTGAAGAATACGGGAAATTGCAACATTATCCCACGTTTTGCGATTTGTATTTAATACTCCGTCCTGATTCAACATTTTTGCCAGCTTTCCTAATGATATATCATCATCCGCATAACTATAAAAAATCCGCATTGCATCTTCTATTTTTTTATTTGGTAGCAATGTAGGAACTAATCTTCCATCTTCTGTAATCATTTTACCATTATCAAATCCAAAAGGAGCTGGTCCACCCAACCATGTTCCGTATTTCATCCGTTCATAATAATTATCCTTTACACGTTCAGAAATTGTTTCTCGTTCTAATTGAGCAAATGTCATGACAATATAGATCATAGCCCTTCCTGTAGGTGTGGAAGTATCAAAGCTTTCCGAAATTGATACAAACTCCACTTTATTTTTTTCCAACGTACTCCAAAGCTGTCCAAAATCAACAATAGAACGAGACAGACGATCCAAACGATAAACAATAATCTTATCGATATTACCAGCCTCTACTTCACGCATCATCTTTTGATAATTCGGACGTTTTGTATTCTTTCCGCTAAAGCCTTTGTCCTTAAAGATTAGGAAGTGATCCTCAGTCGGATACTTACTTTTGCATAGGTCAATTTGTGCTTGTATGGATATAGAATCTTTCTTATCAATACTCTGCCTAGCATAAATTACAGTTTTCTTCATGGGGATCACCTCATTTTCATTTTAATATTCTCCTAAAATTACTTTTCCTTCTTTTTCTCGTTAGGTAAGGCAATCTGTAAAATAATTTGCTTATATACTACCTGCATCTTTTCTTTACGTTTATCTTCCTCGGTAGTTATATACGTATTTTTTACAATCATAATAAACACTTCTTCCTTTTTTACACATTATGTAAAAGTTTAAACATCCATTCATAATAAGAATAATAATGTACCGTTTAAAAATCACGTTTATAGTCTTATTAACTTTATCATCAAGTCGTTTCGTATGATTCTTAAAATCCAACGAGATTCGCAAGCATGAGTGTAACTATACAAATTACGTGATTTCTACCAAAGCCCCACGATAATTTGTGTTCAGGCTTTTGTTTACCTTAAAACAAAAAAATACTTTTGGAGCTTTTTCATCTAAGAAAATTATTCCAAAAGTATATGTTTTAAACATTTTCCATTCGTTTCATATAGGGATAGTCTCGACTGGAAGAACTATGGTGTAGATTCTATCATCAATACCGTAGTCAATCATAAGCACCTTGGCAATGGCTCCATTATTTTAATGCATAATGGTGCAACTTATACAAAAGATGCCCTGCCAAAGGTAATCGAAGGTTTAAAAGCAAAAGGCTATGAACTAGTTCCAATCTCCGAACTAATACTGGATGGAAACTATCATATCGATCACGAAGGGCGACAGTGCGCTGACTAAAATTTTAAAATAGTGTATACGAAGAAGTAGTTGTTGGAAAAGTCCAAACTACTTTTTCGTATACACCATCAAAGATTTTCTCTCTCTATTATTTCCTGTAAGTTAACCACAGATGAATTCAAACAAATGCTTATTGGTTAGCAACTTGCCACAAATTCTTTAATTTTAGTTTTCATCGTTGGAATATCATTCTGTAAATTTAAAATTGTACTTCCTACAAATGCAGCATCTGCACCTGCTTCTTTTACCATGGTGATATCTTCCGGGCTATGAACACCAACTCCACAATAGATGGAGCGATCAATTCCATGGGCTCTAAGACCATTAATACAATCTTTTAATGTTGGATATTTATCATTTACATACCCTTGCCCAGGTGTTGGTTTTGCCTGCATATAAACAAACCCATTGGACTCTTTTGCACGAAGAATTTCTTCTTCTAACATCTGATATTGTACATAGCAAGATACACGTAAACCAGCATTGATACACTGATTTTTTACTTCATCTGAAGTAAGCCCAACTAATAATACATCTTTAAACTCATTATCCAAACAAAATTTAATGAATTTCTCAACTCCGATTTCAAGAATCGTATTTTCATAAGATAAAACAAGTAACTTTACATTCGGAAGATTGTTATGTACTTGTACGATCTCTTCCATATACTTGGCATAATCATCACAAACTTCTAATGCCTTTTTCATTCTATTTGCGATTAAATCACTCTCTAAGAAAGGGTCATGCGATGGAAAATCAATTTCAATTATTCCACAGCCTGCTTCTGCGTACTCATTTGCCATCTGAACGCTTGATTCAATGGTTGGATACCCATTTGATAAATATAAAATAACTTCCATAGTATTCTCCCTGCTAGTCGTTGTATGCTTCTATAAATAGATCTTTTAATTGTTCAATGGTTGGTATGATTGGATTTGTCTTTGTACAACCATCTGCTTTTGCCACCTTAGCTAAGTTATCCAACATACTCATATAGTTTTCTTTATCTGGAATAACTGCACTTAAAGTAGCCGGTATTTCAACCTTTTTATTTAGTTTCTGTACGGTTTCAATTAAGCTATCACTACCAATACTTTTTGCTAATTTAGCATACGCTTCTTTTGCATATGGCTCATCAGAATTAAATTTCATAACATAAGGTAATAAAATAGCATCTGCAAGTCCGTGTGCAATATGAAAATAACTTCCTAATGTATGTGCCATAGAATGAACAATACCTAATGATACATTCGTAAATGCCATACCTGCAACCATTGATGCATTTACCATAATTTCTCTTGCCTTTAAATTATCTCCGTCCTCGAACGCTGCTGGCAATGTTGAAATAATGTCTTGTGCTGCTCTTGTTGCTAATATATCACTTACATAATTTGCACGATTTGATACCATTGCTTCCAGCGCATGAGTAAGTGCATCTAATCCAGTTTCTGCTGTAATATGCTTTGGCATAGAAGCCGTTACTTTAGGATCACAGATTGCAATATCAGGCATCATTTCCATATTACCAAGTCCCTGTTTCATTCCTGTTTCATCCTCTGTAATTACAACAGAACGAGACACTTCACTTGCTGTTCCACTTGTGGAAGGAATGCAGCAAAGTCTTGCTTTTTTACGAATCTTTGGAAATTCATATGGTGGAAAAAGTTCTTCTAATTTTGTTAGTTCTTCATTTTCATAATAAATCCACATCGTTTTTGCTGCATCCATTGTAGATCCACCGCCTAATGCAACGATTAAATCAGGTCCAAATTCTTTCATTTCATTGGCACCCCGCATTACCGTTGAGAAATGTGGGTCGGGTTCCACTCCAGAAACTACCATAGTTTCAGCACCAGCTTCATGAAAATAATCTTCGACTTTTTTCAACACCCCACTCTTTATCATGCTGGCTCCACCAATTACGATAGATACCTTTTTTACCTTCATTGTTTTAATATAAGCCAGACTGCCTTCGCCAAACATCAATTCACTGCCTGCTAATTTCATAGGTCTCATCATATTTCTACCTCCTTAATAATCTCGTACTAAACTACCTAATTGTTACAATTTAACTGCTTTAATCAGATTATGAACCAAATCAAAATCAATTGGATTTGTTAAAATCCCGTCTTTTTTAAGGCTAGATCCAACGATACATCCATCTGCAATTTTTAACTGATCATCAATATTATGTTCATTGATACCGCTTCCCGCCAATACTGGTACCTTAACAACATTTTTTACTCGCTTGATTAAATCAATCGGCGTTTCCTCTCCAATTACACTACCAGTTACAATCAATGCATCTGCGCCATTTGAAACTGCATCTTTTGCACTTAACTCTATTGTAATTCCAGAGTTTAGCATATAGGTATGTTTTACTTGTACATCTGCTAAAATTTTTACATGCTCAATTCCAAATTGTTTTCGAAAACCAACACATTTTCTGGCACATGGGTTCATAATTCCATCTGTAAAGATAACAGTATCTACAAATACAGGAACACGAACAAAATCTGCACCACACATTGCCGCTATACTAAGAGAAGCCTCACAATCATTAAATGCTGCATCAATACCAATTGGAATCTGAACGCTCTTTCTAACACGTTCCGCTGCTGCTGTTAAAGCAACAATTTGTGGTTTATCCAACAATTCACGGAAGGGAGTATCTCCCATATTCTCAACAATTATTGCATTTACTCCTGCTTTTTCCAATGTGATTGCATCTCGTACTGCATACTCTAATATTTTCTCATAATCTCCATCAAATCCTGAAGTTCCTGGTAATGGAAGGCAATGCACCATTCCAATTACAGTCTTTGCTCCAACATAAATTAATTCTTTACTCATCGCTTTGTTGCTCCTTCCTATCGATTACTTATTACAATAATTATAGATGCCTTCTAGCGTCGTACGGCAAAGTAAGTCTTCGGCATCTAATCTATCCTGTCCAGCTAATACTTCTTTCAAGTTTTCTAAAACAGTTGTCATTGTTATAATACAGGTTTTTACACCCATTAATCTTCCTACTGTCAGCATACATGCAGACTCCATATCAATCCCTGTTACATGCAGCTTCTTTAATTCCTCAAATACACCTGACATATCTCGTTCAAATTCTTTTGAAAACTTGGAATCATGCATCTGGCTATAGAAACCATCCATTGTACAACTAATTCCATTCACATAGTTTGCACCCATCCCTGTTACCGTTTCATTCATTATGTTAACTAATTCAAAATCCGCTACAGCTGGATATCCCGCTTCAACATATGTTTTACTTGTGCTTTCACGACGTATGGATGCAACTGGAATAATAAACGTTCCAAGCATATCATCTTGTAATGCCATAGCAGTTCCCATGCGAATCGCTACTTTCATACCTGCCTCGTACATTTCTTCCATCGCAATTGCGGCACTTGGTGCGCCGATTCCCGTTGATGTTACTGTAATTGGTATTCCTTTATATGTACCCGTGTAGGTATTGAATTCTCTTAAAAAAGCAACTTGCTTTGGATTATCTAGATACTTTTTTAATAGTTCAACTCTCCAGGGATCTCCTGAAAAGATAACATACTCCGAAACTTTTTCTGCTCCCATATATAATGTGGTCATAGTATCACTCCTTAAATAATTCGTTTGCCTTTTCTTCTAGTTCCTCTATTGACGGAATATTAGTACAACATCCAATCCCCTGTAATACGAATGACGATAGCGCTGCACCTAGACAACAGCATTCTCTCAACGGTCTCTCCTCTAAATAGCCATACAAAAATCCTGCTATATACGCATCTCCAGCTCCCGTTGCATCCACCATATTTTCAATATTACAAATTCCAATTTGATGTTCTTTGATTTTGCCAGATTCTAATCTTTCATGGCAAACACTACCGTCTTTACCTAATGTTGTTACAATTACTTTGGCTTTTCCAATTTCAAACAGTTTTGTTATGCTATCACAGCCAAACAGTTTCTCAATGATACCTCGTTCCACTTCATTCATAAAAATAATTGAACTTTCCGTTAAAATTCTTTTTAAAAATTCCACTGGAAATGCATCAAAATCATCTTTCATTCCAAATACCACTGGAACATTATATTTTTTACACTGATCCAAGAAGTAACGATTATCTGGTTTACTTGCTACCGTAATCACACCATATGTTGTCTCTTGAAAAAATTCATCTGGGATTGGCTGCGCATACTTTTTATCCATTGCTCCCGGATAATAAATCGTAATATGGTCATTATGATTATCTTGTAATAAATAGCACGTTGATGTTGTCTCATTTTCTAAAATGGTTATGGCTTCTAATGGAACACCAGATTCAATCAAAAATTGTTTAAACCCATTTGTTTCATAATCACTTCCTACACGAAGGATTGGCATTGCTTTTTTACCAAGCCGTGACAATGAAACCGCAATATTTACGGAACATCCGCCATAGTAGATTGTTGCGTTATCTGAATTGGTGACAATTGAGGTATATCCAATTTGTGCTGGTGAATCAATCTTAATAATATGATCCATGCTAACATAACCGCTTGTCAAAACATCATATCTCATGTCTACCTCCTATAGTTTGCCTGCATCCAGATTATCAAATAACGTTTCACTATCCATAACCTGTCCTAAATATTTACGAATATCTTCTAAATGCACCTTATTTACTTCTTCTGAATTTGTTGCAACACAATCGCTAATTACAATTCCATTGTAGTCAAGATAAAATGCATCCGTTACCGTTGCACGAATACAACAATTTGTTTTTGTTCCCACAATGATAAGATTTTCAATCTTATTCTCCCGCAATACCAAATCCAAATCTGTTCCAAAGAATCCACTGTACCGGCGTTTGCGAATAACATAATCCTTTTTCTCATCTACAGGAAGCATGGAATCAATTTCAATCCCTATCGTACCTTCCATACAGTTCGTACGCATGGAGGCAATCCTTCTGTCTATTTTGTCCTTTCGATTGCAGTGCTGCAAGAAAACGATCAAACAATCGTGTTTTCGGCACTCATCTAACACTTTACGAATTTTAGGTAATACCTCGCGGTTCTGAGGATAAAAAACCTTGCCTTCTGGATCCGTAAAATCACGAACCATATCAACTATTAAAAGTGCAGTATTATTCATTGATTTTAAAACCTCTTTCTCTCACATTTTGATGTTTCACAAAGGATACTGCCGATAATACTGCTATCATTACGACATATGGAATACAATCAAACAATCCTGCTGCATTCCCTGCATAAATACTCAGATTAACAGATAATGATCTTGCTAATCCAAATAAAATAGCATAGATAACCGACTGTACTGGCTTTCCTTGTCCGCAATAAATAGCAGCAATCGCAATAAATCCTCTTCCAGCTGTCATATTATTGGTAAATAGGCCCAGCCTCTCTAATGATAGATTCATACCTGCAAGTCCACAACCTACTGCACCAATCAAAACCGCAATATACTTATAAAAATTAGTACGGATTCCAATCGCTTTCGCCGCTTCTTCACTTTCTCCAACAACTCTTACATATACCCCAAATTTTGTATGATACATCAAAATATATATGAATAAAATCATAACAAAACTGATATATGTAATTATTGGATGCCCACTTAAAATACTTCCTAAAATTGGTATCTCTTTGATTAATGGAATATTTATTTTAAATTCATTTAAGTCGTAATTCGGAATTATTATATTGGATGAATTTAATAAAACCAATATAAATCCTGCAATTGCAGAGGCAATCATATTAATAGAAAGACCAATTACAATTACATTACCCTTTAACGTAATACCAAAATAAGAAAATACAATTCCATAAATTAACGACGAAACAATTGTTAATAAAACCGCAATCATCATATTTCGTGTGAAGTAATAGCTTAGCACCGATATGAATGCACCATTTAACATCATACCTTCTAGTGCAATGTTCAATACATTTGCCTTATAAGCAAATATTCCACCTAATACACAAAGGATAATTGGTGCACTATGATAAATACAATCATATAGAATACTTTCTAACATTTGCATATTTTAGGCCTCCTTCGATTTCTTCTTGCTAACAAACCAACTTCTTTCCTCACGAAAGAATTTAACTGCTAAGAAGAGGATAATTAATCCCTGTATTAATGCAATGATTTCCTTTGGAACATTGGTGTACATATTTATACTATCTGCACCAGTTTTTAATGCTGCATAGAAAATAGCTGCAATTAGGATACCGATTGGATCATGACCGCCTAGCAATGCTATAAGCATACCATCCCATCCAAGTCCTGGATTTGCTGAAAATGATAAGGTATACCGATATTGATCTTCCAACATCCATCCACCGCCAGCAATACCTGCTAATGCACCAGATATTAGCATAATTTTAATAATGGTTCTACCAACATTCATACCCGTTGCTTCTGCGAACTCAAAATTTTTACCCATTGAAGTTATTTCATACCCCAATCTGGATTTCTTCATTACAATATATATAATTGCAAGTATAAGAATAACAAGGAAAAAAAATACGGTTAAGCGGGATTTACCAAAAATTCTTGAAAACATTGCCTGTTCCGATACAATCGGTGTACAAACGTAACCGTTACCAGTATCGCGAAAGATCGTTGTAGCCAGATATTCCAATACTTTAGCTAATGCATAATTCATCATCATAGTAACAACCATTTCGTTTGCTCGAAATTTCACTTTTAATATAGCTGCTATCCAGGCATATGCCATCCCAAATACAGCTGCCGTTGTGATACATATTAATTTTAATGGAAACGATGGCACTCCACTCAATTGAGCACCCACTATACCTGCAGCAAACCCTCCGACCAAGAGTGAGCCTTCAACACCCATGTTATATATATTTGCTTTAAATGTAATTGCGATTGCTAGTCCTGTCAAAATGAGCGGTCCTGCATAATGTAAGGTATTTAAAAAACCAGTTCCTGTTAATAAGGACTTCTTAATTAAAATTCCATACACTTCAAACGGATTCTCATTGATTGCCAAAATAACAATACCACCGACAACAAAAGCCATAAGAACAGGAATCACACAATTTAATATGGTTTTTAATTTGTTTTCTATTTTATTCATATTCATGTGCCTCCTTTGTTTCTTGTATGCCAGCCATGTATAGTCCTACTTGCATCATATCCACTGATTTAGGGGAAAGTTCACCAGAGAGTTCACCTTTAAACATTACGATTACTCTATCTGACAAACTCATAATCTCCGTTAGTTCACTAGAAATCAAAATAATTGAATTTCCACTATCACGATATTCTAATAATTTTCTATGAATGGATTCAATCGATCCAATATCAACTCCTCTGGTTGGTTGACATGCAATTAACAGTCTTGGTTTTGCTGATAATTCTCGTCCAACTATAATTTTTTGAGCATTACCACCCGACAAAGAAGAAACATTGCCTTCAATATCTCCAATTCGGATATCAAATTTTTCAACGAATGAATCTCTTTTTTTCTTTATTTTTTTCCGATTTAAAATCTCATAGCAACATACATCTTGACAATCATGGTAACCAGCTATACAGTTATCTGCAATTGACATATCTTTGCAAAGTCCCTGTGCATAACGATCCTCTGGAATAATTCCTATGCCTGCCTTTCTAATCTGTCTCGGCCAACAATTTGTTATATTTTTCCCTTCAAATACAATAGAACCATTGGTAGATGTCATCAATCCACTCATTAATTTTACTAATTCACTTTGTCCATTTCCTTCTACACCAGCGATACCCAGTATTTCGCCTTCATGAACTTCAAATGAAAGATTATTTACTACTTTCTTCCCAAATACAGATTCCGTTGTCAAATTCTTCACTTCATACACTATTTTTGCATCTTTTTTCACTTCATTTTGATTTTCTACCGTCAACATAACGTTACGTCCAACCATCATCTGTGCCAGTTCCTGCTCACTGGTATCTTTTGTCTCCATACTTCCAATTACTTTTCCATTCTTTATTACGGTGACACTCTCTGATAATTCCATGACTTCACGTAATTTATGGGTTATTACGATAATCGTTTTACCCTGTCTCTTCATCTCTTTTAAATTGTTCATCAATTCGTCTACTTCTTGTGGCGTTAGAACTGCCGTAGGCTCATCTAAAATTAGAATATCTACATTCCGATACAGCATTTTTAGTATTTCAACCCGTTGTCTGCTGCCAACCGAAATATCTTCGATTTTATCCAAAGGATTTAATTCAAACTTATATTTTTTAATTAAATCGTTTACTCTTCGTATTTCTTCTTTTTTATGAATCAACAATTTTCCACGTTCAATTTCAATACCAAGCATAATATTTTCAAAAACTGTTAAACTTGGAACCAATTTGAAATGCTGGTGAACCATTCCAATTCCATGACTAATTGCATCAATCGGACTTCTTAACTTTACTTCTTGATCACGAATCAGTATTTTCCCTTCTGTTGGTTCCAACAAACCATAAAACATGTTCATTAAAGTACTCTTACCTGCACCGTTTTCCCCAACAATACATTTTATTTCTTGTGGCTTAACTGATAAATTAATATGATCGTTGGCCGTAAAATCGCCAAATTTTTTTGTCAAATCTATGGTTTGAATCATATATTTCATAAGAATTTATCTCCTTTTAAGTTTCAAGGGGTTTTGCAAAACTCCAAGTTTTACAAATACCCCTTGCTTTCCTGGTATCATATCTACTTTAATCTTAATTATTTCATGATAATATTGGGGCATGTAGAAGCATCAAATTGATCTCCATTTTGAGTATTCGTTACAACAATTTTCTCAGTTGCAATTTGATCCGATAAGTCAGCAATATACTCATTTATTTCATTCCATTTATCCTGAGCTTCCTGTGTGTCCTGAATATATTCTTTAATTGTTGCTAAATCTGTAATTGTTGTAGCCCCGCTTGCTAAATCATAAATTTGTGTACGATTCATCCCATTAAGAGAGTCATCTACTTGAGCCGCCGCAAGAGCAGCTACTACAACCTTTGTATTTTTAATGACTGATGTTAAAACATATCCTGGCTGTTGTCCATCTTTGTTTGCATCAACCTGTATTGCCAATTTTCCAACTTCTTTCGCCTTTGATGCCACACCATCTCCTACAGCACCCGCACAAGCATACACAACATTTGCCCCCTGTGCAAAATAGGTTCCTGCCACAGAACTTCCTGTTGCAGAATCTGAAAATCCAGCATCATATTTCGCATAAAAATCATAGTTTACACCAAGGTCTTGTGCTGCCTCTTGAGCTCCCTCAATAAATCCAACTGAAAATACTGTGATACCGTTTGAATCAGAACCACCTATAAAACCAAATGCTCTTGCTTCTTTGGGATCCGTAAAATTATAACCATCTCCAAATAAAACAGAGGCATTTTCATTCACTAACACGGACAAAGCTCCCGCTAAGTAAGAAGATTCATTTACATTGTATAAAACAGATATAACATTGGTATGTATTATATCTCCACTTTCATCAACGTTTGGTGTAGCATTAAATATAACAAACGTAGTATCTGGATACATAGCAGCGATTGGCTGCGATCCTGCTTCACCATTAATCAAAGCGTCAAAGTCATATGCCATAGAAAAAATCAAATTATATCCATCTTCTGCTAGCACAGTTAATGTATTACCAATACTTTCCGTAGGTTCTACTACCTTATATTCACAATCATACTGATCTGCTACCTCTTTAGCACCTTCTACCGCTGACTGATTATATCCATTATCATTTTGACCTGCCGAATCACATACGATAGCTATTTTTAAGTCAGATTTTTTCTCATTATCCTTGCTTGTTTCCTCATTATCCTTGCTCGTTTCCAAAACCTTAGAAGTATCGTTTGTCGCTTCTTTCTTCCCACAACCTGCAAGCATCATTGTTGTCATTGTAAGTACCATTAAAACCGCTAATATTTTTTTCATAAATAACCTCCTCTTTCACTCTAGTTAACTTGATCAATATAAAACTTGTAATGATCTGTTCTATAGTAGCAACGGAAACATTCGATTGGTACTTCTTTTCCTAATGCTGTACCATAGGTGACACAACCAAATAAAATAACTGGCATGTCTGCACTAATTCCCAAATACCTGGCTATGATTGGATCTGGCAAGACTGCCTCAACCGTTCGTCTCGCTTTTACAATTGAAACTCCATATTCATTTTGAAGAATATCGTATAATGACCTTTTCTCCAAATCGTATTGATTAAGGCCTGGAAATAGTTTTTCAGGAAGATATGTTATCGTATAGTTGAGCGGCTCGTCATCTGCAAAAGTTATTCGACCAAACGAATATAAATTGTCTTCTACCGTGATATTCAATTGCTTTGCTTTTTTTGCATCAGCAGTTTTCACTTCTGAAAAAACAGTCTTTTTAGATGGTATTTTCCCTAGCTTTTTTACATCTTCCGTACAACTATTAATGGAGTATAAGTTTTGACTTGCATTGTCTCCTTTTACATACGTCCCTTTTCCTTGAATTCTGTAAAGATATCCTTCATTCACTAATTCATCAATTGCTTTTCTTACTGTAATTCGACTAAACTGATACTTTTCAATCAGCTCTCTTTCGCTCATAATAGGTTCCCCTTCATTAAAGGTTCCATTATCAATCATTTTAATTAGCTCCTGGCAGAGAATATAGTATTTTGGCACTCGGCCTTCTATCACATAAATCACCTCCAAATAAATGTATTGCTATGTCGTCATGTTGTCATTACCAGTTGTTATATTATACATTATACACAGCTTTATAATATTGTCAATGGTTTTTTTATACATTTTACACACTATCATATCACTACTACCATATTCAAACAATCACAATGCCTTAAATTCAATCTCAAGATTAGCTTTCGTTGCTTCTTCCATGAAAACTTCCATAAAAACACCCGGTCTCTCCATTCGCTTGATGGAAGAAATTGTTTGCTCCAAATCTGGATTTTCGCCCAATTCACCACCCCACTCTGCATCATAAGTAAAATGAATGCCGCAACTTGGACTTCCATCAATACCAAGAACCCCTAATAATTCAAAACGCTCCGCATGTTTTTGATATTCCATCAATTGAAGAATAATCGGCTCTAGCATTCGTTTTGACGCTTCACGATAAAATGGTGTGTCAAATTGCGATGCCGCATGCCCCCATCGATTGGAACCATATAGTAAAAATTCAGGACACGGAAGTTGTATCAATTCCACCCCTTCTGCTAGCATCTTTGTAAGAAAATCTCTTTTTTTTCTTCTTTCGTTTTTTGCTTCTTCTATACTCTCATTCTTTAATTTGGCTGCATCATTAAAATAACAATGACTTACCACTAGAATTTTTCTCGTCTCTTTTCCCATCTTACAATCTCCTTGTCACAATCTTCATTTTACTTATACGGTTTTCCTATAAATAAGTCATTCTTATAGAAATACTCTATTTTCCGTTCCCCTTAATAAATGCTATACTTTTCTAGTAAAAGATATATTTAAATATACCATATTTTACTTGGAGGGTAAACAAATGAACAAAGAAATTTCTCAAACAAGCAAACTAATGCTTTGCGGTTTAGCAATTGCACTCAATATTGTGCTTGGAATTATAACCAGTGCCTTAAAATTGCCGCTTTACTTAGATACGATTGGAACCGTATTTATTGCAATCTACTTTGGTCCATGGTATGGTGCAGCGGTTGGTGGTGCTACGAACTTCTTAACTAGCATTATCAGTAATATTGCTGGTATGCCATTTATGCTAGTTAGCATTGTGATTGGACTTGTCGTTGGCTTTATCTTTAAAAAGATAACATTCAATTTTATTCATGCACTACTAGTTGGTCTTTTACTTAGTATTGTAGCTCCACTCATCGGAACACCAATTGGAATTGCAGTATATGGAGGACTCACAGGAACTATTTCTGATATTGCAGTTGTATGGCTAAAACAAAGTGGTTCAAGTATTTTTACCGCATCGTTTCTTCCAAAAGTATTTAATAATTTATTAGATAAAATTGGTACTTGCATTCTTCTTTATTTTGTAATATTATCACTTCCTTTTGATTACAAACCAAAGAACTTTTCAAAATCACTTTCAAAATAGCGTTATCTATCAAATGAGGGATTTTGTAGCACTGCAATTAACGCAGTACTACAAAATCCCTCGTTTGATTCTATATTCTCATAATTCCAAATTAAGCATCTAATTTAAACTTACCTATTACATTATTTAGCTCAATCGACAAATTATCAATTTCACCAACCGATTCATTAATGGTTATCATAGAAGCTAATATCTCCTCCGTTGTTGCAGAAGTTTCCTCTGTACTGGCAGCATTTTCTTCCGCAATAGCAGATAAGGAAGTAATTATAGTAAGAACAGTTTGACGGCTTAATTCCATGTTTTGACTTAAATCATCTAGCATCTCAATTTCCTCGCCTACTTGGTCAAGCGTATTTACAATCGTAATATATCTCTCTTTTGTTTCATTTACACTCTGATTTTGTACCTCAACTGCTTCTTTTACATGATTACTCTGCAAATTTGCGTTCGCGATCTGTTTTTGTAAAACATCTAAAATTGAATTGATGGAACTCGTCGATTCTGTCGATTGTTCGGCTAATTTTCTGATTTCATCTGCAACTACCGCAAATCCTTTTCCTGCTTCACCAGCTCTAGCTGCTTCGATTGCTGCATTCAAGGCAAGCAAATTGGTCTGCTGCGCAATTCCAGCAATAATACCACTTACTTCTCCGATTTTCCCAGCACTCTCATTGGTATTACGAATCGTTTCAAAAATCAGTTCAAATGCTTTTTTATTGTTTTCACTTAACTCGGATAGCTCTTTTATCGTATCCAACCCATCTTTACTAACCTCTTTCATTTGGTTGCTTGCTTCATACAATTTCTTTGTACTTGAAATACTCGTTTGAATTACCTGTCCCAAATTATCAAACTCATGAGAAACATGCTCCACATCTTCGGCCTGCTGTCCTGTTGATTGCGCAATATCACCTACTGTATTCGCAATTTCATTCATTGAAGTCGTAATTTCATCTGAATTTCTACGCATAGCAGAGGATGATTTTGTAAGTTTGGATGAAGTAGCATCTAAAAGTCTTATAATCTCCCGTAGCGAATGAATGAGTGTGCTCACAGAAGTTGATAATCCGCCAAGTTCATCGTTTGCTTTTAATTGATTAGGCTCGAACGATAAATCATTGTTTTTCAAAAAATTCATATCTTGGGTTGTTTTCAAAATATTCTTTTTTAAATACCACACAATATATGCTGCCATTAATGATATAATAATAACTACAATAATAACTCCAATTGATATACTTATAATACTCCTTTTTATTTCGTCACTCATTGAGACAGAAGCATCATTTGCATAGCTTTCTAACAACTCCGTCATGCTATTGATATTTTCTCTAGCCATATCAAATGAAGCTAAATGAGCGTCTATATCGCCCTGTGATGTGTTAATATCATAAGAAGCATTCCACTCATCCATGTTGGCAGTAAATAAATCATATAATTCAGCCATCGTTTTTTGTGTCGTTGGATCTTTAAATTCACTATAAAGAGTAAGATTATCTTTCAAATTATCAACCGCCTGATTGATTCGGTCATTTGTTTGACTAATATTATCCGTATAGTCCTTGACAAGTTCTTCCTTTCGTGTCGCTTCAAGATTAGATCCACTTAAAAATATTTCTTTCTCTGCTACCGCAGCTTGATAGAAATCACGATCCGCATTTAGTATAAGAGCAGTACTTACATATGTTTCATCATAGTATATTTTTTTTGTTTTTTGATTAATATTTGTAGTGTTATATATGTAAAATATAACTAGTAACACTAATGTGAAAAGTGCTGGCAGATAAAGTAGAAACAACTTTTTTGAAACCTTTAAATTTTGAATAAATTTCATATACTCTCGTCTCCTTTTTATATATTCTACATAATTAGTGAATTATTTGAAAATATTCACTATTGTTGTATCTATTTTATCAGAATTCAGTGAATTATGCAATGAATATCCTATCGCATTGTTTTTTCAAATATTTCCCATTTATTTTCCATGATTTTGAAATAACTTCATGTCATTCACAATTTTACTTCTTATTTTTGCCTTCTTCAAAATTGCTCTGCTTGAAGTTTTTCTTATTGTTCGATTATTGCGAAGAAATATAGCTAACGTACTAATCCATAGTATTGGCCAAATTAAAACAATTTTCTTTGCCCTTGGATAATTGAGTCCCATCTGATGATGAAATTCTCTTACATAATCTAAAAGGGATGTCCCCCTCATAACAACCATTCTATCTTTCCCTGATTTTCCAAACTCTTCTGCGTCCAAAATTTCCTTCATAAACGCTGCATTCGTTTCGTTCCCATCCATTTTTCTCTCTAGAAATGAGACCTGTTCTTCTTCTAACCCTAAATACTGTACGCATACACCTGTTATCATACTAGAAAAACCAAATAGCCCGCTTTCATGAAGTAATCGCACAAATTGTTCTTTTTCTTTGGCTCCAATGTCTCGACTCCAAAAAACAGTCCAATCGCAAAGAAGCTTTAGCCCAAACCCAGAGCGAAGGAAATGCTGCAACATGTGTAACAATAAATAAAATGCATCATACGCATCTTCTAGTACTGGTAATATACTTCCTAAAATATCTTCTTGCTTAATGTGATTATGATATTCAACCGATAAGTCTTTAACATATTGATTTATCCTTTGATTATCAAATGGTTCTGCTAAAATTGTGTGAATCTCGATCATAATTCCTTCTTTCGAAACAAATACAATATGATGATTTGCCAACTGCTTCTCCTTTTTCTTAAACTTATATGTTTTCAATAAAAGGCATGCCTTTTCAATATCATTTTTTTTTGCAATCAATAAATCCACATCGCCTGATTTACGAAGTTCTGGAACTGGATAAAGGGAAGCCGTAGATACTCCTTTTAATACAACCACCGAGATATGTTCAGATTCCAATAACTTAACAACATAGTTTGTTACATACAACAATTTATAACTTTGGCTAACTGTCTGCCGACTCCTCTTTTCCAGATTTTCAAATAAATTTTCTGGCACGTCTTTTCTATTTTCTATTATTTCGTATAGTAATGGCATTACTGCATGCTTTTGGGCAATTCTTAGTATTTCTTCCCACTGTGATTTTGCAAATTCCACACACTCAAGAGAATCATCGTCCCATTTTTTATGGATTGCCCTATTTAATAAATATAATAATTGTTTTTGCTCCATCGATAGTATTTCTTTCATTTAAATATCCTACTTTCTTCGCTTAACTATATCCCGTACTTTTGCAAGTATAAATTGGAATTCTTTCGTTTTTATATATACTCCCGTCATAATTAGATTTGGAACAATCAGACAAATAAAAAGTCTTTTAAAAAGAAGGACAACTAAGCTTCCTCCTACCATTTGACATAACAAATCGGTTAGCCACCAAATCAAACCTATCACCACTACATACCGCATATATCGATAAAAATATGGTTTGGAAGTTGTTCCCAAATGGTGTTTATATAATATGTACGGTTCAACCCAGGCAGACGTTAATATCGTACTGATAAACGTTCCTAAAAATACACCAACTACTCCAAATTGTTTGACCAATAGAATGGATACAATTAAATTAATAACAGCTTCCACAATTGCTTTATAGCGATCAAACCAAAATAGCCCAAGAGAATCGCGGAAAACTAACGTTGCTTTTCGCATACCATTGATTAGAAAGTTTATACATAATATCAGCACAATTTGCCTATGAAAAAGATAATTTTCTCCAAAACTAAGTTCTACAAACGGATTTAGTAATTCAAACAAACAGATTGCTGCAAATCCATACAACCATTGTCCAACAAAATGAGCAGATTCAAAGACCCTCTTTACTCGTCCGGGTTCTTCCGTTGCTCCAAGATTACCTACACTTGCTGTAATTCCCTCAAATATTTGATCAAGCACCTGTCGAATGGAACCAATAATCAAATAATAGTTCGAATAATATCCCACACTGGTAATGCCAACAAAAGAAGATATCAACAAATTATCGGTATTATTTACCACTACATCCCCTATTTTATGCATTAGCATAGCCCGAACATTTTTAAATATTTCCTTTCTTTTTTGGTTGCTCAATGGTTTTATATCTTTTTCCTTTAAAAATGGATATAGTTGATTTGCCTTTCTGGAGATACAAATATTCCCACCCAACGTACACATAATATAGATTAGTAGAAATAGAATAAAATTTTTGCTAAATAATAGGATAATAATCTGCAATATATCTTGTAATACTAAAAAAACGGTCTGATATACAATCCCAATATACATCATCTGGTGCGCATCGATCAGCGTTCTTTTGTATATCAACAGATAAGAAAGCGCTGAATTTAAAAGATATAATAAATAGATGACAATAAGATGATCCACATTGGGTCGATTCTTAATCAACACATCCATAAATGGTATTACCGCAAGTCCACCCACTACCAAAAATGCTGCTACCATTCGATAAAGCCATCTATATAAATGCATTAGCGATTTTTGTTCTTCCTGATTACCTTCTGCTATTGGCCGGTATAAGACAAACGTAATTGCTGTGTCTATTCCAAGCTCCGACAAAGCAAGTACATTTAAAATATCCGTAAACAACCCATTCACACCGACATAGCTTTCACTTAACATATGAGTAAATACAACCCTCGTAATAAATCCCATTAATATTGCTATGATTCTAGATATAATTGATACGGACGTATTTTTTGCTGAATATTGGGTTCGCGTGTTTGTTTTCACAAATTAATCCTCCGGTTAGTTGTGCTCATAAAACGATTTTTCCGGTAAAATAATTTCAAAAGCCCTTTGTAATTCTGTTTTAACTGTTTCAAAATCAATTTTTGAATTGGTATCATTAATGCATATTACTTTCACCTTTTGCTTTTTAATTGTATCAATTAATTTAGCATTTTCATTGTCCACCTCAAAATAGCAAAAATCCTTCGTAATATTTTTTGCACAAAAATTTCCTTTTAGTTTTTGCCATTCTCTCAATAAATACTGATTTACATCCTCTTTGCTTCGAAATTTATGCTTGCATGCTTGATCTAGTACATTTTCTTCTTTTTCCCATAGTTCATAATAGGTTTCTTTACACAAAGGTGAAGCCCCATGCACCGTATAAAATCCCGAAAATAGTGGGAAAAAAAGTTCTAACATATTGTAAATGAAATATTTAATTGGATATCCTATTTTAAAATACTGCAACGGCTGATTCTTCACATTTTCTCTTTTATTAAAATATTTAGAAATTACAATCGTATTATTTAAAAAAATATGCGCCATCATTGTATTATCTGGCTTTACTACTACTGGTTGGAGGGCTAGCATATCACGAGGTAGCCCATTTACAAAAAAATCGTTTGGTTTTACTTTCTTTATTAAAAACATATCATCATTAAAATACACAAAATGTTTTGCTAAACCCGGAATGCGATGAAAATTCAGCTCAATCGTATGAGAATTAAAGGTAGGTAAATATTGGCTTGGAATATAATCTTCATGTCTTACAACATGTATTTTGGGATGATTGCTATTCAGCCATTTGGGGACTTGTCCACAAGTTACAAAATGAATTCTCCGTACCCAAGGTGCATACTTTTCTACTCCTCGAAACCAAAACTTAAGCATATTCCAATCACGATATCTCTCCTCTCTGTCATCTCCTATCCGTTCCTTTTCATATTTATTTTTTTCCGTGCACCATTTGGCATCATTTCCATCTACCCACGAAATTATAAAATCAATTGTTTCCTCTGTCTGTGACATTTTTTACTCCCCTAAGCTACTAATTATTCAAAAGTTTCTTTTTAAATCATAGCATTTATTCCTTTCAAGTGCTATAATAATCTATATTTTGGAGATAAATTATGAATCGAGAAAAAGCAAAAAAAATAAAATCAAATTTATTATTCATCGTTTTTCCAATCTGTCTAATTTTTATTGGTTTGACGCTTATTTGGATGTTTAAAAATTACCGGCAAGTAAATTTCTCACAAGCTGACCTAACGGAAACTACAAACACATTATCCAATCCCTATGCTGGCTGGTATCATATTTACGGCTATCTTTTAAGCGACGATGAGACGTACAACAAAACATCTGTTCTTACCAGTTGTGAAAAAGATACGGATACGAACCTTGCATTACTTGAAATTAATTTAAAAAATTATAATATGGGTTCAATTAGCGATTTTGCGCTTACGCAATTAGACACTATCTTGTCTGCCTGGACATTAACAGACAAACAATTAATCGTTCGTTTTGTCTATGATTGGGATGGTCATGCGATAGAAACAGAGCCAGATGAAATTTCTACGGTGCTCAAACACATCTCCCAAGTAAGCTCGATTGTAAACCACTATTCTACTACCATATACATCCTACAAGGTATCTTTGTCGGAGATTATGGTGAAATGCATGACTCCAACTATATGTCTAAAGAATCTATGCTTACCCTTATCCATCATTTAGCAGACGTTATTGATTCTTCCATTTACCTTTCTGTTCGTACCCCTGCACAATTAAGACAAATTACGTCTTCTTTTTCTCCACTTGATCAAGCAGATGCTTTTTCCGATACACTTCCTGCTCGCCTGAGTCTTTTCAATGATGGGATGTTAGGATCAGAAACTGATTGTGGTACCTACGGTACTACTAATCGTTCCGATGCACTTAGCTTTTCCAATCAGTGGACTCGAGCCGATGAATTATCCTTTCAATCTCAATTGTGCAACTATGTACCCAATGGTGGTGAAGTCATTTTGGACAATTCTTATAATGATTTAGACACTGCTATTTCTGATTTTTTTAATATGCATGTTTCTTACCTAAACAATCAATATGATCCCGGTGTATTAAACAAATGGAAATCCACCCTTTATCAAGGTAGCGATATTTTTAACGGTTGTTCGGGATATGCATATGTTGCCAACCATCTTGGATATCGTTATGTACTTCGAAAAACAAACCTTACTTCGCATAAATTTGGAATGGAGCCAGACTCTCTTTCCATTTCACTCGAAAATGTAGGATTTGCAAACTGCTATCAAAATTTCTCTGTATCGCTTGTTATAAAGAATATCCATACGAATGAAGTTATCAACCTGCCTATTAAAACAGACACCAGAGACTGGTTATCCAATACAATTACTTCCATTGACGTACCGCTTAATACCCATTCCTATGAGCTTGGTGATTATTGGCTCTATCTTTTGGTAGTGGATCGTCCATTCAACAAACCAATACAGTTTGCCAATACAACTTATGACACCTCGCTTGGTTATTTACTAGGAAGTTTTTCTATAAAAAAGTTTTCCTAACATAAACACATCATTTGCTCCAACATTTGCAAAGCGAATGGGTGATCCATCCTTCCACCGTTTCATTTGAATCCATATGGTTACATCCATATTTACAGGCAATGAAATCTCTAATTCTGTTGATACCATAACCGTTTCTTTGCTTTTGCAGGTTCTCAGATCAGTAGAAATAGGGATTTCCCTTTGCATTTCTTTTTCTTTAATCCGTAGAGCAATCTGTATTTTGTCATAGCAGCTTGCAAATCCTGTATTTTCAATACTAAGACAAAGGATTGGGTTTTTCTTCTTTTTTTCTAAGTAAGCATCTTTTAGCAAAAACCGATATCCTAAATGTGCTCCAATATAATCATATCCACTTATTCCTTGATAAACTCCTGGTTTATTGTAAACAGTATTTTTCCATTTTTCCAGTACTGTTGCGTCATAGCAACTATTCAAATAAGTAATATGTATCATTTCCATATATGATATCGCCTCGTCTAAATTACTCCATGCATTTTCTCCAACCACTTCCCCGCCATTTAAAACAGTGTTGCATATTTCTTGTTGAAATTCAAGTTCATCCTCTCTTCTCCAAGCTTCTTCCCATTCAGCCAGTTTTTTCCCTTTTGTCCCATATGTTCCTAAATCACTTTCTGACGCCATCATTCCGTCATTGTATAATCCGATATTCATGGTATCGGTTGCAAGAATTCGTACTTGAGAAGGTTTACGTACAGCCAAACGACAGCCACCTTGTGTAGCATCATATAATGTTTGCACTAATGTCTTCATTGCATGTTTACTTAAAAACTTAGAATTATGCATCTCTCCCCAGCTTCCAACAAAAATTCCTTGCAACGTTAAAATCATATCCGCATATTCATAAAATATAGCCCCAATCTGTTTCATATGTGTTTGTATCAACCAAATTCCAGAAGGTTCATACTCCATTCCTCTTCCCTCGCTATCATACATGACCCGTAAAATCAACTCTTTTTCTTGCTTACGAAAAAAGGTCATAATTTGCTGCAAATGAATAAGTGCAATTTCTGGTATCCTTTCACTTCGATAATGTCCTATATTAATTTGCACCATAGCAAGCTTCTCTTCTTTTACACATACTATTTTTAACGCATCTTCATCCACTGTTTCTTCTAAATGAAAGGAATAAATTCGATACCATCCTCTCCCTGGATTGCTATCATTATCCACGCGTTCCCTTAATTGTGATGCGATAAATTTCCATTTTGGTTTTCTCCATTTTATCCCATCAATCATCATTGCATACCCCTGCATCGATTTTCAAAATTTTAATTCTAAAATACACCGCAAAAATACTAAAAAACATACGAAACATATACACGATAGGTTTTAAACCAGAATGTATGCTCTCACCCGAGTTACGTTGATGCATAATTGCCGGAATCTCCTCTACTCGAAATCCCAGTAATAACATCTGTGTTATCATATTAGCATCTGGATATTTATCATCAAAATGATTGTAGCGTGAATAATATAGTACCGTTCGCCTACTAAGTCCTTGCAGACCGCTCGTTGGATCCATAATTGTTCGACCCGTTGTGATTTTTATCATCCCCCGAAATAATTGATATGCAATTTTTTTTATAAGAGGCGTTTTATATGCTCCGCTTCCTCTTACGTATCTCGAACCTAAAACAATATCTACCGCGTGATTATTTTTGTCCTGCATGCCCAATTTTTCATAAATAGCAGGTATATTACATACATCATGCTGCCCATCTGCATCCATCTGAATAACATACTTATAATTCCGTCTAATTGCATATTTATATCCTAACTGTAACGCACTCCCATATCCTAAGTTAAATACATGGGTAACCAATGCATGGTTTCTATCTTTTACTACCCAGTTCGTAGCATCCGCTGAAGCATCATTCATAACAAGTACATCTGCTATGGATGCTATTTGAGGTTGTTCTAAATTCTCCAAAACTTTTTTGATATTTTCTTCTTCATTATATGCTGGTATAATAATCAATAATTCTTTCTGCATAGTTCACTTCCCATCTGTTTTCCGATGTACGGTTACATTTCGAGCAATTCCAAAAGCATATCCATATCTTCACAGTAGTTTATTTTTTTATGTCTCGAAACTTTTGAAAATGTTTCTCTTAATTTTTTATCATTTACAAGACGCATAATACTTTCTGCTATTTTTTCTGCTTGTAACTCACAAAGAATTCCATCCTTCTCATTCCTTATTTGTTCTCTATTTCCACTCGAGTTCGAAGCAATAATTGCACATCCTAGCGTTTGCGCTTCTTGTATTGCAATACTTTTTCCCTCAAATCGAGTGGCATGTACATAAATATCTGTCTTTACATAGTATGGATATGGGTTAAACACTGCACCAAGCAAATAAAAATCTTTGACAAGTCCAACTTTTCCTATCTTTTGTTCTAGCCTCTTTCGCTCTGGTCCCTCTCCTAAAATATACCAACGAATATTATAATTTTGTTTTTTCAATAATACCATCGCATCAATTGCAATATCATAAGCTTTCTGATTTGTTAATCGTCCCACAGTCAATAAACGAATTCCATTATAATGATCAACAAACCCTTCCCCGTCCTTTGACTTTCGAATAATTTCTTCTTGGTTAATAAAATTATGAAAGACACGAGTACGTAATTGACATTCTGGATATGCCTTAAGGAAATGTTCCTTAACCTCATCCGATACTGTAAAAATTCTATTAAATTTTAAATAACAATCTCTATCAAGCATTCTGGTATAACCTGCTTTTGCATAGTCAATATGTACAAACGCGGCTTTTTGTTTGGCTTTCACATGATCAGCCACATAATACGCAGAACCCCCTTCTAAATAGGCAATTGCCAAATCATAGGTTTCTTCTAGGTGATCTGCTCCATCCGAAACAAGTCGCCATACGAGCTTTTCGATTTGAAAATGATGCCCATTTATCATTCGGCATCCATTTTTTATCATATAAGGCATGAGTCGAATCCCATTTGCATTCCTTCTCGCTGCTATGCAAATTGTTTTCAACATGTTTGTATATCCTTCTTTGGATAATACAGATTTATCATTGTATGTACTATTTCGAAGTTTTACATGTGAAGGAACACGATGCACAAGCTCACCTTGCGCCATCAACACATACAAGGATAATTCGTATTGATTTTCATCAAACTGTTTCATCAATTCAAGCATTGCCATTTCTGCTCCTGCATGCCCCAACGTATTAATTACAAATAGCACTTTCTTTTTCATGGTATAATTCCTTTTATTTATAATGTTGTTTTCGTTTTTCCAGTAATCCGCTCTAATTCTTTTAAGATTCTCTCATTTTCTTGATTTAATAGCGATACTTGCATTGCCAATTCCTGATTTTTCATTGCAAGTTGTGAAACAATCATACAAACAAGAAAAGCACCTAATATCATAACAAGAAAAATCAAATATAGTATCAAATATTCTTTATTCCTTATTAAAATAGTCCAGCCAGACAATGTTTGAACCACTCCTACTATTATTAAGAACAAAGAAAAAGCTGCCCATCCAAGTCCCATCATTTCTGTGAACTTTTTATAAACAAATGCATAAAAATCAGCTAATAAAAGTAAACTTCCTGTTAGTATCATTATTACGTTCCAAAGTATCATATCCGTTTTCTCCCTTTAAAAATATGTCCTCGTCTTCGATTCTCATCCTTGTAAACATCATAAACTTTTTCAGGCGGTTTTTTCCCTTTTCCCCGTTTCAACAACTCTCCTTTACAAAAGATATGTGCATCAATGTTTTTTTCCACCCATCGTAATCTGTAATAGGCAATCACCCAACCAGAAAAAGCTCCAATAAACAATCCGATTCCATACCAAATATCGGATAAGGTTGTTGCCCACAAACTTCCTACTAACGTCATTATAAAAAAACATATACTCGTTAGCATAGAACCTGTCAAATCATTAAAATAATACAAAAATATAATTGCGCCATACATGAAAAATAAAATAAAATATCCGGCCGCAAGACTCGGATAAATTCTGAGTACCATTCCAGAAAATCCATACTGTGGTAAGACCACAACAAAAATCAGATACAAAGCCACTGAAATAATAAACTGAATCCTTGCCAAATTCATTAGCTCACTTGCTAACTGTCGGAACATTCTATTTTTTGTTTTCTCAATATCGGCCCATCTACCACCTATTACTGCTTCTGAATAGCTTTTATATCTAGAATGAAAGTGCATTTCCACACGAGAAATAAAAATAACACTCGCTGATATATTAGTAAACATGGCAAGGCATGTCGCCATATCATATGGCGGTGCACAAATAAAACTATTATTAACTACCATTTTTAAATCCGTATTCCAAAATACAAAATTGTGTATATATAATCCAAAAATATATAAAAAATTGGTTACAATTAGTTTCCAATATCGTTTAAAATATTGCAATACACTTCGATAATTATTACTATTTTCACGAAAATAACATTTTACCACTGCCACTTCCAAACACGCAATCAGCAAAAATCCAACAACTAACGACAGTAACATACTAAATGTAATATCCACTGAAAATATGTAAACAAGAAGAAAGGATAACACAATAGAAACTAACATACCTAGAAAATAGAAAATGGTAATTTTTTTATAATCTTTACAAATGGATAAATAAAGCATAGTATAAAAAACAAATACCAATGAAATATATCCACAAAATCCAATAAAAACAAACCAAATATCCACATGTCCTACGTAATACTCCCAAATACAAAATGGAATACCGAGTAAACAACTTATAATTGTGTTGAACAAAAGTCCGATATAATAGCACGGGAGAATATCTTCAAAGCGTTCTTCATAAATAACATCCGACATATATTTAGATAACACTGCATTAAATGGGGCTGCTGTTAATAATGAAAAAATAAATATATATAATACCGTGCAGGCAAACAACTCTCTTCTTGCATAACTGACCGTAGAAAACCCTAAAAATTCTACCATTAAGACTATAACCAGAATAACAAGCAACATCGGTGCTATCGTAATCACAGTACTGTACCCATAACCGATTAAGTTTGTTGTAATTGTGTTTTTTTCATAAATATGATTTAGTTCTACACCGATTCCTGCCATATACTAACCTCCTCTCTTTTTTATGGTATTAACACTTCATTCGCCCATGGCTTTCCACTATCCTTTGCAAATCCTTGATAAATTTCTGTATAAATTTTTCTCATATCCTCAATTTGATATTTATCCGTTACTCTACGATATCCATTCTCCCCCATATCGATTCTCAATTGCGGATTATTTGCTAATTCTAACATCGCTTTCGTTATCTCTTCGATATTCATAATATGTGTTAAAATTCCGGCCGCACCAAATTCATCATTTTCGCCATAGATTAACCCTTTACAATTTCCTACATCCGTTGCAATTACTGGTTTTTTGGCTGCATAACTTTCTAAAATAGTAAGTGGTTGGCCTTCACTAATACTTGTAAGAATTGTCATATCCATTTTCCCAAGATAATCTCGTATATCAATTTTTCCCGTAAAAATGACATCCTTTATCCCCATTGATTCAACTAAATCAAAACATTCTCTCGCATAAGCTTCGTCTTCTTCCCAAGGTCCCATAATCCAAAGCTTTAAATTTGATTTTCGCTCTTTTGCATATCCAAAGGCTCGAATCATAGTTTTGACATCTTTAATCGGTGTAACACGTAAAACAGCACCTATATTAATATCCTCCTGCTCTTCTACTTTCTTTCCTGGCAAATTGCTCAACCTTTCTATATTGATTCCATTCGGTGTTATTTTCGTTTTGCTGGAAGAACATCCTAATTCAATTTGCAATTCTCTTGCATGTGCATACAAACTAGTGACCAGATCTGCTTTTTTATAGGCTAATTTTGACATTTTTCGAAATTGTTCAATCCAAATATTTTTATAGATTCCACTGACCCATTTTGCTTTTATGAGTTCTTCTTCTCTCTCTCTTGTATAAATTCCATGCTCCGAAATAAGTAATTTACTTCCATAAAAAGTTTTTGCCATACTTCCCAGGACGCCAGCGTATCCTGTAGCAACACAATGATACAAGTCTGCTTTCGGTATATGCATTTTCATAGTAAAGAATAATGGAAGATAAATAGAGCGCATTGTCCACAAAAAGTCAGAATATACAATTTCCGTATATTGCAATTTATAGCAATCCGTTACCGCTCTCATGAAGTCTTCTCCCATCAAAAGATCATTAATGGAAATTTTGTCACTTTGTAATAAATGAAACAACGTTTCCCAATCGACATTCTGATTTAAAATAAGTTTTCGCAACGCACTAAATTCTTTATTCTTCAATCGTTCCTTACGCTTTTTTCTTTTCTTCCCTTCATACCAATCGTAATCATCCAAATATAACTCATAGACTTGTGTCACATTTTTAGGAAGCTCATATGCAAATTTTCCACGTATCGACCGATTTGAAACAATTGCGAGAATCATGAATTCAATATTTGGGAACGACTGAATAAGGCTCTGAATCCATCCCGAAACACCACCAACTACATAAGGATAGCATCCTTCTGCAACCAAACATATTTTCATACTATCCCCCATTTCTTGTTACCGTTGTCCCTAATTATAATAAAATAAATCTTCATCTTTCTGCAAATCAATAGCAACCACATCTTGTTGTGCAAGTATTATATACGCATTTTTTTCTATTTTTTCATAAGTTCCACCTTTTATATTGCTAATACTCTCATCATGCGTACGCAAGAGAAACCACCCCTCCCCTTTTAAATTTTTAACAGAAAGGGAAATACAATTTCCTTTTCTATTATCAGAAAAATCCATTGCCAAAAAATTTCTCATGCGAATATCACTTTCTGACAAGGTCGTTTGGTCAAAAGACGAGAATTTTTTCCAATATGTTATGGTATATCGAGAAAAGTCTTTATATAAATTTTCCCATTCATCACCATTATCATTCGGATAAAGAACACGTTTCATATCAGCAATGATAGTAGAATATCCCAAGGCAGTCTGCAAGCTTTTCATTCTAAAATCTTCTTCAAATGTATGGCTAAATCCATTTATTGTCGCATTTAATACCATTATATCTTTTGTTGCATAAGAAGCAAGTGCTTTGTGTTCATCATAGTCTTCCAATACTGTTTTTACATTTCGCAAAATTGGAGATTGCACATTTTGTATAATTTCCTCGAGTGGTATCGAATCTGCATAAAAGGTAGTAAACTTATAATTTGGAAATGTCGCATTTAAAAACCTATCATCCTCTTTTAACTTTTCAGTAAACGCAAGATTGGATACTTGAGTTCCAGATATCCCGATTTCTCCTTTTTGCTCACTTACTAATTTAAAATAGTATTCTAATTGATCTGCATTAGGTTCACTATTATCTGCATAATCAAGTTGTGGTGCCAACATACAAGTGATACTAGCCTTCATCTTTGTTATAATAGATACGATGCCCGGCCAAACAATATCACGAAAAACTACATCAGAAGATCGACTATATCTTTGATTCATTTCTACATCATTTTCTACCTCTAACACTGGGTTATTAAGCGCAACAATCGTTTGAGCATTTACAATTGGATAGATTTCATATTCATTCAATTCTGCCATCATTGCATCCAAAATACCAATTCCTGTGTTCGTTGATAAATAGTCTCCATTTACAGCAAATATTCTTGATTTTCCTATACTGTTTCGCCATATAATCGCTGGTAAATATTCATTTTTAACATCTGGATACGCCGTCTTGTCTAACATACCAACCATATATGTCTTGGTTCCAGAAGTTAAACTATACCATGGAATCTCTAGATTCATGTCTTGATTTGTATCTTCCCCCACCTTATCCGTAATGTACCATTCTTCTCCACCTAAAAGAAATCCTTCGAATAATTTAATTCCCTCTAAGCTAACATTTGGTTCTGACACGAACATAACACCTAGCATTTTTTTTAATGCTTCATTTTCTCCAATTACATTAATCGCTGGTAAATTACAAAAAATAAAATTTATGTTTTCATCTATCATACTCTTCAATTTATCAATATCATTATTCCAATTCACATAGTTTGAATCCAACAAAATAACTTCGGGTGGTTTTTCTTTGTTAATGATACAATCTTCCAACGTTTTTTCAACAATTACCCTTCGTTTGCTATAGGTACACCATTGTTTTACAACCGATCCAGTCCCATTATCCTCTGTATTTCCAAGGTAAATAACATAATTCTTTTGTTCATCATCTTGCATGCTTTCTAACGAAATCAAACTATCCGAAGATAAATAAGCAGCATCTTCTTTTGCATAAGAATTAATTTCATAATCATTCCAATTTTCTTTTATGACTCCGGAAGATTGGAACATAAACAAAATTACCAGCATAATTATTGTTATTGTTAAAAAATTTCTACGAGATACCATATAGAACATCTCTCCTTTTAATCTACTGTCTCATTTGGCAAGTTATATCCGTAATCAATTGCAAAATTATTGAGACTATAGTCATTTTGCTTCATTACATAACAGATGAAAGTATCATCTTCATAATAAACTTTCATCTCATTCGAGTACATTTTCTGGTATACCTTTGCCCAATAATACATACGTGACATAACAACCCAACGGTTTTCACCTTGATATATTGTAAGATTTCCTCCCGCAGGCAAACTCTTCAATGCTCCTGTTTTGGAAATACTTTGCCCACTATTTTCATAAGAAACCATGTAATCAATTGGTATCTTTTCAATAAAGAAGTAAACATAATGTGTTGGGATTGTTATAGTTCCTAACGATCCTACATATTCCATTGTCTTTAAAAAATCAATTGTCTCATAATGAAATCCATGATCACTTGCCATATTTAATTCATCACTTGCAGAAACGATTGTCCATGTATCATCTGCATTATCACGAATAATATTCGTAAGACAGATAACTGCTGCATTTGACTCCAGTCCATTGATTCGTGCTGGCTTTCGAATGCTAGTATTGTTAAAAATATAGGTTGCAAGTATACTGCAGCAAATCAATGATGCAGCATACATTACCCATTTTTTCTTAAATCCGCCAAATATAACGTATACGGGCGCATCTATCATAAAGCTCCACAAAATTGGCATGGAATAGGATACAAAGATACGAGAACGGTTATAATCCATAAGTTCTGGCAAGCCCATTTTCCCCATTCCTAATAGAAAAAACAAAAAACCAATATATACAATACTCGCAATTAATGTAGATGCATAATCAACTCTCTTTTGCATCATCGAAAATAGGGCAAACACAAATACCCATACACACACGAGTATACTAATTTTTAAGAAATTCTTATATCGATTTTCCACCATATATGTTGTTGTTGTATCATTAATACTAGAATATACTTGTTTTCCATAGTAAATAAGTTTTTCAGCAATCGCATGTGTCACTCTATTTACCAAATCATCTAAGGTAATTACACGATCCACATACTGGTCATTTTCCGTTTTTCCAATTTCCAAAGGTGTTCTACCTTCTGTCGATATCACTTCTCCCGTATTTAGGTCGTCATTTGTTAAAGGAAGCTCCTCCTCGTTTTTGGTTTGTTCCTCCTCCCCTTTGATAATATTCATCCCCCAATTTAGAGAACCTTGCAAAGGAGTTCCTAAACTATAAGCAATCCCCATTGGCAAAATGGCTATCACAATTCCAAAAACAAATGCACCTATGACACGCGCAAAATATCGTCGGTTAAAGAAGCGAGTGCCAAAGCTTAGGGCAATTGCAACACAAAATAAGCCTGCTATCATAGCATTATAAAAATGAATGCTTATTGTCATACTAAAACACATTGCATACGCTATGAGAAACCAGCTGGATTTTGATATCCCTTTTACATAATTTTGCATTCTCAGCTTATAAGGAAGCGAATGTGAATATATCTTCTTTTCTTTCTTTATTCTCCGCCTTTTTGCTTTTGAAACAATCCATTCTGCACCAATTTCATGCTTTCTGTGAGAAAAAAAAGCAAGTGCGAAATAGATACTTGGTAAAATAAATATCATACCAAATTCTTGTGGTAATGTACTATAAAAACGACTCGTACAGTCTGCATGAAAAATCTGGATAATACTATATATTCCAACTCCGACATATGCTGCAAACTGCGTTTTACAACAAGATTTAATAAATGCAAACAATACTAAATGAACATAAATGGTCTGTACTAACCAAAACACTCGCAACAATACGTAAGTATCAATTCCAAAGAAAGTATGTAAATAATAAATGACACAATGAAACCCATATGGATATACTCCTGCCACAAAAATCTTATTTTCACCCATTGCATTAATCCAATAGTTATGCACCGGAACATCTGAGAGTGTATATCCATACGTATATAAACTGTTTGACCCATATATCCAAATCAAAAATGAGATCAACCCTATTAAGAGAATCCATTCTACTATATGAAAATGCATCCGCTCCCAAATCCACGAAAAAAGAGCTTTCCATTTTTTCTTTCCCCACTTAAATACTCCTCGAAGGAAGGTACGTCCCCCAATTTGACCTCCTGAAATTTTATTTAAATATCCAAACTCTTTATTTAAAATCTCTTTTATTGGTACATGGTTTATTATAACACCTACCATTATTGCAGGTATCATAGTAAAAATCCATAGTGTAAAACGATTGGAAATATGCAGTAATTGTAAGAAAAAAACCAAATTTATAAGATAAAAATTGCCAATCGTAAGATAAATCATAAAACGAACCGATAATTTTTCTCCAGACACTTTTTTATAGAATATAACTGCAGGCAGCAATACTGTCATAACGGTATATACTGCAAATATTTCTATTAACTGTAGTATGGTTAACATTGTCATTGACATCTTATTGTGCCTCCTTTTCCTAGCTAAAAATACGAATCAATTCTAATGTTTCATTGTTTATTACAATATTAGATTTTTTGAGTTTTTCCATAGTTTCAAAAAATTTTTCCTTTTCCTGCATGGTAAAATACAACTTTAATTGGCAAGTATAGGATGCTAATTCTTTTGGATATGTGGAAACTGCTCTTTTACACCACTCTTCACATAATAAAAAATCCTGAATTTCTAATAGCCTCAAACAAGTCCATTCAAAAAACGTACTTGTCATATTTTCCTTGTCTTTTTGGTATAAAATGTCACTTGCTTCTACCATCTTGTAAACAAAATATTCTTGCTCCATTGGTATAAATACCCTCTGGATTAAAATCACATTCATATATGTTAATAGCATAATGCAAAATTGAGGTTGATCTTCATTTCCTTTTCTTATTTCCGCATATATTTTTTCCACATTTTCACGAAACTCATTAAGTTCATCTCGTAAAACAGAAGCTGCATAATGAGAAGTTTCCGAATCTTCACTATTTAGTCCCAGTGATATTGCTGCCAAGGATTTTTGTACATCTCCTTTAATTACATTCATCATCAATGTTCTAAGACTTTCCTTATCACTAATCGCAATTGCTTCTTCCAAAGGAGCTATGTTAAGATCCCTTTCGATATCTGTCCTTTCATTTACCACCACTCGCTTCTTACTAAAAATAATATCCGACAAATCGACTTCCTCATGAAAAAACAGAAAAAATAAGATATATCCAAGCCCAAAAAATAAAAATCCAATTACTGGACATAACAGCATAACTATACATATAATTCCATACTTTGTTTTGCTATAGTTTTCATCTTTTCTTGTAGTATGCGGTAGAATAACGATCCCCCATATTAGATAGGACACTGCAATAACAACATTAATTATCAAACCAATTATCATAATCCATTCATTTGTACTCATGCGTTTAATTCCTCCGGAATTGAGCTTTTATAACCCGCTTCCCTAAATCGATTGATTACAAAATTCGCATCATTTCTTCCTGTATTTGAAAGTAGTGCATATAATTTACCATCTTCTAATTTTCCTAGATAATCAGAATTTCTTAATTTAGCACCCAATAACTCTCCTGCTTTTTCAAAATTCTTATCTAGTACATCAATTCTTACGATTGTACAAATCGTAAGTCCTTTTTTACTCGCAGAAAGATAGGCTTTCATTAGCGATTGGAATGCGGACATTTCCAAAATATTAGTTCCTTCCATATATCTCTTATTTACGAGTGCTCCCATATAACGGTTTGCACGTACCACTGCATTTTGAATCAAATAACCTATTACAATGAGCATATTGGATTGACTTAATGTCATTCGCTCCCATGGGAGTCCCCAAACCATGAATATAATCTGCATTTCATCTTCTGAATAAATAGCATTCGCCATAAGTGGATACTTATCTTCTAACTTTTTGTTAATAAATACCCTCCTCTGTTTCAAATCTTCATACATATCGCCAAGCGTTGTATACTCAATGGAATTTCCAAGTTCACGTGCTTTTTGCGATGTGGCAGATATAATTCTGGCATAGGAACGATTTACAACCGTATAAATCGCAACATCTTCACTATTCATTAAGTGCGATAAGACTTCTGCCGCCTGAAACAATACCTCTTCTGGTTCGTATTTATCCAAACCTGAAATTACTTCATAAATTTTTCCAACACTATCATTTTGATTTACAATTTGTGTCTCTAATACATTTTTCATTCGTATACTGCTTGTGTTAATATCTTGAATATCATACAGTTGATCCGACAAATAATTAATTTCTGTTTCGCCTTCTCCTTTAATCATTTTCAGTCGATCGCTCATATAACCAACCACCAAGCCTAAAATAAACAATTGGGCAATCCACACATACGTATTATAATCTAGCATAACTTCAAACCCACTTCGATTATACATCTGCCGAAAGCAATACCCTAAAACAGCCATAATTGCAGAAAATGTTGCCTGCTGCTGCCCATATACAATTGCAAAAATCAATACATATAATAAATAAAAATCCAAATTAGCAAAATATGTACTTCCAACCGCGCGGTTATTCAACATAAAAAACGGAATAAAACAAACCATATTTTCAGCAAAAGGAATCAATGCTGAAATAATGACCTTAAACTTTTGAACAGTTTTCCCAAAAAATCCTCTTCCTTCATCATCCAAATCTACAAAGGAATTGACGTGCCGTTTCATATAAACTGCAACTTTTTGTACAATTTCTTCTGTATGATTCAAGATGGTAAGTCCAAATTCTTCTTTAAATCGCAGGTTAGACAATACAATCTTTTTGTCATTACCAGTTGTATTGTCAATAATGGAAATTGAATTTCCAAGTACCTTTTGAATAAGCTGTGCAATATGCATTTCACTTACAGCCTCGGACGAACCAATATTATACACCGTATGCTTGTGTGTATTCATACTCAAAATCCGATACACAAATTCCATTGCATCCGACATAAATACCATGGAAATTATATTTTTTTCATTTACAGAAATTTTTCCACTCTTTAATGCTTCCATGCACATCTTACTGCAAATTTCATTCACATCAGATTTATTTTTTGGAATATCAACCAAGTGATCCAAACGCAAGACAACAACATCAAGTCCCATTGTCTGATGATAATTTCTGCAAACAGTTTCTCCTTGAGCCAATGCCATCGCCCGAAACGATATTGCTGTAAACATTTCTCCTTCTACAATATCATCCGGATAGGATTCACTATAAACTTCTTCAGAAGATAAATAAATAAATCTCCCATGCTTTAGCAAAGAAAACGCAATCAACGTGTTTACCAATCCAGAAGAAAATCTAACGGACTCGTTTCTTACCTGATTCCAATTAAAGTTAGAGTCAAATGCACCCGCAAAAATGGTTATATCGGGATTTACACTATCAAATACTTCTTTAATACAATCGCTATCATATGGAAAATGATATTTTTCATATACCATCCTATATTTCCCAACTTTATATTTATTTCCAGTCAGTATATAGATACGATGGCCTTCTTTATTCAGTTTATTAATTATAGCGTCCATTACATATCCTGCCCCGCCAATTAATAAAACATTCATCTTCAATCCTCATTCAATCTATTAGTTTAAGAACCCTCTGTTTTTAAGTTGTTCTAAAAAAATTTTTACATCTTCTTCGGCTTTTGTTTTGGTAATTCCATAACTTTTTTGTAAAAGTTCAATTAAATCTATCTCCTCGCTTCCAGATTCTAATCCGTTCCAAAGCAAGGCTCCACATTCATTTAATACCAATGGAGGGACATACTCCTCCCCTTGCTGATCAGCTTTAAACATCCAATACAGTCCAGCAACATGACGAATTCTATAGGGTTGGTTTTTCATGTTTTAAGAAGACCTCCTACCTCAATGTAGCAGATTACTTTTCCTAACACCCTAGTCTGCACCAAATCCTCTTGATTCAACGTTTGTTCATATTTTTCTCTATCTTTCATCCATACTTTTCCTTCTTTTATATCTTTAAAAACCACAATATCCTTATCCTCATACTCTTTGGACAATTTTAAGTATATTACAGCGCTGTTCGATGGAATTTTTAAAGCCATCGAATCCCCTTTATAATAAGCAATTCCAATCACAAACTTCAAAAGTAGTACAATACCTATCATAAGGCTAAAAATAATACGAATAATACGTCTCGCTCTCCTACGTTTCTTTACTTTACGTATTCGTATTGCTAATGCATCCATCTTTGCTTTTTTCATCTTATCCATTTACATTACTTTCTTTTTATTCAGATTGATATTCTTCCAAAGCTACTTTTACATCATCGGAGAATTCTTGGCATGCATCCATAAACTGATTCAATTTACGCTGATGTACACTCAATTTATCTGCAAAATAGCTCTTTAATCTATTCTGTTCTTGCATATATACTTGCTCCATTGTTTCATTCTTTTCTTGTAACACGCGAATTTGCTCTTTCATTTCACCTACTTGTGCTTCATATAAATCACTAAGCAAGCGCATATTTTCATATACCGACTCTTCCTTTATTCCTCCAACAACACTTCGCTTTAATTTCATATTATCAATAAATTCATTCACATTTTCCGATTGTATCATATATGCTCCCCCTTTAAAATCTTATTTTCAAGCATTCATACCCTATCATAAAAAATTGACCAATATTAAAATGTTATTATAATTTACCAGTAAAGTAAAGGGATTAATCCCGCCTCATTCTTTCATAATTTAACATAATTTATTTTACTGAAGGTATTTTTTAATTTTTACTGCAAATTGCTTCATTCCTTGTCGATATGGTCTTGCGATAAGCCACATATGACTCAATAATTGATAGAACGGATTTCTTACAGAAATTTTTTTCCCTTTATGGATAAAAGCAATTAAAATTCCTTCCACTTGCTCTATTCTTACCGGTCCCTCTATTTTAACTTGATTATCTCCGACCAGGTAGATCTCATTCTCACATCTTTTACAAATCCGATGTAATACCAGTATGCTGCCCTCTCTCCTATACAAGACTACATCTCCACGCTTTAACATGTTTGTGTTTGCTTTTTTTATAATGGCAGAGTCCCTACCTGGTACAAACATAGGATACATACTATACCCTTGTGGTTTTATTTGTATAATTTTTCCTTCGTTCAATAACGATATAAGATTGATTGTATTTTGCATCATTTTTTCCTCTAAGATTCACACTTTATTCTTACAATTATAGCATTTTCCCATATTAAATGCTATAATAATCGCAGATTGCATTAAGGAGGTCCATCCATGAAGATAACAGATGGCTATGTTCTACGCAACATACAAGAAACCTATTATTTACTTCCAATTGGCCAAAATATAGCGACTCATAAAAGGGGAATTCAATTAAATGATACTGGAGTCTTTTTATGGAATGCAATAAAGCAGGGTGCAAGTAAAACAGACTTACTAAGGCTTATGGTCAAACGCTATGACGCGGATCTTGATGATACGCTACTCTTGCAGGCAGACATCGAATCATTTATTCAAAAATTAACATCCCTCTCCATTCTTTCCGATCATATTAACAAGGAAACTTGTACTATGTATTTTAAAATAGGAACAATTTTTATCGGCTATAGTGGACCAGAAGCACTAATTCATCCTTCACTCTTTACATTTTGCTGTAATGAAACTTTAATTGATCAACATTGGATCATCAAAACCTCTCCATCATTTCCCCTACCAACCGGTGAACTACTTATTCGAACCAATGAACTAGAAGTATGCAAAAATAACGAGTATTACAACATAACCTATTTTGACAACCTACAGCTACCAAATGTTCAAATTTCACTCGATGGAACGCATGCATATTTTTATTGTATGTCTCCATTCCATTCATCACTTCCAGAATCCTTGTTTCATTCATTTCGCTTGGCATTTTTAATTATTGCCCAGACGAAAGGAACTTTTGCACTACACTCCTCTTCTATTTTGTATGAAAATAAGGCATGGTTATTTGCAGGTTCTTCTGGTACAGGAAAATCAACGCATACAACTATGTGGCACAACTTGTATCAAACACCAGTTTTAAATGGAGATGTAAATTTAATTAGCATACAAAACGGACTGCCAATCGTATGGGGAACTCCATGGTGCGGCACATCCGGAATATATACAAAGCAAGCCTACCCATTAGGTGGTATCATCCTACTAAAAAAATCTCCTAAAAATGAAATACACCCATTAAACAAAAGCGAACAACAACTTATGGTTATGCAACGCTTTATTTCACCGACTTGGACGGAAACCTTATTTGATTATAACCTCACTTTTTCAGGTGATTTAATGCACCTTATTCCAATTTTCCGTTTTTTATGTAACAAAGAGCCTTCTGCTGCTAATACCATAAAACAATATATCGACGAAACACTAGATTATTAATAAAAAGGAATAATTACTTATGCAAAATACATTAAAACATATGATTACGCGAATAAAAGAAGGTATGCTACAAGAAATGTGGACTGCAACCAAATGGGTGTATCAATATGCCAAACACCATTGGAAAGCTATGATATTCTATACGCTAATTGGATTAACTGGTACCGTTGTTTCTCTTGGCTCAAGCCTTGTTTCAAAAAACTTAATCGACATGATTACTGGGCATCAATCGAGTCTGTTAATAAAAACATTTAGCCTTTATATTGGTCTATCCATTGGAAATATTTTATTGACTCAAATATCGAATTATGCTTCTAATTGGATTAGCATTAAGGTAGACAATGAGATAAAATCAGATATCTTCAATAAAATGTTAATTACAGACTGGGAATCCATCACAGCCTATCATACTGGAGATTTATTAACCCGGTGGAGTTCTGATGCTTCCACAATTTCTAGTGGTATCTTAAATTGGGTTCCAAATCTCATCATATATATCATCAAATTTGTCAGTACGTTAGCCGTTGTTATGTATTATGACAAAACGTTTGCTCTCTTTGCTCTGCTTGGTATTCCTGTCAGTATTGTTATGTCCCGTTCGCTTTTGCATCGTATGCAATCTAACAATAAAAAAAGTGCTGCTATGAATGCTAAAATGTCCGGCTTTAACCAAGAAGTATTTTCCAATATTCAAACAATAAAAGCATTCGATTTGATTCGCATCTATAGCCAACATCTAAAACAATTACAACGCGATTATTTGGAAATGAAAATGGATTTTCAAAAATTGTCCATGATTACTTCTTCTATCATGGCACTTGTCGGTATCGCTGTATCTTATAGTTGCTATGGATGGGGCATTTATCGCGTTTGGAGTGGTGCCATCACATACGGTACAATGACCCTATTTCTTAATCTTTCAAGTTCTCTGACCGGAACACTAAACTCTTTGATTTCTCTTGTACCAACTGCGATATCAATCACTACCTCTGCCGGTCGTTTAATGGATATTCTTACTATGCCAAAAGAGGATTACTCGGATGAAGAAGCTGTAGATGAACTATATCGAACCCATCAAAAAGATGGAATCAGCCTTTCCCTGCATGCATTAAACTATTCTTATCACACTGGTACTAAAGTGTTTGAAGATGCATGTCTAAAAGCACACCCTCATGAAATTATTGCATTAATTGGACCTTCTGGTGAGGGAAAGACGACACTCTTACGTATCCTTTTATCATTACTTCAACCACAAGGTGGAGAATGTGTTCTGTATGGCAGCGAGGATTTTACTCCCCCTCTACCACTCTCGCCTTCTACAAGAAAATTATTTTCCTATGTTCCACAGGGTAATACCATGTTTTCTGGAACCATCGCAGAAAATATGCGAAATGTTAAGCCCGATGCCACGGATGAGGAGATTACCTCTTCGCTTCGTGCTGCATGCGCTTGGGAGTTTATAGAAAAACTCCCCGATGGAATTTACAGTAAAATAGGAGAACGCGGTGGTGGTTTTTCCGAAGGTCAATCCCAACGTCTTTCCATTGCACGTGCATTTCTTCGTAAATCCCCCATCCTCCTGCTTGATGAGGCTACCTCCGCTCTTGATATTGCCACCGAGCAAAATGTATTAAAAAACTTCATGCAAGATAAATACCCAAGAACCTGTATCATAACAACGCATCGATTAAGTGTGTTGAGCATCTGTAATAAAGCTTATTCTCTCCACGATAACAAATGTAACCTTATGACAAAAGAAGAAATTTCTGATTTAATACAAATGCATTAACTTTACATTTCAACTAATATTTTTCTTTCTAAAAAACGAAAAGGAAGGCTTTTTGAATGCCTCCCTTCTTTTTGAATACAAATTAATAACCCAATTCATCTGGTAAATGACCCGAAATCTCCCATGTTGGTCGAAAATCATTATCATAATTCACTTCACTAATTGCACATTTTCCCCAGTTTGCCGGGCAGCCTTCACACCCTCTGCCAATCTTATATCCATCTGTTATAGGGCTATATGTTCCTAGAAGATATACTCCATTCATATATATACTTTTACACTTATATCCAGTGTCCGTTGGAGTTGTATCACCGCTTGCTGCATAAATACCTTCCGACATTTCTTCATTTGTTAAGACCATTGGTTTTTCATAATTTTTCATTATCCATCCCCACTTTCCCGTATTTTACCAAAAATTTCCATTGTATGTCACGAAATGTATATGTATTATATATCCTTAATACCTACTAATAGAATACAAAACATTTCTCATTCTTTCAAGTATTTTTCGTCATTTTTTATGAATAACTAGCCTTTTTTTACGTTTTTATACCTTGTAATTTTACTGCTTTATTTCAGGCGAGCCAATATCTCTTCAAAACAAACACCATCTTCCTTCGGCGTATGGTAGTTTTCTGTCACCATGATACAATCTTTAATAAAATGTGCCGCTTTTTTTACAGAAGTTTCAAAGTCCACACCGTTCACACAATCTGCAGCAAGAATTGATGAATAAATATCGCCTGTACCTGCCCGTTCGCTTCCGACTCGCTTTACTTTGATAATTTTTGAATCTACTCCAGATTGAGCGACTACATTTCCAATGAAGTCACCCATTTTAATTCCAGAAATTGCAACTTTTTTTGCTCCCATCCCAATCAGTTTTTCTGCCATTTCATACAATTCCCTTTGTTTCCATCCTCTATCTTTATAACTAGTGTCTGTAAGCATACAACTCTCTGTTACGTTAGGTGTAATAATGTCTGCGTAGCGAACTAGTTTCTTCATTTCTTCACACATATCCTTTGTATACGTAGTGTAAGGATTTCCATCTTCTCCCATAACCGGATCAATAATAACTTTCGTGTATTCATGGCAAAACTCCTGTATGAATGCTTCAACGATTTGTATTTGACGTGTAGAACCTAAAAAGCCAGAAACAATTCCATCAAAATCAAGTCCAAGCTTCTTCCAGTTTTTAATATATTCCGGCATTTTATCCGTATAATCATCAAAGAAAAAATTTTTATATCCTGTATGATTTGAAAAAATAGAAGTTGGCAATGGACAACACTGTACTTTCATATGTGATATAATTGGAAGTGCTACCGTAATTGAGCAGCGGCCAAAACCCGAAATATCATTTATAACTGCAATTTTCTTTTGTCGTTCCATTTCTTTTGGCTCCCATCTTGGATCTAGGTTTCTTGGCACTCCATAACTTGTGATACACTTACCGAATTCGTTCTGTTAACCCAACCTTTTTTTGAACTTTACGCAAAGTCTTAGTTGCATAATATTGTGCTTTTTCATCATTTATCTTTATCATCGAGTCCAAATATGACTTATCACTCATTAATTCGTCAAATCGAGTGTGCAATGGTTTTAATAAATCTGCAACTGACTCTCCAACTGCAAGTTTAAAATCACCATATCCTTTTCCATCAAATTCCCGCTCAATTTCCATGTTTGTCTTTCCAGTTATTGCACTATAGATGTCCATCAAGTTGCTGATACCTGGCTTATGGATACTGTCATAGCGCACTTCACTCTCAGAATCCGTCACTGCTCGTTTAAATTTACGAATAATACTATCCGTAGTATCAAGCAGTAAAATAGTTGCATTCATATTTTCATCTGACTTCGACATTTTCTTTTCTGGTTCCTGTAAACTCATAATTTTGGCTCCAACTTTTCCAATATATGGTTCTGGAATTGTAAATACATCGCCATAAATATTATTAAAACGCTCCGCAATATCTCTGCATATTTCAAGATGCTGCTTTTGATCAATTCCAACTGGTACAACATCCGTTTGATATAACAAAATATCCGCTGCCATAAGAACTGGATAAGTATAGAGTCCTGCATTAATATTATCCGCATGTTTTGCTGACTTATCTTTAAATTGCGTCATACGATTTAATTCTCCCATATAAGTAAAACAATCAAGAATCCATGCAAGTTCTGCATGCCCTGATACATGTGATTGATAATAAATGCAATTTTTTTCCGGGTCTAAGCCTGCTGCAACATATAGTGCGTATAATGCTCTTGCATTTTTACGAAAAACCGCTGGTTCTTGCCTTAAGGTTAAGGAATGCAAATCCATCACTCCATAGATACACTCATATTCTTTATTTAGTGAAACCCAGTTTTTTAATGCCCCCAAATAATTGCCAAGTGTTAGTGTTCCAGTTGCCTGCATTCCACTGAATAATATCTTCTTTCCATCTAACATACTGATTGTCCTCTCCATTCCGTTACTATTTGTAAGATTGTACTCTATTTATTCATATATGTCTAGAGTATACAGGCATTTTTTTCGTTTTGAATCATATAATAAATAGGAATAAACATTGGAGAATCTTTATGCCAAAACAAGAATTTGTTAATCATCACAACTTAGATTTATTAAAAGTATCGCTTCCTTTTATGAATCCCCGCATTCAAAAATCTGTCGAAGTTTTATCCAAAGCAGATGAGTTTATTAACATGATGCAGTCTCCTATAAAAAGCAGTGATTTAAGTACCATGAGTCTTTCCTCAAATCAGCCCGATTTAGAAGAACTTTTACAACAGCTAAAAGCCGTTTCCAGCAAACATGAACAGGAAATGATTGATAATATGAGTAATGCAATAAAAATGCAAAAAATGTTTGCAAATTATCGTGCTTTTATGGGCACAAAACAAGCCACTGCGTCTAATAGTTCTGCATCTTCGCAAGATACTATGATGGAATTTTTCTTATCACAATTAACCCCAGAACAAAGAAGCAATTTCGAAAATATTAATGTAGTCTTAAATGCAATGAATAACTAGGAGGTAATCAAATGCAAGATATGTCATGGATACATAATCCTGCTTTTAAAAATATACATCACAAAAAATTGGAGATTATTACTCAATTAATTCAAAATACCGATGGAAAACCTATTGCACAATCAATTCCTTTTCTCATGCAGGCAAATAAAGAGCTGCATATGGAAGGTCTCTCTTTTTCAGAAGAAGAAACATCACTTATTATGGATATTTTGACAAAGGATATGAGTGCTTCTGAAAAAGAATCCATTGCTAAAATGAAAGGTCTCATCCATCAAAAAATGAAAAAAAAGGAATAAAAATCCGAAAGAGACAAAATGAAGCATTTCAAAACTTACATTTTGTCTCTTTCGGATCTTTGCATTTTTATTCAAGTACTCTCGGATTTACATGTACCATACAATGCTTGACCGAATTAAATTCCATTTCAACGGTATCATGCACCCGTTCTGCAATTTTATGTGCTTCTTTGAGTGTCAAATCACCATCTGCAACAATTTCGATATCTACATATATCTTTGCTCCAAACAAACGGGTCTTAACCATGTCAATTTTGATTACACCATCTTGTTTTTCAATCAATTCCCGCATCCTATCAACAATATTATCATCGCAAGACTTATCAACCATTTTATCAATTGCATCCTTAAAAATATCATACGATGCCTTTCCAATAAAAATACAAATAACCAAACTAGCTACGGAATCTAAAATCGGAAAACCAAGCCTTGACCCTATGATACCAATAAACGCTCCTATTGAAGATAATGCGTCGGATCTATGGTGCCATGCATCTGCCATTAATGCTCCTGAATTAGTTTCTTTTGCTGCGCCTTTTGTATACCAAAACATCCATTCCTTAATCACAATAGAAACCAGCGCAGCAACAAGTGCCATGCTCCCTGGAATTTCTAATTTTTCATAATTTCTGGCTGCAATCTTCTCAATTCCACCAATCCCAATTCCAATTCCAGTCAGCAACAAAATTACGGCAAGTACAATTGATGCAACACATTCCAATCTTTCATGACCATATTGATGCTCATTATCCGATTGCTTTCCAGCCAGTTTCACTCCAATAATAACAATGAACGTACTGAAAACATCCGATGCAGAATGAACCGCGTCAGAAATCATAGCACCGGAATTTGCAATCACCCCTGCCATGAGTTTAAAAACTGATAAAAGCAAATTAACAAAAATACTAATCTTTGATACCTTCATTGCAATTTTTTGACTTTGATTTGTTTGTTCCATAAATAGTTACCTCCAATTTTAGTGAAAGATAGCTCTATGGCACGTGCAAAATAAAATATTTGCTCCTTTTGGGGTATAAAAAAACACCGATGGAACAATAATTAGTAAACTACTGTCCCACAGATGTTAAAATCAAATATCTGTTGCCACCCGTTAGTGGCCCGGCTCCACGAACAAAATCCATTTTCATAGATGTTCTTCATCGCCTGCTCAGTTTGTACTGTAGATTTATGCAGTGCAAAGAGTATGTTATTCATATAATATAAAAAATTAATTTATTTGTCAACTAGTTTTTGAAATTTCACCGTTTGTTGCATTGATTGCAATCGTTGCAACAACCACCACAACCCTTACCTTGCTTTTTCCTCTTTCGCATATAAATAACAATACATATTACAAGAATAAGTAAAATTCCAATAATTATAATATCTGTCATAGTTAGCCTCTTTCTTTAAGATATGCAAACAAGATACCATATGTTTCTATTTTTTTAAAATCTTCGAAGTTTATCTGTCCCATCATCTTTTGTATTTATAATAGTTCGAATTGTAACATAATAACCATAGGTATCGTTTACTTTGATAAACACACGATCATTCACCTTATGTCCTAAAATAGCTTTTCCAATTGGTGATTCAATACTAATCAACCCTTTTAATGAATTACCACGTACCGTAGTTACCAAGCGATAAGTTTCAATAAAATCATCTTCTTCAAAATATACTTCAACTGTGTTATTAACTCCGATTTCATCTTCCTGTGATGTATCCGAAATAACGGCAGCAGTCTTTATCATTTTTTCTAGATAACGTATTCTACTTTCATTTTTGTTTTTATCCCGTTTTGCGGCATAATACTCAAAGTTTTCACTCAAATCTCCATGTGCCCTTGCTTCTTTTACCGCTTCAATGGCTTCTTTACGAACAACAAGTTTTCTATGCTCGATCTCTTGTTCCATCTTTTCAATATCCTTTTGGGTTAGCTCATGATACAAATTACTCGCCTCCTTATCTTCTACCAGTATACCTCAAAAATTGTCCGAATAACATAATATTTTGCAATCTTTTATTTCATATATATGATCGGATAGATTTTTCACTAATTTTCGATCATGACTTATAATAAATACCGTGCCATCATAATCTCGAACTAACTTCTCAAACCCATCCATTGTATAAACATCCATATGATTGGTTGGTTCATCAAAAATAAGAAAATTAGCACCTGAAACTAAAAGCTTCGCAATTGCTGTTTTCACACGTTCACCACCTGACAAAGCAGAAATTTTTTTACTCAAATCATTTTCATTCATATAGAGATTCATAAGAACTGCTCTGCAACAATGCGTTGGAACCACTGCACTGTCCAATACATTTTCCAGTACCGTTTTTTCAAAATCAAGAGTTTCTTGCTCTTGCGAAAAATATCCGATGTTTGCATCTTCTGTTATATACGTGTGTTCTCCATTTTGGATAAGGTGCTTTATCAAAGTTGTTTTACCACTTCCATTACCACCAACCAAAAAAGTCTTTTTTGCAGATTGTATGGATATATTTACTTCGTGCAAAATTTCTTTTTCATCAAAACAAACACTAAGTCCTAAAACTCTTGCCGCTACTTTTGCCTTTATCTTTTTGTAGTCCCCTAATTTCATTGATACAGATGGTAACGCAATCGGTTTTTCTTTTTTATCCAAATGCTGCAATCGACTCTCAAACGCTGTTACCCGATTGCTGACATGCCCTTGTTGTATGGATGCTGTCCCCTTATATAACATCCATTCGCTGCTTGACATTCGTTTTGGCGGTTTTGACATTTTTTTTGCTTTTTTTTCAACCTTTGTAATATTGCTCTCTAAACGCTTTTTTTCTTTTTGATACTGTTCATATTCAAACTGCTGAAATTCTTTTTCCTTCTTTTTTTGAATATGCCATGCATCGTAATTGCCAGGATATATGCGTAATGCTCCTTCTTCAAGCTCCCAAATTTGATTACAAACATGGTTAATAAGCTCTCGATCATGTGAAATCAGCACAACTGCTCCGCGATAACCGCTTAACAATTTTTCAAGCACTACTATACCATCCAAATCAAGATTTGTTGTAGGCTCATCCGCAAATAGTAAGGGTGCATGTTTTGAAAAAGCAGCCGCAATCGAAAGTCTAGTCTTCTCCCCTCCACTCATTATTGCACTATTCTTTAGTCCCATCTGGCTCATATGTTTTCCATCACAACATCCATCGGTTTCCCCATTTTGCATTATTTCTGCAATTTCACACCTTCTGTTAATCACACCAAAATCACAATCGCCTCGTCCACTCAAAATTTTTAATAATGTACTTTTTCCTGCTCCATTCCTTCCAATTAAACCAATTCGATCATTTTCTTTTATTTCGATTTTATCAATATCGAGAACTCTTTGAATCCCGTACTCTTTTAAAATATTTTGTCCTGTTAATAACATAAAAAAATCCCTCCTAAACATTTCGTTCAGAACGGATTTTCACATTAAAATTACGCATACTTCTGATAGTGCGTGTTTTGGAATAAGAATTCATTGAAAACCAATGACCCTTGCAATGCGAAAATAAAGCCGAACGAAATGGTACAAAAATAAAACCTTAGCTACCATTATAAATTCATCGTTCCTCTTTATTTTCTCATTTTATCCAATCACACCTTTCATGTCTTTCTTATCTCTCTAGTATATTCATTGTTTGTTTTGCTGTCAACTTCTTAGATTAACGTATTAATCTGGGAAACCATTTCATTTTCCACTTGAAGTTCTTGTGTTGCTGTATCTGCTACAGAACTCTCTACTTGCTTACGTCGCTCAATTTCTTTATCGTATTCAGCTTGAGAAATTTCTCCACTCTTTAATTTATCCTTAAGCTGTGAATCTGAACAACTTGATAGTTCCGTAGATGAACTTGTTTCTGTAGAAGCCACCGTTTCCGACGGTACCGAAGCTCCTCCTTGTGCCATTTGCATTCCTTCTTTGCTAAATGTGGCTGTATCTCCCTGCTCTGAAGTCTCGGTAACAGAATCATCATTTGATGCAGCCTCTGCCTCCTTTATTTTTTTCGTCACCATACTAGAAGATACTTTTTCCGTTTCTTCCTCATCATCTTTCTGACTACTCGCTACATTTGTGTTGTAACGACCAATCTGACTTTGAGATAAATTCAAACTTCCTGCATTGATACTTGAAACCATAAGTCATCCTTCTTTCATATATTATTTACTACTATAAATATATCGAATTTATTTGCATAATAGCAAGTATTTTCACACTTTTTTCACATAAGTTTCACAATTGAATTGCCAAAAATGCTTCTGACAAATCTTCTATAATATCATCAATATTTTCAGTTCCAATGGATAATCGAATGGTATTTGGCTTAATCCCTTGCTCCAAAAGCTCTTTTGCATTTAGCTGCGCATGCGTCGTAGATGCCGGATGAATTACTAAGGATTTTACATCCGCTACATTTGCCAACAGAGAAAACAGTAAAAGGTTGTCAATAAACTCTTTTGCCCGTTTATCATCTCCTTTAATTTCAAAGGTAAAAATAGAACCTCCCCCTTTTGGAAAGTACTTCTGATATAATTCCTTTTGCAGTAAATTCTTCGAAACACAAGGATGATTCACATGTTCTACCTGTGGATGATTTTCCAAATAATTTACTACCTTTATTGCATTTTCCACATGTCTCTCTACACGAAGGGATAAGGTTTCCAAACCCTGTAAAAATAAGAAAGAGTGAAATGGAGAGATCGCAGCTCCAGTATCTCTTAACAAAATTGCCCGAATTCTTGTAATAAATGCCGCCGCCCCTGCTGCTTGGGTAAAGCTAATCCCATGATAACTTGCATTGGGTTCGCTAAGCGATGGAAATTTCCCTGATGACTCCCAATCAAATTTACCGCTATCAATAATAACGCCACCGATTGCAGTTCCATGACCACCGATAAATTTAGTAGCCGAGTGTACAACAATATCCGCACCATATTCAATCGGGCGAACCAAGTATGGTGTCGCAAATGTATTGTCAATTACCAGTGGAATCTTAAATTGATGAGCAATCTGTGCTAATTTTTCTATATCTACAATGTCAGAATTAGGATTGCCAAGAGTTTCAATAAAAATCGCCTTTGTATTTTCTTTAATCGCGTCCTCTACTTGTTTAAAATCGGCAGGATTTACAAAGTCTGTCTTAACTCCATATTCTGGTAAGGTATGAGCAAGTAGGTTATAGGTACCACCATATATATTCTTAGCTGCTACAATATGGTCACCTGCTTTTGCCAAATTTTGAAATGTATAGGAAATAGCTGCTGCTCCCGATGCAACTGCAAGTGCTGCTATTCCACCTTCTAATGCTGCCATTCTTTGTTCAAATACATCCTGTGTTGGATTTGTAAGTCTTCCATAAATATTGCCAGGATCCGATAATGAAAATCTATCTGCGGCATGTTCGCTGTTTCGAAATACATAAGACGATGTCTGATATATTGGTACTGCTCTTGCACCCGTTTCCAAATCAGGGGTTTCCTGACCAACATGCAACTGCAATGTTTCAAATTTTAGATTTCTCTCGCTTCTGCTTTTTTTACTCATATATTCGCCCTCTTCTCTAATTCATTTTATTCCTATCGGTTTACAAGGATTATTATAATTATTATTTCAAAAAGGTGTTAATACAAAAAGCTTACAACATGCTATAGTTAAAAGCTATACCCTGCCAATCAATCTAATGTTTCTCATCTTTCCTCATTTTTATCCTTCGCTCGTTCCAACTTTACTGTCTTATCGTTTGAATATTATAAAACTCTTTGAGTTCTTCTTTTTTCTCTTTGCTCAGTTCTGACTTTTTTACTCCACAAATTGCCCCTTCTAAGGCATATAATCGATGAATACAGGCCGAGTCATCCATCCTTTTAATTCGTAACCAAGCTTCCTTACTTCCTAACTGCTTTAACTCATCTTCTCGAAAGATGCCCACATCATTCAACTGTCTTTCCACTTCTTTTCCAATGTTAATTAGTTTCGCTAATTCTCCCATTATGATTCCTCCTAGTTAAATATTAAGCAGATACATGGATATAAGCAAATTATTATTGTATTATATCAATATGTCAAGTCACAAATATTATATATTTTGAATTAATAATTAATTTGATGCAATATTTTGCACTTGTCAGGGATATTCCTAGTGAAGGAGGATACTTCATGAAACGAATTAGAAGCGAAGCAGATACCACTGCAGTAATCAAACAATATTCAGATACTCTTTTTAAAATAGCTCTTTCGTATACACGATGTCAGGCAACAGCAGAAGATATTTTGCAAGAAACATTTCTTAAGTATATGCAGTGTCAAATAGAATTTGAAACTGCTGAACATAAAAAAGCCTGGTTAATTCGAGTAGTTATAAACGAAAGCAAAAAGTTTTTTCGTTTATTTTGGAATTCAAAACGAATTCCATTAGAAGACATCTATTCTTTTGAAATTCAAGAACATCATGAGATATTTTATGCCGTTATGAATTTACCCAAAAAGTATAGAGTAGTTATTCACTTATTCTACTACGAGGAACTTTCTGTTAAAGAAATAAGTGTATTATTAAATCAAAAAGAAAATACCGTTTTATCATGGTTACATAGGGCCAGAAAAATGCTAAAAAAAAATATGGAGGTAGAATATGAATATAGAAGAATATAAAATGGCAATGCAAAACGTATATGTAAATACCGATAAAATAGTATTTCGATTTGAAAACACAGTTGATTTACAATCAAAAAGGGGAAAAAAGCCAAGGGCATTCAATTTTAAAAAAGTGATTTTTGCATGTGCAATGACTGTTGTCCTTCTATCTGTACTATTAAATTATAAGCCACTCGCTACTAGAAATGTTTCAAATTTTACAATTACCGTATATGCATCTGATTTAAACAAAGAATTAATCTTATCAGACAATCCCATTACACTTTCTACTTCAAGTCAATTCAATATAAAAGCAATCTCAAATGAAGGCAATGAGAATAGCACAGGCTCAATCAATTTTGACTTAAATTTTAAATGTGATGGTGAAAACATAAAAGACATTACTTATCAACTATCCAATCAGACAATTTCGCGAGAAAATAAAGAGAAGGCACTCGCATGGTTTGCAGAAAATGCTTCCTATAATACAAATTATAATTCATTATATAAGGATGATAAAGACGTTTATCGAGTTTATAGAAATGATACAACTCATATATATTATGTTACAAAAATGATAGGTAATGCCTATACTGTTCGTTATGAAAATCAAGATGATAAAAATTATGCACTTGAACTAAACCTGTTTAAAGATGATAACAACAATCTGACAGCAAAAAATTTTACAATTACTGTTACTATAACATTAAACGATGGTACTACTTTGGAAAAGCATATTTTAGTACGTCCATTAATTGCAGGAACTTCCGATTACGAAGTCGATAAATTAGAAGTTTTATTAACACAGTGAAACAGTCCCCATTCTGAGGGAATCAAACTAAGGGCAGTTACCTGCCCTTATGTTTTTCTTTCCTCTTTTGTTGTTTTAAAACAAATTGAAACTCTTTTTTTTCCTCGGAGCGTTTTTTTCCCAATGCCTTTCGTTTCAACTTTCCTTCTTCTTGCTGCAACTTAAGTGCCTGCTGCGACCTTGTTCCTAGCGACGTGTTTTTGAGTTGCTTTTTCACCTCTCTCTGACGACGCTTTGGATTAACCTTTTCTTTTCCCTCTGCTTCATCATCAACCGAGGGACTAAATCGAAGGTTGTAGTAGCAGGCATGAATAAATTCATTGATTTCATAGTCCTTTGGTTCTGCACCAAATGTAACTTTACAAACCGATAATTTCCCTTCCTGTCTTTTTTCGAATATAGCAATCCAGAATGGATCTTCGAATAATAAACGCAATGTTACACATACTTTGTCCACTTTAAATTCCTCCTTAAAGAATTGTATTATGAACAAAGAATGGACAACCAAGGAGGCAGGTTACTGACAGCTTATGCTGCTCCCGGACTACCTACCGGGATGTGTTTTTTTCTTTGTATTCAGATTATAGCACATAAATCGTAAAAATCAAAGTCAAAGCGCATCGTCGCAATTAATGGAAGATATTCTTTTATCTATTTTCGAATGCAATATTTACTTCAATCGGCATTTCATCTGCTAAAAGCTGAATTGATAGGACTTGCTTTGAACTCATCTTTACGGATATGCTTTTACCATAAAGAAGTGTCGGAGTTGAAATATCGATTTCAATTCCTATTTTTGAAAAATTTGTCGCAGCAGTCGCAGTTAACATATTGGTCAGTTCCGACAACGCACTTTTTGACATTTCATCCAGTTCAGTCACTGGCATTCCCATCATCATTGTAGAGGCTATTTTCTTTGCATTCTCGGTATCCATACAATAAACAACATTACCTTTTATCACCCCAACAATCCCGACAATAATTATAACGCCAGAACATACTATTTCTTGACCCTTTGCACTCAAATTTGCTTTTCGTACATTACTAAATCCCAATTGAGGCATTACCATTGCAAAGGATTCAATAAAGGGATTTACATGCTTCACATCCATTTTTCTTCACCCCTTTTAAATCCTACATTAAGTAACAGATCACCAAAATTTGTTTGAGCAATAGCAGTCGTCGTTTTAAAATTTGGAGCGGTTATAAGAACGCTCTCACCATGCAAGATAGAGGGAGGAGCAACACGCAGTCCCAAAGCCTTATTCCTCCGATTCAAAACAGAACATGCATTCCCTGATACTATATTAGCAAACTCTCCGAGTGCCCCAATGAGTTCATCGTTTTTCTTTGGGTCTCTCTTTAATATAGCAGTTGCCAAATTAGTCGCAGTTTCTTTCGATAAGTCAACTAGCATTCTACCCGAAAACTTACCAATTATTCCAATAATAATAGTCATACCTCTTGATTCAAATTCGATTGGCGAGTCATATTCATCAATGTATGTAAGAAGCGATTTCGTCATTCGATTCAAGGTATCCATCAATGCTTCTTTAAATACTATAGCATACTCTTTTTCCAACAATAGATATAAATCATCGCAGGCCATTACCCGATTGATAGCAGTAATTAGCTCTTCCTCATCAACCGGTTTTTGAACATATGCAGATACCTTATTTTGTCTTGCCTCATTTACAATTTCTTCATCCATCATTGAACTTACAACAATTACTTTAATCGTTTCATCGATTTCATGAATAGCACGTGTGCACTCAAATCCATCCGTACCAGGTAACGTCATATCCATTGTTACTAAAGTTGGTTTTTTTTCTCTTACAACTTCTTTTACTTCCTCTAGTGATCCAGCTTCTCCAATAACTTCGAGTCCATTACGTTCAAGAATATCCTTAATAAATGCAATTGAGAAAGCTGAGTCATCAACAATAACAACTTTAATTTCTGCCATAAACGCCCAAACCTTTCTTTTATTTACTAGATTAAGAATATCACATTTATGAATAGTTGTCACTATTATATCACGATTTTCAATAATTTTTTATAATATATTTGCATATTCTGTATTATATCTAATTATTGTTTTTGCTGTATATTACATAGGAACCTTAATACATCGTTGTATTTTATAGATTTTAACACACATATATAAATATAGAGCTGTCCACCGCTGATTATGATCAGCTAGTTTGACAGCTCCATGAGTGATTCATATACTGGCAAATTGATTGGTACTGCGCTTTTGTATCCGCATCTAATGTACATCCAAAATCATCTACCGGAACCTCTACTATTTTATATTTGAAGGTTTTCCAAAGTTCACGAAGCCCTCCATCTGATTCAAAGTTTAAAATATCCATAATACACTCTGATGCAATCAAAGGTGGGTGCTTTCGATAACCTTCAACCGTTGGAAAAACAATTCTCGCCTTTTGCTTTTTCATTTCCTCTTGAACTTTCAAAAAAGTATTTGGATGAATGGCTGGCATATCCCCTGGTAACAAATAAAATGCATCACATTCTTTCAAATTCCTGACTCCTATTTTTACTGAATCGAGCATTTGTGTCGTTGCGTAAGCTTCATTATAAACAGTTACAATCTGATGCTTCTTATTACTCCCTTTTTCTAAGACCTCCTCAATCTTTTTTCCCTGAAATCCAAGAACAAGCGTAATCGTTTCAACGCCAGATTCTAACATGCAATCAATGCTTTGTTCAATCATTGTCTTTTTATTTATTTGTAATAGCGGCTTGAACTCTCCCATACGCTTTGACATTCCAGCAGCTAATATAATTCCGTTTACCCTCATCTTGCCCTCCCTAACTACAAATTCTTTATAAGAAGAACTTGCAAAGTCCATCCTCTATGCTACAATTTAGTAAAACTAGAAAGGATTTTACTATGAATACATTCGCATCTTTTACGCATAAACTTCAAATACTTTCCAATTATTTAAATGATTATCATTTCATTTTTTCTTCTAATTCGATCAATACGAAGGAACTTATTTTACTTAAGAATTTAACTTGTTCAATTCAAACAGATAATGCTTCCCTTATTTTATCAGCCTATGAACAGGGATTTGAGCGAGATGATCTCTATTTTCCAGTTCAAAATAAGACATTAGAAGAAATTTGTTTGGTCTATGGAAAATGTAGATTTATACTCGGAACTCTAGAAGAGCTCCATTTAATAAACGAACTGGCAAAAAATCGTAATGCCTCTGGATTTTTAGAATCGATTGCTCTATCCATTTCACTAGGCAACAATTTAGATTCATCCAATGCTTTTTGCGAATCCAATTTATCCATATTGTCAAAAACTTTGCGCTCCATGGATGCAATTGCTGTTCGTGGTGTCTTCTTCCTTACGGAAACAACTAGCTATTCTCAATCTGCATCCGCCATGAAAGAAGCCTATGAAAAAGTCAAGTTCCTTACATCACTTCTTCCATGTCGAATTACATATTTTAATTTGGGAAACTACATTGACTTACTGTCAACTGCTTCATCCGATCCTTCGAGTGAAGCTCTCTCTTGTATGGAACGGGCAAATCTTGTCAGCTTTCTCAATTCCACGTCCCTTTATTCCCGCCTTTTAATTTCTTAGATGCCCTTTGCATCTAAGAAATCGTTCAAAAGATTCAAACAAACTGCTTTTCGATACTCAGATGAAACACGTCCCCTTGTTGGACTAATGTTTTTATCATAAGCTTCTACAAATTCCTTACGATTTTTTCTTGCTTCTTCAATTGTCTTTCCTATCATCATGCCTTCTAATTCTCTAAATCGTAATACCGTTTCTGAAACTGCACCAAAAGCGATTGCGATATCACAAATGACCGCTCCCTCCATTTTAATTACTCCAGCAAACGAAATACGAGAGATTGCAAGCGCATTTCTTGCACCAACTTTTTTATAATAATAATTATCAAGTCCCACCTTTGGCAGTAAAATTTCAACAATCAACTCGTCTTTTTTAAGATCTAGTTTTTTTCTCCCTTTATAAAAGTCTGCAACTGAAACAATACGTGTTCCACTTATTGATGCAAGCACCAGCTTAGCATCTGCCACATATTCAATTAGCACAGAATCTGCTTTTGCTGATCCATTTCCTATATTTCCAGCCATAGTACCAGCATTTCGAATCGCTGGTGCTGCAATCTTTTTAATTGCTTCTTTCATAATAGCTGGAACTAAATCTGATTGCAATACTTCTGTAAATGTACAAGAACCACCAATTCGAATATATTCATCATCTGTTTCAATTTTCTTCATTTCAGGTACTTTATTTAAAAATAAATAAGGAAGATCTTCTCGTCCTTCAATCATTAGATCAGTACCTCCGCCATATGGGATAATCTCCTTTTCTGCGCGAATTTCCAATGCCTCTTTTAAAGATGTTGCCATTGCTCCATTTACCATAATCCATTTCCCTCCTTCGATGCAATCATAATTGCATTTACAATTGCGTTATACCCAGTACAACGACACAAATTGCCTGAAATACCTTCTCTGATTTCTTCAAGACTTGGATGTGGTGTTTTAGACAAAATCGCTTCTGTCGCTAAAACCATTCCCGGAATACAATATCCACATTGAACTGCCGAAACCGATGCATATGCTTTGTCAATCACTTCAAATCGCTTTGTTTCTTTAAATCCTTCAATCGAAACGATAGCACTTCCTTCTATCGCTCCCATCGCTATCATACAAGAATTGACTAATTCTCCATCCATTAAAACAGAACACGCTCCGCATTCTCCTTCTTTACAACCACATTTCACTCCAGTTAAATGGTACTCATTGCGAAGTACATCAAGAAGCCGATCCGTTGCTTTTCCTTCATAAGTAACATCTGTTCCATTTAAATTAAATCTTATTGCATTACTCATTTTATCTTCTCCTCCATTAAAACCTTCATTGTCTCTTCTGCAGTAAATGGTGCACAATGCAAACTTGCACCATGTCCAAGTGCCTGTTCTACCGCTTCTACATATGCTCCTGGTGCTCCTACCAATGGTAATTCTCCAGCACCTTTTGCCCCATATGGTCCATATGGATATTTTTCATCCACATACATAATTGCCTGTAAATTTTGTACATCCACTGCAGTCGGTATGATATAATCCGAAAATGAATTATTACGAATACGTCCTGTTTGATCGCTAACCATATATTCTGTGGAAGCGTATCCAATACCCTGTAAAAATCCCCCTTCCATCTGTCCTACCGCTATGTTTAAATCCATCGGTGTTCCAATATCAAAGCATCCATATGCACCTAATATTTTTGAAAGTCCTGTATACGTATCAAGTTCTATTTCAATTGCATTCACTGCCCAAGAATACGTCGGATATGCATCCCCTTGAAATTTGTCTAAATAAAATGGAATCAAAAAGTCTGGTTCCTTAAATCTCTCTTCTACTATTTGATCCTCTCCATCCACCCATTGATCACGAAGTTTGATAGCGGCACGGCGTAGGAGTTCTCCAACCGTCATTAAACTACGAGAAGCAACGGTAGGTCCTGAATCTGGTACAACATCCGTATCTGGATAATCATAAAAGACTTGATCCAAAGAAAGATTCAATTCCTTGGCTACGATTTTAGGGAATGTTGTACGAAGCCCCTGTCCAATCTCTGTATTTGATGCTAATATCTGTACTCTACCATCCGAAAATTTATGCAACTTAGCAACTGCCTTTATATGATCACGCTCCCCAGAACCTGTAAATCCTGCTCCATGAAAATACATTGATAAGCCAATTCCCTTGCGATAACGCCCATTTTGTTCCTTTGCATATTCCTTATGCTTTCTTCGAAAATCACAGGCTTTATCAATTTCTTCTATCATATTTGGAATAGGCACTGGGAAATGATACTGTCCAGCGGTTGAAGTTGGATCACCCTGTTTTACCAAATTCAGTTCCTTAAATTCGAGCGAATCCATTTTTAAATCCTTTGCAATATGATCCATTATCATTTCAACCGAAAAGAAGGTTTGTGGCGCTCCAAACCCACGATAAGCTCCCGATGGCGTCGTATTTGTTTTCACCGCTCTTCCTCGTACTTGAAGATTTGGAACATTATAAATTCCATTTGCACATATAATTCCTCGCTGCAATACAACGGCAGAAAGTGTAGTATACGCACCTGCATTAAACTTAACATCAATATCCATTGCCGTCACTTTTCCATCTTTTACAGCTACTTTGTATGTATTTAGCGACGGATGACGTTTTGAAGTAAATTCCAAATCTTCGCGCCGATCAAATACACAACGTACCTTTCTTCCTGTTTTTACTGCAGCTACCGCAACCTGACATCCAAGAATGGAAGGAAATGCTTCTTTTCCTCCAAATCCGCCTCCTGTTACATCCTGCGCAATACGCACTTTTCCAGGTTCAAGATTGAGTGCACGCATTACAGCACCTTTTACATAATACGGACATTGCATCGATCCATGAACAAATACTTTTCCATCTTCTAGTATCTCAGCCATAATTCCTTGTGTTTCCAAATACGTTTGGTCTTGGTATCCCGTTTCAAAAATCTCTTCATACACATGATCCGCTTCCTCAAACGCCTTCTTTATATCTCCGCTTCCATATTCATAATCAAAGAAAACCGTATCAAATTCCTGAATCGTTAGTACTGGTTTTAAATCCTTATAAACAACTTGGATTTTAGACAGAATTTGGTCGACAACCACTTCATCAGGTCCGCATACCATACCGATTGGCTCACCGATATACTCAACCGTCTCTCTTGCATATACTGGTGTATCATCCATTACAATATTTACATTATTATCTCCTGGTACATCACTCTTATCTACGTAATAGTAATCTGTTGGAAGCTTTGGTAGTTTGACCTCAACAAGATATGCTTTTGCTTTTGTTGAACGAAGCATTTTCCCCACTAAAATGTCACTGTCTTGATAGTCTCCCACATAAGTAGCTTCGCCTGAAATTTTTGAACTATGATCTTTTTTTACGACTGACTGACTAATCTTTTCCATTTCTAGCTCTCCTTTATTTTTTATAGTACGTTTCTTTAAGTGGCATCGATGTTCTTAATTTTCCATCCAATCGGTAATAGGCATGAGAACAAGCAGCACCTGTTGGAATCATACATAGCTCACCACACCCCTTTGCACCAAATGCCAAAGGAATTTCACCCGGTCCTCTCACTAATTTCACTTCTAATTCTGGTGTTTCAACCGAACGCATAAGTCCAAGCGTTCCAAGTTTCGTTTTACAGTAACCATCCTCACACTTAAAGTCTTCGGTAAGCGCATATCCTAGACCCATAACCATTCCACCTTCAATCTGTCCTTCAACGGATTGAATATTTACTGGTGTTCCTACATCATATGCTGAAACTACTTTTTCCACCTTCCCTCCTTCATTTAATATCACCACCTGAACTCCATAACTATAGCTTACATGACGTATCGGAAATTCTTTGGTTGATGTAAGTCCATCCGTGATAGGATGATATTCATCATAATATTCCTTTCCCTCTAGTTCCTCTAATGTAAGCCCCTTCTCTAAATCTGCGCTTAATTTCATTGCTGCTCGTCTTACGGCTTCCCCGGTAACAACCGTCTGTCTTGAAGCTGTACTCGTACCAGAATCTGGTGTTCGGATTGTATCTGCTTCCTCATGTATCACAACACTTGGGCTAAGGTTTGTCGCTTCACAAAAAATTGTCTTACACATAATAGCGATTCCTTGCCCCATACAAGCTGCTGATGTAAGGATATATACCTTCCCCTTTTTCACCAACAATTTAACACGTCCAGAATCGATAATTCCAACTCCTTTTCCACTATTTTTCCAACCAGCTGCAATTCCTGCATATGGATTTTTTTCATAGATGTCCTTTACTGCCTCCAAACATTCAACAAGCCCAACGCTTTCATCCGCCACCTGACCATTTGGTAAAATCTGTCCAGGACGGATTGCATTCAAGTATCGAATTTCCCATGGAGAGATACCTACTTTTTCAGCTAATAAATTCAAGTTGTTTTCCATTGCAAAACAACTTTGTGCCGCACCAAATCCACGAAATGCCCCCGATACCATATTATTGGTATATACAGACATGCCCAATATATCTACATTTTGATAATTATACGGTCCCGCCGCATGCGTGCATGCTCTTTGAAGCACGGGTCCGCCAAGCGATGCATAGGCTCCCGTATCGGCAATAATGACCGCTTTCATTCCAGTAAGCTTACCGTTTTCATCACAAGCCGTTGTAAATTCCATTTCCATTGGATGTCGTTTGGTATGATATGCCAAACTCTCTTGCCTCGAAAACTTCACCTTCACCGGTTTTTTGGTATGCCACGCCATGAGTGCCGCTAAATGCTGCACGCTCATATCCTCTTTTCCGCCAAACCCACCACCGACAAGTTTGGAATGGCAATGCACCTTTTCCCGTGGAATCCGAAGCATTGTAGCAATTTCTCTTTGTTCGTCATAAACAGATTGAGAGCCTGAATATAATAAAATTCCGTCTTCGCCATCCGGTGCTCCAATCGCACACTCCGGCTCCATAAACCCATGTTCTTGATATGGTGTCTTATATTTTTTGGTCACCACATACTTCGCATTTTTAATTGCTTCCTCTGCATTTCCTTGTATGAGGCTTGCTTTTCCCATAATGTTTCCATCTTCATGAAGCAAAGGGGCATCTCCTCTTAACGCATCCCACGGAGAAGTAAGCGGAGTAAGCTCTATATAATCAATATCTACTAATCCACAGACTTCATCCAGTGTTTCTTTATGATTCGTGGCAACCAAGGCAATACAATCTCCTACGTATCGAGTTGTTCCTCCCTCCGCAATCATAACATCCCAGTCCTTCTTCACATGTCCAATCACATTATCTGGAACATCTGGTTGTAATAAAATACGAACGCAATCCGGGTGCTCCATTGCCTTACTGATGTCTATTTTATTTACTATGGCTCTCGGATATTTTGAACGTACTGCTTTTGCATAAATCATTCCAGGAAGTACCATATCATCAACATAAATCCCTGTTCCATTCACCTTCATTGAAACATCAGGACGCTTGAATCTTTGATTCATATGAAGTACTTCTTCCTCCTCTGGAATCTCTAAATTTTCACGAAAAAATTTCGCAGCCATTAAAATTGCTTCTTCTATTTTTTTGTATCCAGTGCATCGACAAATATTGCCACGAATCGCCCACTTTACTTCTTCTTTTGTTGGCGCATTGTTTGTATCAATCAATGCCTTTGCGCAGATAACCATCCCCGGAATACAAAATCCACATTGTACTGCCCCAGCTTCTGCGAAACAGTGCTCATACACTGCCTTTTCCCTCTCGGTAAGCCCTTCTACGGTAATAACTTTCTTTCCTACAAACCTAGATACTTTTTGCACACATGCCTTTACCGCTTTTCCATCCACTAATACGGTGCACGTTCCACATGCCCCTTCACTGCATCCATCTTTTGCTGATGTTATTCTCAAATCATCCCGTAAAAAAGACAAAAGTTTTTTGTCTTGTTCTGATGTTACCTCTTCTCCATTTACATTCAAAACATACATAATTTGCTCCTCTCTGCATAATAATCATGTTTTATCTTATAGTTTTATTATAAAACCAATAAAAAATAGCATCAAATTCTTCTTGAAAAGAACTTGATGCTATTTACGATTGATTATTTAAATTCTTCAAATATTTCATAAAAATGATGTATGGCATATGATCGAATATCTTCTTCATATTTTTGATACTTCTCCAAAAATGCTGCTCCCTCCGGCGTCAAGCTTGTTTTTCCGCCACGGCTTCCACCCTGTCTTCTCTCTACAACACAATAGCCCAATTCTTCTTCCATTTCATTTAACATATTCCATGCCTTTCCATAAGAAAGTGCCATGTGCTTACAAGCACCTTTTACCGAATGGGTTTCTTCAATTAAAAGAAGTAAGAGTTTTGCTCTTGCATTAAAAAACAGATGCTCCTTTTCAATACTAAGACGTACAAATGGATGTAGTAAATGGTTATTATGATTTTCCAATAGTTGATCCAAGCGTTCGATATCTTCCGTTTCTAAAAGGATTCCTTCATCTTCTACTTCCAAATACTTTTTTTCTACCCCAAGACTTTGGATTGCTCCTCGCATCCCAGACTCACCTGCATATGCTAAAATTGTTGGAAGAAGTGTCGTATCGATTAATAGTGGGTGTCCAGCTTTCCCTTGATAAGAGGGGGTTACCAGGGCTTTTTTGCAATCAATCAACCTTCGAAGCGTATCGGATGTATACATCGGTACCGTTACTGATGTAAAAAATACTTGCTCACACTTGTCCTTTATGAAATCCAGACCTATTTTCGCCGAATCAAATTTTTCTGAGTTTTCGTAGTTTTCATTTTTCAAAAAAATAATTCCATAATCTGCCAGATGTTGTTCAATCTCTAATGCCTGGTAACCTGTGACCATTACAATAGGCGATATATCTGCCTTTTGAAACGTTAATACAATACGTTTAATAATTGTAATAGATCCAATTTGCATCAAAGGTGAAACCGTTCCCTGTTCAAAAGCCTTGCCTGCTGCAACAATGACTCCTCCGGTTTTTTTCATTTTTACCCTCTCATTTTCAATCTCATTCATACTATGAATGCTACCATCATTCCTATATTGTGTCAATATGAGAGGGCATTTTTTGCCATATAGCAATATTAAACTTTAAATCTCTCCACATTTCGATGCAATACATCGGTAGTTTCCACACACTTTCTAACGGACTGATCGATTATTCCCGACATATCTAAAACATCCGAAGCACGCTGTGCTATGTCCGTTATTCCAATTGCGCCTTCATTTGTTGCTGTACTGATTGCATCAATGGAAGTTAACACACCTTCAATGGAAGCTAACAATTCCTGCGAAGTCGCACTAAAATCAGATATTAGGCCATCTAAATCAACCGCATCTTTATTATATGCTTCTGCTATTTTATCAAATTCATCAAAACTTTTACTAACATCTACATTAATAAATTCCAATAGGCGCTGTGAATCACCCGAAAGATTCAACACAGAAGATGTGACTTTTTGAGTAACCTCCTGTATTTTTGCAACAGCATCCTTCGACTGCTCTGCTAAGTTCCCGATTTCTTCTGCAACGACAGCAAATCCTCTTCCTGCTTCTCCCGCTCTTGCTGCTTCAATGGATGCATTCAATGCAAGCAAATTCGTTTGATTTGTAATGTCCATAATTGAAGTCGATAATACACCAATTCGATCAACCACTTTTACATCCAACAGTGCTTGTTCCAAGCTTTCACGAATTTCCTTTTGAACAGAAGCAGAATTTTCCCTCTGCTGCTTTGTTTTATCTTTTGCATTTCGTGCTCGATCATAAATCATACTTGCTTGACGTGCTCCATCTTGCGCACGTTCTGCAATATTTTTTGACGCACTTCCAATTTGTTCAGACATTCCATTGATACTTTCTGCCGTTGCAGAAGTCTCTTCCATACTTGCTGCTAATTCCTGCGTAGTTGCCGATACATTCTCAATGGATTCATCCTGCTTTACAACATTTTCTTTAATTTCATTGACCACAAGATTAAGCATCGTTTCACTCTGTTGAATTTCTTGTATTAATCGTCGTAACTGCTCGCGCATTTCATCCATCTTTTTACCTAATTTACCAATATCATCCTCACGATTTTTCAATCGTTTGGATAGACTCTTTGTAAAGTCTCCACTTGCCATTACTTCAAAAAATTGAATTGCTTCCTTCAACGAATGGGTAATGTCCCTCGATATAACCCATGAGATAATAAATATAATACATGCAATTGCAATAAGTATTACCATCAATAATGTAACCTGTTTATCAATTGTTGCTGTCATCGTTTCTGTTTGTGTTTGCACAATTTCATCAATGTAATCCGTATAATTTCCAGTTCCCACTACCCAATGAAACGGTTCAAACGCTTTGCTATAGGAACGCTTAGGATATGAATCTGTTCCCTCCGCTTTAGGAAATGTATAATCGGTATACCCTCCCTCTGGCTCTTGCGCAACACGAATAATTTCTTTTAGCATTTCAAAGCCATTGGTATCCTTTATATTTAGACGATTTGTTCCTTCTGTATCTTTACCAAGATACACCACATTGTCCCCATCATAAGTATCAATCCAAAAATATCCACCTTCTTGATAGCTAAGATTTCGCACCAAATCTGCTGCTAACGTTTTTGCCTGATCTTTTGTGTATTCCCCTGACTCATATTTTTGATATATCTCATTAAGCAGTGAAATTACACTTGTAACCTGTTCTTTAACATTTTCATCGTAGTCCGTCCGAATGGTCTGTTCCAACACGGAAGTGGATGCATTTTTTTCTTGATTCAAAAAATACATGGCCATAAATCCTGCGCTAATTAACGCAATAATCATGCATATTTGCAAAATTATCATTTTCAAGCTTACCTTTAAATTTCTCATCTATAATCCTCCTGCTATTATTAATGTATTCATTATATCACGTTTGAATTATTTTTTATACTTTTTTCTTTTCGTGAGTTTAACTCTTTTTTTTATGGAATTCATTTTTTATTTATCATTTCCCCAATAATATAGACAAAAAAAATGCAAAAAAGAAAAATTTCTAAATTTTTCATTTTTTTATTATGATTTTAATTTATCTTATTTTTTTGATATGGTCAAATTTTAAATTTCTCGACATTTCGATGTAATACTTCTGTCGTTTCCACACAGACTTTTACCGTTTGATTAATTACACCAGCCATACTCATTAGATCTGATGCACGTTGTGCAATATCCGTTATTCCTACTGTTCCCTCATTTGTAGCCGTACTAATTACGCTAATTGCTGCGTGGTAGCCGATACCATTTCAAATCCATTTGCATCGGTTGTATCCAAACGATTCGTACCCTCTACATCTTTACCAAGTAAAACTACATTATATGTATCAATCCAAAAATATGCACCTTCTTTATAACGAAGTTCACGAACAATATCTGCTGCCAGCGTCTTTGCTTGCTCTAATGAATATTCACCCACTTGATATTTTTTATAAATACTATCAATTAATGAAATTGCATTGGTTACCTGCTCTTTAATATTCTCATCATAATCACTTCGTATTGTTTGCTCTAACAAATTAACTGACTTATTCCCCTCCAATTTTACAATAACTTATACCTTTATTCGTATATTATAGCACAATTTTATATTCTATTGTACTACTATATCCTTAAAAAAGCAGGTAGAACATCTGATTTCTCATGTTCTACCTGCTTGTATTAATCCTATGCTTCGTCTATCCTATTTTTCTTTGAAGTTTGAATGATAATTCCAAATGTTATAAATAAGCAAACGATTCCTACTAGCAAACCAATCCATCCATTCTTTGTGATTCCACTCATAAAATATCCTATAAAGCAACAAACAGCTACGCTTAGTGCATATGGTATCTGTGTTGAAACATGATCAATGTGATTACACTGTGCACCAGTAGATGCTAGTATTGTTGTATCTGAAATTGGAGAAATATGATCGCCACAAACAGCTCCTGCCAAAATTGCCGCTACGCCAATTGCTAATATGTTTTCATTTCCTATGCCTAAAATTGCTATTGCTATTGGTATCAAAATTCCAAACGTTCCCCAAGAAGTTCCTGTTGCAAACGAAAGTAAAAGTGCAACTACAAAAAGAATACATGGAAGCATTGCGCCAATTAATTTGCTTGTTCCAACTACACTTCCTACATATCCACCGATATCTAAATAGCTCTCACTGCATATTCCAGATAACGTCCATGCTAAACTTAATATCATAACAGCTGGCACCATTGCTTTCGCACCTTTTGTAAAACAGTCACACAAATCTTTAAAGCTTAAAACCCGTTCCACCAAATACAAAAGAAAGGTTATAATCAATGTAAAAAAGGAACCTAATACTAAACTTAGGGAAGAATTACAATTAGCAAATGCATCCACAACACTGGCTCCTTCTAAAATACCTCCTGTATAAAGCATACAAGACACACATAGTAAAATTAGAATAAGAATCGGAAAAACTAAATCATGAACCTTCCCTTTTCCATTCATCATAGGCATCAAATCTTCCTCTTCAAACCCTTCTTCCACCTGTTCTTCTAGCTTTGAACGTTTCTCAAACTTTTTCATCGGGCCAAAATCCGTATCCCATATTATAATAAAAATCAAAAAAATTAACGTTAAAATAGCATATAAATTAAACGGAATGGTTCGTATAAACAAAGAAAATCCATCCAGACTACTTCCTTCTGGAAGCGAAGATCCCACCGCAGCAGCCCAGCTTGAAATTGGTGCAATAATACACACCGGTGCTGCTGTAGCATCAATAATATATGCTAGCTTTGCTCTTGATATCTTATATCGATCCGTTACTGGTCGCATAACCATTCCTACAGTAAGACAATTAAAATAATCATCTACAAAAATCAATACGCCAAGACACATTGTTGCAAAAAGAGCCCCGCGCTTGCTTTTAATTACTTTCGATATTGAAATGCCATACGCTTTGGATGCACCCGACTTTGTAATCATGGCAACCAAGATTCCAAGCAGAGTAAGAAATAATAAAATGTTAATATTACCGCCCATCTTTGATCCCATAATATCAAATAATGTCATACTTGCATCGATCGGATGAAATCCAGTGTACAAAAAGCATCCTGATACGATTCCAATGAGCAATGACAAATACACCTCTTTTGTAAGAAGTGCCAATGCAATCGCTACGATTGGGGGAATTAATGTCCATATTGTTCCTTGCATAAATATAATACCTTTCTCTTCAATGTACTACAGTTCCTCTACTATAGTAACTAATATAAATTATTATGTCAAACAATAGATAGGACAACACTTTGACTTAACATATGGAGAAAAGTGACTGAAACTACATTTAACAATAAATGTATGGAATTAGAATAAATTTATTGTTATCTATTCTTTTAATTTAAATTGTTTAACCGAACTTGAGAGATGCTGTGTCATTTCGTCCAGTCCAGCTGCCATATTATTCATATCTATGGTTGTACCAAGAAGCTTAGCAGACTGTTCTTTAAAGCTTTCAGAAGAAGCTGCAATTTCTTGTGCACTAGCGGCTTCTTCTTCGGTTATAGCCGCTACAGATGTTGTGGATTCATCCATACAATTGAGTAAAACCGATAGATTTTCCATCCTCTCTTTTACCTCTTCTGTGACCGAAATCAATTGTTTGTAAAGACTTTCCGAGTTATTTATCACTATACTACAAGTACTGATTTCTGATATTGCCGTTTTTGATTGTTGATTACTTTCATCGACTAAAGACGCAATTCCTTCTGTGATTTCTTCAATTTCTTTGGTTGCTTCTGCCGTTTTTTGTGATAAAGTACTGATTTCGTTTGCAACCACAGCAAACCCTCTTCCTGCTTCTCCAGCTCTTGCTGCTTCAATTGACGCATTGAGCGATAACAAATTGGTTTGAGCTGCGATTTCATTTACAACATCTACGAACCCTTTTATATTATCCATAGAGGATTGAACAGCACTAACCGTTTTACTTAGATCTACCATGGTTGTTTCTATCCTATCAAATGATGTTTTGGTACCTTCCATTTTTGTTTGTCCTTCATATGACATACGTTCCATTGAATGCATAGACTCAATTACCTGTTTCTTTTCCTCTAAAATTCCAGTGGTATTTTTTGCCAAATCCGTAGCACTTTCTGCTACAATGCTTATCGTGTTTACCATCTCTTCAATTGCCACAGAAATTTCAGTTGCTGATGTACTTTGTATTTCATTTACTGCACTCATATCATTTGCTTTTTCAGCACATTCTTCTGCTCTATTCTTTAGTTGAAAGGAAATCTCATCAATTTCCGCCATCTTTCCATGTAGAATATCCGTAAAACTGTGAAGGGCCTTTGCGATTTGTCCTATTTCATCTTTTTGTTTTACATATTTTTGAACCTGATTGTTTTCGCATAAATTAAGGTCTTCCAAATTAATAATAGCATCTTTTAATTTAGAAATTGGTTTAAGCGAAATATGTACAATGAACGCCACCCCAGCAACAATTACAATAGTAAATAGAACACAAATCATCGCCAAATTTTTTGAATTTTGCTTTGCCGATGCATAAATTTCGTCTTTTCCATCGGTCAATACCATCAACCAGCCACGTTCAGTAATTGGTTTATAGGTCGCAATAAATTCCTCCTTCCCACTCCAATAAGTAATACTATACGTATTATCCTTTTTGTCTCCTTTCACCTGTTTTATCATATTTTGTACATTTTCATCTTCGATTTCTTTCCCTATTAAGCTTTCATCACCTGCAAAAATATAATTATTTTTAGTCGTGTTTATTAAGGCATAGCTAGAGCTCTCCATGCCTTCCATTTTAAGAGAAGATAAGGTATTTCCCAAATTGCTTGCATAGACAGCAGCACCTATATAACCAATTGGTTGCTTGTTGTCGTCATATACTGCTTGGAAGAGTGCAATTACTTGTTTACCAGAATTAGCCGACGTATTAATCCCAATGTTATAAACAGCATCCCCGGATTCAAGTAAAGCAGCTTGCAATTCGTTCAACGCATCGCCGCTTCGAAAATTTGCTCCGATAGCCTCTAGGTTGGAATGAGATAGACATAACGAATTCCAATCACAAATATAAATTCCTTCTAAATCATTTCTGCTATTAAAGTATTCATCAATATAGGTTTGAATTTCTTTCGTTAAAACAACATCCTTTGGATTTAGCAATAATTCCTTTAACTGTGCATTATGGCTAAAATCCATTAGTAGTCCTTCCGCAGAATTCATTGTTTCGTTAATAATTTGTGTCTGTGCATTAATTAATGTAGTCATGTTATTTTCTGCAGCATCCTCCAGAAGTTTTTTGGAATTTCTACTTGATATTGAAAAAATCAAAACCATACTTACTATAATCATAATACCTACAAATAATGAAATTCTTTTATTTAATTTTATACTTTTTAACATTTCTAATCCTTCCATGTTACTTTTTCTAACACATTTCCCTTGAGTGTCTTTATATCAACCTTTCCATTCGCTAACAATGGGAATTCTTGAAACCCATATATATATTTTGGTACTTTATAATTTGCTAAACTCATTTTTAAGTATGCAAGCAGGGTTTCTCGCATCACCGCTTTTGTACAACAAATAGCCGCCACTATCTCTTCTTGCGCAAATGGGTCTGGAACTCCAAATACTTTCACATCCAAAATTCCATCATATTGCATTATTGTTTCTTCTATTTCAAGAGGAGATATATTTTCACCACATCGAATAATAATATCCTTTTTTCTTCCTGTTATGTAAAGGTTACTATTCGTATCCAAATACCCAATATCTCCTGTTTTAAGCCATCCATCCGCAGTAAATACTTTTTTTGTTTCCATCTTTTTTTTATAATAACCAAATTGCATCACATGAAATCCTTTGATTTGTATCTCACCATGTACAAATGGTTCTAAAACAATGTGTTTCATTTCATCAACAATTCGCAGCTCTGTATTTGGAATTACCTTTCCGACCGAAGCTTCTTTTAGCTCAAATGAATCCTCAAAATCAGAAAATGTGATGCTCGGTGAAGCTTCAGTCTGCCCAAATGATTGTTGCAGTTTTTCCATATGAAATCGACTAATAATATTGCGATAGTCACACGTTCGGATTCCTGCCCCTGCAATTATTCCTGATTTTAGTGAAGATAAATCATACTGATCAAACACTTCATTTTTCATCATAGCTAAAAACATAGTAGGCACACCATTTAACACCGTACACTTCTTTTTTTCTATTATCGCAAGCACCTGCTTTGATCGAAAACTTTCAACAATACAGATACTACAACCAGAAACAATACTTGCTAGCAATCCTGTTGATAATCCAAAGCAATGAAATAACGATAAGGTGAGACAGATCTTATCGTTTTGTTTCCATCGCATTTGTTCACATGCTATTTTGGCTATATTAAGCATCTGGTATTGCGTGAGCATAACCCCTTTGGGCTGTGCTATCGTTCCGGAAGTAAAGAGCATACTTAAGATATCTTGCGAACAAATCTGTGCCTTTTTTTCGATTAGTTTATCATTGTCATATGTGCTTTCATAGGTAATATGTTCTACATCCAACCAATTTTGATTTTCATCCGGACCGATATAAATATATTGTCGCATTCGCCATATTCTCTGTTTTCGAAGATGCTTTATTATATCAATAAAGTCATTTTCTTTGTATTTATCCGCATAACATAAGTACTCAACATTGGAATAATTAAGGATAGCGCGCAATTCATCCTTTTTGTAATTGAAATTAATCAATACTGAAACCGCACCTATTTTGGCTAAGGCAAGGTATGTAAACACCCAGTTTGGACTGTTTGGTCCAAAAATACCAACATGGGTTCCTTTGTGAATTCCATAATCAAGATATTTCAGTGCCAAATGATCTGAAATTCTATTTAATTCCATCCAGTTACAATGGTATTCATGATACTCAATTGCAAGTGCATGTGGATAGTGTTTTGCATTATATGACAATAATTGATTTACTGTCATTTCTTCTAATTTCATGTTAACCTCCAAACTTGTATACTTGTTAACATTTCTTATTTTTGTGTCTCCATAACCTCTACATCGTTTTCTAGGTTAAGACGTAGATTTTTCAAAAGCTGCAATCGCTGCGCCAATTGCCCCCATATACTGTGCATCTTCGCTATAATATATTTTTGTACCCAATTCTTTTGCAAGTGCTTCCCTTACCCCACCATTTTGAGCGACACCCCCACTCATACAGACTCCTTCTATTACACCAATTCGCTTTGCTAATGATGATACACGACTTGCAACAGAGTTGCAAATACCTGCAATTAAATCAGCTAATCCAACTCCTTTTGATAACTGGGAAATCACCTCTGATTCGGCAAATACGGTACAGGTACTCGATATATTAGCAGGTGTCGTTGCTTTTTTTGCATACCCTTCCAGTTCCCCTACTTTTAGTTGCAATATCTGAGCCATAACATCTAAGAATCGCCCCGTTCCTGCGGCACACTTATCATTCATCATAAAATTGGATATGATTCCTTTTTCATTCAACGAAATGACTTTTGCATCCTGACCTCCAATATCAATTATTGTTCGTATTGCAGGGTTTGAAAAAAAGACTCCTTTTGCATGACAGCTTAATTCACTCATTTCACCATCCATTCCTTCAAAAGTAGTTCTTCCATACCCTGTTGCCATTGCAAATACAATTTCTTTCTCATCAATACCAGCAAGCTTTAGCACCTCATCATATGCTTTTCTTGGACCATCCGTTCCAGTACCTGCCTCTACCAATGATTTTGCAATTAACTCCTTACCATCTTTTAATATCGCACACTTTGAAGTTGTAGAACCAATATCAATTCCTAATGTATATATCATTTTACTACGCTCCTTGTATTCATATTTTCTGTTTTTCTAACATCCGAAACTTATTTGATTATTCGTTATGTACACATGTGTACTTGTCGACATGCTTTGTTAAAATAATACCAAACTTGTACTTTTTTGTAAAGCTGTAAGTTTGGCATTCGATACAAATTGTCAAAAAATAAAATATTCTGCTTGCACCGTTTTAAAAATATCACTTAATCTCGTTACCGTATCTAAATGTACATGTAGGCACTCCCAGCCGCCTTGCCCATCACGCGTTTTGATTGTTTCAATCAGTTTCTCATGATCTTGAATGATTTCTTCTAATCGGCTCATATTTCGCACCTCAAAATTTCTCCAACGCCGTACATGAATATACTGCTCTTTCACTAAATTCATTACCTGCTCTTTGTCTACTGCTTTTAGAAGATAGCTGTGATAAATATTATCAATTACATAAAATTCATCCATTGTAATTTCTTTTTTAATAACCCGTTTCTGCTCATTTACATTTTTTTTAAGATGCTTCACTAATTCTACAATGCTCGTTTCATCAAGATTCATAATCCGACGTAACGCTTCCTGTTCTATCGATTCACGAAGATATAAAATATCTTCTACATATCTCATATCAATCAGGCTTACAAATGTTCCACGCTGAGGATATACGGTAAGTAATCTTCTCGCTTTCGCTCTTGTAATCGCTCCTCTTATAATATGTCTGGAAACATCATATGTCTTACATAAATCATTCTCACTAATACTCTCCCCAGGCATATACACTAATTTTTCTATTTTTAAGCACAAATCCTCATAAACTTCTTCGCTGGTCATAAACTTACTATTTTGCATACTATTCCTCTATTCTACTCATTAATTTCCTAATTAAGTAATAATTATACCTTAATTATACAGAAAAAAACAATAGAAAATACCATACCAAATGCTACAAAGTTCCATATCAACTATTTGCATAGTTGATATGGAACTCTATCTTTACAGTGTCGCAGTTAATTATCTTTCCAAACAAATAATATTACTTTTTTGTTGCCTTTACATATATTTTTGTTTTTTCAGTTCTGGTACTTCCATTATACAATGTTATGGTAGTAGTTATTATAACCGTTCCTGCCCTTTTGGCTTTTACTTTACCATTTTTATCAATAGAAGCTACTTTTTTATTACTTACCTTATATGTAATTTTTACTTTACCGATTGCACTAGAATTTGCTACATCGGTATTATTTAGACAAGTTGGTAGTAAAACGGAAACCTTTGATGTTTTTCCTACTTTCATAGTCTTTTGTTTTATATCGATTTTAATTTGATGTTTTATTAGTGTGACTTGATTTTTTGCAGCCTTTTCAGTTAGCACAAGATAATCTCCACCTTCAAGTACACCAAGTGTTACATAGCCGTTTTCATCTACTTTATGCGAAAAACTTCCTACCATGGTTTCAAGCTTCTTTGTCTTGTCATTTACTTTGTAAACATACACCTTCTGTCCGACCTTTACATCGGATACCTTCACACTTAAATCACCTTGCACTGGTAAAGCCTCTGTTTGAGCTGTTGATATATAAGTACCGCTATCCTGTTTCTTTGTTAAAATAGAGTTAATTGCCGAATTGTTCTCCTTTTCCAATAAAATAGGATTTGTTTTAACAACGAGATTGATATCACTATGTGCACTTATTTTTGAAGCTACGGATTCTCCAAAGAACCAGCGGTAAGAAACCTCTCCCTTTTGATCGTTAAACTCAATGATGGCATTCTTTTTCTCATCCGATAATTTATTTAGCAAATCTTTTGTCAGAATGACATCTTTTAATTGAGTAGCATATGGTATGGTTACTGCAATGTTCTCTCCTTCTTTTATTGTAGAAATTGCCTTTTCCATATCATTTACTTGCAAAACTAGTTTTGTATCTTTTTCATCAACACTTATCGTTACTTTAGAATCATCTTTCTTTTCATCTCGACCAAAGACTGGTGTTGACTGACTATCTGAATTATCTACTTTTACTACTGCAGTATCAGATTTTGTTGGATCTTCCGTAGAAGTTGCCGTTACACAAAAAGTCTCTGCCCACTCATCTTCTCCTACCAAAAGTACACCCATATCTGAAATCTTAGTATTTTCTGATTGATTTCCACTTACACTCCAATTAACGGTTAACGCTGCGCCAGTTGCAATAACATTGGCAGTAAATGTTTGATTATTTCCTCTTTCTAGCGTTACTTCTTTTGGTGACACCTGTACACTTCCCACAACCGGTACTATAATTGGCTTTTTCAATACAGTTACGATTGCAGTATCAACCTTACTGTTATCTGCCTTTGACCTTGCCATTACAATAAGCGTTTTTGCGGTTTCATCTTCACCAACTACTAATCTTCCCTTGCTAGAAATATTAGTATCTAAGCTATTGCTTCCGCTTACACTCCAATTAACCTTAATTGATGCACCTGTTACTAAGGTCACAACATCTGCAGCAAAATCTTTCATCTGTCCTTGTTCAACTTCGGAAGATCTTGGATTTATAGACACACTTTCTACCGTCTGATCCGCTATGATAACAGGGAATGAAAACTCCTTTGTAACGCTACCATAAGAATATTGTATTTTAACAGTTTTTTCTCCTAATGAAGATGAATCAAATCCTGTGACTGTATATTTACTTGCATTTCTTATTCGGTCAGATGATCCATCGGAATAATATGCAATGATAGCAAGTCCAGATAGATCAATGGACTCCCCAAGTTTGTAAACCGTCTTATCAGGAGGGTTTACTTTCATACCATTTAATACAACTTGTGTTGGGTCAGGGGCAGGATCTGTGCCATCTGATGCTTTGATTGTAATATAGCAGAGCTGGATGGTGGCTGCAGATGACCTTACATCAACCGTCATATACCCATCATCTCCTGCCTGTCCAATTCCTGTTACAACCGTATTCCCATTTTGTTGAATCGTTGCATTTTCTTTAATTATGCTCTCGTATCCAGTAACTCCCTTATTGGCATATACCGATATCGGACTAGAGCAATTCCAGCTATTCCCCAAAGAAACTGATACTTCGTACTTTTTGCCAGCCTCGAGCTGGAATTTATAGTTTACATACCTCTCAGTAATTCCAGCCTTGTCCTGATCTCTTGCATATCGGAAAGTTGTCGTTTTTGCCTCTCCATCTGTTTTCGTATATTCACTTGGCCATGTAAAGCTAGTGAACGTTGGAGAAAATCCATTTGCTATCAGATTTTTTGCGTCTTCACTAATAGAGTAATCCGTATCAATGGCACCCCAATTTTTCTTTGTTGCGGCATCTTCTCCAAATACCTGGTCGGTTACTCGGTTCGATTGACCAAATTTTTCACCCTCCGTTAAGGTAGCCACATTATAATCTCCGCAATCTACAAAATATAATAACTCCTTGCTAACATTAGTAGCTTTTTTCAGCGCGTCAAAGGCACTTTGAAGATTTACAGCGGCAAGATCTATTTTTTCTTGATTTTCTGAACCAATTGCATCTTGATCATCCAATAAGAATTTTACTGTTTGAAGCACCGATTCAAATGTCGCCCAAGTTTCAGTCGAATATGGATCTTCCATATCATTTGCTGTATCTCTTAATGTGTTATACACCTCTGTCAAATTGGTCATATCTGCCAACCCCTTGAATTCTGAGATACGAATATAATTTACCTGAATAGTTGCGTCGCTTGAACGGACATCCACCGTCATATATCCATTTCCATCCGTTGTAGCATTCCCTGATACGATTGCGTTAGCGCCACTTTCCATTGCAATACTATCACTGATAACAGCTTCTTTGGAAGTTCCTTTATTGACATAGATATCTGGATTCCCTGAATTTTCCCAACTATTTCCAACGCAAATCAATACCTTATATTGTTTTGTGTCATCGAGCTGGAATTTATAATTTACATACCGCTCTGCAATACCAGCTTCTTTTTGACTTTTTGCATAAACAAAGGATACTTCTTTCTTCTGATTATCTTCAATTGAATTTTGATTCGAAGAAATGTATTTTGTATATACTCCATCAGACGGAGAACTTTCCGCATTATTTCCATTTGGATCATATACTCCCCAATAATATCCGGTTACTTTGTCTTTTCCAAATACCTGATCAGTTATGCTGTTATTTAAACCAAAGTTATCATATCCAGTAAGTGTTTGTGGATTATGATCTCCACAATCCACAAAATAGGAGCTATGCGTGTCAATGCTTTCTGGATTACGATCCGTAACTTTTTCCAACGTAAAATTATCAAGACAAATACTTCCTTGAGTTAAAGCAGTTGCATCCACTTTAATTGTAATGGCAGTACCTGTAACAACCTGTATCTGGAAAAAATTTTCCATGTATGTATCTGCTCCGGCCTCAAGTGTCATAGACTCACCACCCGCGCTCATAGTAACTGTTCCAGCGGCATTTTTATCTTTTGCATAAACACATAGATTATACTTACCTCCAGGAATACCACTTACCTCCTGCGTCAATACACCCTTCCCTAAATTCAGGTAATATCCTTCTAGGCTATCACTTTCAGCATCTGTAACCAACGCCGTAGTTGTATCCGCATTCCATCCATCCAGTGTGCCTTTACCAAATCCTGCATTTTCAATATAAGTATCTTGATGCTCAGTATATCCTTTTGTAAAATGTACCGAAACGGTTATGTCGTTTTGAACATTTTCAATTTTAAGAGAGTAGGTTCCATCTCCATTTGATGTAATTGTCGACTTTTTCTCTTCTCCATTTACCAAAATATTGTCGATTCCTTTATTCGGATAAATCTTAACCATAAATGTACCGCCAGCATCGACTGCATTTTTATCTACGGTTGCATATCCCCATGAAGTTGTCTGTATATTTATTCCATATTCCTCTGGTAAATCAATTGCTGTTTTTAGAGTTACTGGTCGAATTAAAAATTTATCAAAATTCGGAGAATAGTTGTCTAATTTATTTGTTCCTGGTGTGTAAGTCGTTCCACCCCAAAGAACCTGCCAGCTATCATCATTATAAATTTTTATTTTATTTGTTCCTTTCACTAAATTAAGGGTAATCGTTTTTTCTTTAAATGTATCCTTAGAAAATGTATTGATGAAAAAATAACGATTCGAGCTTATTGTTTTCCCTGTTTCATCAGATACCTCAACTGTCGCATATTTATCAATAATTTTTGTGTTATATGAATGTGAGCCGCAAATTTCGTCGTTTGACTGGAATACCTGAAGTGAATATGCTCCTTCGCCTAGTGCATTATATTCAAACTCTAAATATTTGTTTCTATCCGATGCTGCATCCTCATCACCTTCTAAGCCGACTACATATTTTCCGCTAGAAGCTCCTTTGCTATTTCCAATCGCAATAAATTCTGCTCCCTCTGGTATACAATCTTCTGCCTCAATCAAAGTCGCTTTTGCGTCTTGCGTTAGCAAACTATCTGGTATTTCTTTTAGTCTTAAATAATCAAGTGAAACTTCAACACTTGTATCAATGTCAACAATATTGATTCCTTTTTGAAGATAAATAGTGGTTGTTTCCGTTTTCCACTGATTATTGGTATCTACTACATCAATTGTATTAATTAGTTGATTTAATGTCTTTGTTGTATTGCCTACATAAACATTCGCGCTTCCAGCTTCTCCTGACTGATATCGTATGGATACATCATATAAACCGCTCTCCTCTACGATAAGATTCCAGCGTATTCCACCACCTGCTGTTACGCTCTTAGTCAATCCAGTAACATAACCATTTCCAGAATATCCTTTGATATCAGACTTCGTAATAACGGTCAATCCTGTTCCTAACAAATTATTAAAATCAGCCTGCTCCGCCTCATATATATTGTCCAGTGCTTTTATTTCTTTTTCATATGCTCCTGAATAGGTTACATTTAATACATCCTGTAGAACTGTCCCCTCCTCCGTTGTGACAATTTTGATGGTATGTTCCCCCTTTGTCAAATCTACATATTGGGTATCGGTTGCTGTCATGGTAGCAATCAACGTATTTTTCATAATTTCAGTCTTATTTTCTGCATTATCATAACAATACGTCTGTTCTACATTGATAGGATTATTATTATTCGCATCATTTCTTAAGGTTCCTGTCCCATTTCCATAGATATAGTCTAAGCGATATTTTCCGTCAACCGGTACATCAATGGTATAGGTAAGAGAGTTTTCTTTCTGCATCTTAACCGCATAATTCTCTGACAAATAATAATTTGGACTATAAGCAGTATTGACTACCTTTGTTGATCCATCACCAAGTAAAGCATCCTCTGCTTCATATGAGTTTTGGTACACATACACAATAGGATTAGATACTTCATCGCCTTCTTCAGCCTTTGTGATGGTTAAGTTATAGGCAAAAGAAAATTTCATATTTGACAGGTTCACAGTAACACTTCCATCTTCGTTTACAGGATAAGTACCCTCTAAGACAGTTGGTACATTGCTTTGTGTTCCTTCATATCCGGTATAACCTGTAGACTGTATCTTTATATGTACACGATCCGCATTCTGATAGGTAGCAGTATTCTTTATGTTTTTTAATACAATTTCTGTGCTTCCATCCAATCCTCCAAATAAAACAGAAGCGTTTTTCTTCGTATCATCAATCGCAGCCACTCCATACAGCTTATCATAAGTTGTACTTGAAGATACCTTTAATGTTTTACCCGACATATCTCCATACCATTTATATAGCCACCATGCACTATTTCCTTCATTTGCATCTGAAGTCAAATCATTTAAATTATTTGCCTGATGCCAAAACGGAAGGCATCCATATATTTTTTGATCTTCCAAACGAGAAATCCAGTTTACAAGGCGTCCTGGCACACCACAATCTGCTAAATCAGCATATTCATTTATTACAATCTGCGGCATTTCGAGATCCGTGTCAAGGTGTGACCAAATATTTTTAAAATCTTCCATATGCTCAGCCATCGTACTTAAACAAGTTACCTGCAATTCATGCCATGTTACAATATCTGGAAGGCAGTCATTTGCAACACAATATTCAAAATGGGATTTCATCGAAACTCCAGTACCAAACTGCAATCCATATCCTGCACTATTAGGTCCTGCGATTGTTGCATTTGGATCTGCCAATTTGATTGCATCATAATAGGCTTTCCAGCTAACATTAAAATCAGCCCCATTTACTGGTGTCCCTTCATTTATAGGGATATACACAATCGCCTTGTCTATATTCAAACTACTTAAATTATCGTTTGCATGGTCTTTTTTCCATGCTGCTTTCCACTTTACTACTGCAGGTGCAATTATTGTTTTTAATACTTCTGCATACTCCTGATAATTAGCAGTAACTCCAAAAACGCCATAATAATTGCTGTTGTACATCATAACCTGCTCTCCTCCACTTTCTAGGAAAGTTTTGGCAACATCGAATGTGTCTCCATATGGATGCTCGGTACCAAGTGGCCCCTTTGTACAAAGAACTTTAGGTTTTAATGGCACCATCGTATTTGTAGTAGGTACATCTTCACTACTAACTCCATATAAAAATCCCGATGCTCCATGAAGAATATCCCCCGTTTGATTTGCCATATCTACCGTTAACGTTGCTTTGCTTTCTTCCGAAGCCTCCGCCATATTCGGTGAAAATACAATATTTCCAGATACCATTGCTAGTGACAGTAGTATAGCGATACCCCTTTTTAAAAAATAATTCTTTTTTTTCACATTACACCTCCATTATTTTGCTTAAACAGACAAACATTCCTTGTATCATTTATTTAAAAAGTTACTATGAAGCGTTATGTTCTCACCTCCTGACTTGCCTCCATTTCATGATTTCCTTAGTTTATCGGTAATCCACTCGTTTCTTCCTTCTCCTTATCAATAAACGTCAATATAAGATGCCATTTATATTCCGAATTACCATGCAAAATACTTACTCTCTTCCATTGAAATGCAGTATCCAGAAAATCCAAATCTCCAGTGCATGGTTCTAATGCTACAACATAATTATTATTTAAAATTCCTTCCCAGACTCCAAGATATGGAACTTGTTCAACTGGATAAGAAAGAGTAATTGTATTTTTATTGGAATCCAATGAACAGCATCCTTCTTTTACTTGACCCATTGCATAATACTTTTCGCACTTACCTGCATATTTTGGATAAATTTTAGAGATATCATATATGTCTCCTTTTATTTTTGTTGTCGGCCATGAATGAATAGAACCAAAACCTCCCAGCTTATTCTCCACCGAACAAGTCGAAATAATCTGACTTACCGACTTAGGAAGTACAATTGTTGTATCTTTTTCACAATCAAATAAAATATGAGGAGCCCATGAAAAATAAAAATCAAAATCTGAACAGTTACGTACCTTATATGATATCTTCAATGAATTTTCCTGATCAAATACTATCCCTTTTTCCATAATGTATGGAAATCTTACTCCATGAACAGACATTTTAATTGTATCATTTTCCATCTCATACTCCCAAGGTAATGCCCATACCTCTCCATGGTCAGGTACCACATTTCCCTTCCATGGCCATGATGGGTAGTAACAGCTCTCAATCGAAGGAAATATCTCATCAAACCCACTTACATCTCCGTCGCCAAAATAGGATCCATAGTCTGACTTTATAAATGTTTTCGCTGGATTCTGAATCAAATATTCCTTTTTCAGGCACTTGTCATAAATACTTTGAATCTTACTCCCGCTCTCTGGAATTATTGTTATCTTGAGTCTGCTATTTTCCATTACTACACTCTTCATATTTTTATATTGAGATTCTTTTATTTTTATATCCATAATCTCCTATTCCACTAGTTTGTATGTTTTTCCTGTATCCGTGTAAAAACATCTTCTAACGTTCCATGAAAAGGTCCCGGCGTTTCCATTTTTATCGATACTAAAGCAGCAGCGAATTTAAGCGCTTCTGCCGGATTATGATCCATCCTCCATGAAAGATAAGCCGCAAAGGTAGTGTCGCCTCTTCCTGTTCTTCCAACTACGCTGCTATTGGAAAATTTTTCGTAATAGGTAACACCGTCTACTCTTGCAAGCACACCTTGGAACTGGGTAATTACAATTTCTTTGCAACCCCAACTTTCACAAACTTTCGCCGCTTTTTCCAAATCATCGGTTCCTGTTAATACTTTAGCTTCTACGATATCCATTTTCACTTTACTTAGTTGCTTTACTATTTCTATCTTATTTTCTACATCTTTAAAATGAATTTCCCGAGTGATCGGATCTACCTGCCTAACAAAGCTTTGCATATCTGCGGAAAGATTGTATCCTTTCTTCTTTAAGTGAAGTAATAACTCCATATCAAACTCCGTATCTGATATACCTGCAAAATGCATATACTTTGAATCAATATCTGGCACCTCACTCGTCTTAATAATACCCGCACTTTTTTCCAATATTAATTTTCTTACATCCACATCCGCAACCGGATGTATGACTTTGGAATATGTTGTCTGATCACTTGGAATCAAATAAGTATCAATTCCTACTTCTGTCATAGGCGCATTGATATCTTCATCCTTTGGTGCCATTTTTACAATTGCTGCAACTTTTCGTCCCGTTCTTGCCGCTACCATCGCACCACAAAGCACTGCGCTTCCAGGAGAAACTTTTGTCTCTCCCTGATATGGACTTATTTCATCAAAACACATATGTCCAATAAATGTTATATCATACGATTTCATTCTGCTCACCTTTTATCCTTTTTATAAATTCAATTCTATTTCCAATGTATCTTTAGGATACAGCTGTCTGGTTTTTCCACCAATACGAATCTTGGTTTCCCTCTGTCCTTTCGAGGAAATCACTACCTTATCCTTTGTTAGTTGGAACGATAAGCGATTGCCCCGCCATGTATAACAAAACTCTATAGCGCTCCATTTTTTTGGAATATTCGGCTTTACTACCAATGTATCTCCATCTGGGAATACCCCCGCATATCCTTGCGTAATAATTGTATATATCTCTCCTGAGGTCGGAGTATGCAGGGCATTTTCCGACTCATGCTTTACGTCTTTTAAATCCATATCTAACGATAAATCAAAATATTTCTCTGCAATCTCCATTTCACTTACACGAGCTGCACAAAGCGCATATACCCCTGGCGATAACGAAGAATAATGAAGGGTTCTTTCCTCATAAAAAAGCAACGTATTTTTTTCTATTTCCTCTGTAAAATCAAACGGAAGAATATTGAATAATAAGACCGTATCCGCCTGTTTGATAATACGCATGCGCTGTGACATACGAACAAGTTCCTCATGATACGCAATTAAATCTGGTGTATACTTTGGGTTGGAAGGATTCTTTAACTCATCCAATTCTACTATCACTGGAATTCCAAATTCATTTCGTTTGGTAAAGGTATAATCTTCCAAATCAAAATACCCCTCATACTGTTCCAATACACCCTCTTGTATTCTGGGCAAATTAATTTTTTCTGAAAGAATCTTCCATGTCTTTTTCTCAGAGTCTGTAATAGCTAGCCTCTTACATATTTTGTAATAAGAATTTTTATATACCTTTTGACATTGTTCTATAAAATCCAGCGTCATCTTACTGATGGCTTTAAACAAATAATTGGTGTAATAATTGTTATTAATATTCGCATGATATTCATCTGGACCCATAACCTTAATGGAATCGTAACATTGATCATTTTCATTCCAGATAAGATAACTCTCCCAAAAACGCATATTTTCAACCAACATATCCGCACCATAATTTACCATAAATTCCACATCATTCGTTGCACGGTAATAGCTAAATATTGCATACATAATGGCCAGATTTTTATGATATTGATCAATCGTCTCCCGTGTTCTTAACTCTCCTGTTTCACGAATAATTTCATTGTTAATGCCTTCATTTCCTCTTTCGTCATCTTCCCAACAATATAGTGCTCCCCTAAATCCCCTGGATGCAGCATTCTTTTTTGCCGAATCCAAAATCCGATGGCGAAATACCAAAAGATTACGTGCCTCCCACGGGTTGGTATATACAAAGAACGGAAACATATACATTTCTGTATCCCAGAAATAATGTCCACGATACATTTCCCCAGTAAAGCCTTTAATGCCAATTCCATGGCGGTAATCACTATCCGATCCATTCATTAGCAACTGATATATATTAAAGCGAATTTTTGCATTTAGCATTTCCTGATTGTCCTCTGTTTTCACACAAATATCAGCAAGTTTCCACTTTTCTTCCCATGCCTTTTTATTTTGTTCCCAGATAAAATCAATATCTGTCGTTTTATTACGATTTAAAATATTCGTGGTTACCTTTACAAGTTCGTCCTCTGTTACATGTCTGGTATCCTCTACTGCAATATATTTACTAAACGCAAGCGTGGCTCCCTCTTCTACTTGTACGGTTGCCTCTTCAACGACGCGCTCTCCATAGATTTTTTTAAATCGTTTTATTTCCTCAAACGGTCGATCAATAAAAAGATAGGTTGCAAAGCAATATTTTACATCTACATCCCTGGTTCTTACCACCATTACTGTATCCATATCATAATTGTCATTGATCGATAAAAGGCACAAATGTCTTGCCCATTCATCTGGAAAATAATTTGCAAATGCATTATGTGCAGTACCATCCAACTCTGTAATTATCTTTAATTCTCCAGACCAATTTAATGGGGTTATCTCTGCTTTTATAATTGCTAGGTTCCTGTCATGACGGCATATATAACGAATACTTTTATAACAAATCTCTTTTTCGCTGACTTTAAAAATAGTTTCTCGGCATATACTTCCATACTTTAAATCAAGAAATCTCTTATGTTTTATTACCTTAGCTGTATCAAGAGAAACTTTCTTTCCATCGATTTCAATATATAATGGTACTGCATTGGGGAAATTAACCCATTCTGAACACATGCATTCCGATTTATCGAATGCTCCCGCAATGTAAGTTCCCGGAAACGTATTGGATGGCATATCTTCATTGATTCCCCTCATTCCAAAATATCCATTTGAAATGGTAAATAGTGCTTCATGCAACTTTCTTTTGTCCGTCCTTGACACGTCTTCCTCAATTATCCAACTTTGGTCATTTTGAAAATACATTTCTTGCAGCAACGGTTCTTTCCATTTACTCATAATTTTTCTCCTTTATCCTTTTACTGCACCACTTGTCATACCGCTAATAATATATTTCTGCATAAAGATAAATATCAAAGCAACTGGTATAATAGTAACAACAGCAAATGCAGTTAAATAACTCCATTTATTTCCATACTGTCCCATAAAGTTAAAAATGCCTGCCGTAATCGGCCTCATTTCCTGCTTAATGATAAAAGTCATACCATACGCCAAATCTCCCCAAGCATATAGAAAAGAAAATACACAGCATACAATAACTCCTGGCTTTGCAATTGGAATAAAGACCCTAATAAAAGCCCTAAATCGATTGCATCCATCGATACAGGCTGCTTCCTCTAATTCTTTTGGAATAGAAGCAAAGAAATTCTTTAAAATTAAAACGGAAAAAGGTATCCCAATGGTTGCATCTGCAAGTATTGCTGAGTATTGTGTATTATACAAATGCATATTTCGAAACATAATGAACATGGGTGTTAAAAGCACAGAAACAGGTAACATCTGTGTTACCAAAAAACCTAATATAACAAGTTTTTTCCCTTTAAATTTAAAGCGAGCCACTCCGTAAGCAGCAGGAATTGCTAAAACAACAGCAATCAGCATTGCTAACGTAGAAATATAGAGACTGTTTCCAAAAGATCGGAACATATTAAAATCTCCACTTCCCAACTGTGCCGCATAAGATACAAAATTTATCGTATGAGGATACAACGTTGGCGGTATCTGGAATATTTCTTTTTCTGTTTTTAATGAAGTTATCACAATCCAGTATATTGGAAATAGTAATACTGACAAAATCACAACAGATAATATACAATAAATTATATTCCCTTTTTTTGACATTTTCTTATCCTGATCCATTATGCATCCCCCTCGTCTGTATATATAAATTTAAGATAAATAACACTAACCGCTAATAAAATTACAAATAATACGTTGGCAACGGTTGCACCTTTGCTATATTTAAACAATTCAAACGACAATTTATAAGAATAGGTCGATAACATATGCGTCGTATTTACTGGTCCACCGCCTGTCATAACATAAACAAGATCAAATACTTTAAATGTATATATAAAACCTAATATTAATACGGACTCAATGGTCGTTCTCAATAAAGGTACTGTAATCTTAACAAATGTCTGAATCTTGTTTGCTCCATCAATTGCTGCACTTTCAAATAATTCTTTTGAAATAGTTGTAAGGCCAGTAGAAATTAATATCATATTAAATGGAATTCCTATCCAAATATTAGTGAAAATAATAGCAAACATAGCCGTATTAGTCGAAGTAAGCCAATCAATCCTATCTTTAATAATTCCTAATCCTTGTAACGCATGATTAAGTATTCCTATGTCTGTACCGAAAACAAACTGAAACATCAGTGCAGTGATAGTAATAGGAATCATCCAAGGCATCATAAGTAAACCACGGATTGGCCTTGCGAATTTAAAATTTTTATTAAAAAATAAAGCCAGTGCAAATCCAAAAATAAATTGAAAAATTAAACTGCAAACTGTAAATATCAAAGTATTCTTTAATGAAGTTATCATAACTGGATCTTTCAATATTTCAATATAATTTTTAAGTCCAACGAAGGGTTTTACCTCCATTCGTAATGTTTGAACAGAAACATCCTGCAAGCTCAAAATAATATTGCTTACAATTGGGTAGCCTACAAAAAATAACATATATAATAAGGCAGGCAATACAAACAGATAACCAATCACGTCATTCTTCCAGTTCTTTTTCCATGTTTTCAACACACATACCTCCCTTTTTTGCGTAAAAAGGGAGTATACGAGTAACGTTACTCGTATACTCCCACTAAAATCATGTTTATTATATTTTTATGATTTATTGATTTATGATTGCATCAATTTTATCTTGAGCCTCTTTTCCTGCATCTGCTGCCGAAGCAGTTCCGGTAATTACTTCATTAAATGCTAATGAAATCGCATCAGAAATTTCTGGCCAATTTGCATGTGGTCCTCTTGGTTTTGCATACTGTAATTCTTCTGTGAATTTTGTATAAATTGGATCATCACTAAACTGTGTGTCTGCAATGCTCTGAATAGCTGAAATATATCCAAACTCACTCATCAGCTTAATTACATTATCCTCTTGTGTTACGTATTGCAAAAATGATATTGCAGCATCTTCATTCCCGCCAGCAATCACTGCATAATTTTCGCCGCCAAGAACGGAAGCATATTGTGCATCCATTGGAATCAACGCAACATTCCAATTAACATCTGTAGCTTCTGCCCTCATAGTAGGAATTTGCCAAGGACCATTAACCATCATTGCCACATTTCCAGACATAAATTGATTCATAACATCACCCTGTGTCCAATTGATGCATTCCTTACTCATTGCTCCTGAATCAACCAAATCTTTTACAAAACTCAAGGCTTTAATGCCGCCTTCTGAATTAATTTCGAACGAAGACGCTCCAGTTGACCATATCCATGGCATAAAGTTGAACGTTCCCTCTTCATTCTGTACACTAGAAAATGCGAATCCACTCACTTCACCTTTTGTCAATTTTACAGCAGTTTCTTTTAATTGATCCCAAGTTTCAGGTACCTCTGCTCCTGCTTCCTTCAACATATCTTCATTGTAATACAGTGCCAAACAGTTAACCCCAAAAGGAACTCCATATAATTTTCCATCTAAGGTAGCCGATTGTACGGTTCCTTCAAAATAATCACTAACATCAAACTTATTTGTTAAATCTGCGAAAATTCCCATTGTTGCATAAGACGCATTGTCTGGCGAATCAATAATAACCAAATCTGGCAGCTCATCTGCCGATGCACCGATGGATAACTGCTTCTTAAAATCGGAAAAAGGTATGTACTCAGCAGAAACCTTGATTTCACTCTGTGATGCATTGTAAGCATCAATAATACCATTTAATGATTTCTGATGATCTTCATTCTCCCAATAATACCAAATTTCAACATCCCCAGATGCACTTGTTGTTTCTACCGTTTCCTCAGAATTTGCAGTTTCCTCTGGTTGAGTAGTTGTGGCTGTCTGTGTATCTTCTTTTTTAGAAGAACAACCTGTGATTGTTGTAGCAACAATCACCAAAGCAGTTAACATTGCTAAAAAACGTTTCATAAAAAACCTCCCTATAATATATAATTTTATTGCTAAAAACAGTATATCCTGTTTATCCTGTTTAAGAAATGTCACTATTCTTTAAAAGGATAACTATTCTAAAGCTATTTATTTAAATTTCTATACTCCGTTGGACGCAATCCTGTACACTCTTTAAATACCCGTCCAAAATACTTTGAATCTCCGTATCCTACTTTTTGTGCTACTTCATACTGTTTGATTGTCGTTCCAATTAATAATTCCTTTGCTTTTTTTATACGGTAGTTCTTTATGTATATACTAAAATGAATACCTGTTTCTTTATAAAATTGTGTACCTAAGTATTCCGGCGTAATATTTAATTTTAAAGCAATTTCCTCTAATGTAATTCCCGTATAATAGAACTCATGCACCATATTCTTTGCTCTTTTTACCACTAAAGTTGTAGTATCTGTTTCTTCCAAAAAAATCCCGGTTATGGTATTAAACAGCTTTTTTGTAATAGTTGATAGTTCAGCACTTGTTCTTGCATTAATTATGTTTTCTAAAATACTTCTTTGCTCTATCGAATTGTAATCGGTTCCAGCTATCTCTTTCATAATATTTATCATAGACCAGATAAAACGGATGTAGCATTCTTTAATTTCCTTTGGAATATATACTTTTCCATCTCTGAAATATTCATTAAATTTATGGAGTATTGTCTTAGTATCTTTCATTTGGTTTGTACATAATGCTATTTTAACTTTATTTTCAAGTTCAATTGGATATATACAAGATACAGTCTGAATCTGTGTGATTTTCGGATAAGATATCATAACCCCATCCCCTAAAATAATATTCCAGTCCATATACTTCATAAGCATTTGAAAACTATCCTTGATATTTTCAATTCCATTAAAATTAATCCAGCCACAGCTTATGGGTATCGGAATATTTTTTCCTAACAACACTCTATTTTGATACCAGCGTTCTAATTCGTTTAGTTTCTTTACTCCATAAGCTACTATCAATAGTAACTGTTCTTTGGAGATTTCAATAATTGTATAATTTACCTCTGCTTTTTCTTTCATGATTTCATGTAAAATTCTCTTTACTTTTTGAGCAAGGGCGTTATAATCATCCCCCAGATAAATTGGTATTTGCGTAAATACCATATCATCATCCATATTATACTTTTCCTCAAGATATCCTTTTAAATCTTCATCGATTCTCAAGCTGCCAATGATAAGCCCTGTAAAAATCTGTTCCAAACTTTTAACAGACTCTGGGTTTTGTTTCCGATCATTCTCAATTTGTGTTTTAATGCTTTTGAGGGCTTTAAAAAAATCATTAATTACAATGGGCTTTAACAAATATTCATTTACCCCTAATTTAATCGCCTGTTGCGCATAGATAAACTCAGAATATGCACTCAAAACAATTGCTTTTGCCTTTGTTTTACACTCATACACTTTCTCTAGCATGTCCAAACCATCCATTTCTGGCATCCGAATATCGGTAATGATTAAGTCTGGATTTAGTTTTACAATCAGGTTATACCCATCCTTTCCATTTTCTGCACACCCTACAACCTCCCAATCACTACTATCTTTTTGGATCAACTTGCAAATTCCTTCGCGAATACGAATTTCATCTTCGATTACTACCACTCTCATATGTTTACCACCTCTTTGGAATTTTCATGAAAATTTCTGTTCCTTTTCCCAATGTACTTACTACTTTTATATCTGAGTTTTCTCCATAATACATCTTTATTCTTGTTATTGCATTTTCCATTCCAATATGATTTTTATCATCACTTCGATTAAATACTCCCTGATTCATATCTTGAACTATTTTATCATCAATTCCTTTTCCGTTATCCTTAATCCTAATTTCAATATAATCACCTACCTCCCGAATATTAATCAATAATTTATAAACCCGTTTAATACCATAAAATCCATGTCCTATCGCATTTTCTACAAAAGGTTGTAATAGAAGTTTATGAATCTTTCGATCTAAAATAGATGGTTCTACCTGAATATCCGATATAAATGTATTTTTAAGTCTTGTTTGTTGCAAATAAATGTATTGTTTTAACCAATCCACTTCATCCCGGATACTAACCACTGCATTGCTGTTATCAATTCCATATCGAAGGATTGATGCTAACGAATTAATTGCTGTACTTATTTCATATTCTTCATTATCAATCGCCATCCAGTTTATGGTATCCAGTGTATTATATAAAAAGTGAGGGTTAATTTGTGCCTCCAGTGCCTTGATTTCTGCGTTTTTTAGTTGTTCTTTTGCTTCAATTTCATTTTCAACTAGATTTTCCACCTTATCCAACATATTATTAAATTGTACTGCTATGATTTCTATCTCCATTGGCATTCTTTTTACAATTTCTGTTCTTTCTGAAAGATGCCCTCGACCAGCTTCTTTCATTGTTTCAACAACCATTTTAATGGAGCTCGTCAAACGCTCAGTTAATATAAAAATAATAGAAATTATAATAAAAAATGAAATTAACAACGTAATAATCAATAGATTTCTTTGATTTTTAATTTGTTCTATAATATTACTTTGATCAGACACATTAATAATATCCCAATTAAACGTATCATCATGCGTAACATAAATAGAAAAAATCCCCCCATTGAAAACGTTTTCATCTTCTAAAAATTTTCGATAAGCCTCCTTTTTTTCGACCTCTGTTAAGTTTGCATTATATATGTTTCTTGATAACTGCTGCGAATCAATATAAGAAACCACCTCTCCTTCTGCATCAACGATAAAATTAAAATTATTAATATCCTCATTTTCATTCTCACTAGAAGTACATATACGCTTCAACATATTTTCATCAACACTAACAATAACCACACCATTTTTTTTTGTCACATGCTTGTAATCAATAATACGATGCCCAAGGTGAAACAGATAATACGTGTCAGAAGCAAAATTTGTAGCACGCCTTGTAGGTAATATATGAGTCTTATTATCTACACTAATTTCATCAAACAGATTTTTTTCCGAACGTGTATAATTCCCTAACCATGAATTTTCTATATTCGTTGCAGTTAACAAATCATAAAAAACAACCGTTCCATTTTCCGTAATAATGGTTATTGATTTAATATATTCTTTGGTATAAAAAAACCCTCGTAAGGCTTTTCTAAGCTGATATCTTGACAAAGCCATATCTTCCCCTTGGTTTATCTTGTCCACCAAGGCAACAATATTATCATCGGTATAAATTTGATACAGGATATCCGAATATGACTCTAGCCAAATATCCAGGCTATTTCTCGTCTTTAGCAAATTGAGCATTGTTAACTCGTCAACATTCTTTCGAATCAATTTAGAACTATTATAATATGAAAAGACATACATAACTAATATAGGAATAATTGATGTTACGATAAAAGCTCTGATTAACTTGTTTTTCATCGTTTTTTTTATCAAAAAATGTTTCAATATAGCACCTCCTATAATTCACCTACTTATCACTCATTGTACTAAATTGCTGATGTGATGACTAGTCTTGCTACCTACTATCCGCCACTTTTTTTCTAATCTAACCTAGTTGTATTTTCCCTAGTTCATACAATTTCGAAAAATTCTATAATAAAAAGTGTGAAATCTACATCCACACTTTTTATATGATTCAATCAAATTATAAATTGTTCAAAATTCTTATTTAATTGAACTGTAATATCATATAATTTTACCGACATATCCAGTAAATTTTCTGCTATAGCCGTTTGCTCTTGACCCATTTCCAATACTTTTTGTGTGGATTCTACTGACTTATGTGCGATCTTAGTTATACTTATAATAGAACTGTTTGCCTTTTCCTCAAGATTATCGAGTCCTTCATGCATCTTATATACCAATTTAATTTCATCGATTATTTTTCGCATATTATCGATAATATCTTTGAATATACGTTCCGTATTATGTACTGCTTCTTCCTGTCTAGCATAAATAGATGTTCCATTTTCTATCATTTTTCCGGTTGAGGTTACAATCTTATTTATATTATTTATTTTATTTGATATACCTTCTACTGATTCCTGTGACTTAACAGCAAGTTTTCTTACTTCATCCGCAACAACCGCAAATCCTTTTCCTGCCTCTCCCGCTCTTCCTGCTTCAATTGCTGCATTCAATGCAAGAAGATTGATTTGCCGGCTCACATCATCTATTATTTCTACGATTTCATTCACTTCCTGAAACTTAAAAACCAACTCTTTCATATCTTCTTTATTCTGTAATGATAGTTTTATTGTGTCTTTCGTAGCAACATTTAATACTTCCAGTATGCTTTTAGCATTTTCACTCTCTTCTATTGATTCATTCGTAAGTTGAACGACATATGAAAAATGATCTTCTGTTACTCTTAACTGATTCATTAATTTTTCCATTTCGCCAACTGCCTCCTGCGCATCATTTTCTTGTTTCGAAGCTCCAGTTGCAATACCACTCACAGATGCAACTACATCTTTCGAGTTTTTTGCTGAACTAGCAGCAATTGTATTTAATTCATTTGAATTAAGCGTTATCGTTTCCGATATTTTTTTTGTCTCTCCAAGCAATCCTTTCATATTTCGAATCATTTTATTGAAGCTTTTAGAAAGTTGACCAATTTCATGCTTTCCATGATACGAAGATTCCACCGACAAATCGCCTTCCTCAACTAAAATAAGTAAATTTTTTATATATTCAATTGGTCTTGATATAGATAATGCAATCCACACTGCAATTATAATCGATGCTATCACAACACTTAGGGTAACCATATAGGAATAAACCTTAATCTTTGCAATGTCCCCTAGCAAGACGCTTGTAGGTATTTTTAATACATAAATCCATCCATTCGAGCATAATCCATGTAAAAAGATACATTCATCTTGCAATTTATCATAAAGTGTGAAATATCCTGTTTTTTCTTCCTTCTTTAATGCTTCCATATTATCTTTTAAAGATTCTTTTTCAGATTCTGTAATCCAATTTCCATCCTCTTTATCCAACGATAATGCAAGATTAAAGTTTTCATCTAAAATTGCAATTTCAGCCTGATTTCCAAACTCCTCATTCACTAAATCTTCCTCTAACACATTTTTATCAACTCGTATTACTAATGTTCCAATCGTTTGAGAATTCTTAAGATCATTCACACTGCGCATTAAATATAAATCAGCATTCCCTAAAATATCATGAAACCAAATTGGTTTGGAGTTGGATTCCTTAACTATTTGAGACACTTGGCTATTATAGAAGCCATCTAAACTCTCTACACCTTTACTGCCTCCTATCACTTCCTGATCTTTAATAAAATACATTTCTTTCACCCAGGAATTCGAATATCTTAGTGAAAAAAACTTATCTGAAATATTCGTTTTTCTGTCTTTAGCCATCTCTATCTGATCCAAATAATCTGCTTCGTCTTTGGAAAGACTTTGAATTAAAGATTCATCTGAAATCACTTGTTTTGTTAAATTTTCCATATTTTCAATTTTATAGTCTAAAATATCCTGTTGCTTTAGTACATAGGCAATATTAGAAGCATTTACTTTTTCTAATAATGAATGGCTCGCCTGCGTTAATACTAAATATACAATTAAAATCAATGGAACGACAGCAATTAAACTATGAGAAAGAATTAATTTAATTTTTATTGACATCATTTCTTTTTTAATTTTATGTTTATTTTTTCCCATTTTAAATTTGTGATAAGTACTTAATTTTCTATTTTTACTTGTCATCCTATACCCCCTTTTAACACTTCTCATTTATATTATAGACAATTTTATAATATGGAATATATGACAAATCAAATAAAGGATAAAAATACTAAACCAGAATTCCTTCTGATAATTCAAGCCACTCTATGCTTCCTCTCGTTCCCCTTCTAAATTTGCACCTATAAAATAGGGGAATTTTCTTATTATGCAATAAGAAAATTCCCCTATTCATTAATTATTTTTCATCTTTCCAAACAAATAATGTTTTATTATCTAAAAAACTCTTAATATCATCTTCTGAATATCCCAATTCTTTTAAAATATCAGTTCCTTGTTCGCCAATTAGTGGTCCACGATTGTATTCAGGAACACCCATCTCTTCAAACTTAACAGGTAATCTTACCAATGTCCTCTCGTTTCCATTCTCATATTTCATTTTATAGAAACAATTGTTTTCCCATGCCTGCTCATCTACCAAAATTTCTTCCCATGACTGCGCTACACTAAAAGGAATATCTACCTTTGTAAGTATTTCCTTCCAATCTTTAACTGTCTTCTTTCCAAACGCTTCCATGACGATATCATACATATCTGCACCCAGTCCCTTTGACTGTAAATTTTGAATTGGGAAATAATTTTCATTTTCCACTAAATCTTCTCTACCAATTGCTGTAATAAATGCCTTGAAATAAGTATTATAATCTGGCATACATGTTTGAATATAACGGTCATCGGAGGTTTTCCATGCCGCATTAAATGGATTTGCACTAAAACGTACATCAATTGGATATTGTCTAGCTGCGCCATCATAGTTTGCAGCCTGAATCATCATTCCCATATTGTAAACTGCACTTTCAAATAAACTAGTTTCTACTTTTTCTCCAAGACCAGTCATCTTCGCCTGATATAGGGCTGCCAATATACCAGCAACCATGTTCATACCTACATTATGATCTCCAAGACCTGGTACAACATTCATAGGAACCGTTCCTCTTTGACGCAATGAGTGAAGATATCCACCTCTTGCAAAAAAAGCAGTAAAGTCAAAACCTGGCAAATCTTTATCAGGACCAAACTCACCGTATCCCGTACACATTGCATATACTAATTTTGGATATCTTCCTTTGAGTGTTTCATAATCTAATCCAGCTCTTTGAAGTGCCTGAACTCTCCAGTTCGTGATTAAAACATCCGCCGTATCAAGTAATTTAAAAAATGCCTCTTTCCCTACTGGATCTTTCATATTTAAAGAAATACAACGTTTATTTGCATTCTCTAACTCCCATGTGGTATTTTCATGCATATCCAACGGTCTGCCCTCTGATGGTGCTGTATAACGAAGTGGATCTCCCTTTGCTGACTCGATTTTTATAACATCTGCCCCTAAATCGGCCATAAATCTACCAGCACTTGCAGCCGCAATAAATGTAGCTAATTCCACAACTCTAACACCTTTTAATGGTTTTCTTTCTGACATAATCTTATATCCTCCTTCAATCATTTTTTATTTATCTAGTTCTTCTAAAATTGCAGGAATAACCGTATAGAGATCGCCTACCATTCCATAATCCGCAACTTCAAAAATTGGAGCATTCTCATTCGTATTTATTGCAATTATTTGTTCTGAGCTTTGCATACCAGCTACATGCTGAATTGCACCTGAAATACCACACGCAATATAAATTTTAGGTTTTACTGTGGTTCCAGTCTGACCTACCTGGTATGCATGATCCATCCATCCAGCATCTACTGCTGCCCTTGATGCTGCAACAACTCCACCAAGCTTGTCGGCAAGTTGCTTTAATAATTTAAAGCCATCTGCCTTGCCAAGTCCCATTCCTCCAGCTACGATAATCTCAGCATCTGTAATGGATACAATATCTTTCAGCGTTTTCACGATATTAATAACTTTCGTACGAATGTCACCAGGCTCAAACGATGGATTTAACGTTACAATCTCACCTGTTCTTCCTATTTTACGCTCTGCTTTGGTCATTACACCAGGTCTTACCGTAGACATTTGTGGTCTATGGTTTGGGCATACAATAGTAGCCATGAGGTTTCCACCAAATGCTGGACGTGTCTGCTTTATTTTCTTATCCTCTGGATCAATTTCAAGTTTTGTACAGTCTGCTGTAAGTCCAGTATTACACTTAACCGCTAGACATGGACCCAAATCACGTCCGATATGGCTTGCTCCAAGAAGTACGATCTCTGGTTTGTACTCCATAATTGCTTCATAGATGACTTTTGTATATCCATCCGTTGTATAATTTTTAAGTTCTGGATCGTCTGCTACATATACTCGATCTGCTCCATATTCAAATAATTCACTCACTAACCCAGTGATTTTAGAACCACAAAGTACTGCACAAAGTTCACATCCAACTTCCGACGCAAGCTTTCTTCCCTCACCTAAAAGTTCAATCGCAACTGGCATTATCGTTTCTTCTCTTTGTTCTGCAAATACCCAAACACCTTTATATGCGCTTAAATCTTTTTCTTCTTTTTCTTCTTCTGTTTTTTCAATTGCATCAAATGGGCATTTTTCTACACATACTCCACAACCGGTACAAGCAGGTCCTATCTCTGCCAATTTATTCTCCATGGTAATTGCACTAAATGGACAATTTTTGATACAAATTCCACAGCCTTTACACTTTTCGCTAATTACATTTACAGCCATTCCTATATACCGTCCTTTCTCCTACAGATAGTGTTTTTCTTTTAATCGATTTACTAACGTTTCGCTCATTTCCTGCACTGTTCCAGTAAAAATCTCACCTTTTCCCTTAGCCGGCGGCGTAAAAGAACGGAATACCTGTGTAGGTGATGCATTGAGTCCACAATCCTTTGAAAAAAGTTCTACATCCTCATGATTCCATACAGTAACATCTCTCTTATATGCATCAATAATTCCACCAATACTCATATATCTAGGTTCATTTAACTCTTTTACTGCTGTAAGAAGACATGGAGTTTGTACTTCTATTTCTTCATATCCATCTTCCATCTGTCTTTGCACAATAGCCTTTCCTTCTTCTAACTGGATATCCTGCACATAAGTAACCACTGGCACCCCTAATCTCTGGGCAACTTGTGGCCCAACCTGAGCCGTATCTCCATCGATAGCCTGACGCCCTGCAAATATAACATTGACTCCCTCAACTTTTCGAATACCGGCAGCTATCGTTGTAGAAGTAGCACATGTGTCTGCTCCGCCGAATGCTCTGTCACTTAATAAGTATGCTTCATCAGCACCCATAGCCATACATTCTCTTAACATATAGGTTGCCTGCGGTGGTCCCATCGTTATCACAGAAACAACCGTATCTGGATTATTATCTTTGTAGGCTAATGCTGCTTCTAATGCATTGGCATCATCTGGATTAAGTATACTTGGAACTCCATCTCGAATTAACGTTCCCTTAACTGGATCAATTTTCACTTCATTGGTATCGGGTACCTGTTTTACACAAACTAATATCTTCATTGTGATTTTCTCCTCTCTCCTATTTCTTTAGTAGTTTTCCTGATATAACCATCTGTTGAACCTGTGATGTTCCTTCGTAGATTGTAAACACACGACAATCTCTGAACATTCGTTCAACCTTATATTCTTTTATGAATCCATAACCGCCATGAATTTGAACAGCTTTTGCTGCAACTTCATTACAGATTTCCGATGAATAATATTTTGCCATTGATGCATTCATGCTCGCATCCTGATGCATATCCATCATATATGCTGCCTTATATACCAGTTGCTTTGCAGCTTCGAGTTTTGTAGCCATATCTGCTATCATAAAACTAATTGCCTGAAATTCACCAATTTTTCTTCCAAATTGCTTTCTCTCTTTTGCATACTTTATCGCTTCATCCAGACATCCTTGTGCAACACCTATCGATTGTGCCGCAACTCCTAAACGACCTGTATCCAGTGTCTTCATGGCATTAATAAAGCCTTTTCCTTCTTCGCCTAGAAGATCACGCTTATGTACACGAACATTTTCTAATATGATATCGCTTGTTGCACATCCAATAACACCCATCTTATTTTCAGGCTTTCCACATGAAACTCCAGGAAGTTTCATATCTACTATAAAAGCACTAATTCCTCTTGTTCCCTTCGTCATATCCGTCTTGGCATATACAACTGCAAAATCAGCAAGCGGCGCCATAGTAATAAAACATTTTCGACCATTTAACACATAATAGTCTCCATCTTTAACTGCTGTCATACTCATACCACCAGCATCAGATCCTGCACCTGGCTCTGTTAGCGCAAATGCTATCTTTTTCTTACCCAGTACGACAGGGCGAAGGTATTTTTCTTTCTGCTCATCATTACCAGATAAAAGTAAAGGTCCTCCTGATAGTGAATTTGGTGATGATACATAAATACTTGCCACACCACTTACTCTTGCAATCTCCTCCATAACAATGACATAAGCACGTGCATCTGCACCCTGTCCACCAACTTCTTTTGGAACTTTAATTCCAAAGAATCCAGCCTTAGCCATCTTCTCTAGAATTTCTTCTGGAAACGTTTCGCTTTCCTCCACCTGATCCAATATTTCATTGGTAAGTTCTTTTTCAGCAAATTCCCTTGCTAGCTTTCTTATTAGTTCATGTTGTTCCGTAAAATACATGACTAGTCCTCCTTATCTTCTATTCTTTTGTCAATCTGACTTCGTAATTCATTTATTCGAATTTTACCACTTGAGGTTAATAGAAACTCTTCAAATTCAAATATATATTTAGGAACTTTATAATCTGCCAAATTTTCTTTGACAAAATTTTGTATTTCCTGCTTATTTAGCTTTGTGTTCGGTTTCATTATGATACATGCAACTATTTCTTCCTGAAGAACATCCGCTTTTATGCCAATTACTTTTACTTGTTGGATAAAAGGTAACTGCATGATACAATTTTCAATTTCGCATGGGCATATATTTTCTCCTCCACGAATAATTATATCCTTTTTTCGTCCAGTTACATGTAGATATCCATTTTTATCTAAATATCCAATGTCACCTGTATGCAGCCATCCTTCTTCATCAATCGTTTTCCTCGTCTCTTCAGATAGCTTATAATACCCTTGCATTACATGATAACCTCTCGTTAATATCTCACCAGATTCTTCTGGCTCACAAACACATTTATTTTCTTCTTTCCATACTTTAACCTCAATATTAGATATCACTTTACCTGCTGTTAATGATTTACATTCGGTTGAATCCTCATACTGTGAAATTGTAATACATGGTGATGATTCTGTTTGTCCATATGAAGTTTGCAAATAATGTAATCCTAATTCGCTGCATATGTTTATATAGTCTTTCTGTTTTATTTCAGAACCTGCTATAACTCCACTTTTTATTGATGAAACGTCATAGTTTTCTCTTTCTTTATTTCGAACCAATGCCATAAACATGGTTGGTACCCCATTTAATATGGTACAACGATGTTTTTCAATTTCTTTCAATACATAAATTGTTTTATAATATTTCACTAAATAAAAGGATGCTCCTGAATGGATACATGACAAAATTCCAGCCGTTATTCCAAAACAATGAAATAACGGAACGGATATGCACATCCTATCCTCGCTGTTCCAATGCATCTGCTTCACTATTTCCAACGAATTATTTATAAGACTATAGTGTGACAGTAAAACTCCTTTTGGCATACTAGTTGTCCCTGAAGTAAACAAAACACTTGCTGTATCAAACGGTGATACCAATTTTTTTTTATCTTCTAGCAATACGCTATCGTTCTCCGAACTCTCTGCGTCATAGTCATCATAAAAACTCAAAGGAATTATTTCCTTCAGAAATGAAAACTGACTCAAATCCATATAAGCTAATATTTCAGTATGACTTATTATCTTTCCTTCCTCTCCATAAAGAAGAAATTCTATGTCAGCATACTGCAGGACTTTTTCTAACTCATTTTTTTTATAACAGGTATTAATGAGAATAGATACCGCACCAATTTTCATTAACGCCAGATACGATATTACCCAATGGCAACTATTAACTGCCCAGATAGCTACATGCGTACCTTTTTTGATTCCACGTTTTAAAAAATCAATTGCAATGAGATCGGATAGTCTTTGAACTTCATTCCAAGTATAACTATACTTACAATCACTTACTCCTATAGAATCGGGAGTTTGCTTTGCACGTTCTAATAGACAATCACCAATCGTTTTTGTGATAAGCTGATTCATGATAGATACTCCTTATACTTAATAAGTATACTTGTATACATGTTAATTACTTAGTATCGCGAAAGATAAAAGTTCTAACTTTCGCGATACATTTTAGCAATTAATCCACTTTGCCCATTTTACAAAGTATCATATGTACAATAAATGGAATTACAACAACAGCAATTGTTAAATATCCTAAATATCCATATCCTATACTAATCAATGGAATCAGACCAAACTGAGCAATAGCGAATGCTAGAATTACAAAGAATAATGCTATCACTAAAGTACGACCTTTTCTCTTCTTATCTGAAATTTCTTCTTTTTCATCTTTTTTCTCAATGCTGTTTACGAAACGTGCAACTACACCAGCAATCATGTTAACTGCTGTAGAAACAGAGCCCAAAATAATCAAGATAGAAATAATTGGTGTTAGTATGGAAGCTCCTATACCTGTCTGAACAAGTATCAATGTTGGAACATTGGCACTTGACAAATCAGGATTATTAATAACTGCAATCATACCAATTGTACACATAAGTATAACTAATGCATTTACAAAAAATCCATAAATCATACTTTTCTTTGCTTCAGACTCATCATGAAATGGTTTCGCATGCTGTGTTAATAAACCAATAGCTGCAAGCTGGAATGCAGCATATAGAATACATTTCCATACTGCTGGTCCTACTGGTGCTGGATTAGCAGCCATTTCAGAAATATTACTTGTAATGGTCCTCCATTGTACAATAATATTTGGTATATATACTACTAGTAATCCTACTATAATAATTACTGATATCGTTGCTGCCGCCTTACGTACTATATCCGTACCATAAATAGCAAGCGCAAAAATAAAGATACCAATAATTAGTGTACATAGCATATATGGAATCCCCGTAAGTGCTTCAAGTGTAGATCCTCCCGTAGCAAATGCTACCGCTGGTGCTAAACAAATTACTACTAAATATACTACTTCATATAAATTTGAAAATATAAAACTGTACTTTCCATAAAAACTATCGGTAAAGCTTCGGTAATCATAAGTATCATGCCGTTTTGCGTAGCGCAATGCATACCACTGGAAAAAAGCCCCTATCGCCTGTGCGACAATCGGTGTAATTAATGTCCATATACCAAATTTAAGAAAATATGATAATAACTGTGCACCTGATGCAAATCCACCACCAAATTGAGTGGTAAACCACACAAATGCTACTCCTACTGCAATCGGCATTTTATTTTTATCGATCATCTCATTACCCTCCTGATTTAAGTTCTCTATTATAGCATCTCTTTGAATGTTTCAATTATTGTATTTGCCTGCTCATAGTTTACCATCTGACGATCAACTTCAATCTGAACAAACTGAATTCCTTGTTCCTTACATGCTCTCATGATAGGTACTAAATCGAACTCTTCTGGATCACAAAACTTAGTCATCATAAGTACTACCCCTTGTGCTCCATGTTTTTTAGCCAAATCCACAATGTATTCTACACGTTTTTTATCTACATCATACAAAACAGAACAATTGTCCATCTTCGCAAATTTTTCAGCCATAGCATCTAGACCGCTGCCTGTTTCTGCTGTATCCGTTCGATACTGTCTTGATTCATGCGCAACATCATCTGCAACAATCTGCATATTATTGTCTTCAAGAATTTTCAACAAACTCTTACTATCTGCCAATATACCCGAAGTAACAATTCTAACTTTTTTCAGTTCTTCTTTTGGCATCGAATTTAATTCTTCCAATAACTGCTTAACTAAAGTTGTATGCTCTTCTTTTCGCATAAAATATGCGCTCTTAAATACATCTGATCTTTGTGATGGCGTTATAGACGAATGTTTAGCACAAGCTTCACTAAATGCTCTCATCACTTTATTATGTTCATTGTATATGGCAATGGATTTAGAAAGCTCTGCTTCAGAAAATTTTTCATTTGTTGCAGCTTCCAAATCACGAATTACCCTCTCATAACCTGCTCTGCAATATGTCTTTCCTACTTCATTATTTCTATTTTGTGGATAGCTCATAGGAATAAATGGAATATCTTTTACTGCATATTTCCAGTTTTGTCCCAGACATTTTAGAGAATCACATAAAGAAGGAATTACGATTGCTGAAACTCCCTCAAAGGCACCTGTCATACCTAATTCTAATATTGACTGCATAATACTACATATAAAAGCAGGAAAATAGCGTTTTGCTTCCTTCACTTCCTTATCTGCACCCCATGCACCAAATGGAATAATTCCCATCGAATGAATAATTTCTTCTGGTGTATATACCGGTACACAAGCTACTACTTTCTTTCCTTGTGCAAGATAAGAATCCAATTGCTTTTTTGGAGATGATGCAATCTCATGAAATTTAACAAATAATTCATTTACTGCCATAATTATTTCCCCCCCTTATTTGCTTCCATAATTTCAGAAAGACCTTGAACACGTGTTTCATACTGTGCTTCCGCAAAGTTACGTGGATCTGCCTGATCTCCATCAAATGAAGCAACTGGAATATCACAATCTTCACCTATTTGACGACTCATCTCATACATAAATCCACTCCATAATTTGCAAGAACGGTTCGTATGTACTAATAATCCTTCTGCATTTGTTTTTTTAATAATAGCCTCTCTCTTATCACGCGCAAGTTCTAAGTTCATAGCATTTGGCACCTTACAATATGCTCGGATCAATCCATCAAAATCATCATAAATGAATCCAAATGCATCCGCATAGATAGTCGCAACCATATTAATACCTCTTGACTTTAACCCTGTTGCTGTAACGCGAAGATGTGGCCAACAGGCAATTCCTTCAAACATGATTCTATATTTTTCTTCTGCTCGAAATGTGCTTGTTCCATCAGCAACGGCTTTCTTGTATTCTTCTAGCAATAATTCAAAAGCTTCTGCTGCTTCTATCGTACCCCTCGCACATACCGCAACTGCCATATGATTTAACAAGTCAAACCCATTTAATGGAGAAGGCGTATATTTCGTATATGAAGTTGCTTCTAACCATGCTCTTGATGTCCGATTCGAAAGTGCCATAATTTCTTTGAACTTTTCATCTGACCATTTCTTACCTGTTATTTCTTCCAATTGTTGAATTGCAGCCAAAAATTGTCCTTTTACATAAGCAACCTGTTCATCCGATACTTCATAATCTGGATTAAAAGGAATATCAATTAAAATCATAGGAATGTTTAGTTCTTTTGCAATATTTTCATACCATTTAATCATACAGTTACAAATATTATTACAACACAGTACGAAATCGGGTTGTGGCATATTTTGCTCTGGCGCATCTTTCACCTTCATATACGCAAGACTAATTCTTGCATATGCACATATATCATTGGAATAACCATCCGCTTCTGATATATTACACATTTTTTCTCCCGAACCTCTTGCTGCAATTGCTGCCGCTTGATTTTCCGGATAACAGACTTTAATTCCCAACGTCTGAAAAAGTTCCTGCGGAAAGTTGCTTGCACACCAGCCAATTTTCTCTCCCCTGTCTTTTGCTTCCTGTACTTCCCGGTAATGTTTTACTGTTATCTCATTCAGTTTATACTTCGCTGAATTCGGATCGGGAGTGTACTTCGGTTTCTTTACTTGCTCACTCATAAAAACCCTCCTTTAATTTTTTATCATATGCATACAATGCCACAATAAAGTGCACGTCATTTATGCGTTTCAATGCAACACCGTCACTCATATATACCTGCCTTATTATCGCTAAACAGCTAGAACTACCATCGATTCAACTCACTTTGGTATTTTTTTAACGATCATAGCAAAAAATAAAATGTTCCATATGCCATGTACTCTAGTATACAAGAAACAAGAAAAAAATTTTTGTTTCTTGTTTTTGTTTGATTGGTTGTTAGTACTCTAGTATACAAGACGGAACTTTTTTTATATGTTTGTATTCTTTTAATTGTACTCTACAAACATATAATTACCTCTTTAAGAATATCATTTATTGTCGAAAAAGTAAATAGTTTTTATTTTTTTTTGTTAAAAAGCAACAAATTTCTATTCCGTAAAATATTGCGGAAATTTCGCCTTTGCCCTGTCATTAATAGCCGAAATTGTTTCAAGGTGATTCGCCATACAGGCCTGTGCTTCCTGTAAATCATCGGTTTTTATTGCATTTACAATCATTCGATGTTCTTCGATTAGTTCAGGAATTCTGCGATCAAAAGCAACATCAAAATTTCTCCATCTGGAAATATGAATCATATGATCCGATAATAACTCCACCAATTCATAACGCTTTACACTGTCAATCATTATTCTGTGAAATTCCGAGTCCAACTTTCGGTACGTTTTATCATAAATATTAAGAGTTTTATATTTCTCTTGTTCAAGCAAATTTTTTTCTAACTTATCAATTAATATAATACGGTCTGATTTATTCAATTTAGTAAACATCTCATATAAAACTTCTTTTTCAACAGCAGTCCTTAATAAAAGCAAATCCGCTATATGATTCAAATCAATCATACTAACATACGTTCCTCGCTGTGGATATACATCAATTAATTTGATTTGGTTTAATCTCGTAAATACAGTCCTTATTACAGATCTAGAGACATTATATTCCTGACAGATTTGATTTTCACTTACTTTTTGTCCAGGTTCAAGCTCCAGTTTTAATATACGTTTCCTAATATCTTTATATACTTCTTCTGTTGAGATCGGTTGATTTGTATTAATTACACCACTCATTTTCTTCCTCATTTCTTTTTTCTATCACTATAACCTAGTATACTACATTTTCGAATTTTTAAAAAGAAAAAAAAAGTATTGTTGCAACATACGCCATTTCGTAATTTGCAACGCTACTTTTTTCTATTACTAATTCACATCTTTAGTCAAAGCGGATATTCGCAATCCGCTTTGCTACTTTAACAATTTGACAGCTTCTCTTTCAATGGAAAGCCCCTTTGTATAACGTGTAATGAACTGGTTAAAGCTCTCTACATCCATTGGATCTGGATCTATCTTTGCACCCTTTTCCCCTGCAAATACTTTGCTCGTTAGATAGTCATCCAATGATTCATTCTTTTTATTTATCATATATGACGCAAGAATTGCAATTCCCCATGCACCGCCCTCTCCTGCTGTTTCCATTACAGAAACAGGCGCATTCATAGCAGCAGCCATAATTTTTTGCCCTACCCCTTTGGTTTTAAAGAATCCACCATGCCCTAGTATTTGATCTACCTTAACGTCTTCTTGCTTCAATAAAATATCCAAACCGATTTTAAGTGCACCAAGAGCCGTAAATAAATGAACCCGCATAAAGTTTGCTAAGTTAAAGTTACTTTCTGGCGTACGTACAAATAATGGACGTCCTTCATTTATATTGGTGATATGTTCTCCTGAAAAATAATTATAAGCCAACATTCCGCCACAATCTACATCACCTTCAAGTGCTTTGTTATAAAGTGTTGCAAATAGTTTTGTCATATCCACTTCGATACCAAAGGCTTCCGAAAATTCTTTGAATATGGATACCCACGCATTTAAATCAGACGTGCAGTTATTGCAATGAACCATCCCCACTAAGTTGCCGGTTGGCGTGGTTACAAGATCAATTTCGGAATATACTTTTGATAATTCTTTTTCCAGTACAACCATTGCAAAGACGCTAGTTCCTGCAGAAACATTTCCAGTACGCTTTGCAACAGAATTTGTTGCCACCATACCAGTTCCTGCATCTCCCTCTGGTGGACAAAAAGGAATTCCTGCTTGTAATAATCCAGATACATCAAGAAGTTTAGCTCCTTCTTCCGTTAAGATTCCAGCTTGTTCTCCTGCCACTAACACTTGTGGTAAAATTTCATTCAATTTCCAGGAATAGTTTTTCGAAGCAACCAGTTCATCAAATTGAGTAATCATTGTTCCATTAAAGTTACTTGTTGCAATATCGATTGGGAACATACCAGATGCTTCTCCAACACCTACTACTTTTTTCCCTGTTAATTTCCAATGAACATATCCTGCTAACGTTGTTTGAAATGCAATATTTGAAACATGTTCTTCCTCATTTAAGATTGCCTGATACAAATGTGCAATACTCCATCTTTGTGGAATCGGATATTCAAAAACTTTGGTTAATTTCTCAGCAGCTTCCTCTGTAATCGTATTACGCCAAGTACGGAACGGTACTAACAGCTCTTCATTTTTATCAAAAGCCATATATCCGTGCATCATAGCACTAAAACCGATAGCACCTATTTTATGAATGGTAACTCCATATTTTTTAGCTACATCGTCTACCATATTAGTATAGCTTTCTTGAATGCCCTTCCAAATAGCATCTATACTATATGTCCAAATATTATTTACAAGCTGATTTTCCCAATCGTGGCTGCCCGACGCAATTGGTGTATTATTGGCATCTACCAAAACCGCTTTTATTCGCGTCGACCCAATTTCAATTCCAAGTGCTGTTTTCCCATCTAAAACGGCTTGCTTTGTCACATTTACATCCATACTCATCCATACCTCCATCATTTTATTTACACTTTTATTCCATCGTAATTCAGATTCAAAATTCCTAATCGTTATACACTACTACTTTCATTTTATAACTTGTTTGGTAGTATATACAAGTTGTTTCTTTCATTATTTTAAATACAATTACTTTTCCTTCATTTCCTGCTGCATTTTCCAATAGTACACACTGTACGGTGCAAGCATCATACCCCTATTGAATACAACTTTGTTCGCCGTTAATAAATCAATTGCACCTTCTGACCCTAACTCAAAATTTGCATACCATTCACTTTCATCTGCATTGATTGCAACTACGATTCGCTCTCCCTCATACGCACGTTCAAACACAATTTGATGATTTGTTAATAACAGTTTACGGTAGCCACCATAGCAAAGTGCCTTTTCTTCTTTATGCACGTTCCCCAGTTTTGCAATAAATTCGGAACATTCATTCCATTCTGGCTTCGCTACATTCGGACGTAACGCGGCATCCCCGCCTTCTTCCTTTCTACCTGTAATTCCCCATTCGCTTCCATAATATATACATGGGATTCCTGGAATTCCATACATCATTGCAAATACCAATGGCAAATGCTTTGCTTCCTTCAATGTGCTTGCAATACGATTCACATCATGGTTATCTAAAAAATTCAGCAGATGTTTTCCAGTATACATACCACAAAAATGTTGCTCTAATGTATAATTGATTTCAAACATATTCATGTCATTAAAGCTAGACCACATTCCTTTATATACCTGATAATTTGTCACACTATGCAGCATATGAGTTTCTTCAAGCAAACGGTTATAATCTCCATGAATCATTTCTCCTAATAGAAAAAACTCTTGTTTCTTTGTATCAACAAAGGTTCTTAATCTGCGTATAAAATCAAGATCCAGACTATATGCTACATCTAGCCTCAATCCATCGATATCAAATTCGCGTATCCATCCCTCCACACTTTCTAATATGTGATTAATAACTTCTTCATTCCGGAGGTTTAATTTTACAAGTTCATTATGTCCTTCCCAACCTTCATAAGATAATCCATCCTTATAGCAATTATCCCCATAAAATTTCACATTCACAAACCAGTCCTTATATGCAGATTGTTCCCGATTTTCAAGTAAATCCTGAAATGCCCAAAATCCACGTCCTACATGATTAAACACGCCATCTAATACAATCTTAATTCCATTTTCATGAAGTATATTGCATACCTGTGTAAAATCTTCATTTGTTCCAAGTCTTTTATCTATTCTTTTATAATCTCTCGTATCATAACCATGCTTGTCTGAATAAAAAACAGGGCAGAAATAAATTGCATTTATTCCCAATTTTTTCATATGAGGAATCCACTCCTCTACCTTTTGAATACGGTTGACTGTTGCACCATCATTTTCCTCTGGTGCCCCGCAAAATCCCAATGTTGATATCTGATAAAATACACTTTCATATGACCACATAATTTAATTTTCTCCTACCCAAATATTATATGGATATTATACGAAACGTTAGATATATGTCAAGTAAAAAAATAGGACCATATCAGCGCATCCCTCCTATTAAGAGGTTTTTCTGATTTAGTCCTATTGTAGTACATCCATAGATTTGAATTGATGCAATTCTATACTATGACTTAATTTTACTCTTTTTCAATAATGGTATAGGGAATGAAATTCTTTTCTACACCTAATTTACCACTTATTCGATCGATAAGAATTTGTACTGCCATTTCACCGATTTTATTCTCATCTTGAATTACGCGATTAAATAGCTGAAATGGTGTCATATCCTTTTCCGGTCCATCAAATACGGCGACTGTAATTTTAGTTTCTAGTTGCAACTCCAAAAGCACTTGATAGATTGTAAGTCCAAGATCATACTGAACGGCAAAAAAAGCATCAACTGTCTCATTTTCCTTTATATATTGTCGAATTCTTTCTTTATCCATCTCGATCTCGTTTCGTTGAGCATGAAATTTATCCATACCTCGATAAGCTGCACTACATTGCATATCCAAAATTTTATTCGATTCATTCACAATAATTTGATGTTCTAAATTACTCTCAACAAATCCACGCAATCTATCTTTTATCGTAGGGGTTTCGTGATATTGATGCGACACAAAACAAATTTGAGTAGCTCCCTGATTAAACAGACAGTTAGTCAGTTGCTTTGCCGCAGCATAATTGTCTGTTGTTACGCATGGTATTGAAATTCCTGTCATTGTCCGATCTAAAAGTACGACTGGAAATCCATCCAGCGCACAGCGTAAGATGTTTTCATTAAAAAGTTCATCTTGTACACACATTATAATTATTCCAGAAACACCAGCATCTAGAGCATCTTGAATTGCCTGTTTTTCCAAATCAAGGTTTCCATACGTACACCGAAAAATCATATCCTGATTGTTTTGATTACACGCTCGCTCAATACTGCTTAACATTCGACTTCCAAATATGTAATCAAATGAATCAAAAATAACACAAACTGATTTACGATTTTTATTCTCTTTCCCCATCATTTCCTTCATTGCTCTAGATTGTGTTTGTTCTAAGTTGTTAAGTTCTTGTACAAAAGAACCTAATCCAGTTTTTCGAATCACATGGTTTCTCTTTGCCAAAATATCCAGTGCACGCTTACTAGTGATTAAACTAACTCCATACTGCTCTGCAAGATCCTTAGCGGAAGGAAGTTTATCCCCTGGTAGATATACTTTTTTTTCAATTTTTTCTAATAACTGTTCATAAATTTCTTGATATAATGGTTTTTTTTTCATCCCTTTGTTTTAACATGATAGCCAAGATAGTCTAATGTAAGCTCACTAAACATAGCGTTTGCCCATGAAAACCACGGACGTGTATATGTCGTCACATCATTCACATATACACTCTCATGCATCATGTATGCTCCTCCATCTGTATTGCTTAATTTTTGCAAAATTTGGTATTTTTCTTCTTTCGAATCTGATACCAATCCTTGCATTGCAAGACTGATATGCCACACGTAATTTACTGGAGTATGCGGACTCCCAATTCCTTCTAATTGACTTCCTTTGTAATAATAAGGATTTGCATCACTTAAAATTACTTCCTTTGTATTTTGATATGTTCTATCTTCATTTTTACAATATCCAAAATATGGCATTGCCAGAAGACTTGGAACATTTGCATCATCCATCGTCAGATATTGCCCAAACCCATCCACTTCATATGCGTAATAAGGTTTTTTAGCACATGGAACAACTGCATATCGCTCAATTGCATCTTGTATTTCCTGACTAAATGCAATTGCTTTTGATTCAAGTACGTGATCTTTGTATACTTCCTTTGCAATCTCACCTACATATTGCATAACAACTGATAAAAACATATTGGATGGAATTAAGTACCCATAGGTACATGCATCATCACTTGGGCGAAAGCCAGACCAAACCAAACCAGTGCCCTCCTTAACCAAGGCACCTTTTCCACTTCTAGAAAGAGTGTCTGTATAAAGACAATTTCTTCGCTCAAAGCGATAGTTTGATTTTGTCTCATGATACTGTTCTATGTGAAAAACTTCCATTACCTTTTCCACTGCCGTCTTCCATTCCGCTGTAAAATGACCAACTGTACCTGCATTTTTCCATAACAAATATGAAAACTGTATCGGAAAGCAAAGAGAATCGATTTCATATTTTCGCTCCCATAAGGCAGGCTTCATTGCTGTTACATCGTCTTGAAATCCATGTCCATTTGCACATTGATTAAATGCATTCGCATACGGATCTTCCATGATACAAGAAAACTGTTTTTTAACAAGTCCTTCCATCAATTCAAGAATCTGTTCATCCTGATTGGCTAATACCAAATAAGGCCGCAACTGACAAACAGAATCTCGAAGCCACATTGCCGGAATATCTCCAGTAATAACAAAGACCGATCCATCCTCTTGCTTTTCAACTGTTTTATTTAATGTATTGTTAAAACAGTTTTCAAACGTTCGCGCAATTTTAGAATCTGGTATTTCTTCGTAAACTTTTGCAATTAACTGTTCCACTGATTGATACTTATTTTTCCCACTCATTCTATTTTCTCCAATGTTCTTATCTTAATTGTCTTAATCTCATATGGCTTCATACTAATACGAATCGTCTGATAATGATCAACTGGTATTTCATCTTGAATATGTTCTAGCATATCACACGTAAATGCTTCTGCTGTCTCAACACCAAGGGAAATTTCTACATCCGTTGTCTGATTAAAATATTCATACAGACGAATAACGATTCCGTCCCCATCCTCCGCACATTTGATTGCTTCTACAATTACATTATCCACATTCACCGAGATGAGGGAATCTTCATCGTTAAGTGTTCCACCTTGGTTTGTCTTTTTTTCTGCTATCAGTGGATTGTTTAGTAAATACGCCTTTTGTACTGTTTTTGCCTCACGCCATCCATTTTTATGTGGTAAAATCGAATATGTGAATTCATGCTGCTCTTTATCTGCGGTAGGATTCGGATAAATAGCAGATTTTAACATACTTAATCCAATGACGCCATCATGCACATCACAACCATACTTACAATCATTCAATATGCTGACACCATATCCATGCTCTGATAAATCAAGCCATTTGTGTGCACAAACTTCAAACCTTGCGAAATCCCACGAGGTATTGTAATGAGTCGGTCTTGTGACATTTCCATACTGAATCTCATACGTTGCTTCATTTGCATGAATATTTAGTGGAAAATAATCTCTTAATAAAATTTGCTCTTGTTTCCAATCAATGCTATTTTTAATATCAATTCTACATAAATTTGGATAAAAATAAATATCTTGAATAATCGTGGATTCTAAGTATTTTCGTTCAATGCGAAGACTATATCGTACCGGTCCTTGTTCGATGACGCAAATCGATTCCACTTGATCTACATCCCATGATTTTTCCACATAATAATTATTAATATCCCATGCATCAAAATTATGTGGGCAATCTTCAAAACTACGAATTACATTTGCTTTTTCACCTGTTTTTATAATTTCACGATGTTCCATCTTATCATAAATACGAATAAAATGACCGTTTGAATCAAGTTCTGCCTTTAAATAGGGAGTCTCAACTTCATGTTTACTCATCTTAACGTTATCAACCAACGCATACACTTGTGTAAACCATATCGTTTTATATCCTTTTGCCGGTACTTCCGTGACATAAGAGAGCATCTGTGTATCGGATATTTTCTGAATTGGAAAGATTCTTCTCCCATCCGTAACTGATTTTTCATCTCCAACATCTTCACAAGATAGATAAATAAAGTCTGCAGCAACAAAACTATTTGGGTTATACACGATGATATTTCCTTGCTTTGTATCAATTGAAAAACTCAATGCCTGTAATGCTTCTTGCTCCATAGAAGTGGTATTTTGAAATAATTTTTCATATTCCAATTTTGACTCTTCGTATACTTCATGAATCGAAGATCCTGGAAGTATGTCATGAAACTGATTTCGCATTAAAATTTCCCACATATCATATAATTTTTCCTTTGGATATGCTAAGCTTAATTTTTCCTTTGCAAATACACGTAAAAACTCGGTATTTGTTAATAGGTACTCACCTCTTCGATTGTATTTCTTATTTCTTGCCATTGAGGTATATGTGCCTCGATGATATTCTAAATAAAGTTCTCCAACCCAAGAAGGAGTCTCTTTATTATTTTTTGTACGTTCCTCTAAGGTCTTAAAAAATTGCATGGCAGTACTTTGTCTTGTTTTTGGGCAGCCAGGAATTCCTTTTTCTAACCGCCTCTGAGTTTCAATCATTTCTTTGGTAGGGCCACCACCACCATCACCCCACCCATAGGACATCAATACTTCTTCATTTAGATAGCGCTGACTATAACGATTCCAGCATCCCTTTACCTGAGAAGGATTTAAATGTCCATTGTAGGTTGTAAAATGTTCCGTTTCAGCTCCGCCTTCCACAGCCTTTGCCTGATAATCTTGTGTGGAAATAAAGTGCGTCAATATTTTCGTTCCATCAATGCCTTCCCATTCAAATGTATCATATGGCATTTTATTTACTTCATTCCAGCTAATTTTTGTCGTCATAAAATAGTCTATTCCACATTTTTTCATAATTTGAGGAAGCGCTGCCGAATAGCCAAAAACATCTGGAAGCCAAAGAATTTTACTATCTACATTAAATTCATCTTTGAAAAATTGCTTTCCATATAAAATTTGTCTTATCAAAGATTCTCCTGAAGTCAAATTACAATCTGGTTCAACAAAAGCTGCACCTTCCGCTTCCCATCTACCCTGCTTCACCATTTCCTTGATTGTTTCATAGACTTTTGGAGCAGTTTCCTTGACATATTTGTAAAGCTGTGGTTGGCTTGACATAAAAATATACTCCGGATATTCCTTCATATAATTTAATACCGTAGAAAAACTGCGAACTGCTTTATCTCTTGTGACCGCTAATGTCCATAGCCAAGCAACATCAATATGAGTATGCCCAACACAATAGACTTCGGGCTTTTCTCTTGTACCTTCCATTTCATAAAACTCTTTTTGTATATATTCATCTGCCTTTTCAATGCTCTGATAAAACTCTTCCGAATATTTCTGTCGAAAATCAACGAGGTTTAATGAATTAGTCAAATGTTTCATAATCGTGTAGTACTCTTCACTATCTTCGGAAAGAAGACGCGCTGTCTCATACGGGATCTTAATGTCATAATAATATTGTTCAATTGTACGATCAAGGATCCGAATATACGAGTCCATCGTTAAATCAAAGTTAGAATCTCCTGTAAAAGCAGATAGAATAATCTGATATGATTCACCAGCAGTTGCACACTCACTTAACATAATTTCACGATGATTCACATCCAGTCCCTGGCAAATGTATCCATTTACATAGGCAAGGAACTGTGGATTGGTTGCATCCCATTCCCCTTCTTTTCCAGTTTTCAATTCATATACAACACACGTTCCGTCAAAGCTTTCTGGAATCGTAACGGTTACAGCAAACCAAAAATACTCATTATCTCCACCCCAAATCTTGGAACAATCAAACTCATCCCAAGTAGATACGTCCAAATTTATAACATCTAAATATCGCTTGGTTGTATGTTTTACTTTATAAGACTCCAAATGTTGCGGTTTTACATATATCATATCTTCTAATTTTTCAATTAATTTTTTGCTTCTTTCCTTTAATAAAAACATTTGACTTTCACTCCTTTTACCTATTTAACCTTTATCTGCGCCAGACATACTAAATCCTTTTGACATCCACTTTTGTGTAATAACATATAACACAACACTTGGCATTGCATACATAACGGAATATGCTGCCAGTAATCCGTATGATACCGTATGTTGACTAAAGTATTGATACAGCGTAATTGACGCTGGATATTTTTCACTTGAGGAGAGCAAAATAAATGGAACAAAAAAGTTTCCCCAGCATCCAGAAAATGTATAGATACCAATGGTAAGAATTCCAGGCATCATCAATGGAGCAATAATCCTTAAAATCCCTTTAATACGACTTGCACCATCGCACCAAGCCGCCTCTTCCAGCGAATTTGGTACCGAATCCATAAAATTTTTCATCATCCAAATTGCATATGGCATGGAAGAGGCCGTCATAAACAATATAATACCTAGCATATTATCATATAGCTTTAAGACAATAAACATTTTATAAACTGGCACCATAATTGTTGTAATCGGTAATGATGTCATAAATAACATAGACAGCATAAACTTTCTTTTGTGTTTCATTTTAAACCTAGATAACGGATATGCTGCTAATCCCGAGATAACAATTACCATGATCGATACTCCAAACGAGAGTACCAATCCATTTCCAAATGATTTTAATATACTTACACTTGTAATTACTGATTTATAATTTTCAAGTGTAACGCTTGGCAGTTTTGCTGCTACCGTTGCATTGGTATCAAAGGAAGCTAATATTACCCAACATAAGGGAAGTAAAAAAATGATTCCAACGATTGTCAAGACGATATAATCGCCTACCTTATTTCTTTTATCTTTCATATCACTCCTTCACTTCCTTTCCTTGAATTTTTACATAAACCAAACTAAACATAACGCCAATTGCTAATAAAATCATAGAAATTGCTGTTCCATAGCCCAACTGATAATTCTTAAATGCACGAATATACATAAAGATTGGAAGTGTCTGAACCGTAGTTCCAGTCATCGTATAAATCATACCAAATGTTCCTAATGTCATTAGCGTAATCATCATTGTATTCGTAAAAATTGTGTTTTTAATAATTGGTATAACAATATGAAACACATTTTGTAATGCACTAGCACCATCCATTTTTGCTGATTCTTTGACTTCATCTGATACGTTATCCAGTGCTGCCTGATAAATCATCATAGAATATGCCGTTCCATGCCAAATATTAGCTGCTACAATACACGCAACCGGATATTTAAATAGCCATGAAATCTTTTGTATCCCAATGGTAATTAAAATTGCATTCAATGTACCTTTATCCGTCAAAAAGGAATATGCGCAAATTGCTGCTACCATTTCTGGCATTACCCATCCTACTAAAACAATCGAACCGATGACACTTCGAAATATTTTATGCTTCTTTTGCATAAGGTAAGCAATTGTAAATCCTAAAAAAGTCTGCCCTATCACAGAACCAATTACAAATATAATCGTATTTTTGATACTGATTCCAACTTCCGCATCAGTTAATAGTTTTTTATAATTATCCAGCCCGATAAACTGCAAATTTGCTGCTGCAGAGCCAGTCAATGCCAAATTAGTTAACGAATAATATACAGTCATAATAATTGGCCATAAAAATAAAACTGCAATTAATATGATTGCCGGTAATAAATAAATCGTTTTAGAGCAAAATGATTTCAGCTTTTTTGTAGTCATTTTTTTACCCCACTTTAATCTTTCCTAATAAAATATAAATCAGGAAGATTCTAATCACTCTATCATCATGATTGAAATCTTCCCAATTCGTAGTTTCAAATCAACTTCTTATTATTTGGTTAAATCGACAACTTTATCAGCTCCGACCGTTCCTTCCACACTTGTCGCAAATGTACTCATTGCGTCTTCGGGTGAAGTACTATTTCTTACGATTGAATCTACCATCTGATAAATGTAAGTAGATACTTGTGAATAATTTTCATCATGTGGTCTATAGGTAGCATTTTCACTACCTTCTGTAAACTCTTTATAATATGGTCTTGATGTATACGCTTCAAAATCTGACATATCTCTGGTTGCTAAATTGCCACTTCCAGTCAAATATTCAATATAATTATCAGGTTGCATCATCTGTTCAATAAATTCAAATGCTAGATCTTTTTGGTCTGCTAATTCTGGAATTGCCCAGCTCCAGCCACCAGACATTGTAACATACCCGCCCCCATTTTGAAGTGGCATCTTTGCAAAACCCAAGTTGTTTATAAAGTCATCCATCTCGTAGCTCGCGCCTTCTTTAAAATTATTATATGTCCATGAGCCATCTAAATAAATTCCAAGTTTATCCTCAGCCATGTACTGCGCTGCATATACCCAAGAATTGGTATCAAGTCTCTCTGCAATCTCGCCACCCATATCTTCATCAAAAATCGTTTTAACAAAACCTAAGGTGTCTAAGATTCCCTGACTCTTTGCTGTCCAAACTCCAGTGGAATCATCCACTAATTTTTCACCAGTTCCATAGTAAAGCATTTCATATGTCTGCATACTTGTTCCTTCTCCATCCGCACTGCTGCATGGAAACCACATCGGAACAACATCTTCCGCACTATTTTCTTTGATGGTACGACATGCATTTAAAATATCTTCCCATGTTTCAGGCTGCCAGTCTCTTCCAAGTCCTGCGGCTTCAAATACATTTTTATTGTACCAAAGTCCTCTTAAATCGGTGCTTGCAGGAACTGCATAAACATTTCCATCTGCTCCTGTAACACCTTCTTTCACCGCATCAATATAATTAGTTGACCAATCTTCATAGCCATTTACATATTCGGTTAAATCTGTAATATAACCTGCATTTACATCTGAATTCAATTGGAAGGTATCTTCCCAAAAAATATCTGGAGTTGTTGAATCATAGGATAATTCCAATTGTATCTTTGTAAAATAATCACTATCTGTAGCTATAATCGGTTGGAGGTCAAGTTCTACCTGATCTTTTTTGTCCCAACTATCATATGCTTTCATAATCTGCTTATATTGCGAATTCCCGTCTCCATCATCATTGGTATCTACATAAGCAATCGTTAATTTTGTTTTAGCAGAAGAATCCTTCTCTGCTTGTGCATTTCCTTTGTCTGTCCCAGAGCCAGTTCCACATCCTGTTACTAGCGATGCAACCATCATTACTGATACGATGCCCGCAATTAATCTTTTCTTCATGTTCCTTCTTACCTCCATAAGCTTAATGTAATATAGAATTTAATATCCTATATATTATATATAATATATATTATTCTATATGTCAATATATTTATTATATTATATTGTATATTATTATATTATTTATACATAGTCAATTTCTAAAATCCTTTTAATTGCAACGTTTTCCCCAAAAAAAGAAAGCTATTTATTCTAGCCTTCTTTCCTATGATTTAAAATATTCTAAATTATACTATGGTGTCACAATGGTATATGGTATATATACCCTATCCATTGCTGGTTTTCCTTCCATTCTCTCTTTAAGCAATTTCACTGCCGTAACTCCCATTGCTCTCTCATCTTGCAAAACTCTTATAAATACAGGTACCGGAATCATTTCTTGATCGGGTCCATCAAATACTGCTATCTGTATTTTATCCTGCAATCCCAATTTAAGAAGCACTTTATAGATAATGAGTGCCAAATCATATTGAACCGCAAAAAAAGCAGTGACTTGAGGATTGTCTTTCAAATAGTTATGTATTCGAAGCTCATCCTCCTGTCGATTTTTTTGCATAGAATCTGTTTCTACCATGTAATAATGCATATCAAGGATTTTATTTGTGTCGCTTACAATAATTTGATGTTCCAAATTACTTTCAATAAATCCTCGTAATCGTTCTTTTATCGTTGGTGTTTCATGATATTGATGGGACACAAAACAGATGTGAGCATTTTCCCTTTCAAACAAGCAATCCGTCAATTCTTTCGCTGCAGCAAAATTATCAGTTGTAACACATGGTATTGAAACACCCTCCATAATACGATCCAATAACACAATTGGAAAGTTTTCTAACGAACACCGTAAAATACTTTCATTAAATATTTCATCTTGCACACACATAATAATTACACCCGAAACATTGGCATTTAATGCATTTGAAATTGCCAATTTTTCTTCATCAATGCTTCCATACGTACACTGTAACATCATATCCCATTGGTTTTGATTGCAAGCATGTTCTATACTGCTTAATATATAACTACCAAATGTATCATCAAATGTATCAAATATTACACATATTTTTTTTCGTTTTTCTTCCCTATCCTGCGAAATCATTTCTTCTTTGCATGTTTGCTCTGTCACAAAAGATCCAAGTCCAGGTTTTCGAACAATCCTCCCTTGTTCTACCAAAAGCTCCAACGCCTGCTTACTTGTTATAATACTAACTCCATACTGCAACGCCAGTTCTTTTTCAGAAGGTAATTTATCACCCACCCTATATTTACCAGCATTGATTTCTCCTAATAGTTCTTCAAATATTTTTTGATACAATGCCTTCTTTTTCATACTATTCCCCCAATGCTGCCGCACCAATAATCCCTGCATCATTTCCCAGTTTTGCACGCTCAACCGATGCAATAAACGCTTTTTCTCCCCCAAAACACGCTCCTTTTACAGCGTCATTCAATGGATTTGTTAATTTCTCACCCTGATTACAGATTCCTCCACTTAACAAAACCTTATCTGGACGAAAAATATTAATCATATTCGTAATTCCAATTCCCAGATGCATGATGTACCCGTCAATCACATCTTGTGCTATTGTATCTCCCAATTCTGCTGCTTCAAACGGTGTTTTTCCATTTATTTCATCCAACTCTTTGTTGCACAATTTCATGATAATTGATTGCGGATTTTCTTTTGCCGCCCGCCTTGTATCTCGGATCAATGCAGTTGCAGATGCATAACCTTCTAAGCACCCTCGTCTTCCACAAGTACATAGTTCTCCACCTTCTACAATTACCGTATGCCCCAGTTCAGCCCCACCAGCATGTCCACCTTCAAAAACTTTTCCTCCAAGCACAACTCCTCCGCCTACTCCAGTACCAAGCGTAAGTAAAATAACATTTTCACAGCCTTTTGCCGCTCCTGCAACCGTTTCACCTAATGCTGCACAATTCGCATCATTGCTTATATAAATCGGTAAATTAATATATTTCTTAAGTTCAGCAACAAGTGGAATATTTTCCCAATTAAAATTATTGGAATATAAAACTACTCCGTTTTTTGCATCCACTGTCCCTGGACTTCCAATTCCAATACTCACACATTCTTCTTTCAAAATACCAGCTTGCTCTAACACATAAAAAATGGCCGCACCCATATCCTTAATAATTTCTTGATATGGACGTTCTACCATCGTTTTTACCGAATATTTTTCTATAATCTCATCTTCTGCATTCACGATTCCAACTTTGATATTCGTTCCACCTAAATCAATTCCAATTCTATACATTATGGATTCCTCCAATCGTTGTTTTTATAACATCCGCGGTTCCCCTCAACGTGCAACTCCCACTTCCAGCAGTCAAAAGTATGCTATCCCCTTTTTTTGCATCGACTTGCTCGGTTCCAGAATAGATTGACAAACTGCCTTCGGTTATTAACAACGAACAAAACGATTCATTTGATACATCAAATGTCTCCTCTTTTTGTAGCTCAATTTTATCTGTTATAAAATAATCACACATACCAATATGTGTTCCAAAATCATAGGCTTGCGTTCTTGGAGTCATATTCGTAACCGCAAGTGCTTTGTCAATGTGAAGTTCTCTCGGTTTTTTATCATTTCCAATTCTTCCGTAATCATACACACGATAAGTTACATTTGAATTTTGTTGAATTTCTGCAATCAATATTCCAGAACCAATTGCATGTATTGTCCCTGGTTCTATAAAGAATACATCCCCCTTTTTCACCAAAACTCGATTCAGCACCTCTAACAATGTATTATTTTCAATTCGCATTTTGAACTCTTCTTTTGTCACCTTACTTGCAAACCCATAATAAAGAGAGGCACCTTCCTTACAATCCACCACGTACCACATCTCTGTCTTTCCATACTGTTTTTCATGCTCTAAGGCATATGTATTGTCTGGATGCACTTGAATGGATAAATTATCTTTTGCATCAATTAATTTAATCAAAATGGGAAATTGTTCAAACCGTTCACAATTCGTACCAAGAATTTCTTTTCCTTGTATTTCGATATATTCTTGTAACGTAAGTCCATATTTATCTTTATTAAGAATCGTACATGGACCATCTGGATGACAAGATAATTCCCAGGTTTCTGCCAATTTGTCACCATCAAATTTTTTACCAAATTCATCCTTTAATTTTGTGCCACCCCAAATATAGTCTTTGCAAGCTGGTGCTAATTTTAATATTGCCATTGTTCTCTCCTTGATTGTTTTGTCTTAATTATAATACCTTTTATCTCCTTTTCTTGCAATAATAAAATGTATTTTAATCATCCGCAAAACAAATTCGTCTCAAGTGTAGTATGGGAGCTGCCCCTGAAAGTGTCGTTCCAAAAAAGAGAACCTCCTTTTCTAACTGCATATACTTAATAATAGTTCCATTACATAATGTACTACCTGTACACAAAATCAAATCCGCCCATGCAATCGCTTGGTTATATTGTTCTTCCCCATCTTCGATTAAAACACCATATCGCATCTGTCCAATATTTGCTTGATTTAAATCGAGAACTCGAAGCTCAAAATATTTTGCTAACTCTTCCAACATAGCAGGTTGATATCCAACAAGAGCAATTTTAGGTTCTCCGTATTGTTTTTTTATTTCATCTACAACCTTTCTAGCACATAACTCTGGTCCATCATTCTTACAATGAACACAACGATCTGCTTTGTTCAAATAATTCATCACTGCATTTAGAGTCGCTACAAACAAGCCTCTTGCATGCATATCTTCCAACAAATTCAATGCACAAATCTCTTTCATCGTTCCATTAAATACTGCGGGAGAATCGGTAAATGCCTGTCCGTACGCTCCCCTATATTCTGCCTGTAACATCACTTCTTTTCCGGAAACAATCGGAAAATCCTTCCGCTTTGTGATTCCAATTGCCTCATATGGAGTCAACGTTTTCATGGAAACCTCAACCTCATCCTCGAGCATTTTTTCATTTTCAAGGATCCGAATAAATTCTTTCTTTAATAACAAAAATAATTCTTTATCTGTCATCTGTCTACATCCTTCCTAAAAATTCTTCTACTTCAGATTCATATGTTGCAGTTAATAAATTTTGACTCTCGACAATCGCTTTGAGCTCACCCCCTAGTACGATTCCCACTCTTTTTGCAAGCACTTGAGCCTCCTTAAAATCATGTGTAACAAACACTATGGTACATTGAAACTTTCTATGGATGTTTACAATTTCCTGATACATTTTTTTCTTTGTTGTTGGATCAAGTGCTGAAAATGGCTCGTCCAATAAAAGAATGGAAGGTTCAAGTGCCAGCGTTCGAGCCAATGCCACTCTTTGACATTCTCCCCCACTGAGCGTGCATGGGTATTGATCCCTTATATAAGATATTCCTAATAAATTCATCAAATACTCAGCCTTTTCGAATTGTTCCTTTTTTGATTTTTGATGCATCTTCAATCCATATATAATATTATCATACACCTTCATGTGGGGAAATAGTTGATAATCTTGATAAACAAACCCAATTTTACTGTCTTCGACAGAAAGTAGTAAAACATTTTGACCATCAATTAAAATTTCACCGCATTCTCCAGCATACATCCCAATAATTGATTCCAGTAAAACCGTCTTTCCAGATCCAGTTCTTCCAAGAATTGCAAATATTTCGCCACCTTCTATTTCAAGATTAATATTATTGAGTTGAAAATTCCCCCTTGACACACAATAGTTTCGGATCTTTATGTTTCCTTCCATGTTTACCGATCTCCCATTCGATTTGTTTGTTTGGAGCGATTCATTGAATTTGTAATTATTATTGTCAATCCTGATATAAGGAGCATAATTGTAGCCGTTGCCATAGCCATGCTATTATTTCCTGTTGATATACTTAAATAGATACTGCCTGGTAACGTTTCAGTTTTAAAACGAGTAATTCCAACTAACATTAAAGTAGCACCAAATTCTCCGAGTGCTCTAGACCATGTCAGTATGGTTGTACTAATGATACTTGACTTGCACATTGGCAGTAAAATCGTAAGAAACACTCTAAATTTACTAGCTCCCAATGTCTGTGCGATAAATTCAAGTCGCTCATCGACCTCCTCCATTGCCGTACGAACCAAGCGAATTGCATACGGTAAATTTACCAATATATGTGCCATCACAATACCAAGTGGTGAAAACACAACTTTAAAACCCATTTCCTTCAGTGCTTTCCCTGCACTTGTCGAAAATAGAATGAGTAAACTAAGTCCCAGCAAAAGAAAGGGAAGTGATAATGTCAGTTCAATCATTACTCCCGCGATTTTCTTAAATGGCATATTGGTTTTTGTCAATGCATACGCCGTAGGAAGTGCCAATCCCATTACAATTGTAGTTGAAATACAAGCCGTCGAGACACTTAACCCAAATGCGAATTGAATTTCTTTGGAACAAATCGCATCGATAAGATTTGGTAAACCTCCAATAATAATTGCACAAATAGCACTGCCGATGAAAAAAATCACCAGCAGCGCTATTATAATTGTAATTGTTGAAAAAAAATCTCGTTTTTCTTTCATCTTTGTTCTTTTCCTTATTATCTTTAATTGCTGTCCCTGCCTATTCTGCAATTTCGTATCCAAAACTTATCCATATTTCTTTTGCTGCATCTGTATCCAGATATTCATAAAATTTTCCCAATGTTTCTGTATCATCGGAACAATTAAGTGTTACCGCAGGTATTGTTTTAATAGAGGCATCTAGATCTGTCGTATCCACAATTTCAATTCCATCATCCTTACAATTTTCTTTCCAGACAATTGCTGCATCTGCTTCGCTTGCGGCAATTGCTGTTGCAAGCTGCGGTGCTGTCGTTGTTGTAGCCTCAATATCTATGGAGTCAAAAATACCAGCTTCCGTAAGTGCTTTTTTTGCTATCTTTCCAATTGGAGTGGATTCTGTGTCACCCATAATAAAAGTAACGCCATCCTTTGTCAAATCACTCAATCCATTGATTTCTTTTGGATTTTCTTTTGCTACTACTAAAACAGGAATATGTTTCACCAAAGCTTTTTGGTCTACTACATAATCTTTTACTCGATCAACCTCATCTTGAGACCCTGCAATAAACATATCTCCTTCTTCCGAAGTTGTAATCTGAGACTGAATTTGACTTGCATTTGCATAGGTAACATTTACCTCACACTTGGTCTCTTGCATAAACTCATCTGCAATTTTTTGGAAAGGTTCTGTCATTCCTGCACCACAATATATCATGAGTGAATGCCCCGACAAATCGGTATCTGTATTTTCCTCTTGCTCTGGAGTATCCGCAACCGCTTCGCTATCCTCCGGTTCTTGTGTTTCTACTTGTTTCTCATTTTCACTGGATGCTTCATTTACATCTTTACTTTTGCAGCCCGTCATCAAAATCATCCCCATAACCGCTGCCATCATTACTACAAATACTCTTTTTTTCATAATCGCTCCCATCTGCCGCTTTCCCGGCACGTAAATTCAAGGCATGTGAATATTTTCCACATGTTCCTTTTTCTTCGAATGTTTTTTTAAAACTATTCGATATTTTAAAAATAGAGTTTGTCATCCTTTTTATAAAGGTAACCAAACTCTATTAATAGATTACTAGCATTTTGAGCTATTGTCAATAATTTTTCATTCTATTTATGTACTGATGGCATACTGCTTTCGAGAATTACATACTAAAATATACCCATTATCTTAGACCATATTCTTTTATATTCCTCAAAATCTTCATAATGCTTTTTAACATTTTTATCATATTTCTTTAACTCTTTCGCTATATTCAAAAAATCCTGTGTATCAAAATACTGACATATTTGAGGCAAAGTCTCATCTAATTCTTGTGTCATTTCATTTATTTTATCTTGATAAGACTCTCGATTTGTAATATAGAGTAAAAGTGGTTTGTATCGAACCCATCCAATACAAGTATTGTAAAAACGTTTAATTATCTCTTTTGAATCTGGTTTTATGAACTTTAGTTTTATTGGAAGTACTCCAGATAATAAGTGATTGTAAGAAGAAAACCCATCATGAAATGTATAACACGGTACACGTAACACCTTTCGACTGCTAAGACAAGTACTTAAAAAAGTATCTTCACCACGCGCTCCCGGTGGATTATAAAAAGGAAAAACTCTATTCGGTTCTGATAAATTAATACAAAGATTCGAACCAGAAATAAACTTTGTATGATTAACTTCCTCTACTTCAATGACTTTTTTGTCAGTCAATGGCTCCGTATTCGCATATGAAACACCACCATTTTTCATAATTCCCTTTATGTTCTCCCAATTAACGATGTCATTGCTTATCGCCTGTATAAATAAGCGAAAACTATCTTCTGGTAATACCTCTGAAAATTCCAAAAAGGGAATTGGCGAAATGTAACCGCAGTGATGGCCATAGGTAATATCTGCATTTTCAATATTTAGCAAATGTGTTTTTAGTACATGTTGCCCCCCCCAAACTGCTGTGTCCAAATTCTTTGTAACCGCTACCGGATATTCATCATCATCTAAAAATAGTACATAATCCATCTTACTTTTTATTGCATAATACATTACAATATTTCTCGAAGAAGCATACCCTTTTCCAAAAAATGCAGTAGCTTCGTTCTCTTCAATTACTCCCCCGTCTACTAATTCTCTCTTTGCCTCTTCCACTTCTTCGATTCCAATAAAATGTTTACTTTCAAGCATATCTGATATATCTTGGCTTACTTTTGTATAATCTGTTTTTTTTGTTTTCTTATAATTTAGATCATAGGCAACAAACAAATTCAAACTGACATTCACGTTATCTACCAGACTTGATTCTTTCCAATTATAAATATAACTTCGCAAGACTCGTTGAAAATGTTTTCTTCCAGTAGCAAAACCAATCCCCACACTAATTTTTTTTTCCCTCATTCCTTTTCTCCTTCATATTCATCATTTTTTGAAGCAATTTCACTGAATAAATATCGTAAAATTACACCATCTACATTACTTCTATATGAAAGTATAACATATTTTTACTATTTTTACAATTTTTAGCATTGCGCTCGTTTTACTATTAGTTAATAGGATTGTTTTTTTCTTATTGCAGAAATATTTTGCTATTCCTCCATCATTTTTTATTTATTTACTTTGCTACACTGATTTATTCCCTCCATTCCTTCCACATATCTGGCTGATAGCCTAGTGTAGCTTCTTTCCCATTCCGAACAATTGGAGTCTTTATCACTTGCTGGTTTTCATATACCTTCTCTTCTTTTTCTTCTTCTACCAAATATTTGACTAAAAGGAGGGTCTGTTTATCCTTGCAAGATTCATTCAACATAGCATCCAAGCTTCCAACTGCTTGCCTCACACTACGAAACTCTCCCTTACTCATTCCCTTTTCTTTTAAATCTATAAACTGGTATTTTATACCTCGTTCCTTAAAATACCGCTGTGCTTTCTTTGTATCAAAACATTTTGTCATTCCAAATATCTGTATATTCATGCGCTTTCCCTTCAAACTCTCAATTTACATATTGTTTCTTTTTTTTTTCCCCTACCTCTATGTATCCTATTTTTTCCAGGGACGCCCTTTTTTATCCCATCCCTTTTCCTTCCAATAGGTAACATCCGCCGCATTCCACCCTTTGCCTTGCATCAATCGCATAAGATTAAAAAATGCCTTTGTCTTAATGGAAGGTCGCACCTTGCCCTCTGTTTTTCTAATTTTTCTTGCTATCTTATCCATTTTTTTCTCGATAGAAGCCCTCTTCTTCTCTGTAACTGACTTCCACGAGACAGCCCGCACCGCTACTCCGTAAGAATAAATTCTTCCAACTCCCCAGTAAAACAAGCTATCTTTTATATCCTTACATGCTGATTTCATACCTCCACCTGCTGCGGTTGAAATACAGATAGCTTGCTTTTTAAACATTTTTTCTTCTGGTCTATGCACCATCCAACGATATCCATAATGATCAAGCAACGCTTTCATTGAACCAGTCGCATGATACACATAGACAGGTGTAGTAAAAATCATCAAATCGGCAGAATTCATTAATTTTGTAATTGGTTCTATCTGTTTGTAATGAGGACAATGTAATTCACTTTCCATAAAACATTTGGTACATCCACAACAAAACTCTGGCATATCTTTTGGCAAATATACTTCATCAATCATATCATCACTTGTCAGTTTTTCTGCTAACATTCTTCCTATATGATAAGTTGAACCCTTATGGTTTTGCCCATTAATCATAACAATTTTCATGAAAGAACCTCTTTTCTCTTTTTGTAATTTTTATGACCACCGGAAAGATTATACACTTCTCTACATCCATGATTTAGCAAAATATTTTGTACTGCATTTCCGGTAACTCCCTTATTACAATAGGTTATAATAGGCACATCTTTATCTATATTTTTGAGTGCCTCCCTCAATTTATCATGAGGAATATTTTTAGCCGTTTTGATATGGTCCTGTGCATATTGAGAAGGAACTCTTGCATCTATCAATTCATACGCTTCCCCAGATTCCATTCGAATCTTTAGTTCGTTCGCTGTAATGAGCGTTCTATTTTTATTAATTGCATTATCTAAAATCATACCCTTCCCGTCTTGCTTCTCTCTCCGATAAACCAGTTTGCGCAACCGTCTTATCAAAAATTTTAAATATTCCAGTTCCTAAAATTCCACGAAACGACAAGTTGCCTCCTGTAATCACATCACCTGCAATTCGTCCTGTTTTATTTGCAGTGGATCCCATTGGTCGATAGACTGCTTTGCCTGTTACCACATGAAATTGTTCCGAGCAATCACCACAAGCATAAATATCTTCTATATTAGTCATCATTTTCTCATTTACTTTGATTGCACGGGTTATACCAAGTTCCACTCCTACCCTTGTCGCAAGTTCTGTGTTTGGTCGGACACCAACTGATAAAATCACCAAGTCGGCAGCTAATTTTCTACCATCTTCAAATATAACACCATCTTCTATTTGTGCTATAGTCGCTCCTGTAACTACAGTTATTCCATTTGCTTTTAAATGCTCTTCCACATAGATTGCCATATCTTCATCCAAACCTGGAGTAACTTGTGGGAGCTTTTCAATCAACGTTACTTTTGTTCCAATTTTTACCAAATTTTCACAAACCTCAAGTCCTACAAAGCCAGATCCAATAATAATCGCTGATTTGACTTGCATTTTCCTAATATACTCTTTAATTTGAATCATATCACCAATCGTCCGCAGCGAAAATACATTTTTTGAAATAATTCCCTTTATTGGTGGAAGAGTGACCGTTGCTCCTGTCGCAAATAATAATTTGTCATAGGTATCTGTAAAGACTTCATTTGTCGTGTAATTTTTTATTACAATCCTTTTGTTTTTCGGATCAACCCTCAGTACCTCATGACGAACACATATATCTATATTATACTTACTTTTAAAAAAAGCAGGATTACGAGGTATGAGTTCATTTTCATTCTCAATCTCATCTCCAATATAATAAGCCGCATTCTATGTCTCCTTTCAGTCCTTACCAAATAAGTAACGCTAATCTATTTTATTCAATTTTATGCTGAACATAATCCCTTTGTCAATCATAAATGTGCAATCATTCAAACGGCAAACTGCAAGAGCAAAAAAAACCTCCCATCACCAAAGAATCATTACTTTCTCTCGGATATGAAGGTTCCTTTATTGAACATGTCTGCTATTTAATTGTTCACACTTACACCTCTAACTTTTTTACTCGTGTTGCAATAAAGTCTTCCACTTTACTTTTATCCATTTCTAGTGGAATGGCCAATTCTCCAAACAGACTATCCTCTGCCATACGAAGATATTTTTGATCACTTGTTGTTACTTTTTTTCCTTCTGCTACTCGTGACTTCTTTCTGATATAAAGCGTCTTAATTATTTTTATCCACTCTCTTGCGTCACAGCTTTTAAGTGCATCTTTGTAGCATTCTTCCCTTCGTCTTTCATCCGAAATCCATAATGTATCGATATTATTCATATCATCAATTAATTTCCAAGCTTCCTCTTTTGAGATCACAGGTCGCATCATTACTTTTTTATTATCAACCGGAGTGAATACCGTGCTTCCCTTTGCATACACAGGTGATAGCGTGTAATACAATCTACCCTTTGGTGTTCCTGATACATCCATTGTACCGATTTTATCCACCTTGCATACCCCATTATTTCCATAAATAATATAATCGCCTACTTCAAACATGTTATCCTCTCCTTCACTTTCTAAAATCAAAAAAAACTCACACCACATGATACTTACTTCTATTCTAACACTTTATTCGGTTAAATGTCAGTTTTTTTTCATTCTTCTTGATTTTTTGGTACAATTATCAAATATCCTGCCCTATTTGATTGTATAGTTTCACCATATTTTTCTTATTAAATCTAAATTTAATCCATTAAGAAGCATTATTAAAAAACTTTCACATAAACAAAGAGCCTGACTTATCAGACTCTCGTATCTCCCATATCCACAGTATTTTTTTCTTGTTTGGCTACAATATATCCCTTTTGGTCTAATTGAATCAAATCACCTCTTTTTCACTCGTTTTCCGCTTCTTTCAACATTTCTAAAATCTCTCCTTTTGGTTTTGCTCCAATGGATGATTTAATAACTTTGCCATCTTTAAAAATCAAAAGAGTTGGAATGGTCATAACTTTAAATTGTTGTGCTAACTTGCCTTGCTCATCCACATTTACTTTGCAAACTTTCACATCATCTAGCTCATCTGCTAATTCTTCAACGATTGGTAAAAGCATTTTACAAGGTCCACACCAAGATGCCCAAAAATCTACCAAAACAAGCTTATCTTCTTTTAAAACCTCTTGTTCAAAATTATCTACTGTTATTTTTACTGCTGCCATATTTTTTTCCTCCTGTAATTAGCGTTAGCCAATTTCTTTTCTTTTATAAAAGATTTTCAATTTTACTATCAATTTTTTCCGGTTCTGTTGTGGGTGCAAAACGTTCTATCACATTCCCATTTTGATCTACTAAAAACTTTGTAAAATTCCATTTAATCTTGGTACCCAAAAGTGATTTGCTATTTTGTTTTAAATACTTAAATAATGGTTCTTCATTTTTCCCATTCACTTCAATTTTTGAAAACATTGGAAATGTTGTATCATATTTTAATTGGCAAAATTCATGAATTTCCTGATTGCTTCCAGGTGCCTGATTGCCAAATTGATTACACGGAAAATCCAATACAATAAACCCTCTGTCTTTATACTTATCATATAGCTTTTGTAGCCCTTCGTATTGCGGTGTAAAACCACAACCGGTCGCTGTATTTACAATCAAAAGTACCTTTCCTTTGTACGCCTCCATGGAAACCTTATTTCCATTCTCATCTTTTACTTCAATATCGTATAATCCCATTTCTATTTCCTCCTTTTAATTGTTTGCTTTTTAATTGTGTGCAATTTAATTTTATATTCTATTTATATCTCATTTTTTCTTACTTGTCAAGTCTTTTTCTTAACTTTTCTATAAGATATAAAAAAAGAGATGGTTACAATGTGAAGTATCACTCTTCCTTTGCAACCATCTCTTCTATTTTTATTCTCTTATTTCTTTATTGTAAAAACATATCGTTTTGCTTTAGCAATGGTTTTTCCATTTGTATAGCCTACACTATTTGTAATATATACCGAATATGTTTTACCTGCCTTATATTTCTTTACTGGCTTAACGATAATTTTTTTACCACTTACCCTTACTTTAGCAGCGATCTTATTTCCTTTGACATCTAATACATATACACTATCTTCTGTCACAGTCTTTTTGTCGATTGCTTTTGTAAACTTCGCAGTTAATACCTTTTTTGCACTCTTCTTTGTCTTATATTTTACTACTTTTTCTTTTAAGTATGTTTGAACAAGTGTAAAACTACTAAACTTATCTACCCAGATGGATACTGCAATTGGTTTTCCAGAGGCATTGTATTCAATGGTTCCCTTTTGCAAACGATTTTCTCCATCGCTATGCTCTACCAATACTGCTAATGAAGCAACAAATTGTTTCAACTTCGTCTTACCCGTCGGTACATCCGTATCTGAAATTGGAATTACAATCTGGGTCTTTGAAGAATAATTGGTTGCGATATCGACTGGTGTACTTAACATAGATGACCCCTTTGAAAGTTTTTTCAATATTCGTTTGGAATCGTTCAATTGTTTTGCCTGTGTAATGTCAGATACCGTAATATTTACTCCATCTTCTCCTAGTTCTTTGATACTCTCAATTGGGATAACAACATCCACCTGTGAAAGCTTCACATATATTCCAATTTTATTTTTGCTAAATACAGCAGAAGCTTCTTTTGAAAGCACCACTTTTACAAAATCACTTGTTTCTTTTTCATCTACATTTATTTTACTTAAATCAATCGTTACCATATCTTTCTTATCTAACAAAATAGTATCTACCACTTTTTTTGCCTGATCTTCTTTTAGTTCAACCGTATCCGTTATTTTTCCATCTGCATCGGTTGAATTTTTGACTGAAACTTGCATTGCAACCGTTCCATTTGTACTATCACCAATGACAACATCCGCCTTTTTATCGCCAATGCTCTCTTTTGTATTACTTTTTGCATATGGAGCCTGTGGATCAGTCGTTTCTTCACTCGGCTTATCACGTTCTGATACAACAATTGTAGCGGTAACGGTTCTATCCTTCCATGGTAAAACATTTTCTTTAGATACATTCATTACTGGCATACCTTCCGAATCAAAAAATACCTGTTTTACTCTTGTGTGTCTACAAGGATCATTCAAAGGAGAATACGCTGCATATGCACATTCCTTATTTGCACACTCCTCTGGTCTCGCATGATATACAATCACCGCATTTCCATATTCATCGGTTGTATATGAATTATGACCTGGACCATATTGTTCTACCAAATCTTCCGTAGTTAATAGTGGATATCTATTTTTGCTCCACACATTTACATCGGTCAAATCTGCACTAATATCAGCTGAAATCACTCCAAGACAGTATGTTTTGTCAACAGAAGATGCTGAAAAAGCTAAATATAGTTTCCCATTATTTTGAATGGCTACTGGTCCTTCATTTACCGTATCATCACTGGATTCCCATGCATAATCTGGACTTGATATTTTAACAGCATCACTTGTAAGCTGCTGTGGATTGCTCGCATCAATCGTAGCAATGAAAATACTAGATATCGAATCTTTTTGTGCCCAAGCTACATAATCAACTCCATTGCATGTAAAATAAGTCATATCCAGCGAGAAGTCCGTAAATGCCTGACTATCCGTGGATTTAGCCTTCATCGCTCCTAGCATTGTCCAGCTATCTGGATTCATAATATCATCGCCTGTGCATTTTAGAATGTGAGGGCGAATTCCCCATACATTACTACTGGATGTACTCGCCGTACAAAAGATATACCAACTTCCACCAATCTGATGCATTTCTGGTGCCCAAATATAGCGGAAATAAGAACCTGTACTTGCTGTATCAGCTGTCCAAAGAGTAACTTCTTCTGCTGTAGCTAAGCCTGCTATCGTAGTTGCTCTTCGTAAGATTACACGGTCATATCCATCTCCAGTCCCACATACTGGATAAGATGCGGTAAAATAATAATACCCATCCGTTCCCTTTACTACATAAGGATCTGCTCTCTGTTCGATTAAAGGGGTTTTAGTATACTCATTGGTATTCACTGTTCCTGTTACGGTGTATGTACCACTTGTCTTTGTATCAACCGCATCCAATTCCCCCTGATTCCATGTGATTCCATATGTCTTTGTTTCTCCATTGTTATAATTTACATCTATGGAATCTGTTAGTTTGTCCATTTCATCGCCGATTTTTACATCAATTGGCTCAATGTTACTCACCTTAGTACTATAAATTTCTCCAAACTTTTCGTTTAATGTGTCTAGTTCAGTTTCTGAGAGTTCAAATACAGAACATTCACTTGCTCCATCTGGCAAATTTCCCTTTACTGGTGTCATTTTATGTTGATCTATTACTGGCTCTGTAAAATCTTTAAAATCGGATGTTTTGGATATATAGGTATTCCCATCGCTTCCCGTCCAGTAAATCAGATAGCTACTTGTATCCCCATCATAACTACATTCAACATCAGTAACGGATATTCCAGCGGTATTTAACTGTACATATCTCTCGTTTTCAAAGTGAATCAAATCCATTGAATCATATAATAAAACATAACTACTTTTATTATTATCTGTAGCAATTAATCCATAACTTCCATCCGCTTTTTTAAAAATTACTGGATTTCCCATCTGCTTAGTTCCAAGTGTAGCATATAAAATTGCCTTTGAATTGTTGAATGGAATATAGTTTTCTCCATCGGTTGAATATGCATAATGAAGAGAATCTGTTCTTGTCGTATCACCACTCACTACATAGGTCAATAGCTTTTTGGTAGTATTGGTAATAAAACTTCCCTTGATTGTCCATATTTGTGGAGTTGTTAACCCATTGGCAGTGATTTCAACTTGCGTTCCATCTCCTGTTATGTCACTTCCCTGTGAAAGATCCGTCATAACTCTAAATTCATCTTCTAAGACTAGATTTAGAAGAACACTCGACAAATCCGTATGACTACTCCTATCCTTGTTAAAGTACAAATTTAATACCTGTTTTTGAGTATCTATCTTCGATGTAGCCAACTGACATCCATCCACAGTGGCTCCCTTTAATCCCGAAATAGTAACACCGTGTTCCTGTGCAACCTCAACCTTTGACAGTGCTCGGTTATACACCTTTACATTATCAAAGTAACCTTTAAAGTAGGCATCTCCCGAATAAAATGATTTTCCCAAATAGGAAACTAAATCTTTTCCTAACTCGGTCATA